>JAJZIR010000026.1 GCA_021810505.1 bacterium
CGGAAGAGACGTACTGGGCTTGGACTCCGGAGGCTCTGTGGAAGGTCAGGTGCAGCTCTACCCCTTGGGTAGCGGCTGGCTGAGGAGCTAGGCTGGCGCAGCCGGCGAACAGCAGGGCGGTGAGGGGTAGGGTGAGGGAGCTGAAGGAGTAGCGCATTGTACCTCCCAGTTGCTGGTCTCTTGATGCTGAAGTTGGGCTTAGGAGCTGTGCTGCTATACGGCAACTATCCTATCAAAATCCCTCAGCCTATCCAGCAAGGCCTTAGTCCCAATGGTAAAAACGAGCGAGATTCGCCGAGCTGGATTTTGAAGCCTTCTGTCGTGTATCAGGATTTTTTACCCCCTACCCTCTTCACTTGGGGAAGGGCCGAGGAAATGCTGGATTTTGGGTATGTGCCTGAACTTATCTGTCCCTGCCCAGAGTGGCTGTGGGCTTGACAGAGTGCCGACGTATAGCTATTATCTAACTTCAGGGTATTCTATTTAGAGTACTCTGAATTGGATAGATCGATTGCGGCTTTCCAGACTATCTCTGAATGGCCGGGATGAGGGGGGAGATGCCGGACAAATTCCGTGGAAATCTGCTAGCTCTAGCGGTCATGGTCTGCCTCTACGAGCGTCCGATGCACCCCTACGAGATCGTTCTGACCCTTCGGCAGCGCCATAAGGAAGAGAGTGTTCGGCTCAATTACGGTTCGCTCTACGCGGTGATTGCCAGCTTGCTCAAGCGCGGCTTGGTCGCCGTGGTAGGGGTAGAGCGCCAAGGTCGGCTCCCCGAGCGCACGGTCTACTGCTTGACCGATTCCGGCAAGGAGGAGGTTCACCAGTGGATGGCTGATCTGATCAGCACGCCGACCAGGGAGTACCCCTCCTTAGCGGTAGCCCTTACCTTCTTGCCGGTCCTCTCCCCGGACGAGGCACTTCGGTTGCTCAAGGAGCGGGCCCTTTCCTTGGAGACCAGGTTGGTGCAGGGGCAAGCCAGCCTCCAGTGGGTGCAGCGGCACGGCCTGCCCAGGCTGCTCTGGATCGAGGCGGAATTCCTACTGCGCCTCACCGAAGCTGAGCTGCAGTACGTCAGAGAGCTGATCGGCGAGATCGAAGCCGGGACCTTGGAGGGTACTGACTTCTGGAAGGCGCTGCACGAGTCCCAGGAGCTATCTTTGGGGATCATTCTGAGCGAGAAAGCCCAGTATCCGGAAGAAACTGGAATCCGCGCCGGCGGTCAGGGTACGGCGCCAAGAAAGAGGACTCGGCATGGATGAAATCATCGCGGTGTCAGGGCTCAAGAAGTCTTTTCGCTCCCGTGGCCGCAGCGTCGAGGCGGTGCGCGGGATCAGCTTCGGCGCGAGGCCGGGAGAGATCTTGGGTTTGCTAGGTCCTAACGGGGCCGGAAAGACTACCACCCAGCGGATGTTGACCACGCTGCTGCCGATCGGTGAAGGTAAGGCGATGATAGCTGGCTTCGATGTAGCCAGGGAGCCAGCCAGGGTGCGATCCAAGATCGGCTACGTCGGCCAGCAGAGCGGTAGCGATAACTTGATGACTGGGCGCGAAAACCTGTTGTTGCAGGCTGGTTTGTATGGGATGCGGCGTCCCTCAGCCGCCAGCCGAGTGGCTGAGCTGGTCGGCCTGCTGAGCCTGGAGGCCATCGCCGATCGGCCGGTCCGGAGCTATTCTGGTGGCCAGCGCCGCCGCTTGGATCTGGCCATGGGTCTGGTCCACCGGCCAGGGCTGCTGTTCTTGGATGAGCCGTCGACCGGCTTAGACCCCCAGAGCCGCGCCAATCTCTGGCAGCAGATCCGGGCCCTCCGACAGCAGGGTACCTTTGTCCTGCTCACCACCCATTACCTGGACGAGGCCGACGCGCTCTGCGACCGGCTGATGATCGTGGATCACGGCTTGGTGGTCGCCGAGGGTTCGCCGCAAGAGCTCAAGCGCCAGGTGCTGGGTGATACCGTCCGCCTGACCCTAAGGGACGGTGGCCAGCTATCCCAGGCCTTGGAGCTCTTAGGCCACTTGCCTTCGGTGCGCCAGGTGACCCGGGAGGGAGCTGCGCTGCTGCTCTACGTCGAGGACGGTGCCAGCGCGCTGCCTGAACTGCTGCGCTTCCTGGATCAGCGCGGCCTCCCGATCGCTACCATCACCTTGGCACTACCCACTTTGGACGACGTCTTCTTGGCCAAGACCGGCCGCTCGCTGCGCGAGGCTGGGCCGGAGGAGCAGGTGGCGGCGTGAGCGGGCTGCGCCAAACCGGACTGATCTTCCTGCGGACCACGCTCCTAGAGCTGCGCGAACCTATCTGGATCCTGGTAGGCCTCTCCACCCCGCTGCTCTATCTGATCCTGTTCAGCCCCCTGCTCAAGGGCGTCTCGGCTCCTGGGATCAGCCAGGCGGACGTTTTGCGGTCCTTCCTGCCAGGGATTTTGGCGCTGCTGGCCTTCGCCTCCGGCAGCGCGGTGGGTTTCTCGACCGTCTTCGAGCTACAGGCCGGGGTGATCGAGCGCTTCCGGGTCACGCCGGCCAGCCGTTTCGCCCTGCTCTCCGGGCAGATCCTAGCCCAGCTGGCGGCTAACTTGGTCTTCGACCTGGTCCTGGTGCTGGTCGGGGCTGCTTTCGGCTTCCAGCTGCACTGGTTCGGCTTGCTGGTGACCGCAGCCCTGATCTCCCTCCTGATGGCCACCATGTCCGCCTTCTCGGTGTCGGTAGCGCTATTAACCCGGCAGATCAGCAGCTTCGCCGCGGTGATCAATGGGCTCAACCTGCCGGTCCTGCTGCTGGCGGGAGTTTTGCTGCCGATCTCGCTCGGGCCCACCTGGATGCAGGTATTGGCCCACTTCAATCCGCTTTACTACACCGTCTCGGCCGCCAGAGCCCTCACCCGCTCCGACTTTTCGTCGCCCAGCGTCTGGCACGGCTTCGCGGTCATGCTGCCGCTGTGCCTGTTGGCTCTGACCTGGGCCACTTCGGTCTACAGGAAAGCGGTGGCCTGAGCCCACCCCTACCCACCTCGGCGGTAGGGGACAGAAACCCTAGGGACTAGGAACTGGAAAGGGCTCGCTCCGTCAGCTCAGAGAGGAACTCCAGCCAGAACGGGAACTCCAGCCAGAACGGGAAGTGGGGAAATGCCCTTCGGCTAATGCCCTTCGGCCAAGGAAAGGACTCGCTCGGGAAGCTCAGGTGGCTGGAGGAGAACTCCTCCAGCCACCATCCTTATCTCCCTCAAGCTCCCCCTCAAGCTCCCCCTCAAGCCGCCGGAGTCTCTCCCTGCTGCTCGAGGTAGGCCGCCAGGGAGACCCAGTGCCCGCCCTGCAAGATGGCCAGGGAGTTCAGATCTGAGACCTGCCGGTTCCCCTGCACCCGCACCTGGAAGCGCACCGGTAACCCACCGGGGAAACTGATCACCGCGCTCTGGGGAGCTTGGCTTAAGCCGGAACCCGAGAAGGTTCCCCCGTTCACCACCG
>JAJZIR010000023.1 GCA_021810505.1 bacterium
CCCTTCAGCTTGGTATTCATTCGTTACCTCCTAGCCCGGCTTCCCCGGACCTGCAGCTAGGCTAGGTCTATCCGGTTAACCGGCTGTACCCGACCCCGTTTACCGCTGGTTTACCTGGGGTTGCAGCTGAGCCCTGGTCCCTGTCTGGGCAGCCTCAGAGCCCGGTCCAGCTGGGCCAGCTGGACCGGGCTCCCCCTGGGCCCGGTTGCCGGTGGGGCGGCGCGCTGGCAGGCTAGCCCCTCGCCGGCTATCTGACCCGCAGCCTTTCACCTGCGTCGGCAGGGGCTGGCGGCGCGGCCGCACTCCGGACCAATCCCTGGTCCGGAGTGCGGCAAATTTCCCGGCAGCGCGAGGGCGCTGAGGCGGTACAGGATCGGGACCACCGGCCGTTCTGCCAGCCGGAGACAACCGTGCGGTCCGGTCCGGTGCGGTGGTGGGTGAAGCGCGCCGCCCTACCAGCCAAACTTGCCATCGCTGTGGCGCCACCGATAAACGCGGCGGATCTGCCTACGCCGGCGCGCGCCTGCCCGCAGCGGGCGCCGGCGCCATCTGAATATCTGGGACTGGTGTGGGCGCTGCTGCCCACCGGCTCTGGGCGCCCCGGCGGCGGGCCGCATGGACCTCTGGGCCCGGTGAGCCGCTGCGCAGCGTACGGGCGGCCCCCGGGGAAGCTCGACCCCAGCGGTCTCCTCGAGCAACGCCGACTCACCCGGGCCCTTTTCCGGATATGGCGCAAAGAACCCTTGCATGCGCGGCTTCCCTGCGCGCATGCTGCGTCATGCCGACACTGCTGGAGAGTTCGAAGCCGGGGGGGCGATGGTGACTGTCCGGGCGCCGCGCGGGCCCAACAAGACGGCCAGGGGCTGGATGCAAGAGGCTGCCAAGCGCATGCTGATGAACAATCTGGACCCTGAGGTCGCCGAACGCCCGGATGAGCTGATCGTCTACGGGGGCAGGGGCAAGGCCGCCCGGGACTGGCCCAGCTTCTACCGGATCCTGGAGACGCTAGACCGCTTGAAGGACGATGAGACCTTGCTGGTGCAGTCCGGAAAGCCGGTCGGGGTGCTGCAAACCCACCCCTGGGCTCCCAGGGTGCTGATCGCCAACAGCAACTTGGTCCCCCACTGGGCAAATTGGGAGGTCTTCGACCAGCTGGAGCGGGCTGGCCTGATCATGTTCGGCCAGATGACCGCGGGATCCTGGATCTATATCGGATCGCAGGGCATCTTGCAGGGTACCTACGAGACCTTCGCTGCCGCCGCTCGGCGCTTTGGGGGCAGCTTGCGCGGCCGGCTGGCGCTGACTTCTGGCCTGGGCGGTATGGGAGGGGCCCAACCCCTGGCTATCAAGCTGGCCGGCGGCGTGGCTCTCTGCTTGGAGGTCGACCCCACCAGGCTGGCCCGCCGCTTGGAGACCGGCTACCTAGACCAGGTGGCCGGGAACCTCGAAGAGGCGCTGCACCAAGCCAGCCAGGCTTGCAAGGAGGGCAGGGCCTTGAGCATCGGCCTGAGGGCCAACGCCGCCGAACTGCTCCCTGAGCTGCTGCGCCGGAGAGTGGTCCCTGACCTGGTCACCGATCAGACCTCGGCCCATGACCCGATGTGGGGTTACCTGCCCCCCGCCTCTGAGGACGAGGACGTCTCGGTGCTGCGCGCCGCTCAGCCGCAGCGTTACTTGGAGCGGGTGCGCGCGGCCATGGCTACCCACGTCCAGGCCATGGTCGAATTCCAGCGCAGGGGTGCCCTGGTCTTCGACTACGGCAATAACTTGCGCGAGCAGGCCCGGCTGGCCGGCTTCGGGGGAGCCTTCTCTTACCCAGGTTTCGTCCCGGCCTTCCTCAGGGATTCCTTCTGCGAGGGGCGCGGCCCCTTCCGCTTCGTGGCCCTCTCCGGGGATCCCGCGGATATCCGTGCCGCCGACCAGGCGCTCCTGGAGCTGTTCCCGGAGGATACCCGGCTGCGCGCCTGGCTCAGCTACGCCCCGCAGATTCCCTTCCAGGGTCTGCCGGCTAGGATCTGCTGGCTGGGTTACCGCCAGCGCGACCTGGCCGGCCTGCGCTTCAATCAGATGGTGGCCGATGGGCGGTTGGGAGCGCCTGTGGTGATCGGTCGCGATCACCTGGACGCCGGGTCGGTGGCCAGCCCCTACCGCGAGACCGAGGCGATGAAGGATGGCTCGGACGCGATCAGCGACTGGCCGCTGCTCAACTTCGGGGTCGGGATCGCCTCGGGGGCGGCCTGGATGAGCTTTCACCACGGCGGCGGTGTGGGTATGGGCTACAGCCAGCACAGCGGCTTGGTGGCGGTAGCCGACGGTAGCCAGGAGGCCGAGTTGCGCCTGCGCCGAGCCCTCACCAATGACCCGGCCACCGGCGTGATCCGCCACGCTGACGCTGGTTACGACCTGGCCCTGCAGGTAGCCAGCCAGCGGGGCCTGGACCTGCCCTCTAGGCCATGAACCTCCCCGACTACGGCCAGCCGCCTTATGCCGGTCCGCTCAGCTTCGCCAGAGCCCCCTCCCCCCAGGGTACCTGGGAGGCGGACGTCGCCGTGCTGGGGATTCCCTTCGACCTAGCTCTGGGCTACCGTCCCGGAGCCCGCAGCGCTCCCCGGGCGCTGCGCGAGGCTAGCTTGCGCTACGCGCCTGGCCCGGAGGGGTACTACGATCCCCGCCGGGACCGCTACCGCCTGGCTGGCTGCCGGATCGTCGATGCCGGGGACGTCTCGCTGCCAGCCCTGGATCTGGCCGAGACCCACCGCTGCGTGGCCGAGGCGGCCAGCTGGCTCAGGGGGCGCTGCCGTCTGCCGGTCTTCTTGGGTGGCGACCACAGCGTGAGCTACCCTCTGCTGCTGGCCTACTCCGAGCTCCCCGCCTTCGAGGTGGTGCAGATCGACGCCCACCTGGACTTCAGCGACCGGCGCCAGGGCAGCCCCTACACCAACAGCAGCCCCTTCCGAAGGGCCTGCCTGGCCCTGCCCGCTCTGCGCCGGATCACCACCATCGGCCTGCGCGGCCTGCGCCACGATCCAGAGGCGGTCGCCGAGGCCAAGCGGCGCGGGCACCGGCTGATCTTCATGGAAGACCTGGACCGGGCTGCCGAGCTGCTGCCCAGCGGGGCATTGGTCTACCTCAGCATCGACGTGGACGCCCTCGATCCCAGCTTCCTGCCCGGGACCAGCAGCCCAGAGCCGGGCGGCTTGAGCTACGGCCAGCTGGTAGGCCTGCTGGCCCCGCTGCTGGCCACCAACCGCCTGATCGGCCTGGACCTGGTCGAGCTGAGCCCGGCCCTGGATCCCAGCGGCCTGAGCAGCCTGGTGGCAGCCCGCCTGCTGATGGAGGCGCTCTGCCTCTGGCAGGAAGGGGGTGGCCCGTGACCGAGGCCTTCACCGGCATCTCCGAGCTGGTCAGCCCCCGCCCTGGGCCGCAACGCCGTCCGGTCCAGTTGCTGCGTACGGTGGACGCCGCTCTGCTGGTGCGGGAGGGGCAGGTGATCTGGGTGGGCCCCAGGAAGGAGCTTCCCCCCGGGGCGGACGCGGTCAGCGATCTGGGTTGGAAGGCGGTAATCCCTGGGCTCACCGACCCTCACACCCACTTAGTTTGGGCTGGCGACCGCTTGGGTGACTTCGAGCGCCGCCACGCCAGCGCTGCTCAGGACCTCAGCGCCGCCACCGCTCAGGGCATCGCCCACACCCAGCGCTGCACCGCCCGCGCCCCGGAGGACGAGCTGCTCTCTTTGGCCGGCCAGCGGCTCCTCGCTCTGCTCCGCAGCGGCACCACCACCGTCGAGATCAAGACCGGTTACGGCGGGGACGCCCGCTCCGAACTGCGCCTGCTCGCTGCGATCCGCGCCCTACAGCGCCGCTGGCCCGGCCGGTTGCTCGCCACCTTGCTCTTCCATCTGCCTATGTCGGAGGCTGAGCAGCGCGAGCTATTGCAGGGGGCTCTGGGCCTGGCCCAAGCCGCCGACGTCTACTGCGAGCGCGGTGCTTACTCGGTTCGGGAAGCCGAGCGGCTGCTCGGCTGGGCCAAGCAGCTGGGCTACCCGCTCAAGCTGCACGCCGATCAGTACAGCGCCAGCGGGGCCAGCGAGCTGGCCGTCCGGGTGGGCGCCCTGAGCGCCGATCACTTAGAGGCCAGCGGCCCCGAGCAGGTGGCGCTGTTGGCCGCCTCCCAAGCGGTTTGTACCCTGCTGCCGGCTGCGTCCTTGGAGCTGGGCCTAGCTCCCGCTCCAGCCGGAG
Organism: bacterium; assembly: GCA_021810505.1. Classification (GTDB taxonomy): domain Bacteria; phylum Deinococcota; class Deinococci; order Deinococcales; family Deinococcaceae; genus JAJZIR01. Next base: position 4,239 of record JAJZIR010000023.1, read on the forward strand.
CGCTGCTGGGGGGCGGGGCAGTCCTGGCCCTGGGCAGCGATCTCAACCCGGGTAGCGCCCCTTGCTACGGCATGCAGCTGGCCGGGGCGCTGGCCCTGCGCAGCTATCCCATCGCCCTAGAGGAAACCTTGGCCGCCTGCACGGTCAACGCGGCAGCGGCCCTGGGCCTGCGCGACCGGGGGGCTCTAGTCCCCGGCCAGCTGGCCGACTTCCTGGTCCTCCAGGGACCGGACTGGCGCGAGCTGTTCTATCCCTTGGGGCAGAGCCCGGTGGAGCGGGTCTACCTAGCCGGTGTGCAGTTGGGCCGGCTGCTTGGAGGTTGAGCGCCGTGGAGATGGACCGTACCTTAGACCTTCCTCAATTCGAACGGGTAGTGCGCTCCGGCGAGCAGGTGCAGCTCTCCGGGGCAGCCAGGCGCCGCCTCGCGCGCTCCCGTGAAGTCGTCGACGCCATCGCTTCCGGCCAGGAGGCGGTCTACGGGATCAATACCGGTTTCGGCAAGTTCGCCACCACCAAGGTGCCGCCCGAGCAGGTCTGCGAGCTGCAGCGCCGCCTGCTGCTCAGCCACGCGGTCGGGGTCGGTCCCGAGCTGCCCGCGGAGGTGGTGCGGGGCATGCTGCTGCTGCGGGCGCAGTCCCTGGCCCTGGGCTACTCCGGGGTGCGCCCCCTGCTGGTCGATTACCTGTTGGCGCTGCTGAACGCGGAGGCTTACCCGCTGGTTCCCAGCCAGGGATCCTTAGGAGCCAGCGGTGACCTAGCCCCGCTGGCCCACCTGTCCCTGCCGCTGTTGGGTCTGGGGCAGGTGGAACGGTTCGGGCAGAGGATGTCCGGGGACCTGGCGCTGCGCTCGCTGGACCTGGTGCCCCTAGAGCTTCAGGCCAAGGAAGGCCTAGCCCTGATCAACGGCACCCAGCTGATGGGCAGCTTGCTGGCCCTGGCCGCCTTGGACGCCCGGAGGCTGCTAGCTCTCGCTAACCTGGGAGCGGCCATGACCGTCGAGGCGCTGCGCGGCAGCCACAGGCCCTTCCGGGCGGAGGTGGTGCTCCTGCGGCCCCACCCGGGCGCCCGGCAGGTAGCTGCCGCCCTGCGCAGCTACCTTCAGGATTCGGAGATCGAGCCCTCTCACCGGGACTGCGGCCGGGTACAGGACGCTTACAGCCTCAGGGCAGCCCCCCAGGTGCACGGCGCGGTGGCGGACGCCCTGACCTGGACCGAGCAGACCCTGGAGGTCGAGTTGGTCAGCGTGACCGACAACCCGCTGGTATTCCCGGAGAGCGCCGAAGTGATCAGCGGGGGGAACTTCCACGGGCAACCTCTGGCCCTGGCTGCCGATCAGCTGGCCATCGCGCTCACCTCGCTGACCTCCATCTGCGAGCGGCGCATCGAGCAGCTGCTCAACCCGGCCCTCTCCGGCCTGCCAGCCTTCCTCACGCCACAGGGGGGGCTCAACTCCGGCCTGATGATCGCCCAGTACACCGCCGCTGCCCTGGTCGGCGAGAACCGGGTGCTCGCCCACCCCGCCAGCACCGACAGCATCCCCACCAGCGCTGGCCAGGAGGACCACGTCCCCATGGGCGCCCACGCTGCTAGGAAGCTCAGGCAGGTGGTCGAGAACGCCTACCTGGTGGTGGCGGCTGAGTGGCTCTGTGCCGCGCAGGCTCTGGAGTTCCAGCCGCTGCGGCCGGGTAGGGGGGTGGAGCGAGCCCGCCGCTGGCTGCGCGCCTTCCTGCCGCCGCTCGCCGAGGACCGGCTCTACGGCCCCGAGCTCGTAGCTCTGCGCGACCGCATGCGCGCCCCCGAGGTGGAGGGGCTGCTCTATACTGCCCCGGATGGGAACAGGAGCCTCTGAGCCCACCACCCTCCGGCGGCGCCGGGTGGTCCTGGCTTTTGGAACTCGACCCGAAGCCACCAAGATGGCCCCGGTCTACGCCGCCCTGAGGGCCGACCCCGCCTTGGAGCCGCTGATCCTGCTCAGCGGGCAGCACCGCGAGCAGCTGCTGCAGGGGATGGACGCCTTCGGCTTGCCCGCCGCGGCCAACCTGGACCTGATGACCCCCCGGCAGACTCTGCCCGAGCTAGCTGGCCGGGTGGTGCCCCAGGCCGCCCAGGCACTGCGCGCTCTGGGGGCCGAGTATGTCCTGGTCCACGGGGATACCTTGACCACCTTCGCGGTCGCCTGGGCGGCTTTTCTGGAGCAGATCCCCTTCGGCCACGTCGAGGCCGGCCTGCGCAGCTTCAACCTCAGCGAGCCCTTTCCCGAAGAGGCCAACCGCAGGCTCACGACCGTGCTCAGCGACCTGGATTTCGCCCCCACCCCGCTGGCCCGCTCCCGGTTACTGGCCGAGGGCAAGCCGGCTGAGCGGGTTTTGGTGACCGGGCAGACCGCGGTGGACGCGGTCCTCCAGGTGGCGGCTGGCCTAGAGCGCCCGCAGCGCTACGGACCCGGCCGGCTGGTCACCCTGACCATCCACCGCCGAGAGAACTGGGGCCGCTTGCCGCAGCTGGCCGCCGCCCTGGCCGAGGTGGCGCTGCGCCACCCGCAGTGGACCTTCGTCTATCCGGTGCACCTCAACCCCGCCGTGCGCGAGGCGGTCTGGGGGCCGCTGAGCGCCGTCCCCAACGTCACCCTGCTAGACCCTCTGGGCTACAGGGACATGGTCGCGCTGCTGGCCAGCAGCCAGCTGATCGTCACCGACTCGGGTGGCCTCCAAGAGGAAGGCGCCGCCTTGGGCGTCCCGGTGCTGGTCCTGCGCAACGTCACCGAGCGCCCGGAAGGCCTGGCCAGCGGGGTGCTTCGGCTGGCCGGTAACGATCCAGAGCAGGTCAGCCGCCTGCTGGATCAGCTGCTCTCCGATCCGGAGGCCCGCGGAAAGATGGCCAGCGCGCCCAATCCTTACGGGGACGGGCGCGCTGGCCTGCGGGTGGCTCAGGGGGTGGCCTGGAGGTTGGGCTTGGCGGAGCGGCCGGAGGACTGGCAACCGCCGGCCTGAAGCTGGCTCAGCGCAGGGCGGCGGGTTGCAGGGGGGACGCCTCCCCCTCGCGGGCCGCGGTCTGGCCGCTGGTCACTGGGGCGTAGCGCTCCAGGGTCCGGTAGTCGGCCACCTGGGTCTGCCGAACTTCCGCCAGGCCAGTCCCAGCCGGGATCAGCTTGCCCAGAATGACGTTCTCCTTGAGGCCGACCAGGTCGTCCACCCGGGCGGCGATCGAAGCCTCGGTCAGCACGTGGGTGGTGTGCTGGAAGCTGGCTGCCGACAGCCAGGACTGGGTCGACAGCGAGGACTTGGTGATCCCCAGCAGCACCGGGCGCCAGCTGGCTGGCTCTTGCCCTTCTGCCAGCTTGGCGTTGTGGGCATCCACCTCGAAGTGCTCGACGATCTGTCCCTCGAGCAGCGGGGTGTCGCCGCCGCGTTCGATCTCCACGAAGCGGAGCATCTGCCGGACGATCACCTCGATGTGCTTGTCGTGGACCTTCACGCCCTGCGAGCGGTAGACCCGCTGGACTTCCTCGACCAGGTAGCGCTGGGTGGCTTCCGGACCGCGGATCTCCAGCAGGTCGTGGGGGTTGACCGCGCCGCGGGTGATCGGGTCGCCGGCTCTCACCGTGTCGCCGTCGCGGACCACCAGCCGGAAGCCGCGGTCGATCTTGATCGGGGTCTTGCTGGAATAGGCGTCGTCCTCGGCGACGATGCGCACCAGGTAGCGCTCCTCCTCCTCGATGACCTCGACGGTGCCGTCCCGATCGGCGATGACCGCCTTGTTCTTGGGTTTGCGGGCCTCAAACAGCTCGATCACCCGCGGCAAGCCCAGGGTGATGTCCCCAGCGCCGGCTACGCCGCCGGTATGGAAGGTGCGCATGGTCAGCTGGGTACCCGGCTCGCCGATCGATTCGGCGGCGATCACGCCCACCGCCTCCCCCAGCGAGACCGGCTTGGCCTGGGAGAGGTCGTAGCCGTAGCACTTCTGACAGACCCCGGCGCGGACCTGGCAGTTGAGCGGGGTGCGCACGTAGACCTCGCGCAGCTCACCGGCCTGCTGGATCAGCTGCTTGAGGTCGTCCAGGTTGAGCATGTGCCCGGCCTCCAGCGTGGCTCCCTTCAGCTCCAGCTCCATGGCCAGCGTGCGGCCGTAGAGGCTGGTCTCCAACTCGCTGGCCTTGCCGGTCCTCCACTCGCCGCTGCGCTCGTCCAGCTGGCCCAGGGGGACTACGGTGTACTCGGTGGTCTCGCAGTCGATCGCGCGCACCACCACCTCGTGGGCCACGTCGACCAGCTTGCGGGTCAGATAGCCGGAGTCGGCGGTCCGCAGCGCGGTGTCAGCCCCGCCCTTCCGGGCTCCGTGGGTCGAGATGAAGTACTCCAAGACGGTGAGGCCCTCGCGGAAAGCCGCCTTGATCGGTACCTCGATGGTGCTGCCGTCCGGCTTGGCCATCAGGCCGCGCATGCCGGCCAGCTGGCGGATCTGCTGGGGGTTCCCGCGGGCCCCGGACTGCGACATGATCCACAGCGGGTTGAAGGGGTAGTTCTCGGAGAAGTTCTCGAAGACCGCATTCTTGACCTCATCGGTGGTGTTGTTCCAGAGCTGCACCACCTGCTTCTTGCGCTCCTCCTCGGTCAGGAAGCCCAGCTCGGCCATCGACTCGATCTCGGCCAACTTCTGGTCGGCTTGCTCCAGCAGCTGTTGCTTGCGCGGCGGGATGACGATGTCGTCGATGCCGATGGTGATCCCGGTGCTGGTGGAGAGCTTGAAGCCGCTGTCCTTGAGGACGTCCAGCAAGTTGGCGGTCTTCTCGACCCCCAGGGTCTTGAAGCACGCTAAGACCATGTCCTTGAGGGAGTCTTTCTCGTAACTGGTCTCGAAGTCGACGAAGTGCTCGGGCAGGACGGTGCCGTCCTCGGTCAGGGCTTCGGTGACCAGCCGGTGGAACATCACTCGGCCCGGCGAGGTCTCGACCATCCTGCTGCCGCCGGGCAGGTTCAGGCGCACCCGGATGTGGTCCTGCATGTCGATCTCGCCCTGCGAGACCGCCAGCAGCGCCTCATCGGCCGACGCGAAGCAGTACTTGAGCCTCCCCGGGCTGGTCTCGGTCCCGTTCAGCAGCACCGGGCTGTTCAGCTGCAGCTCGCCCCGCTCGAAGGCAGCCAGCACCTCCTGGGGAGCCTGGAAGCTGCGGCCGGCACCCAGGTGGTCGCGCCGCAGCAGGGTGACGGTGAAGATACCCAAGATGATGTCGCGCATCGGCTTGACGTTGGGCTCGCCGTGGGCAGGGGAGAGCAGGTTGTGCGCCGAGAGCATCTGGATCCTGGCCTCCGCCTGGGCCTGGGCGGACAGCGGCACGTGGATGGCCATCTGGTCCCCGTCAAAGTCGGCGTTGAAAGCCTCGCAGACCAGGGGGTGTAGCTGGATCGACTGGCCCTCGACCAGGATGGGCTGGAAAGCCTGGATACCCAGGCGGTGCAGCGTCGGGGCCCGGTTGAGCAGGACCACCTTGTCCTCGATGACCTCCTCCAGCGCGTCCCAGACGATGTCTTTGGTGTCTCTGTAGCGCTCTAGGGCGCGCCTGGCCTGCTTGATGTTGCTGACCTCGCCCTTGTCTTCCAGGGCCTTGAACAGGAAGGGCTTGAACAGCTCCAGGGCCATGCGCTTGGGGATACCGCACTGGTGCAGCTTGAGCTGGGGACCGACCACGATGACGCTGCGGCCGGAGTAGTCCACCCGCTTGCCCAGCAGGTTCTGCCGGAAGCGCCCCTGCTTGCCCCCCAGCAGGTCGGTCAGCGAGCGCAGCGAGCGGTCTGAGCCCGGATTGGTCACCGGGCTGCCCCGCCTGCCGTTGTCGATCAGCGCGTCGACCGCCTCCTGAAGCATCCGCTTCTCGTTGCGGATGATCATATCCGGGGCTCCCTGGTTGATCAGCTTCTTCAGGCGGTTGTTGCGGTTGATCAGCCGGCGGTAGAGGTCGTTGAGGTCGGAGGTAGCGAAGCGCCCGCCGTCGACCTGCACCATCGGGCGCAGGTCGGGCGGCATCACCGGGACGGTCTGGAGGACCATCCAGGAGGGGTTGTTGCCGCTGCTCCGGAAAGCGCGCACCACTTCCAGCCGCTTGCGGGCCCTGGCCCGCTTGTGCCGGGAGCTGTCCTTCATCTGCTCGCTCAGCTCGGCCTCGAGCTGCTCCAGTTTCAGATCGTCCAGCAGCTCTTTGATTGCCTCGGCGCCCATCTTGGCGGTGAAGTCGTAGGACTCGATCACCCGCACCTGCTTGCGGGTCAGGTCGATCTCCACCCGGCCGCTGATCTCGGAGCGCAGCCGGCCCTCGTCGGCCAAGGAGTCGCCGGGGGCTACCCGGTCGCCGTTGACCACCAGGGGCTCATCGCGGTAGGAGTAGACCCTGGCCTTGGAGACCACGATCGACCCGGGCTGCTGGAAGTGCACGCTGCCCTTGGCCTTGGCGCGGACCTCCTGCTCCCGGTCGATCGCGCCGATCACCCTCTGCTCGGCTTCGACCGGGCTCCCGTCGCCGACCAGCAGGTGCATGGTCGGGTTGATGGCTACCGCCTCGACCTCGGTCCAGCACAGCTCCAGCGAGATCTGGTCGGTCTTGCCGGAGCGCAGCTCCGCCCCTCGTACCGAGCTGCCGTGGGCGCAGCGCAGCAGGCCCTGGGCTTGGCCCAGCGGGCTGCCCGGCTCCAGCTGCTCGCCGCCCCCTACCAGCAGCTCGCTGCCAGCGGGGAGGTAGAGCGTCTCGGTTTCCTCTCCGCGGTGTAGGACCACCAGCGCCGACCCCTCGCCGAGATCGAAGACCTCGGCGTCCCCGCCCTGGTGGTCGGTGAAGCTGAAAGGGGCCTCCAGCTCAGCCAGGATCTCGCCCTCCGCGAAGCTCTCCTGCTCGATGAAGCTGCCGGCCGGTAGGGTCAGCTTGGCCCGGCTGGACCGCGGGTAGCAGAACTCGGCGCGGTGCGGGAAGCGGTACTGCGCCAGCCCGTCCATCTTGCTGACCACGCCCTGCCCCAGCGGCTGGCCGCGGGTGACGTACTCGCCGTCCCGCACCAGCGCGTCGGAACCGGGCGGGAGGGCGTGGGTCTCCTGGCGCCCGAACTTCAGCTCCCGGTACTCCTCGTCGGTCAGCAGCTCGCCGCGCTTGAGGGGCCGGTTGTCGTGCTGCGCGCCGCTCGGATCGATCACGATGAAGCGCGAGAAATAGAGCACCTGTTCCAGCTGGCTGGTGGAAAGGTCGAGCAGCGTACCGATCTTGCTGGGGGTGTCCTTGACGTACCAGATGTGGGCGGCCGGGGTAGCCAGCTGGATGTGGCCCATCCGGTAGCGGCGCACGATCTGCTTGGTGACCTCCACGCCGCAGCGCTCGCAGATCTTGCCCTCGTAGCGCTGGCGCTTGTACTTGCCGCAGGCGCACTCGTAGTCCTTCTGCGGGCCGAAGATGCGCTCGTCGAAGAGCCCGTCGCGCTCGGGACGGAGGGTGCGGTAGTTGATCGTCTCGGGCTTCTCGACTTCGCCGGAAGACCAGCTGCGGATCTTGTCCGGGCTGGCCAGGGCAATACGGACCTTCTTGAACTCTTTCAAGGCAACCTCGCTGGTGAGAAGTCGGAAAATTCGGCGGTCCGGATCAGCGCCGCGCCATCATGCCTTCGAAGATGTCGATGTTCCGGTCGTCCTCGCCCAGCACCTCGACGTCGAGGCCCAGCGAGTGCAGCTCTTTGACCAACACCTTGAAGGATTCGGGCACGTTGCTCGAAGTCACCTCTTCGCCCTTGACGATGCTCTGGTAGGCCACGTCGCGCCCCTCGATGTCGTCCGACTTGATGGTCAGCATCTCCTGCAGAGTGTGCGCCGCGCCGTAGGCTTCTAGGGCCCAGACCTCCATCTCCCCGAAGCGCTGCCCTCCTCCCTGTGCCTTGCCGCCGAGCGGCTGCTGGGTGATCAAGCTGTAAGGGCCGGTCGAGCGGGCGTGCATCTTGTCTTCGACCATGTGGTACAGCTTCATCACGTACATGGTCCCCACCACCACCGGCCCTTCGATCGCCTCGCCGGTACGCCCGTCGTAGAGGATGCTCTTGCCGGTACGCGCCAGCTCCACTAGGGCCTGCTCGGCCTCGTCTCCGCTGTTCGGCTGGGTCTCGATCACCCCCAGCTTGGCTGCCCGGGCCAGCACCTCCCGCTCCCGCTTGTCCAGCCGGTGGCCTTGCTGCCTGCGCCGCTCCAGCTGCTGCCTGGCCACCTCTCCCAGCATGTCCTTGATCTGCTGCTCGGTGGCCGAGTCGAAGACCGGGGTGATGAACTTCACGCCCATCAAGCGGGCGGCCTCGCCCAGATGCGTCTCCAGGATCTGCCCCAGGTTCATGCGGCTCGGCACGCCCAGCGGGTTGAACACCAGGTCTACCGGGGTTCCGTCGGCCAAGCAGGGCATGTCCTCCGGCGGGAGGATCTTGGAGACCACCCCCTTGTTGCCGTGCCGGTTGGCCACCTTGTCGCCCACCTGCAACCGCCGCTTCTGAGCTACGTAAACCCGCACCATCTCCTTCACGCCCGGCTTCAGGTCGACGCCATCGTCCCCGCGCTTGAAGCGCACCCGGCCCACCACTACGCCTCCGTCGCCGGAGCGGACCCGCAGCGAAGTGTCCTTCACCTCCCGGGCCTTCTCGCCGAAGATGGAGCGCAGCAGCCGCTCCTCAGGGGTCGGCTCGCTCTCGCCCTTGAAGCTGGTCTTGCCCACCAGGATGTCCCCGGGTTTCACCTCGGCGCCGATGCGGACGATACCGTCCTCGTCTAGGTCGCGCAGGGCCGCCTCGGAGAGCCCCGGGATGTCGCGGGTGATCTTCTCGGGGCCGAGCTTGGTCTCCCTGGCCTCGATCTCATCCTTTTCGATGTGCACCGAGGTGTAGAAATCTTTGCGGATCAGCGCCTCGGAGATGCAGATGGCGTCCTCGAAGTTGTAGCCATCGAAGGGCATGATCGCGATGGTGATGTTCTGTCCGAGGGCCAACCGGCCCCGCTGCGAGGCCGGCCCGTCGGCCAGGACCTGTCCGGGCTGTACCTGGTCGCCGACCGAGACGATGGGGTGCTGGTCCAAGTTGGTGCCCTGGTTGGAACGGGTGAAGCGGATGAGGTCGTAGCTGACCAGATTGCCGGCCACCCGGCCCAGCTCGGGGTGATCGCGGTCCAGGGTGACCTCGATCCTGCGACCGTCGACGTAGCTGACCGTCCCCCAGACCTGGCTGACCACGCTGGTCCCCGCGTCGGTGACCACCCGCTCCTCGATCCCGGTGCCCACCATCGGCGACTCGGCGCGCACCAGCGGGACCGCCTGCGACTGCATGTTGGACCCCATCAACGCCCGGTTGGCGTCGTCGTGCTCCAAGAAGGGGATCAGGCTGGTGGAGATGGAGACGATCTGCTTGGGGGAGACGTCCATATAGTCGACGTCCTTGGGGTCGAACAGGAAGGGATCCCCGCGCTTCCGGGCCAGGACCCGGTCCGTGGCGAAGCTGCCGTCCTCGTGCAGCGGGGTGTTGGCCTGGGCGATCACGAAGCGGTCCTCGATGTCGGCGGTCATGTAGACCACCTCGTCAGTGACCCGTCCGCCCACCACCTTGCGGTAGGGCGCTTCGATGAAGCCGAGAGAATCGACCTTGGCGTAACTGGACAGCGAGGAGATCAGGCCGATGTTGGCCCCTTCCGGGGTCTCGATCGGGCAGATCCGGCCGTAGTGGGTGCGGTGCACGTCGCGCACGTCGAACCCGGCGCGCTCCCTGGTCAGGCCGCCCGGCCCCAGCGCCGAGATCCGCCGCTTGTGGCGCAGCTCGGCCAAGGGGTTGGTCTGATCCTTGAACTGGGAGAGCTGGCTGCGCCCGAAAAACTCGCGCATGGCCGCGACGATCGGGCGGTTATTGACCAGCTTGGTCGGCGTGGCGGCCTGCTGGTTGCCCAGCACCATGCGCTCGCGCACCCCCCGGGCCATCCGCCCCAGGCCCACCCGCAGCTGATCGGCCAGGAGCTCGCCGACGGTGCGGACCCGGCGGTTACCCAGGTGGTCGATGTCGTCTTCCTCGATCGGGATGCTGAGGGTCTGGCCGTTCGCCCGGCTGACCTCCAGCTGGGTCTCGCCGTGCTGCAGGGCCAGCAGGTAGCGCAGCGTGTCGATCAAGCCGGTGTCCTGGAAGCGCCCGTTCTCGAAAGTCAACAGGGTCCGCACCGGGGTATCCAAGCCGAGCTTGCGGTTCAGCTTGAAGCGGCCCGGCTCGCCCAGATCGTAGCGGCGCGGATCGGCCAGCAGGCCCTCCAGGTAGGCGACCGCCTTGTCGCGCTTGGGCGGATCCCCGGGCCTCAAGATGGTGAACAGCTTGAGCAGCGCCTCGTCCGGGGACATGCCCGAACTCCGGTCTTCAGCCAGCTCCTGGTCCCCAAAGCTGCTCAGCAGGCCGGCTACCTCGGCGTCGCTCAGCCCCAGCACCCGCAGCAGCAGGCTGACCGGGAACTTGTGCTTGTTCACCTTCATCTCGATCAGATCGCTGTTGTTGTACTCCAGCTCGATCCAGGGCCCCCGCTTGGGCATGGGGATGATCGAGGCGCTGTAGTACTTCTTGAGCCCGTGGTAGCTGGACGTGAAGTAGACCCCAGGGCTCCGGTGGATCTGTGAGATCACCACCCGGTCAGCCCCGTTGACCACGAAGGATCCGTCCTGGGTCATCATCGGCAGGTGCCCCAGGAAGACGTCGTCCTCCTTGATCAGCTGGGTCTCCCGGTCGATCAGCTGCAGCTTGGCGTAGAGCGGGGCCTGGTAGGTGAGGTCCTTCTCGCGGCAGTCCTCCACGGTGCGCGGCGGCTCTCCGATGCGGTATTCCTCGAACTGCAAGACCATCCCGCCGCCGCGGTTGCGGTCGTTATCCTCGATCGGGAAGATTTCCCTGAAGGCTCCCTGCAAGCCCACGTCCAAGCGCTCGCTGGGAGCCTTGTCGATCTGCAGGAAGTGGTAGAAGGAACTGATCTGGATCTCGGTCAGGGTAGGGAGCGGGATGACCTCGGTAATTTCGCCGAAACGCTCGATCGCTGGACTCATGCACACTCCTCATCGACCCGGCCAGCTCGGTCGGTCGGGTACGAGGCTAGAAGTTGGATGGAGGTCGCGTCTCGCTGTCAGAGCCCATCTTGGATAACAACGCGGGATGGAGGATGGGTATCCATCCTCCTGAGGTACGCTCCCGGAATCTATCAAACACGCTTGGCCATGTCCCTGATGGGGGCCTCCTGCTTCGCCCCGGTTGCGGGGGCGACTTGCTTCATGGTAGCACGGAGGTCCCCAGGGTGCAAGGCCCGCCTACTGGATCTCGACCACTGCGCCGGCGGCCTCGAGCTGCGCCTTCAGCTTGGCGGCGTCTTCCTTGGAGACCCCCTCCTTGATGGCGCCGCCCTTCTCGGAGAGGTCTTTGGCTTCCTTCAGGCCTAGGCCGGTGATGGCCCGCACCTCTTTGATGACGTTGATCTTGCTGGCCCCGGCGTCCTTGAGGATAACGGTGAACTCGGTCTGTTCCTCGACGGCGGCGGCCGGGCCGCTGCTGGCCGGTCCCGCGACCGCCACGGCAGCGGTCACCCCCCACTTCTCCTTGATCGCGTCGATCAGGTCGGCGAGCTCCAGAACGCTGAGATTGGATAGGGTATCGAGGATCTGCTGCTGATCGTATGCCATGTGCTACCTCCGGATCAGGCCTGCGCCTGACGCTGCGCGGCGAGCGCTTCTAGAATTCCCACGAAGTTGGAGAGCTGGGCCGAGAGGACGCCGACCAGTTCGGCCCGCAGGGCGTCGCGGTTGCCCAGCTTGGCCAGGCGCTCCACCACCGCTTTGCCGATGGCTCGGCCCTCCAGCATCCCACCCTTGGGGGAGGGGACGCCCAGGTCATTGCCGCCGGCGAAGTCGAGCAGCGCCTTGGCGGTTTTGGCCGGGTCGTCCCCGATCAAGACCAGGGCGGTCGGACCGCGCAGGTCGGAGAAATCGTGCTTCTGGGCGGTGGCCAGCTTCAGCAGCGTGTTCTTGGTGACCAGGAGCCTCCCGCCCGATTCCACCACCTGCCTGCGCAGCGCGGCGATCTGGGTGGCGCTGAGACCCTGATAGTCGACCAGATAGAAGCTGTCGGCACCTTCTAGGACTTGGCGCAGCCCCTCTAGGCTGGCCTGGTTGCGCGCGTTTGCCATTCGGAGACCTCCCTCGTGTCGCGGGTCCGGAAGTCTCCGGACGTCTCGGCGGGATCTTTGAGCCCTGGCGGGCCCCCGCTGTCATCGATGCCAGGTAGAAGGGGGCGGGACCTCAGGGGCTCACCAGCAGGGCTGGCCCCATGGTGGAGCTGAGGTGCAGCGAGCGCAGGTAGACCCCCTTGGCTGCGGCAGGCTTGGCCGCTTCCAGGGCTCCCAGCAGGGCGCGGATGTTCTCGGAGAGCTGCTCGGGCGCAAAGCTGGCCTTGCCGACCGGGGCGTGGACTACACCGGTCTTGTCGTTCCGGAACTCGATGCGGCCGGCCTTGAGGCTGCGCACCATGCCGGCGATGTCCTGCCCTACCGTGCCGCTGCGCGGGTTGGGTAGCAGGCCGCGCGGACCCAGCAGCCGGGCCAGCCTGGAGCCGATCTGCGCCATCATGTCGGGGGTGGCCACCACCGCGTCGAAATCCAGAAAACCGTCCGAGATGCGGTTGATCAGCTCCTCGCCGCCGGCTAAGTCGGCTCCTGCCTGCTCGGCCGCGGCCAGGCCGTCGCCCTTGGTGATGGCGATGACCCGCACCCGCCTGCCGGTCCCGTGCGGCAACGCCACGGTCCCCCGCACATTCTGATCGGTTTTCTTCGGGTCGATGCCCAGCTTCAGGTGGACCTCGATGGTCTCGTCGAAGCGGGCGTTGGCCAAGCTGCGGATCAGGGTCGAGGCCTCCTCCAGGGAATAGGGCTTGTCCCCCACCTGCGCAGCCAGCGCCCGGTAGCGCTTGCCGCGCTTAGGCATGGGGTCCCCCTTCGATGGTGACGCCCATGCTCCTGGCCGTACCGGCTACCGTGGCCGCCGCCGCCTCGAGGTCAGCGGTGTTCAGATCGGGCATCTTGGTCCTGGCGATCTCTAGGACCTGCGACCACTGCAGCTTCCCCACCTTGTTCTTGTTCGGCACGCTAGAGCCCTTGGCGATCCCGCTGGCTTTGCGGATCAGGTAGCTCATCGGCGGCGTCTTGGTGATAAAGGTGAACGAGCGGTCGGCGAAGATGGTGATCTCCACCGGAATGATCGCGTCCCCCTTGTCCGCGGTCTCGGCGTTGAAGGCCTTGCAGAACTGCATGATGTTGGCGCCGTGCTGGCCCAGGGCTGGCCCCACCGGTGGGGCCGGTGTCGCCTTCCCGGCCGGCAGCTGCAGCTTGACGAGTCCTACGACTTTCTTCACATTTCCCCCTCAGCTCCCCCGGAACTGGCACCGGGGTGGGCGCTACAGGTGAGGTCTGGAGCCAGTTTCGGTCAGCCCCTGCTGACCTGGGCGAAGTCCAACTCGACCGGTGTCTCCCGCCCGAAGATGGAGACCAGCAGCTTGACTTTGGAGCGGTCCATGTTGATCTCGGAGACGATCCCGCTGAAATCCGCGAAGGGGCCCGAGACCACCCTGAGCAGGTCGCCTTCCTTGAAATTGATCCGCAGCTTCGGCTTCTCGGGCTCCGGCCCCTCGGTCACCCCGGCGCTCTGGAGCAGCCGCTCGACCTCTTCGGGCGAGAGCGGGACCGGCCTGGTCTGGGTTCCCACGAAACCGGTCACCCCGGCGGTATTGCGCACCACTTCCCAGGACTCGCCCAACTCCTCGCCGTCCTCGCCTTCGACGTCCATCTGGACGAAGATGTAGCCGGGGAAGAGCTTGCGGCGCACCACTTCCTTCTTGTTGCCTTCGCGGTGCTCGATCACTTCCTCGGTGGGTTGCAGCACCTGAAAGATCTTCTCGCCGTACATCCCGAAGGCCTTGGCCCGCTTGATCAGGTTCTGCTCGACCCGGTCCTCTTGGCCCACGTAGGTATGGACGGTGTACCACTCGATGCTCATTGCAGGATCCGGCCGATCAGGAATCCGAAGATCTGGTCGAAGGCGTAGGTGATCGCCAGCAGGCCGATGATGAACAGCAGGACCGTCTGGGTCCCCTCGACCACCTCGGTCCGGCTGGGCCAGACCACCCGGATCAGCTCGGCGCGGGCATCGGAGAAGTAGCGGAAGATCTTACCGAACATCAGATCTTTTTCTCTCGGAAGACCACGTGCTTGCGGGCGATCGGGTCGAACTTGCGCAACTCCAACTTGTTCTGGGTGCTGCGCCGGTTCTTGGTGGTGGTGTAGTAGTAGCCGGTTCCGGCGCTGCTCTCGAGTTTGATGATGATCCTGGGGCCGTCCTTGGCCATGGTTTCCTCGCTTCCGTCCCCCGAGGGGACTCCTAACCCTGCACTCTACACCAGCGGCAGGTCCCTCTTATTTCAGCACCTTGCTGACCACCCCGGCCCCCACGGTGCGGCCACCCTCGCGGATGGCGAAGCGCAGGCCCTCCTCCATGGCGACCGGCTTGATCAGCTCGACGTCGAAGCTGACGTTATCCCCGGG
>JAJZIR010000002.1 GCA_021810505.1 bacterium
CCCGGGGATAACGTCAGCTTCGACGTCGAGCTGATCAAGCCGGTCGCCATGGAGGAGGGCCTGCGCTTCGCCATCCGCGAGGGTGGCCGCACCGTGGGGGCCGGGGTGGTCAGCAAGGTGCTGAAATGAGCCCCCGTATCCGCATCCGCTTGCGCGGTTTCGACCACAAGAGCCTGGACCAGAGCGCCAGCAAGATCGTGGACACGGTGCGGCGCACCGGGGCCCACGTGAGCGGCCCGGTTCCCCTGCCTACCCGGGTGCGCCGCTTCACCGTGCTGCGCTCCCCCTTCGTGAACAAGGACAGCCGCGAGCACTTCGAGATCCGCACCCACAACCGTCTGGTGGAGATCGAGAACCCGACCAAAAAGACCATCGACAGCCTGATGACCTTGGATCTCCCCACCGGCGTCGATATCGAGATCAAGACCGTGGGGGGTGGGCAGTGAAGGGCCTGCTCGGCACCAAAGTGGGGATGACCCAGATCTGGCAAGGCGACAAGGTCATCCCGGTGACGGTGGTCTTGGCCGGTCCCTGCCCGGTGGTCCAGCGCAAGATGACCGCTACCGACGGCTACGACGCGGTGCAGCTGGGCTTCGGCGAGCAGAAGGAGCGCAGGCTCACCCGCCCCGAACTGGGTCACCTGCACAAGGGGGGCGTCCCGCCGGTGCGTTACCTGCGCGAGTTCCGCGACTTCCAGGCCTCGGGCAGCGTGGTCCGTGCCGATATCTTCGCCGCCGGCGAGTACATCAAAGTGACCGGGACTTCCAAGGGTCATGGCACCGCCGGCGTGATGAAGCGCTGGCACTTCAAGGGTGGCCCGGCTAGCCACGGCTCCAAGAAGTGGCACCGCCGCCCCGGGTCGATCGGCCAGCGCAAGACGCCGGGGCGAGTCTACCGGGGTAAGCGCATGGCCGGTCGTGACGGCGGGAGCCGGGTGACGGTCCGCAACCTGTTGGTCGTCGACGTCCGGCTCGAGGACGACCTGATCCTGATCAAGGGCGGTATTCCAGGCCCTAAGGGCGGCCTGCTGGTGCTGTCCGGACTGCATGAGAGGGGGGCTTGATGACCCAAGTTCCAGTGCTGGGCAAGAACGGGGGGCGCACCATCGACCTCGACCTGCCTGAGGTGAATCCTGGGCTCCTGCACGAGGTGGTAGCCTGGCAACTGGCCAAGCGGCGCCGGGGGACGGCCAGCACCAAGACCCGCAGCACGGTGAACCGCACCGGCCGCAAGCTCTACAGCCAGAAGGGGACCGGCAACGCCCGCCATGGGGACCGCAGCGTTCCCACCTTCGTGGGCGGCGCCGCGGCCTTCGGCCCCCACCCCCGCAGTTACGGCTTTACCCTCCCCAAGAAGGTGCGCCGCTTGGGCTTGGGGATGGCTTTGGCTGACCGCCTGGCCGAGGGCAAGCTGCTGGCGGTCGACGGTTTCGAGCTGGATGGCAAGACCAGGAGCTTCGTGGAGTGGGCCAAATCCCATGGCCTAGACGGCTCGGAGCGGGTGTTCCTGATCACCGACGACGACCTGGCCAGGCGATCGGCCAGAAACCTCCCCTGGGTGACCGCGTTGCCGGTGGCTGGCCTCAATGTCTACGACATCCTGCGCCACCAGCGCCTGGTGATCGATGCGGCCGCTCTGGAACCGGCCAAGGAAGAAACCCCAGCCGGGGGCGCGGAGGACCTGCGATGAGCCCTTATGACGTGATCCGGGCCCCCCTGCTCTCCGAGAAGGCGTACAGCCGTTTCGACCGGGGCGTCTACAGCTTTTGGGTGCACCCTCAGGCTACCAGGACCGACGTGAAGGTGGCGGTCCACCAGGCCTTTTCGGTCGACGTGGTCTCGGTCAACCTGCAGACCGTCCGCGGTAAGGTCAAGCGGGTGGGGCGCACGCAAGGTCAGCGCATCGGGCGCAAGAAAGCTATCGTGACCCTTAAGCCCGGCCAGAAGATCGCCGCGCTGGAAGGCCTGGCCTAAAGGAGAGCTGCCATGGCACTGAAGAGATACCGCCCTTACACGCCCTCTAGGCGCTACATGACCACGGCCGACTTCTCCGGCCTCAGCAAGGTCCGCCCGGAGCGCAGCCTGACCGAGCCTCTGCCCAAGAGTGGCGGGCGCAACAACCGCGGCCGGGTGACCAGCCGCTTCCGCGGCGGCGGCCACAAGCGGCTCTATCGCAGGATCGATTTCCGCAGGCGGGACAAGGCTGGCGTGCCCGCCACCGTGGCGACGCTGGAGTACGACCCCAACCGCAGCGCCAGGATCGCCCTGCTCCACTACGCCGATGGCGAGAAGCGCTACATCCTGGCTCCCGAAAACCTGGAGCTCGGCGGTAAGCTGACCTCCGGGCCGGAGGCCGAGCCGCGCAGCGGCAACGCGCTCCCGCTGCGCTTTATCCCGGTCGGTACGGTGGTGCACGCCGTGGAGCTGCAGCCCGGTAAGGGGGCGCAGCTGGCCCGCAGCGCCGGGACCTCGGTGCAGCTGCAGGGCAAGGAGGGCGACTACGTGGTCCTGCGCCTGCCTTCCGGGGAGCTCAGGCGGGTGCATATGGAGTGCTACGCGACCGTTGGGGTGGTCGGCAACGCCGAGCACAAGAACGTGGTCGGCGGTAAAGCTGGCCGGACCCGCTGGTTGGGTCGCAAGCCGCACGTCCGCGGCAGCGCTATGAACCCGGTAGACCACCCCCACGGCGGCGGCGAGGGGCGCACCGGCGTGGGCAGACCCCCGGTATCTCCTTGGGGCCAGCAGGCCAAGGGCCTCAAGACCCGCAAGCGCCGTAAGGGCTCCAGCCAGTTCATCCTCACCAGGCGGACGCGCTAGGTGTGGGGTAGCAAGGAGAGGGCATGCCACGTAGCCTGAAGAAAGGTCCCTTTGTGGACGAGCACCTGCTGAGGAAAGTCGATGTCCAGAACGCCCGCAACGACAAGCGGGTGATCAAGACCTGGAGCCGCCGTTCGACGATCGTTCCGGAGATGATCGGCCATACTATCGCCGTCCACAACGGCAAGCAACATCTCCCCGTCTTCATCTCCGAGAACATGATCGGCCATAAGCTGGGCGAGTTCTCGCCTACCCGTATCTTCAGGGGCCACGGCGGCGAGAAGGCTGCCAAGGCCACCAAGAGGAAATGATGCAGGGCCGCGCCACTGCCAAGTACATCCGGATCACCCCGCGCAAGGTGCGCCTGGTGGTCGATGCCATCCGGGGCAAGTCGGTCAAGGAGGCCGAGGACCTGCTGCGCTTTCTGGCTAGGGGCGCCTCTGCGCCGGTCGGTAAGGTCTTGGGGAGCGCCAAAGCCAATGCGGTCAACAACTTCAATCTGCTCGAGGACCGGCTGGTTGTCGCTGAAGCTTTTGTCGACGCTGGACCGACCCTCAAGCGCATGATGCCGCGCGCGCGCGGCCGGGGGGACATCATCAAGAAGCGGACCAGCCACATCACTATCGTCGTCGCCGAGGGCGAGACGGCTCCGGCCGGCCGCAGGGGGCGTCGTGGGCAATAAGATCAATCCTTCGGGCCTGCGGCTGGGCATCACCCACGACTGGAACAGCCGTTGGTACGCCCCCAAGCGCCAGTACGCCCAGTTATTGGTGCACGATGAGAACATCCGCAAGTTGGTACGCCGCGAGCTGAGCCACGCCGGCTTGGCCAGGATCGAGATCGAGCGGGCTGGCCACCAGGTCAATGTGGTGATCTCGGCGGCCAAGCCGGGAGTGGTCATCGGCCGCGGTGGCGAGACCATCAAGCGGCTGCGCGAGAGCATCGAGCGGTTGGTCGGCAACGGGGTGGTGGCTGTCAACGTCGCCGAGGTGCCCAACCCCAACCTCAGCGCCCCCTTGGTGGCCCTGCGGGTGGCCGAGCAGATCGAGCGGCGCTTCGCTTTCCGCCGAGCGATGAAACAGGCCGCCCAGCGGGTGATGGAATCGGGGGCCAGGGGCGTCAAGGTGGTGCTGGCTGGCCGGCTAGGCGGAGCCGAACAGGCCCGGCGCGAGAAGGTCTTGGAGGGCCGGGTGCCGCTCCACACCCTGCGCGCCGATATCGACTACGGGACAGCCTTGGCTCGCACCACCTACGGGGTTATCGGCGTGAAGGTGCTGGTGTTCAACGGCGAGATCATCGGCAAAAATCCGGCAGCCCGCCCGGCGCCGGCCCCGCGCCGCCAGCCTCGCGCCGCCGAGGACCGCGGGGGTGCCCGCCGCAGGCCCAGCGCGCGTCGCCGCAGAGGGGGAGAGGATGCTGCTTCCTAAGCGCACCAAGTACCGCAAGCAATTCCGTGGCCGCATGCAGGGGGACGCCAAGGGTGGCGACTACGTCGCCTTCGGTGACTTCGGCTTGGTCGCCCAGGAGCCGGCTTGGATCACTTCCAACCAGATCGAGGCCTGCCGGGTGGCGATGAGCCGGCACTTCCGCCGCGGTGGCAAGATCTACATCCGCATCTTTCCGGACAAGCCGGTGACCAAGAAGCCGGCCGAGACCCGCATGGGGAAGGGCAAGGGAGCGGTGGAGTACTGGGTGGCGGTGGTGCGCCCCGGCCGGGTGATGTTCGAGGTCTCGGGCGTCTCCGAGGACCAAGCCCAGGAAGCCTTCCGCCTGGCTAGCCATAAGCTCCCGATTCAGACCAAGGTGGTTCACCGCGAGGTGTACGATGAAGCTCAGTGAGATGCGCGAGCTGGAGATCTCCAAGCTCGACGCCGAGGTGGTAGATCACAAAAAAGAACTCATGGAACTGCGCTTCCAGAGCGCTATCGGCCAACTCGCCAACCCGGCTAGGGTCAAATTGTTGCGCAGAGAGGTAGCCAGGTTGCTCACTGTGAAGCGGCAAAAATCCTCGAACAAGGAGAGTTGACCGTGCCCAAGAAGACGTTGCAAGGCGTGGTCGTGAGCGATAAGGCGCAGAAGACCATCACCGTGTTGGTGGTACGCCGCTTCATGCACCCGCTGTACGGTAAGGTGGTGACCCGCTCCAAGAAGTACGCGGCCCACGACGAGCAGGGAAGCTGCCATATGGGCGACACCGTGGAGATCCGCAGCGTCCGTCCCATCTCCAAGACCAAGGCCTGGGCGGTGTCCAAGGTAGTTGGTCGGGCTAGGGAGGAGGCATGATCATGCCCTTTACCCGCCTCGACGTCGCCGACAACAGCGGGGCGCGCGAGATCATGTGCATCCGGGTCCTCAACGGTGGGGTCGGGAGTAAGGGCCTCACCAAGGGCGGTGGGGGGACCAAGCGCTACGCTGGCGTCGGTGACGTGATCGTCGCCTCGGTCAAGGAAGCCACCCCGCGCGGCGGGGTCAAAGCTGGTGAGGTGGTCAAGGCCGTGGTGGTGCGCACCTCCAAGGAGATCCTGCGCAGCGACGGCAGTGCGATCCGCTTCGACCGCAACGCGGCGGTGATCATCAATAACCAGGGCGAGCCCCGGGGTACCAGAGTCTTCGGGCCGGTGGCCCGCGAGCTCCGTGACCGCCGGTTCATGAAAATCATCTCCCTGGCCCCGGAGGTGCTCTGATGGTCAAGGCGGTCCGTAAGGTCCCTAAGCTGCACGTCAAGAAGGGCGATCTGGTCTACGTCTCCCGGGGCCGGGACAAGGGCACGACTGGTAGGGTCCTGATGGCTCTGCCCAAGCAGCAGCGGGTGGTGGTGGAAGGCGTGGGGGTGGTCAAGCGCCACGTCAAGCCCTCGCAGTCCAACCCCCAGGGGGGGATCGAGAGCCGTGAAGCGGCTATCCACGCCTCGAAGGTACGCCTGGTGGATCCCGAGACTGGAAAGCCGACCAGGGTGCGCCACGTAGTGGTGGAGGGCAAGAAGGTCCGCGTGGCCGTCAAGAGCGGCAAGGCCATCGACTAGGAGGCGATGTGGACGCGTTGCGAGAGAAGTACCTCACCGAAGTGCGAGCCCAGCTGACCAAGCAATTCGGCTACGGTAGCGTGATGGCGGTGCCCCGCCTGGAAAAAGTGGTCATCAACGAGGGGATCAGCGCGGCCCGCGAGGACGCCAAGGTGCTGGAGCGGGCCAGCCGGGAACTGGCGCTCATCGCCCTGCAGAGGCCGGTGGTGACCAAAGCCCATCGCAGTATCTCCAACTTCAAGCTGCGCGAGGGCATGCCGATCGGCCTGAAGGTCACCCTGCGCGGGGAGCGGATGTTCGTGTTCTTGAACAAGCTCATCAACATCGCCCTGCCCCGGATCCGTGATTTCCGCGGCATGAGCGCCAATTCCTTCGACGGCCGGGGGAACTACAGCTTGGGTGTTCGCGAGCAGCTGATCTTTCCGGAGATCACCTACGACATGGTCGACGCGGTGCGAGGTATGGACGTTTCCATCGTGACCACGGCTCGCAGCGATGAGGAGGCCAGAGCCCTGCTCTCGGCTCTCGGATTCCCTTTCCGGAAGTAGCCAAAGGAGTCCCATGGCAAAGCGTTCCAAGATCGTCAGGGCCAGCCGCGAGGCCAAGTTTCCGGTACAAAACCATCACCGTTGCAGCCGTTGTGGCCGCTCGCGCGGGTTTTATCGCTACTTCGGTATCTGCCGGATCTGCCTGCGCGAGATGGCCCACAAGGGTGAGCTCCCCGGCCTGAAGAAAGCCAGCTGGTAGGGAGGCGGGTGCGGACGCGGCGCACGCTGCGTGACCCCTCGCAGTCCTTTCGGAATAACAGGAGAATATGCGCCGCTCCGGCGTGAGCGGCGAACGGAGGAGCAGGAAAAATGCTGAGCGATCCCATTGCAGACATGTTGACGCGTATCCGCAACGCGACCCGGGTATTCAAGGAATCGGTCGATGTCCCGGCTTCCAACTTCAAAGAGGATCTGGCCAAGCTGCTGGTCGGAGAGGGCTACCTCAAGAGCTGCGAGCGAGTGCAGGTGGACCGCTTCCCGGTGCTGCGGCTGGGCCTGAAGTACGGTCCGCGCCGCGAGCAGGTGATCAAGCACTTGGAGCGCATTTCCAGGCCCGGTCGGAGGGCCTACGTGCGCCACCGCGACCTTCCCAGGGTGCACAACGGGATGGGTTTGGCCGTGGTCTCGACCTCCAGAGGCCTCTTGGCCGACCAGGAGGCCCGCAAGAGCGGTCTCGGCGGCGAGATCGTCTGCGTGGTCTGGTAAGGAGCGCCCCTGATGTCAAGGATTGGAAGACAGCCCATCGCGGTACCGACCGGCGTCAGCGCGGCCCTGGAAGCTGGTCGGTTCCAGGTCCGCGGCCCCAAAGGCCAGCTCGAAGTCTCGGTGCCCCAGGATCTCCGCGTCGAGATCGCTGCTGACCAGGTCCGAGTGCTGAGATCCAGCGATCGCCCCCAGCACCGGGCCCTGCACGGCTTGACCAGGACCCTGATCTCCAATGCGGTGATCGGTGTCAGCCAGGGCTACACCGTGCAGCTCGAGCTCAGCGGCGTGGGGTACCGAGCCCGCCTGTCCGGGAGCACCCTGGAACTGAGCGTGGGTTACAGTCACCCGGTGAACGTCGAGCCACCCGTGGGCGTGCGCTTCGCGGTGCCCGAGCCCACTCGGGTGGATGTGATCGGTATCGACAAGCAACAGGTCGGCCAAGTGGCGGCCAATCTGCGCCGGGTGCGCCGTCCCGACGCCTACCACGGCAAGGGCGTCCACTTCGTCGGCGAGAAGCTCACCCTCAAGGCGGGTAAGGCCGGAGCTGCCGGCGCCAAGGGTGGAAAGGGTAAGAAATGAGCGTCGCAGAGCGTACCCGTCGCCGCAAGCTGCGGCACCGCAAGCTGGCGCACCAGTCGCCGAGGCTGCGGCTCAGCGTTTTTCGTTCCTGCAAGTACATCTACGCCCAGGTCATCGACGACGTGCAGGGGCGGACCCTGGTCCAGCTGGGTAGCAAGGCGTTGGCCGTCTCCGGGAGCAAGGTGGAGGCTGCCCGGGCGCTCGGTCTGGCCATTGCCGAGGCGGCGCTGGCCAAGGGGATCAAGCAGGTGGTGTTCGACCGTGGGGCCTACGCCTACCACGGCCGCGTGAAGGCGCTCGCAGAGGCGGCGCGGGAGGGTGGTCTTGACTTCTAATCGCCGCGATCGGGACAGCCGGGAAACCGGCGAATTCGAAGAGAAGATGATCAGCGTCAACCGGACCGCTAAGACCTATCAGGGCGGGCGCCGCTTCCGCTTCGCCGCTCTGGTGGTGATCGGCGACCGCAACGGCCGGGTCGGGATGGGAATCGGGAAGGCCAAAGAAGTTCCAGTGGCGATCGAGAAAGCCAAGACCATCGCCCGCAAGCACATGATCACCGTGCCGGTCGAGAACGGGACGATCCCGCACGACATCGTGGGTCAGAGTACCAGCAGCCGGGTGATCCTGCGCCCGGCTGGCCCGGGTACCGGTGTCATCGCCGGCGCGGTGCCGCGGGCCATCGCCGAGCTGGCTGGAATCAGCAACCTGCTCTCCAAGGAGTTAGGGAGCCGTAACCAGATCAATACCGCCTACGCGGTGTTCGACGGCCTCAAGACCCTGCGTACCCAGCAGCAGGTGCGCAGCCTCAGGGAGCCCGAATGAAGGTCCGACTGGTTCGCAGCTTGATCGGCCGCACCGAGGAGCAGATCCGCACCGTCCACTCCTTGGGCTTGCGCAGGGTGGGGGATAGCCGCGAGCTGCCCCCGAGCAAGACGCTGCTCGGCATGGTCGAGAAGGTCAAATTCCTGTTGGAGGTCAAATCGTGAACCTCGGAGATATCAGGCCCAACAAGGGTGCGCGCCGCCCGGCTAAGCGGGTCGGGCGCGGCCCGGGCGGCACCGACAAGACCTCGGGGCGCGGCCACAAGGGCCAGCAGAGCCGCAGCGGCTCCAGCCGGAAGCTGAACAGCGCTTATGGGACCTGGGGTGGACAGGTCCCCCTGATCCGCAAGCTACCCAAGCGGGGATTCCGCCATCAGGGCCCGGACTACCAGCTGATCCAGGTCGGCGCCCTGTCCGCTTTCCCGGCCGATGCCAGGATCGACCGCGCCGCCCTGGAAGCGGCTGGGCTGGTGAGAGGCCGCCGGCCGATCAAGCTGCTCGCGGTCGGGGAGATCTCCGCGGCGTACCACGTCGAGGCGGATCTGGCCAGCCGCGCGGCCAAGGCCAAGGTCACCGCCTGCGGGGGGACGGTCACCGAGACGGCTAGGGAGGATTAATGCTGCGCGCCTTCCGCGATGCTTTTCGTGTTCCGGACCTGCAGCGGAAGTTTCTGTTCACCATCTTGCTGATCGGTGTCTACCGCCTCGGCAACGCCATCCCTACCCCCGGAATCAACCCGCAGACCATCAGCCAGGCGTCCGGAACGGCCGGCGGTTTGCTCAACCTGATCAGCGCCATCTCGGGGGGTAACCTGGCCCAGTTCAGCATCTTCGCTCTGGGGGTGCTGCCCTACATCACCGCCAGCATCATCTTCCAGCTGGTCACTACCGCCATCCCCGCCCTGGAGAAGCTCTCTAAAGAGGGCGAGGAGGGGCGCAAGAAGATCAACCAGTACACCAGGTACGCCGCCATCATCATCGGGGCGCTGCAGTCCTTGTTCCTGTCCATCTTTGTCTTGCAGTCCAGCAACGGCCTGTACCTGCTGCCGGGCTGGTCACCGGGCCTCAGCTTCACCATCAGCGTGGTGATCACCCAAGTCGCCGGGGTGGCCCTGGCCATGTGGATCGGCGAGCGCATCTCCGAGGTGGGGATCGGTAACGGGATCAGCCTGATCATCTTCATCGGGATCGTTTCCCGCTTCCCCCAAGCTTTCTCCTCGATCTTCGTGCTCTACCATACCGGCCAGGTCCCACTGCTCTCCCTGGTCGCTTTCATCGCCATCCTGCTCGCGGCGGTGGTGGCCATCGTCTGGGTTTACCAGGCCGAGCGCCGCCTGCCGGTGCAGTATGCCAGGAAGGATGTTCCCGGCCTCAGCCGGCGTTCCAGCGGCCAGCAGACCTACCTCCCCGTCAAATTGAACATGGCTGGAGTGATCCCAGCCATCTTTGCCGCCGCGATGCTCTCCATCCCCAGCATCGTCCAGAACGCCACCCAGGTGAGCCACCCCCAGGTGGCGGACTTCATCGCCCGCTGGCTCAGCTTGACCTCCAGCACCGGTGTGGTCTTGGAGGTCCTGCTGATCATCGGCTTCACCTACCTGTACAACAGCATCCAATTCGATCCCAGGCGGATCGCTGAGAGCCTGCGCGAGGCCGGTGGCTTCATCCCTGGGGTTCGCCCAGGCCAGGCCACTGCCGATTACCTCTCCGCGGTGAGCAACCGTATCTCGCTCTGGGGCGCTCTGTTCCTGGGTGCCCTGGTGCTCATCCCGCAGCTGCTCCAGAACGTGACCGGAATCTCTGGAGCAGCCAGCTTCGCCTTTTCTGGGACTGGCCTGCTGATCGTGGTCGGCGTGGCGCTAGATACCCTCAAGCAGGTGGAGGCCCAGCTGACGGTACGCCGCTACGACGGCTTCATCTCCAAGGGAAGGTTGCGCGGTGGGCGCTGAGACCCCTTTGGCTCTGGTCTTCTTGGGCCCACCGGGAGCGGGGAAGGGGACCCAGGCCCAGCGCTGGGCCAGCGCCCTGGGGATGACCAAGATCAGTACCGGGGATATCCTCCGCCAGGAGATCGCCGCCGGTACAGCTCTGGGGCAGCAGGTGCAGGGTGTGATGCGCCAGGGGAAGCTGGTCTCGGACCAGCTGCTGATCGAGCTGATCGAGGGCCGCCTCTCCCGGCTCTCTCCGGTCAGAGCCATCTTCGATGGCTTCCCGCGCACCGAGGTCCAGGCTGAGGCCCTGCACAGCTTGTTGCGAGAGCGCGGAGTACCCCTGCGGGCAGTGCTGCTCCTGGAAGTCCCCGAGGCGGTGTTGATCGAGCGGATCGCCTCGCGGGGCAGGGAAGGCCGCGATGACGACGCCATCGAAGTCGCTCGCAAAAGACAACAGGTCTACCGCCAAGAGACCGAGCCGTTGGTCTCCTACTACGCCCAGCGCGGCCTGCTCAGGCGGACCGACGGGGTGGGTTCTCCGGATCAGGTCTACGCCAGGATCGCGTCCGAACTTGAACAGGTGCCGGGAATCTGTTAAGATTTCCCCTTGCTGGCGTGCACGCCGGAGGTTGAGTGGCCAAGCGGAGAAAAGATGTCCGCGAGAAGCGGGAAAAACGAGAGTCTGACACGGTACGGGCCGAAGGGGTGATCACGGAATCGCTGCCCAACACCACCTTCCGGGTGCAGCTGGACACCGGCCACGATATCCTCGCCTATATCAGCGGCAAGATGCGCATCCACTATATCCGCATCCTGCCCGGGGACCGAGTGGTCCTGGAGATCTCTCCTTACGATCCGACCCGGGGCCGGATCGTCTACCGGAAATAGCTGGGCGCAAGATCCCTCAGGGGTCGAGCGCCGCCGCATGGCGGCGCGAAGGAGCGAGACATGAAAGTCAGAACTTCCGTGAAGCGTATCTGCGACAAGTGCAAGATCGTGCGCCGACATGGGCGCGTGCTGGTCATCTGTGAGACCGCCAAGCACAAGCAGCGGCAGGGCTAGGAGGCGTCATGGCTAGGATTGCAGGTGTCGACATTCCCAGGGAGAAGCGGGTCGAGGTCGCCTTGACCTACATCTACGGCGTCGGTCTCAGCCGGGCTAAGCAGGCGTTGGCGAAGGCCGGGGTGCATCCGGATACCCGGGTGAAGGCCCTCACCGAGTCGGAGGTGACCCGCCTGCGCGACGCGGTCGAACGCGAATACAAGGTGGAGGGCGATCTGCGCGGGGAAGTGGGGCAGAACATCAAGCGCCTGATGGATATCGGGGCCTATAGGGGTCTGCGCCACCGCCGCGGCTTGCCGGTGCGCGGCCAGCGCACCAAGACCAATGCCCGTTCCCGTAAAGGCGCGCGCAAGACGGTAGCCGGTAAGAAGAAGGCGGCGAGGAAGTAATGCCCAAAGCGACGCGCCAAGCTAAGGCCAAGCGGGTTCGGCGCAACATCCCGCACGGTCGCGCCTACATTCACGCCTCCTACAACAACACCATCGTCACCATCACCGATCCCGAAGGCAACAGCGTGGCCTGGTCCTCTGGCGGCACCATCGGCTACAAGGGGAGCAAGAAGGGGACGCCCTACGCTGCGCAGCTGGCTGCCGCTGACGCGGTGAAGAAGGCGCAGTCCTTTGGGATGGGCCAGGTGGAAGTGATCGTCAGGGGGACCGGATCGGGCAGGGAGCAGGCCATCCGGGCCATTCAGGCCAGCGGGATCGAGGTCAAATCGATCATGGACGACACCCCGGTGCCGCATAACGGTTGCCGGCCGGCTAAAAAGAACAGGATGTGATCTGGTGGGACGTTATCTTGGTCCAGTTGTCAAGCTCTGCCGCCGCGAGGGGGCCAATCTGGCGGAGACCGAGAAAGTCCAGCGCTACCTGGATAAGCGGCCCTACGCGCCCGGTCAGCACGGCCAGCGCCGCCGCGGCCGGGTCAGCGACTATGCGGTCCGCTTGCGGGAAAAGCAGAAACTAGCTCGCATCTACGGTTTGGGGGAGCGCCAATTCCGCAACCTGTTCGAGCGCGCCTCGTCGGTGAACGGGGTGACCGGAACGGTATTCCTGCAGATGCTGGAGTCCAGGTTGGACAATGTGGTCTTCCGCTTAGGGATCGCGGCCACCCGCCGCCAGGCTCGCCAGATGGTCGGCCACGGCCATATCACGGTCAACTCCCGGCGTACCGACATCCCTTCCTATCAGGTGCAACCCAGCGATGTCATCGCGGTGGCGGAGGGCAGCCGCCAGCTGCCCTTGGTGGTGGAGAACCTGGAAGCAGCCAAGCGCCGGAGGGTCAGCCCCTGGCTCAGCTTCGACCCCGCCGAGTTCTCGGGGCAGTTTCTCCGCCTCCCTGCCCGGGAAGATCTAGCCCTGCCGATCACCGAAAACTACATCATCGAGTACTACTCACGTTAACGGAGGACGTCGTGGAGATCAAGAGGCCACAGCTCAGAGCCCACATTGAAGGGAATTACGGCGAATTCGTGTTGGAGCCGCTTGCCCGGGGCTATGGCGTGACCCTGGGGAATCCGCTCCGGCGTATCCTGCTGTCCAGCATCCGCGGGACCGCGGTCACCAGCGTCTACGTCGAAGATATCTACCACGAGTTCTCGACCATTCCGGGCGTCGTGGAGGATGTGATCCAGATCATCCTGAACCTCAAAGAGTTGGTCGTGAAGTTCCACGCCGAGGGGCCTAAGACGCTCACCCTACGCGCTCAGGGCCCGGCGGTAGTCACGGCCAAGGACTTCGAGGTTCCTAGCGACGCCGAGATCGTGAACTCTGACCAGCACATCGCCACCCTGTCCGAGGGCGGCAGGTTGGTCATGGAGGTGCGAGTGGAGGAGGGCGAGGGCTACAGCCCGGCTGATAAACACTCCACCAAAGACCGGATCAACAGCATCCCGGTCGATGCGATCTTCACGCCGATCCGGCGAGTGGCTTACCACGTCGAAGATACCCGGGTAGGTCAGCAGACCGACCTGGACCGCCTGATCCTGCGCATCTGGACTGACGGTAGCGTCGACCCGCAGTCGGCCCTGGACCGAGCGGTGGCCATCCTCCAGGGACAGCTCAGCGTCTTCTCTGCCCCGCCGGAAGTGGCTAGAAACGGTGCCGAGATGAGCCTAGATCCTGGCTACCTCGGTTTCTCAGTCAACCCCGAACCCCTGCCCGAGCTGGAACCCCCGCGGGTGACGCTGGAGGGCTTGGGCTTGACCACTAGGGTGCTCCACTCGCTCAAGGAAGAGGGTATCGACTCGGTCGACGCCCTGCTCGCTCTCTCGGACCGCGATCTCAAGAAGGTCCCGGGCATCGGCGAGCGCTCCTTGGACGAGATCAAACAACAGCTTGCCCAGCACGGGCTGGAAATGCGCAACTGACGGCGACCTGCGCCTAGCGTTCCTGGGAGGAATCCATGCATCACGGAAAGTCCGGGCGCAAGCTCGGTAGAACTCAGAATGCCCGGCGCTCGCTGGCCAGGGCTCAGGCCACCGCCCTGCTGCGCAGCGGTCGGATCCAGACTACCCTGGCCAAGGCCAAGGAGCTGCGCGGTTTTGTCGAGGAGCTGATCACCACCGCCAAGGGCGGTGACCTCCATGCCCGCCGGCAAGTGCTCCAGGACCTCCAGGATGTGACCGTGGTCAGAAAGCTCTTCGATGAGCTGGCCCCTAAGTACCGCGACCGTCCGGGCGGGTACGTGCGGGTCCTCAAGGTGGGTTTCCGCCGCGGTGACGCCTCAGAGGTCGCCCTGGTCGAACTGGTCTAGAGACGATACCGCTCGCTTAGCGTGATTTTGGCCTGATTTTGCGGTAGAGCGCTCGCTGGGATGGCAGGGGGCATGGACGTAAAGGAGGTGGGGTGCCGGAGACAAGGGGTCTGCTGGAGGCCGCGCTCTACGTCGAAGATATGGACCGTGCCGTCGCCTTCTTTGCAGGTGTGCTCGGGTTTCGGTGCATGGACGCTGGAAGCCGGCTCTCTGCCTTCGATCTGGGGCGGAGCGGTGTCCTCTTGTTGTGTACCAGAGGAGCTTCTCGTACCGACCTGATCAGCGACGGAGGAGTCATCCCGGGCCACGATGGATTTGGGCCGCAACACATCGCCTTCGCCATCGAAGCAGACGGCTACGCTTCCTGGCGAGCCCACCTGCAATCCCGCGGTGTGATGATTCGCAGCGAAGTAGTCTGGCCTAGCGGCGCGCGGAGCCTGTATTTCGAAGACCCCGATGGTCATATCCTCGAATTTGCTACCGTTGGGGTCTGGCCTAATTCGCCTGGCTTGTCGGCTCGCTGGTAACCGAAGTGTGTATGCTGTAAGACCAGCCACAGCCCCCTTCCGGGGCAGCAGGCCGCTTCTGTGGGGCAGGAACCCGCCGAAGCCGTTCAGGATCTTCCACCCTGAACACCCGCCGGAATCCCCGTGAACAGGAGGGTGTCAACTTTCTCCGGATGACGTAGCGGTCCCATCAACCTCTCTGGCGCATATTATTTCTCGCTCCAGCTCATCGCGCCGTCTCCTCGACCAGGGCGTGTGGAAGGGCTTGGACCTGGAAGGTCAGGGATCTCCACGCGCCCAGGGCTTAGGGGTACCTGGGCAGTCTGGAAGAAGTCCAGCTGCTGCCCTTACCCCTCCACTCCGTTGCGGACGGGGGTACTCCTGACCGCAGACCGGGCAAGTAGGCCCAGCGCGGAGCGCCGGCAGTCCAGCTGAAAGCCCCCGGTCCCACTCAGCTCTGTTTCTTATCAGGATTTTCGCCTAGCACTTAGAGCCCTTCTAAGGCCTTCCGCTTCCGTAATGAAACTCAGTTTGATCGGCGGTCTGGTGAGAGCTGCTCCGCTGCTGCCTACAACCGAGGAGGGATCTCCGGCCTTCCCCGGCAACAGAGAGCCGCCTTCAGCTTCCCCGAAGGGGGAAGTGTCCAGTAGGAATCTTCAGTTTTCCCCCCTCTACGGGACCAACGGGGCGGTGCAGGCAGCTGAGCACCTGGTGCGCCGAGGGGGCAGCAGCACGACCTTCAAGGCTATCCCCTGCTGTGGGGACCTCAGGGCAGCCGCTCTTTGGCCCAGGTAGCTTCAGGGCCCGTGCCTAGGCCGATGGCGGAACGAGCGATGCGGCGCCTGCTTTCGAGTTGCTCCCTCAAAGCCTTAGCCGCGAAGAAAACCCTGCTTGTAGGGCGTACTTGGCGTCGCTTCCGCGCGCCTCACCTGCAGGCGTGGCTGGCTCGGTGTTCGATTTCACGCTGCTAGTCGAGGGGGAAGCTCTAGCTGGTCCTCCGCTGCCGCCTGCACCTGATCGGCGACGGAAAAGCCGGGGGTATCCAGCCCAGGGTCATCCGGCGCAGCGCGCACGGCTTCCGCAGCTATATCCCAGCTTCTGTGTCGCTATCCTGTTCCGCTGCGGCGAGCTTGATCCCTTTTCAGTTGGCCACCGGGCTCTGGCCAGGCCCTGACCCGACCGGAAAACTGGAAGAACCAAAAATCTTTCCAGCCTCTCCGGTGCAAGCGCTGGACCGACTCCACTAAAGCTTTGGGGATGAGCCGACAAGGCCGGTACTTCTTCCGATTCGTTCCCCTCAATGCTGCCAGGCCTGCGCCTTCGACTCCCGGCCAGGCGTTTACCCCCTAGCGCGCTCGCGAGCGGGTTCCTGGACGGGTACTTAAGGAAAACTCGGTACAGCGATCCCCAGAGCCCGTTCTCACCTGGGGCCTGCTCGCTGAGCTGGTAAGAGAGTTCGCCGGCGCTTCCTAGCCTTCTTTGCGCGGTGGCTGATCGGCCGCCGCGGTATTCAGCAGGTCTTCGGGCCCCAAGCCGGCCTTACGGGCCATCCAGACACCGTAGCGCAGGTCATCTAAGCCGGACAAGCTGTGGGCATCGGTGTTGACTGCGAAGCGTAGCCGCTTCCGCCAGCGCAGGGCCAGGCGCCAGTCCAGATCCAAGCGGTGGGGGTTGGCGTTGATCTCGATGATGGTTTTACTGCTCAAGGCAGCTTCCAAGACGGCTCCCAAGTCGGCCTGGTAACCAGGGCGCCGCAGCAGCAGGCGCCCGCTGGGGTGGCCTAGGATGGTGACCAGCGGGTGCTGGACGGCCCGAATCAGCCGCTCGGTCTGAGCCGCCTCGGTCAGGTCGAAGTGGCTGTGGACGCTGGCGACCACGTAGTCCAACTCTGCCAACACCTCATCGGGATAATCGAGCGACCCATCCGCTAAGATATCGACCTCGCTCCCCGCCCAGATTTGGTACCCCTCGCCCTGCAGGGCCCGGATCTCTTGCAGCTGTGACCTGAGCGCCGAGACGCTGAGCCCGTGGGCGTAGCTGGCCGAGCGGCTGTGATCGGCGCTGCCCAGCGCGCAGCCTCGCTGCCGCGCCGCTTCGGCCAGCTCCCTCAGGGTAGGAGTCCCGTCGGAGGCCCGACTGTGCACGTGCAGGAGCTGCCGGATAGCTCCGGTCTCGACTAGGGTCGGCGGGTCCTCGGGCCACCAGGCGGTGTGCTCCGGCTCGCGCAACTCGGGAGGCCAGCCCCCTAAACCTAGCAGCGCGAGCAATTCCTCCTCGCTACCCACCTCGACCAGCTCGGCCCCTTTCCAAAGCCCACGGTCATCCAAGCGCAGGCCGAGCTGTTCGGCCCGTCGGCAGGCCAGAGCGACGAATTCAGCTGAGCCGCTCAGTACCAGCTGCTGCGCCGCCCGCCCGCCCGCCCGCTGAGGGTGGAGCGTGACGGGGTAGCCCCGGAGCGTGCCCTGCCACGCCCCGTGCGGCAATTTTTCCCAGTTGCCTTCCTCTGGGGGGTGTGTACCCAGGAATTCCAGCGCTCCCACCAGCTCCAGCCGCCGCCGGAGCTGGCCGACCGGAAGGCACGAGGGATCGCCGGCCTGCACGATCTGCGCGAGCTGCTCGGCCTGCGCGATGCGCAGCTGCCCCGCGCTGGCTAGGAAGAATTCCGCTGCCGCCTGCAGGGCTGCCTGCTTCTTGGGCCCGAAACCGGGGAGCTGCGCGACCTGGCCGGAGCGACAGGCTTCGAGCAGCGCCTGCGGGCCGGCGATATCGGCTTCCCAGAGCGCCCTGGCCGTTCCGGGCCCCACTCCGCGCAGCCCGAGCAGCTCGCGCACGCCCTCAGGGACCTGGGCTTTGAGCTCTTCCAGCAGGCCCAGGTGGCCGCTGGACCACAGCTCGCTCAGCTGGGCGGAGAGCTGCGGACCGATCCCGCTGACCTGGAGGAAACGCCCAGCGGCCAACTCCTCTGCGCTAAGTGAGCTGCTCTTCAGCTGGCGTGCTGCCCGGCGGTAGCTAGCTACTCGGAAAGAGCTGTCGCCAGCTACTTCCAAGAGATCGGCGACTTCTTCCAGCGCGGAGATCAGCTCGCCCAAGTCGGTCACGGCCGTTCCCCCACCTCTACCGGCTGGCGGCCCAGGAAATGGACTAGCCGGCCGCCCAGCTGTTCGACCTCGGCTGCGGCTTCTGGGAAAGCCCAGCCGACCTCCGCCGGCCTGTGCGCGTCGCTTCCCAGAACTAAAGGGATCTCGCGGGCGATGGCCTCCTGCAGCAGCACCCTTCCCGGGTAGACCTCCTTGGCCGGTTTACGGAGGCCGGCAGTGTTGTAGTCCAGGGCCAGCCCTGCCGCTGCGATGGCGTCCAGCGCCGCCAAGGCCGCTTTGCTGGCCGGGTAGTGCTGCCCGAATTTTTTGGGTAGGTCCAGATGGCCCACGGCATCAAACAGCCCCGAGCGAGCCGCGGCGATGACCACCTGGTAGTAAGCCTGATCGAGCTCTTCTAGGTCACGCTGGCCGAACTCCTCTTTCCACTGAGGGTCGTCG
Organism: bacterium; assembly: GCA_021810505.1. Lineage (GTDB taxonomy): Bacteria > Deinococcota > Deinococci > Deinococcales > Deinococcaceae > JAJZIR01. Next base: position 18,280 of record JAJZIR010000002.1, read on the forward strand.
AGGCCCCAGGCGCCGATGTGGTGCACGCTCCCGATCAGGTAGTCCCAGGAGGCGGCCCCTGCGAGCTGCGCCACCGGGCGATCGGTCCCTGGGTGATAGTCCATTTCCAGGCCGATGCCCACCCTGAGGATCCCCTTCGCCTCTCCGACCCATGCGAGGTAGCGGGGGAGATCCCCTGGGCGCATCCTGGAACCAGGATCAAACCAGCCCGGCATCGGGGCGTGCTCGGTGAAGACTAGACCGCTCAGGCCACGCTCCTGCGCAGCCTTGGCGAATTCAGCCGGTGACCCGGCGGCGTGGCCGCAGAGCGGGGTGTGCAGGTGGGAATCCCACAGACCGCTCACTGATGTGCGCGTTCGGGCAGGCGGGGCACCGGTGTGGGCCTGCCCTGATCGTCGACGGCCACGAAGATGAACCGCCCTCCGGTGGCGAGCTGCTGCTCTCCGCTGGCTAAGTGCTCGCGGTAGACGTCGACCTGGATGGTCATGCTGGTACGGCCAACGCTGACTAGGTACGCGTGCAGCGCGATGGCGTCCCCGACTCGGATGGGGACGTGAAATTCGATGGCGTCCATCCGGGCAGTGACCACTGCACCGTGGCAATGCCGCACTGCAGCGATGGAGGCGGCTTTGTCCATCAAACTCAGGATGTAGCCGCCGAAAGCAGTTCCCAGGTAATTGGTGTCCCTCGGGAAGACCACTTCGAGCATACGGGCTTCACCTCCAGGTGGGAGGGCAGGGGAGTCATCCACCGGACCATTAGATCACGCTGCCCCGGCCCAGGCGCAGGAGCGTTTGAAACCGGTTGCAAACACCTGAACCACAAAGCTGCAAGACGCGCTTGTCGCCCTGCGAGAGGCGCGGATTTTCTGTGCCTGGTACCCTATTGCCTTCTATTAGAATTTTTGCTCTATAGGGACATTATTCACTACTCCTGATCGCCGGTACCGAGGTCCTATCAGCTCTTGACAAGGGCGACCTGGGCTGAGTAAGATCTCTTGTAACCGATTACAGAAACCGCCATGAAAAAGATCACCATTCAGCACATTGCAGAGCGAGCTGGAGTTTCCAAAGGAACGGTCAGCCGGGTCTTCAACGCACACCCGGCGGTAGCGGGCCCGACCCGCCGGGCAGTGCTGGAGGCTATGGAGGAGCTGGGCTATGTCCCCGACCTGGCGGCTCGGGAGCTCTCGATGCGCTCAGAGCACACCCTGGGCGTCACCATCGACCAAGCTGACCGGCGGCTTTCCCCCTACTTTGTGCTGTTCATGCAGGCGCTCTCCAAGCGATTGCAGCAGGCTGGAATCAGCCTCGTTGACCTGGATGGGTCGCTGGAGGGGTATCGCCAGCTGCCTAGCGCGGTCTTGGTCTTCGGCGTGCGGGAGTCCGATCCCCGGCTGGAGGTGTTGGGCAGCCGCGAAGTGCCTGCCATCCTGATCGGCCACCAAGCTGAGCACGCCTGGGTGGCCCCGGCCGACTGGGAGGGGGCGCACCAGGCCACTGCCCACCTCATCGCCTTAGGCCACCGCCGGATCGCCCACCTGAGTGGCTTCACCCAGAACCAGGCCTTTCAGGACCGCTACCTGGGCTACTACGCCGCCCTAGAGGAAGCCGGAATCGCGCCTAAGCGCCACTTTGTCCTAGACGGCGCCTTTAACACCATAGGAGGCTACCGGGCGGTGCGCCGGGCCTGGGAGCAGGGCCTACGTTTTACCGGACTCTTCGCCGCCAGCGATGAGATGGCCATCGGTGCCATCGCCGCCTTGGAAGATCTCGGGGTCAAGGTGCCCTGGGACGTCTCGGTAGTCGGCTTTGACGGCTTGCCGAGCCTTCCCTGCGCACTCACCACCGTCGAGCAGGACATTCCCAGAATCGCCGCTACTGCGCTGGAACTGGCGCTGGAGCGGATCGGTGGCCAGCCTCCCAGAGGAGTGGTGGTCCCGGTTCGTCTGCGCGTCCGAGAGACCTCGGCGCGCTGTCTCGGTCCCTTGGAGGAAGAGCCATGAAGCACTACAGCCCGTCCGCCCTCAAGTTCGCCGCCCTGCTCGCTCCCCTCGCTCTGGCCGCCGCTCAGGCTAAGCAGATCACCATCACCCTGGCCGGTTACAGCAACGACACGCCCATCGTCCAGACCCTGCTCAAGCGCTACGTGAACGGCAAGATCCCTGGCGTCACCGTGAAGTGGGAGCCGATCACCGGCAACTTCACCCAGTTCATCACTAACGCCTTGGCAGCCGGGACCGCCCCGGATATCTTCTACCTCGACACCTTCATCGCCAAGCCCCTGGTCCAGAGCGGTCAGATCCTGCCGCTCAATGGCTTCTTCGCCAAAGATCACTTCCACGAGGGCAGCTTCTTGACTCCCTTGATCCATGCTTTCACCTTCCACGGCAAGCTCTACGGCGTCCCGAAGGACTTCAACTCGCTGGTGACCTTCTACAACAAGGACATGTTCAAGGCCGCCAAGGTACCCTACCCGAATGCCAAGGACACCTGGGCGAGTTACGAGGCCAAGATCGCCAAGGTGAACGCCTACCTGCAGAAGATCAGCCACGAGGCGCACGGCATGGTCATCAGCAACGACTCCGCCCGCTTCATGGAATTCGCCATCGCCGATGGGGGCAAGTTCTTCTCCTCGCCGACCAGCGCCAACAGCGTCACTGCTGCCCCCTGGGTTCGCGCTACTCGCTTCTTCGCCAGCTTCCAGAAGCGCGGTCTTAGCGTCCAGCCCCCGCAGATCAGCCAAGGCTGGGCCGGTGCCGCCTTCGCCAAGAACCTGGCCGCAGCAGTTTGGGAGGGTGGCTGGATGATCGGCTACCTGGCCCAGAACAACCCGACCCTGCAGTACGGCACCGCGCCGCTCCCGCTGGCACCGAACGGCAAGCGCTCTAACTTCCTGTTCACGGTCGCCTACGCCATCGCCAAGGATTCTCACCACCCCAACACCGCCTTCAAGGTGATCCAGCTGCTGACCAGCCTGCCCTCGGAGAGCTACATCCTCAACGCTGGCTTGGCGATCCCTTCGCGCAAGGCTTTGCAGAATGACCCTTACTTCAAGGAGAAGAATCAGGCGGCCAGGGCGACTCTAGCGGTCTTTGACGCCACCAAAGGGGCAGTCCCCTACCGCTTTGCCGACCTTGGCGGCAAGTACGTCAGCGCCATGAACGACGTTCTGACCGAGGTCATGGGCGGCAAGATGAGCGCCAAGGCTGCCCTTCAGCAGGCGGCCAAGACCATTGACGCGGCCCTGCAGCCCTGAGCATCTGAGCGAGGAGGAGTCGGGTTGGGGCTAGGCCCCAACCCGCACATCACATGCGACGACTGCGCTCCCACTTGACCGCTTACCTCTTTTTGGCTCCGATGCTGATCGTTTTGTTGCTGTTCTTCGTTCTAGGCCTGCTGCGAACGGTCTACTTCAGCTTCACCAAATACGACTTCTTCCAGCCGCCCAAGTGGGTGGGCCTGGCCAACTACGCCCGGCTGTTCAGCCGCCCGCTGTTCCTGGATGCCCTGCGCAACACCCTGTTTTACGCGGTCGGTACCACCTTGATCCAGACTGTATTTGCCCTAGCCCTGGCGGTGGCGCTGAACCGCAAGATGTCCGGCCGCTCCTTCTTTCGAACAGCTTTCTACCTGCCTTCGGTGATGTCCTCGGTGGTAGTTACCCTCATCTTTATCCTGATCTTTCGGCAGACTGGGACGCTCAACTACCTGATCACCCAGGTGGCCAGGGGCAGCCCCTTGCTCGCCCTGTTCTTAGCCGTCGTTGTCCTGGCCCAGGCAGCCCAGGTTTGGGCAGAGCGCCGCCGAGGGCTGCCGGCTGGCGCGGCGGATCCCCTGCTGCTGCTCAACTCCGCTCTGATCGGCCTGATCGCTTTGGTCCTGAACGCGGCCCTGGGTTTGATCCACCCCGCTGCGGTGCCCACTGTCCAGCTGGCCTGGCTGACCACTACCAGGAGCGTCTTGGGTCCCCTGCACGTCCCCATCCCGCTGATCGCGATCATGTTGCTCAACATCTGGACCACCGCCCCCACCTTTATGATCTTTTTCTTGGCTGCTTTGCAGGACGCGCCGCCCAGCCTCTACGAGGCGGCGGCTTTGGACGGCGCTACTCCCTGGCAACAGTTCCGCTACGTCACGATGCCCTTCCTGCGCCCGGTGCTGTTTCTGGTACTCACCCTGGGGATCATCGGGACTCTGGCCCTGTTCGATCAAGTCGCGGTTCTGGGCGGCTTAGCTCCGCTCAAGTCGACGGTGACCTTGGCTTATTACATCTACAACACCATCTTCCCCTCGGGGGCCACCCCGGAGGTCGGCCTGGCCTCGGCTGCCTCGGTCTTCTTAGCGCTGGTCACGCTGGTGTTCGTGGCGGTCAATCGCCTCAGCCTGCGGGAGGAATCGTGAGCGCGGCGGCGGTGCCCAAGTTGGCCGGCCCGGACTTGGCGCTGTGGCTGGCCAGGCGGCGGCTGATCCGGGCTGCCTGGCTGTACCTGCTCCTCTTGGCCATCACTTTGCTGATGATGGGCCCCTTCGTCTATTCCCTGCTGCTCAGCGTCAGCGCCCAGCCCACCCATTACCCCCCCATCTTGATTCCCAGCAATCTGCAGCCCTCTAACCTGATCGCCGCCTACCGCTTAGGCGAGGAGGGATCGGGTAATGGTTTCATCGGAGGTTGGGATCCGGGGCACCGGGTCAGCTTGCAGCTCAGTTTTATCTCCAAGGGGGCACCGGTCACCCCGCAGGTCGCCGTTCTCAAGGTGCTGGGCGGAACTCAGATCGCCAGCCTGATGACCCGAAGCGCCCCTCAGGTCACCCGGGTTTCCCCCCCACAGCTGCTGAGCAAGCGTCTCCTGCCGGGCGGCCGTGATCTGGTGACCTACCGGTTCGGTTTTCGGCAGGTCGGCAGCTACCCGGTTTCCACCCTGCCGGTAGAGATCACCGTCCCTATCACCATGCGCTACGCTTCCGGCACCGAGACGCCCACCGTCATCCAGAACCGCTTCATTCAGTACGCCCTGGATTACGACTCGTTGACGGCTGGAGCCCTCCCACTGCTGTTTGGAAATTACCAGAACGCGGTTTCGACTTTCCGGCTCGGTAACGGCCAACCAGCCTTCCTGCGCTGGATCGGCAACTCGGCGCTGCTCGCCTTGGTGATGGTTTTGGGCAACGTGCTGTTCGGATCCATGGCCGGCTTCGCCCTGGCCAGGCTGGACTTTCCGGGTAAGTGGTTTATCTTCTACGCCTTCGTGATCTTCTCGCAGATGCTCCCAGCCCAGGTGATGATGCCGAGCAACTACTTGGTGATCAAGAGCGGCCTGTTCGGCCTGACCCCGGATCTGCTGAACACCTACTGGGCGGTCATCTTGCCCACCCTGGTGGGTGGTTTCTCCGCCTTCATCATGCGGCAGTTTTTCCTGGCGATCCCCAAGGAGGTCGAGGAGGCCGCGCGCATCGACGGGGCGGGGACCTGGCAGATCTACTGGCAGATCATCCTGCCGATGTCCAAGCCAGCCCTGATCGCGCTCACTATCCTCAGCTTCCAGAGCTCCTGGAACAACTTCTTTTGGCCCTTCGTGGTCTATACCCGGCAGAGCATGTACACCCTGCCCATCGGCCTGAATTTTTTCAAGACTTACTACACCTCCGGCCTGCCCAACTGGGGCCTGATCCTCAGCGGGGCGGTGATCTCGGCGGTTCCGGTGGTCTTGGTCTTCTTCTTCTTCCAGCGCTACTTCGTCGAAGGTGTATCGTTCAGCGCGCTCAAGGCCTGATGGGAGCTTCTGTGTCGAGATCCGTTTTGAAAGATAACCAGCTATTCTTGGTGGGGGACGCAGATTTCCAGGTTGAAGGAGGGGAGGCAGGCCTCTACCGGCATGACACCCGCTACCTCTGCAGCTACCGCTGGGAGCTGGATGGTCAGCCGATCTGCTGGCTATCCAAGTACCTCAGCTCGCCGGCCCAGCTGCGCCAGTACGGGACCAACCACGACCTGGGCTATCTGATGAAGACCGGTATCCGCCGTTCGCTGCGCGCTTCCGGCATCGAGCTCTGCGACCGCTTGGAGTTGAGCTGTCACTCCAGCGGAGAGCGGACCTTGCGGCTGCACTTCGCCGCCGATTTTGCCGACATCTTCGAGGTCCGCGGCCACCCGGCCGAGCCGCGCGCCTTCACGTCGGAGCCCTCCCTTGGAGGTGTCCGGTTGGTCCGGAAGGGCCTGGACGGGCTGCTCCGAGTGGCCGAGATCCGTTCGGATCCTCCGGCTGCCCTGGAGGAGGGAGCCCTGTGCTGGAGAACCTCTCAGGACCTGCACGTGACCGTCCGGACCCAGCTGCTCGAAGGAGAGGAGCGCTTCACCCCTGAAGACCGCTGCGAGCTGCCGCCTCCGACCTCCCCGGTCGAGATTGCCAGCCCCAGGGATCGGCAGGTAGTCCAGCGTGGCCTAGAAGACCTGCAGTCCCTGCTCTTCGATACCGAGTCGGGGCCTTTCCCGGCTGCGGGGATTCCCTGGTTCGTCGCTCCCTTCGGTCGAGACGCCCTGATCATGGCCCACCTGGCTCTGCCGTACCGCCTGGACCTGGCCCGGCAGGTGCTGCGCTTCCTGTCGCTCAAGCAGGGGAAGCGCAGCGACCCGTTCACGCTGGAAGCTCCCGGCAAGATCTTGCACGAGGAGCGCTACGGCGAGCTGACCAGGACTGGGCGGACCCCGCACCGGCCCTACTTTGGGACGGCCGACGCGACTCCGCTCTATCTCTGGCTGATGGGCCGCTACCTGGAGGCCAGCGAGGACTTGGCCATGGTCCTGGAGCTGCGGCCGCACTGGGAGGCGGCGCTGGCCTGGCTCGAGCGCGAAGGGGACAGCGATGGAGACGGCCTGCTGGACTACCGGCCGCACTCGGGTGGCCTCACCAACCAAGTCTGGAAGGACTCGGCTGACAGCGTCTTCGACGAGTTCGGTCGGGAACCCGAGGGTCCGCGGGCCATCGTGGAGCTGCAGGGTTACGGTTACGCGGCCTACCGCGCGGCGGCGCAGCTCTACCGGGCCTGCGGCCAGCCCGCTTTGGCCGGGGAGGCCGACCAACGGGCTAGCCGGCTGCAGGACGACTTTGAGCGGCTGCTGTACTGGCCCGAGCTGGGCTACTACTACCACGGCTTGGCCGGTGGACGCCCGCTGCGGGTGGTCACCAGCAACCCGGTCCACGCGCTGTGGTCCGGGATCGCCTCCCCTCGGCGAGCCGAAGAGGTGGCCGCCCTGGCTTTGCACCCCAGGATGTTCAGCGGCTGGGGCTTGCGTACCTTGGCCGATGATCAGCCTCGCTATAACCCGGTCTCCTACCACAACGGCTCGGTCTGGCCGCACGACACCGCCATCGCCGCCTTGGGCCTGGCCCGCTATCACCTGACCTCTCCGGCCGCCACCCTGGCCCGAGCGCTCTTCGACGCTGCCGGTTGGGCTAGCGACTTGCGCTTACCTGAGCTGTTCGCCGGTTATCCCAGAGAGGAGGGACCGCCGGTCCCTTTCCCTGCGGCCTGCCACCCTCAGGGCTGGGACACGGTGGTTCCTTTGGCTCTGGCCTCCCTACTGTCCTGAGGGGAGTTGCAGCGCTCGGCCGGCCGGCGTAAACTTGACAGAGTGGGACTCAGATTTCTTGAAAACCAGAGAGTTCCCTCCGAGGAGACTATGCCGAGCGAGGCCAACGAGAGTGCAGTAGGGGGTGAGGCTGGCCAACAGCTGCCAGTCTGCCCGGTGCGCGGATCGGTCATCTACCCGACCATGGTCCAGCACATCGACGCCGGCCGGGCTTCCAGCATCCGGGCGATCGAGGCGGCTCTGGCCGGATCTAAGACGCTCCTGATCGTCTCCCAGAGAGATAAGGAGGTCGAAGCGCCGCAGCCTGCCGACCTCTACCAGGTCGGCACTGCCTGCAACGTCCTCAGGGTGCGCAAGAACGCTGACGGGAGCGTACAGATTCTGGTCAGTGCGCTGACCAGACAGCGGGTACTGCGCTACTTGGGGGAGGACCCGCTGTTCGCCGAGACTGCAGAGCTGCCCAGCGACTCAGGGGACGGGGAGGAACTGGAAGCTCTGTCCCGCCTGCTGCGGCGGCGCGTCACCGAGGTGATCGGCGGGGGGCAGCTGCTCCCGGCCGAGGTGGTGCAGCTGATTGGAAATCTGGAAGACCCCGGCCAGCTGGCCGACGCAGTCGCCTTCCACATGGACTTCAAGCTGGCCGACAAGCAGGCCGTCCTGGAAGCCAGCTCGGTCCCCGAGCGCATCCGTATCGTGCTGGCCCTGCTGGACAGAGAAGCTGAGCTGCTGGAGGTGCAGCGCCAGATCCAGCAGCAGGTGCGCGAGCGCATCGACCGCCATCAGCGCGACTTCTATCTCCGGGAGCAGCTCCGGGCCATCCAACGAGAATTGGGTAGCGCCGACGCCGAAGAGAGCGAGGTCGAGGAATTCCGCCGCAAGATCGAAGCCTTGGAGCTGCAAGGTGAGGCTAAGCGGGAAGCGGAGCGCGAGCTGGGCCGGTTGGCCAAGATGGGCCAGGATTCGGCCGAGGCCACGGTGATCCGCACCTATCTGAGCTGGCTCACCGAGCTGCCCTGGAATCGCCGCAGCGAGGATCACCTGGATCTCGGGGAGGCTGAGCGTATCTTAGAGCGCGATCACTACGGCCTGCACAGGGTCAAGGACCGGATCCTGGAGTTCCTGGCGGTGCGCCGGCTCAAGCAGCTGCGGGTCGAGCAAGGAGACCTTCTTCCAGAGGAGCTGCACCGCGGGCCGATCCTGGCCTTCACCGGACCTCCTGGTGTGGGTAAAACCAGCATCGCCCAGGCGATCGCCCAGGCGATGGGGCGCCGTTATGTCCGGGTCGGTCTGGGCGGCGTGCGGGATGAATCGGACATCCGAGGCCACCGCAGGACCTACATCGGGGCCATGCCCGGACGGATCGTGCAGGGAATCCGGACGGCCGGGACCAAAAACCCGGTCTTCTTGCTGGATGAGGTGGACAAGCTCGGCAGGAGCCAGCAGGGGGATCCGGCCAGTGCCCTGCTGGAGGTTCTCGATCCAGCCCAGAACCACAGTTTTGGCGATCACTACTTGGGCGTCCCCTTTGACCTCTCCGAGGTCATGTTCATCGCCACCGCCAACTACCAGGAGCAGATCCCTGAACCTCTGCTCGACCGGATGGAGATCATCGAATTTCCCTCCTACATCGAGCAGGAGAAGCAGGAGATCGCCAGGCGCTATCTATGGCCCCGCCAGGTCTTGGCCAACGGCCTGAAGCCCAATCAAGCCGCTCTGAGCGACGCGGCCCTGGAAGGCCTGATCACCGGCTATACCCGGGAGGCTGGGGTGCGTTCCCTGGAGCGCGAGCTGGGCGCTCTGGCTCGCAAGGTGGCCAGAAGGATTGCGTCCGGTGAGCTGAAGCGAGCCAAGATCGCTGAGCGCGACCTCACCCGCTACCTGGGCCCCCCACGCTTCAGCAAAGAGCTGGAGGCGGCCGAGGACGCGGTCGGGGTGGCGACCGGCATGTTCTACACTCCGGTCGGTGGCGATATCCTGTTCGTCGAGACCACGGTGATGCCCGGCAAAGGCCTAGTTCTGACCGGCCAGCTGGGCGAGGTGATGCGCGAGTCGGCGAGGGCGGCCCTGAGCTTTGCTAAGGCCAACAGTTGGCGCCTGCAGCTGGATTCCGAGCGGATCGAAGCTTCCGAGATCCACATCCACGTCCCGGCTGGGGCGGTGCCCAAGGAGGGCCCCAGTGCCGGCGTGACCATGGCCTGCAGCCTGATCAGCGCTCTCAGCGGGATCCCGGTGCACCGGGACGTGGCCATGACCGGGGAGATCACCCTGACTGGCCGGGTGCTGCCCATCGGTGGCCTCCGCGAGAAGGTCCTGGGAGCTAGGCGCGCCGGTATCCGCAGGGTTTTGCTGCCGGCCCAGAACCTTAAAGACCTTGAGGAGATCCCTGCAGCGTTGCGCCAGGGCATGGAATTTCATCCCTGCGCCACCTTGGATGAAGTGCTTGGAGTAGCGCTGGTCGGCGGTTTTCCTGGGAGCGCCGGCCTCTCCAAGCGAGCGACCGCTTGATACCCTTGACTGCTGGCCTAGAATGCGGCCCATGTCCGCTCCAGCCGCGCCCATCGACCCTGACCGGATCCTAGCTACTCGGCACAGGATCTCCCCCTACCTGCGCCGCACCCCGCTGTTGCGGGTGGAAGCTTCTGACTTCGGCCTGTCCCCTTCTCCGCTCTCTTTCAAGCTGGAACTCCTGCAGCGCAGCGGGTCGTTCAAGGTGCGGGGGGCCTTCGCCCATCTGCTGCTCCGCCAGATTCCTGCCGCCGGTGTCGTCGCGGCCTCCGGCGGCAATCACGGGGCTGCGGTCGCGTATGCTGCCAGGGTGCTGGGGGTGCGGGCCACCATCTTCGTGCCCAGTGTCAGCTCCCCGGCCAAGATGGAGCGTATCCGCAGCTATGGGGCCGAGCTGGTCGTCTCCGGAGACCGCTACGCCGAGGCGCTGGAAGCCAGCCAGCGCTGCGCCGAGGAGACCGGGGCTCTGAGCGTCCACGCCTATGACCAGGACGAGACCCTCTTGGGCCAGGGTACCTTGGGGCCTGAGTTGGAGGAGGACGCTCCGGAGCTGGACAGCTTGCTGGTCGCGGTGGGGGGTGGGGGGCTCATCGGGGGAATCGCGGCCTGGTACCGGGGCCGGGTCAAAGTCGTCGCCGTGGAGCCCGAGGCAGCTCCGACGCTGCAGCGCGCCCTGGAGGCCGGCCGGCCGGTGGACGCGCCGGCCGGCGGGATCGCCGCGGATAGCTTGGCACCCAAGCGGGTGGGCGAGCGGATGTTCGGGCTCGCCAAGGCCTTTGTGGACCCTCGGGTGGTGCTGGTGACCGACGACCAGATCCGCCGAGCCCAAGAGGCTCTATGGGATCAGCTGCGCTTAGTCGCTGAACCGGGTGGCGCCGCCGCCTTCGCGGCTCTGTTCTCCGGACGCTACCAGCCCGGTCCGGGCGAGCGGACCGGTGTGTTGATCTGCGGCGGCAATTCCGAAGCAGTCCACTTCAGCTGAATTCCCGGGCCGAATTCAGAGGCGCAGCGCCTGCTTGCGCCCGCGGCGCTCAGCCTCGACGGCCAGCTGCAACCCCTGGATCTCCGCAAGCAAAGCGCGCTGCTGATCGGCGGCGGCCTCGGGCAGCTGGGCTCTCAGCTGGCGGATGCGTTGGCGCAGCTGATCTTCGCTGAGCCTGGACTCGGTCTCGCGCAAGCTCTCCTCCCGGCGGCTCTGCAGCTTCTGGATCAGGTCCTGGTTCTTGTCGCTGGGTAGGAGGTGTGCGGTGACGTCCTCGAACAGGGCCTGGTAGAGCAGCGGCTCTTCGGGGCGGCCCCGGAAGTGGTCCAAGACCCCTTCCCTGGAACCGCAGCGGCGCGCGACTTCGATGATCTCGCAGACTAGCTCGGAGTGGAAGGCGGTCTTACCGTCCAGTTTCTGCAGCAGGCTGGGGTCTTGTAGGATCTGCTGGGCCAGAAACCACTCCCGCTTGACCTCGCCGGAGGGAACCTGGCGCAGGCCTTCGAGCTGGATGGCATCGGGTTTGGCGTTGCCCCGCTGGCTGAACACCCAGGCGTTGAGCTGCTCCTCGCGCAGGCCGAGCAGCTCCGCGGTCCGCTCCCTGACCCGCCTGGCCACCTCGTCCAAGGGATCTCGGCTGCGCATGCGAGGCAGCAGAAATTGCAAGATACTCCGCTGGCCGCTGGGGCTGTGGCGGTCGAACTGCTCGAGGGCCAGGTGGATCCGCACCTCGACTTCGTCCAGTCCATGCTCCAAAGCCTGGTCGACCGCTTGCCGTCCCTGACCCATCAGCACTTCGGCCGCGTCCTTGCCGCCGGGCAGCTCCAAAGCTCGCACCTGGAATCGGGCGCCGATCACTTGATTGAGGCCGGCCAGAGTCGCCCGGCGCCCGGCCGCGTCACGGTCGAACATCAGGGCCACCCGGCGCAGACCGGCCCGCTCCAGCAGCGCGGCGTGATCGCTGGTCAGCGCCGTCCCCAGCGTGGCTACGGTCTGAGGGAAACCGCATTGGTGCATGGCCAGCACGTCTAGGTAGCCTTCGACCACCAGGATCTCTTCTTGGAGCTGCTTGCGGGCCAGGTGGTAGCCGTAGAGCAGTTTTCCCTTGGAGAAGATGGCGGTCTCGGGGGAGTTGAGGTACTTGGGGTTGCCGTCCCCTAGGACCCGGCCCCCGAAGCCGACCAACCGCCCCAGGGCGTCCCGGATCGGGAAGATCACCCGATCGCGGAAGCGGTCGAAGCGCCGCTCTTGGCTTTCGGAGAGCAAGCCGGCCTCGGCGAGCAGCCGCTCCGGCAACCCGCGGTTGCGGGCAAAGCTGAGCAGCCCGTCCCAGCGCCCGGGGGCGTAGCCGACCTCGAAGCTAGAGGCAGTTTCTCGGGATATCCCCCGGCTGGCTAAGTAGTCGAAGGCCACTGCCCGCTCCTGCTGGAAGTAGTTCAGGGCCAACTCGTTGACCTGGAAGAGGTCTAGGTCCTCCCGCTTGGTCCGGACTTCCAGGTTCACCCCGACCTGGGCGGCCAGCTTCTGCAGCGCCTCAGGGAAGCTGAGCTGCTCTATCGCCATCAGGAAACTGAAGGCGTCGCCGCTGGCCTTGCAGCCGAAGCAGTGGTAGTACCCAGCTTCCAGGTCGACCTGGAAGCTGGGTGTCTTCTCATGGTGGAACGGGCAGAGGCCTTTTAACCGCTTGGGTCCAGCCGGGCTCAGCTTGACGTAGGCACCGATCAGCCCGGCGAGATCAATTCTGGCCCGCACCTCCTCCTTGCCGCCCATGCTGACCGCCTCCTCGGGACCCGCCCGGTAGACAGCCAGTATAGCGCAAGTGCTCGGTTCACCGGGGCCGGCGCACTATCTTGGCCAGGCGGTCCAGTAAGATACCCTCTTCCACGGGCTTTTCTAGCAACTGGACGCCGCGGGGCAGCCTGGGGTGGCCGCGGCTCAGGACCAGGAAGGGGAGGTGCTGCCGCCCCCTTAGGCTGCGCAGCCTGGAGATGGTCCGCTCCGGCTCGCCCTCGTCCAAGATGACCAAGCTCACCATGGTCTTGGCCAGGATCTCGCTGGCCTGGGCCGGGGTGTCGGCCAGCAGCGGCTGGTAGCCGCCCTTGCGCAGCATCAGGCCGCCCAACCTGCGCAGGGTCGGGCTGCTGCTGAGCAAGAGGACGGCCGGATCCTCGGGCTGGATTCCGGCGTCGATCAGCAGGCCCCGGCTGACCAGCTGATGGAGCCGGTGGTAAATCTCGGCGGCCGGAAGGTCGAACTCTGCAGCGATGCTGGCGCAAGACCGCCTCCCATCGACCAGCGAGAGCAGTTCCCAGCTGCTCAGATCGGCGTCCGGCTCTGCGCCCTCCCTGGGCTTGAGCACCTGCCAGCCCTCCACCTGGCCGCGCGACCACTCGTCGCGCTCCCTGGTCGTTTCGAGCAGCAGCGCCTCGGGGTCGAAGTGCACCTCGGTGGGGACCTGAGAGCGGTGGACCCCTAGGCCTTCGAAACGGAAGTGCACCGATTCCGACTCGGTCCAAGAGAGGATCTCGTGCAGGGTGTCCCCGATCTGCGCCCTGAGGGCGTCCTCCAGCTGCTCCTGGTCGATCAGGCCTTGGCGGCGCGCCAGCAAGCCCAATGGGCTGTGGGGATCCTCGACCCGCTGCTGTGCGACCAGCTGCTGCAGGTCGAGCTGACCGATCAGGTCCATCCGCACCAAGTATTCACCCAGATTGGCCCCGTCCTTCACCCGGCCGTAGACCAGCTGTCCGGCCTCAAAGTGCAGCCGGGCTTCCCGCTCACCGGCGGACAAGAGGAGCAATCCGGACTTGCGGCCGAAACGGAGGCTGCGCAGCAACTCGGCGAGCTGTAGCTCGCGCAGATCGCCCTCTAGCATTTAAACCTGGTCCAGGCTGGGGACCGGCAGGCCCAAGTGCTGATAGGCTCCCTGGGTGGCCACTCGGCCGCGCGAGGTCCGCTGCAGCAGGCCGAGCTGGATCAAGAAGGGCTCTTGGACCTCTTCGATGGTGTCGGGGTCTTCGCTGAGCGCGGTGGCTAGGGTATCCAATCCCACCGGCCCCCCGGCGAAGTGGTGCACGATGGTGTGCAGCAGGCGCAGGTCGCGCTCGTCTAAGCCCAAAGGATCGATGCCCAGGTGGTCCAGGGCGGCCCTGGTAATCTCCAGAGTCACCCCGCCATCCCCATGCACTTCGGCGTAGTCGCGCACCCGCCTAGCCCAGCGCCTGGCGATCCGCATGGTTCCCCGGGAGCGCTGCCCGATCTCCAGAGCGGCCTCGGGATCTAGCCGAAACCCCAGGAGCTCAGCTACCCGCAGCAGGCCGCTAGCCAGCTCTTCGGCACCGTAGAATTCCAGGTGCTCGATGATGCCGAAGCGGCTGCGCATCGGCCCGGTGATCAGACCGGGTCTGGTGGTGGCGCCGATCAGGGTGAAGCGCGGGACCGGGAGCTCCAGGGTGCGGGCTGCTGGTCCCTGTCCCAAGACGATGTCGAGCTTGAAATCCTCCATCGCCGGATAGAGGTGTTCCTCGGCGAGGCGACCTAGCCGGTGGATCTCGTCGATGAACAGGACGTCGCGGTCCTCCAGGCTGTTGGTCAGGATCGCCGCCAGATCTCCCGGCTTCTCGATGGCTGGCCCGCTGGTGACCCGGATCCCGACGCCCAGCTCGTTGGCGATGACGTAGGCCAAAGTGGTCTTGCCCAGCCCGGGAGGGCCGAAGATCAGGGTGTGGTCGAGCGGCTCGCCTCTAGCCTTGGCTGCCTGCAAGGAGATAGAGAGCTTCTCCTTGAGCCGGTTCTGGCCGACGTATTCCCCGAGCGAACGCGGCCGCAGGGCGGGGTCGAGCTCCACGCGGTTCATTGTACGCCCAGCAGCCGCCCGAGCCCCAGGGCCAAGTGGCCGTCGGCCAGCGAGAGCGGGCTGTAGACCCGCCGCAGGTGCCCCCTCGGCCCGACGACGAAGAGGTCGGTGGTGTGGGTGCTGAGCTCGGCCAAATTGGGGTGCGGGGTATAGGAGGCTGCGAACTCCTTAGCCACCTCGGCGACGCTGCTCCCCGTTCCGGTGAGCCCGATCACCGGCTTGAAGTTGGCCAGAAAGCGGCGCAGGACCCCCGGGCGGTCATAGGCTGGATCGATGCTGATCATCATCAGGGCCAGACGGCTGGGCCTGCCCAGCTGGCGGTAGGTCCGCTGCAGCATCTTCAGGATCGGCGGAGTGTTGGCCCTGGCCCGGGTGTCTCCGAAGTAGATTACTAGGAATTTACCCCGGAAGTCTGAAAAGCGGACCGGTTGGCCGCGGTCGCCGAGCAGCGTGACGCCGCCGACTAGGGGGCTCCTGGGGAAAGGGTAGCCGTAGAGCGGGGGCGCTGGGTGCAGCCACCAAAGGATCGCTGCGGCGCTGATCAGCGCCGCAGCGATCCACCAGGGTGCCTGGCGGCTCATCTCCAGATGTAGAAGAGGGTGACGATGACCAGCCAAACCACGTCCACTAGGTGCCAGTAGAGGGCGGCTGGAGCGATGGATCCGTGGTTGTGTGCGTCGATCTTGCCGGTAGTGGCCTGATAGTAACTCAGGGTGATCCCGCTGCCGCCGATCAAGATGTGCAGGCCGTGCAGCCCCACGATCAGATAGAAGCAGGATGCCCAGAGGTTCTGGGCCATGTTCACCTCGACGCCGAAAGAGGTGAACTCGAAGATCTGGAAGGTGAGGAACAGCGCCCCCAGGATCATGGTGATCAGCAGGCCCAGGCGGAAGCGGGTGGGGCGGCCGCGGGCCAGATCGCGCTCGGCGGCCTGCACCACGAAAGAACTGGACACCAGGATCAAGGTGTTCAGTGCGGCCAGCCAGATCTCCGGGCGCTGTGGGGGTGGGACCGCGTGCCCGCTGAGCCGCAGATAGAGGTAGCCGGCGATCAGGATCCCGAAGAGGCTGACCTCCGAGACGATGAACCAAGACATCCCCAGCAGGCCGTTGGGGATGCCGGTGACGGTGTGGTGCCTGACTGGCCGGTCATATTCGGGCGTGCCAGCCCAGCGGAACAGCCCGATGAAGGTCACGATGATGCCGGCGTAGATGGTGACGGTATCCGCGTTCCAACCGGTGTTGAACCAGCCATAGGTGACGCCGTACCCAATCAAGGTCAGGCCCAGTGCGGTGATGAAGGGCCAGATGGTCGGTTGGGGTAGCGCGATGGTGGAAGGGTCGATGGCCTTGGGTTTGATCCCCCGCTTGGCCCAGTCGTAGAGGGGCCGCTCGCTGGGGAAGCTGCTGGGAATCTCCATGGCGAAGTTGTAGGGCTGCGGAGGGGAGGTGGTCGCCCACTCCAGGGTGTAGCCGCCCCAGGGATTATCTCCCACTTTGGGGGTGTAGAAGCTGCGGATCATGTTGACCACCCAGACCACACCGCCGATAGCCAGGATGAAAGCGCCGATGGTGGAGACCATATTGAGGTCCCCCCAGAGGTAATTGCCGGCCGGGTAGGTATAGTAGCGCCTGGGCATGCCCAGAAAGCCCAGGGCGTACATGGGGAGGAAAGTTACCCAAGACCCGATCTCCATCAGCCAGAAGTGCCACAGCCCCAGCCGCTCATCCAGCATGTGGCCGGTGATCTTGGGCCACCAGTAGACCAAGCCGCCGAAGACCAGGAAAGCGGTGCCGAACATCAAGACGTTGTGGAAGTGGGCTACCACGAAATAGGAGGCGGTCACGTTGTAGTCGAAGGGGACTAGGCCTAGCGCCACCCCGCTGATGCCGCCGATCAGGAAGTTGAAGATGAAGCCGATCAGCCAGTAGATCGGCGTCTTCATTTGGAGGTGTCCGCCCCACATCGTCCCGATCAGGTTGAACAGCTTGACGCCGGTGGGGACCGCCACCAGCATGGTCGCTGCGGCGAAGGCCACCTGCCAGGTCTCGGGTAAGCCCACCGCGAACATGTGGTGGACCCAGACCAGCATCGAGAGGAAGGTGATGGCCAGCAGGGAGAGCACCATCACCCGGTAGCCGAACAGCGGCTTGCGGCTGAAGGTGGAGGCGATCTCGCCGGCGATGCCCAGGTAAGGCAGCAGCATCACGTAGACCGCCGGGTGCGAGTAGAACCAGAAGAACTGCTGGTAGAGCACCGGCACTCCCCCGATGGCGGGGTTGAACATGGAGATGCCCAGCTTGCGCTCCATCAAGGTGGTGAGCGAGGCCGCGGCGATGCCGCCCAGGGCAAAGAGCTGCAGCAGGGAGGTGGCCAGGATCGACCAGACGAAGATGGGCATCTTCCAGATGCTCATGCCTCTGGCCCTCAGGTTGATGATGGTGGCCATGAAGTTGGCGGCGCTGAGCAGCGAGGCGATCCCGTTCATCAGCAACGCCACCATGTAGGCGTTGACTCCCGGGCCGCCCTGCATGGTCAGCGGGTAGTAGAAAGTCCAGCCCACCGAGGCTGGCCCGCCCATGGCGAAGCTGCTGCAGTAGATTACCAGCGAGAAGAAGAACAGCCAGAAGGAGAAGTTGTTGACCCGGGGCAGCGCGACGTCCCGCTCCCCTAGCATCAGCGGCAGCAGCAAGTTCCCGAAGCCGACCAGGCCGAAGGGGATGATGAAGAAGAATAGCATCAGCACGCCGTGGGTGGTCAGCACCTGGTTGTAGGTGTTGCCGACCAGGAAGGTGTTGTTGGGAACGGCCAGCTGGGTTCGGATGCCCAGAGCGAAGACCCCGGCGATCGAGAACCCCACGATGGAGGTGACGATGTACATGATCCCGATTCTCTTGTGGTCGCTGGTGGTCATGTAGTCCCACAGGACTTCCCAGAACCCTGGCCGCGTGCGTGTGGCGCCTGGAATGTTGATTGCCATGTTTCCTCCGGGACTTTGGACCTAGATCTGCGGGAGCGACCTGAAGTTCAGGCCTGGGAGCTTGAGGCTTTCCAGGTAGAGGGCCAGATCTCTGACCTGCTGGGCCGAGAGCTGGGTGAAGGGGGGCATGTGCGAGCCGGGTTTGACCGCCGGCGAGTCGTGGATCCAGGGCTCCAAGTACTTGAGCTTATTGGGCCATACCCCTGCGCCCATGGTGGTGCGGCTGCCGAAGTAGGAGAGGTCCGGGCCGATGCGGCCATTGGCCGAGGTGCCTTGGATACGGTGGCAGGCCGAGCAGGTTGCCATGAATAGCTTGTACCCCCGCTTCTCTGCGGCGGTCTTCGGTTGGGGGGCGGCGTAGGCCTTGGCTTCCTTGATGAAGGTCTGGTACTCGCTCTGGGGGACCGCCAGCACCCGGAAGCGCATGTTGGCGTGCCCAGCTCCGCAGAGTATGTTGCACTCTCCGTAGTAGCTCCCCACTTTGGGTGCAGTGATGGTGAACTTGTTGATGCTGCCGGGGATCGCCTCGCGCTGTTGACCCAGGCTAGGGACCCAGAAGGCGTGGATCACGTCGGCGCTGGTCAGCTCGATCTCCACCGGCCGGTTCACCGGGACCACCAGCTCGTTGGAGTTGCGGACATTGGAGCTGAGATAGCGGTAGTCCCAGAAAAACTGGTGCGCAGTGACCCGGACTCTCAAGGATCCCTTGGGGATGGCCGAGACTTTGGCCAGAGTCGCAGCGGTCATGAAGGTGAGGACTCCGACCAGGATGATCGGGACGATGATCAGGGTGGTTTCCAGCTTGGGGTTATCGCGGAATTGGGGCGGTTCCCCGGTGGTATCCGCTCTGGCTCGGAAGCGGTGGACCACGTAGAAGAGCGTGCCTGCGACCCCACAGAACACCACCACCGACATGACCAACGCTACCCACAGCAGCGGTGCGATGTCTTTGGTGTAGGGCGAGGCCGGGTTGATCACGTTGATGTAGCGCGCCAGAGCGAGCGGGCTGAGCAGGCCGGCGAAAGCCAGGGGCCAACGGACTTTTGCGAGCATGGGCATGATCGGACCTCGGTGGGAAGAGCGGACGAGTCTCATAACAGGTGCATCCGGTCGATGGCCATGGCGCTGAACAGCAGGGCCAGGTAGAGAAGAGAATACAGGTAGAGGGCCAGAGCGTGTTGGCGGTCGGGCTGTCTCCTCAGCTGCAGCGCCCGCCAGAGCAGCAGCGCGTCCAGCAGGACGGCGGCGACCAGGTAGACGAGGCCCACTGAGAGGGTGATCAGCGGCAGCAGCGAGAACAGCGCCGTCAGGATGGCGTACAGCCAGATCTGGATGGCGGTCAGCTCGCTGCCGTACACCACCGGCAGCATGGGGATGCCGGCCTCGGCGTAGTCACCTTGGATCAGCAGGGACAGGGCCCAGAAATGCACCGGCGTCCAGAAGAAGATGATGGCGAAGAGGTCCCAGGGCAGCAGGCCGAGCCCGCCGGTCACTGCCGCCCAGCCGACTAGGGGTGGAAAGCAGCCGGCTGCCCCGCCGATCACGATGTTCTGCCAGGACACCCGCTTGAGCAGCTTGGTGTAGACCAGGACGTACACCGCGAGTCCGGCCATGGCTAGGCCGGCGGTCAGCGGGTTGGCGGCGGCGCTCAGCAGCAGGACCGAGCCCGCAGCCAGGGCTGAGCCGAACAGTAAGGCGTGGGCGGTGCTGACCCGGCCGGAAGCGGTGGCCCGCTTGGCCGTCCGGTGCATGCGCTGGTCGATGTCGCGGTCCAAGACCATGTTGAAGACCGAGGCAGCGCCCGCGGCCATGTAGCCCCCCAGCGCCACGGCCAGCAACAAACCCAGCGGTGGGAGGCCGCGCTGGGCCATCAGCATGGCTGCCAGGGTGGTGAAGAGCAGCAGGCTGACCTCCCTGGGCTTGGTCATGGCCAGGTAGTCCCTCCAACCCGCCCCCCGCTCCAGCGGGCTGGGAACCTGGAGGTTCATCCTGCTCCTCGGGAGGGATGTACTGGACCCGATCTGTTCACGTATACTCCTAGGGCGCGCTCAGCCCGGTGTCTGTGGAGGACCCTCTGCCTACCCAACCACTGTATTCTAAATTGGCTCTCAGATGTATCTGGAGACAATTGTCCTAGGTGCCTAGCCGCGCTCGCGGCAGGCTTGTGGTTTGGGCCTCAGACGTGGCGGGCCGCGCGTTGCAATCTGGCTGGGGGTGCGAGATGGCGCTGAAGCTTGGGGAAATCGCTGCGGAGTGGTCGGTTATCTGTATTCTGGCCAGCGCCTTGGTGCTGAGCGTCGGGGTGGTCTTGATCCGCCTCGGCCACCGCGAGTGGCATATGCGGGCCATGCTGACCGCCTCCGGCCTGGCGGTCCTGTTCCTGGTGCTCTATCTGACCAAATTGGCCCTCGGAGCGGGCCGGCACTACGTAGGTCCTCCCAGCCCGCTGCGGACCGGGTACTTCGCTATCCTCCTGGTTCACACCATCTTGGCCACCCTGAACGTGTTCCTGGCCGGGGTGGTGCTCTACAACGCCCTCAAGGGGCGTAGCCTGGCCCGGGGCCTCACCCGCACCCGGGAGGGTCCAGCCCGGCCCTACTTTGCTCGGCACAGGGCCTGGGCCCGCTGGACGGCTCCGGTCTGGATCATCGTCGCGCTGAGCGGCTGGTTGGTCTTCCTGATCCTGATCCATCACGGCGCCCTAGACACTGGCGTCCACCTCCTGCACCGCGCTCTCGTGGCTGCTGGAGGGAGGCAATGAAGCCCTCGCTCAAGGAGCTGCGCGCCCGCAAGGGCGGGGAGCGGCTCGCCCTGGTGACCGCCTACGACGCTCCGGGGGCCAGGCAGGCCGAGCTGGCCGGGATCGACGCTGTCCTGGTGGGAGATAGCCTCGGCATGGTGGTGTTGGGGTATTCCTCGACCACCCAAGTGACCTTGGCCGAGATGCTCCACCACCTCCGGGCGGTCTGCCGGGGGGCGCAGGACACCTTCGTGATCGCCGATGTCCCCTTCGGGTACTTGCAGAGGGGGAAGAGGGCGCTGGCCTCGGCCTGCGTCGAGCTGATCCAGGCCGGTGCCGACGCGGTCAAGATCGAGGGCGGGTTGGAGGCAGCGGCGGCGGTGCGCTGGTTGGTCGAGCGCGGGGTTCCGGTGGTGGGCCACCTGGGACTGACCCCCCAGACGGCTACCGCCCTGGGGGGTTACCACGCCCAGGGCCGCGACCTGGCTTCGGCGCGGCGCATCTTTGAGGCCGCCCTCGCTCTGGACGCAGCTGGTGCTTTCGCTCTGGTCCTGGAGGCGGTGCCGGCTACCTTGGCCGCCAGGATCCGCCAGCGCTGCCAGGCGCTGACCATCGGGATCGGCGCCGGTGCCGACTGCGATGGGCAGATCTTGGTCTACCATGACCTGCTGGGAATCTTCGACCGCTTCACTCCCAAGTTTGTGCGCCGCTACGCCGAGCTGGGCGAGGAAGCGGTGGCCGCGCTGCGCCGTTACCGCGAAGAGGTGCGCGGCGGGGGTTTTCCCACCCCCGCACATAGCTTTTCTGCACCCCCTTCTCTCCTGGACGAGCTGGAATGAGGCTCAGGCCCGCCCAGATCTTGCTGATGGCTGTCGCCTGTGGTCTGTGCGTAGCCAACCTGTACTACCTGCAACCGCTCCTGGCTGAGGTAGCTAAGAGCCTGGGGGTAGGGGCCGGGGAGGCTGGGCTGCTGGTCACGCTGACCCAACTGGGCTACGCCCTGGGTCTGGTCGCATTGGTGCCCCTGGGAGACCTGTTCGACCGCCGCAGGCTGGTACTCGGCTTGATCGGGATCATCGCTGTTCTGGAGGCCTTGACTGCGCTCTCGGGGAACTGGGCCCTGCTCGGCCTCAGCCTGGTCGGGCTCGGTTGCGTCTCGGTCGCCGCTCAGGTGCTGCTGCCTTTGGCCGCGACCCTGGCAGCTCCTGAGCAGCGAGGGCGGGTGGTGGGCCAAGTGATGAGCGGCCTGTTGCTCGGGATCTTATTGGCCAGGACGGTTTCCGGCTTGGTGGCCCAGCTGTGGGGCTGGTCGGTCATCTACTGGGCTGCTTCCGGTGGGACTGTGCTGCTGCTGCTCACCCTGATCCGCTGGCTGCCGGCCGACCTGGGCAAGCCTCCCCTGCGCTATCGCGACCTGGTCAGCTCCCTGCCGGCCCTGCTGCGGATCCCCCTGTTGGCTTACCGGGCGGCCTACGGGGCGTTGGCCTTTGCCGCCTTCAGCCTGCTCTGGACCAGCCTGGCTTTCCTGATGAGCGGTCCGCCCTATTTCGCCAAGCCGGCGACGATCGGGCTCTTCGGCTTAGTGGGCGCCGCTGGGGCGGGGGTGGCGGCGCTGTCCGGGCGTTTCGCCGACCTGGGGCTCGCCAGGCGCAGCACCCTGGTCTTTGCGTTCCTGATCCTGGCGTCCTTCGGTGCCCTGGCCCTGGGAAAGGACTCCCTGCTCTGGCTGATCGCCGGCACCGTGCTCCTGGATATGGGCGTGCAGGGCCTACAGATCACCAACCAGAGCGAGATCTACCGCCTGGCCCCGGAGCTGCGCAGCCGGATCACCACCGTGTACATGGTCTGTTACTTTCTGGGGGGTACGCTCGGATCGGCCCTGTCGGCTGACCTCGAGGCACGGCTGGGCTGGTTGGCGGTGTGCACCGCCGGTGCGGCTTGCGGCCTGCTGGCCCTGCTGCTCTGGTTGGTCGTCGAAACGCGCAGCTCCCCGCTCCACCTGGAAGCGACCGACTCCTGAGCGCCGTTCAATTCAGGATTCGGCCCGGGCCCGAGGGGAAGTCGCGCGCGCGCTTCAGGTAGGCGCTGAGGGTGAGCGTCCACTCGTCACTGGGGTCGGTGAAGGCCAGCGCCTGCTCGGCATGCTGGGCGATCTCGCTGATCCGGGTGAAGCCCTGCTGGGCCAGGATGCTCGCCAACATTTGGTGCGCGGTGATCCACTCCTGGCTCCCAGAAATCGCGTGCTCCAAGACCCGCGCGTAGTGCTCCTCGGCCTCCTCCAGGTTGTAGTAATCGAGCGCGATCGCTCCCAGGATCAGGCTGGCGGCTAGGGTCGCTCCCTGGGCCAGGGCGTACTGCGCGCTCACCTCCGCGGTGGCCAGGTCGCCGATGCGGTACTGGGCTTCGGCTAGATCAGCGTAACCCTCGGCTAGGAAGGGGTAATCCTCATGGCTCAGCGCCTGTCGGATGACTTCCTGCGCCTCGACGGTCGCGTCCATTTCCAGGTACGCGACCCCCAGCTCGTGCAGGGCGTAGGGACGATCTACCGGTGAAGCCAGCCTGACCGCCGACTGGAACTGTTGACAGGCCGCGTCGAAGCGCCCCATCTGGCTGTAAACCTGGCCGCTGAGCAGGGACAGCGTGTACCCCATCAGCTGCTTTTGGTCCAGCTCCCTGGCCTGTTCCAGGTGGCCTTGGGCCGCTTCTAGCTGGCCCTGGGCGAATTGCAACTGGGCTTCCAGATACTCCCAGTTGGCCCAGTCTAGGTCGCTGAGGCCATGCTGTAAGCCTAACAGCTGAGCCTGGTCCAGAATCTGCTGAGCGCTTCCCGTCTGGTCGAGCTGCAGGTTGACCGCCGCTTGTTCCATCAGCATGATCGCCTGATCCGCGTCGGGAGCGCTGCGCGCAGCCTGCCGGTAGGCCTCGGCCGCCTCTTCGAGCTTGCCGGCGTTCTCCAGGCAGCCGGCCAGCCAGGAGAAGTAGCGCCAATGCAGGTAGCTGGGCAGCTTGGCGATGTCCAGTGCTAGGAAAGCCGCTAACGCCTCCTTGAAGTCACCCAAGTTGGTGAGGGCACAGCTGGCGTGGTAGCGGGCTTGCGCCGGTCCCCCTAGGGCGTGCAGCGCTTCCTGGCGCGCCTGTTGCGCTAGCTGGGGCTGCTCCTCGGTCAGATAGGAGAGGAGTTCGGCCCGGAGCGACAGGAAGAAAGGGTCGCGCTCCAGGCTGCGCTGCTTGCCCAGGGCCCACTCCAGAGCTTTCAGGCCCACGTCGACACCGCGCTCACCGCTCAAGCTGTACAGCTCGGCCTTCCAGAGGGCCAGGGTCGCCTGGGTCTCATCGGCCGCCGACGAGGAAGCGTGGTCCAATAGGGCTAGCGCCTGCTCCACTCCGCCCCGCCTCAGGGCCTTGAACAGCTGTTTGCGCAGCGGTCCGAGCTTGGAGACGGCCGAAAAGAGCGTCATCGATCACTCCATGGAGCCAGCGACATCGCCGTCAGTATAGCGCGGCTGCTCCCTGGTCAAGGGGTAGCGCGGCCCCGCTGTGACCCTTGCCACTGCGCTCTCACGCCGCTCTGCTACACTCGCTTCAGTTCCGGTCGTTGCGTTGCTTACGGCCGAGGAGGTCAGCTTGAATCGCATCAATCCTTGGCTCATCATTTTGCTGGTGCTCGGCGTGCTCCTGCTAGTAGTCAATGGGGGGTTCGGCGGCGCTCCGCAGGTTCCCTACAGCCAGTTCCAGTCCATGCTGGAGAGCGGCCAAGTGCAGTCGGTAGTTTTGAGCAGCAACAGCGCCAACGTGACGCTGAAGTCGCCGCAGCAGATCAACCTGCCCGGCGGCGCCCAGACTCTGAGCCAGTTCTCTACCCTGATCCCGAGCAACGCTGCGATTCCGGATACCTCGCTGATCCCCACGCTGGAGAAGGAGCACGTGCAGTTCAGCGTCCAACCGCCGAATCCCTGGCCTAGCTTGCTGATCAACCTCCTGCCGGTGCTGCTCCTGCTGGGATTCTTTTACTGGATCTTCATGCGGGCCCAGGGCGGGCAGAGCCAGGTGATGCAGTTCGGTCAGACCAGGGCGCGGCGCTTCGGCAAGGAAAACAAGGTCTCCACCACCTTCCAAGACGTGGCCGGACATGAGGAAGCCAAGCACGAGCTGGTCGAAGTGGTCGATTTCCTCAAGTACCCTCAGCGGTATCTGGCCATCGGCGCCGAGATCCCCAAGGGCGTCCTGTTGGTGGGCCCTCCCGGGACCGGTAAGACCCTGCTGGCCAGGGCGGTAGCCGGCGAAGCGGACGCGCCCTTCTTCGCCGTCAGCGCCTCAGAGTTCATGGAGATGTTCGTGGGTGTAGGGGCCAGCCGGGTGCGCACCCTGTTCGAGGAAGCCCGCAAGGCTGCCCCTGCGATCATCTTCATCGATGAGATCGACTCGATCGGCCGCAAGCGCGGTGCTGGGATCGGTGGGGGACACGATGAGCGGGAGCAGACCCTCAACCAGATCCTCTCCGAGATGGACGGCTTTGATAAGTCCAGCTCGGTCATCGTGCTGGCTGCGACTAACCGTCCAGATATCTTGGACTCTGCCCTGCTCCGCCCCGGCCGCTTTGACCGGCAAGTCACCATCGATCTTCCCAACCTCAAGGAACGCGAGGCGATTTTGCGCGTCCACACCCGCAACAAGCCGGTATCGGCCAGCGTGGACATCCCGGAGATCGCCCGGGCCACTTCCTACTTCAGCGGGGCGGATCTCAAGAATCTGGTCAATGAAGCGGCCCTGGAGGCTGGGAGAAAGGTGAAGTCGGTCATCGAGATGACCGACTTCTACCGTGCCCTGGACAAGATCACCCTCGGGCTTGAGAACAGCAGCCTGACCGTCACCGATCAGGAGAAGCGGGCCATCGCCTACCACGAAGCTGGCCACGCGGTGACCGCGGCGGTGCTGCCCGGAACCGACCGGCTCCAGAAAGTCAGCATCATCCCCAGGGGCCGCGCCCTGGGCGCCGCCTTCTACCTCCCGGAAGAGCAGGTTCTGATGAGCAAGGAGCGGCTCGAGAACCAGCTGGTGGTGGCGTTGGGTGGCCGCGCCGCCGAGGAGTCGTTCATCGGGACCATCACCTCGGGGGCGGCCGATGACTTCCGCAAGGCTACCCAGATCGCCAAGCGCATGGTCTTGGAGTGGGGGATGGGCGATAACTTCCAGCACATGGCCCTGGGTTCCGACACCGGACCGGTGTTCTTAGGGGAGGATCTGGCCCACCGCAAGGACTTCAGCGAGCACACCGCCCAGTTGGTCGACGAGGACGTCAAGCGCATCCTCGATAAGGCCTACCAGCGCTCCAGAACCTTGGTGCAGCAATACGCTCAGGCCATGCACGAGGTGGCCGAAGCGCTGCTCACCCACGAGCTCATCACCGGCGATGTGGTCCGCAACGCAGTCGCCAAGCTGACTCCGGCTCCGATCGGTGGCTTGGGGGTCTAGCGGCCGAAACTGATCTCTGGGATATGTGGGAGGGGGAGCCGGCCGGCCTGAGGGTCAAGGACTGGAGGGAGGCTGCTTGGAAACTCGGCCTAGAATCATCCTCTTGAACGGCGTGGGGAGTGTGGGGAAAAGTTCGGTGGCCCGCGCGCTACAGGACATCCTCCCTGAACCTTTCCTGCACCTAGAGATGGACGTCTTTCTGGACATGTTGCCGCACAAGCTGCTCGGCCAGCCGGAGGGATTACTCTTCCAGGCGACCCTGGACCAGGGCCGTCCGTCCGTAGCCATCAGATCGGGTCCGGCTGTCTTGCGGACCATGCTGGGTATGCGCCATGCGGCCTTGGCTATGGCCGCACAGGGGAATAACCTGATTATCGATGAAGTCATGTTGGGTGGGGTCCAGCTGGAGCAGTACTACCGCGCCCTCTTCGCGCCGTTCGGCATCCGCCTGGTCGGCCTCTTCGCCCCCTTGGAGGTCCTAGAGGCCAGAGAGCGCATGCGCGGAGACCGGGAAATCGGTCTGGCGCGCTGGCAGTACCAGCGCGTCCACCGCGGTGTCACCTACGATCTGGAGATCGACACCGCGCTGGTGCCCCCCTCGGAGATCGCCGTCAGGGTCCGGGACGCCTTTGGGCTTTGAGCGTGCTCAAAGCCCAAACCGGAAGACCGTGTGCCTGGCGCCAAGCTATCCCAAGGGATAGACCCCAGCGGCTCTGGCTGCGCTGAGGGGTACTTGCACGAACTGCTTCGCCGCAATCTCCATTCAGCCCAGGCGCAGGCCTGGAGCGCAGCTTGGGGACTCGCGGCTCAGTGCTAGACTGGTGGCGCACGTTGCTGAGCGCGCAAGGGCGATGGAATTGCTGCTCTGGGGGGTAAATTGGACGCCAAGGTCATCGTCATCACGTCGGGTAAGGGAGGGGTTGGCAAGACCACCACCACCGCCAATCTCGGAGCTGGGCTAGCCAAATTGGGGGAGAAGACCGCCATCATCGACGTCGATGTCGGTTTGCGCAACCTGGACGTCGTGATGGGTCTGGAGAGTCGGGTCGTCTTTGACCTGATCGACGTAATGGAAGGGCGCTGCCAGCTGCGCAAAGCGCTCATCCGCGACAAGCGCTTGGAGAACCTGTTCCTCCTGCCCGCCTCGCAGAATCGCGACAAAGACGCCCTCAATCCCCAGGTCATGCAGGAGCTGCTGGACCAGCTGCTCGGCCAGGAGGGATTTGACCGGGTCTTGGTGGATTCGCCGGCCGGCATCGAGCGCGGCTTCCAGGTAGCTACGACCGGGGCTCAGGGCGCTCTGGTGGTGGTTAACCCCGAGGTATCCAGCGTCCGGGACGCCGACCGGATCATCGGCCTGCTGGAATCCAAGGAGCTCGGCGCCACCCGGCTGGTGGTGAACCGCCTCAGGCCCAAGATGGTGGCTAGCGGAGACATGCTGTCCGTCGACGATGTCGTGGAGATCCTGGGGATCCGGCCGGTCGGTATCATCCCCGAGGACGAGGGAATCCTGGTCAGCACCAACGTCGGTGAGCCGGCGGTGTTGGGCGGCAGCCGCGCTGGCCAAGCTTTCCTGGACACGGCCAGGCGTATCCGGGGCGAAGAAGTTCCCTTTCCAGACCTGCGGGTCAGCTCTGGCTTCTGGGCTGGCCTGCGCAGGCTTTTCGGGGGTGCCTGATGTGGTGGCGGGGGAGGCGGAGCAAGGAGACCTTGCGCAACCGGCTGGAGCTGGTGCTCAGTTACGACCGCGCCGAGATTCCCCCCGGGAAGATCGACGCCCTGCGCAAGGAGCTTATGTCGGTAGTCAGCCGCTACTTCCCGGGCGCTGAGAGCGGTGAGGTGCAGGTCGAGCAGCAGGGTGGGTCGGTGGTGTTGGTGGCCAGTATCCCGTTAGACGGCGCTAGGGTCAAGGGTGCTGACCTGCACTGACGCCCTGTTGGCCCGGGCCGCTGCGTCTAGCGATATGGCGCCCGGGCGATTAGGATACCTCCGTGCGCAGCCTAGATTTTAGCCTGCCGACCATCACTGCCCTGCTGCTGGTGATCGGCCTGGTAGCGGTCAGCTCCGCGGCCTCGCCTTTTGACTTCCATAAGCAGGTCTTGGGGGTTCTGGCTGGAGGAGCGCTCTGGTACGGGACTTGGAAGCTGGGTAAGGAACGGATCTACCGGCTGGCCCCCTGGCTCTACGGCCTCTCCATCCTGCTGTTGGGTGCGACCCTGGCGGTCGGTCGGGTGGTCAACGGCTCCCGCAGCTGGCTGGCGGTGGGGCCCTTGCAGTTCCAGCCCATCGAGATCGCCAAACTCGGCCTCATCCTGCTGCTCGCTGCGGTGATGCGGGGGGGATACCGGGGCCTGAAGTCTTACCTCTTGCCCTTGGCGGTGTTCTTGCCGGTCCTGGCCCTGGTGATCAAGAACGACTTCGGCGGCGGGACAGTCATGGTGGCTTTGTTCCTGGCCATGCTGTTTGTCTGGAGGATGCCCTGGTGGCACCTGGCCCTGGTCATCGCCATCGGGGCTGTCGCTTTCCCCTTGGCGGTCTTCCCCCATCTGGCACCTTACCAGAAGGCTAGGCTGACCATTTTCATGGATCCGCTCAAGCATCCGCTGACCACCGGCTACCAGACCCTGCAGTCGATGATCGCCATCGGATCCGGTGGCGTCTCCGGCAAGGGGTACGCCAAGGGTACCCAGGTCCACGATGGCTTCGTCTACAGCCAGTTCAGCGACTTCATCTTCGCCAGCTGGTCTGAGGAGCAGGGCTTCATCGGGGCGACGCTGCTCCTCCTGCTGTTCGGAGCGCTGTTCTGGAGGATGATCAGTATGGCCAACCAGTGCCCCCAGCTGCGCGACCAACTGGTCATCACCGGTATCCTGAGCCAGCTGGCCGCCCAGGTGATCGAGAATGTCAGCGCCTCGATGTCCCTGTTGCCGCTCACTGGGATCACCCTGCCGCTAATCTCCTACGGCCTCAGCTCGCTGCTGTCCATCCTGCTGGCGTTAGCGGTAGCTTACGTGGTCTACCACCACCGCGTCGAGGAGACCTGATTCGCTCCAGCTCCCAGATCCGGATCCTTATCCTGGAGTGCGGCGGAGATGGCCGCGCGGACGGCGTCCAGGCTGGCCGGATCCTTCATCGAGACCGGTAGGGCTTGGAAGTGGGTCAGGGTATCTTCCCAGCTCCCGGCTACTTGCCCCCCTTCCCTGGCATCCCACTTGCTGAACAGGATCAGCTCTCGCTTCTCCGGAATTCCCTGCTGGCTCAGGATGCTGCGTACCGCCCGGAGCCGCTCGGCCCAGCCACTGGACGAGACATCTACTAGGTGCAGCAGCAGATCGGAGCTGGCGATCTCTTCCAAAGTCGCCTGGAAAGCCCAGCGTAACGGGGAGGGGAGCTCCTGGATGAACCCTACCGTGTCCGAATAGATGACTGGGCCGGTTCCCAGCAGCCAGCCCCGGCGGCTGGTCGGGCGCAGGGTGGCGAAGAGCTGGTTCTCGGCCAAGACGGCCCGCTGGGGGCCTAGGTGCCCCAAGGCGTTGAGCAGCGTGCTCTTGCCGGCGTTGGTGTAACCGATGATCGAGATGACTGGCTCTGCGCTGCGACTTCGCCCCCTACGCCGCTCTCCTCGCTGCGCGCTCAACTCGTCCACTTGCCGCTGCAGCTCGGCGATGCGGCGATTGATCCGGCGCCGGTCGATCTCCAGCTTGGTCTCGCCGGGTCCCCTGGCGCCGATCCCGCCGCCCTGGCGCGAGAGGGCGGTGCCTTTGCCCAGCAGCCTGGGTAGCAGGTAGCGCAGCTGGGCCAACTCCACCTGTAGCTGACTCTCTTTGCCCTGGGCATGCTGGGCGAAGATATCCAAGATCAGCTGGGTGCGGTCCAGGACGCGTAGCCGGGTAGCCTCCTCAAGGTCGCGGGCTTGGGTGGGACTCAGATCCTGCCCGACGATCAGCAGGTCAGCGTCTTGGTGGTAGGCCAGGCTGGTCAGCTCTTCTAACCGCCCCCTGCCGAAAGCCGAGCTGCGATCCCGCAGCTCGGCCAGCTGGCTACCTACCACCTCAGCGCCGGCTGTCCTGGCCAGCTCGGCCAGCTCAGCTAGGCGCTCCTCGCCTTCCCCCCGGTGCTCCGGCTGCAGCAGGACTGCCCGGGCAGACGAGCCACTCCCACTCCCCCCCCTCGTCAGCTTGCGCGCGACCAGCTCCTGCTCCAGGGCTCGCAGCCGCCCGCCCAGGTCGAACTGCTCCGCCTCGAGGACCGACATGGGCGGGTAGATCCGCCAGTCCTCCTCGTCGGCGTTGGAGCCGGGTGGTGTCAGCTGGGCCAGGTGGACTACCCCCGGTTGGTCGCCTGCGACCTCCACGGCCACGATCGCATCCAGGCGCTTGAGAAAAAGAGTCGACAGATCTGCTCGGCTTAGCTTGCCTCTCCTGGGGTGGCTGTGCAGCAAAGTGAGGCCGGCCAGCCGCTGCCGGTCGGAACGATCGGGGATCTCCACCTCGAATGCGTCACAGACGCTGACCCTGCTGACCCGCCCCCGCCGGTCCAGGAGCAGGCTGATCTCGCGGTGCAGCTCGCCGCTGAGCTCGGCCAATTCCCTGGCCAGCTCGCGGCTCAGCAGAGCCCCCGGGGTCAGGCGCCTGCGATAGAGGTAGCTGAGTTTCTTGACCTGCAGGCTCTTCAGCCCGCCGAGGTTGCCGAATACGGTATCGATGGTAGGTCGTCCTCCGTGCTCCCATGGTAGCACCAGCCGCCATTGTTGGTGCCCACGGCAGACTGCTCACTCCACGGAATCCGTGAAATTTCTTTAAAGTATCTGATAACTTGATGAACTCAAGTGGCCCCAGAGCGCCTTGACCAGAGCTGTGTTCGGGGGTGTACTGGCAAGGGAATACAGGAGGTGTGCATGGGGAAGATCTGGAAAGGCTCACACCGGGCAGCTTGGATCGTTTTGTGGGTAGCGGTGGCTCTGGTGATCCTGGGTGGCGTGATCGCCAACCTGGCCCAGACGGTAGGCGGCACGGTAGTGGTGCGGCCGGTGCGCTTCGCTGGTACTGACGGCACCATGATGTACGGCCTGCTCTACCGTCCGGTCAGCGCGACCACGAAAAACCCTGCTTGCGGGGTGCTGGCCATTCACGGCTACATCAACTCCCACGACACCATGGACGGTTTCGCCATCGAGCTGGCCAGGAGGGGCTGCGTCGTCTTGGCGGTGGATCAGACCGGTCACGGCTTCTCGCAGCCCCCAGCCTTCGCCAACGGCTACGGTGGTCCGGACGCCCTGGCCTACCTGGCCTCGCTGAACTTCGTGCGCAAGGGAGATATCACCCTGATCGGACACTCCATGGGTGGCTGGGCCTCGGTGATCGCCGCCTTCAGCCACCCCAAGGACTATCGTTCTCTGATTCTGGTCAGCTCCTCGACCAGCACCCCGGGCTTGGAGCCCATCCCCGGCTCGCCGACTTTCCCCAAGAACACCGAGGTGGTGGAGGCCAAGGAGTCGGAATTCTCGCAGCTGATGTGGGTAGAGCCGGAAGGAAAGCTGTTCCCGCAGTCGCCCAGGATGGAACAGCTCTTTGGCCTGAAGCAACCGATCCAGGTAGGGCGGACCTACGGCTCGGTCTCCTCAGGGACTGCCCGGCGGTTGGAGCTGGTCAGCTCCACCCACCCCGGTATGACCTTCAGCCCGGCAGCCATCGCCTACGCCGTCTCCTGGGTACAGCGCACCCTCAGCGGCGTGGGGAGCTTGAACCCGGGCAATCAGATCTGGATGTGGGACGAGGTCGGTACTCTCATCGCCTTGATCGGCGTAGTCACCTTGATCTTCCCGGTAGGCCAGCTCCTGCTGGACCAACCTTTCTACGCCGAGCTGAAGCAGCCCCTGCCAGAAGCGCGCCCTCTGCGTGGGGCCGGCTGGTGGCTCGGCTTGGTTATCCTGGTGGCTGTCGGCTTGCTGACCTACTTCCCGCTGCAGCTGCTGGGCAACCGCTGGTTCCCCGCCAGTGCCCTCTTCCCCCAGACCGTCACTAGCGGCGTAATGGTTTGGGGGCTGGGAAACGCCTTGATTGGGCTCATTCTCTTCTTGCTCTGGCACTACCTCGGTAACCGCCGCGCTGGGGCTAGTGCGGCCAACTACGGACTCGTCGACCAAGCCGGACAGCTGGAGTGGCGCCGAATCGGCAAAGCCGCGCTGCTGGCTATCACCATCTTGCTGGCCCCCTACGCGGCGCTCGGTTTCCTGAACTGGGCTTTCGCGACGGACGCCAGGATCTGGATCTTCAACGCCAAGGTGATCACGCCGGTGCACTTCCAGATCGCCTTGTCCTACGTGCTGCCCTTCTTGGCCTATTTCTTGATGCTAGCGGTTCTGCTGCACGGCCAACTCCGCTCCCCGAAACCGTCTTTGGGGAGGGAGCTGCTCAAAAATGTGGCGATCATGGCTGGGGCCTACATCCTCTTTTTGCTGATCGAATATATTCCCCTGCTGGCGGGCGGCACCCTGACCACCGCCAGCCAGCCCCTGCTGGCCATCATCGCCTACCAGTTCGTGCCCATCTTGGGAATCGCGGCGGCCATATCGACCTTTTTCTACTACCTGACTGGACGGATCTACCTGGGCGCCATCCTCAACGCTTGCTTCCTCACCCTACTGATGGTGGCCAGCACGGCGACCCAATTCGGCGTGCACCGCTGGCTGTGAGGAGACCTTAGATCCGCGGGCGGGCGCGGCGCGCCCGCCCGGCAGGGTTTCTAAAAATTCAACCATATGGTGACAACTGGGTGGCTCTGCGCCTAGGGGTGGAGATCGGGCAGTTTCGGCCCGATCTCCACCCCTAGACCTCGCTGCGAAGGTAGTGGTCCTGCAGATGCGCGGCCTATCCGGTGCGGCCTTGGCAACACCTCAGCCCGACTTGGGCGCCATCGCCCAGACCTTCAGTGGTCTCCTGCTCACCTGAATTCTGCCTCCGGGCCAGCTCAGGGCCAGATAGTCAGATTACCTAGATCCCTGGGGTAGTAGGTCAGCATCTCGACCCCGCCCTCGGTCACCAAGACGGTGTCGGAGTGGCGGAAACCGCCCAGCTCGGGCACGTAGATGCCAGGCTCGACGGTGAAGACCATCCCAGCCTCCAGAGGGGTGGGATCGCCGACGTCCAGGAACGGGGATTCGTGATAGCGGAAGCTGATGCTATGGCCGCTGTGGTGGCGCCACAGCTGCTCTAAATGATGGCGCTCCATATAGGCGCGGACCTTCTGGTCGACCTCCGCGCAGGTCGCCCCCGGGCGCATGGCCGAGAGGGCGGTGTCCTGCGCCCCCAACATCAGGTCGAAGTAGCGGACCTGCTCGTGGGTGGGTTTGCCGATGACCATGGTGCGCTCCAGCTCGCTGAGGTAGCCCAAGACCGGGGCGGCTGCCCCGGTGACCAGCACGTCGCCTTCTGAGAAGGTCGCGTTCATCGCCAGGGCGTGAGGGATCGCGGCGTTGCGCCCGATCTGGCCGCGGTAGCCGGCGTGGGCCCCGGATTGCCAGCGGCTGTTGGCCCGGTGGTAGGGGGAGAGCGCCTCCATCATCGTTACCGTAGCTTCCTGAGAAGCCCGCATGGAGACTTCGGTTTCGGTCAACCCCACCTTGGTGTAGCGCTGCAGCAGGCGGTGGGCCAAGTGGCCCCAGCGCACGCTCTCCCGGATCAGCTCGAGCTCTAGGGGGCTCTTCACCGCGATGAGTTGGTCGACTGCTTTGCTGATGCGCTGCAACTTGCCCCCATGGCGCTCGGAGAGCGGTGGGCCGTCGTAGCCGAAGACTGGGGGATAACCGTCGTAGTCGATGCCCAGACTGCCGGTCAGCCCGCTCCCCTGCAGCAGTTTGGACAGCACCTCCATGGGGTGGACCGGCCCTGGGTATTCCTGGTAAGAGCTGACCTGTTCGGCGTGGCTGCCGTGCCGGGCATGCTCCAGCTCCAGCCTAGGGACCAGCAGGTGGCGCTCCCCCTCCCTGGTCACGATCAGGGCGATGGGTCGCTCGGTCGGGATGAAGGCGAAGTCGGTGAAGTAGAAGATGTACTGGTCGTCGAACAGGACGCAGCCATCCAGGCCGCGCGGCTTGAGGACGCGCTCGGTCAGCCGGTCGATGCGCTGCCGGGTCTCTGGGGGGTCGATCTGCTGGATCATCGGGTACCTCGTAGGGGTAGAGAAGGGGAGAGGGCTGGGCGAGGAAGCTTCAGGCCTCAGGGCGCGGGGCCGCCCCAGCGCGGTCTGGGAGGGGCCGCGCCCGCCACTCAGCGCCCCGCTCTGGGGTCGAGCAGGTCGCGCAGCCCGTCGCCGACCAGGTTGAAGGCGGTCACCGTCAGCACGATGGCCAGACCGGGGAAGACCGAAGTCCACCAGTCACCGATCAGGATCTGATTGCGCCCCTCGTTGATCATGGCTCCCCACTCCGGGGTGGGGGGTTGGGCGCCTAGGCCGATGAAGCCGAGCCCCGCTGCCAGCAGGATGGTGAAGCCCATGCCCAGGGTGGCGCGGATCAGGACCGGCGCCAGCAGGTTTGGCAGGATCTGGCGCAGCAGGATCTGGCGGTTGGGTGCCCCCAGCGCCCGCGCCGCCTCGACGTAGGCCTGTTCGCGCAGGCTGAGGGTGGCTCCGTAGGCGATCCTAGCGTAGCCGGCGATCCCCACGATGCTCAGGGCCAAGATGGCGTTGCTCAGGCTGGGGCCCAGCACCGAGGCCAAGACGATCGCGAAGACGATGTCCGGGAAGGCCAGCAAAAGGTCCATCAGGCGCATGATCACCGTGTCCGCCGTCCCGCCGAAGAAGCCGGCGATCATGCCCAGGGGGGTGCCCACTCCGGCGGCTAAAAGAACGGCCAAGACCGCCATGGTGAGGTCGTAGCGCGTCCCGTAGAGCACCCGCGAGAGCACGTCCCGCCCGTACTGGTCGGTGCCGAAGGGGTGGTGGGCCGAAGGTGGGCTCAGCCGCGCCCCGATCGCGATTGCGGTGGGGCTGTGCGGCGCGATCCAGGGCGCCAGCAGCGCTATCAGTACCAATAGCAGCAGCAGCAGCGAGCCGGCCAAGTTGAGGCGGTTGCGCAGCAGCCGCCTGGCCAGCAGGCGGCTTCGGGGCAAGTCTGCTCTGGTCATGCGTAGCGGATCCTGGGGTCGATGGCGGCGAAGAGTAGGTCGGTGATCAGGTTAACCACCGCGAACAGCAGAGCGAACAGCAGAGTCGCGCCGAGCACGGCCGGGTAATCGAGATTCTGGACCGACTGGATCAGGTAGAGGCCGAGTCCCGGCCAAGCGAAGACGCTCTCCACCAAGACGTTGCCGCCCAGCAGGTAGCCGAATTGGACGCCGACCACG
This sequence comes from bacterium, assembly GCA_021810505.1. Lineage (GTDB taxonomy): Bacteria > Deinococcota > Deinococci > Deinococcales > Deinococcaceae > JAJZIR01. The sequence goes on from JAJZIR010000002.1 coordinate 53,746, forward strand.
GTGAGCGTGGGGATCAGGGCGTTGCGCAGGGCGTGTTTGTAGAGCACGCTGCGCTGGGGCAGCCCCTTGGCCCTAGCCGTGCGCAGATAGTCTTGCCCCGAGACCTCCAGCAGGCTGGAGCGCAGCATCCGCACCACCGTGGCGATGAGCCCCAGGGCCACGGTGATCGCCGGCCCGATCAGATGGTGCAGAGCGTTCCAGAAGGTGCCCATGCGCCCGCTGAGCAAGGCGTCCAGCACCAGCATCCCGGTGATCCTGGGGGGGCTGTGCAGGCCGAAGCTCAGCTGGCCGTCCCCGCCGGTGAGCCAGTGCAGTTGCGCGTTAAATAGAAACAGCAGCACCAGGCCCAGCCAGAAGCTGGGGACTCCCAGCAGGACCAGGGTAACTGCCCGGATGACGTGGTCGGCCGCTTTGCCCTGGCGGTTGGCGGCGATGATCCCGATCGGGATGCCGATCAGGATGGCCAGCAGCGTGCCGGCCAAGGTGAGCTCTAGCGTGACTGGGAAGCGCCGTAGTAGCTGGTGCACCACCGGTCCGCCGGTCCGGAAGGAGACGCCCAGGTCTCCGTGCAGCAGCCCCCAGAGGTAATAGAGGTACTGGATCGGGAGCGGCCGGTCCAGTCCCCACTGCCGGTCCAGCGCCGCCAACGTCGACCCGCTGACCGCTTGGCCGCCGTAGTACAGGGCCGCGGGGTTGCCAGGGATCAGGTGCAGCAGGAGGAAGGTGACCGCGCTGATCCCGATCAAAAGGACCGGCAGAGCCAACAGGCGCCGCGCGGCGTAGACCAGCACCGCCGGCTAATTACCCTTGTAGACGCTGTTGAAATACCAGTCCCCAGCCGGATAGAGCGCCCAGCCGTGGACCCAGCTGCCCTGCAGGTAGGGGATACTCTCGTTGTACAAGAAGGCCTCTGGCAGCGTCTTGGCCAGCAGCTGTTGGATCTGGTTCATCAGCTGCTGCTGAGCGGCCGGTCGCACCGCCAGGTCTAGCTTCTTGGCCAAAGCGTCCAACTGGGCGTTCTTGTAGAAAGCGTAGTTACCCCCTGCGCCGGCACTGCTGGAGACGAAGTTCTGGTCGACGTAGAGCTGGGGGATGGGCGGGTTGAGGTTGCTGACCACGAACATCGGCATGGTCCCGGTCTGGAAGCCGTTGACGAAGCTGGGCCAAGCCATAGAACGGACCTGGGCGTGGATCCCAACTGCAGCCAGCTCGGCCTGTGCGGTCACCGCGGTCTCCTGGCGCTCGCTGTTCCCGCTGTTGTAGTAGACGGTAGTGGAGAAGCCGCTCGGGTATCCTGCTTTGGCCAGCAGGGCCTTGGCCTTGGCCGGGTCGTAGCGGTAAGGCCAATAGCGATTGCTATAACCAGGCAGGTCCTTGGGGAAAGCGCTGTGAGCCGGGCTGCCCACCCCGCCGGTGGAAGCCAGCGAGATCTGCTCTGGATTGAGGGCGTACATGACCGCTTGGCGCACTAAGACGCTGTTGAAAGGTTTTTTCTGGTTGTTCATGTATAGGATCTGATTACCGATCACCGGCTGCTCGCGCACCCGCAGATTGGGGGTGTGGGCCGCCTGCGCTACCAGGTCCGAGGCCGGGTTGTAGATGACGTCTAGCTTGCCCTGCTTGAGCAGCAGGTACTGGCTGGAGACGCTGGGGATCTCCCGGAAGGCCACCTCCTTCAGCTTAGGCGCCTGGCCCCAGTAGCCCGAAAAGGCCTTCAGAACGTACTTGACCCCCGGCTTCCAGCTGCTCAGCAAGAAGGCGCCGGTCCCATCCTCGTGGTCGGTCATCCAGCGGTTGGTCTTGCCCGGCTGCACTCCGCCGTGGGCCATTACGTAGGACTTGCTGACGATGGATCCAGTATTGGGTAACGCCAGCAGCTGCAGGAAGTATGGGCAGGGACTCTTTAAGTGCACGGTCAGCTGCAGCGGTCCGGTGACCTGGATACCCGCGGGGTCCAGACAGGTCTTGAGCGCCTGGGCGGGGGCTAGGTTGATCTCCAGGACCCGGTCCAAGGAGAACTGGACGTCCTGGGCAGTCATCTCGCCGCCGTGGTGGAACTTGACCCCGGAGCGCAGGTCGAAGGTGTAGGTCCTGCCATTTTTGCTGACCCGATAGGATTTGGCCAGCCAGGGCTGCAGCTTGGAGGTTCCGACCAGCTTGCCGTGCACTTCGGCCGATCGGTAGCGCACCAGCGTCTCGTAGACGTTGTCGTCGATCCACATCCCGGCCCAGTCGTTGATGGCGTGCGGGTCGATGTTGGAGATCCCGAAGTAGATTCCGAAGTTGAGAGTCCCCGGATCGGGCACATTCTGGGCCCAGGCCAGGCCCAGCGCGCAGGGGAGGAGTAGAGCTCCGAGCCGCCTTAGGGTGGTATGCATGGGGGATCCTCCTTGGGGAGTGGACTGGGTGGGCTGGACTTGGGCTGCTTGACTTTTTACCTGGCAAAAAAATCTTTTCGCTGTGCAACCACATTATAGTAGGTGCATGCAGGTTGTCAACGACCAAGAGCCGGGGGTGGGCCGCGGCCCGGATTACCAGGTGCAAGCTCTAGTGCGCGGTTTAGAGGTCCTGCAGCTGGTCGCAGCGGAGCCGGAGACCTCCCTCTCCGAAGTGGCCAGAAAGCTGCAGCTCAGTGTCAGCCAAGCCTTTCGCCTGCTGGCGACCTTGGAGGCGCAGGGCTATGTCAGCAAGAGGCCGGGTAAGCGCTACGTGGCGGGACCAGCTGCGCTGGTCTTGGGTCACTGGGCGGTAGCCGGCCACCCGCTGCGCCAGCTGGCCGCGGCGGTTCTAGACCGCTTGGCCGATCAGACCAGGGAGAGCGTCCACCTAGTGGTCCGTGAGGGCCTCTCCACCGTCATCGCCGACGTTCGGGAATCCCCCCAGGCCGTGCAGGTGGTCTCGCCGCTGGGCAAGCGCGGTGCCCTGCATGTCGGGGCCAGCGGCAAGCTGTTCTTGGCTTTCGAGTCCCCCTCGTTGCTGGAGAAGGTCCTAGCGGCTCCTCTGGAGCGCTTCGCCCCCTCGACCACCTTAGAGCCAGGTGCGCTGCGCGCCGAGTTGCGGCGGGTGGCCGAGCAGGGAGTCTGCCTGGCGATCGACGATTTCGAGCCGGGAGCCTACGCCATCGGAGCTCCCATCTTCGCTGCCGGGAAGCGCATCCTGGCCGCCCTAGCAGTCGCCGGGCCGGTCAGCCGCCTGACCAGCGAGGCGGCCGCGCGCTACACTTCACTGGTGCGCGCGGCCGCCGGCCAGCTCAGCGCCGCTCTGGGCGGGGACGACGGCCGGGAAGCGATCCAGAGAGATGTAAAGTTTACTTGACTTTAAGTCAAATAAGCTGTACTTTTGATCCATGCCACCGAAGCTCAGATATTACCTCTGGCAGCTGGCGATCTCCATGCTCTTATACGTCATCCTGGTGCTGGCCAGCATCCTTTTGGTCAACGCGCTCCACCCGGTACCGGCTCTCCGGACTGCTTTGGCCTTGTTACCCTTGGCTGCGGTGATTTGGGAGGTGCTGGCTCTACGCGGCTTTCTGGGTGCCGTGGACGAGTTAGCCCTGCGCATGCACCTGCAGGCTTTCGCGGTGGCGGTCCTGGTGACTTCTCTGCTCAGCGTCGGCTACGGCCTGCTGCAGCTCATCGCCCACTACCCCCCGGTGAACGCCATCTGGGCCTTTATCTCGCTGGACGCCATCTGGGCTTTATCTCTTCCTTTCGTCGCCCGGCGCTACCGGTGAAGAACCGCCTCCGGGTGCTCCGGGCTGAGCGGAGCTGGACCCAGGCCGACTTAGCGAGTCAGGTAGGGGTTTCCAGGCAGACCATCCACGCCATCGAGGCGGGCAAGTACGACCCTAGTCTCCCTCTGGCCTTTTCCTTGGCTGCTGCTTTCGGCTGCGCCATCGAGGAGCTGTTCCAACCGGATCCTGGCAGCCGGCCAACCTGAAGCCCGCTCCCGCGCTACTATGCAGCGTGCCCTCCTTCTCGCCGAGCTGGGCTTCCCTGGCTGCCTACCGTGTCCCAGACTGGTTTCGGGACGCCAAGTTTGGGATCTTCTCCCACTGGGGAGTGCAGAGCGTACCAGCCTGCGACGGCTGGTACGCCCGCCTGATGTACCAGCAGCACGGGGCTCCTTGGGGGGACGCCTACGCGCACCACCTCCGGCACTTCGGCCATCCCTCCCGTTTCGGCTACAAGGACCTGATCCCCCAGTGGCGGGCTGAGCGCTGGGATCCTGGCGAACTGATGGCTACCTTCCAGGCTGCCGGGGCCCGCTACTTCGTGCCCGTCGCTGTGCACCACGATAATGTCGACCTCTACGCCTCCAGTTTTCAGCCTTGGAACAGCCTCCGCTTAGGGCCTAAGCGCGACGTCGTCGCCGCCTGGAAGCAGGCGGCGCAGGCGAGAGGGTTGCGTTTCGGGGTGTCCTCGCACTGCGACCGCACTTGGGAATGGCTCTCGCTAGCCTTCCGAGCCGACACCGATGGTCCCTGGCAGGGGATCCCTTATGACGGCCGATTGACTCGGGAAGACGGCCGGGGTCAGTGGTGGGAGGGTTTGGACCCAGCGGATCTCTACACCAGGCCGCACTCCCCAGCGGAGCCACCGGACACCGCCTACTGCGCCGGCTGGCTGCAGCGTACCCTCGAGCTCATCGAACGCTACCAGCCGGACCTGCTCTACTTCGACGGCCCTTTGCCCATCGTCTGCGCTGGTGAGGCCTGCCGCCAGGACCGGGCCAGGTTGGAGCGCTACGGCTTGGAGGTGGCAGCGCACTTCTACAACCAGAACCAGCTCTGGCACGGAGGTGCGCTCGAGGCAGTGCTCAATGTCAAGAACTGGGAGCCGGGCAGCGTCCCGGACGCGGGCGCGGTGGTGCTCGATATCGAGAAGGGCGTGAGCGGCGAGCTCAAGGTCCAGCCTTGGCAGACTGACACCTCGCTCGATCCTCAGTGGTTTTACTCCGCTTCCCCTCTGGCTTTCAGCTCCCCAGCCCTGATCCATACCCTGGTAGACATCGTCAGCAAGAACGGCAACCTGCTCCTCAACGTCTCCTTGACCGCTGAGGGCGAGCTTCCGGCAGAGCAGCGCAGCGTTTTGGCAGAGATCGGCGCCTGGCTATCGGTCCATGGCGAGGCGATCTACGGGAGCCGCCCTTACCGGATCTTCGGGGAAGGGCCTACCGAGGTTCCTGGCGGCGACTTCAGCGAGCGGAATCTCCCCTTTACCTGGCGGGACGTCCGCTATACGGCAAAGCCCGGCCGCATCTACGCCACCGTCCTCGGAGACCCGCAGGGGAACCCGGTCCGCTTGCCGGCTCTCTCCTCCGAGCCGGTCGCCCGGGTCTCCCTCCTGGGGGCAGGGCCGCTGCCCTGGCGCAGAGAGGACTCCGGCCTGACCGTGGACTTGGGCCGGTTCTCCCCCGGGCCAGCTTTTACCCTACGGCTCGACCTGGCTGGGGCGTGAGGCCAGCCCTTCCGCGCCCCGGCTCGGCTGGTAGGGGCCCCGGCCTGTCAGAGCTCTTCCAAGAACTCGATCCGGTTGCCGAAAGGGTCGGCCGTGTAGAAGCGCCGGTAGCCCTCCAGAGGTAAATCCTCGGTTACCGGATACCCTAAAGAGGCTAGGCGCGCAGCCAGGGCGCTGAGCCCTGAGACCAGAAAAGCCGGATGCGCCTTCCTGGCTGGAGTGAAGTCGGATTCCACGCCTAGGTGGAGCGCGGATTCCCCGCAGACGAACCAGCACCCACCCCGCGCAGCTAGCTGCGCAGGTTTGGCCACTTCCCGAAACCCCAGAACGTTTCCGTAGAACTGCCTAGCTCGCTCTTCGCCGCCAGCGGGCACGGCCAGCTGTACGTGGTGGAGTTGGCGGATCGTCATGCTGCCAGCTTAGACTTTCCTGGGTGCCCCGTCCTTATTCCAACTGCGGGCGTCTCAGCCGGCTGGCCTGCACGGGGCACTGCGCTCTGGAGCACTGCCGCCGAATCAGCGGCGCGCTTCCACCGGGTGGGCACGGCGCTGTGCGGCCTCGGGCACAGCGGTGGGCAGGCGCCCGTAAGTCTCCGCCCGAGCGGGTGGCCGCACCCGCTTCGCAGAAGCGCACCGAAGCCCCGGGAGATCCGATGCCCTCAACTGCTCCTGCTCTAGGACGGGCGCTTCGTGGAGCCAGAGGTCGGATTTGAACCGACGACCTACCGATTACGAATCGGTTGCTCTACCGCTGAGCTACACTGGCCAGTTGGTGTGGTGGCAACGGGCGGACTCGAACCGCCGACCCAACGATTTTCAGTCGTTTGCTCTACCAGCTGAGCTACATTGCCCCATTGGCGGTCCGGACGGGACTTGAACCCGCGACCTTCTGCGTGACAGGCAGATATGCTAACCACTACACTACCGGACCAAGACCAGACCAAGATATCGCTGCGCTCTCGCACTCTGGCTGGAGCGCGCCTGATCATATCCAAGCCCTCAGACCTTGTCAACTTGCGCTTTGGGCCTCGGCAGCGCGCAGCGGGGCTTCTAGCTGGGCTAAGTCGTCCAGGTAGGCCGCAGCCTCGCCCGGCGCGCTCTTCCCGGGAGAGCTGACGGCCAGCTCAGAGCGCTCCCGCTCCCAGGTGGCCAGGTAGCCCGGTCGCCCTCCCGGCCCTACCCACACCGCTCTGAGCCCAGCCGCCAGCGGTCCTTGCACGTCGCTGAGCGGCGAGTCCCCAGCGTGCAGAGTTCCTTCGGGGAACTCCTTCCAGAACCTGGGGTCGCGCTTGAGGCATCCGGTCGCTTCTGGGCTAACCAGGCCGCTCAAGCTCTCCAGCAGCCCTAGGGCTTTCAGGGCTTCGCTCTGGAAGGCTAAGTAGCCGTCGGTGGCCAAGAAGACGGGGATCTGGTGCGATTCTAGGTAGCGCAGCAGGCCCCTCAGCCGCATGCCCTCGGCGGCAAGCTCGGCTCGCCGCCTGCCTAAGGCCCTGCGGTAGGCGCCAGCTACGTCTCTCCCGCTCAGGGTGCTCCAGTCGTAGGCTAAGGGGTCTCCAGCGCGCAGCAGCTCTCGCTGCCTAGCCCGCAGCGATTCCAGAGCGCTCTCGCTGAGCAGCTCTCCGAGCGCCTCTTGGAACAGCTGTGGGGTGAGCGCAGAGATGGTGCGGTCGAGGTCGAGGCTGACCGCCTCCGGCAGGGTGGTACCCAGGGAGCTCACCCCTCCAGCGTAGTCCCTCCCCGCCTGCGCTCCTGCGGGTATGGTGAGCTGGGCCAGGCAGCCCCGGAGGTCGGATGGACAAGGAACTCCTAGAAATTACCGGACGCTTTCCCGGCCAGGTCGGCCTAGTCGCCGAGGATCTCGTTTCCGGCGAGCGCTTCTCCCTGGAAGCAGCCGAGGTCTTCCCGGCAGCCTCGACTATGAAGCTCTTCGTCCTGGGGGCCATCCTAGAGGCCGGCGCTGACCTCACCGAGCAGCTCCCCCTGCTGGCCTCCGAGCTCGCCAGCGGCTCCGGCGTCCTCAAAGACCTGACCGTAGGGAGCCTCTACTCCCTCAGAGACCTGCTCACCCTGATGATCACGGTCAGCGACAACACCGCGACCAACCTGCTGCTCGAGCGCTTCGGTTTCCCTTTTTTTCAGGATTACCTCGGTCGCCACGGATTTTCCCAGACCCGGATCGAGCGCAAGCTCTCGCACCCTGGCTCGGCCGATTGGACTGGGGCCAACCTCACCTCACCGGCTGACTTGGCTGGCTTCCTGCGCGGCCTGTGGAGCGGGCAGCTGCTCGGGGAGCCTGCCCGCTCCTTGGCCCTGGACATCCTGAGGCGCCAGCATTACCTCAACCTGATCCAGGCCCTCCCGGTGGATGGCGACCAGATCGAAGACGGCGAGGACCCTTTGGTGGTCTACAGCAAGTCCGGCAGCCTCCGCCGGGCCCGGCACGACTGCGGGATTCTGGTCCGAGGGAACCGCTCGACCTTGCTCGCCGTGATGAGCCGGGCCGACCTGGACCTCTCCTTCAACTCCGTCAACCCTGGGGCGCAGCTGCTCTGGGAGGTAGGCGCCTGGGCTTACCGGCGCTGGCTGTCTTGAGCAGCGGGCGCCGTGGCCTGCGCCTCCCCGGCCCACAGCGCGCTGAACTCTTCAGGTCTTCTCCAGATCTCGAAGCCCTGGCCGTCGAAGCCCAGTTCCAGCGGTCTGGGATGATCTAGATAGCTTGAGCTCATGCTGGCACCGTAGGCTCCGACCTCCAGGATGGCCAGCGCGTCTCCTACCCGCGGTGTGGGGAGCAGGGCCTCTCTGGCCAGAACGTCCCCTCGCTCGCAGGCGGGACCGGCCAGGTCGAAGTGCTCCAGCTCCCCTCCCGAGTAGAGCGGGAGGACGGGGTGTTCGGCCCCGTAGAGCATGGGCCGGATCAGCTCGGTCATGCCGGCGTCCAGCAACAGGTAGCGCCTTCTGGTACGCTTGATCCCCCAGCAGCGGGTGACTAGGACGCCGAAAGCGGCGGTGACGCTGCGGCCCGGCTCTACCCACAGCTCCGCTCCCAGCTCCTCGGTCAGTTTCAGGGCGGACGTGGCCACCCGCTCTAGGTCGGCCTCCGGCCCGAAGCCGCCGCCTAGGTCCAGCACCCGGAAGGGCCCGTGCCGCTCCGCGATCTCCCCAGCCCTCTGGTAGGCTCTGAGCAGGTCGGCCGTACCCAGCAGCGAGCCGGCGTGCAGCTGTAACCCTAGGACCCTAAGGCCCCTGGCTGACTGCAGCGCTCGCCGCAGGTCTTCTTCTAGGATTCCGAACTGACTTTCCCCTTGGCCGGTGGCCAGGTGTCCGTGGGTGGAGACCGGCAAATCCGGGTTGATCCGCACGAGCACCGCTGCGCCGGGGCACTGGTCGGCGATGCGCTCCAAGTCCGCGACCGAGTCGGCGGCCAGGATGGGTAGACCGGTTTCTTGCAAGTGCCTCAGCGTCGCTGGCGTCTTGACCGGCCCGCTGAGCAGAACCTCACTCGGTGGGAAGCCGGCGGCGTAGGCCCTGCCCACCTCCCCGACCGAGACCGCCTCGGCGCCGAGGCCGAGCGCGCGCAGAGCGCCGAGCAGTCGGAGCCTGGGATTGGCCTTGAGCGCGTAGAGGAGTTTTCCCCCGGCGAAGAGGTCGCGGAGCTGGCAGGTCCGCTGCTGGATGGCCGGCAGGTCGTAGGCGTAGAAAGGGGTCTCGAACTGGTCCAAGGCCTGGTGCAGCGCAGCCTCGAATTCGGGCCGGAGCGCTTTCACAGCCGGAGTTGCCCTAGCAGCACACCCAGGGTCAGCAGCAGGCCGAGCGCCAGGTGCAATCCCGAGGTGCCCCGCACCACCCGGTTGAGCGCTATCCGCCCGCTGCTACCGGCTACCTCGCGGTATAGGCGCAGGGCCAGAGCGGCGCTGGCTAGGCTGAGCAGCGCCCAGGGGCTGATCTGGCGGGCCAGGACCAGCGCGGCCACCACGGCGTAGCTAGCCCACAGCAGCGAGCGGTAGAGCCGAATTGCCCTCCGGCGGCCGACCAGGATGGCCAGCGTCCTGCGCCCACCCAAAGCGTCGCCTTCCAGATCCCTGATGCTGTTGGCCAGCAGGATAGCTGCCACCAAAAAGCCGATAGGCAGGGAAGCCAGCAGGGGTAGGGCGCTGAGCTGATGGGTCTGCACCGCGTAGGAGAGAGTGACGATCAGTGGCCCCATAGAGAGGAAGACGGTCAGCTCCCCGAAAGGGGTGTAGGCGATCGGCCGCGGCCCGCCGCTGTACAGGTAGCCGGCTAGGGCGGCCAGCAAGCCGAGCCCTAAGACCAAGGCCCCTCCCTCGAAGACCAGGTAGAGGCTGAGCAGCGCGGCCGCAGCGTAGGTCCAGAGCGCGCTGCGCAACACCGCCCGCGCTTCCAGCCGACCCGAAACGATGCTGCCGGAGATGCCGACCGAGTCGCTGGCGTCCAGGCCGCGCACGGCGTCGTAGTACTCGTTAAACATGTTGGTGGCAGCCTGGATCAGCAGGCTGGCTAACAGCATGGCCAGGAAGGGGAGCGGCAGAAACCGGAATCTACCTGCGGCCAGAGCGGTGCCCAGCAGCACCGGTACGGCCGCGGCTGTCAGGCTGAACAGGCGGGTGAGCCGCAACCACTCCCGCAGGGTGAGCCGGTGGTGCGGGGGTGCCGGGGATGCGTCCATGCCCCCAGTCTAGCAACGCCGGGTGCACGCTCCCCCGGCAGTGGTACCATCAGGGTATGGCCGACGTGCAGGCCGCGGTAGCGGTCGCGGAGAGAGATAGTCAGGTGCAAGCCCTCATCGCGCGCGAGCGGCTCCGCCAAGCTGAGGGCTTGGAGCTGATCGCCTCGGAGAACTTTGTCTCAGCTCAGGTTCGGGAGGCGGTCGGGAGCGTCTTGACCAATAAGTACGCGGAGGGTTACCCCAGGCGGCGCTACTACGGTGGCTGCGAGGTGATCGATGAGGTGGAGCAGCTGGCTATCGACCGGGCGAAGCAGCTGTTCCAGGCAGCCTGGGCTAATGTGCAGCCCCACTCGGGTTCCCAGGCCAACATGGCGGTCTACTACGCCCTGCTCAGCCCCGGTGACACCGTTCTCGGGATGAGCCTGGCCCAAGGGGGGCACCTCACCCACGGCAGTCCAGTCAACTTCTCGGGCCAGCAGTACCGGATAATCGGCTACCCGGTGGATCCCCAGAGCGAGCGCATCGATCTGGCCGAGGTGCGCCGCTTGGCCCTAGAGCACCGTCCCAAGATGCTCATCGCTGGAGCCTCCGCGTACAGCCGGATCCTGGACTTCGCCGGTTTCCGCGAGGTGGCTGACGAGGTAGGTGCCTACCTGCTGGTCGACATGGCGCACATCGCTGGCTTGGTGGCCGCCGGCCTGCACCCCAGCCCGCTACCTTTCGCGCACGTGGTCACCAGCACCACCCACAAGACCCTGCGCGGCCCCAGAGGCGGCCTGATCCTGTCCGCCGACAAGGAGCTGGGCAAGCGGATCGACAAGATGATCTTCCCGGGCATCCAGGGTGGACCGCTGGAGCATGTCATCGCCGGAAAGGCGGTGGCTTTTCACGAGGCGCTGCAGCCCTCTTTCCGGACCTACGCCGAGCGGGTGATCGCCAACGCCAGGCGGTTGGCCGGCGCGCTCGCCTCCCTGGGCTACCGGATTGTCTCCGGCGGGACCGATACCCACCTCTTCCTGGTCGACCTGCGCTCGGCTGCCCTTACCGGTAAGGAGGCCCAGGCTCGCTTGGACGCGGTGCGGATCACGGTGAACAAGAACGGGATTCCCTACGACCCTGAGCCGCCGATGGTGACCAGCGGGATCCGGATCGGTACCCCAGCGGTGACCACCCGGGGGATGGGCGAGGGCGAGATGGTCGAGATCGCCCGGCTGATCGACGCCGGGCTGCGCGGGGAGCAGGTCAGCGAGGAAGTCCGCCGTTTCGCTTCGGCCTTTTTACTCCCCTAGGCTGTAGGCTCCTTTGCTGCGCTGGCTGAACCGCTGGCTGGGTCTCGCCGGGGACCCCCCACAGTACCAGGGCTCTCGCTGCTTGGTCGAGCGCCAGGCGGTGGGCGGTTGTGATCTTTGCTTGCAGGCTTGCCCCCACCAGGCGATCTCGATCGACACCGCGGTGCTGATCGGTGAAGCTTGTACCGGCTGCGGGCTCTGCGTCCAGGTTTGTCCGACCGGGGCTCTGGAGTATCCGGTCGAGCCCACCCTAGCTTCGCTGCACCGACAGAGCAGAGAAGACGGTCAGGCCGAATTCTTCTGTTCGCAGGTCGAGGGGAGTGGGGAGCGCCTGACCTGCTTGGCCCAGCTCAGCGAGGCGGCCCTGCTGGCCGCTGCGGTCTGGAAGGTGCCGCTGCAGCTGCGCCACGGTCGCTGTAGCGACTGCCTGGTGGGGTCTGACCAGGTTCTGGCCCAGCTCAGGACCTCGGCTGACCGGGTCCAAGAGAAGGTCGCCCCCTTCGGCTTCACCTTGGAACTGGAGCTGCGCGAGGGGGCAGCTGATCTGGACCGTTCCCGCCGTGAGGCCCTGCGCGAGTTCGGCCGGCGCAGTTTCAGCGCTGCCTATGATCTGCTGCCAGCCCCCCTGCGGCTTGCTGCCGGCGAGGAGGCTGGGGATTTCCCCAAGGAGTGGATCTGGCGCTACCGGGCGTTACGGGCAGCCGCCAGCTCTTCTCCGCTCCCATGGCCGGTGCCAGCCGCCAGCGACCGCTGCGTGCTCTGCCCGGTGTGCAGCAACGTCTGCCCGACCGGGGCGCTGCGCCGCGAGGTGGTCTCGGACGGCGGCGAGCTGGTCCTCGAGCTGCTGGGCAGCGCCTGCACCGGCTGCTCGGCCTGCGTCGCCTCCTGCCCGACCTCCGCCCTGGAGCTGGTCCCTGCTGCGAGCGCCGAGCAGCTGCAGAGCTGGCGCGAGCTGCGCCGGGGCCGACTGGAGTGAGGGCAGGTGCTAGCATGGCGGCCGTGTCTTTGCCGATCGGCGTCTTTGACTCGGGTGTGGGAGGATTGACTGTTCTAGGCGAGCTGCGCCGCCGCCTGCCGGATCAGGATTTCCTCTACGTCGCCGACACCGCCCGGGTGCCCTACGGCCGCAAACCTCCCGAGATGGTGCGGCGCTTCGCTGCCGGAATTGCCGGATTTCTACTATCTCAGGGAGCTTGCGCCTTGGTGGTAGCCTGCAACACCGCTTCCTCGGTGGCTTTGGACTTGCTCGGAAACCTTTCCGTCCCGGTCTGGGGGGTGATCGGTCCTGGCGTCGAGGCGGCCCGGCGCGGTCCAATCTCGGGGACGGTCGGGATCATCGGAACCCAGCGCACCATCGAGAGCGGCGCGTACCAACGCCGCTTGGATCAGCTCGGCCGTTCGGTGTGGGCTCGCCCTACCCCCCTTCTGGTCCACTTGGTCGAGGAGGGTCTGGCCGATAGCCCAGAGGCCGACCTGCTGCTCAGCTGGTACCTGCGCGACCGCCCCTCGCTGAGCAGCCTGATTTTGGGCTGCACCCATTACCCCGCGCTCAGACCAGCTCTGATCCGGGTGCTGGGTCCTGAGGTTCAGCTGATCGACAGCGCCCAGGTCGTGGCCGAGCAGGTAGCGCGCGGTCAACTCCCTGGGGGCGGCCGCGGCCTCGTTCAGCACTACGTCACCGGTGACGTAGGGGCTTACCGGCACACCGCCTCGGTCTTCGGTGGGGTGCAAGGGGAAGTCTCCGCCCTCAGCTTGGCCGAGCTGGCCGCCTTTGAGCTGGCTACCGATTCAGAGGGTTCAGCTCTTCACCGATCCGGCCATGAGACCGCGGATGAAGTAGCGCTGCAGCCCCAAGAAGACGATGAGCGGGATGACCATGGAGACGAAAGCGCCCGCGGTGAGCAGGTACCAGTCGTTCCCGTAGACACCCAGCAAGCTGAGGATACGCTGCGGTAGGACCTCTCGCTGATGCTGTCCTAAGAAGACCAAGGAGATCAGCGCGCCATTCCAAACCCACAGGAATTGGAAGACCGCGAAGGAGACCAGGGCGGGCATGGAGAGGGGCACGACCAACCGGTAGAACACGGTGTAGTGGGTGGCTCCATCCAGAAAGGCCGACTCAAAGATTTCCCTGGGCAGCGTGACGATGAAGTTGTAGAGCAGATAGATGGCCAGCGAGAGGATTGAAAGGATGAAGAGTCCTTCCTGGTCCTGTAACGGGGTGGAGCAGTTGATGTTTTCCGGACCGCTGGGGTTGCGGCGCTCAGCGGTGGGACTGGTGGAGCAGGCTATTTCCAATGATCGGGCGTAGGGGCTTGACCTCGGGAGAGCCGAGGTGGCGCTTCAGCCGCCTGACCAGGCCTTCGAGCTGCTCGATAGTGCTTGCAGAAGGGGCCTCCAGGCCGTGGATCAGGGGATTTTGGTTGCGGGCGCTCAGCGCCTGGTAGAGCCTGCCGAAGTGCTCTTCGAAAATTCCTGGTCCGGTGCCCTGCAGCGCGAGATCCAATAGCGCGAGCTGATCGAGCAAGCCGAACTTGTCCTCCAGCTTGACTGGGTCCTGCTTGACCTTCCCGAACAAGCTCTCTAGGTGACGTTTTAACTCTTCCCTCTTCTCCGGCGTGAGATCGGCGCAGCGTTCGCTGTACCCCTTAGATTGCAACAGGTGGAGGGTCAATAGCTCGGCGTTGCGGTACACCAAGAGGGCCCGGAGCGCTCCGGAAACACCCTCGGCTTGCCATGAGAGGACCGAGGTGATGGCCATAGCTACTTCCCGGTCCTTAAGATCGGTCCCTGCCTGGCCGGCTCTCTGGGCGAGATGGAGTTGCCCTTTAAGCCGCTCGCGTTCCCCGGGATCGAGCAGCTCCTGCGTCCAGGGTTCTTCTAGGAGACTTGCGAGTGTCTTGGCCACCTTGGCTGCTCCGGCGAAATCCAGTGCAGCGAGCTTGGCATAAAAATCGCTAATCAGATGCCATAGCTCCCAGACCGGCCTTTTGGTGTGCCGGTACAATTTGACGAACGCGTCGCGTGCCTTGGCGTAGTTGCCCTGGGTATATGTACGGCTGGCGGAGACGACATCGATGTCCTTGAGCGTTGCCAGAGGCCCTTCCAGGACCACTAGGTACTCGGATCCAGGGGCCGGCTTTCTGATCACCTTATCGTAATCGCTGTTATCGACATAGATCACCCGAATTTCAGAGCCAATCTCCAGAGCCTGCAGGAAGAAGGCCGCTGCCGCTACCCCTGCGCTCATGGCCTTGGTCCCGCTGGTGATGTCGATGTATGTAATCGCGCCTGACAAGAACTCTTCGGCGATTGTACGGATCTCCTTGTAGATCTTAACGGGGTCATCTTTGGGGATGGTGTGCAAGCGGAGCTCGAAGTCCTTACCCAGAAAATCTTCAAGCTTTGGGATCTCTTTGCGCGTCTCTTGGGTATGTAGGATGTGGACTTCGTGTGCTTCGTCACCCCGGCGCCGCGCCCCTGCCCCCAACACCGCTAGGGCTGTGGCCTCGGGGGAGGTACCGAGGGTGTGGATCGAGTGGGTCGCCGGCTTCAGCTCTGGCGGTCTGGGTGGGTCGCTCTTCCAGATTTCCAGGACAGCTGGCCAGAACTCGCGCCTGTAGATCTGGTCCAACGGATGCCCTTGGTCATTTCCGGACCTGGAGCTGTCCCCCTCCCCGTAGCTCTCGCTGAGCCTTTTCCACCTCTGGTGTAGTTCCTGTAGCGTCTCCATACTCTCCCTCCAATCCAACTGGGGCGGCTAGCTGATCGCTGCTAGTTTACGTCCGATATGCCGGGGGGTTCTTCTGAAGGGAGTCCTGGGAAAGGTGCGCCGGGCTATGATTGCCTCCATGGAACGCCGGTCGATCCGCCTGCTGCACACCGCGGACTTTCATGCCGGCCGGGTGCTCAAGGGGCGCAACCGCACTCCGGAGATCGCTGCAGTGCTGCGAGAGATCGCTCAACTGGCCAGCTCGGAGGATGTCGACGCTGTCTTGGTGGCTGGGGACCTCTATGACAGCGGGAATCCGGGTGCCGAGGCCGAGGCGGCGATCTTCGAGTTCTTTTTAACCCTCAAAGAGGCGGGGATCCCTTCGGTGGTGATCGCAGGTAACCACGATTCACCCCCGCGCTTAGAGAGCGTGGCCGGCTTGCTGTCCTGGGTCGGCGCCCAGGTGGTGGCGGCTCTGCAGCCGCAAGACCTCGGCGCTTCGGTCAGGTCCTTGCAGACCCGGCACGGATCGTTCCAGGTGGCGGCCTTGCCCTATCTCTCCGAGCGGCGCCTGGTCAAGGCGGCCGAACTGCTGGCCGCGGATTTGGGGGCGTGGCGGATGAAGTACCAGGAGGGGATGGCTTTCTTCATTCGGCAGCTGAGCTCCCGCTTCGATCCGGGCGTAGCCAACGTCTTGATGATGCACGGCACCGTGACCGGAGCGGTCCCTTCCGGCAGCGAGCGAGATTTCGCTTTCGACATGGCCAACGCCTACACCGTCGACCCACAGCTTTTCCCCTCCTCGGCGTCTTATGTCGCCTTGGGCCACATTCACTTCCAGCAGCCCCTGGCTGGGCTGGTCCCGGCTCGCTATTGCGGGAGCCCGCTCCAGCTGGATTTCGGCGAGGCTGGACAGGAAAAAGGGGTGATCTTAGCCGAGCTGGAGCCGCAGCGACCGGCTCAGGTCCACTTCCTCCCGCTCAGCTCCGGCAAGCCTTTGCTCAACTTACGCGCTTCCCTGGATGACCTCGATCAACGGCTGGACGCGCTGGTCGACTATCCCGGTTGGATCAAGGTGGTGGTGGAGTTGCCGCCTGGCCGGGCAATTTCTGGGTTACGGGACGCGATCGTCCGCAGGCTGCCCAACGTCTTGGCGGTCGACTTGGATCAGGCCAAACCGCCCGAAGACTCTCAGCCGGCTGCGAGGTCCGGCCTCGGTTTGGCCGAGCTCTACGGCCTCTACTACCAGCAGCGCCTAGGCGCCCTCCCCCCTGCGGTAGCCGCCGCCTTCTCTGAGCTCGACGCCGAGGTGCGCGAGGCCTCCCGAAGCGGCCAGCCCCTATGAGACCCCTCTCGCTGATTCTGGAGAACTTCGCCTGTTTTCGCGGCCGGGTGGAGATCGACTTCCGGGGCCTGGATCTGTACGCCATCGTGGGCCCCACCGGGAGCGGCAAGAGCAGCATCTTAGACGCGCTCTGCTTTGCGCTCTACGGCAAGACGCCCCGCTTGGGCAGCAAAGGGATGGACTCCCTGATCACCCAGGGTGAGCAGCGGCTGACCGTCGCCTTGGACTGCCTGGTGGGCACTGAGCACTACCGCGTCACCCGGACCAAGGGCCGCAAGGCTTCGGAGAGCGAGCTGCGGGTGGAGCGCTGCAGCGGCGCGGCTTACTCCGCGGCTTTCCAGGAGATCCACAAGAGGGATCTCCAGCAGAACCTCGAGGCCGTGATCGGCCTCGACTTCGAGGCTTTCACCCGGGCGGTGTTGCTGCCCCAGGGCCAGTTCGACCGCTTTTTGCGCGGGACAGCCAGCGAGCGCCAAGAGCTGCTCGGCGCCCTGCTGGATCTGGCGCACGTCCAGGCCATGCACGAGCGGGCCCAGCAGCGCGCCCGCACTCTGGCCGCCGAGCTGAGCTCCCGGGAGTCCCTGCTGGGGGAGGAGTACCGTGAGGTGCACCCGGAACTCCTGGAGGCTTCAGAGGCTCGCCGCGAACAGCTGGCCCACCGCTTAGAGTTGGTGAGCGCTGAGCTGCTTGCCTTGGAGAGCCGCTTAGAGGAGCTCCGCCAGCGCGCGGACTGGGGGCAGCGGTTACAGGTGGCTGGAGCCGCTCTGGACTCCCTGCTGGCCGAGGCCGCTGAGATGGAGCGCTACGGCCTGCTGCTGGAGCGCTGCCGCAAAGCCGGCCCGCTGTGGGCGACTTTGGAGCAGTTAGGCGCGCTCGAACGCCGCTGCCGCGAGGTGGAGGACAGGTGGCAGGCCTCGTGCGAGCCGCTGCCTCGCCTGGAAGCCGAGCGGGAGGCCGCCGCTCGGGCCCTAGCGGACGCGCAGGCCCGCAGCGCCGAGGTGGCTGACCTACAGGCCCGGCTCCGCAGCGTGGAGCAGCTGCAGGGCCGCCTGCTCGCCATCGGAAAGCTGCCAGATCTCCCCGGGCCTACCCTCCCCTACGACCAGGCGCGGGTCGTCGGCCTGCGCGAGGCCGCTGGCTCCCTGCAGCTGCTGACTCAGCAGGAGGCCGAGCTGCGCAGGCGGCAGGCCGACTTAGAGGGTGAGAACCGCCGCCTGGCCGACCTCGTCAGGGATTTAGAGCAGCTGGAAGCCCGCCGCCTGGCCTGCATCGATGAGGGCAAGCGGCTCAGGGCCCAGCAAGTGGCGGTGGAACCGCGCGTGGAGCGACTGCGGAAAGCCCAGCACTTGGCTGGCCTGCACGGGCAGTTACGGGTCGGCGAGCCATGTCCGCTCTGTGGTCAGGTGGTCACCGCACCCCCGCCCCAGCTGCAGGCCGACGCCCTCTCCGAACTGGAAGCCTACGACGCCCGGGCCGCCGACCTGGCCCGCTTGCAAGCCGAGTACCGCGGCCTGCGCCAGCAGGTAGAGAGGGAAAGGCTGCGCCTGGAGAGAGAACGGGAGCGTGTCGCTGCCAAAGGTACGCAGCAGGAGCTGGCCGCTGAGCTGCTGGAGGTACAGGAGGCGCTGCGGGTTGCCGCGCAGGCCCAGGGCGAGCTCTCCGGCGTAGCCCGCGGCCTGCGCCAGGAAATAAGCCGCTTGGTTCCGGGGCCGTTGGAGCAGGCCCAAGCAGCCCTGGCGGGGCAGATCGCCCGGATCGAAGCGGAGCTCTGGAGCTCCACTGCTGCTTATCAGCGCAGCCAGGAAGCTTACGAGCGCCAAGTGACCACTGCCGAGTTGCGCCGCGAGCAGAGAGACCAGGCCGCCGCCGAGCTCGGCGAGCAGCAGGCCGCCGCCGAGGCTCAGCTCGCCGAGCTCGGCCTCTCCAGGGACGAGCTCGCCCAGCTGCCGAGCCAGCAGGAACAAGACGCTCTGCGTGCGAGGTTGGCGCGCTGGGAGGCGGAGCGCGCCCAGCTCAGCCTGGAAGTAGAGTCCCTGCGGGCCAAGCTGGGAGAGACCCCTTTCGATCCCGCGGAGTGGCCCTCGGCCAAGAGCCGTGCTGAACAGATCGCTCAGGAGCGCCTGCAGCTCAATAACCAGCTGGCGGCTACCTCGAGCGCCTGCGAACAGCTCCGCGCCCGGCTCCAGCGCAAGGCTGAGCTGGAGCGCCAGCAAGCTTCTCTGCGCCGGGAGCATGAGACCTGGACGGCGCTGCAGCGCTCTCTGCAGCGCGACGCCTTCCAGCGCTACTTGCTCGAGGAGTTGGAAGCCGAGCTGCTCGACTGGTCGGGACAGCTGCTCTACGAGATCAGTGACTCCAGGTACCGCCTGCGCCTAGAGGACGGGGAATACCAGGTCATCGACCACTGGAATGCGGCGGAAGCGCGCAGCGTCAAGACCTTGTCGGGCGGAGAGACCTTTCAGGCCAGCTTAGCTCTGGCCATCGCTCTGAGCGACCGCCTAGCCGGTAGCCGGGTATTGGGCGCCCTGTTCCTGGACGAGGGTTTCGGGGCGTTGGATCCCCAAGCTCTCGAGCTGGTGACCTCCTCCCTGGAGCGGCTCCGCTCGGGGGGGCGGATGGTCGGGGTGGTTACCCACGTCGCCAGCCTGGCGGAGCGGCTACCCGCTACGTTGAGGGTCCAGCGAGATGGCCAGGGGAGCCAGGTGACCCCCGATCTTTGACGCTCTCCTTAGCCCGGAGGATAGGATTCCTGCCGCGCCCGGGCGTGGGATCGCGCTGCGCCAGTCGTTTCGGTAGCCTCCCGCCCACTGCCCGGCTGGGCTAGGGGTACTGGTGGCAGGGTTCCCGCTCAGAGGCAGCGGCTCAGGGGCGCTGTTCCCCACCGGCTGAGGGCGCTGGCCTGATCTCACGGGATCCCTGGTCTTGCCCTAGGCTTCTCCTCGGGCACCGGCGGGCGCAGAGCGGGCTGGGCTGCGCCCGCCGGGCGAGTCAGGTACGGGCAGACCTCTCGCTGGCAAAGCCCTGATCCCCACAGTGAAGCCGGGGAGCAGCGCTCGGGGCCTGTACCGCGCTGGGCCGGCTGTCGGCGCCCCTATCCTTTGCGCGGTAAGGCTGTCCTGCGGAAGTGCCCGAGGACAGTAGAGTGGAGGCTGCTGCTGGGTTAACTCAGGAGTGAGCGGGTAGTCTACAGAGGAAGGAGCCGTCGACTTGAGTTTGAGAATGCAGGTAGTGCTGGCAACTGGGAATCGTGGAAAAGCCGCCGAGCTCCGGGAAGCCTTGGCGCCTCTGGAATGGCAACTCCTCACCTTGGAGGACTTAGGGGGGCTCCAACTCCCCCAGGAGACCGGCAATACCTACGAAGACAATGCTGCCCTGAAAGCCTGCTTCGCGGCGCTCAAGCTCGGCTTGCCTGCTCTGGCTGACGACTCGGGCCTGGAGGTCAGGGCTCTGGGTGGACAACCCGGTATCTATTCGGCGCGCTTTGGCGACAAGCGGACCGATCTGGAGCGCAACGTCTTCTTGCTGGAGAGCATGCGGGGCGCAGAGGACCGCAGCGCTACTTTCGTCAGCGTGCTGGTCTTGGCTTATCCGGATGGCGGTCTGGAAACCTACCGCGGGGAGGTGTCGGGGACGATCCTAGAAGGTCCCCGGGGAAGCGGTGGTTTCGGCTACGATTCCCTTTTCCTGGTCCCCGGCCTGGGTAAGACCATGGCTGAGTTGAGCCGCGAAGAGAAACGCCGCATCTCGCACCGCGGCCTCGCGCTAGACCAGCTGCTGGCCCACCACCTCTCGTCCCACCAAGCCCCCCTCCCGTAGCTGGGCGTTCACTCCGCGGTCAAACAGCCCAGCCCCCGCACCGCCGCCACATCACGAGTCCCGCCACCGATCGCGCTGATGGCCGGGGGACTTGTCGCCGCTGGGTGGGGCTGGCGCTGTAGGTCCCGCTGCCGGCCCGCAGCGCCGGGCCGGTCAGCGCGCTGCTGGGAGCGCTCGGATTTCGGGGGATAGTTGCCCACTTCGCCGATCTATCACGGCGAGTAGGGCCGCTCCCGGCACCTTAGATACCTCCCCGAAGCGGGGAGGGGGTAAGTGGCTCCGCACCGAAGCTACCGCCTCATCCGGAACCCGCAAGTGCCCGGAGGACTCGGCCATCACCCCGCCTCGGAGGGCTGACCGGGAACCCCGGCGAGCTGCTTAGGCGTCCGAGGGGTCGGTAACCGAGAGCCGGCGACCGGAGTGCGGACCGAGTTGACTGCCTTCCCGTCCGGCCCCGAGGCCCGAGGAGAGGGCCTGCGGGCTGAAACCTGCGCCCCTGTGGCTTCTAGCCCCGGTGGCCGCCCGGCCGCTCCACCCGTCGGCCTGAGGGTACGCCCCAGCGGTGATCTCGCCTGCCGCAGCAGGCTCCAGGCGCAGCCGGGACCGGGGCGCGGGCCTAAGGATAGCGCGCCCCGGTCCCGGGAGACCTAGCCGGTGTTGCGCATCCCAGCGGCGATTCCCTGCAGCGAGAGCAGCAGCGGGCGTTCCAGCTCTGCGGGGAGTTGCCCGGCGGCCCGAGCCCTCCTGAGCAGCTCGACCTGCAGGTGGTGCAGGGGATCTAAGTAGGGGTTGCGCAATTGGATCGACTTCCGCAGTACCGGCTCGTTCTCGAGCAGCGGCTGGCCGGTGACCGCCTCCACTGCGCAGACAGTCCGGGCGTGAGCTTCCAGGATGAGCGGACCGAAGGGGCTCGCGGAGGTGTCCAGCGCCAGGTAGCGCTCAAACACCCGCATGTCGCTCTTGGCCAGGCTCATCTGGGCGTTGTCGATCGCTGAACGGAAGAAGGGCCAGTTCTGGTACATCTCCTGGGCTAGGTCCGCTGGTATCGCCGAGAGCCCGGCGGCCAAGCCGTACCAGCCCGGGATGTTGGCTCGGTTTTGGGTCCAGGACATCACCCAGGGGATCGCCCGCAAGTTGTCCAGCGTAGTCGCCCCGGGTCTGCGGACCGGCCTGGAGGCGACTTTCAGGTAAGAGAGTTCACCGATAGGTGTGACCGCCTCGAAGAAAGCCAGGAAACCCTCGGCGGCGGTCAGCTCTCGGTAGCTGGCGTGGCTGGCCGCGGAGGCCTGCTCCATGGCCGCGGTCCAGGCCCGATCCGGCGCCTCCCCTGGCTTGGTGGTGGCGTAGGCCACGGCGTAAAGGGCTTGCTCCAAGTTGCGGAAGGCCAGAGCTGGCTGGCTGTACTTGTCGGCTAGGGCCTCTCCTTGCTCGGTGATGCGCAGGCCACTTCCTAGCGTCCCGGGCGGCTGCCCTAGGATGGCCCGCGCCATCGGACCACCCCCCCGGCCGATACTGGTCCCCCGGCCATGGAAAAACCTCCAAGGCACTCCGGCTTCCCGGCAGACCGCGGCGACCTGGCGCTGGGCTTGGTGCAAAGCCCAGTTGGCTGCCAGGAAGCCAGCGTCTTTGTTGCTGTCCGAGTAACCTAGCATGATCTCTTGGATCTCTCCGCCCAGCGCCCGGCGGTAAACCGGTAAGGCCAGCAGCTCGGCCATGACCTTGGGCGCTGCCTCTAGGTCGCGCAGGGTCTCGAACAGCGGGACCGGGAGGATGCGCGCGCCGGCCTGGTGGGCTAGGGCCAAGACAGTCAGGACGTCCTCCGAGCTCTCGCACATGGAGATGACGTAGCGGCCGAAGGCGGCTGGACCGCGGGCCTCGGTGGCCCTTTTGACCGCCAGCATCGGTCCGATGACCGAATCATCCTCCAGCTCGCCGAGCTTGGGTTCCCCAGCGAGCTGCTCTTCCAGCCAGGCCAGGCGCGCCTGGCCTGAAGCGGGCTGGCCCAGCAACCGCTCCGCTGCCGCCCGGATCAGCCCGGCGTGCTCTCGGAGGTCGAGGCTGACCAGGTGGGTTCCGAAGCAGAGGGTCAGGGCCAGCAGCGGCCGGAGAAAGCTCTGTTCTGAGCGGCGCTGCCCGGCTTCTTGCAGGCTCCTCGACAGGGCGCAGACCCGCTCGGCCAGCTGGGGGTCGGGGTGCCCTGCCGCCACGCCGTCGTAGAGCTCCTTGAGCGCCTCGCGCCAGGGTTCGGTGCCGCCTCCCAAAGAGCTGGGAACCCGGCTGCGATCCTGGCTCAGGCACAGGTGCGCCTCGGTGATCGCCTCTGCTAGCAGCTGATCCGCCCACTGGGCGTGGAGCCCTAGGACTTCCCGGGTTACCTCTGGGGTGACCGCCGGATTGCCGTCGCGGTCCCCGCCCATCCAGGAGTGGAAGTGGATGGGGAGGGTCAGCTGGGTCGGGCGCCCGAACACCTCGGCGAAAGCCCGAGTGAAGGCTCGGTCGAGCTCCGGGAGGACCGAGGCGATGGTCTGCAGGTAGCTCAGACCGCCTTTGGCTTCATCCAAGACGGTCGGGCGGAGGTGGCGCAGCTCCAGAGTTCCCCAGAGCGCCTCGATGTGGGCGCTGATCTTGGCCAGCCCGCTCTCGCCGCGCAGCGCGGGGATCAGCTGGGCGATGCGCTCCAAGTGGACCCGGACGGTCCGGCGCCGCATCTCGGTAGGGTGGGCGGTGAAAGTGAGGCCTAGGTACAGCGAGGAAAAGAGCGCCTCCGCGGCTCCGGCGTCCTTGCCCTCCTCCTTGAGCTTGAGAAAGAGCTCCTCGAAGCTCTGCTTTCTGGGCTTCTGCTGCCGCTCCAAGCTGCGCACCCGCTGCTGCTCCTCGGCGAGGTTGACCAGCTGGAAGTAAGTGAGGAAGGCCCGCACCAGCCGCTCGGCGTCTTCCGGAGAGACGTCTTTGAGCAGCTGGCCCAGCTCTTGGCTGTGGCGGTCCAGGTTGCGGTAGGTCTTGGCCGCCTTGCGGACCCGCTCCTCTAGGGCGTAGAACTTGGCGCCTTCCTGTTCCGAGATGACTTGCCCCAGTGCCCGACCCAACAGGTTGATGTCTTCACTGAGCTGAGACAACGGCGACCTCCTCGCTCAAGCTGATCCTGGAGACCGCCACCGCCCTGCCTCCCTGCAGGGACAGGGCGGTGGCGTGCAGCCAGGCGGTGCCCTGGGCTGGTTTGAGGCGTTGGGGGATGCGGCCGCGGAAGTTCTTGACCGGCGCCTCCGGGTCAGCTCCGATCACGCTGTCGCGTACCCCGGTCATGCCCACATCGGTCTGGAAAGCGGTGCCGCCTGGGAGTATCCGCTCGTCGGCGGTCGCGACGTGGGTGTGGGTACCCAGCACCGCGCCGACCCGCCCGTCCAAGAAGGCGGCCATGGCCGCCTTCTCGCTGGTGGCCTCGGCGTGGAAGTCCAGCACTACCGTTCCCAGGTCCTGTCCCTTGAGGGCCAGGTCCATGGCTTGGAAGGGGCAGTCCATGGGCTCCATGAAGACGCGGCCCAGAGCGCTGGCGACGGCCAGCCGCTCCCCGCCGACCTGGAAGCTGGCCAGGCCCCGCCCCGGGGTACCTTCGGGGTAATTGAGCGGTCGCAGCACCCGGGGATCCTCCAGCCAACCGTAGATGTCCTGATGCCGCCAGGTGTGGTTCCCCAGGGTCACGCAGTCCACCCCTAACTTGAACAGCGAGGAGAGCGCCAGGTCGTGGACTCCGCGGCCGCCGGAAGCATTTTCGGCGTTGGCCAAGACGAAGTCGAACTGCTCGCGCAGCGGCGGGAGCAGTTTGCGCACCGCCCTGAGCCCCGGTTCGGCGTAGATGTCGCCGATCATCAGCAGTCGCAGCATCCTAGGACTATAGCTCAGCCCCCGCACCTTTCCTTATCCGGAACTCTTCCGACTTAGACAGGAGGCTCAGCTAGGGCGCCCGGAGCCGTCCAGAGGTAGGCGCACGTGGGCGGTGGTGCCGCCGCCGACCACGCTGGTGATCCAGATCTCGCCCCGGTGGGCGTCGACGATGGCCTTGGCGATGCTGAGGCCCAGCCCGTTGCCGCCTGCGTCCCGGGAGCGGGACTGCTCTACCCGGTAGAAGCGTTCGAAGATGCGCCCCAGGTGCTCGGGGGGGATGCCTGGGCCGTTGTCGGCGACGCTCAGGTGGACCCAGCCGCTCTGCACCTCCGAGCCCAGCACTACCCTGCTAGCGCCGGCCTTGAGAGCGTTGCCCACCAGGTTGATCAGCACCTGGCGCAACCTCCCCGGATCCCCTTCGAACTCGACTTCCTGGCCGGTGACCGAGATCTGGCAGCTGCCCCGGATCGGTTCCAGCTCGGTGGCGATGTCGGCCAAGAAGGCCTGGGCCAACATCGGCTCGGGATTGACCGGGCTGGAGCCGCTGTCGGCCCTGGCCAGATCTAACAGGCTGGAGATCAGCTGGCTGAGCCGTTCCGACTCGTTGTGGATCACCTGCAAGCTCTCGGTCTGCTGCGCGCTCACCTGGGTGCGCCGCAGCAGGTAACTGGCGTGGCCACCGATGGCGGTCACCGGGGTGCGCAGCTCGTGGGAGGCGTCGGCAGTGAAGCGCCTCTGCACCTCGAAGGACTGCTCCAGCCGGTCCAGCATGCGGTTCAGGGTGTGGGCCAGGTCGGCGACCTCGTCGTGGCTGTTCGGTTCGGGTACCCGCTTGCGCAGGGTCTTCTCGCTGATCTGGGCGGCGGCTTCCCGCACCTCGGCCAGCGGTTTGAGGGCCCGCTCGGCTAAGGCGTAGGCTCCCGCGCCCATGCCCAGGAGGGCAAAGCCCGAGACCACCACCATGATCAGCTCCAGCTGCTGGAGGGTCTGGTCCTGTGAGGTCAGGTCCTTGGCCAAGTAGACCACCGCAGTCGACTGGGGCAAGTGCGGTACCGGCGGCTTGAAGGTTCCCAGAGCGGCCAGCACCCTGAGCGGGTGGACCTGTCCGGAGAGGGTGACCGTGGTGTTGGCGAAGATCTGCCCGGACGGGCTGTGGATCAGCCTCAGGTACTGCCGGGGCTTGAGCTGGATCTTGGCTTGCCCGGAGATGGCGTGGCTCTGGGCAATAGTCAGCGCCGGAACCAGCTCCCCACCGGTGAAGGACTTGACCGCGCTCAGGGTCTCACCCGGGTAGATGTCCAGCTGGTAATAGATATCTGGGTAGATCGGCGCGTTGCCGTTCAAGCCGAAGATCTCGGCGGTCTGGGGACCCCTAGTGATGACCTGTTCCAGGCTGTTCTCCAGCTCGCGCTGCACCGAACCGTTCAGGCTGCGCTGTAGGGCTCCCAAGACCACCAACATCACGATCAGCAGCAACGCGGCCAGCAGGGCGGTGTAGAGCAGGGTCAGGCGCCATCTTAGGGTCATTCAGCCGGTAGCCGGACTACTCCTCGCGCAGGACGTAGCCGATGCTGCGCACGGTGTGGATCAGCCGGCGCTCGCCTTTCTCCTCGAGCTTGCGGCGCAGGTAGCCGATGTAGACATCGACGACGTTGGATCCCCCCTGGTAGTCCGGCCAGACCTTGTCCTCGATCTCGTCGCGGCGGAACACCTTGCCTGGGTTCCTGGCCAGCAGCTCCAACAGCTCGAATTCCTTATTCGAGACCTCGATGCGCCGTCCCCCGCGGAACAGCTCGCGGCCGTCCAGGTTCATCACCAGGTCGGCCACCCGCACCTCGCCGGTCACCGCTGGGTTGACGCGGCGTAGGTGGGCGCGCACCCGGGCTAGCAGCTCCTCGATGGAGAAGGGTTTGATCAGGTAGTCGTCGGCCCCGGAGTCGAGCCCCTCGACCCGGTCCTGGATGCTGTCCTTGGCGGTTAGGATCACGATGGGGGTGTTGCTGGTCTTGCGGATCCTTCTGGCCACCTCCAGGCCGTCCAGAACCGGAAGCATCAGGTCCAAGATGACCAAGTCCGGGTTGAGCTCCCGGTATTTGGATAGCCCGGTCACGCCGTCAAAGGCGGTCTCGGTGCTGTAGCCCTCGGCTCCCAGCTCCAGCTCCACGAAGCGCGCGATATCTTTCTCGTCCTCTACGATCAACACGAGCGGTTTGCGTTCCATGGGTCCAGTATAGGACCCTCTCTCATGAGAACGCAGCGCCCCGCTCGGCCGAGGGCGCTAGACCACGAAGCCGTGGACAGGGGCGTGGCTGGTGAAGCGCACCCAGTCCCCAGGGCTGGCGGCTGGCTCTCCGCCCTCCAGCAGGCCGCAGACCAGCAGCAGCTGGCTCTGGACGATCAGGAAACCTCGCTCGGCGGCCTCGACCTGCCCGCTGCCGCTGAGCGCCGAGATGGCGCTGCAGGCCAGCTCGGGAGCGTCCTGTGGGGGGATTCGCTCCAGCCAGCGCAGCAGCGGGTGGACGATCACCTTGGCTGCCCCGCTGGCCACCTGCGGCCCAGTCCGGTCGAATAGGTAGAGCACCAAGCCGCCAGCGCAGAACTCCAGCAGGGGAGAGCCCAGCGGCTGGGGGTAGAGCGCCCCGGCGTTGGCCCTCCCAGCGAAGCGCTGCGCGAACTCCTCGACCGAATGCTCCAGGATCACACCCTAGCCTACCAGCCCGGCGCCCCCGGCAGGGTGGCCTGCCCCACCAGCTGGTCGGGGCGGCTGGTCCCGACGTGGCGGTTGAGCCCCACGTAGACCGAGCGCAGCTGCCCGGCCGCCACCGTCAAGGCCTGCGAGGTCTGTCCCAGCGCCCGCAGCTCGCCTCCTTCCTTTCCCCAGACTTGGTAGAGCAGGCCGGACGGGGCTGGCTGGTTCAGCGCGATCAGCAGCTCGCCGCGGCCGACCTGATAGACGTGACCAGCCGGCTGGCCGCTGGAGCTCAGCAGCGCGACCGATGCCTTCGCGGCGGCGGCCTCGGCCTGCCAGGAGCTGCCGCGCCCCCGCAGCCAGACCACCCCGGCCGCCACCAAGAGGGCGGCCAAGACCAGCCCCAGGGCCACCCTGGCCTTCATGGCCGCAGCCTAGCAGATCTGTGGGGGTGAGGCTGGACCGGGGCCGCGCCTGGCCTATACTTGAGGGATGGAGTGGTCTGGGCCCCCTTTGTTGTCGCTCTCGCCGCTGCTGCGGGGTGAGCTGGAAGTGCGCGAGAGCGGTCTGTTGGAAGTGGAAGCGTTCGGTGGCGCGGGGGCCGGTGCGGCCGAGCCCCCGCTAGCCCAGCCGGCGGCCTTTCAGGTGGTGGCCAGCCGGGTCGGCGAGGATCAGTTCTGGCTAGCCGGCTGGGTCGAAGGCAGCCTCCGGGACGCCTGCGCTCGCTGCCTGCGGGAGGTGCTGGTCGAGGTGCGCGGCGAGCTCGGCCTGATGCTGGAGTTCCGCCCCGGCGTCGATCTCCCTTTCTTGGACGAGGAGCGCGAGGGTGCGGACTGGCTGGTCTTGGGTAACCCCAAGCTAGGCTTGGCCCCGCTGCTCAGCGAAGTCCTGCTGCTGAACCGCCCCTTGACCGTGCTGCACGACCCCTCCTGCAAGGGCCTGTGCCCGGTTTGCGGGACCGATCTCAATGAGCGTGACTGCGGCCACGGCGCTCGGGTGCTCGGTCCCGACCACCCCTCTCTGCTGCGCACCCAGCTGGCCGACCTGCTCGGCGAGACAGATTCCCGAGCCTGATGGCCAGGTCCGATGAGCTCAGCCACTTCGGGGCTGGCCGTCCGCGGATGGTCGACGTCACCGACAAGCAACCCCACCAGCGCGCTGCTCTGGCAGAAGCGCTGGTGCAGATTCCGCCCGCCGCCCAGGAGGCTCTGGACCGAGCCACGCTGCCGAAAGGGGATCCCTTGGTGGTGGCGCAGCTGGCCGGAATCGCGGCCGCTAAACAGACCGCCTCGCTCATCACCCTCTGCCACCCCCTTCCCCTCAGCTGGGTGGACGTCCGCATCGAGCGCTGCCCGGAAGGCCTGCGGGTGGAAGCGGAGGTGCGCACCGCCGCCGCTACCGGCGTCGAGATGGAGGCTCTTACCGCTGCGGCGGTAGCGGCGCTCAACCTCTACGACCTGCTCAAGGCGGTTTCTAAGGGCGTCGTGATCGGCCCGCTGCGCCTGCTGGAAAAGCGAGGGGGGAAGTCGGGGAGCTGGTCGGCGGGCAGCCCGTGAGGGTCGGCCTACTGGACACCTTGCTGACCGACCACCTGCTTTTCTGGCAGACTTTTCTGGCCGAGCTGGGTGTCTTGGAGGAGCTCCCGGCTGACCTGGAGCCCGATTACCGGACTGGCGCCACCTTGCTCCCGCAGGAGCCCAGCCCCGTGCAGCTGGCCATCGGCCGCTTGCACCGCCTGCTGCGCTGCGACGCTGTCCTGATCCCGCAGCTCAGCCCTCAGCTCCAGGATCAGGATGAGCTGAACGGCAACCCCTGGGTGGTCGACTTCGCGGCCACCGCCTCGGTGCGCTTTAGTTTGCCCCACCTGGTTTCGGTGGACCCGGCCGCTGCCGGCGAGAGCTTGAAGTCGCTGGCGGTCTCGCTGGGCCTGCGCTGGTCCCAGCCAGTCCGGGTGCGCAGGGCTCTGGAGCGCTCGTATCCCAGGGCGCAGGGCCGAGCGGCTCGGCCGGACTGGGCCGGACTGGGCCGGGCAGTGGGCCTTTTGGGCCCTCGGTACCTGCTGGAGCAGCCCTGGCTCTACCACGGCCTCTTGGAGCAGCTGGCTCAGCTGGGCCTGCGCCCCCTGCCCGGCCACCTGGCCGACCCGGCCCGCAGCCTGGAGCTGGGGCGCCGGCTGGTCCCCGGCCTGCGCGAGGCCCCGGAGTTGGAAGTCGCCGGCCAGCGCGCCCAACTGGAGCTGCGCTCGGCGGTGCGCGCCCTGATCTGGCTGCTCCCCGAACGCCTGCCGGTCAGCCGAGCGCTGGGGGACTGGATGGCCAAGCCGCGCTCCGACAAGCCCCTGCTCAAGCTGCCGATCGACCAGCCGGAGGCTGGGGGCGACCCTTTGCTGCTCGAGGATCTGGCGGCTCGGATCCGCTGAGCAGCCCGCGTGCTAGACTGAGGCGTGGGATCCTTGCGGGATAGCTTGTTAGCTCCTTGGCGCTGGCTGACAGCGGTGGACGGCCGGCCGGGCCTGACTGGGCTCAAGATCGGCCGGTTGTTGGTCAAAGCCCTGCTATTTGCCTTGGTCGTCGACCTGATTTTCAGCGTCCTGGCGGCTCTGCGCATCCCCTACGTCGACACCATCTGGGGCCAACTGATCGTCGGCCTGATCGTCTATATCCCCTTTCTGCGCCTGCTCACCAACGAGTTCGCCGCTCCTGCCCGCGCAGTTTCCCAAAAGGGTGGCGCTGGGCGGGCAGGAGCGGCGGGCAAGGACAAGGCGGGCAAGAAGGATAAGCCTTCCCGCCGGGTCCACTACGCTTCGGTGACCCGGGCCCCCAAGGCTCTGCGCGGCAGCCGCAGGCGTTAGCCCAATCTAGACGCATTTGCTATACTCTGGCCCGTTGCCGCCTCGGCCACGGAAGGAGCCCTCATGTCCAAACACCCCGTTCCCAAGAAGAAGACCAGCAGCTCCAAGCGGGATATGCGCAGGAGCCACCACGCTCTGGCGTTGCCGGTGCTGTCTGAGTGCCCGCAGTGCCACGCCCAGCGCCTGCAGCACCACATCTGCCCCAGCTGCGGCTACTACGATGGCCAACCCGTCCTCAAGGTCTGAGCCCCTGTCTCCACCTCGGACGCACTTCAGGTGGCGATCGGCCGCGGAGCTGCTGTGGCGGTAGGGATCCTGGGCCTGGGCACCTACGTTCCAGAGCGGATCCTGAGCAACGCCGACTTCGAGCAGTTCCTGGACACCAGCGACGAGTGGATCGTCTCCCGAACCGGGATCCGGCGGCGCCACATCGCCGCTGAGCAGGAGTTTACTTCCCAGCTAGCCTTTTCTAGCGTCGAAGACTTGATCCGGCGCCACGGCCGGCAGATCTTGGAAGGGGTCGGTATGGTCATCGTGGCGACCAACACCCCGGACGCCCTGTTCCCCTCAACCGCCTCCTTGGTGCAGGATCATTTCGGTCTGGAAGCCGGCGGCTTCGACCTGCTGGCCGCTTGTCCCGGCTGGATCTACGGCCTGTCCATCGCCCAGGGCTTGGTGGCCAGCGGCCAGATCAAGCGCGCTCTGGTGATCGGCGCTGAGGCGCTGAGCAAGATCACCGACTACCAGGACCGCTCGACTGCGGTGCTCTTCGGGGACGGTGCCGGAGCGGCGGTGGTCGGCGAAGTCGCGCCGGGTAGCGGCTTCCTGGCCTCGGTGCTCGGGACCGACGGCAGCGGCCAGATCCACCTGCACCGCAGCGCCATCGCCGATCACCTGCCCGCGGGAGCGAAGATGGGCCCGCACCTGTACATGAATGGCCGCGAGGTTTTCAAGTTCGCGGTGCGCGTGATGAACACGGCCACCCTGCAAGTGCTGGAGCGGGCTGGGCTTACCCCGGCAGATATCTCCCTGTTTGTCCCGCACCAAGCCAACCTGCGGATCATCGAGGCAGCCAGGGAGCGGCTGGGTCTGCCGCTGGAGCGGGTGGTGGTCACCTTGGACGAGTACGGCAACAACTCCACCGCCAGCATTCCCCTGGCGCTGCAGCGCGCTCTGGACCAAGGCCGCCTGCACCCCGGTGACCGGGTGCTGTTGGTCAGCTTCGGTGCGGGGCTCACCTGGGCCGCCTCGGTCCTGGCCTGGGGGGGCGCTTGAGCAGGGTCGCCGCCCTGTTTCCCGGCCAGGGATCCCACCAGCTCGGTATGGGCGCTCTTCTGGCGGACACCGATCCGGCTGCTGCCGAGGTCTTCGCCGCCACCGAGCGGGTTCTGCCCGGCCTGACCGAGTTGGTGCGCCAGGGACCGCTCGAGGAGCTCACCCGCACCGCCAATCAGCAACCCGCCCTGCTGGCCGCCAGCCTGGCCGCCTACCGCGCCTACCTGGCCGCCACCGGCCAGCTGCCCTTCTGCGCCGCCGGCCACAGCCTGGGGGAGTTCAGCGCCCACGTAGCTGCCGGTAGTTTTTCCCTGGAGCAAGCCCTGGTGCTGGTGCGCAGGCGCGGCCAGCTCATGCAGGAGGCCGTTCCCGAGGGAGAGGGAGCCATGGCCGCTGCGATAGGTGACCCTGCGGTGGTGGAGGAGCTCTGCGCAGCGGCTGAGGCGGAGAGGCTTTTGGTGGAAGTTGCCAACCGCAACGCCCCCACTCAGACGGTGGTCAGCGGCAGCCAGGAAGGGGTGCTCTGGATCAGCCAAAAGCTCCACCAGCGCGGCCTGCGGGTTATCCCCCTGAAGGTCAGCGCTCCCTTCCACTGCAGCCTGATGGAGCCGGCAGCCGAGCGGATGGCCGCTGAACTGGAGCCGGTCCAGCTCGGGGCGATGTCCTTTCCGGTTCTCTCCAACGTGACCGCCGAGCCGGTGGACCCGGGGGAGCGCAAGCGCGCGCTGACTGCGCAGATCACCGCTCCGGTGCGCTGGGTGGAGTGCGTCGAGCGGATGGTGGCCATGGGCGTCACCGAGTTCATCGAGTTCGGCCCGGGCAGCGTGCTCAGCGGCTTGGTGGCCAGGATCCACCCCGGCGCGCTGGTGGCCAGGATCCACACCCCAGATGACCTGAGCGGCTACCTGCAGAGGGCTGGGTGAAGGCGCTGGTCACCGGTGCCAGCCGGGGTCTGGGGCGGGCCATGGCCCTGGCCCTGGCCGGACAGGACCACGCGGTGGCGGTGCACTACGCTGCCCGCCGCGACGCCGCCGAGCAGTTGGTGGGCGAGATCGTCGCCGGAGGAGGGGTGGCCACCGCCCTGCAGGCCGACCTGGCCGATCCCGCTGCTGCGGCTGCGCTGGTGGACGCGGCCGCGGGGGAGCTGGGCGGCCTGGAGATTTTGGTTAACAACGCCGGGATCACCCGGGATGGCCTGCTGCTCAGGATGCGCGACCAGGACTGGCAGGCGGTCATGCACACCAATCTGGACGCCGCCTTCTACACCTGCCGCGCGGCGGTGCGGCACATGCTCCGAGGCCGCTTCGGCCGCATCGTCAACGTCAGCTCGGTGGTGGGCCTGAGCGGCAATCCCGGCCAGGTCAACTACGTCGCCAGCAAGGCCGGCCTGATCGGCCTCACCAAGGCGCTGGCCATCGAGTACGGCGGCCGGGGGATCACCGTCAACGCGGTGGCGCCCGGCTTCATCGCCTCGGACATGACCGACGCCCTGCCGGAGCAGCGCCGCGCGGAGTATCTGGGGCGGATTCCGGCCGGGCGCTTCGGGCTCCCCGAGGAGGTAGCCCACCTGGTCGCCTTCCTGTGCTCCGAGGGAGCTGGGTATATCAACGGCCAGACCATCGCCGTCGATGGCGGTTTACTGCCCCATTGAGAGGCATTTGTCCCGCTACACTGCGGGGGGAGGAAGTATGGACCTGTTCGAGCAAGTCAAGGAAGTGGTCGTGGAGAAGTTGGGTACCGAGCCCTCCAAGGTGGTCCCTTCAGCCGCCTTCGTCGAGGACCTGGGCGCCGACAGCTTGGAGACGGTGGAGCTGATCATGGGGCTAGAGGACAAGTTCAACGTCAAGATCGACGACGCGGCTGCCGAGAAGATCCGGACGGTCAAGGACGCGGTCGATTTTATCCAGGCGCAGAGCTGAATCTCCGCCGCACAGCTGCCTGGGTGGTCCGCCGCGGAGCGGTAGGGGGGATGATGTGAGACGCGCTGTAGTGACCGGGCTGGGACCGGTGACGCCGATCGGTATCGGCAAGGCCAGCTTCTTGGAAGGGCAGCACCAGGGTAGGAGCGGGGTGGGGCGTATCCGGCGCTTCGATACCAGCGCTCTGCCCTGCCAGATCGCCGCCGAGATCCACGACGACCTGAGCTCCTGGGTCGACCCCAAGGAGAGCCGCCGGCTGGACCGCTTCGTCAAGCTAGCCCTGGCCGCGGCGGCTCTCGCCGTCGAGGACGCCGGCCTGTCCGAGGCCGACCTGGCCAGCCCCAGGGTAGGGACGCTGGTCGGGAGCGGGATCGGGGGGATGGAGACCTGGGAGGAGCAGTCGAAGATCTTCCACAGCCGCGGCGCGGACCGGGTCAGCCCCTTCTTCATCCCGATGATGATCGCCAACATGGCCAGCGGGCAGATCGCCATGCGCTACCGGGCTACTGGCCCGAGCAGCACGGTGGTTTTGGCCTGCGCCACCGGGAGCGCGGCGATCGGCGAGGCAGCTAGGACCATCCGCTTGGGCGAGGCCGACCTGATCTTGGTCGGAGGCGCGGAGGCGGCCGTCACCCCCATGGCCATCGGTGGTTTCGGTAACATGAAGGCGCTCTCGACCCGCAACGACCAGCCCCAGGCGGCCAGCCGGCCCTTCACCGCCAGCCGGGATGGCTTCGTTCTGGGGGAGGGGGCTGGCGTCTTGGCCTTAGAGGAGCTGGAGCACGCCAGGGCCAGGGGAGCGCACATCTACGCCGAGGTGGTCGGGTATGGCAGCAGCGCCGACGCTTACCACATCACCATGCCCGCCCCGGAGGGGCGGGGCGCCCAGGCGGCCATGCGCGCGGCCCTGGAGTCGGCTTCCTTGGCCCCTGAGGCCATCGGCTACATCAACGCCCACGGCACCTCCACTCCGGCCAATGACCTGACCGAGACCCAAGCGATCAAGGCGGTTTTCGGAGACCACAGCGGCAAGCTGGCGATCTCCAGCACCAAGTCCATGACCGGCCACCTGCTGGGCGCGGCCGGGGCGGTCGAGGCCATCGCGACCATCCAGGCCTTCGAGAGCGGTGTCTTACCGCCCACCATCAACTATGACGACCCCGATCCCGAGTTGGATTTGGACTTCGTCCCCAACCGGGCCAGGGCCCAGCAGGTGGAGTACGGCATGTCCAACTCCTTCGCTTTCGGCGGGCAGAACGCAGTGGTCATCCTGCGCCGCTGGTCCTAGCCGGGCTGGCAGAGATCACTCCCTAGACCCGGCCTCAATCTTGACTAAACTACTCGACTTTAGCCTCCCGGTCCGCTAGACTCATAGCCATGAGCCGTTCGGTGTGCGGCGGCCGGAAAGGACGGCGATGGCTGGAGCGAGAAAGTGTCTGGAAATCCGTGATCTGAGAGTCCGAGTCGGCGATCAACCGATTCTGCAGGGAATCAGCCTGACTGTCCCGCGGGGCGAGCTGCATGCCCTGATGGGGCCCAACGGCAATGGCAAGAGCACCTTGGCCAAGGTGTTGATCGGGGATCCCGAGTACCTGGTGGAGAGCGGGGATATCTTGGTCGACGGCGAGAGCGTCTTGGAGCTGGAGCCGGACGCCCGCTCGCGCCTGGGCCTGTTCCTGGCCTTCCAATACCCGGTGGAAGTCCCCGGGGTCACCATCGCCAACTTCCTGAGGTTGGCGCTGCAGGCGCGTAAGCCCGAGGGCGAGGAGCTCGGCTTCTCGGAGTTCTACGGTAAGCTGCAGCGCGCCCTCAAGGTGCTCGATTGGGACGAGAGCATCGTCGAGCGTTACCTGAACCAGGGCTTCTCCGGGGGCGAGAAGAAGCGCAGCGAGATCCTGCAGATGCTGATGCTGGAGCCCAACTACATCGTCATGGATGAGACCGATTCCGGCCTGGACGTCGACGCCTTGAGGGTGGTCGCTAGGGGCGTGAACCAGCTGCGCGGCCCCGAGCTGGGCGGCCTGATCATCACCCACTACCAGCGCCTGCTCGATCACATCGTCCCCGACCGGGTGCACGTCATCGTCGGGGGGAGGGTGGTCCAGTCGGGCGGTCCGGAGCTGGCCGAGCGCTTGGACCGCGAAGGGTACGACTGGGTCAAGGAGCTGGCCGCGCAGGCCTGAGAGGAGGAGGGGCGTGACCGATCTGTCTTTGCTGCGAGGTGACCGCTACGAGTACGGCTTCAGCCAGCCCGAGCGCTACAGCGTCAAGGCACCCAAGGGCCTGAGCGCCGAGGTGGTCGAGCTGATCTCCAAGGCCAAGGGCGAGCCGCAGTGGATGCTGGACTTCCGCCTGCGGGCGCTCAAGGTGTTCTACAGCAAGCCCATGCCGACCTGGGGGGCCGACCTCTCCCAGCTGAACTTGGACGAGATCTACTACTACATCCGCCCCGAAGGCCTGGGGGCCAGGGACTGGTCCGATGTTCCAGACGACATCCGTGCCACCTTCGATCGGTTGGGGATCCCCGAAGCCGAGCGGGCCGCCCTGGCCGGGGTGGGAGCCCAGTACGAGTCGGAGATGGTCTACCACAACCTCAAAGAGGAGTGGGAGCGCCAGGGGGTCATCTTCCTGTCGATCGAGGACGGCCTCAGGGAGTACCCCGAGCTGTTCCGCCAGCACTTCGCAACGGTCATCCCGCCTGAGGACAATAAGTTCGCCGCGCTCAACAGCGCGGTGTGGTCCGGCGGCAGCTTCGTCTACATCCCCAAGGGGGTCAAGGTCGAGATCCCCCTGCAGACTTACTTCCGCATCAACGCCGA
Organism: bacterium; assembly: GCA_021810505.1. Classification (GTDB taxonomy): domain Bacteria; phylum Deinococcota; class Deinococci; order Deinococcales; family Deinococcaceae; genus JAJZIR01. The sequence continues at coordinate 89,485 of JAJZIR010000002.1, forward strand.
GTCGGCCGGCCAGTTCGAGCGCACCTTGATCATCGCTGACGAGGGCAGCCAGGCTCACTACATCGAGGGCTGCACCGCGCCCAGCTACAGCAGGGACAGCTTCCACTCCGGGGTGATCGAGATCGTGGTGCGCCAAGGCGCCCGCTTCCGCTACTCCACCATCCAGAACTGGAGCCGCAACGTCTACAACTTGGTCACCCAGCGGGCCGCGGTCTACCGCGACGGGGTGATGGAGTGGGTAGACGGCAACCTGGGATCGCGGGTGACCATGAAGTATCCCTCCTGCTACTTGCTCGAGGAGGGAGCCAGCGGCGAGATCCTCTCCATCGCCATGGCCGGTCCCGGCCAGCACCAAGACGCCGGCGGCAAGGTGGTGCACTTCGCCCCCTATACTCGCAGCTCGATCATCTCCAAGTCGATCTCCAAGCAGTCGGGACGCTCCAGCTACCGCGGCTTGGTCAAGGTCTTAGAGGGCGCGCACCATACCCGCAGCCACGTGGAGTGTGACGCTCTGCTGCTCGACGAGTCGGCTAGGACCGACACCTACCCGTACATCGAGATCGAGGAGCGGGACGCCGAGGTGGGCCACGAGGCCACCGTCTCCAAGATCAACGACGAGCAGCTGCTCTACCTGCAGAGCCGCGGCCTCAGCGAGGGAGAGGCGGCCAGCCTGATCGTCCGCGGCTTCATCGAGCCGGTGGCCAAGGAGCTGCCCTTAGAGTACGCGGTCGAACTGAACCGCCTGATCGAGCTGGAGATGGAAGGGTCGGTCGGTTGATGCCCGCGGTCCTCACCCAGGAGCCGGCCTGGTTGCGCCAGCGGCGCCGAGAAGCCCAGGAGCTCTACACCGCTCTTCCTTTTCCTGACCGCAAGGTGGAGGCCTGGAAGTACACCCAGGTCGATTTCGAGCTCCTGGAGGAGCTGCCGCCGGCCTCCCAGGAAGCACCGGTGCGTTCGGTCGAGCAGCTCCCAGAGGCGGTGCGCTCCCGCCTGGAGCGCACCGACGTTTCCAGTTACCTGGTCTTCGGCGGGCCCAGCTTGGTCCACAGCCACTTACCCGCCCAGCTGGCTGCCCAGGGCGTGCTGTTCTGCGACCTTTTGGAGGCCGCCTCCGCTCACTCCGAGCTGCTGGCCCAGTACCTCTACCGGGTGGTGCCGGCCGCGGTCCCGGACGACACCACCGTGGCCGCCCCAGGGACGACGCCGAGCAAGCCGCCCCACCCCAGCGAGGGCAAGTTCAGCGCTTTCAACGCGGCCCACTGGAGCAGCGGCACCTTCGTCTACGTGCCAGACGGTGTCGAAGTGGCGGCTCCCTTGGGGGCTTTTCGCTACCTGCGCCAGGGTGGCTGCTACCTGGCCACCCGCACCCTTTTGGTGCTGGGACGCAACAGCAAGCTGACCTTTATCGACGAGCAGGACAGCGACGACCTGGAAGACGCCGCTGCCTACGGGGCGGTCGAGCTGTTTTTGGCCGAGGGGGCCAAGCTGCGCTACGTCAGCGTGCAGAACTGGGGCAGCGGTGTGACCCACCTCCAGCGCCAGCGGGCCGACCTGGACCGCGACGCCAGCCTAAACAGCTTGGTAGTTACCCTGGGGGCTGACCTCAGCCGCACCGAGATGGGCAGCTACCTGCGCGGTCCGGGCAGCGAGTCGGAGATGTTGGGGATCTATTTCGCCTCCGGCGAGCAGCACTTCGACCACTACACCCTGCAGCACCACGCCGCCGATCACGCCCACTCCGACTTGCTCTACAAGGGGGTGGCCTCCGGGGAAGCCCGAGCGATTTTCAGCGGCATGATCAAGGTCGACCTGAACGCCCAGAAGACCGACGCCTACCAGAAGCACCGCACCCTGTTGCTCTCCAGCGAGGCCCGCAGCGACAGCATCCCTCAGCTGGAAATCAACGCCAACGACGTGCGCTGCTCGCACGGATCCACCACCGGACCGGTCGACCAAGAGCAGCTGTTCTACCTGCGCTCGCGCGGCCTGCCCAAGGCTCTGGCCGAGAAGGTGTTGGTCAACGCCTTCTTGGAGGACGTCCTCTCTAAGGTGCCCTTGACCGAGGTGATCCGCTACGTCGAGTCGGTGATCGCCGCCAAGGTCGGCCTTTGAGCGAGCGGGTGCTGATCGGCCCGACCAGCGCTTTTGCGGAAGGTGAGCAGAGGGAGATCCGCGCCGGCAAGCAGCGGGTCTTAGTGCTCAAACACAGGGGAGAGGTCTACGCCCTGCGCAACGTCTGTACCCACGAGTCCTTCCCGCTGCTCGGGGGAGAGGTGGAGGGTGGCGCGATCACCTGTGCCCAGCACGGCGCCCGCTTCGACCTGCAGACCGGGCGGGCGCTCTGCCTGCCGGCGATCAAGGCGGTGCGGACTTTCCCGGTCGAGACCGAAGCCGGCCTGCTCTACCTGCGGGTCGAGCCCTGAGTCGCGCTCCAGGGGTCCTTGCTTTGGCGGCCGGCTCAGGAATGAAGTGCAACGCCTTTGGCCCAAGGAGGCTGGAGGCGGAAGATGGGAAGCAAGTACCAGCAGTTGAGCATGGATGGGAGGAATCGGTTGCAGAGAGGATTGAACCGAGGGACGAGCTGGAGAGCCTTGGCGAAGGGGCTACAGCGTAACCCCGACACTCTGAGTCAGGAGTGTCGCCGAGGGTGGGTGGACAGCAGTGATGATGCCGTCACGGGATGGGGGACGGCACAGGCTAGGAGATGCTGAGGGGCACGCGAGCTTACCACCGGTAATGCCTCGACGGAGCGAGCCACCACGGCCATTCTGGAGCACCAGTGGTCACCCGAGCAGATGGCGGGGAGGCTGCGCTTAGAACGCCCTGAAGACAAGTCCCAACGGGTCAGTCACGAAGCGATCTACCGGTACATCTACGCCCGCCCCGCAGTAGAGCTGAAAACGGCACTTATCGAGGCACTGCGCCAGAGTCACCAGAAGCGACGCCCGCGCAGTCGAGGCAAGGACCGCCGCAGTGGCATACGGAACATGCGTTCCATCCGCGAGCGGTCCGCAGAGGCCGAGGGTCGGGAGGTACCCAGCCACTGGGAAGGGGATCTCATCAAGGGGGCAAGGCAGCAGCGCCATGGATACCCTGGTCGATCGGAGCAGCCGTTTGTGATCCTGCCGCGGGTTGGTGACGCCATAGCAGAGTCCGTCCTGGAAGGCTTCACGCGGCGGCTACGCAGCCTGCCCACGGCGTTTCGGCGACTCACTGACCTATGACCGAGGCAAGGAGGCGGCCCAGCATCAGGATCTGAAATGGCGAGTCGGGATTCGGGTGTATTTCGCGGACCCGCATAGCCCTTGGCGACGCTCCACGAACGAGAATACCAACGGCCTGCTGCGGAAGTATTTCCCCAAGGGGAACAGGTTGATCGGAGTACTCACAACGGTACTTGACCCAAGCAGCAGAGGAACTCAAGAATCGGCCCAGGAAATCGCTGGGATTTCGGACACCCGCCGAAGTCATGGCACAGCAAGTCAGAGAGTTACGCGCAGGTGTTGCGCTTCAAACTTGAAATCGCCCTCCCAAGGGCGCATATTTTAGAGGCTGTGATGGGAAGTAAGGCTCAGGACAAAACCAATACTCTGCCGATTGAACTCTTCGAACGGCAACGAGATTGGGCTACTTGGTTAGAGGAGAACCACAAAATATCGTCTGGCGTGTGGTTGCAATTGGCGAAAAAAGGTGCAGGTGTACAGTCAGTTTCATACGATGAAGCCGTCGAAGTGGCGCTTTGCTTCGGATGGATAGATGGACAAAAAAAGGCACACAGCGAGCAGTACTGGCTGCAAAAATTTACGCCGCGCTCAATCAAGAGCATTTGGTCGAAAATCAACAAAGAAAAGGCGCTTGCCCTTGTCAAAGCCGGAAAAATGAAACCACCCGGTCTCAAAGAAATAGAACGTGCCAAGCTTGATGGGCGATGGGATGCTGCCTATGACTCTCCTGGCAAGTCATCCGTACCAAGCGATCTTCAACTAGCGCTGGATGGCAATACGCAGGCTAAAAACTTTTTCAGCACGCTTGATAGTCGAAATAGATATGCCATTCTGTTCAGGATTCAAACGGCCAAGAACGCCGAAACACGCGTCAAGAAAATTTCACAGTTCGTGCAAATGCTGGAAAGGCACGAGAAGGTCTATCCGTGACCAATCCAGATCTTTCTGACACTAAGACACCCAACCCGGCGTTCGAGAGGGGCCTTCCTAACCCCGAGCTTCGCCCTCCTGTACACCATAAGCTGCCTCCAAAGTACTCTTATCTGAGATAACCCCTTCCGCAAAGCCAAGATGAGTTGTTCTTCTTGTTTCCAAAAGCAGAGTTCCCTCCGGCTCTATTGCAGTTTGAGGTGATCCCACCGAATTGGACGGCTTGAAGGAAGGCATAAGCTCTGGACGGTAAGCATGATCACTCAGGCCGCCCGCTGCGTACCCACAGCCTAGGCAACGCCTGGGGTCCTGTCACCCAGGGCCAAGCACAGGGCTAAGTAGAGGACACCCTAGCCTGTACCGGGCTTGGGCCCTGAGGTCCGACCTGAGCGTCATGCTGCCCACTGCCCAGCGCAGAGTTCAGGTCGGCCTGTGCGTGCTCATACCGGACCGTCCGCCACAGCCGTTCCGAGAAAGGCGTTGTCCAGTGCCCTGCCTTTCCCATCTACCATCCCACGCTGATTCCTGATCCCGTGCCCCCTGAGCATTGGGGGGAAGGCCCAAGGGGGGAACTGGACCCCCTGATCAGGTACCCGGGGACTGGTGGGCCGTAGCGGTGCAGGGCCTCCGGCAGTGCCTAGCAGCAAGAGCCGGTGTCCAGACGGCCAGATACCCGGACCAGGCCCAGTGCGAGGGACCTCTTCCGTGGCGGCTAGGAGATGGGTACTACCCCTTGGCTCTGGGGGATAGCGTCACCGGATCACAGCTGGCTAGGCCGGTTAGTGACCACTGATTGCCCTTGCTTTCTCGAAGCATCAGGCCGCCGAGGCTTAGGTGCTGGGATAAGGGAGTCGCTCCTACGCAGACGCTTAGCCTTCTGGCGCTTCCAGGGTCAGGTGGGCGATGAAGCCGGAGCGGCTTTTACCGGCAGCTGAGGTCAGGGCGCCGAGGCGCTTCAGCACTCGGCGGGGCAGCGTGATATTCACGCGCACGCTGGTGTCATCCAACAGCGCAAGGTCCACCTTGATCGCGCCAAACACCCACCCTGCATACTCTGGATTGCGCTGAAGGTCACCTAGGCTGCTGGGTTTCGGGACGGCCCGACCGGCATCTAGCTCTGCATCAATCCACGCAGCAGCAGCCTCTTCGGCTCCGACTAAAGCTTGATCGAAGGTATCGCCCACCGAGAAACAACCTGGCAAGTCAGGTACCACCACGCCAAACGCTGTGCCCCCTCTACCTCCCTCGATCGCTACCGGGTAGCGCATCTTTACCTCCCTTTGCAGGTCTCTACAGCCCTGCTCGCTTGCGGATTGCTGCGGTGAGGCCGGGTCCGAGATCCCCCCTCGGGTGCAGCACCACGGTGTAGCCAGACTGCACCGTGGTGCTTGAAGGCGCGGTGAGATCCCCGAACCCTATCCAGCACCCAGCCTGCAGCTTGTAGTTCACAGATCAGCTCCAGCCACCTCTGAGCTCACATGGCTTGCTTGCCAGAGGGGTCCAACCCCGTGCTGCCGCGTCTCTCGGGTCCTGCGGCTAGCCTTATCGTCTACTCCGGAAGTGCCTGGTCCAATACGTGCCAGGTGCCTCCGAAGCGGCGCGCCGCTCGCCCGCGACTTCAGTCCTGCTGGGCTGCCCGGCTGAGTACTCGCTGCCTAGCTAGGCCGGTCTCGGATCTCCCAGCCGGCCCGGCGCACCGCGGCGATTGCTGCGGCGAAGGCGGCCTCGATCTCTTCCTCGCTGAGGGTCTTGGTTCCCCGGTAACGGAGCCGCACCGCGGTCGAGCGCATCCCGGCCGGAATGGCGCTACCCTCGTAGAGGTCAAAGGCTTCGGCCGATTCCAGCAGCTCGCTGCTGCTCGCCAGCAGGCTGCGCAGCTCCCAGAAGCTGACCGAACGCGGGGTCAGAACCGCTAGATCGCGCAGGGCTGCCGGATGGCGGCTGGGCTCTTGAAATGTGCGCTCCTTGCTGGCTAGCGGCCAGGCCAGCTCGGCGACGGCCAAAGGACCGCTGGCGCAGGCTTCCTGCACTGCTGGGTGCAGCAGACCCATCCAGCCGGCGACCTGGCCGTTCCAACGCAGGCGGCCACAGACCCTGGGGTGCAGGTGGGCGGGCGGGTCCCCCTCGGGAGGCAACACCTCCAGGTCGGCCCCCCAGTTCCAGGCAACTTTTTCCAAGACCGCCTTGAAGGCCAGAGGACCCTCCCCGAAGCCGGGTTGCCAGCCGGCCGAGATGAGGGGCCCGCGCATGGCCACCCCCACCCGCTCGCACTCTCCTCCCTCCGGGAAGACGTGGCCGATCTCGAAGACCAAGCCGCCGGCCTGGTACTCCGGGCTGCGCAGCGTGCGGATCAGGCCGGGATACAGGGCGGTCCGCAGGGCGGTCCGCTCGCTGCTGAGGGGGTTTTCCAGCAGCAGCGCCGCCTGGGGTGATCTGGTCGCCGAGATTTCGGCGGCGTTGGTGAAGCTGTAGTGCACCAGCTCCTGGGCCCCGGCCCCGATCAGGGCCCGGCGCAAGCGCTGGCGCTGGCGGTCTTCCCCTCCGGTCTCCAGGTTGTCACCGGCCGGAGTGATGGTGGGCAGGCGGTAGGGGATCTTGTCGTAGCCGTCCAAGCGCGCGATCTCTTCGGTCAGGTCTTCGGGGAGCTGCAGGTCGCCCCGCCAGCTGGGGGGGGTTACTGCCAGGGCAGCGCCCTCCTGAGAGACCAAGCAGCCCAGGCTGGTCAGCAGGGCTTCCATGCGCGGCAGCGGCACCGCGTAGCCGAGCAGCCGCTCCACTTGCTCGCCGCTGAGCGTGACGGTGGGTTGAGGGTTCAGCCCAGCTCGGTAGGTGCTGGCCAGCAGCCTGCCGCCCGCCACCTGCCGGAGCAGCTCGGCGATCCGGCAGGTGGCTTCCTCGGGTAGCTGCGGATCGACGCCCCGCTCGAAGCGGTAGAGCGCCTCGGTGCGCAGGCCCAGCCGTTTACCGCTCCGGCGCAACCGGACGGGATCGAAGTGGGCCGCTTCGACCAGGATCTCGCTGCTGTCTGGCCGGATCTGTCCGCGCTCCCCGCCTAAGATACCTGCCAACCCGACCGTTAGATCGTCGCTGCGGATCACCAGGTCTTCCTCGCCGAGCTCGCAGCGCACCCCGCCTAACCCGAAGAAGACTTCTCCCGGGTAGGCCGGGCGGACCGCCAGGGAGGGGGAGGCCAGGTCCCGGCGATCGTAGAAGGCGGTCGGCTGGCCCAGTTCCAGCATCACGTAGTTGCTGACGTCCACCAGGCAACCCAAGCTGCGTATCCTGCTGCCGGCCAAGCGCCGCTGTAGCCAGGCTGGGCTCGGCCCCGGCCGCACCGTCAGCTGCAGGGCGGCGAAGGCGTCGCAGCCAGGGCCGAGCTCGGCGCGCAGGTTTCCTGGGCTAGGAGCTACCGTGGCCGGCTCGGGCCAAGCGAGAGAGACTCCCAGCGCGGCGGCCAGCTCGCGGGCCAGGCCGCGGACCGACAGCACGTCTCCGCGGTTGGGGGTGACCTCGATGTCTAGATGCTGGTCAGCCGGCCACAGCTCGGCCAGCGGCCGACCCGGCTCGGTTTCCCCCGGGAACACCAGCAAGCCGCTACCATCTTCGCCGATTCCCAGTTCCTTGGCCGAACAGGCCATACCGTAGGAGATCTCTCCCTGGATGCGCCGCTCAGAGACGGGAGCGAGAATCCCTGTCAGGAAGCTGCCGGGCCGCGCTAGAGCCACGCAGTTGCCGGCAGCTGCGTTAGGGGCGCCGCTGAGCACGCTGACGGTCCCCTGGCCGTCGTCGAGGGTCAGGCGGCGCAGCGCGCTGCCAGGGAGCAGTTCAGCCACAAGGACTTTCGCGCAGACGATGCCTGGATCTAGGGCGGGGGTTGCTGACAACCCCTCGAGCGGAAAGCCCAGACTAGCCAGCAGGTTCTCCAGCTTCTCTGTAGCGGGGAGATCGGGGAGGACCTCCCGCAACCAGGCCAGCGACAGCTGCATCAGGAGCCCATCCCGCGGAACTGGGCCAGCACCCTGGGGTCGTTGGCGTAGAAGTGGCGGATGTCCGGGATAGCGTAGCGCAGCATGGCGATGCGGTTGGGGCCTAGGCCAAAGGCGAAGCCCATCTTGCCCTGATAGCAGGGGGCCTTGCCTTGGGCGACCCGCAGCTGGTCGACTGCCGCGAAGACCTGGGGGTGTACCATCCCAGCGCCGCCTAACTCCAACCACTTCCCGGGACCTTTGGGATTTTCCCACCAGGCCGCGAAGTCAGCTCCCGGCTCGACGAAGGGGTAGTAGCTGGGCTGGAAGCGGACTTCGGCAGCCGGCCCGAACAGACCTCGGGCCAGCTCGCGCAGGGTACCCTTCAGGTCGGCCATGCTGACCTGGTCGGCGACCAGCAGGCCCTCGAGCTGGTGGAACATCGCCTCGTGGGTCGCGTCGGTGGCCTCGTAGCGGTAGACCTTGCCCGGCACCACGATCTTGAAGGGGGGTTCGTGGGCGACCATATAGCGCACCTGGACTGGACTGGTGTGGGTGCGCAGGACCCGGCCGTCCTTGAGCCAGAAGGTGTCCTGGAGGTCTCTGGCCGGGTGATGGGCTGGAATGTTCAGGGCGTCGAAGTTGTGGAGCTCGTCTTCTACCTCCGGACCTTCGGCGATCCGGTAGCCCATCGCCTGAAAGATGTCGCGCAGCTCATCTAAGACGCAGGAGATGGGATGGGGACCGCCTCTGGGCAGCGGGGGAGCCGGTAAAGTCAGGTCGAGGGCTTCCGCGCTCAAGCGCTGCTCCTGTTCGGCTACCTGCAGCTCGGCTTCCCGGGCATCTAAGGCCGCTTCGATCTGGCTGCGCAGGGCGTTGAGCCGTGCCCCCTGGCTGCGGCGCAGCTCGGTGGGCAGCGAGCCTAGGCTGCGCAGCTGGCTGGTCAGGGATCCGGAACGCCCCAGCAGCGCGCTGCGCAGCTCGGCTAGCGCCGCTCTGGACGCGCAGGCCTGCACGCGCTCTAAGGGATCGTCTTGCAGAAGATCATCCATGCCTCACTCCTGGTGGTGGGAATAAAAAAGCGGACCGAACCGGTCCGCTCCGCCGATCTCCAAGCGATCAGGGGGAGCGGTCGTTCCCAAAAAACGGCGAACGCGCTGGCACCCCCGCAGGAGAGATCACAGCTCAGTGTACCCGGAGCCGGTACACGCTGCAACTCCCGCTCCGTCGCCTACACCTCCGAGCGAATCCTAAAGAGGTATCCGCTCGCTCTGGGACGACTTATTGAGCTTTTTCCTACAGCTTCTCAGACCTCTCTGCTCAAGACTATCTCTGGAGGAATTGCCGTGAACCACCGTACCCGCACCGCCCTTCGCTCGGTCGCTGCCCTGTCCCTCGCCTCGGCCTTTGCGTTTGCCGCCGCTCAGAGCTCCTCGTCCATGACCGTCAACATGTCCTCCATGACCATCACCCAGATCGTCGCCTCCAGCCCCCAATTCTCTACCTTGCTGGCCGCGGTCAAGCAAGCCGGTCTGGTCTCGGTCCTGAACGGCCCCGGCCCCTTCACCGTCTTCGCCCCCACCAACGCTGCCTTCGCTCGGGTCCCGGCGGCCACCCTGGCCAACTTGATGAACACCAAGTCCGCCCTGAGCAAGGTCCTCGAGTACCACGTGGTTTCAGGGCGCCTGACCATCGCCGACCTGCTGCTGCTGAACAAGGTCAAGACCCTGGAGGGCGCCTCCATCACTGTCCACGCCCACGGCACCACCCTCAAGGTCGATCAGGCCCTGGTGCCCGGGCAGGAGATCCGCGCGAAGAACGGCCAGATCATCGTAGTAGACAGCGTCTTGTTGCCCCCCAGCATGCGCAAGCCCAGCGCCCCTTCGGTCATGCCCACTCAGAACCTGGTCCAGCTGCTCTCCCTGCAGCCCCAATTCTCCACCCTGCTGGCCGCGGTCAAGCAAGCTGGCCTGGTCTCGGTGCTGAACGGCCCCGGCCCTTTCACCGTCTTCGCCCCCACCAACGCCGCCTTCGCGCAGGTCCCGCCGGCCCTGCTGAAGGAGATCCTGGCCAGCAAGACCCTGCTCACCAAGGTCTTGGAGTACCACGTGGTCAAGGGAGAGCTGCAGACCCCCGAGCTGGCCAAGCGCTTCGGCCTCACCAGCCTGGAAGGGTCCCTGCTGCTGCTCTCGGTCTCGCACGGCCACCTCGCCGTGGACGGGGCGACTGTCACCGAGCCCAACCTCTTGGCGACCAACGGTGTGGTCCAGGAGATCAATCAGGTCTTGCTGCCTTCGAACCTCTGAGCTCTATCTGCTCTAGGCAGACCTCCAGGGCTAGGCGGATTGCCCGGCTCTGGAGGTCTGCGGCCATGCTGGGGCTGCCCAGGTGCCGGGCGGCTTGCTCGGGGAGGTAGGGTAGGTGCACGAAACCCCCGATCCCGGTGGGCGCCGCTGTAGGTAGCCGCCGCATCAGCCCGTAGAAGCAATAGTTGCACACGAAAGCCCCGGCGCTCAGCGAGCGCTGGGCTGGGATGCCAGCCGACCGCAGCCGGGTCACCACCTGCTGGACGGGTAAGGTGCTGAACAGGCCGTCTGGTCCCCCCACCTCGATCTCCTGGTCCTGCGGCTGGAAGCCTGAGTTGTCCGGGATCCGGGCGTCCTGCAGGTTGATCGCAACCTGCTCGGCGCTGATATACGCCCTCCCGCCGGCTTCGCCGGTGAGCAGCGTGACCTCCGGCTTGAGCCGCTCCAGCGCTGCGCAGAGCACCTCCAGCGAGTGCCCGAAAGCGGTGGGTAGCAGTTGGGTGTGGACCGGGTGGCCCGCTACCCGGCTGGGCAGGTTCTCTAGGAGCAGGGCCGAAGGATTGACGCTCTCCCCGCCGAAAGGTTCGAAGCCGGTGACTAAGACGTTCAAGGCCGCCTCCTTCTGGCCAGCTGGATACCCCGTTGGCGCAGAGCCCTGCGCAGCTGGCGAGTGAACTGGACTGCCCCTGGGGTGTCCCCGTGCACGCAGACGGTATCTACCGCCAGGCCTCTGGATAGCCGCTCGGCGATGGCCTGCCCGGCGGCCTGCGGGTCGTGCAGCACCGCACCGGGTTCAGAGCGCGGTACCAGCTGCCCGTCCTCCCGCAAGGCCCGGTCGGCGAAGACCTCGGCCAGGCCGCGCAGGCCGTAGGACGCGGCTGCGCCGAGCAGCGGGCTGCCCGGCAGGCCGTAGATGGACAACCCCGGGTCGAAGTCCCTAGCCGCGCGGACCACCGCCTCGGCGATCTCTGCTGACCTGCAGGCGTCGTTGTACAGCGCACCGTGCGGCTTGAGATGGTGCAGATAGGCCCCGTAGGGCCTCAGAAAAGCGCTGAGGGCGCCGAGCTGGTACAGAGTCCAGTGGTAGATTTCGGTCCCCGAGAGAGCCATGGAGCGCCGGCCGAAGCCCTGGCGGTCCGGGTAGCTGGGGTGCGCTCCGATATGGACTCCCAGCTGGTGGGCGGTCCGGACCGCTAGGGCCATCACCTCCGGGTCGCCCGCGTGGACGCCGCAAGCCAGGTTGGCGCTGGTCACCAAGCTCAGCATGGCCTGGTCCTCGCCGAGCTGATACCGCCCGAAACTCTCTCCTAAGTCGCTGTTCAGATCGAGCACGGGCCTAGTCTAAGCCGGATCCGGGGGTTCAGCGCTGTTCCCCTAAAGCTCCGCCCGACCAGTTGGCCGGCTCGGGGCTCGCCCCCGGCCAGCTTAAGGAAACCAGAGCTGCGCCCTCGCGCCTCCTGGGATGAAACTTCCGTGTGTCCCCGCGCACCTCGGGGGATGACCTGCGTTGCCCTTGCGCGAGCCAGATCTCACCCGCCGGTGCAAGCCGTCGGCGTCTCGCCAAGGCTGCCTCTTGACGCAGCGCTCAGCCAAGGAAATAATGCGCTCATGCCGCAGCGGTCCACCGCCTCTGGCTGACACAAGGAGTTAGCATGGATACCCGCTTCCGCTTGCCCCTACGCTCCGCCGTCTCGGCTACCTTGGTTGCCGCCCTGTTAGCAGGCTGCTCCAGCCAGGTCAGCAGCAGCCTCCAGGCCGGTTTCGCCGCCAAAAGCCCAGTGCTGAGCTCCCTGGGGGGAGCACCCAGCTCAGCTGGACCTTTGGAGCAGGTAGCTGGACCCTGAGCGTCAGCAACCCCGCAGCAGGCACCAACGGGGTCTCGGTGAACGGCAAAGCTTACACCGGACCGGTCAACCTGGGCTCGGCCACCAGCGCCACCCTCGCCCTGCCCGAGAACAGCTCCGCGGCAAATCAGGTCTACGCCCTGACCCTTACCAACAGCTCTCAGCCCAGCTTCCTGGCCACCACCACCTTGACCGTGGACCGCCCCAAGGTGGTGACCTTTCTGGCTCCGGGTGGTTCATTTCCCGCTCTTTATGAAAGCTTTGGCCCAGGCCTAGCTGTCGACCCCTCCGGGAACGTCTGGGCCACCGGCTATGACTACAGCACCCTCCTCGAGGCTCCCCTGGGCGCATCCCCCACCGGTCTGGTCAATTTTCCCTCGGTTACAGTGAGCGGCGTAAGCAGCCTAGACGGTCCGGAGGGTATCGCCGTCGACCCCTCCGGGAACGTCTGGGTGGCGAACTACTCTAACGACACCGTCACCGAGATCCCGGCTGGATCCACCCCCGGCTCCACCCCGGTGGTGTTCAGCGGCTCCAGCTACTCCTTCAGCAACCCGTACGCTATTGCCGTCGACCCCTCCGGGAACGTCTGGGTGGCGAACTACTCTAACGACACCGTCACCGAGATCCCGGCTGGATCCACCCCCGGCTCCACCTCGGTGGTGTTCAGCGGCTCCAGCTACTCCTTCGATAGTCCGGAGGGTATCGCCGTCGACCCCTCCGGGAACGTCTGGGTGGCGAACTACTATGGCGACACCGTCACCGAGATCCCCAAAGGATCTCCCTCCGCCACCCCGGTGGTGTTCAGAGGCTCCAGCTACTCCTTCAGCCACCCATATGGTATCGCCGTCGACTCCTCCGGGAACGTCTGGGTGGCGAACTACTCCAGCGGTACCGTCACCGAGATCCCCAAAGGATCTCCCTCCGCCACCCCGGTGGTGTTCCCCAACTCCTGGTTCGATGGCGGTGCCGAGTCGGTGGCAGTGGACGGCGCCGGGAACGTCTGGGTGGGGACCTACTACGGGCTCACTGAAATCCCTGCGGGATCGACTCCCAGCTCCACCCCGGTCATCTTCTCCTCCAGCCTGCTGGACGCAGCTGGGGCCTATTACGGCGGGGAGTTCTTTAGCATCGCGGTCGACCAGAGCGGGAACGTATGGCTGGTTAACTATTACCGCGGAGACCTGCAGGAGCTGGTGGGCGTAGCTGCCCCCCGCAAGTCCTCGGTGCCGCTGCTGTAGCGGAGCCGAAACTCTCGCTCCAAGAGCTCCAGTGCGCGTCGGTCGCAGGTTGGCTCCTCGGGGCAAGGGTCTGGCTGGTCCGAGGTGCCTGGGGTGGCTGCACCCCAGGCACGCGCCCGCGCAACCTGCCGCCCCCCAAACCTGGGGAGGGATTCGGGCTACCGACCATCTGGCTTGGCCGCTCTCGGCTGGCCTGGGCTTGTGCGGGGCCTCAGCGCTCTGCTCCCGCCAGCTGGGGCCACCCACGGGTTGCGTCCAGGAGTGCGCCGCGGCGAGCGCAGGGGCCAGCGTTACCGAGCGCAGGTACCCGCCCAGGGTATGGGGTTCCTCCAGTCCCCGAGCCGCCTAGAGCAGTGCTGAGTCCAATCCGCTCTGTCCGGGGGGTATACCCAGCTCCGCAGCCAGCTGCCGCAGGGCTAGGCGGCGCTCCGCAGCCAGCTGCCTGGCCTCGGATAGGCTGCTTTGCGCCAGCAGCACTTCCTGCCCGGGCCGCAGCTGCCCCAAGGCGCTCTGGTCAGCCGAGATGATCTGCCCCAAGAGGCGGTAGCCTCCCAAGGTCTGCCCGTCGGCCAGCAGGGCGATCAGCTCTCCTCCGGGTGGTTGCTGGATTCCCCCCGGGGCTACCGGCAGGGACGGGAGGGTGCCGGGCGCTTCCCCCAGGGGCGAGCCGCGCAGGCGCAGGCCCATCCGGTTGGAGTCGGGGTGCACGGTCAGGACCGCGTCCCGCAGCGCCCATAGCTCCCGTTCCGCGCCCGGTCCGGGCAGAACGCGGAGCAGGGCTGGTCCGTCTTGGTCGGGCCAAAGCGCCCGGCGCAGGCCCCTGCCCGGCCGGGCCGGGCCGGCTGGTCCCACTGCGAGCCGCTCCCCGGCCTGCAGCCTCCCGGACTCGCCGGGGGCCGGGGAGCGGCTCCCTAGCACGCTGGGCAGGGCCAGGCCGCCTGCGACCGCCAGGTAGGCTCGGAAGCCCGAGCGCGGCGCCCCGAAGCGCAGCGTCGCCCCGGCCTGGGCGCGAAAGCTGACCCAGCGCGGGCAGGCCTGCCCGTCCAAGCTGGCCTGGAGGTCACCGCCTCCCAGGCACAGCAGCAGCGCCCGCTGCACCTGCAGGGTTAGGCCGCCGCCAGCGATCTCCAGGCCGGCCGCGCCGACCGGATTTCCCACCAGGAGGTTGCTGGCCATCAGGGCGAAGCGGTCTAGGGCCCCCCCCAGGGGAATCCCCCAGCGCCTTTGCCCAGGCCTGCCCAAGTCCTGCGCGCTGGTGAAGATACCGGGCCGCAGGATCTCTAGGCCTTCGGCGCTGCCGCTACCGCTCGGGGGCGTCGCCTTCAGCACTGCCGCTCGAAGGCGTCGGCGGAGATGGCCACCATCTGGACTCGGTCACCCGGCTGCAGCAGCCCCGGCTGCTCGCGGTCGAGCCAGAGCAGCCGCTGCGGGGTGCGCCCGATGATCCGCCAGCCTCCTGGGCTCCTGCCGGGATAGAGGCCGGTCTGCATCCCGGCTACACCCACCGAACCGCTGGTTACCTCGGTCCGGGGTCTAGGCAGCCGTGGGACCGGCTGTGGCGCCGGCCACCCGCTCAGGTAGGCGAAACCGGGCAGGAAACCGATCAGGTCGACGCGGTGCAGGCTGGACTGGTGCAGCTCCACCAGCTGAGCTGGGCTGAGCCCCAGATAGTCGGCTACCCAGGGCAGGTCGGGGCTGTGGGGGGGCGCGTAGCAGACCGCTAGGCGGTGGGTCCTGCCAGCTTCCAGCGGCCTGGGCCGCAGGCCGCTCAGATAGGCCAGCAGCGGTGGGCCGGCAGTCTCGGCCGGATCGAAGTAGAGCGCCAGTGAGGTCAGGCCAGCCACCGCTTCCAGCAACCCCGGCGGTGGGAGCCGGTTCAGTTCGGCGGCTAAGCCCTGGATGACCCCGAGCAGGTCCTCCCTGGGGGTCGTTCCGAACAGCAGCAGCAAGTGGTCCTCGAACTCGGTGACGCGGTAGGCCTCCACCGGCTGAGCTTACCCGAAGGGCCCAGGCCAGCCCCTCAGGCCCTCTGGCTCCCGGGCCGCCTGCCGCTGCAGCGGCCTCACTCTGCACCCGGGCGCTACCCGCGCCCGCTGCACCCGGCCCGTGGGCCGGGGGCGGCCGCGCCGGTGCACAATGGGGGAGTGATCGATCGTTGGATTGGACATACTCCGATGCTGCGCCTCTCCGGCCTCCCCGAAGGCTCCGCCGAGGTCTACCTCAAGCTTGAAGGGATGAATCCCGGAGGCTCGATCAAGGACCGCACCGCCAAGTCGATGGTGGAGGACGCCGAGCAGCGGGGACTGCTGCGCCCGGGCGGCACCATCGTCGAGCCCACCAGCGGGAATACCGGGGTGGGACTAGCACAGATCGCGGCTAGCCGCGGTTACCGTTTGATCCTGACCATGCCGGCTCAGATGAGCGAGGAGCGCAAACGCACCCTGACCGCCTACGGCGCTGAGTTGGTGCTCACCGACCCCCAGACCCGGATGTTGGGCGCCATCGCCGAAGCGCAGCGCCTGACCGAGCAGCTGGGGGCTTGGATGCCCAACCAGTTCGACAACCCGGCCAACGCTCTGGCCCACTACCGGACCACCGGGCCGGAGATCTACCAGCAGATGGAGGGTCGGATCGACTGCTTCGTCTACGGCAGCGGGACCGGGGGGACCATCATGGGGGCCGGGCGCTTCCTGAAGGAGCAGCTTCCCGGCCTGCGAGTCGTGGCGGTCGAGCCGGCCCGTTCCAACGTGCTCTCCGGGGGGACCCGCGGTGAGCACGGCTTCCAGGGGATGGGGCCGGGATTTATCCCCCCCAACTTAGACGTCGCTCTCTTGGACGAGGTGGTGCAGGCCTGGGAGGAAGACGCTTACCCTCTAGCCCGCTGGCTGGCCAGGAGCCAGGGGCTCTTCGTCGGTATGAGCAGCGGCGCTATCGCCTGGGCGGCGGTCCAGCTGGCCCAGCGGTTGGGTCCTGGCCACCGCGTCGCGGCCATCGCCTGCGACAGCGGAGCCCGCTACCTGAGCACCGCCCTGTTCGCCGGGGACAGCGACACGCCGCCCGGCTACCTCCCCCGCTCCCGGGAACGGGTGTGACCGGCCTGCTGGGGGCCATGCCCTCGGAGGTGGCCGGCTGGCTGGAGGCCCTGGAGGGGGCTAGGCCCGCTGAGCTGCTGGGGACCCGCCTCCACCTGGGCCGCCTGCGCGGGCAGGAGGTGGCGGTGGCCTGCTCGGGGATCGGTAAGGTCAACGCCGCCCTCTCCGCCGCCGCCCTGATCGCCGCCGGCGCCGGCGCCCTGCTGTGCGCCGGCGTGGCCGGGGGGCTCGGGGACCTGCAATCGGGTGACCTGGTGGTCGGTTCCGAGCTGCTGCAGTACGACGCCGACGTCACCGCGCTCGGCTACCCTGCTGCCCAGCTTCCCGGAGAGCCGGCGCTGTGGACCGCCCCCCTCGGGCTGGTGGAGCAGGCCCTCTCCGCCGCGGCCGCCCTGGGCTTCCGGGCGGTGGCCGGCCGGATCGGATCAGCCGACCGCTTCCTAGCCGACAGCGCCTACGCCGCGCGGCTGCGGGAGACCCTGGACCTGCGCTGCGTGGAGATGGAGGGGGCGGCGGTGGCCCAGGTGGCGGCGCGCTGCGGGGTACCCGCCTTGGTCCTCCGGGCGGTGAGCGACGCCGGCGGCGACGCGGCCGGAGGGCAGTACCGGCAGTCCTTGGACCAAGTGGCGGCCCGGGCGAGCCAGCTGGCCGCTGCCCTGCTGGCCAGCTGGTAAGATTTCTTCCAGATTCCCCGCCGAGCAGCTGCGCATCATGCCCTGGGGGGTGACTCTTGATTCTCGTCGCTGGAGCGACCGGCGGGACCGGCCGGCAGGTAGTGGAGCGTTTGCTGCGGGCAGGGCAGCCGGTGCGCGCCCTGATCCGCCGTCCCGAGCAAGCCGCGCAGTTCGCCCCCGCGGTGGAGACCGCCCTGGGCGACCTGACCGGCGACTTCGCTCCGGCCCTCACCGGAGCGCAGGCGGTGATCTGCTGCGTGGGCGCCGGAATGGGGGCGGACCCGGAGCAGGTCGATCACTTAGGGACCGTCCGCCTGGCCCGGGAGGCTCAGGCGGCAGGGGTTTCCCGCTTTCTGCTGGTGAGCTCCTTCGGGACCGATCGCCCGGAGGCGCTGCCCCCTTTCCTGCGCCCCTACCTGGAAGCCAAGCGGCGGGCCGAGCTGGAGATCGCCGCGCTGGGCCTGCCCTACACCATCCTCAAGCCGGGCGGCCTCACAGACGCCCCGGCGACCGGCCGGGTCTCCCTGGCAGTCCGGTTGGCCAGCGGCGGCCAGATCCCCAGGGCCGACCTGGCCGAGGTCTGCGTCGCCTGCTTGGGCCGCCCCGAACTGGAGGGCTGCGAGTTGGAGCTGATCCGCGGTGAGCTGCCTATCGCGCTGGCTCTGGACCAGCTGGCCAGCCAGCTACAGCGGCCGTGAGGCCCTGCGCCCCCGCAGCCGGGAGACCCGCTCCAGCATCCAGGGCATGCTCAGCCCCTGCACCACGATGGAGAACACCGTGGCCCAGTAGGCCAAGCTGACCAGGGTTTGGCGCTCCGGGAGCTGGGGTAGGCTCAGGGCCAAAGCCAGGGTCAGGCCGCCGCGCAGGCCGCCCCAAGTCAGGAGTAGACCGGTGCCCCGGGGTTGCGGAGCGACCCGGCGCAGTCCCAGCAGCGGCAGCTGCACGCTGAATAGCCGGATGAGCAGCATCAGGGCGACCAAGGCCGGGGCCAGCAGCAGCTGCCGGGGGCGCAGGCCCAAGGTGATCACCTCCAGGCCGATCAGGGCGAACAGCACGGTATTGAGCAGCTCGTCCAGCGATTCCCAAAACAGCCCGACCCGCTCCCGGGAGCGCTCGGAGAGCCCGTAGCGCCAGCCGTAGTGGCCGATCAGCAAGCCGCTGACCACCATGGTGAGCGGTCCGGAGCTGCCCAAGGCCAGCGCCAGGCTGTAGCCTCCGGAGGCGACCGCTAGGGTGATCAGCAGCTCGCTGAGGGGGTCGTCGGTGGTCGAGAGCAGGTAGGTGGCCAGGATCCCCAGCAGGCCCCCCAGCAGGATGGCCAAGATCACCTGGCGCGCGAGCAGCCCGAGGACCCCGCCCAGGCCGACGTCCTGATGGCCGACTGCGCCCAGCAGACTGGTGAACAGGATCAGCCCCACCCCGTCGTTGAACAGCGCCTCCCCGGCGATCAGGGCCCGGAAACCGGCCGAGAAGTTGCGGCGCCGGATCAGATCCAGCACCGCCACCGGGTCGGTAGGGGAGAGCAGGGCGCCGAACAGCAGGCCCTCCGCCGGGCTGATCGCCAGCCCGGCGGCCCGCAGCAGGGCGGTGGCGCTCAGGCCCAGCAGCAGGGCGGTTACCAGGGTGGACAGCGTCGCCAAGCTGAAGACCAGCCTGGCCTGCTCGCGCAGGGCGTCCATGCCCACCCCCAGCGAGCCAGCGAACAGCAGAAAACCCAGCAGCCCCTGCAGCACCAGCTTGCTGAAGGGGATGTGGCCCAGCAGGGCCCGGGCCGCCCCTGCGGCCTCCGCCCCCACCCCGCCCAGCAGGGGCAGGGCCGAGCCCAGCACCAGGCCGCTGACAGTCACGGCGATGCTGACCGGCCAGTGCAGCAGCCGGCTGTTCAGGTAAGCCAGCAGGGCCACCAGGCTGATCAGCAGCGCCGAGACCTGAAAGAGGTTCAAGCCCAGCTCTTCAGGCCCGTACGAACTGGGTCCCGCGCAGCTCCACCCGCTCGATGATCCGCTGCTCCCCGCCTTCGCTGAGCTGGGTGGTGGCCAGGAGCGCCACGTAAGGGGCCAGGGGGGAGTGGATGACCTTGGTGGCCAGGGTCTCCTCGACCTGGAAGATGCCGGCCGAGTTGTTCATGTGCACTTCGATCTGGACCGGCCGATCACTGCCCTTGGAGATGATCACCTGGTCGACCGCCAAGGCGCTGACCGAGTGGATGTCGGTGGTTCCCAGCGCGAAGGCTTTCCGCCCGCGCCCCTTGGTGATATCGGTGCCGTCGGCCACCGCGGTGACCCCAGCCTCCACCGTCAGCGGCGCTGGGTCTAGGTCGTGGCAGGCCACGCAGTGCAGGGCGAAACCCAGCATCCGGGCCCGCTGGGAGGCGTCAGGGTAGATCGGCGCGAGGATACGCTCCAGAATGGGCTTGGCCAGCAGCAGGCTGCTCAGCTCGTGGCGCTGGCGGTGCACCAGGTTGCCGATGTCGTGCAGCATGGTGCCCAGCAACACCACCACCTGGGCGTCCTCCTGGGTCCCGTAGCCCTGTTCCACCAGGTCGGGGGTGATGCCCCCCTGCTGGAGCAGCTTGAGGATCACCAGGCTGGCCGCCCCGGTCACCCAGGCGTGCACCCGGCCGTGGTCGTTGTAGCCCAGCTTGCGCACGGTGATGTAGTTGGCCAGGTCCCAGTAGGCCAGCGCTTCGGGGTCGTCGCTCAGGCTCAGGTAGGCCGCCAGCGCCCGCGAGTCCCCCAGAGCCGCGCGGATGAACTTGTCGGCCTCCTCGGTCAGGCGTCCCTGAGGGGTGGCGTAAGCCAGGCCGGCCGGGCCCTGGTCTTGGCCGAGCTGCTGCAGCGTCCCGCCCTCCACGGTCAGGGTCATCCGGTCTTGGCTGCCCATCAGCGCCCCTCCCAGCGCGGGGAGCGCTTCTCCAGGAAGGCCCGCACCCCTTCTCGCTTGTCGGCGCTGCTGCAGGCCAGGCCGAACAGATCGGCTTCCAGCTCCAGGCCCTCCCCCAGCGGCCCGTCTTGGCCGCGGCGGACCGCTTCCTTGATCAGCCCGACCGACAGCGGGGCGCTGCTGGACAGCAGCCGCTCCAAGTACTCCCTGGCCGCCTGCAGGGGTTCCTCGCTGACCAGGTTGATCAGCCCCATCTGCAGCGCCTCCCCGGCGGAGACCTGCCGGCCGGACAGCAGCAGGTCCAAGGCCCGCCCCAGCCCGATCAGCCGGGGCAGCCGCTGGGTCCCGCCGTAGCCGGGGATCAGCCCCAGCTTCACCTCCGGGAATCCCAGCTTGGCTTGGGGGTGGGCGACCCGCAGGTCGCAGGCCAAGGCCAGCTCCAGCCCACCCCCCAGGGCGTAGCCGGAGATGGCGGCCATGGTGGGGATGGGCAGCTGACTGATCACCTGGAAGACGTCCTGGCCGGCTAGGCTGAGCTCCCTGCCCTCGAAAGCGCTCTCCACCGCGTCCAGCTCGGTCAGGTCGGCCCCGGCGGCGAAAGCCCGTTCCTGGCCGGTGATCAGCAGGGCCAGCAGCTCGGCCTGCTCGGAGACCCACTCGACCGCCTCGGCCAGATCGGCGAAGACCTGGCTGCTCAGGGCGTTGAGGGACTGGGGCCGGTTGAGGGTCAGCAGGGCGATTTCCCCGTGGCGATCCACCAGCAGGGTTTCGAACTGCGGTTCAGCCGGGCTCATGCCTCTCCCGCCGGGCTGCTCAGGGCCTCCAGGGCGACCTCCACCATGGCCGCCACCCCCTGCTGCAGCGCCTCGGGGGCGATAAACGCTTCTCCGACCGGGTTGCTGCAGGTCAGCAGGCAGCCGGCCTGCACCCCCCGCAGCGCCGCGATGGTCAGCAGGGCGGCCGCCTCCATCTCCACGGCCAGCACCCCCCGCTGGCGCAGCGCGGCGCGGCGCTGGGGGTTCTCGGCGTAGAAGGCGTCCTCGGTGGCGATCAAACCCACCTGGTAGGGCCAGCCCTTGGCCCTGGCCGCCCGGACGCTGCGCTCCAGCAGGGGATAGCTGGCGGCCGGCGCGTAGGGATCGCCGCCCAGGTACTGCCGGCTGGTCCCGTCTAGGGGCACCGCGGCCTGGGCGATGACCAGGTCGGCGGGGCCCACCGAGGGCTGGAGGGCCCCGCAGGTTCCCACCCGCAGCAGCTGCTTGGCCCCTAACTGGATCAGCTCCTCGGTGACGATGGCGGCGCTCGGCCCGCCCATCCCGCTGGTCTGCACGCTGATCTCTACCCCCCGGAAACGGCCGGTGTATCCCAGCAGGCCGCGGTGGTCGCTGTAGAGTCGGGGGTGGGTGAAGTACTGCTCGGCGATCCAGCGAGCCCTCCCTGGATCGCCGGGGAGCAAGACCCGCTCGGCGACCTCTCCTGGGCTGGCGTGAAGGTGTAAAGGTGACATAGCGCCAGTATAGGTCCGCTCGGCCGGGATTCCCCGCGGCGGCCTGACCCGGGAGCTAGGTCTGCTTGACCAAGATCCTCCCGCAGGAGGGGCACTTGACCACCGGCAGGCGCTGGGCGGCGGCCCGCTGCTGGATGGTCACCGGCAGGTGCATGTTGCAGCCCCCGCAGCGCCCACCGACCACCAAGGCGACGCCGGCCCCCTTTTTGGCCCGGCGGATCAAGGTGTATTCCCGCAGCAGCACCCGGTCGATGGTGCCGGACAGCGCCTCGCGCTCCCCCTGGTGGCGGCGCTGCTCGCCCTGCAGGGCTTCCACCCGCAGGGCGTTGGCCTGCTCCAGCTGCTCCAGCTGGGGCGCCAAGCTCTCCAGCTCCGAGCTAGCTCGGGCCAGCTGGCCCTGCAGCTGCTCGCTGCGCTCGTACAGCGGGGTGAGCACCTCCTCTTCCAGCTCGGCGATCCGGTCGCTCAGCTGGTGGATCAGGTTCTCGTACTGGGTCTGCAGCTTGCTGTCGAAAGCGTTGCGCTCCTGATCGCCCCTGGCCCGGTTGAGCTTGTCTTGATAGTCGGCCAGCTCGGCCTCGGCTTGGGAGACCTCGCGCCGGTTGCCCCCCAGCTGCTGCTCCAAGCCGCGGAGCTGGGCGTCTAGCTCCTCCTTGGCCCGCCTCAGGGCCAGCAGGTCCTCTGGGATGGCGTGCACCTCCTGCTCGATCCGGTCGATCTCTAAGTCGATGGCCTGGATCTGGAGCAGCTCCTCAAGCATTCCGGCGTCGCTCATCTGAGTCAGTCTACACCGCGCCTGCGCGCAGCCGGCAGCTGGCCCGGCGGTTCGGGTCTGGGGTGGGGAAATGTGGCCGCTGCCGCTTCCCAGGGCCGGCTTAGTGGCAACATGGAGGGGAGTGGAATCCTTGCGGCTCAGCGGCCAGGTCGAACGGGTGACCTTTCACAACCCCGACAACGGCTTCTGCGTCCTGCAGGTGCGCCTCCCGGGACGCCGGGAGCTGGCCGCGGTGGTGGGCTACGCCGTCTCGGTCAACCCAGGGGAGACGGTGCGCCTGCAGGGGCACTGGGCGGTGGACCTGACCCACGGCCAGCAGTTCCGGGCCGATTCGGTGGTGGCTATCCCCCCCAGCTCTGAGGAGGGCCTGATCCGCTACCTGGGCTCCGGCCTGATCCGGGGGGTCGGGCCGGTCTACGCCGAGCGCTTGGTCGCCGCCTTCGGGACCGCGGTTCTGGAGGTGATCGACGCTGGGGGCGCCGGCCTGGAGAAGGTCCCCGGCATCGGCCCCAAGCGGGCAGCCCAGATCCGCGGCAGCTGGGCCGAGCAGCGCTCGGTGCGCGAGATCATGCTGTTCCTGCACGCCCAAGGGGTGAGCACCGCCCGGGCGGTGCGCATCTTCAAGACCTACGGGGAGCAGGCCGTCTCGGTCATCCGGGAGAACCCCTACCGCTTGGCCAAGGACGTGCGCGGGATCGGCTTCAAGACCGCCGACCAGATCGCCGCTCGCCTAGGCATCGCCCGGGACGCCCCGGTGCGGGTGGAGGCCGGCTTGGTCTACGTCCTGGAGCAGGCCCTGGACCAAGGTCACTGCGGGCTGCCCAAGGTGCAGCTGATCTCCGAGGCAGCCAAGCGGCTGGAAGTGGACTCCTCTCTGGCCTTAGCCGCCCTGCAAGCCGACCTGGCTTCCGGCCAGGTGGTCTTGGCCGACCTGCGCGGCAAAGAGGGGGTGCTGCTCGGCGGCCTCTACCGGGCGGAGCAGGAGATCGCCGAGCGGGTTCTGGCCCGGCTGGGCCCGCCGCCCTGGGGAAAACTGGACGCCGCGGCCGCCACCGCCTGGGTCGAGCGGCGCAGCGCCCTGCAGCTAGCGCCGAGCCAGCGCCGAGCCCTGGCTTTGGCCCTGGCCAGCGGGCTGTGTATTTTGACCGGGGGCCCGGGGGTAGGGAAGACCACCTTGGTGCGCAGCCTGCTGCAGATTCTCACAGCCAAAGGGGTCCGGTCGCTGCTGGCCGCCCCGACCGGCCGAGCAGCCAAACGCCTGTTCGAAGCCAGCGGCTTGGAGGCCAAGACCCTGCACCGCCTGCTGGAGGTGGACCCCGTCCAGGGGGGATTTCGCAGGGGGCTGGAGCGGCCGCTGGACTGCGACCTGCTGATCGTCGACGAGGCCAGCATGGTGGACGTCCCGATGATGCGCGCGCTCCTGCGAGCCCTGCCGGTCGGGGCAGCCCTCTACCTGGTCGGCGACGCCGACCAGCTGCCCTCGGTGGGCCCGGGCCAGGTTCTAGCCGACCTGATCGCTTCCCAGCGAGTGCCGGTCGCCCGCCTGGGTGAGATCTTCCGCCAAGCGGCGGCCAGCCAGATCGTCACCAACGCCCACCGCATCCGCGAGGGCCGCATGCCCGATCTGGTTTCGGCGCGCAGCGGCGACTTTTACTTCGTGGATGCCGAGCAGCCCGAGCAGGCGGTGGACCGGCTGCAGCGCCTGCTCTGCGAGCGGATACCCAAAACCTTCGGGCTCGACCCGGTTCAAGACGTCCAGGTGCTCTGCCCGATGAACCGCGGCGGTTTAGGCGCCCGGGCATTGAACTTGCTGCTGCAGGACCGGCTCAACCCCAGGGAGGCCCGGGTGGAGCGTTTCGGTTGGCGCTACGGCTTGGGGGACAAGGTCATGCAGGTCGAGAATGACTACCAGCGCGAGGTCTACAACGGTGATCTGGGGCGGATCGAGCAGGTGGATTGGGAGCAGCGCTGCTTGGAAGTGCGCTTCGACAGCCGCCTGGTCCAGTATCCCTTCGACGAGCTGGATACGCTGTCCCTGGCCTTCGCCACCACCATCCACAAGAGCCAAGGCTCGGAGTACCCCGCGGTGATCATCCCGCTCAGCACCCAGCACGCCACCATCTTGGGCCGGCGGCTGCTCTACACCGCGGTGACCCGCGGCCGCAAGCTGGTCATCCTGATCGGCCAGCGCCGAGCCCTGGGGTTGGCGGTGCGCCGGGTGCAGGGCCAGCGCTGGACCAAGCTGGGAGACTGGCTGCGCGCCCCCGGCCCAGGGGCCGGGTGAGAGCTGGGCGGTAAGGGTTCCCGGGCGCGGCTGGCTGCCCCATCCGGCGCCCGAGAAGGCCTGACCTCCCAGGGTGGCGGGGAGTCTCGGTGCCGGGTTCGCTCTCATAGGGAAGAGAGAAGCGGAGCTTTCTGAAAGCTCCGCTTCTTCCTGGTAGACCCGAGCGGATTTGAACCGCTGACCCCTACCGTGTCAAGGTAGTGCTCTGCCCCTGAGCTACGGGTCTTTGCCTGGAGGCGCCGGGCGGATTCGAACCGCCGTATAAAGGTTTTGCAGACCTTCGCCTTACCCCTTGGCTACGGCGCCGCAGAGACCGCCGGGCTCTCGGCAAGGAATCCTAGCACGCTCCGGAAGGGCTGTCAAACGGCCCCTGCGCCTCAAGGCACGCGCTCAGCCTGCGCCTCAAGGCACGCGCTCAGCCTGCGCCTCAAGGCACGCGCTCAGCCTGTACCTCAAGGCACGCGCTCAGCCTGCGCCTCAAGGCACGCGCTCAGCCCCGAACCGGGTCAGCCGCAGCGCTAGCTTCTGGAGACGTTCTGGTGGGGTTCGCCGGCGGGTAGGCCGTGGCTGGGCCGCAGGTAGGATAAGGCCGCGGCGACGATGCTGACCGCGAAGCAGAACCAGAAGGCGCCGTGCAGCCCCTGATCGAAGAGCCGGGTAGCCCTAGGGTCTCCCAGACCGCCCCCGTTTAAGAACACTTTCTGCAACAGGTTTTCCGGTACCTGGCTGAGCACTAGGGGGAAGATGACCGCGATGCTCAACATCTGGCCGGTGTTGGCCAGCATGGTGCGCATCCCGGCAGCGACCCCGCGCTGGTTGGGCAGCACCGAGCTCATGATCGCGTTGGTGTTGGGGCTGCTGAACAGGCCTGAGCCCATCCCCAGCAGCACCATGAAAGCGGCCAACAGCCAGTAGGGGGTCAGCTGGGTGATGGTGGTGAGCAGCAGCAGCGCTACCGAGGAGAGGACCAGGCCCAGAGTGGCCAGCAGCCTGGAGCCGATCCGGTCCGACAGCGCCCCGGAGGCCGGGCCGACCGCCATGAAGGCCAGGCCGAAGGGGGCCAGCATCAACCCAGCGCTGAGGGGGTTTTGGCCGTAGGGACCCTGCAGGAAGAAGATCAGCACGAACAGGACCGCTCCCCTGGCCAGCCCGTTCAGCGCGTTGGCCAAGTTGGCGAAGGCGAACAGGCGGTCGCGGAAGAGCCCCAGGTCGAACATCGGCTGCGCGGTCCGCAGCTCGATCCAGAAGAAAGCTATCAGGCTCAGGGCGGCGGCGATCAGGAGGGCGAGGTTGACCTGAGGTCCGAAGAGCGGGAAGGCCAGCAGCGATACCCCCAGCAGCAGGCAGCCTAAGCCGATAAAAAAGGTCAGGCTGCCCGGCCAGTCGAAGGTCTGCTTGGTCGGCAGGCGCACCGGGTCGCGCAGCCGCCAGATTCCCCACAGGGTCCCGAAGATGCCCAGCGGGACGTTGAACCAGAAGATCCAGTGCCAGGAGATGCTGGTCAGCAAGCCGCCGACCACCGGCCCCAGCACGAAGCCGGCCGCGCCGGCGATCTGGTTGACCCCTAAACCTAGGCCCACCCGGCCGCGCTTGAAAGCGTCGGTGACGATGGCGGTGCTGTTGGTGATCAGCAGCGCCCCGCCCACGCTCTGCACCACCCGGTAGAGGACCAGGTCCCAGCCGTGGTACTGGGGCTGGGCGAAGCCGGCCAGCAGCGATCCCAGGGTGAAGATCGCGAAGCCGGCGTTGTACAGCGCCTTGCGGCCCACTATGTCGGCGATCCGTCCGATGATCGGGACCAGCGCGGTGGTGATCAGCAAGTAGCCCAACAGCACCCACATGATGGTGAGGAAGCTGCTGTGCAGGTCCTTGAGGATGCTCGGTAGGGCGATCAGCAGCGCCGAGCCCTGGACCGAAGCCAGCAGCGCACCCACTGTCGTCACCGAGAGCGCGACCCAGGGATAGCTGTCTCGGTCGGTGGTCATATTGCCCCCTTCCCGCGCCCAGCGCGTTCAAGCCCGATTAGAAGCCCGGGGAGCCCGGGCCGTTGTGAGCTGCTCTACACTCCAGCCAGGGGTCAATCGCCTGCCCGCGGGCGGGCGGGTCTGGGCCGGAGCCAAAATCCCTTCCCTGGCCTGGCCAGGGCGCTGCGCCGCGGCGTCCATACCTGAGAAGACCGGGTAGGCTCCCTCAGCCTGCCGGCTTGGTGACCTAGTCTCCTAGGAGTTCCTTCAGCCTTTTGGACTGCGCGTCTTTCTTGGGATCCCAGATCCCCAACCGGTCCAACCTCACCCGGCCCGAGGGTCGGGTGCAACGTCACCCCCGTGGAGACCACACTGCCCGTCCAGGCGTTTCAATCCTCACCCGGCCCGAGGGTCGGGTGCAACCTGGGGATGGGATCTGCTGGCTACCGTCGTCGGCGTTTCAATCCTCACCCGGCCCGAGGGTCGGGTGCAACCGGTTTGGGCGGCTGGCAGCCCACTACGAGATCCCGTTTCAATCCTCACCCGGCCCGAGGGTCGGGTGCAACGCGTGGTAGAGCGGTATCCCGTCCTCGTCCTCCCAGTTTCAATCCTCACCCGGCCCGAGGGTCGGGTGCAACCCCCGCTCCCACCGCTACGCCCTCTACGATCTGTATGTTTCAATCCTCACCCGGCCCGAGGGTCGGGTGCAACCGCCAGCACCTACCTGGAGCTGGCCCTACAGCTCGTTTCAATCCTCACCCGGCCCGAGGGTCGGGTGCAACGGAGCGCGGTGATGAAGGCACTATGAATCCGCTGCCGTTTCAATCCTCACCCGGCCCGAGGGTCGGGTGCAACGTGATCGTCCTGGCCGCGCTCTACCGGACCGGGGCGTTTCAATCCTCACCCGGCCCGAGGGTCGGGTGCAACCAGAGTTGGGGCTTCTTAAAAGAGTGATTATCCCAAGTTTCAATCCTCACCCGGCCCGAGGGTCGGGTGCAACCCAGGTGCAGCTGGTCGGGTGTGTGTGGGCATATTGTTTCAATCCTCACCCGGCCCGAGGGTCGGGTGCAACGTCGCGGAGGAGCTCCAGGCCCAGCGGGCCCAGCTCGTTTCAATCCTCACCCGGCCCGAGGGTCGGGTGCAACGACCGCATCGGCAGCGCCCATGGGCATCGATGGGCATTGTTTCAATCCTCACCCGGCCCGAGGGTCGGGTGCAACCGCGGCCTCCGCGGCGGAGGCGCTGCAGCAGGCTTTGTTTCAATCCTCACCCGGCCCGAGGGTCGGGTGCAACCGGGGCGACCAGTGCGATCGGGGCTGCCGGTGAGCGTTTCAATCCTCACCCGGCCCGAGGGTCGGGTGCAACCAGTGCTGCCGGTGAGCTACTGAGCTGCCGGTGCGTTTCAATCCTCACCCGGCCCGAGGGTCGGGTGCAACATCGCCTCACCTCGGAGGGTTGGCCGCCCATCGATGTTTCAATCCTCACCCGGCCCGAGGGTCGGGTGCAACCAGGAACTTAATCAGCATTACCGGTTGTTATCAATTGTTTCAATCCTCACCCGGCCCGAGGGTCGGGTGCAACCTGGACGAGGCGATGGAACGCCGGGCTGTACGCCGTGTTTCAATCCTCACCCGGCCCGAGGGTCGGGTGCAACAAGTTGACAGCAAAAAGCGGTCGAGAATGACGACGTGTTTCAATCCTCACCCGGCCCGAGGGTCGGGTGCAACAAGCGCAGCCGAGGTCAGCTCAGTGCAAGCGCAGCGTTTCAATCCTCACCCGGCCCGAGGGTCGGGTGCAACCTCGGCTCACACTGGGGCTATGGCACGGCATCTGGAGTTTCAATCCTCACCCGGCCCGAGGGTCGGGTGCAACGTCCAGTACCGGGAAAGGCCGGATACTGCGCTGATGTTTCAATCCTCACCCGGCCCGAGGGTCGGGTGCAACGACCGAGTCGGCACAGCGCTCCTGAGACCGAGTCGGGTTTCAATCCTCACCCGGCCCGAGGGTCGGGTGCAACCTAAGCTAGCAGCCCGAAATGATCACCGCTCTCCGTGTTTCAATCCTCACCCGGCCCGAGGGTCGGGTGCAACTCCCAGAGCGCGCCCCAGAGCGCGGGATCATCGTGTTTCAATCCTCACCCGGCCCGAGGGTCGGGTGCAACCCCGCCCGGGCGCGGGAAGGGAGAGGCGGAGGCTAGGTTTCAATCCTCACCCGGCCCGAGGGTCGGGTGCAACGGGACCGGGAACCAGCGACATCGAGGCGCCCCGAGTTTCAATCCTCACCCGGCCCGAGGGTCGGGTGCAACATCCTCCTTTTGCCCCATCCAGAGCGGAAAAGTTGTTTCAATCCTCACCCGGCCCGAGGGTCGGGTGCAACACGCGATACCGATTCAAAGCCCCCTGCCCGGGATGTTTCAATCCTCACCCGGCCCGAGGGTCGGGTGCAACGTGGGCCAGCTCGGCCCAGGCCGCCTCGGTGAGGTTTCAATCCTCACCCGGCCCGAGGGTCGGGTGCAACCGCGGCAGACGCTGCAGCGGACGGGCTCCTAGAGGTTTCAATCCTCACCCGGCCCGAGGGTCGGGTGCAACAAGCGCAGCCGAGGTCAGCTCAGTGCAAGCGCAGCGTTTCAATCCTCACCCGGCCCGAGGGTCGGGTGCAACCTCGGCTCACACTGGGGCTATGGCACGGCATCTGGAGTTTCAATCCTCACCCGGCCCGAGGGTCGGGTGCAACCAAGCGCAGCAGACCTCAGCTCAGTGCAAGCGCAGCGTTTCAATCCTCACCCGGCCCGAGGGTCGGGTGCAACATCGGGCCGAGATGCCGATCGGGGTGCCGGATGCCGTTTCAATCCTCACCCGGCCCGAGGGTCGGGTGCAACCCGAAGAGGAACCGCGAACGAGTGGCCTGGATTAGTTTCAATCCTCACCCGGCCCGAGGGTCGGGTGCAACGATTTCCCTGGCTCAGGCCGAGCTGGCGGCGCAGGTTTCAATCCTCACCCGGCCCGAGGGTCGGGTGCAACGTCTCGCCGCAGCAAGGTGGTGCAGCCGCTCCTGAGTTTCAATCCTCACCCGGCCCGAGGGTCGGGTGCAACCAGCAGCCATTGATTGCGCCGCAGCAGCCCGAGCTCGTTTCAATCCTCACCCGGCCCGAGGGTCGGGTGCAACGGGTGGTGGTGAGGTGATGGTTATGGTTTCCACTGTGTTTCAATCCTCACCCGGCCCGAGGGTCGGGTGCAACGGGGGGCTAGTACAGGTCGGGGCGGCTGCCCTGGAGGTTTCAATCCTCACCCGGCCCGAGGGTCGGGTGCAACCCGAGCGCGGTGCGCCCGCGCATCTGGATCGGCACGTTTCAATCCTCACCCGGCCCGAGGGTCGGGTGCAACGCCTGGGCGGTCTGCTGCTGTTGGGCGATGTTAAGAGGTTTCAATCCTCACCCGGCCCGAGGGTCGGGTGCAACCGGGGGCTGCCGGCGGCAGCGCTAGCTCCAGTGTGGTTTCAATCCTCACCCGGCCCGAGGGTCGGGTGCAACGCGAGTCGGTTCCACCTTGCTGCGGCGACTCGCTACGTTTCAATCCTCACCCGGCCCGAGGGTCGGGTGCAACTGCGGTTCGCTGCGCTGCTCCTCGTCCACTCATCGTTTCAATCCTCACCCGGCCCGAGGGTCGGGTGCAACGCCCCATGGGAAGTCTATTTTATTGCGGAGCAGCTCGTTTCAATCCTCACCCGGCCCGAGGGTCGGGTGCAACCTCCGCGCGCGAGCTCGGGCGCGCGACCAGCCAGATGTTTCAATCCTCACCCGGCCCGAGGGTCGGGTGCAACCCTCGAGATAGGCGGCAAACAGGTGCTCGACCAATGTTTCAATCCTCACCCGGCCCGAGGGTCGGGTGCAACCCACAGCTCTGGATCATCGTCGCGGTCGCACTCCTGTTTCAATCCTCACCCGGCCCGAGGGTCGGGTGCAACATCACCGTCACGTCCGCTACCACCGCCAACGTCGGGTTTCAATCCTCACCCGGCCCGAGGGTCGGGTGCAACCGGGTGCCCATCGGTGCCGATGCCGGGTGAGGTCCGTTTCAATCCTCACCCGGCCCGAGGGTCGGGTGCAACATGCGGTCGGTCAGGTGCCTGGTGCAGCCGGACCTGTTTCAATCCTCACCCGGCCCGAGGGTCGGGTGCAACGTCCAGCAGCATATCCGGCGTGCACGAGAGGAATTAGTTTCAATCCTCACCCGGCCCGAGGGTCGGGTGCAACCACCAGGCACCTGACCGACCGCATCGGTAGCTCAGGTTTCAATCCTCACCCGGCCCGAGGGTCGGGTGCAACGCCGGTTCCACCTTCAGGAAGCGTGCCGTAGCCCTGTTTCAATCCTCACCCGGCCCGAGGGTCGGGTGCAACGCCGGTTATGCCACCATTGGGGTTGGTGGCCAGCCAGGTTTCAATCCTCACCCGGCCCGAGGGTCGGGTGCAACATGAACTTGGCGGAGGAGGAGATTTCGCAGGGATCGGTTTCAATCCTCACCCGGCCCGAGGGTCGGGTGCAACGCCCAGGCATGCCCGAGCGCGGCATGGAGGTTCAGGTTTCAATCCTCACCCGGCCCGAGGGTCGGGTGCAACAGGGGTGTGGGGATCGAGGACGAAGCGGATCAGGGTTTCAATCCTCA
This sequence comes from bacterium, assembly GCA_021810505.1. GTDB lineage: Bacteria > Deinococcota > Deinococci > Deinococcales > Deinococcaceae > JAJZIR01. The sequence goes on from JAJZIR010000002.1 coordinate 120,836, forward strand.
CCCGGCCCGAGGGTCGGGTGCAACAGCAGGTGGAAATGGCCAGGCTCCGCGGCTTCGAGGTTTCAATCCTCACCCGGCCCGAGGGTCGGGTGCAACGGGGCCAAGTAGCTTGGCTTGCGAGGTAGCTTTGGGGTTTCAATCCTCACCCGGCCCGAGGGTCGGGTGCAACCCCCCTAGGCATCTCTCGCCGCTCGGCTGGGCGGTCGTTTCAATCCTCACCCGGCCCGAGGGTCGGGTGCAACGGAGACCGACCGTTCCTTTCCTTGCTGGTGAGGAGTTTCAATCCTCACCCGGCCCGAGGGTCGGGTGCAACCGGGCCGCCCGAGCGGGGGGCTGCCCGAGCTTGTCGTTTCAATCCTCACCCGGCCCGAGGGTCGGGTGCAACCCTCCTCGAGCAGCTGATAGATGCGCACTCGGGTGTTTCAATCCTCACCCGGCCCGAGGGTCGGGTGCAACAAGGGGTATGTGCTTAACGAGATTGACGCCATTCTCGTTTCAATCCTCACCCGGCCCGAGGGTCGGGTGCAACACGGTATAAAGTGCGTCTGGATAGCTGGGATAGTGGTTTCAATCCTCACCCGGCCCGAGGGTCGGGTGCAACGAAAGGTTAAGATACGTCCGGCGGCACCAGGGGTGTTTCAATCCTCACCCGGCCCGAGGGTCGGGTGCAACGTTAAGGTCTGCTGAACACCCTCCGCAGGCGCGTCGTTTCAATCCTCACCCGGCCCGAGGGTCGGGTGCAACTGGTCGATCCAATTAGTAATCCCTGAGAATAGCCCTGTTTCAATCCTCACCCGGCCCGAGGGTCGGGTGCAACGGGGGCTTGCCTTTGCACCCACACATGCACACATGGTTTCAATCCTCACCCGGCCCGAGGGTCGGGTGCAACTGCGCGGGCTGGTGCATGGGTGTGGGTGCCCTATTGTTTCAATCCTCACCCGGCCCGAGGGTCGGGTGCAACACTTCTCGGTAGAGCTCGGGAACTTAATCAGCATGTTTCAATCCTCACCCGGCCCGAGGGTCGGGTGCAACGGTGAGGGAATCCTACGCCTGGGGCGCAAGCGAGGTTTCAATCCTCACCCGGCCCGAGGGTCGGGTGCAACCAGGCCGTCCTCCCCCGGGATGACCGGGAGCTCGTGTTTCAATCCTCACCCGGCCCGAGGGTCGGGTGCAACGGTGCCAACTGCCGGGTGCCAATGGGCTTGGTGCCGTTTCAATCCTCACCCGGCCCGAGGGTCGGGTGCAACTCGCGCGGAGCTGGCCCTGCAGCTCCGGGCCCGGGTTTCAATCCTCACCCGGCCCGAGGGTCGGGTGCAACGAGGAGGGATCTTGGGACGGACTGGGAGTGGCGTCCGTTTCAATCCTCACCCGGCCCGAGGGTCGGGTGCAACGGCCAGCTCCGCCCAAGCAAACCGGCCAGATCACGCGGTTTCAATCCTCACCCGGCCCGAGGGTCGGGTGCAACCCAGCTGGTCTCGGCAGCGAGTCGGTCTCGGCACGTTTCAATCCTCACCCGGCCCGAGGGTCGGGTGCAACCAGCGAGTCGGTCTCGGCACCACCAGCTGGTCTCGGGTTTCAATCCTCACCCGGCCCGAGGGTCGGGTGCAACCACCAGCTGGTCTCGGCAGCGAGTCGGTCTCGGCACGTTTCAATCCTCACCCGGCCCGAGGGTCGGGTGCAACGTGCCGGTGGCGCGGAGCACGATCGAGACCATCTCGTTTCAATCCTCACCCGGCCCGAGGGTCGGGTGCAACGCAGTTGGCGTAGATATATGGAGCTCACCCCAAGCTGTTTCAATCCTCACCCGGCCCGAGGGTCGGGTGCAACGTCCCGCTCCCGGCCCCTGGCCATGGCCGAGGGCGGGTTTCAATCCTCACCCGGCCCGAGGGTCGGGTGCAACGGCGGTGAGGGAGCTGGTGAAAAACGGAAGATTCAGTTTCAATCCTCACCCGGCCCGAGGGTCGGGTGCAACAGTACGGGCTCGAGACGGAGAGGCCTGCGGAAACGTTTCAATCCTCACCCGGCCCGAGGGTCGGGTGCAACAGGTAGTCGATCTGGCCTGGGCGGGGGCCCAGCCAGTTTCAATCCTCACCCGGCCCGAGGGTCGGGTGCAACAAGAGGCCACCCACACACCAACAATACCAGTTATCGTTTCAATCCTCACCCGGCCCGAGGGTCGGGTGCAACCTGACTAGCGGCGGCCAGGGTGATGGAGGCGGTCCAGGTTTCAATCCTCACCCGGCCCGAGGGTCGGGTGCAACAGCCAGCTGGCCTCCGGGATCAGCGTGCCCGAGGGGTTTCAATCCTCACCCGGCCCGAGGGTCGGGTGCAACTGAGGGATAGGCAAATTCTGCGCCAGCTTCCCTATCGTTTCAATCCTCACCCGGCCCGAGGGTCGGGTGCAACCGTGTGGGCCGGCTCGCGGCCCACTACGAGATCCCGTTTCAATCCTCACCCGGCCCGAGGGTCGGGTGCAACGCCCCTGCCTCTTACCTGGAGCTGGCTCTCCAGCTCGTTTCAATCCTCACCCGGCCCGAGGGTCGGGTGCAACGATCATGAGCAACCGCCCCCCGCGCGTGGCGCCACGTTTCAATCCTCACCCGGCCCGAGGGTCGGGTGCAACGGCTGGGGGGGGGAGCGGCGGGATCTCGATCCCAGCGTTTCAATCCTCACCCGGCCCGAGGGTCGGGTGCAACGTGGAGGCGGCGCAGCCCAGCAGGTGGGCAGCTCGTTTCAATCCTCACCCGGCCCGAGGGTCGGGTGCAACTGGCACACTGCCGGCAGCGGCGGTGGGCCAGGTCATCGTTTCAATCCTCACCCGGCCCGAGGGTCGGGTGCAACCCGATCTACCCTGTAATCACCGGTACCTTCACACGTTTCAATCCTCACCCGGCCCGAGGGTCGGGTGCAACATGTACGCGCCTGCGATTGCAAAATAGTTCTCCCGGGTTTCAATCCTCACCCGGCCCGAGGGTCGGGTGCAACCGGCCCGAGCTGGGGAGGGTTGTGTCCCCGGGATAGGTTTCAATCCTCACCCGGCCCGAGGGTCGGGTGCAACGGTGGAGGCGGCGCAGCCCAGCAGGTGGGCAGCTCGTTTCAATCCTCACCCGGCCCGAGGGTCGGGTGCAACAGAGCACCCCCAGCGCGGCGCTGCTGCGCGAGATCGTTTCAATCCTCACCCGGCCCGAGGGTCGGGTGCAACCGATCCTGGAGCCAGGAAGGCAGCAGACGGCTATGTTTCAATCCTCACCCGGCCCGAGGGTCGGGTGCAACATCGGCATTGGCACCCGGCACCGATGGGCACCCGGGTTTCAATCCTCACCCGGCCCGAGGGTCGGGTGCAACCCGGCAGCCCGGCATTGGCATCGATGGGCACCCGGGTTTCAATCCTCACCCGGCCCGAGGGTCGGGTGCAACTCCCGCGCAGAGAAACTTCTCGGTAGAGCTCGGGGTTTCAATCCTCACCCGGCCCGAGGGTCGGGTGCAACGGGGAGGTGGTGGCGTGAGCCGCGTCCCCGTCCAGTTTCAATCCTCACCCGGCCCGAGGGTCGGGTGCAACGCGCGATCCGCCTCCTCGAGCCCGTGGTCGGGCGCGTTTCAATCCTCACCCGGCCCGAGGGTCGGGTGCAACAAATCCTAGAGTTGGGTTAGCCATGTTGCCTCCTGTTTCAATCCTCACCCGGCCCGAGGGTCGGGTGCAACGATCATTTGCGTCTGGGACAGCGTTCTTATGGACGAGTTTCAATCCTCACCCGGCCCGAGGGTCGGGTGCAACATTACCATCCTCGCCACGTCCTCTACCACAGCCAGGTTTCAATCCTCACCCGGCCCGAGGGTCGGGTGCAACGATACGTAGCTGTCGATCTCGGTGAGGATCTGCTGGTTTCAATCCTCACCCGGCCCGAGGGTCGGGTGCAACGAGGATCATGATGATAGATGAGAATCTAGTAGCCATCGTTTCAATCCTCACCCGGCCCGAGGGTCGGGTGCAACATGGGGCTGTCGCCGATCGGCTGCAGTGCATTGCCGTTTCAATCCTCACCCGGCCCGAGGGTCGGGTGCAACATGGGGCTGTCGCCGATCGGCTGCAGTGCATTGCCGTTTCAATCCTCACCCGGCCCGAGGGTCGGGTGCAACAACCGAGTCGGTGCCGCAAGGCGCAGCGCTCCAGGGTTTCAATCCTCACCCGGCCCGAGGGTCGGGTGCAACTGCCGGGGCTGAGGCGGCTGATGGCACTCGCGCTGTTTCAATCCTCACCCGGCCCGAGGGTCGGGTGCAACGATCTGATCGGTGGTGGGCACGGCATTGCGATGGCGGTTTCAATCCTCACCCGGCCCGAGGGTCGGGTGCAACGGCAGCCCCCACCGCCCGGCCAGGGAGCCGGGAAGTTTCAATCCTCACCCGGCCCGAGGGTCGGGTGCAACACCGAGACCGCTTGCTGAGACCGACTCGGCTCCTGAGTTTCAATCCTCACCCGGCCCGAGGGTCGGGTGCAACTAGCTGTTGCCCCCGAAAAGTGCCTCTGGGAGCGAGACGTTTCAATCCTCACCCGGCCCGAGGGTCGGGTGCAACTCGGGTGCCCCCGAGGGGAAGGAAGTAAAAATGAAGTTTCAATCCTCACCCGGCCCGAGGGTCGGGTGCAACGAGTACATAGTGGAGGTCCGCTTCGACCGCGTGGCGTTTCAATCCTCACCCGGCCCGAGGGTCGGGTGCAACAATTGATCAATCGGGCCTGTAGCTATCTACGGGGGTTTCAATCCTCACCCGGCCCGAGGGTCGGGTGCAACAGATCCACCTTTCCCCCGGGTGCCCCCGGGGCGGTGTTTCAATCCTCACCCGGCCCGAGGGTCGGGTGCAACTTCCAGCGGCCCCCCAGTGCCTTGGCCGAGGCGACGGTTTCAATCCTCACCCGGCCCGAGGGTCGGGTGCAACCCATCTCGGCGGCGAACTCGCCGCCGAGGGCGCTCGTTTCAATCCTCACCCGGCCCGAGGGTCGGGTGCAACGAGACCGACTCGCTACGGTGCCGAGACCGACTCGCGTTTCAATCCTCACCCGGCCCGAGGGTCGGGTGCAACTCCCGCTCTATGTAGTATGAGAGTTGGACCTGAACAGTTTCAATCCTCACCCGGCCCGAGGGTCGGGTGCAACGCCGGGTCATCATCGCGGTCGCACTCGGTCCCTCCGTTTCAATCCTCACCCGGCCCGAGGGTCGGGTGCAACATCGGTCAGGTGCCTGGTGCCAACTGCCGGGTCCGTTTCAATCCTCACCCGGCCCGAGGGTCGGGTGCAACCTACCAGGAGACCGAGTCGGCACAGCGGTCTCGGCGTTTCAATCCTCACCCGGCCCGAGGGTCGGGTGCAACATCAGCAGGATCGCGACAGCCTGCTCAGGGCTGCGGTTTCAATCCTCACCCGGCCCGAGGGTCGGGTGCAACGAGCTGCCCTGCTCGCCTTCCGGCCCGGGGCGATCGTTTCAATCCTCACCCGGCCCGAGGGTCGGGTGCAACGTACGCGCCTGCGATTGCAAAATAGTTCTCCCGGGTTTCAATCCTCACCCGGCCCGAGGGTCGGGTGCAACTCCCTCCACGGAAACTAGGAAAAAATCCAGATTGGGTTTCAATCCTCACCCGGCCCGAGGGTCGGGTGCAACCCGCCGAGGGGCGGGGCCGAGCGGCGCACGGCGGAGGTTTCAATCCTCACCCGGCCCGAGGGTCGGGTGCAACCGCCCTGCTGCCTGAGGAGCCGCCGGCGTGATTTGGTTTCAATCCTCACCCGGCCCGAGGGTCGGGTGCAACCCGCCGGGAATGACCCGGAGTGGGAGGTGGTGGAGTGTTTCAATCCTCACCCGGCCCGAGGGTCGGGTGCAACCCCCCCGCCCAGGCCAGATCTACGATCTCGCCCCCGTTTCAATCCTCACCCGGCCCGAGGGTCGGGTGCAACTTGGTACCTCTCCCGCTCGAGGTCGCTGAGCTTGTTTCAATCCTCACCCGGCCCGAGGGTCGGGTGCAACGTGGAAAACGACACCAGACGACGCCCCTAAAGCACGTTTCAATCCTCACCCGGCCCGAGGGTCGGGTGCAACCTCGCGGCCGTCCTGGATGGCGCCCGCCCGGATCTGGTTTCAATCCTCACCCGGCCCGAGGGTCGGGTGCAACGCCCAGAGGCCGGGAGCGTCGCTCAGAGAGCCGGAGTTTCAATCCTCACCCGGCCCGAGGGTCGGGTGCAACGTGTATCTGCTTGGCATTGGCACCAGCTGATAAGTAGTTTCAATCCTCACCCGGCCCGAGGGTCGGGTGCAACATGGGGCTGCTTTATGCCCATGGGTGCCGAGGTGCCGTTTCAATCCTCACCCGGCCCGAGGGTCGGGTGCAACAGCCCTGGATTATTCCGTCGCTTGGGCGGATGCGGTTTCAATCCTCACCCGGCCCGAGGGTCGGGTGCAACGCGCGGGCGGAGTACCGCCTCGGGTGCCCCCGAGCAGGTTTCAATCCTCACCCGGCCCGAGGGTCGGGTGCAACGCGCCAGGGGGGCATGGGGGCGTGGGGGGGCTAGGTTTCAATCCTCACCCGGCCCGAGGGTCGGGTGCAACCAGCCCTGGATTATTCCGTCGCTTGGGCGGATGCGGTTTCAATCCTCACCCGGCCCGAGGGTCGGGTGCAACACCACTATTAAATCTACGCTACTGAACAGGATTTTTCAAGCTAATTACGCGAACCGCACGAATTTGACTTTATATTCGAGGCCATTACTGCTCCTTATCTAAGAAAAGCTGCTCTCAAAGTTGATGTTGGCTCTGCGCGGATCTCTCGTCGTTTTTTGACTGCACCAGGTTCGCGAGCTTCTATTGCCTTGCCCTTTGCCCAGCTCTCTTTGAGGTACAACTGCGTCCCCATGGCTTAGCCTAGAGGATCAGCGGGTCATCAAAGTCCTCATACCGATCTCTGCCGAATGTGCGTAGGTATGTCTTTCGGTCGCCAACTAGTAAATAGATGCGCAGGCTATCCCTTTCTGGAAGCATTACATTGGTAAGCTTGGCTTCGAGGTCTATGAGCTGGGCTTTGGTAAGCCGGCACTCAAAGACAGATAGCTGGACTCGTTGTCCAAAATTTTTGCATATTTTAGCTACTCTTGCGAGCCGACGAGGTCCATCTAAACTGGTTTCGACATCGTAGGCTACGAGGATATCTATCCTATCCACAACACAGGGACTACCTTCCTGCGAAAGGTATGTAGCTTTCGATGTCCCTGCGGAGATACCTTGCTAAGAGCCTAGCCTGGATGTGTGGGAGTTGTCCGATAGGGATAGGATCTTTGAGTAGGGGGTGCTGAATCATCTCTTGGCGCCGTTTCTGGAAACCGGTGATGACTTCCCGTCTACCCTCTTCGTTGAGCAAGACAGCCCCACCTGGTCGCGCTTCGAAGTGATGTGGACCCAGCTGCCGCCGATTGAGTAAGGCGAGAACCAGCTTGTCAGCCCACCAAGGGCGAAATTCTTCCATCAGATCAAGGGCCAGAGCGTTTCTGCCAGGGCGGAGAGAGTGCAGGAACCCCACTTGTGGATCAAGCCCTACTCCTTCTAAAGCTGCCGTGCACTGGGTCGTAAGAAGCGCATAGCTGAAACTCAGAAGTGCATTGACTGGATCCCGTGGTGGACGCTTATTTCTACCATCAAAGCTGAAGGCCTCTGATAAGAGCAGGTCACCAAAAACCTGGAAGTAACTGTTTGCGCTGGCACCTTCTACTCCACGTATCTCATCGAGGGTACTACAACGCTCGAGCCTTCCCAGCGCTTGTTTGTGCTCAAGGATGGCCCACTGCAGACCTGGTGTTTCACCGCGCTCTCGGGCAGCTCTCTGTAGCAGCGCTCGAGCGTTTCGGAGTTTGCCTCGGACGAATTGCTTTGCCAGATACATCGTGGCGCTATCTGACTGAAGGGCAGCGTATTGGGCTTTTCTCAGCAGAACATTACCAGAAATGGGTCCAGATAACCTGCCCTGAAATCTCCCACCCTCGGTGAACCAGGAAACTTCGAGCCCATCGCTCGCAAGGCGGTGCAGAAGAAATGGGGAGATCAATACGTTGCCAAAAGCAGCAACCCCCCCTAGGTGGTGTATAGGAATGTTGCGTATAACAGCTCTGTCCTGCTCGACCCGTACAGTATCTCCTTCTAGCCTGAGATAGCTTCCCTGGGTCTGGATATAAAGGATGTTGGGGAGCGAGGTGCTCATCCAATTAGACCTGCCCTTCGGAAGACTCGAGTAACTGAGCTAGGCGAATGGGAAGTTCTGGCATGCAGATATGTATCAAGGAGCAATCTGGGCACCGCTTGTCGGCGACAGGGGGTGGGAGTGCCTGTTGCCGTAGCAGCTGCCTGACTTCGTAGACGGTCGCCTCGACCGCCTGTCGTAGCGTTGCTGTCAGCTGGACCTCCCTGCGTTTTTGGCTGCTCTTTTGGAAGAGAGCTCCGCGCTGAATGCTGACTGCGAACATCTCCTCAAGGCACATCGCCTCGGCGCAGAGCTGAATCTCGCTGCTAAGCCGTCCGCCGCTTTTACCGAGCTTGTATTCCACTGGATAAGGCGGCTCTCCTTCTGGAAACTCGACCACATCTGCGCGACCGACCAGGTTGAGCCTCTCTGACCAGAGGGGGAGAGCTCGTTCGACGCGCACGCCATTGCGTACCATCCCCTCTGGCAGATCGACCCTCTGATGTGCGAGCGTCCCTCTGAGGGTGTATTCGTTATCTTCCCATTCACCCTCCAGATACATCAGGGCACAACGCCGTGGACAGTAGGCATACTGCGAAAGAGCGCTGATAAAAATAGCTTCGTCATTCTCCATGGGGATTCCCATCCTGCTTCGGCCCTGTTTCAATCCTCACCTGGCCCGAGGGTCGGGTGCGTCAGGTGCGACCTTTAGTCCGGGCCTAGTCCTGTACTTATATGCGCGGGTAGCGGGCTGAGTGAGGGGCGAAGCTCTCACTCAGCCCCAGGAAAGGGGAGCGCCGCCTGCGTTTGTTCCAACTCCTCCCGCCCGCTAGCTCTGGCTGTGCATCCAGCCGCTCTTGAACGCTTCTTGATCCCACTCTTTGAGCTCAAGGAGCTCGACACCACGAGGCAGCTTGCTCAGGTCAACACGTACCTCGTAGTCCTTGAAATGGCGAGGGGGAAGGCTTTGGTCCAGGCGGTTCACCGAGATGATCTCCCCGAGCTCGAGGAGTCGGTGGGCCGGAGCGCAACCCAGCCGTGCCTGCTGCTGCCGCTGCTGGGGGTTGGGGTCGTAACCTACGTGCTTGAACACGAAGACTCTCTGGGTCGACATCAGCCCCTTGCTGGAGCTGCGGTCGTGCTCGTACATGTTGCATAAGCCGCGCACCAGCAATGCCAGGTCCTCTTCGCCGAAGCCCGTCGACTGTGCCAGATTGGCGCTCACAAAACCCCTAGCTACGAAGAGGCCATAGGGAATCTGGCTCTTGCGGCCCATGGTCCGGATCTTGTCCTCGTCGGTCTCGCGCTCCCACTTCTTGTAGTCTTCGAGGGTCTTCGCCTTGATGTCCTCGGCGACGGCGCCGCGGGTGATGGTGACTTCAGCGCTGAAGATCGGATCGACGCTGCGGGCGAAGGTGATCTGGACTGGACCTCGTACCTGGCCAGCGTTCTCTCCTGTGCTCATGACCGCCCCAAAGGTCCGCACATCGTAGAAGTTTTGGCACATCCAATTCCGGGCCGCAGAGACCCGGTCCTTGTTCTTTTTCGACTTGTCTCCGGTGTCTTGCGTGCCCGTCTGGAGATGCGCTTCGAAGATGGGACCGTTGAGATTGGTGCCGTGCTGGATGAAAATCGGAGCTCCCTCGAGCTGAGCGTAATTGCGCAGCCGCCGCTTGATCGCGACGTCGCTGACCAGGCCGTGCCCATCTTCCGGGTCGACCCTCGGCGCATTTCCGCTGTCCGGGTCCCCGTTAGGGTTGCCGTCCTGGCAGTCGAACATGAGCAAGAACTCGTAGCGGTTAGCGATGACGTCTGACATAGTTTTCTCCTTGTGCGCGCATTCGATTGGGTTTGTTGTAGCGAGCTGGCTTGAAGGGCTAGATTCAGTTAGTTTCTGGCGGGGCGGTCTGATCCGGCGGAGCGGCCCGCCCCTCCCCCTCGTCCATGACAGCTTTGCGGCCATGGCTGGAGGCCCACTGGTGGTAGTAGCCCAGGGCGAAGAGGCTCTGCTCTTCCAGGTTCAGGGTTTTGGGGACGTCTTGACCGAGCGAATCCCAGATCTCGGCCACTTGGCGTTCAAGCCAGGTTGCCAGCCCGCCAGAATCCCGGTAAAGCCGCCCCAGGTGAGCCTGAGACAAGCGGGTGAGCCGGCCCAAGACCAGAGACGGTGTGCTGCTGGCGGCTCCGTAGTAGCGCTGGACCACTCCAGCGCCGACGTCCCCCAGGGCAGCTTCTTGGATCTGGGCGAGCAGGCGCATGAGGCGCCCGCAGTGGTAAGCCGGGCTAGGGTGCTTAGGGTCTAGGGCTGGACTCATCTGGTGACCTCCCTGATTGCGCTGCGCGCGGTTATAGTAGGCTTTGATCAAGCTCATCCGGGCCCGGACATCGATGGCATTCCCCCTCTGGGCAGAAGGGCCGAGGGCCTCGGCGAGCGCGCCCGAGAGGACGCTGGCCCGGTGGCTATCCATCAGCTTGACCAGGGCCGCCCGGGGGATCGGAACGCTGGGGTTCAAGGCAGCCCTCCAAAGGGGTAGCTCCAGCGATCTGACCGGTTTGAAGTAGTCCGCTGCTCTCTGATCTGGTCTGCGCGGGCGCTGTAAACAGCCGATCAGCTGCCCCAGCCCAGGTAGCCTAGCCAGCCGCGCGCCGCTGAAATCGACCATGGTCAGATCGCTGAACCAAGCGTCGACCGCTTCTGCCAGAGACTTTAGGGAACCGGTTTGCCAGTGGCGGACCACAACTCTCCCGGCTGCCGGACTGACCGCCAAGCTGTAGAACTGGGCCTCGGAGATCCTAGGTGCGATCTTCCCCGAGCGGATCGCGTCCAAGAGCTCCCTGGCTCGCTGGAGAGCCGCCGTCGCGTTACCTTCTTCAGCCCCCGGCTCGAAAAGCGCGTCGAAGAGACCCGCGTCTTCCTCTTCTTGGATAGCCTGCTTCCACCACAGGGTGACGCGCATATCTCCGAGCTGGCGCGCTTTCCTGAGCAGGTCGTCCAAACCAGCGGTATAGGCAGCGGCTTCTGCTTCGGAGAGAGCGCCGTTCTCCCCCTGCCGTAGGCCGTAAGACTCGAAAGCTGGTTTGTCGTAGCTGACCAGCGATAGCCCGGTGCCGCGGCGCTCGAGCTGGGTGATCTTCCCGTGGGTAGAGGCGGGTGTGACCAGCTTTCCGGAGGCGAGGGATACCATCTTGTGGCTCTCCGATTCGGACTTCTCCGAGAACTGGAGCCGAAAATTCCTCCACCACTCTTGTGCAGGAAGCCAGTCTAGGACGCAGCCCAAGTCTTGCAAGAGGAAGCTGACCCGGTCGGTCTCCTTGAGCTTCCCTGGGCCTTTCTCCCGGGTCTTGCTCAGGAGCTCATCCTGGAGTTTCTGGTGTTCGGACCCACCTTGCAGGACCTGGTGGATCGCCAAGAGCTCTGGGAGGTCCGCGCTGGCCAGGAGGATCAGCAGGGCGAAGGCTTCGTGTTTCCCCAAGAACTTGCTCGCCTCGGCCTCCGGTTCGGTGGTTTCCTCGAGCTTTAGGCCGGTAGCCACTCGGCAGCTGTCGGCTAAGAAGTGGGCTCCCTGGGTGCAGGAGTGACCTAAGGCCCTGAGCGCCTTGGGCATGGCCATGAGCTCAGGCTGGCTCGCGTCGGGGCAGCGCCTCCGCAGTTGCCCCTCGTCCATAGGGATCAAACCGGTGAACCTCCCGTCAGCGCTGACGCCGATCAACCAGCGCACGTCTTTCTGCTTGAAGCCGGCTTCGGTATCGCTCAACTTTTTCTCCGCGTAATCGACTAATTCTCTGAGCATCAGTTCGCCCCCGCGGCCCGGCGAACCTTCGGGCTGCTGTAGTCCGGGACTTCCAGGACTCCCTGGCTAATTTGGGCGTCGAACAGGCTGACCTCTGGGGCGCTCTGCTTGCTTCCGGGCGCCTTCAGGTCGAAGACGTCGTAGAGCATCCAGCCGACCGCTTCCGAGGTGGGTTGGGGGGCTTTCCGGTGGCTCCCCTCTTCGGCCAGCGCGAAGTAGGCTGTGAACTCCCGGCAACCCAGGTAGGGCTGATAGAAACATTGCCCGTGGCTGGCGCGGCGCTCGAAGCTCCGCTCCACCTTCTGCCGCAACTCGTAGTCCTCGCGGTACAGCACGGCTCTGGCCGAGATCCGGTAGTGGACGTCGCGCAGGGCGATCGTCTGGCGCTGGGTCCGGCCTTTGCTGTCTTGACCGCTCTCCTCGTTGGTCGCGTCCGCCCGGATGGGCTCTACGCTGCTGGGGTCTTTCATCCACTTCCGCACGCTCGCCTCGCTGACCTTCTCCTTGACCTCGTTGCGCATCAGCGCCAAGTAGCGGATGGGCTCCAAAATCTCGATGCGCTCGATCTGCCAGTACATGACCGGCTGCTTGGGCACCTCCTTGGTGAAGTCCAGGTAGATGGCGTCGAAGATGCCCCTGGCGGCGCTCGGGGTGATGACCGGGTAGCTGAACCGCTCTACCTTGAACTCCGGCCTGGTGAAACAGGCTAGGCTCCCCCATACCTCTAACTCGAATGTTTTCAAGCTGCCTCCTTTCCCAAGTAGCACTCTCAGAACACGCCCTGCCAGGTGTCCTGCTCGAGACCGGCTTCCTCCGGCAGCAGGCCGAGCATGGGGTCGTAGTAGCTCCTCAAAGTGAAAGGGTCTTCCTTCTGGCAGAGATACCAGTCCTCAGCCTGCTGCCCGCGGGGGCCGCGGAAGAACAGGGTTTCCAGGTAAGACGGGCTCTTCTTCCCCAGGTAGAGCGGGACGCTGTACTGCCTAGCCCGGCGTATCCACCCCGCGTGGATTCCCTGCAAACCTTCGGCCATCAAGGCCTCGGCCGCTCCGTCATAGGGCACCACCACGTTGACGGCGCGCTGCTCGATCAGGCGGTATTGTTCGGACAGCTTGGAGAAGTTTTGGGCCTTCATGGACTCCGCGATCTTTTCGTCTTCGAGCCGGGCGAGGGTATAGAGCTGCGCGTAGTAGCTCTGATAGGTCTGCGGATCGTCCAGGTCGAGAGACCCCAGGGCGCGTACCAAGTTTTGGGCGACCTCAGCTGCCTGCTGGTAGGCCTTCGAGGGATAGCGCTGCTCTTCGGGCTTAAAGACGACCAGCTCGCCTCCGCCTTCCAGCAGCCCGTTGCGGTTACAGCGGCCGCTGGCCTGGGCGACCGAGTCCAGGGGGCCCAGCGCCCTGAAGACCTTGGGGAAGTCCAGATCGACTCCAGCCTCCACGCACTGCGTGGCCAGGACCCGGCAAGGCTCCCCGGCAGCCAGCGCACGGCGGATGCGGTCGAGCTGCCGCCGTCGGTGCGCCGGGCAGAGGGCGGTGGAGAGGTGGTAGAGGCCTTCTAGGCCAGCTTGCTGGGCTAGAAGGGTCAGCTGAGAGGCGTGCCGCTTGAGATTGACGATGCACAGAGCTTGCTCGGACGCTTTGATCCAGGAGAGGACCTCCTCCCAGCTGGCGGCCTGCTCCAGCCTCCAGTCTGCTTTGACCCGCTTGAGTTGGGTGAACAGCGCCCGGTGATCGGGAACTAGCTCCCTCGGGCGCCACCCGTGACCTGGGGGCTCTCCCTGCTGGATCAGCGGGTCCAGCGCTGAGAAAGCTGGTTGGGTCGCTGTGGAGAAGACGACGGTGCAGCCGTACTTGTCGGTCGCTAGGTGCGAGAGGGTCTTCAGGGTGGGAATCGCCAGCTTGGCTGGCAGGGTCTGCACTTCATCGAAGAGCACCACGCTTCCGGCGATGTTGTGCAGTTTGCGGCAGACCGAAGGCCTACTGGCGTGCAAGCTTTCTAGGAACTGGACGCTGGTGGTGATGATCACCGGCGCTTCCCAGTTTTCCGCGAGCAGGTGCTGCTCTCGGGTGTATTCCGGGACGTTCTCCTTGGACAGGTGGTCCGCTTGGGTATCTAGGCTGTGGTGCTCCAGGATATAGTGCTCGCCGAGCCTGCCCAGGACTTGGCGATAGGTGCCGACGGTCTGGTCCAGGATGCTCAGGAAGGGTAGCACCACGATGATCCTGCGCACCTTGGGGTCATGGGTAGCCCTGGCTAGCGCGAAGCGCAGCATAGCCAGAGTCTTTCCGCTACCGGTAGGAGCGGTCAGCGTGAAGATATGCTCCGGCCAGCGGGAGGCTTCTAGGCAGAGGTCAGCTAGCTGCCGGCGTACCGCCCGCGTCTTGGCGGGGATTTTGGGATCACCCTGCAGCTCGCCGAGATAGGCGTCGACCAGCTCTAGAGCTGCTCCGGCCTGCAGCGGGGGAGCCACCGGCCGGGGGAGCCAGTTGGGGTCTCCTTGGTGCATCGCTCGCTCGGTATCCAGGTAGTCGGCGTCGACCAGCGCCGAGAACAGCATCCGGGTATCCAGCATGCTGGCGGCGCCTTCTTTTACCCGGCGCTTGATCCCCTCTGCGTCCGGTAGAGTTCCTAGGTCTGCAGCCAGCCGGCGCTTGAGGAGCCCGGTGTCGGTCTCGGTCAACCGCAACCCTAGGGGGTGATGGCTTTGCAGGTTCTTCAGGAGCATCTCCTGGCATGCGTCCCGGGAAGTGCCCTGCAGGCCGATATGGTGCCCTTGGATTGCGGCGGCTAGGTAGACGTTCTGGTAGTCCCGCAGGGCGATGTCGGCACCGGCCGACCAGTGGTCCAGCCCCTTCTCCTCCCCGCGCAGCCGCCTCTGAAAGAGGTCTCCGTACTTCCCGATGTCGTGGAACAGCCCTGCGACTCGGGCGCTCTCGGCTTCCCCGAAGAAGCCGGCGCGCGCGCTGGCTAGCCTGGCTACCTCGCTGGCGTGCTCCCTGAGCGGCTGCCAGAGGGCTGGGTTGTCATGGGTATGGGCGTAGTACACCGGCTGGCCAGGTGTAGGGGCTCGGTTCGGGTCATCGCTGTGTGCCAAACAGACCTCCTCAGGAGGGATTTCAGGCTGTCAGGGGCTGGATGTTCAGCTGTGAAGCTAGCCTGAAGCTCGGATGATCGCCTCACTCTGACCAAAAGATCAGGGTCTGTCAAGTTTCTCCGCGCATCTTCACCTCCTGGGCCCGCTGCTGGGGAGGTTCTAGCTGGCCCACCTCCACTGCAGCACAGACCTGCGTCAAACCGGGACGCCCGGGTCCACTGAGCTCTGGGTCTCGGCCCTGGTGGCCCTCATACCCACCTTGCACCTGGGGTCGACCCTGGTGGCCCTCATACCCACCTTGCACCTGGGGGCGGACAATCAGTGACGCCAGATAAGATCTGCTCGCGCGAGTTCTTTGGGTAGTCGCTGGGTATTCTCGGGTACGCGGGTCCCGCTGCTGAAAAGCCTCGGTCCTGAGTGCAGTTTTCCGACTATAGAAACGCCCTCATCGGCTGCTGCGGCTGGGTTCTCTAGCTGAGCCCTCTAGGGAAATTGGCCGCGGCGCCGGTCGGCCTGGAGCTAGGCCCCCTCGTCTGGGTCCCTGCGGCCCCGGGGCGGGGGCCGCCTGGAGAGCTTGGTAGTGGATTCGCCAGCCTGGTCCCGCTACCTTGCGCCCTGGGGTTGGTGTGCTGCGGGCCAGTCCCTCGCCGCCAGCTCACTGCGCCCCGCGCCCGGACCAGCTTCAGGGCGCGTCCTCCGTTGTGCAGCTGGGGTCCATAGGCGGGGGGGAAACCTTCTCGGCCTAGTCCCCGCCAGGCATTCTTGAAACTCACCGCCCTTTGGCGGGCGCAGCGGCCTACCCTCCGGGCGCGCAGCGGTTTGAGGCAGTCGGGGACCGCGGTGCTGCCGTAGGCGGCCTATCCTCCGGGCGCGCAGCGGTCCAGGGGCGATACCCCGGAGCCCCCGCCCGGCCCGCTGCCAGGGAGAAGCGCGCATGTCGCCTGGACGACACCACTCCCTTGCTGCTGGCAGGAAGATGCCCTTGCCCAGGGAGCTGGGCGAGAAAGGGGAGAAGATGAAAAACACCAATGTCTTGGGTCTAGCCCTTGCCGGAACCTTGTTGGCCGGCGCAGCTCTGGGAGCAGGGGCCTTGGCTGGCTCGGTGCAGTTCGTCAAGGACAGCTCCAGCCATTCCTTCCGTGGCACCATCGCCGCGCTCAAGCAGGCTATCGCCGCCAACGGGTTGATGGTCCTCGGGCAGCTCAACCAGGCGGCGGTGCTCTCGCAGACCGGATTGCAGCTGCAGGGAGCCCAGGCTTTCTTCGTGGGCAATCCGGTGGTGGGGAAGGCGCTCTTCTCCATGGACCCCGCGGTCGGGTTGCTGATCCCAGCCCGTATCTACGTCTGGGAAGCCCACAACACCACTTACGTCGGTTTCCTGAACCCGGCGCAGCTCTGGGCTGACTCCATGCTCAAGACCTCCATGAACGCCAAGCTGGCCGAGATGCTGGGTATGATCGACGCCAAACTCACCGCCATCGCCGCCCAGGCGACCAAGTAAAGCCATGCTGCTCCGCAAAGAGCGTATCCCCGAGCTGCTGGGCGTCTTGGCCACGCTGCTCCTGCTGGCTCTGACCGGCGCCAACCTCTTTGCGTACGCTTCGACCGGCCGCGCTACCTTCCACCACCTCGCCCTGACCGCGTTGATCCCGGGCCTCATGTTGCTCCTGTTGCTGGCCCTGCTCGGAAAAATTCTGGGCTGGCGGCGGTTGACGAGCGCCTGGGTCTCGGGCCTGTGGGTCGGTGTCCTCGCCACGGCGGGCCTGGAGCTGGTGCGGGTGATCGGTTTCCGGGTGTTCGCGGCGATGCCCGGATCGATGCCCATGCTGATGGGCGTGCAGATCACCGGCAGGGTCATGGTCGGCCCCGATCTGTTCAGCAACCTGGTCGGCTGGGCCGACCACTTCTGGAATGGCGTCAACTTCGTGGTCCTCTATTTCTTGCTCTTCGGCAAGCGCTCCGCTTGGGGACCGGTTCTCTACGCCCTGCTCATCGGGACCGGATTTCTGCTCAGCCCGGTGGTCTTGGTGATCGGCGCCGGTTACTTCGGCGACCAGTTCGGTCTCAAGTTCGCCGTTACCGTCTACCTAGCCCACCTGCTGTTCGGTCTCCTGATCGCCTGGTTGCAGAAATATTCCAGCGCCCCTTGCGAGTGGCTGGGGGGCTGGGTCTGGTCCAGGTTGGCCAAGCGCTCGCAGATCGCCTAGACTGACACCGTACTTTCCCTAGGGGTGCGGATCTCCGCGCTTCAGGGCTTCAGGAGGTTCCATGCCGGCAGCGTTCACTCCCCTGATTCCCCGCCAACCGGTCCCGCCCCTGCGGGTTTCCCTGGTGGGAGGGGGCACTTTTGACCTTTTGGCCAACCACCCGGAGCGCTTCACCCTGGTGGTGTTTTACCGCGGCCTGCACTGCCCGGTCTGCAAGGCCTACGTCACCGACCTGCACAGCAAGGTGGACGAATTCCTGCGGCGCGGCGTATTCCCGGTGGCGGTCAGCAGCGACAACCAGGAGCGCGCTGCGCAGGCGGTCTCCCAGTGGGACCTCTCCGGCCTGAGCGTGGGCTACGGCCTGCCCTTAGAGGTCGCCAGGTCCTGGGGCCTGTTTCTGTCTGCCGGGCAGGGTAAGACCTCGACCGGCGTAGAGGAGCCGGAGCGCTTCTCTGAGCCCGGCCTGTTTCTGGTGCGCCCGGACGGCACCCTCTACTTCTCAGCGGTCCAGACCATGCCCTTCGCCCGGCCGCGCTTCGCCGATATCTTAGGAGCGGTCGATTACGTGATCGCCAAGGACTATCCGGCCAGGGGAGAGCTCCCTCCTACCTGAATAGGCTGCTGCGCGGGCCCCGGGAGGAGCTCCTCCCGGGGCTGCTGGTATTCTGGCCTGAGTAAGCTGGGAGGTGGACGCTCTGCTGCTCAGAAACCTCTGGACTGCTCGGCGACCAGACCCCGAGCGGCAGCCTGCCGACGTGATCTGGACCATCGACCAGACCGGCTTCCGCTCCCTGCTCACCGAGGAGGAGCTGCGCGATCTGGCGGTCATCTGCCCGCCCAGACCGCTGCGCAAAGGCGAAGCGGTCTACCGGGTAGGTGACCCGGCTGACCACTTTTTCTTGCTGCTCGGCGGCCAGGTCAAGCTCTCCCTGCCCCTGCCCAAAGGCCAGAGGATACTTAGGGTCGCTGTTCCAGACGACATCTTCGGGGAGTCTTTCCTGACCGACGCCCGGCAGCGCCATACCGAAGCCACCTGCTTGAGCGAGCCGGCCATGGTCTGCCCGGTATCCAGGGAGCAGTGGCTGGAGGTTGCTAGAAGGCGCCCTAGGATCCTGACGGTGTTCAGCTCCCTGCTGGCTAGCCGCTTGGCTGACCTGGAGCGGAGGCTCGCCGAAGACCACCGCCCCTTGGAGCAGCGGTTGGCCAGGAGCCTGCTGGGCCTCACCTACCGGCTGGGTAGAGATCTAGGGGACGGCAGCTCGGCTCTGGAGCTCGACCTCACCCAAGAGGAGCTGGGAGCCTTGATCGGCGCCGCCCGGGTGAGCACCACCGAGCTACTCAGCCGCTGGCGGCAGCGCGGTATCCTGAGCGGTACCCGGGGCCGCTACCGGGTCGACGTCTCCGCTCTGCGGCAAGTCGCCCGCTCGGACTCGGACTGAACCGTCTAGCCCCTCCGGAGTGCAGCGTCACTTTCTGGGCGCTGGTTGGTGGGGCGAGAGAAAGCGGGCCTATCTCCAGCGAGCGGGTATCCCGCGAGGCATTCGGTGACGTGCCCTGTGCGTAGCATATTGCACAAATGGCGTGGTTTTTATTCTTAGACGAAAGCGGTCAAGACCACAAAGAATCCCCTTATGAGGTCCTCGCTGGCATGGCGATCCGGGACAATTCCCTGTGGAGCCTGGTGCAAGAGATACATAAAGCCGAGGTGGCGCGTTTTGGCCGGCGCTACAGTGACGGGGTCAGGGAGCTGAAGGGTAAGCAGATTCTGAAGAGGAAGGTCTTTAGGCACGCGCAACTCGGTTGCGAGCTGCCGGAAAACGAAATACCAGCTCTGGCCAAAGCGATCTTGGACGACGGCGCTTCTCGGGATACTGAGCGCCATTTGAAAGCGCTAGCCCTTGCAAAAATCGCCTATGTAGAAGATGTTTTTTCGATTTGCGAGGGATATCAATCGAGAGCGTTTGCCAGCATTGTCGCTAAAGACGCGCCCCAATCCAGGTCCGACGGTCTACGAAAGGATTACGCCTATCTGTTCGAGCGCTTCTTTTATTTTCTTGAAGATAAAAAAGATACATCTGGCTACCCGGAGCAAGGTATTCTCGTTTTTGACGAGCTGGAAAAAGCCAAAAGTCACCTGCTCGTCGACCAGGCGCACCGCTACTTCAAAGAAACCACGACGGGCAGATCACGATCGAGCTTGGTGATCCCTGAGCCTTTTTTCGTGCAAAGCGACCTGACCACGGGAGTTCAGATTGCGGATTTGGTCGCTTACTGCGTCTCCTGGGGCTTTAGGTTGCCCTCTATGCACCTTCCTGCGCGGGAGGAATTAAAGCCCTACCAGGAAAAATTGAAGCGTTTGCGCTACTGCTCGCGGCGGGAAAAAGAAGGCAACCCACAATTTCCGGTTTGGAGTTTCACCTACATCGATGACCTTCGCACTCGGTATGGAAAAATAAAAAAGGCAGTGTGGGGATTTTATCCCAACAGAGCCTCCAAGCTCAGCTTATGTAAAGCGCGCGCGGAAGTCAAGTAACCGTCGTCGAGCATCCAAGCCGCCTTCACGCTCGCCGGAGCGATGCGGGAGCCTTGATCGGCGCCGCCCGGGTGAGCACCACCGAGCTGCTCAGCCGCTGGCGGCAGCGCGGTATCCTGAGCGGTATCCGGGGCCGCTACCGGGTCGACGTCTCCGCTCTGCGGCAAAATCGCCCGCTCGGACTCGGACTGAACCTCGTCTGCCGAGATACCGGTCTCCTGAGGCTGGCCGATGAGGTCTTGGGGGAGTGCTTTACCCTAACGGAGAGGTGACCAACCGATGCGCACGATCTTGAACACCGTCGGAGCTAGCCTAGAGAACAACGCCAAGCGCCAGGGAACCGACTTTTCGGATGCCCTGGCAGTGCAGGCCTTCATCCGAGAGGATCCCCAGGCGGCTTGCGCTGAGCTCAACTTCCTGAGCCGGTTTCTCGAGCAGGGAGACGAAGTCGAGCTGCTGCACAGCGATACCGACAGCGGCTCGCGCTGCAGCCGCTACCTGGAGGATTATCTGCGCACCTTGGGCTACACCTGCGCAGTGCACCGCGTCCCCGGGCTCACCCAGAAGGCGGCCGGATTTGCTGACTACGGGCTGCGCGCCCTGGTGCACCTGCTGGCCCAGCGCGTCACCGCGGCCCGGCGCCGCGCCCGGGAAGTGGCGATCAACGCCACCGGGGGTTTCAAGCCGGAGGTAGCTTACGCTACCGTGCTGGGCCTGGTCTTTCGGGTACCGGTGTACTACATCCACGAGAGTTTTAAGGACATCATCGAGATTCCGCCCTCGCCGATCGGCTGGGACACGGGTCTGATCCTAGAGAGCGCCGATTTCTTCGAGTGGGTCGACGAAGAGCCCAGGCCGACCCGCCAGGTGCGCGCCCGCGCTGCGCAGCTCCCTCAGCCAGAGGCCGTGCAGATGCTTCTGGAAGATCAGTCGGACGGAACCACTTTGCTCTCCCCGCTGGGCGAAGCCTACTACCGGGCCTTCTCGGATGAAGAGGAAGCTGCCCAGAGCGTCCCGCTCCGGTTCTCCAAGCGCGCCAAGCAGGCTTGGGAACACCTGGACTCCAGCCAACAGGCGGCCTACCGTAAAGTTTTGCGCAGGCTGCGGATGCCCAACCGGGACAGCCAGAGCGAGCGCAAGAGCGGGGGAGGGGAGGCTCTGGGCTACCCCAAGGGCGGCGTCGACGAGCGGGTCTTCTACACTTTCCGCGACGGTGCGGTCTACGTCTTCGAGCTGACCCGCCACGGCAGCGACTATGACCGGCTCTGCCGCACCCCCCTGCTCTTCGCGGACTACCAACCCTTCGGCGAGCAGGAGCTCTTCTGAGCTAGGGGCAGGGTACCTAGCTGGTCTCAGGCCCCGCAGGAATAGCGCTTAGTAGCAGGGGCAGCTGCGCGCTGGGCTGGGCTAAGGTGGTCCTAGCTGTCAATGAAACGGCCAGAACACCGGGATCAGCAGGCTGGCGGTCAGCGCGGTCAGGATGGATAGGGGAAGACCCATGCGCAGGTAATCGCTGAAGCGGTAGCCGCCCGGTCCCAGCACCAAGGTGTTGCAGGGGTGGCCGATGGGTGTCATGAAGGCTGTGACGCTGGCGTAGGCCACGGCCATCAGGAAGGGATCCACCGAAAAGCCCAGCCCCTGGGCCACGCTGTGCACCACCGGCGCCATCAGCACTGCGGTGGCGACGTAGTTGGTCCCGGCAGCGATCAGCATGGTGACGGCGTAGACCAAGGCCAGCGCTCCCACTGGCGGCAGGTGCTGCGCCAGCGCCAGGATCGGAGAGGCGATCAGCTTGCTGGCGCCGCTGCTCTGCAGCGTGCCCGCCACCGTGAGCATGGCGCCGATCAGGACCAGGACCGACCCCTCCAGCGCCGCGTAAGCCGCCTCCAGCGAGAGCAGCCGCAGCAGGATCATGGCTACCGCCCCGCCGAGCAGGCAGACCGGTACGCTGAATAGGTGGAAGGTGGCGGCCAGCAGGGCCAGGCCGAAGACCAAGAAGGCCAACAGGGCCTTGCGCGGCTGGCCCAACCGCAGCTCGCGTTGGGCCAGCGGCAGCAGGCCCAGGTCGGTGAAACTCTGCTGCAGGGTCGCCTTGCTTCCCTGCAGCAGCAGCACGTCGCCCGCCTCGAAGCGGATGTCGCGCAGGCGAGCCCGCAGGGGGCCGGCTGCGCGGGAGATAGCCAAGACGTTGATCGCGTAGCGCTCGCGCAACCTCAGGCCTGCGGCGGTGCGCCCAGCTGCGCCCGAGCGCGGCATTACCACCGCCTCGACGATCTGGGCGCCGCCCTCGGCCTCAGCCTCGGCTGCGGGCGCAGCTGCTTCGCCGGTACCTTCGGCCGGCCGGTGCGCCGCCTTCTCCCCGTCCGGATTCTTCTTCTGCTCCTCCCGCTGCTCCTTTTGCTGCTTTTGGGCCTCGAGCACCAGCCCGGCGTGGGCGATCACCGCTTCTAGGCTCTCCGGATCCCCGCGCACGATCAATAGGTCGCCTTCCTGCAGGGTGCGCGCGCCGGAGGGCGCCACCCTCCGTACCCCGTCGCGCAGCAGCGTGAGCACGTCGATGTCGCCACCGGTGGAGTCCTCCAGCTCGCGGATGGTCTTGCCGATGAACTTGGACTCGCCCTGCACCCGCACCTCGGTGAGGTAGTCTTCCGTCTTGAATTCCTCCAGCGTCCCGCCGCTCCGGTCGGGCAGCAGCCGCCAGCCGATCAGGGCCACGAAGGCCAGACCCACGATCACCAGGCCTGCGCTGACCGGGGTGAAAGAGAACATGCCGAAGCCGCTGCCCCCCAGTTGGGCGCGGTACCCCGCGATCGCCATGTTGACCGAGGTACCGATCAGGGTGAGGGTACCGCCGAGCATGGCCGCCGCGGCTAAGGGCATGAGCATGCGCCCAGGGGAGGTTTTCTGCTTGCGGGCCAGCTTGGTCGCTACCGGTAGGAACAGCGCCAAGGTAGCGACGTCGCTGACGAAGCCGGACAGGAGGCTGGTGGCTGCGCCCAGCAGCCCCAACCGCAGCGAGATGCCGAAACGCTCGCCGAGCTGGCCCAACCGTTCGGCGAGCACTTCGACGACCCCGCTCTCGCGCAGGCCGCGCCCCATCATCAGAACTGCGGCGATGTTGATCACGGCCTCGTTGCTGAAACCGGCGAAGATCTCTTTGGGCTGCAGCACCCCGCTGACTGCCAGCGCCAGCAGGGCGACCAGGGCGACTAAGTCGTAGCGCAGCCAGCCGGTGATGAAGAACAGCAGTGTCCCGCCCAGGACCAGGAAGACGATCCATTGATCCGGCGTCAACGGCGACCTCCTTCTGCCCTCGCGGGAGCGATGCCGCCGGGCTCCCCGCGCTGACCGGGCCCGGGCTCGCTCCGTGGAAGCGCGCCTGGCCCAGTCCCAGTCTGATCCGGTGCGGTGTCCGCTTGGCCCATCGCTCAGAGCACACCATAGAACATCGGGGCAGCCCCCTCGCCGCCCTCCCTAGCCGGCCCGCCCTGAGCTGGTCCGCCGTACCCGGACGCTGCCGGACTCCACCACAGCGTGCAGCGGCCCCCCTCGCCCCGGGCGCGCGGCGGCCTCCTGGGGTGACATGACAGCGCGCTGCCCTCCGGCAGCCCAGCAGGTCTTCGCCTCCTGCTCCGGCTGGGCGGAGGCCTAGCTCCCTGAGCTCCCCGCGGGCTGCGGCGGCACCCGAGCGCAGCCCGCTGGCGGCGAGGGCCCCAGCTCCCCGGACGGTCCCGCGCCGCGGCCGGCTGAGCTAGGCATCCAGCGCGACCAGCTCCAGCTCTTACCCTGCGAACGCTACCGCCTTCTTGCCGATCCGATTTAGGAATCCAGCGCGACCAGCTCCAGCTCCCTGAGCACCCGCTCGGCCAAGGGGTGGGCCGGTGGCTGCAGGGCCAAGAGCCCTCTGGCGTCTTCCAGCTCGCCCGGCTCCGGCCCAGCTGCCGGCCCGGTCCACTCCTGCCAGGGGCCCGGCGGCGTCTTCCCGTCCCCTAGCAGGTGCAGCTGGGCGCTGTCTTTCCAGGCGTGGGACCAACCCAACTCCGCGAAGAGCTCCGGCTGGAAGGCGCCGGCCGCCCGCGGCCG
Source organism: bacterium (assembly GCA_021810505.1). Classification (GTDB taxonomy): domain Bacteria; phylum Deinococcota; class Deinococci; order Deinococcales; family Deinococcaceae; genus JAJZIR01. Next base: position 144,752 of record JAJZIR010000002.1, read on the forward strand.
GGCCAAGTGGCGCTGGCGGCCGGGGCGGATCCGGAAGGTCACCTCCTCGACGCATTCCACCCCGCAACCGATCAGCAGCCGGGTCAGGTCATAGCCCATGACGTTTTTGACCACCCGGCCACCCACCGAGACTGCCCCGGAGCGGCTGCGGTAGCGCAATCCCAGCACCTGCGCCCTAAGCGGCAACGACAGCTCTCCGAAGCCGCCGCGGCCGATCAGGCGGCGCACCGGGAGCGGGAGCGGGCACAGGGCCAGGTAGAAGGGCGCGCCGATCCGCCCGGGTAGCGCGTCCGCTGGGGTGTCCCCCGTGCAGATCAGGTACTGGTCGTCGAGATTGACTGTGATTCCTTCCACTACAGCTTCTCCATGTTGGGATAGAGCCGGATGGCGTCGTCCTCGCTCAGGAACTCCCCTTCAGCGTCGGGGCTCCAGACCACTTCGACGCGCAGCAGATCCCCACCCCGCAAGACGCTCAGCGCCAGCAAGGTCTGGCGGATGCTCGCGCTGTCGGCCCGGCCAGTGACTTTGGGCAGGTTGCCAGCGGCGATCGCGATGGTGACGACCAAGTACTGGCCGCCAGCCGAGACCGGGCCCGACGGCCCCGAGCTGTAGCCGCCGTAGTTGCTGGTGGTCTGATAGGTGAAGAGGCTCCTGGCCTCGGCTGCCCAGGCCGCGACTTGCCGCTCGGCAGTCCCTACCGGCATGTGCTGCTGCACCAGGCTGCCATAGCACCACGCGCTCTCGTGGCGCAGCAGGGTGAGTGCGGCTTCCCGGAGCATCTGGGCTAGGCCCGCGTTGCTGCTGGCGTCCCCGAACTGGGCGGTGCGCTGCAGGGACATCTTGATCTCCCTGGCTGGGCTCAGCATGATCTGGAGCCGCTCGGCGTCGATGGTGGGGTCCATGCCTAACCCCCCCAACCCCCGAAGACCTATGCCCCCACCTCGGCGGCGCATCCGCCGGCCATAGTTGAGCGCGATGATCAGGATGACCAAGATGATCCAGAAACTTCCGCCGAAGCCCCCGAAGAAGAAGGGGAAGAAGCCGAAACCGGAGAAGCCGCCCAGCCCGCCGCCCAGATCTCCGCCGCCAAACCCCCCGCCCCCTCCGCCGGAGAATCCGCCGCCGAAGCCACCTCCGGTGGAGGCGAGGGCTAGGTTGAGGGCGGCCAACATCAGGGCCGACAAGAGCGAGCGTTGCAGGCGGCGCATACCCCAGGATACGCGCTGGACCGCGGATTGGTTCCGGACCTGGACCCTGGGAAAGATGAAGAGGGGTTTTCATAAAACTTGACAATATAGAACTCAACTAATATACTCTTGTCTGTGATATGTCTGTCGCGAGGAGCCGATCATGAACCCACAACGCTTTACTGAAGCGACCCTGCAGGCCCTGGCGGCTGCGCAGCAGATCGCTCAGAGCCATAGCCACGCCGCGCTGACCCCGGTGCACCTGCTGTTGGCCGCGCTGCGCGCCGAGGACAGCCCAGTAGCCAGCATCGCCCGCCGGGCTGGCGGCGACCCGGCCTTGGCCGAGCAGGCGCTGAACCGCCAGCTGGAGAGCCTCCCCAAGGTGAGCGGAACCCAGCTCCACCTGGCCCCGGAGACGGCCCAGGCCATCGAGCGCGCCGAGGCCTTAGCCCAGGAGTTCAAGGACAGCTTCGTCGCCCTAGACGTGCTGGGCTTGGCCCTGCTGGAGAAAATTCGGGGTCCCGGCCTGCCCCCGGCCGACGTCTACCGCAGCGCTCTGGAGAGCGGTAGAAAGGGCCGGCGGGTGGATAGCCAGTCCAGCGAACCGGTCCAGGACGCCCTGAAGAAGTACGGGACCGACCTGACCGAGCTGGCCCGCGACGGGAAGCTAGACCCGGTGATCGGCCGGGATGACGAGATCCGCCGCACCATCCAAATCCTGCTGCGCAGGACCAAGAACAACCCGGTCCTGATCGGGGAGCCGGGGGTGGGTAAGACCGCCATCGCGGAGGGCCTGGCCCAGCGCATCGCCAAAGGCGACGTCCCAGAAGGCCTCAAGGACCGCCGGATCGTCGGCTTGCAGATGGGCACCCTGCTGGCCGGCGCCAAGTTCCGCGGTGAATTCGAGGAGCGGCTGAAGGCGGTGATCGCCGAGGTCTCCGAGAGCGCCGGCGAGGTCATCTTGTTCATCGACGAGCTGCACACCATCGTCGGTGCGGGCAAGGCCGAGGGTGCGGTGGACGCGGGCAACATGCTCAAGCCGGCCCTGGCCCGGGGCGACCTGCACCTGATCGGGGCCACCACGCTCAAGGAGTACCGGGAGATCGAGAAGGACGCCGCTCTGGAGCGGCGCTTCCAGCCGGTTTACGTCGATGAGCCCAGCCTGGAGGATACCGTCAGCATCCTGCGCGGGATCAAGGAGCGCTACCAGCTGCACCACAACGTCGAGATCACCGATCCGGCGCTGGTGGCGGCGGCCACCCTGGCGGTGCGCTACATCGCTGACCGCCAGCTCCCGGACAAAGCTATCGACCTGATCGACGAGGCGGCTGCCCGGCTGCGCATGACCCTGGAATCCAGCCCCGAGCAGCTCGACAGCTTAGAGCGCCGGAAGCTGCAGCTGGAGATCGAGCGCGAGGCGCTGCGCCGCGAGCACGACGAGGAGAGCCAGAGCCGCCTGCTGGAGATCGAGAGCCAGATCCGCGGCCTGACCGACGAGCTGACCAGCCTGCGCTCTCGCTGGGAGGCGGAGCGCGGTGACCTGCAGACCCTGCGCCAGCGCCGCGAGGAGTTGGACAGCGTGCGTACCCAGATCGCCGCGGCCGAGCGCGACTACGACCTCAACCGGGCCGCCGAGCTGCGCTACGGCAAGCTCCCCCAGCTGGAGCGGGAGGTCTCCGAGCTGGAGCGCAAGCTCAAGAACGCCGAGTTCGCCCACCAGCAGGTGACCGAGGAGGACGTTGCCAGCGTGGTATCCCGCTGGACCGGGATCCCTTTGGAGCGGTTGCTGGAGGGTGAGCGCGAGCGGCTCTTGCACCTGGAGCAGCAGCTGCACAGCCGGGTGGTCGGCCAAGACGAGGCTATCGCCAGCGTCTCCGACGCGGTGCGCCGGGCCCGGGCCGGCCTCAAGGACCCCAAGCGCCCGATCGGCTCGTTCATCTTTCTGGGGCCCACCGGGGTAGGGAAGACCGAGCTAGCTAGGGCTCTGGCCGAGTTCCTATTCGACAGCGAGGAGGCCATGACCCGGCTGGACATGTCCGAGTATATGGAGCGCCACGCAGTGGCTCGCTTGATCGGGGCTCCTCCCGGCTACGTCGGTTACGAGGAGGGTGGCCAGCTGACCGAGGCGGTGCGCCGCAGGCCTTACAGCGTGATCCTGCTGGATGAGATCGAGAAGGCCCATCCAGACGTGTTCAATCTGCTCTTGCAGGTCCTCGATGACGGCCGCCTCACCGACGGCCACGGCCGCACCGTCAACTTCCAGAACACCCTGATCCTGATGACCTCCAACCTGGGCTCGGCGAGGATCTTAGAAGCTTCCCAGCAGGGCTTGGGCAAAGAGGCCATCCGCGAGCAGGTTCTGGGCGAAGTGCAGAGGGCCTTCCGGCCGGAGTTCCTGAACCGCGTCGACGATGTCATCGTCTTCGACTCGCTCACCCCCGCTGACCTGCGCAGGATCGTGGAGATCCAGCTCAGCGGCCTGCGCCAGCGCCTAGCTGAGCACCGCATCGCCCTGCAGCTCAGCGACACGGCCCTGGAGTACCTAGCCCAGCACGGTTACGACCCCAACTACGGAGCCCGCCCGCTCAAGCGGGTGATCGCCAAGGAGGTCGAGACCAAGCTGGCCAGGGCTCTGCTGGCCGGGACCATCACCGATGGGTCGGCGGTCCTGCTCGACCGACAAGGCGGCGGCCTGGAGCTGCGCCAAGCCGTGATCAACTGATTTCTGGTGCCGGGAGCGGGGCTCGAACCCGCATGGAGATACCTCCGACAGATTTTAAGTCTGCTGCGTCTACCGTTCCGCCATCCCGGCCCAGGACCAGTATAGCGGACCCGTGCTAGCCTGGCCGCGTGCGTTCCACCGCGCCGTGGAGCCCCGCTCGGACCGCCGCCCTCAGCGCGCTGTGGTCGGCGAGCAGCTTGCAGTGGTTCGTGCTGCTGCCGGTCCTACTGCCCCAGAGGATCAGCCAGCTGGTCCCTCCAGACGCGCGGGGTGGCGCGCTGGGGTTGCTCCTAAGCCTGAGCGCGCTCATCCCCTTGCTCCTTCCCCCGCTGGTGGGCTATGGGTCCGATCGCTGGGGGATGCGCTGGCCGCTCATCGCCGCTGGCAGCGCCCTCGACCTGGCGGGCGTGCTCTGGTTGGGCCACGCCCATAGTTTCATGGCTCTGCTGCTCAGCCTGCTGGTCGTTCAGCTGGGCAGCAACCTAGCCATCTCCCCCTACAGCGCCCTGATCCCCCAACTATTCCCCGCGGACCGGCGCGGTTCGGCCAGCGGGGCGCTGGCCGCCGCCCAGCTTCTAGGGGACCTGCTGGGCGGCGCGGTAGTCCTAGCGGTCCACGGCACCGCGGCGCGCTGCTCGGTGATCGCGCTCGGCCTGGCTTTGGGCAGCGCTCTCTCCCTGGCTGCGCTGGGGGGGCGGGCCGAGGGGCGACCGCTCCTACCCCCTCGGCCCGCCCTGTGGCTATTTTCTGACCGCGCTTTTCTGCTGCTGTTCTTGAGCAGGTTTCTTTTTGGCCTGGGGGAATACTCGGTGCAGCCCTATCTGCAGTTCTACCTGGCTCAGGTGGTAGGGCGTTTCCAGCTGGGACCCCTGCTGCTGCGCTCGCCGGCGGCAGCGACCGGTCTGCTGCTGGTAGTTCTGACCCTAGCGGCCACCTTTTCCTCGCTGTGGGCGGGCCGGAGGTCGGACCGCTGGGGCCGGATTCCCCTGCTGCGCTGGGCTGGCTGGTGGATGGCGGCCACCGCCCTTCTGTTGTTGCTCGCCCGCTCCTTCGGGGCCGTGCTGGCGGTAGCGGTGCTGTTCGGTGTGGGCTACGGCGCCTTTGCCAGCGTCGACTGGGCTCTGGGCAGCGACCTCCTTCCGGACCGGACCCGGCTGGGGCGGGACATGGGTTTGTGGCATATCTCTCTGGTCGCTCCCCAACTCTTAGAGGCCCCGGAGGGCCGCCTGTTCGACTTGGGGAACCGCCTCGCTCCCAACCTCGGCTTCGCCTGGCTGTTCGGTATCGCCGCGCTCAGCCTGTGGCTCGCTGTTTTCCTGCTGGGGCGGATCGCGCCGCGCAGCCCCGCTGCCCGCCCTGGGTGGTAGCATGGCCCGTGCAACTGCGTGATTACGGACAATCCGGTTTCAAGGTCTCAGCTCTCGGTCTAGGCGCGGCGGAACTGGGTGCCCAAGACCTCGACCCCGCGGAGCGGGCCCGGGTGCTGGAGGGCGCCCTGGATCTGGGAGTGACCCTGATCGACACCGCCAGGGGCTACGGTGTCTCCGAGGAGGAGATCGGCAGGGTGCTCTCCCGCCGCCGGGGCGACTTCGTGCTCTCCAGTAAGGGCGGCTACTCGGCCGAGGGAGCGGCCGACTGGACCTCCCAGGCGGTGCGCTTGGGGATCGAGCAGGCGCTCAAGCGGCTGCGTACCGATTACATCGACATCTTCCACCTGCACTCCTGCTCCCTGGACGTCTTGCAGAACTCCGGTGTCGTGGAGGCCCTGGACCGCGCTAGGCAGGAGGGATGGATCCGGGTCGCGGCCTACTCCGGGGAGAACGCCGAGCTGGAATGGGCTCTGGCCGACCCTCGCTTCGGTGGGGTGCAGACCTCGGTCAACTTGGTGGACCAGCGCAGCTTGGAGCTGCTGCGCCGCTCTGAGCGGTCGGTCGGCGTGATCGCCAAGCGGGCCCTGGCCAACGCCGCCTGGCGCTTCTCAGAGCGCCCGACTGGCTCTTACGCCGAGGTCTACTGGGAGCGGCTCCAGGAGAGCGGCCTCCAGCCCGGCCCGTTGGGCTGGGTCGACACCGCCCTGCGTTTCGCCGCCTTTGCCCCCAAGGTGACCTCAGTGATCCTGGGCACCCGCTCGCTGGAGCACCTCCGCGAAGCTGCTGCCGTGCTGGAGAGAGGGCCCTTGGAGGGCGCCCAAGTCCAAGCCATCACCGAGGCTTTCTGGCCCCACCGGGAGGACTGGCCCGGAAAAATCTGAGGTAGCCCTGGCCCGCGAGATTCCGGGGAAGCGGTGCTGCGAGGAGGCCCGCGGCGCGGTGCCTCCGCTGTAAAGCGCTTTATTGCCCTGGCGTGGGGCCGGGGTAAGGCTTGGGCTGGGCCCGCACAGACTCCAGCCTGGATGAGCTCATACCGGAAGCGCGGCGCGGTGAGGTGGGGAGTGCGCGGTTGCTCGCTGGGGTTGGAGCTGCCAGCACTTCGCCCTAGCCCCTCGTTCGCCTCGCCGCGCCGAGGTAAGGGCCTCCGGGCCGGAACGCTCTCAAGTCGCCCCTTCCCCTGTCTTTCTGGGCCAGCAAGGGGGGAGGGGGGAGTTGAGTCAGCGGTCTGAACCCTCTGCCGTTCCTTATGGGAGGACCAGGAGGAAGGTGGGGAAACTTATCCCGTCGCTGGAAGTGGGGCTGGTGAAGCTGGTAGAGCTGATCTCCGCTCCGGTAGACGGGTTGTAGGCGGTGATGGTGCTGTTGCCAATGTTCGCCGCGTACAGCCAGCCAGTCTGGGGGTCGTAGGCGAGGCCGTATGGGAAGTCCAGGCCGCTAGTGGCGGAGAAGCTGGAGCTGGGGACCTGCGCACCGGTAGCTGGGTCGTAGGCGGTGATGGTGCCGTTAGTCCCGCCGTTAAGGTTCGCCGCGTACAGCCAGCCAGTCTGGGGGTCGTAGGCGAGGCCGTATGGGAAGTCCAGGCCGCTAGTGGCGGAGAAGCTGGAGCTGGGGACCTGCGCACCGGTAGCTGGGTCGTAGGCGGTGATGGTGCCGTTAGTCCCGCCGTTAAGGTTCGCCGCGTACAGCCAGCCGGTCTGGGGGTCAAAGGCGAGGCCGTATGGGTTAGACAGCCCGCTGCTGGCGGAGAAGCTGGAGCTGGGGACCTGCGCACCGGTAGCTGGGTCGTAGGCGGTGATGGTGGCGGCGGTGGTGGTGTTGCCAAAGTTCGCCGCGTACAGCCAGCCAGTCACCGGGTCAAAGGCGAGGCCTTCTGGACCGTCCAGCCCGCTGCTGCTCCCGCTCACCGAGAAGCCCAGCTCCCTCCCGTGAGCGGTGTAGGCAGTGATGGCATTGCTCCCATCATTGCTCACGTACAGCGCCTGAGTCTCGCTCACGGTAGGGAGGGAGATCGGAGTGGAGCTGCCGCGGGTGAGC
>JAJZIR010000003.1:0-43464 GCA_021810505.1 bacterium
CGGCTGGCTGTACGCGGCGAACCTTAACGGCGGGACTAACGGCACCATCACCGCCTACGACCCGTCTACCGGAGCGGAGATCAGCTCTACCAGCTTCACCAGCCCCACTTCCAGCGATGGGATAAGTGGCCCCACTTTCCTCACTGCGATTCCGTGAGCAGCGATGGGGGGCGGTAGAGGCGCACAGTGGCCCAGGAGACCCTCGATCACAACGACCGCGTGGTTTTTGCAGATCGCAGTCGAGGTCTGGTGCAAGAAGTCGGTGCGGAGGTTGACGATCTTTCGGTGAGGCTTCCCAACATGTGTCTGGGCTTGCTTCCTGTCGTTGCTCCCTTGTCTCCTGGAAAAGTTCTCTTGGGCGTGTTTCAGTTGTCGCTCGAGCGCGTGCAGATCCGGCAGGTTCCGTCCAGGAGAGGGGCAAAGGTTGCAACTCCCAGATCGATTCCCACGAATCCAGGAGAGCGGTAGGATGGAACCTCGACCTCCCGCTCTGTCTGGATTGTAACGCACTATCTCCCACTGGATTGCCGAACCGTGACGTTCTTAATCGTGCCGAGGATAGTCTGGCTCTTCCGGTAGGTGTGACAAATTTTCACCACCGTGTGAGCAGGGTATTCACCACCAGACGACGACCGGAGCACCGGGCCACTCATTTCCACGACGCCGTGGAGCCGCCGTCGCTGGTGGGGCAGCAGGTCGTTCGATAGGCCTGATCGGGCGCGGTAGCAGGGAGTCAGCGCGACCGCTTCAGTGGTCGACGAGGTGGTGGGGAATCCCCACCGCTGGCACGGCGGAGAGCGGCTATGGGTCAGAGAAGATTGCGTGCCCACCGACACGGCGCCAGCGGATCGCAGGCTGGCCACCAATCCGGACCCACTCGAACGTCGCCCGCCCGTCAGGGCCGGCAAAGCTCCAGGTCATCTCCCACACCCCGCGCGCACTCTGTACCGGCTTGACCCGTAACCCAGCCGGCCACGAGGAACCAGGATCACTGATGTGCCGCTCGGCTGCCGGGATGAACTCATCCCGGACAACCTGCCAGAACTGCCGGAACTCCTTGTCTGAGAGCCAGCAGCGGTCAGCAGCAAACCGCTCGGTCTGCTGAAACTTCAAGCCAGCCCGCGCTCGCCGGCCTCACGCTCAAGATCGGCCAGGAACTCGTCGGCGCTGTCGAACGTCTTGACCCGTCCGGCTACGACGTCCTCCTCGGCCTCCCGCTCCATCGCCTGCCATCGCTCATCCCAGAACCACGCCTGATCGGCCCGGTGCGGCAGCACCGGGTGTAACTCGATTACGCCATCGTCGCGCTCGACGATCTCGACCTGCGCGCCCGGCTGATCGAGCCGGTGGCGATGGCGAAGCTCGGCCGGCAGCGTGATTGACCCCCGACTTGCTGACAGGGCGACGAAATGCGAACGAGCCCGCTCTACCATGACTGCGATCATAGCGTCTAATTGTCGATACGTCAATTAGACAGATAGACACCAAGGTCATCCGGCCACCCGCTATCACAGGACCGCCACCACCCTCTTCTACTCCGCAGGCGACGCGGTCACTGCCTCGGCGCCAACACCAGCACCGATCTCCTAGTCCTGAACCCTTCTCCGTCCGGTGTGCACGCCTGGACCCATAAGCCCCTCCGGCTGATTCATGACAGGGACGACCACCGCGACCTATACGGAACAGTACACGTGGCTGCATGAGTAGGTAGTTGTCAGGTCTTACTCGTGCTTGGAAGTCGCTGGTGTGGGTCGACGAATACCGCGCTACTGCAAGCCGACCAGCGAGTCATGTCAGGGGGCACCGTGGCTGTTCTCTAAGGCGATCTCGACCGGCTGCCGCACTCGAACCCAACTGCGATCACGTGCACACGCTTCTGCCTGTAGCAATCGCTGAGTTGCGAGCCACGATCCATCTCGCCCATCCGCTCCGTCTATACAGAGCATGGCCTTGATCTCCTCCTGGAATGCTTGGGGGTCCGATTCTTCTCGCTGTAAAGCTCTGAAGCGATGGCCTATACCCGCACCCTCACACGCGCATACACCGCAGGGCTGGGGATCACAGTCAGGTAGCCCGACCGATCTCCGCTCTGGCCGAGGTAGCTTCGGTGAGGGTAGCTTGGGGGAGCCAGCTGAGGAGCTGCACGCAGCTCCTCAGCTCAAGGCGGCCCTGTCAAGGCGCCTACGCGTATTGACAGCTGCGCCCGCCCACCTTAGTCTCTCCTTAGGCTTTTCTAAGTCGGTGGTAGCAGAGATATCACCGACATCGGTACCTCCCTATCTCTGCCCTCACCTGTTTGCTTGAAAGCCTACTAGGAGGTCAGATGCCTGCAGCGTTTCCTAAGCGCAGCTCCCTCGTGCTTCCCTTCGCCGCCCTGCTACTGGCCGGCTGCTCCAGCGTAGCTCCCCAACCGGCCGTAACTACCCAGGTGGTGGCCAGCGCGCAGCTCACTCCCCTGAACAGCGACTTGATCCTGACTACCTACAACTCCTCTACCCCCAGCTCGGTCACCAACTACGACCTAGCTGCAGCTAGGTCCCTCCCGGAGACCTTCACCCTGACCCTGCTGGACGCCTCGGGGAAGGTGATCCTCCAGTCGGCTGCGGGAGCTCCCCAAGTCACCCTGTGCGCTTCTGATCCGGGGGAGCTCAGCGTCACCTCAGCTGGCTCAGGGGAGTACCAACTGAGAGCTCTGCGCTCCTTCGGCTCTAACCCCTCCAGTGCTCAGAGCCTCTACCTGGCGGTAGGGAACTGCTCGGGGACACAGCTCACCCAGCCAGGCAGCTCCACCCCTATCTCCCTCCCTACCGTGAGCGAGACTCAGGCGCTGTATGTGAGCAATGATGGCTCCTTTGGCAATGGCCCTTTCACCATCACCGCCTACACCGCCCACGGGAGAGAGCTGGGCTTCTCGGTGAGCGGGAGCAACAGCGGGCTGTCTCACCCAGCCGGTCTCGCCTTTGACTCAGCGACCGGTTGGCTGTACGTGGCGAATAGCAGCGGCGGGACTAGTAACACCGGCAGCATCACCGCCTACGACCCAGCTACCGGAGCGGAGATCCCCAGCTCCAGCTTCTCCACCACCAGCGGGCTGAACGGTTCACAAGGCCTCGCCTACGACCCAGTGACCGGCTGGCTGTACGTGGCGAACTTTAACGGCGGCACCACCGGCACCATCACCGCCTACGACCCAGCTACCGGAGCGGAGATCCCCAGCTCCAGCTTCTCCACCACCAGCGGCCTGGACTTCCCACTCGGCCTCGCCTTTGACCCTCAGACTGGCTGGCTGTACGCGGCGAACACTGACAGCAGCGCCATCACCGCCTACGACCCGGTCTCTGGAGCGGAGATCAGCTCTACGGACTTCACCAGCCCCACTGCCAGCGATGGGCTGTCTAACCCAGCCGGCCTCGCCTATGCCCCCCAGACCGGCTGGCTGTACGCGGCGAACGGCAGCAGTAGCAACAGCACCATCACCGCCTACAGCGCCGCTACCGGAGTGCGGGTTCCCTCCCCCCCCTTCTCCGCTATCAGCGGGCTATCTGCCCCACACGGCCTCGCCTTTGACCCCCAGACCGGCTGGCTGTACGCGGCGAACGGCAGCAGTAGCAACAGCACCATCACCGCCTACGACCCAGTCTCCGGAGCGGAGATCAGCTCTACGGACTTCACCAGCCCCACTTCCAGCGATGGGTTAAGCGACCCCACCTTCCTCACCGTGATCCCCTGAGGGGAGGCAGGTCACCCCGGCAAAGGCCGTATAACCCCAAGTGCATGGGAAGCCGGTGTAGGTAAAGGCGTAAAGGTGAAAATCCGGCTCCGGGAGAGAGCTCCGGTTTCCCAGCCACCCCGCGGGCAGCGCGACCCCTGTGAACGCGACAGTGGACACGGCATGGGTACACCCGGGAGTGGCTGCCCGGCGGGGAAGCTGTTAGCCAGAGCGAGGAATCCAGACGCACATCGCGCCGCTAGCGCGGTGATCCCAGAACGCATAAGGGACCGCCGTCAAAGGCTGGGGTTGGAGCCTCGCCGGTAGATCGCGGTAGAGCGTGTCCCAATCCGAAGTGTCTAGGGCGCTGGCCTCGCCGCGCAAAACCATCAGGCCGCCGAGCAGCTCCGGTTTGAAGCGGGCGGCCAGCGCGGCGACCTGCTTCTGGCTCAAGGCGATCCGGTGGAGCGGAACGGCGTGGTCGGTGCCTTCTAGGCAGTACACCAGGGGACCGCGCTGCAGAGCTATGCGGCCGAGGTCATCCCTGACCTCGGGGTGTGCGTGCAGGGCCCGGACTGCCAAATCCAGCTGCAACTCGACCAGATCGCCCGGCGACCAACGCCTCTCCAGGCGGGCGTAGCCGTCCCTGAGACAATCCGCTAGCTGCACGGGTTCCCCACCAACCCATAGCCGGGTATCCCGCGACCACGCCGGAATCCTGAGCGACAGGGTAAAGGGTAAGGGGGACTCCAAGCCCAGGCGGATCGCCACTTTTCCCTCCCAAGGATAGCGGGTCTCCACCGCGAGCTCGACTGGACGCCCGGCGATTTCGGCTCGGGCACGCCCCTGGATGTAGAGGTGAACGGCGAGCTCGCTCTCTCCTGCCCCGTAGGCGTAGCTCCCCAGCGATAGGATCAACCGCAGCGCGTTGGGTGGGCAGCAGGGGCAGGCGTGCCACTCCCAGCGGTGGTGGTCCCCCCTGCTCTCCAAGACGTTGTCGTAGAAGTAGCGGTCGCCGCTCAGCCCGACCCCAGCCAAGACGTTGTTGTAGAGGGCCTGCTCCAGGACGTCGGCGTAGCGGCCGTCGCCGCTGGCTTCCAACATCTTGCTGGCCCAAAACACCAAGCCGACGCTGGCACAGGTTTCGGCGTAGGCGGTCGCGTTGGGCAGGTCGTAGTCGGTGCTGAAGCCCTCGTTGTGCGCCGAGGGGCCTAAACCACCGGTCACGTAGAGGCGCTTACCGGTCAGATCCTGCCAAAGCCTGGTGCAGGCCGCCCAGAGGCTCTGATCGCCGGTCTGCGCCGCCAAGTCGGCCATGGCGGTATAGAGGTACATCGCCCGCACCGCGTGGCCGACCACCTGGTCCTGCTCGCGCACCGGCCGGTGGGCTTGAGCGTACTGGTGGGTACCCTGGTGGTAGGCAGCCGGATCCTCTCCCCTAGCTCGGGCTTCCTCATCGAAGAAATTGGGCGACTTGCCGCGCTCGTCGATGAAGTACTGAGCAAAGGCCAGGTGCTCGGGGCGGCCGGTCACTCGGTAGAGGCGCAGCAAGGCCAGCTCGATCTCCTCGTGACCAGGGTAGCCGTGCTTCTGGCCGGGTCCCGGACCGTAGACGCTCCGGAGCAGCTCGAGGTAGCGCTCCATCACCTCCAGGAGGTCGCGCTTGCCGGTGACCTGGAAGCGGGCCACCGCGGCTTCGGTCAGGTGGCCCGCGCAGTAGAGCTCGTGCCAGTCCCGCTCGTTGGTGAAGCGCTGGTGGGGGGCGTGGGCGGTGAAGTAGGTGTTGAGGTAACCATCTTCTTGCTGAGCGGCCGCCAGGGCCGCCACCAAAGCGTCGACCTTCTCCTCCAGCGCCGGGTCCGGCTGCAGGGCCAGGGCGTAGCTGGCTCCCTCGATCCACTTGGCGATATCCGAATCCCAGAACATCTGGGGGGTACCGCCCCAGTCCAAGATCGGGATCGCCAGCGGGCCGGGGCGCTGCTCCAGAGCGGTCACCGCTCCGCTGCGCTGCAGCTGGTCCAGCTGGTGGGGTAGGCCGCGCTCGATCAGGCTGCGCTGCCTAGGAGCCCAGAAGAGATCCTCGATCTGGACTTGCGGCAGCGCCAGGGGGGTGTAGCGGCGCTGGCTGGGTGGTTGGCTGGGCATCTTACCTCCCTGGGCGGGGTTAACCGCGCAGGCCCTGGGCTAGGCCGTAGTAGGCCTCTCCCTGGCGGAGCAGCTGGCGAAATTGCGGCAGGCGGGTCTCCTGATCGATCGGCAGGAGCTCTACCCCGAAGATCTCGGCGAAGTCCTCGATCACCTCAGGGCCGACCGCTCGGCTGAGAGCGGTGTGGTGGGAGCCCCCCGCGTAGATCCAGGCCGCCGTAGCGGTCTTGAAGTCGGGGCGGCAGGACCACAGCGCCCGAGCTACCGGCAACTTGGGCATGGGCGGCAGCTCCTGTAAGTCGACCGCCGCCGCGAGCATCCGGAAGCGGTGGCCCAGGTCGATCAGGGAGACGTTCACCGCTGGGCCGGTCCCGGCCGAGAAGACCAGGCGGACCGGGTCATCCTTGCCGCCGATGGCCAAGGGGTGGATCTCCATCCGGGGGCGGTGGGAGGCCAGCGAGGGGCAGACCTCTAACATGTGGGCGCCGAGCACCAGGTGGCTCTGCGGGGCCAGGTGATAGGTGTAGTCCTCCATGAAGGAGCTCCCGCCCGGGAGGCCAAGGCCCATCACTTTGAGCGCTCGCACCAGGGCAGCCGCCTTCCAGTCGCCCTCCCCGCCGAAGCCGTAGCCGTCTGCCATCAGCCGCTGGGCTGGGAGGCCGGGCAGCTGGCCCAAGCCGGTCAAGTCCTCGAAGGTATCGGTGAAGCCCTTGCAGCCGTTGTCGCGCAGGAAGCCGCGCAGACCCAGCTCGATCCTGGCGCTCTCGATCAGGGCGGGGTGGCTGCGGCCGCCGGGCAGGAGCTCTGCGGCCGCGTCGTAGCTGGCCAGGTATTCCTCCACCAGCGCCGCGACCTCTGAGGGGGGAGCCGCGCGCACCCGCTCGGCCAGGTCTCCCACGCCGAAGCCGTCGACCGAGAAGCCGAAGCGGAGCTCGGCCGCCACCTTATCCCCTTCGGTGACGGCGACCTGGCGCATGTTGTCGCCGAAGCGGGCGAAACGGGCGCCCTGCCAGTCGTGCCAGGCCCGCGCCGCCCTAGCCCAAGCGGCGAGCCGCTCGGCGACCTCGGGGTCGGCGTGGTGGCCGACCACCACTTTGCGCCGGATCCCCATCCGGGCCTGCAGGTAACCGGCTTCCCGGTCGCCGTGGGCCGACTGGTTCAGGTTCATGAAGTCCATGTCGATCTCGGACCAAGGCAGGTCGCGGTTGTACTGGGTGTGCAGGTGGCAGAGCGGTTTGGAGAGGCTGGACAGACCGGCGATCCACATCTTGGAGGGCGAGAAGGTATGCATCCAGACCACCACCCCAGCGCAGCGCGGATCGCGGCCGATCTCGGCCAGGCGGGAGCGGATCTCGGCGGAGCTGGTGAGCACCCCAGCGAAGCGCAGCGGCAGGGGGAGGCGCCCCGGCGCGTTCAGGGAACGCACCACCTCCACGGCGTCCTCCTCTACCCGGCCCAGAGCTTGCGGTCCGTAGAGGTGCTGTGAGCCGCAGACGAAGTACAGCTCGGCCTCAGCCAGCTGTTCCATGATTCCTCCTCAGTTAAGGGCGCCGCTGCCCGTAGACGCCCTGGTAGCGGGCGTACAGGCGGTCGATGTCGGCTTGGGCGATCGGCCGGGGCTGCCCGAGCTGCTGGGCCAGCCATACCGTCTTGGCAACGTCCTCGCACATGACGGCGGCTTTGAGCGCCGCTTCGGGCGCCTTCCCCAGCGCGAAGACCCCGTGGTTCTGCAGGAGCACCGCTGGCGAGCGGTGGCCGGAGAGGGTCCGGACCACCTCCTCGCCGATCTCCTCGCCGCCGATCACCGCGAAGCCGGCGACGGGGATCTCCCCCCCGAACTCGTCGGCCATGGCGGTGAGGACGCAGGGGATGGGCCGGCCTACCGCCGCCCAGGCGGTGGCGTAGGGGCTGTGGGTGTGGACGATGGCGCCGACCTCGGGCAGCGCCCGGTAGATGTAGGCGTGGGTGGCAGTATCCGAAGACGGTTGGAGGTGGGTCTCCAGGGGGCGCCCGTCGGCGGCGCAGCGCACCATGGTCTCCGGGCCGAGCTGGTCGAAGTGCAGGCCGCTGGGCTTGATCAGGAACTCGGCGCTGGGCAGCCGGGCGCTGAGGTTGCCGCTGGTCCAGACCACCAAGCCCAGCGCCGGGAGGGCGCGGTGCAGCTGGACCAGCTGCTCCCGCAGGGCCTGCTCCGCCGGTGGCCGCTCCATCAGCGCACCGCCTGCCCAGCGGCCAAGCGGCGCAGCCGCTTCATCACCGGGTTGCCACCCCGCCCGAAGTAGTCGTGCAGGGTGAGGTACTCCCGGTACAGCTGGTCGTAAACCGAGCGGTGGGCGGGGACCGGCTGGTAGACCCCCCGCTCGACTTTGCCCATGCGGCGGGCCGCCGCTCGGATGTCCGGGTAGGCTCCGGCCGCCACCGCCGCGTGCATGGCGCTGCCCAGAGCCGGCCCCTGCTCGCTGGTGTTGACGCTGAGCGGCATCCCCAAGACGTCGGCGTAGATCTGCATCAGCAGCTGGTTGCGCTTGAGGCCGCCGGCCACCACGTACTCCTCTACTGGGACGCCGCCCCGGCGGAAAGCCTCCACGATCACCCGGGTCCCGTAGGCGGTGGCCTCGATCAGGGCTCGGTAGATATCCGGGGCCCTGCTGGCCAAGGTCAGGCCCAGGATCACGCCGCTGAGCTCGGCGTCGACCAGGACGCTGCGGTTGCCGTTGATCCAGTCCAGGGCCAGCAGGCCGTGCTCGCCGGGGCGCTGGGCCGCCGCCTCCCGCTCCAGGGCGGCGTGGGCCGCCTCCATCCCGGCGGCGGTGAACTCGGCCGGCGCCGCGTTCCTCACCGCCCAGGCGAAGATATCCCCTACCCCGCTCTGGCCCGCCTCGTAGCCGTAGAGGCCGGGGATGATCCCGCCGTCCACCACGCCGCACATCCCAGGGATCTCGGCCAACCGCTCGCTGAGGACCATGTGGCAAGTGCTGGTGCCCATGATCGCCACCATCCGCCCCGGCTCCACCACCCCGGCGGCTGGGACGGTGGCGTGGGCGTCCACATTGGCCACCGCGACCGGGGTACCGGGCGGCAAGGTGGTCCAGGCAGCTGCCTCGGCGCTGAGGCCCCCAGCCCGGCTGCCCAGAGGGGCTGGATCGGCCTGGAGCTTGGCGGGGAGGCCGGCGAAGTCGGGGTGGAGGCTGCCCAGGAACTCGGCCGAGGGGTAGCGCCCCCCCTGATAGGCCGCCTTGTAGCCGGCTGGGCAGGCGCTGCGCAGCTCCCGGCCGCAGAGCTGCCAGACCACCCAATCGCCGGCCTCCAGGATGCGCTCGGCGGCCCGGTAGACCTCCGGGGCCTCCTCGAGGACCTGCAAGCTCTTGGCCAGCAGCCACTCCGAGGAGAGTTTGCCGCCGTAGCGCCCCAGCCAGGCTTCGGCCCGCTCGGCGGCCAAGGCGTTCAGCCGGTCGGCCTGCGGCTGAGCGGCGTGGTGCTTCCACAGCTTCACCCAGGCGTGGGGGTTCCCCCGGAACTGCGGCAGGCGGCAGAGCGGCGTGCCGTCGGCCCGGGTGGGCAGGATGGTGCAGGAGGTGAAGTCGATGCCGATGCCGATCACCGAGGCCGGGTCGACCCCGCTGCGCCGCAGCGCTTCCGGAACGGCCCGGCGAAATACCTCCAGGTAGTCTTCCGGGTCCTGCAGCGCCCAGCCCTGAGGCAGCGGCTGCCCGGAGAGCTCCCGATCGATCACCCCGCTGCGGTACTCGGTCACGGCGCTGCCCAGCTCTAAGCCGTCGGATACCCGCACCACCAGCGCTCGCCCCGACTCGGTACCGAAATCGACACCCACCGCGTAGGTCTCCTGCATCTCCGCCTCCCGTGGGCGGCCGCCGCCGGAGCTCACTTGACCGCTCCCAGCGAGAGGCCGCTGGCCAGCCGGCGCTGCGCCATCAGGAAGACGATCAGGATCGGCAAAGACCCCACCGCCGCCAGGGCCATCAGGCCGGGCCAACTCACGTTATAAGCCCCGATCTCTTGGCTGAGCACGGCGCTGACCGGATAGTCACCGGGGTTGCTGAGCAGGCTGATGGCGTAGAGGAACTCCCCCCAGGCGATGATGAAGACCAGAGCGGCCTCGGTCACGATCCCGTTGAGCGCCAGCGGAGTCACCACGCTCAGGAAGGTGCGCAGCCGCGAGGCGCCGTCGATGGCGGCGGCCTCCTCGATCTCGATGGGGATATTGCGGAAGAAGGGTCTCAGGATCAGGATCGCGAAGGGCAGCAGCAGCGCGCTGTCCGCCAAGACCACGCTGAGGCGGGTGTTGACCAGGCCGGTCACCGCGAAGATGTGGTAGAGGGGGATGATCTCGGCGGTCTGAGGGACCATCTGGAGCAGGATCAGGAAGCCCAGAATCCACCAGATCAGCTGGCTGCGGTAGCGGGCCAGGCCGTAAGCGGTCAGCACCCCCAAGAAGGTGGTGAGCAGGGTGGTCCCCCCGGCGATGATCAGGGAGTTGACCATGGCCGTGCCCAAGCTGCCGGAAGCCGCGATCTGCTGGTAGGCGTGCAGGGTGGGCTTGAAGATCACGCTGGCCTGGTTGGCGAAGATCTCCACGTTGGACTTAAGGGAGGTGATCAGGATCCACAGCAGCGGCACCCCGTAGAGCAGCAGCATCAGGAGCAGGGCGAGTCGGACCCAGGGACCCCGGCGCCTCCTGGTCGGAGCGTTGGCCGGGCGCCGCATCAGCCCCCCTCCGCGCCCCGGGTGGCCCGGACATACACCACGCTCAGCACCGCGACCACCAAGACGGTCAGGACAGCGACCGCGGCGCCCAAGCCGAAGCGGAACTGCGCGAAGGATTCGAGGTAGCTGTAGAAAGGCACCGTCGAGGTGGAGACCCCCGGCCCCCCGTAGGTCATCACGTAGATGAAGTCGAAGGAGCGGAAGGCGTAGACCAAGGTCAGCACCGCCAGGATCAGGGTCACCGGCCGGAGGATGGGGAATTTGATCCGCAGGAACTGCTGCCAGGGCGAGGCGCCGTCGATGGCGGCGGCTTCCAAGATCTCCTTGGGGACGTCCATCAGGGCCGCTCGGTAGACCAGCGTCCCGAAGGGGATGATCGCCCAGCCGTTCACCACCGCCACGCTGAGCAGCGCGAAGGGGCGCCACACCAGCCAGAGGATCGGGTCGGAAGCGTGGTTTACACCGAACCAGCCGGCTACCGCATTGGCCAAGCCCTGCGGCAACAGGATGAACTTCCAGATCCCGCCCAACACCACCGGCGGCATGGCCCAGATGAACACCATCAGGCCGAGCACCACCTGGGACAGCCAACCCGGGGACTCCAGGGCCACCGCCCCGGCCAAGCCGCCGGCCATCCCCAGAACGAAGACGATGGCGACGAAGATCAGGGTATTGGGCACGGTGGCGGCGAAGCTGGGGCTCGCGAGCACCCTGGAGAAATTGTGCAGGCCCACCAGCGACCAGGCTGAGCTGGCGATGTTCCTGGCGGTCACGTCGCTCAGGCTCATCTGGACCAAGTTGACCAGCGGGTAGAGCCCCAGCAGCAGCAGGTAGAGCAGCCCAGGCAGCACGAAGGCGAGGACGGTGTGCCGGCCGCGCCAGCGCCGCCGGCCGGCCGGCAGGGCCGCCGTCACCGTCCTACCGTCCAAAATCCACCTGAGCCCGGGTAGGCCGCGCCGCCGGCGCTACCATCCCAGCCCGACACCGCTCAGTGCCCACCCAGGATGGAGCGCACCTTGGAGACGGCGGCCTTGCAGGCGCTGGCCGGGGTCGACAGCCCGGCGATCACCGCGCTCCACTGCTGCCCCATCGCCAGCTGGGCCCGCTCGACCGCGTTGGAGCTGAAACCGGGGATCTCCGGCGGGTAGAGCTGGCCGGAGGTCTGCACTTCCCGGGCGAAGGGGGCGATCAGCGGGGTGGACAAGACGCTCTTGTTCCTGGAGGCGTCGGCTCTGGAGGGAATGCTCCCGACCACCTTCAGGGCCACCAGCTCGCCGGCCTTGGAAAACAGCGTGGTCTTGAGGAAGTCCCAGGCCAGGTGGGGGTGCTTGGCGAAGGCGCCCACCGATTCCACCTCGCCGCCCAGGTACAGCTTGGCCGGGTGAGGCCCGCGCGGCATCGGCACCACCCCGTAGCGGAATTGGGCGGACTTCTGGGCCGGGCCGATCTGCCAGTTGCCGTTCTCGGCGAAGAGCACCTTACCGCCCAGGAAGGTCTGGAAAGGGGCAGTCTGCCCCCAGGTGGACGCCTCGGCGGTGAGATAGCGGTGGTTCACCCAGGAGCGCACCAGCGCGTAGGCGTCCTGGCAGCTGGCCACCGTCGGCTTGGCGTAGGACCAGCCGTAAGCGCTGAGCCAGGGGTAGGCCTGCCACTCACCCTGGTCGTTGGACTTGCCGGACAGGGTGATCCCCTGGTAGCCGGCCGCCACCGCCTTGGCCATGTCGGCGTTCAGCTGGGCGATGTCGGTGGGGGGGGCGGAGATCCCCAGCTTGGACAGGATGGTCTTGTTGTACCAGAGGCCCAGCAGGTTCACGTAGCCCTGCACGCCGTAGATCTTGCCGCCGACCCGGTGCACCACGTACTTGGGGAATTGGTTTCTGGCGGAGAACGCGGCCCAATCCGAGCTGAGGTTGGCCAGGGCCCCGGCGCCGACCAAGCTGCCGATGGTGGGTCCGTTGTAGAGCACCACGTCGGGGCCGGTCTTGATGCTGGCCGCCGCCACCACCTTGTTGGTCATCTGGGTGTAGGGGATGTAGACGAAGTTGACCCCCACGTCGGGGTATTTCTTGTGGAAGATCTGGGCGAGCTGCTTGAGCTCCTGGGGGCCCTGGCCGGTGAAATACTCCCAGACCGTCAGGGTTTTGGCCGAAGCGGCCGAAGTGGCGCCGAGCAGCAGCGCGGCGGGCAGTGCCGAGCAGAGAGCTCGCAGTGAGGGTGTACGCATCGCCTTCCTCCTCTAGCCCGTCCGGGCTCGTGCGGGACCGCCGTATCGGCAGTAGGACCAGTCAAAAATCACCATCAGGACAAAATGTGAACGCTCACGTAACGGCATCACCTTAGCGCACCGGCCCGCGGCTGTCAAGCCTCCGAGAGCGGGGATCCCGGCCGAAGCCGCCCCCTCAGCCTAGCTGATCCGCCCGGATTGGCTGTGAACGCTCTTCGGCGCTGCGCAGGGGGCCGCGCTCTGGCGCAGGACCAAGCTGGGCTGAATGGTCTCCGCCACCGGCGGAAGCTCCGAGCGGCCGATCTCCTCCACCAGGAGCTCGACGCAGCGCACCCCGAGCAGGGAGAAATCCTGGCGCACCGTGGTCAGCGGGGGCTGGAGGTAGGCCGCTTCCGGGATGTCGTCGAACCCGACCACCGAGACGTCCTCAGGGACGCGGATTCCAGCCTGATCCAGGGCCAGCAGGGCGCCGATGGCCATCTGATCGTTGCCGACCTGCAGGGCGCTGAACTCGGCGCCCGACTGGATCAGCGCCCTAGCCGCCTCGTAGCCCCCGGCCGCACTCCAATCGCCGGGCAGGCTGGGACCGACCTCTAGGCCGTGGTCCAGCAGCGTCTGGGCCCAGGCCTGGTAGCGGAGGTAGGCGTCGTTCCAAGACAGGGGGCCGGAGATGTTGGCGACGCGGGTATGGCCCAGCGAGATCAGGTGGGTGGTGGCCAGCGCCGCCCCGGCGGCTTGGTCGATGGTCACCGAGGACAGCTCGCCCGGCGAAGCGGCGTCCACCACCAGCAGGGGGGTGTTGCCGGCCAGCTCGGCAGCCCGCTCGACCACGGCGCCCCGGGTGGGGGCGATCAGCAGCATGGCGTCCACCCGGTAGCGCTTCAGCTGGCGCAGCGCGGCGCGGATCTCCTCGGCCTGCAGCGAGGCGATGCTCACCGGCATCACGGCGTATCCGCGCTCCTTGGCCGCCGCTTCGATGTGCAGGAGCATCTGGGAAGGGCCGTAGAACCTGGTCCCGAAGCTGACGACCCCTAGGGTGGTCGAGCGGCTGGTCGCCAGGCCCCGCGCCATCGGGTTGGGGTGGTACTGCAAGGCCTCGATGGCAGCCACGACGCTCTTCCTGGTGGACTCGGCGACGCTGGGATGGCCGTTGATCACCCGGGAGACGGTTTGGTAGGAGACGCCGGCCAAGCGGGCCACGTCGTGGAGCGTGCTGGGCCGGTCGGTCCGGGCCATCAGCCGGGCAAACCGGCAGCCCGAGCTCCGCCGGCCCAGCTTGCTAGGGGATCCGACACACCCGCAGCTTAACACCCGACCAGCCCCGGCACCCGGGCTCCGACAAGCGGTTGTGAAAGCTCACAGAATCAGTCGGGCGCCGGCTCGCCCTCCTCCTCCTCGCTCTGCGGCTTGGGCAGGAACAGGCAGAACTCCGCCCCGCCGACAGGCAGGTTGCGCGCCTCGATCCGCCCGCCGTGCAGGGCGATCAGCTGCCGGGCCACCGCCAGGCCCAGACCGGCGCTGGCCGACCTGGAGACGAAGGGCGCGAAGAGCTGCTCGGCGTCTTCCGGGAGGCCGGGGCCGTCGTCGGTGATCCGGAAGACCAGCTCGGCCTCCCGGCTCTCCAAGCAGGCCCTGACCTGGCCCTCCGGCCCGGCAGCCCGCCGGGCGTTGGCGAGGACGTTGCGCAGCGCCTGCACCAACCGGTCGGGGTCGCAGAGCACCGGCTGCTTCCAGTCCCCTGCGAACTGCACCCCCTCCACCAGGCGGCCCAAGCGCTCGCGGATCTGCTCGGCGCTGAGGTAGTGCCAGATCAGGTTGGGCTCGGTCGCGCCGCGGCCAACCTGCAGCAGGTCCTGGGCGGCGAACTGCAGCTCGCTGGCCAGCTTGGTGGCCATCAGCAGGTCTCTGGAAGACCCCCCTCGGGCCGCCCGTTCCAAGTAACCCTGCAGCGCGGTCAAGGGGGCCCCCAGCTCATGGGCGACCTGGGCTAGGAAGCGCTTCTCGAAGGCCTGCTCGGCCTTCAGGCCCTGGATCAGCCGGTTGATCGCCGAGACCAGGCGGTGCACCTCGTCTCTGTACCTGGGCAGCGGTAGGGGGCCGGCCTGCTCGGCGCCCAAGCGATCGGCCGCCTCGGCGGCGTCACCGAGACCGCGCAGCAAGCTGCGGCCGGCCCACCAGCCAGCCAGGCCGGTCAGAACCGCCGCGATCAGGGCCCCCAGAACCAGGACCTGCCAGGAGAGCAGGATGGCGCTGTCCAAGCTGGACCGGGGCAGGGCCACCCAGATCTGGCCCAGCTGGGCCCCACCCACCACCCAGCGCCGGGTGGTGGCCCAGAGCGCTGCGCCGTCGACGGTGACCGGTCCGCTGCGCAGCGGACCGGTCACCCGCAGGCCCGGGGTGGCCACGATGGTCTTCCCGCTCAGGCTGACCACCGAGACCAGCGCCCCGCTGGGCAGGGCCCTGGCGCCCAGGGCGGCTTGGGGGTGGTTGAAACCGGCGGCGACGGCGTCGGCCTGATCGGAGAGGCGGTGCAGGAACTGGCGTTTGAGCGCACCGATCAGCAGGGTGGTGGAGAGGGCGCCGACCGCCAAGACCGCCAGCAAGGCCAGCAGAGAGTACAGCAGGGACAGCCGGAGCCGCAGGCTCATTCGCTGGACAGGGCGTAGCCGATACCCCGGATATTGCGGATCCGCAACCGGCTGGAGCAGGCCTGCAGCTTCTTGCGCAGCTGCGAGACCCGCACCTCGATGCTGTTGGAGGTGGGAACCTCCCAGCCGTAGAGGTGGGACTCCAGGTCGCCGCGGCTGAAGACCCGGCCGGGCGTGCGCATCATCAGCCCCAGCAGCCTGGCCTCGTGCTCGGTGAGCGGGATCTCCTGCTCGCCCTGGCGCAGGGTCAGGTTGGACAGGTTGAGCTCGGTCTCCCCCAGCGCGATCAAGGAGCTCTCGCCCACCGCCGACCTGCGCAGCAAGGCCTTGACCCGGGCGTCCAGTTCCTCTAGGGAGAAGGGCTTGGTGAGGTAGTCGTCCGCCCCCGAGTTGAGGCCGCGGACCCGGTCCTGCACCGACCCCCGGGCGGTGATCATCAGCGCCGGGGTGTTGGAGAAGCGCCGCAGCTCCTCCATGAACACCAGGCCGTCCCCGTCCGGGAGGTTGAGGTCGAGCAGGATCAGCTGCGGCGGGCGCTGTTGGATCCGGGTTCTGGCCTCGGCGACGCTGCGGGCACCCAGGACCTCGTAGCGCTCGCCCAAGTGGGTCTGGAGCAGGGCGTTGAGCTGCGGATCGTCCTCGACGATCAGCACGTTCAGGTGGACCACCTCCGGGGGGAGAAGCCCGGCGGAGCCCGGGAGCTCAGCTTGCCCCGCACCAGCTCGATCTTCAGCCGCAGGCCGAAGCCGCGCAGGAAGGCGGCCAGCGACTGGTGCAGCCGGCCACCCAGGCGCAGGACGCCGTGGTCCAGGCTGCCGGGTACGCTGCGGATGTCCTGACCGCCCCGCAGCACCAGCACCTGGACCGGGCCGCTGTAGCTGGCCAGCAGGCGCAGCACCAGGTGGTGCTTGACCGAGCTGCCCTGCCCCACCACCCGCTGCAGGCTGGGGTCGAAGACGATCACCTCCAGGGCTTTGGCCTGGGCCAGCGGCAGGAGCAGCAGCAACCAGAGCAGCCAGCGCAGCATCTCAGACCAGCTGCCCCGCGCCGAGCGGCCAGGGGAGGGCGGAGAGGGAGACGCCTTCCAAGTCGTAGTCGGAAGCCCCAGAGATCCGCACCCGCAGCCGGTCGCCCACCCGCGCCGGCTGGGAGAGCCGCACCCTGACCGAGCCGTCGATGTCCGGGGCGTCGGCCTGGCTGCGGCCCACAGCCACCCCGGCCTCCGGCAGCGCGTCGATGAGGACCTCGGTCTCCCGGCCCACCTTAGCGGCCAGCTTGGCCCGGGAGATCCCCTGCTGCAGGGCCATCAGCCGGGCGTAGCGCTCCTGCTTGCGCTCCTCTGGGACCTGGTCTGGAAATGCGGTGGCGTCGGCCTCGGCCACCTCCGAATAGGGGAACGCGCCCACCCGGTCGAGCTGGGCTTCCTGCAGGAAGTCCAGCAGCTGGGTGAAGTCCTCTTCGGTCTCCCCGGGGAAGCCCACGATGAAAGTGCTGCGGATGGTGACCTCCGGGCAGATCTGGCGCCAGCGCCGGATGGTCTCCAGCTGCCGCCCGGAGCCGGGACGGCGCATCGCCCGCAGCAGCTTGGGGCTGGCGTGCTGCCAGGGGACGTCCAGGTAAGGGAGCAGCTTCCCCTCAGCCATCCGCTCCACCAGCCGGTCGACGTGGGGGTAAGGGTAGACGTAGTGCAGCCGGATCCAGACCCCCAGGGCGGAGAGCTCATCGACCAGCGAGACCAGGTCGGCGGGAACCGAGCGGCCCTGGAACTGGCTGGGGCGGTGGCGCAGATCGGCGCCGTAGGCCGAGCTGTCCTGGGCGATCAGCAGCAGTTCCCGGCTGCCGCTGGCCACCAAGCGGTAGGCCTGCCCCAGCAGCTCGGCCGCGTCCCTGGAGACCTGGAGGCCGCGCAGCTTGGGGATGATGCAGAAGCTGCAGGTGTGGTTGCAGCCCTCGGCGATCTTCAGGTAGCTGTAGTGCCTAGGGGTCAGGGTGAGGGGGGCGCTGGGCAGCAGGCGGCGGTGGGGGCTCCGCTCGGGGGGGAGCAGGCGGTGGACCGCCTCCACCACCCCGGCGAAGTCCTGAGAGCCGGTGACCGAGCAGACCTGGGGGTAGCGCGACAGGATAGTTTCCGGCCGCTCGCCCAGGCAGCCGGTCACGATCACCTTCCCGTTCTGGTCGAGCGCCTCGCCGATGGCCTGCAAGCTCTCCTCGACCGCGGGGGTGATGAAACCGCAGGTGTTGACGATGACCGCGTCGGCCTCCTGGTAACTGGACACCAGCTGATAGCCCTCGGCCTGCAGGCGCGCGAGGATCTGCTCGCTGTCCACTAGAGCCTTGGGGCAGCCCAGGCTGACCATGCCCACCCGGCCGGCCATTCAGGCTTCCTTCCTGGTCCAGCGGCCCTCGTCCCGGAGCTGCACCTTGGCCATCATCCGCCCGAAGCCCCTGGCCAGGTCGAGCCCCTGCTGGTTGGCCAGGCAGATCGCCACGAACAGCAGGTCGGCCAGCTCCATCTCCAGGTCCCCTGCCTCCTCGCCGGGCTTGGGGACCTTGCCGCTCTGGTGGGCGATCACCCTGGCCACCTCCCCCAGCTCCTCGCTGAGCCTGGCCAGCATCAGCAGCGGCGGGAAGTAGCCCTCGGAGAACTGAGCGATGTAGCGGTCTACTTGGCGGCTGGCTTCCTCGAAGGTCAGCTCCGCGGGGCTCACGGCTGGATGTAGAAGTAGGTCTGGGCTAGGGCGCGCACCCGGACCGGATAGCTCTGCAGGTACAGGTCGGTCCGGTTCTGCCAGCCGGGGAAGCTGTACTGGCCATAGAGGGCCAGGTTGGGCCGCTGCACCACGGTGGTGAAGATGGCGCGCACCCGCTGCAGGCCGGTCGGGGGGGTGATGGTGTAGTGGACGTACGGGGAGCGGGGGAAGTAGGTGGTCCCGGCCGGCACGTAAGCGTTGCGGACCAGGACGTTGCTGTAGCCGCCGGGGTTCAGGGAGACCAAGGTGACGTAGCCGGGCCGGGAGACGGTCAGGACGAAGCGGACCTGCTGCCCCAGGTAGTACACCGAACCTCTGCCGCCAGTGGGTGCGAAAGTGCGGATGAAACCCGAGCGCCCTCCGATGACCAAGCTGCAACCGGCTAGCAGCAGGGCGATCAGGGGCAAGAGGAGCAGTTTGAACTTCATAAACGCACTCTACTAGCTGGTCCATGACGCGGGTCACCCGTACCATGAACGCCCATTTCATGCAGCTATCACCGAACCCAGCTGCCGGGAGAGGGCCGGGCCTAGGGGTGCAGCAGAAGCTTGCCGGTGGTGCGGCGCTCGGCCAGGGCGGCCTGGGCCTGGGCGGCCTGATCCAGCGGCCAGGTCCCACCGATCCGCAGGGACAGGTCGCCGCTCTGCACCATCTTGAACAGCTCGGAGGCGCGCCACTCCAGCTCGCCGGGCTGCATCAGGTAGTGGGCCAAGGACGGCCTGGTCAGGAACAGGCCGCCCCTGCGGTTGAGCTCCTGGGGGTCGAACTTGGCCACCGGCCCGGAAGACTGCCCGTAGAGGGCCAGCGTCCCCCTAGGGGCCAGGGAGGACAAGCTGGCCTCCCAGGTGGCCACGCCGACCCCGTCGTAGACCACCTCGGCGCCCTTGCCCGCGGTCTGGTCCTTCACCGCCGCCACCAGCTCCTCATAGGGGACCGCCAGGGAGGCTCCGGCCTGGCGGGCCAGCTGCCGCTTCTCCGCGGTCGAGGCGGTGGCGATCACCCGGGCGCCCAGGGCCCTGGCCAGCTGGGTCAGCAGAAGCCCCACGCCGCCAGCCGCCGCGTGGACCACGCAGGTCTGCCCGGCTGCCAGCGGAAAGGTGCTGCGCACCAGGTAGTGGGCGGTCATGCCCTGCAGCATCAGGGCGGCGGCCTGGTCGCTGCTGACCGCCTCCGGCACCCGCACCACCCGCTCGGCCGGGACCACCTGGAACTCGGCGTAGGAGCCGGTCGCGCTGCAGTAGGCCACCCGGTCACCGGGAGCGTAACCGCGCACCTGAGGACCCACCGCCTCCACCACTCCGGCGCCCTCCTCACCCAGAATGGCGGGAAGCGGCAGCGCGTAGAGGCCGCTGCGCTTGTAGATGTCGATGAAGTTGATCCCGATGGACTGCAAACGGACCAGCAGCTGGCCGGGACCGGGCTGCGGGGTCGGGACTTCGGCGGGAGTCAGGACCTCAGGGCCTCCAGTGCGTTGTATCTGGATCGCGCGCATGCCCGAGGGTAGCCCTCCGGCGGCCAACCCGTCCGGGCGGAAGTCACAAAATAGGAGGCCGGCCAGCTACTCCCGGGAAGAAGGCGGGCCGGCGCGCCCTTCGGCGGTTGGGGGGGAGCTGGGACCGGCCCGGCGGGGGCTAGCCTCCGCCGCCGCTAGGGGCCGGCGCCTTGACCTGGGCGACCAACCACTGGAGCAGCTCCTGGCGCTCTTCCGCGGCGCTGGTACCCGCGTGAAAGCGCGCGTGCCAGCGGGCCGGCGCGCTCTCCGCCCAGCCGTGGTGGGCAAAGAAGCCGGTCACCGGGCAGCGCTCCAGAGGGGTGGGGTCGGAGTCCATGCGGTCGCGCAGAAGCTGCCGCCAGATCACGGTCAGGGCGCCGAGCGGAGTGCGGATCTCCCGCGCCGGCGGGCGAAACTCGGCCAGCCAGGCTGGAAACTCCCCGGGGGGCATCGGCCGCGCCAGGCCGTAGCCCTGGCCGTACTCCGCGTCCAAGTGCACCGCCACCTCGATGCTCCCCAGCGTTTCCAGGCCTTCGATCACGGTGCCTAGGCCATAGTTGCGCCCTAGGATCATGAGGGTAGAGAGCAGGTTGAGGGTCTCTAAGGGCGCGCTGTGGATCTGCTGGAGCAAGTCCTGGCCGACCTTGATGGCGTTGAAGGGTAGGGCCGTCAGGTGCTTGAAATTGGCGTAGCCCGATCCCAAGTCGTCTATGACCAGGCGCACCCCTAAGCGGTGGAGGCGCTGGAGAGTACCGCGCTGCAGGGCGGAATCCAGGGCCTGGCTCTCCAGCAACTCCAGCGTCAGGCGCTCGGGCGCTACCGCTCGCTGCCGCAAGGCGAACCCGACCCACTCGGTGCAGCCGGCGTTCAGCAAGGTCGAGGGCGGGAGGTTGACCGATACCTGCAGATCCAGGCCCAGAGCGTCCCAACTGTGCAGGGCGTGCAGCGCCTGCTCTAGCCCCCGGAGGAAAAGCTGGTCGAGTTCGGCGGTCCCTAGGAGGGGCAAGAAGGTACCGGGCAGAACCAGCTCGCCGCCGGGCAGGCTCAGGCGCGCCAAAGCTTCCACCTTGGTCACCTGCCCGCTGCGCAGGTCCACCAGGGGTTGCACGTACATGGACAAGCCGCCGGCAAACAGCCGCTCGCGGTAGCGCTGGCCCAGCTGCGGGGGCAGCAGCTGTCCGGGCTCCGGCGTACTGCACCGGGCCCAGAGCTCCCCCAGGTAGTGCTGCAGGTTCCAGGTGAACTCCCGCATCCAGGGGGATTCAAACTGGTGGACCCAGGCGCCGCGCAAGCTCAGGACCGCCACCGGGTGGCCCTGGGAGTCCAGCAAGGGGATCGCCACCGCGCTGCGCGCACCCAGGGCGGCAAGGACCGGATCTTGGGCTCGGGGAAGTACCGTCAAGATCTGGCGCTGGTTCCAGACCCGGCCGAGCAGCTTCTGCTCGGCCGGAGCGGTGTCGGGCGCCAGCTGCTGCGCTGCCTGCTCGGTGGCCGCGGGTACCGGCCGAGCTGGCCCGCTCGCGCCGACGACCTGGAAGACGCCATGGGCATCGGGGACCTGGATGGCGGCGCCGAGCACCCCGGGCAAGCCGGCTAGGGCCGCGATGAGCGCGCGCTCAGCTCCGGCCCAAGGGGTGCCCGCGGGGGGTAGGGGGCGCAAGACCAGCTGGCGGTAAACCGACTGGGTCACCTCCATCTGCTGCAGTTGGCTGGAGAGATCGTCGCCGAGGCGGCCGTACATCACCCGCAGCAGGCGGTAGCGGGCATCTATCGGCATCGGGCTAAGGTCGAGGTACACCTCCAGCAGCCGGCGGTAGAGGCCGTGGCTCTGCACCATGGCTGCCGTTTCGATACCGACCAGGGCGTGGATCTCGCCGAGCCTGGAGGCCGCCTCGGTGACAGCCCGGCGGGTCGTCTCCGGGCGCAGCAGAAAGCGCAGGTGCTCGGCCTGGGCACTCTGCAAGCGCTGCATGGCCGGCGAAGTCAGGGAATTCAAGATGGCGGCCATCTCCGGAACGCGCGCCAACTCGCCATAGAACTGCTCCACGAAGCTGCGCGCCACCGCGTCCACCAGCGGAGCGGCGTCGGCCAGGAGAGCAGCGGCTTCGGCGCCGTAAGGATCTAACACCTCAGCAGCTCCGTAGCGGGCGCGGAGGTAGCGGGGTGCAGCGGCCGCACGGTTTCAGAGGGTGCAACCCGGCGCGCGGCGAGATGGCGAAGGCCCCGGTGCTCCGCGCAGGGAGCAAAGAAGGCTGGTGCCGCGCCCCGAGCCATGGAGGCCATCATAGCCCAACGTCTCCGCAAAGACCTCCCCCATCTCCGCAGAGCCTCTCCGGCGGATTCCGAGTCCCAAGGAGCTTACCGGATCCCTGCGGAAGCAGGCCGGCGTGCCCTGGGCTAGGAATGGCGGCGCGGCTCCTGTCGAGCTGCTAAGGAATATAGTCCGGGCTCGGGCTAAAGCGGGACGATCAGTAAGCTGGGACGATCAAAAGGTAGCCGAGTTGGTCGCACCCAGGGCTGCCGATCTCCACGTTGTGTGACGCGACGTCGTGTGACGCGCTCTGGCCATCTGTCCAGCGCAGCATCGCAGGGCCGAACTCAACTTGGTCGGGGTCGATCTGGATTTTTTCTGGATTGTCCAGCGGGATTTGGGGAAGATTCTGCGGAATCGCGTACACCCTGACGAGCTGCAGAAAGGGCTCGGCGTTCAGGCAGATAGCCAGCCAAAGGAAGGTGTCGCTGGCTGCGGGAAGAGACTGCCCCTGGTTCTGTGCTTCTAGGAGTGAGCGGTAATAGCCCCTCGCCCGCGCAACTGTCCAGCTCCTTAGCTTTTTGGCGTCGTCGAGCGGGAAATCGAGCTGCAAGGTGCTCGCCAGCTGCTTCAGCTGGTCTCTCGCCCGCTGCTTCCGGTCATGCGTCGTTCCAGGTTCAGGTACCCCCCCTTGGCAGGCCCGGCAGTACATGGCGACGTTAGGAGCTGCTCTGAGGTACCTACCGACGTCCGAGCGCACCGGGGGATCCTCCTCGTAGCCGGGAGCTTCCCCGGGGAGTCCCCCGAAATTGGCCATGAGCTGGCGCAGTTGATCGATCATCTTGTCGAAGCTGCCTAAGAATCCATAGATTTCAGCGAGGCAAGCCCCGACGATGAGATCTCGCTGGGTGTGGCTCTGCCCCTTCCTCCACCGGATATAGCGCTGGAGATACTCTAGCGCTTGAAGCGCTGGGTAATCGGTTGGGCCAAGCGTCTGGGGGACTACGACTGTGGAATCGCGCCATCGCGGCAGGGGCGACGGCGTCGATGCGTCATGGCCACGGGGCAGGATGCCGAGCATCAGCTTCCAGACAGCGTTGCTCTCCTTTTTTCGGATCAGGTCGAGAGCCCTAAGCCGCTGGTCGAGGGTCGCATAGGTCTGCGGGATCCAGAGAAGGTGGATCTGCCGGAGGCTGTTTGCGGGTCGGTTTGCATATTGCCCCGGCAGGTTGTCGACGGCATCGAGACGAGCTAAAACATGGGGCACACGCGGCATAAGTTCGGGCGACCACGCTAGGGATTCCAGCGCCCAAAGCAGGCCGGAAGCGTGTTCGGCTCCGAAAATTCCCTCCTCGTCAGCACTGAACAGGGCCCGAAGAGGAGGGTTGGTAGGCTGGAAGTGCTATCGGCTCGATCGGCCCAACTCGAGAGATCAGCCGCACTTACCCATCGGATCGGTGTGCCTGGGTGCTCAGAGGGTGTGATGCCGGGAACGGCTGGCCCGATCACAACTCCGGTGGGCAGGAAGCGGATGCCAGCGCCCTCGAGTGCACCACGAATGGCCGGGGTGTTGTTGGACACCGGGGTTCTCTGGCCTCTCTCAAGGTCAGCCACCGTCGAGGTTGCCACGCCAGCCGCCTTGGCCAGATCCTCTTGGGACCACGCTAGGAGCGCGCGGGCGGCCCGGACATGTTTGGGCGTAAGATCGGAAGGAGGCTTTGGTCGAGTCCTAGAAAATATATGATCTCAGTTCAAATTTAGAATTATTCTTTTATGTCGACAATTATTTATTATTGCCGACAATAGGTTACATCATGACCGGACACCATATGACGCATCGCGAGCGAGCCCTCCGTCTCATCAAAGATCGAGGAATCGCGCGCGCGCGCGATTTCAAGGCAGCGGGCATCCCCCTGGTCTGCCTGAAGCGCCTAACCGACTCCGGCGAGCTAGTCCGACTCCGCCGCGGCCTTTATCAAGATCCGGAACGCGTCGGAGAGGACATCGCGCATGATCTGGCGGAAGCCTCCCGCCTTGTCCCGAACGGTATCATCAGTCTGGTCAGCGCGCTTAGGTGTCACGAACTCACCACCCAGCTGCCGCACGCCGTGTGGATGACCATTCCTCACAAGGCCAGGACACCGAACATATCGGGCCCACGGCTAGAGATTGTTCGAGCGACCGGTGAGGTCCTGACCGCGGGCGTCGAGCACGTCCGCGTGGAGGGAGTCGATGTGCCAATCTACGGTGTCGCCAAAACAGTCGCCGATTGCTTCAAGCATTGCCGCCAGGTAGGCGAGGACGTCGCCATAGAGGCGCTCCGCGATGCCTTGCAGCAAAGGAAGACCACGGCGAGCGAATTGATGAAGTACGCAGCCATCGATCGTGTCACCAAACGGATTGAGCCCTACATCAAGGCGCTGCAATGAATGGCAAGACTCCCAAGGATCCCGCAGCGTCCATCAGAGCACGGTTGCTTGCTCACGCCAAGCAGTATGGCGACGACTACCAGCGCGTATTGATGCGCTACGCAATTGAGCGTTTGCTCTTCCGGCTCAGCCAAACAGAAGCTGCCACGCGCTATGTGCTTAAGGGCGCCATGCTATTTGCGACCTGGCCCGAGCACGCCTCCCGACCCACCGGCGACCTCGACCTGCTGGGCCACGGCAACCCTGATCCCATCGCCATCACCGAGCTCTTCACCCGCATCTGCCAAGTCGAGAACCCCAATGACGGCATCGTCTTTAACCCGGCGACCCTGAAGGTCGGTCCAGTGCGCGAAGGCGACAAGTACCAGGGCGTTCGGCTGAACCTGAGGGGCCAACTAGCCAAGGCGATCATCCCCGTGCAGGTGGACATCGGTTTTGGCGACTATGTCTACCCGACGCCGACGCGCCAGACCTTCCCGAGCCTTTTGCCGAACCTGCCCGCAGCGAATATCCTGATGTACCCGCGTGAAACTGTCGTCGCCGAGAAGTTCGAGGTGATGATCCGGTTCGGGGAGACGAACGGGAGGATCAAAGATTTTTACGACATCTGGGTCATGATCCAGATGTCCCAGTTTGATCTGCCCACCTTGGCCGAAGCGGTGGGAGGAACGCTTCGACGCCGCCAAACCGCGGTCCCGACCGAGATGCCGGTAGGCCTTACGGAGACGTTCGCGAAAGTTGTCAAGGAGCGCGGCCTTTGGAGTGGCTTCCTGCGCCGGAATCCGCCGACCCTTCCACCGCCATCTTTCGCAGACCTGCAAGAATTGCAGTGTTTCTTCGGCCCAGTTATCTCCGCCCTCGCACTGCCGGAAGCGGCCGAGGGCCGGTGGGATCCAGGTGCTGGAGTTTGGCGCTTATAGCTTGCGTACACCACCCTTTTGGGGCGTCCCAGCCATTCGGAATGAGGGTCGGTGCCGTTCCGTTTCCTATCAGGTGCGCTCCAGCTTAGGTATGCCCGCAGTATTGCCGCAGCCCCTCAGGGCGCTTAGACCCGCTGCCTGCGCGGGTATCTGGCGGCGCTGAATTGCTCAGGCCGGGGCCCCTCACCGCAGCGCCGGCTAGCTCGGGGGTACGCGGTCCCGACCGCCCAGGACCGCCGACCCTGAACACCCCTACCTGCTCTTACCTGCTCCGAATCCGGGACAGCCACCCCCCACCCGGCCTGGGGACCCGGCACTCTGAGGCGCGGCCAGGAAGCCGGAGGCAGAAGCCCTGCGGCCTTTCAGCCGGCGGGTGGAGAGGCGCGGAGCCGCGCCCGGCCCAGAGCCGGCCGGGCTGCAGGGCGGTCCCGTCAGCTCGCCAGGCAGTCTCGCCGGACCCCCGGCCGAGCTAGCCGCCGGCCTCCAAGCGGTCCCAAGCCTCCAGAACCAGCCGCGCGGTGCGGTACTCCCCAAACGAAGACAGCTCCTTCTCCTTGAGGACCCGGAAGGTCTCGCTGGGGTAGTCCTCTCCGTAGACCGAGGCCGGGTCCAAGACGTAGCGCAGATCAGCCCGGCTCAGGCGGTAGAGCTTAGCGTAGTAGGCGTCCAGCTCAGCGCGCAGTTGAGCGCGCCGGTCCGGGTCCCAGCCGAAGGGCGGCCCGCCGTAGCCCAAGTCGGCCGCCCAGGGCTCCAAGCCCGAGCTGGTGTAGCTGAGCTCCAAGACCCGGGGGACCAAGAAGTCCAGCTCGGCCGGGCCGTAGGCGGCAGGGGGCAGGACGGGGAGCTGCTGGAAGTAGAAGTAGCTGAGGTGCGTCCCCCCGACCTTCTGCCGGGCCAGGAAGTCTAAGACCAAGCTGTTGAGGTTGCCTAGGAAAGCGGCCCAGAGCTGAAAGGGTAAGCCATCCTGCAGGAAGAAAAGCGGGTAGGAATGCCCCACGCCGGAGCGGGGCAGGGCGCTGGCGATCACCGTCCTCTCGTTGGTTACATTGGTGATATCCCGCCAGCCCATCAGCCAGCCGCGCGGCCAGCCATAGGCGGCCAGGCGGCCCTCCACCTCGCGCTGGGGAACCCAGTAACGGGGCAGCGCCTCCAGGTCGGCCTGGCCCTTCTCGGCCCAGGAGAGGTCCCGCGCCGCGCCGTCCTCCTGGTAGGTCGCCCAGCGGTGGTCGGACTGGTGGAGCAGCTTGGCCTCGTAGAGCGCTACCCAGCGCTGGCCACCGGGGCCTAACCAGTCCCTCCCCCGCCGCTGCCCGCCCGCCTCCCGCAGCTGCTGGGCGCTGCGGAACAGGCCGCTGTCGCTGGCCATATTGAACATGGTCAGGAAGCGGATCCCCCAGGGATTCCCCGCCTCGGCCGAGTCCTCCCGGACCAGCACCGGCACCCGGGCGTAGATCTCCCGGGCCAGCTCGGCGTCGGCCCGGGAGCGGAACAGAGGCGCCGTCTTGGTGTTGGGGTTGATGCGGGCGATGTCGGCCGGGGAGAGCGGGAAGCGCCGCCTGGGGTCGGCCAGCTCGGCGGTGCGGCTGAGCAGGAAAGCGAACTCGGCCTGCTCGGCCTGCCCGGCCAGAGTCAGGAGGCAGAAGCGGTAGCGACTATCCACAGCCGGGAAAAATCCCTCCCGGTTCTCGAAGTCGAACAGGCTGGCCAGCCGCCCGGTACCCACCACCTCGCCGAAGAAAGCCTTGGTGGTGTCGTCGGTGGCGACGCCGGTGGGCAGGATCAGCCCGGCCCGGCCCCGCCGGCGGATCAGCTGCAAAGCGGTCTCGGCGAAGAGAGCGTAGGTGTTGACCTTGCCCTTGCCGGTCAGGGGGTAGCGGCCCGAGGCGCGGGCGAACTGCGAAGCCGCCTCGGCCGCGCGCTTGGCCTCCGCGAAGGAGCCGAGCAGAGCCCGGGCGGCGGGGGTACCGGCGCGGTCCAGCTCCCGGATCCGCGCCTCGCGCTCGGCCTTGGTGGCGACGGCAGCTATCCGCGGGTCGCGCTCGGCGAAGAACTCCTTTTCCTGCAGCTCGATCCGCTCCCAAGGCGGGTTGGCGAGCACCGCGTCGAAGCCGCCCCGGTCCATGACTTCGGGAAAGGCCAGGTACCAGTGGAAGAAGCGGTGGCGCAGGGCCAGCGCCCGGGCCAGGGCTTCTGTCCCAGCCGGCGGCTGGCCGAGGGCGAGATCGCTGAGCGCCGCGCTCGAGGGGACCTGCCGGTAGGTAGCCGGGGTCTTCTCGGCCAAGAAAGCCGCCACGAACAGGTCGGCGCGCAGCTCAGCCTGCCGGCGCTCCCCGTCCGCGGCCTGCCAAGCGGCGCGCTTGCGCTCGATATCGGCCAGGGTCTCCTCGGGCATGGCCTCCAGCTCGGCTCCCTGCTGGGCGGCGCGGGGCGGTACGGCGGCGGCGAACAGGCTGCGCATCCCGGCTCGCTCGGCCCGGTTCCGCCGCTTCAGCTCCAGGCAGACCGCCCTGTCGTCCCCGGTCAGCGCCGCGTAGGCGCCCTCGGGTACGCCGCCCGCCATGACCGCGGGGTCCAAGACGCCGATCAGGCTGTCCCCGCAGCGGACGCGGTGGTCCAGAAAGCCCAAGGGCTTGCCCGGTTCCACCGTCAGGGTCCACAGCGCCACCCGGCAGAGCTCGACCGCCAGAGGGTTTTGGTCCACCCCGTAGATGCAGTGGCCCACCACCTCGCGCAGCGCGTGCTGGTGGGCCGCCTCGTCCGGGTTGTCGTCCCCGGCGCGGGCGACTTCGGCGGCCAGGCGGCGGGCCGCCGCCAGCAGGAAGTGGCCGGAGCCGCAGGCCGGGTCGACCACTTTCAAGTCGAGCAGCGCCTGGCGGGGGTCTCCTATGCCATCGCGCAGCGCGTCCGCGATGGCCGGCTCCAGCGCCGAGCGCAGCAGCTCTTCCACCAGGGGGGCCGGGGTGTAGTAGGAACCGCTGAGCTTGCGCTCGGAGCCCGCGACCTTCTCGCCGTCCTGGTCGCCGGCGAAGCCGAACGTCCAGGGGCTGGCCTGGAGATCGGTCCGCGGGTGCAGCTCGAGCAGGCCCTCGTAGACCGAGCCCAACTCCTCGGTGCCCATGTCGCGGTAGTTGACCCGGACCAGGGCGGAGTCGCCGGCGAAGAAGGCCAGGGCGCGGATCCCGGCCAGCAGGCGCGCGTTGCCGATCTGGGCGCGGTCCAGGTCCGGGCAGCGGTCGGGGCTGAACAGGCCTCCCAGGGCCGGCAGGCCCAGGTCAGCCTCCCCCACCGCCAGGGCGCGCAGGGTCACCTGGAAGCCCTGCCACAGGTCGCCGTAGCGGTCGGGCAGCCAGCGCCTCCGGGCCCGCTCGCGCAGCCGCGACAGGCTGTAGCCCTCGGAGTAGAGCGCGCGCTGCGCCTCGGTCGCGCTGGGGGGGTGCAGCAGGCCGCGCTCCTCGGCGGTGAACAGGAACAGCAGGCGGTAGACCAGGCGGAGCAGCTGCTGGAAGTAGTCCTCCGGGCTTAGCTGTCCGTCCGCCAGCTGAGCCCGGAGGGGAGCGTTGTCCGGATGCTCCAGAAAGCCGCTGCCCAGCTGGCGCAGCGCCTCGGTTACGCCCTGGCGCAGGCGGTCCAAAGCCCGCTCGCCCATCTGCTGGGCCTGCAGGTGCCAGCGCTCGATCACCGGCAGCTGGCCGGGGGCGCGGCGAAAGCGGCTGGCGTGCCCCAGCAGCCACAGCGCCGCGAAGTCGGGGTAGAGCTGCTCGCTGAAGATGCGCTCCAAGTCGGCTTCCAGGTAAGCAGGCCGGGTGAGGCTGGGGTTCTCGCGCAGCAAGCGCAGCTTGAAGCCGTCGCAGAGGACGCCCCAGCGCCCGCCGGTACCGGCGCCGAGCAGCTCCTGCATCAGGAGCTGCGGCGAGCGCCTGCGGCCCTCTTCGCCGAAGCGGGGGTCGGGCCGGTCTAGGGAGGCGCCGCCCCAGAGCAGCAGCGGCAGGGAGCCGCCTAGGGCCTGGTGGGTGATGGGAAAGCTGCGCTCGCCCAGGCGCAGCGGCGCGGAGGCCTCCAGGTCGGAGAACCCCAGGGACTCCCGCAGCAGCGCGGAGGCCCAGAGCTGGGCAGACGCCTCCGGCTCGCGCTCTCGGCGCTCGGTCCAGGCGGCGTAGAGGTCACCCGCGACCCGCCAGCAGCGGGCCAGCTCGTCGCGCAGGCTGGTGGCGAGCCCGTAGTCGCCGGCCTGCTGAAAGGGTTGGTCCAAGGCGGCGACGCCGCCCAGGAACTCCGGGGGGAACAGCCCGCCCAGGACGCGCAGGGCGGCGAAATCCGAGTTGGCCGGAGCGCGGCCCATCAGCGCGCCCCGGCCAGCGGTACCAGCAGGTAGACGCCGACGATATCGACCGGGAGCGCCGGGCTCACCGCGTAGCGCACCCCCCTCAGCTCGCTGGCCTCGCGCACGCGCCGGTGATCGGCCAAGAGGGCGTCGGCCCGGCGGCGGGCGATCGCCCCGAACTGCTCTCTGAGCGCCGCTAGCTGCTCCACGGCCTGGGTGATCAGGTGGATCTTCTGCCCCTCCTCCATGTTCTTGGCGGGTTCGGCGGAGAGCAGCGCCAAGGCGTCGGCTTCGGGCAAGACCTGGGGGGTGGCCGCGCCGCGGACCGCCAGGCCCAGGCACTCCTCGGCCAGCAGAAAACGCCCGGGCGGGTGGTGCTCCCCGCTATCCCGCCGCGAGATCTCGATCTGGTAGCGCAGCCGCAGCAGGTAGATGGCGGTGCGGGCGTCCACCGCCGCCGTGAACATGGCGGCGCAGCGGGCGGCGAGGCCCTGCTCCCCGCCCTCCAGAGCGTCCTCGGCCAGGTAGTCGGCCAGGGTGGCGACCAGCGGGTGGGAGCGGTGCAGCTGCAGGGCGCCGCTGGCCGAGGGCGAGAAGCCGACCTTGAGCGTGCCCCGCAGGCCGAGAGCTTCCAGCTGCTCCCGGAGCGCGGCCGGGAACTGGCTG
Organism: bacterium; assembly: GCA_021810505.1. GTDB lineage: Bacteria > Deinococcota > Deinococci > Deinococcales > Deinococcaceae > JAJZIR01. The sequence goes on from JAJZIR010000003.1 coordinate 30,281, forward strand.
ATCGCCAGGAGCGCGTGGTCGGAACGGCGCTCCAGCGCGGCGCCCAAATGCCTGGCCGCCATCTCCACGAAGCGGGCCACGTCCTGGGCACCCCCTAGAACTTCGTTGGCCTTGCGCCACTCGGGGAGCACCGCCTCCGGCTGCAGGCGGCGCTGGGCGAAGACCGTGCGGGTCATCCGCTCCTGCGCCGCCCGCCAGGCCCCCTCCACCTCGGCCTCGGTCCGGGTGAACTCCAGGGCCAGCTGCTGGCCGTAGACCCGACCCGAGTGCAGCAGCACCGCCTGCAAGATCGCTTCGATGACCCTGGTGTTGTCGGTGGGCAGCGGGACCGCGACGCCCAGCTCCTTGCGGATCCTCTCGGCTTTGCGCAAGATCACCTGCAGCACCGCCCCATCCACCGGGTTGTTCTCGCCGTAGAGCATCAAGGCGCGCACCACTCGGGCGGCTTGGCCGAAGCGGTCGACCCGACCTTCGCGCTGCTCGTGCCGGGTGGGGTTCCAGCTCAGGTCGTAGTGCACCGCGGCGTCGAAGAAATTCTGAAGGTTCACCCCCTCCGAGAGGCAGTCGGTCGCCACCAGCACCGGCCTGCGGCCCTCGGCGAGGCCGGCCAACTCCTCTACCCGCTCCTCGCGCTGCTCCGCAGCCAGCTCGCCGGTCACGGTGACCAGCTGCACCTGCGCCGGCAGCAGCTCGCCCAGGCAGTCGGCCAGGTAATGGGCGGTGGCGATGTAGCGGCAGAAGATGACCGGCCGGAAGCCGTCCGCGAGCAGCTGCTGAATTTCGGCGGCCAAAGCGGCGAGCTTGGCGTCCCGCTCGGGACCGCGCAGCGCCTCGGCCCGCTGGATCAGCTGGCGCAGCTCCGCCGCCTCCGAGGGGGCTTCGGTGGTCCCGGCCGGCACCGTCTCGTCGCTGCCGAGGCCGTCCTCCCCCGCTCCGTCCAGGACCGTCTCGGCAGCGAGCAGGTCCAGCTCGGCGAGCTGCTCGCTCTCGGACAGCCCCTCCATGCGCCGCAGGCGGGTGCGCAGGGCCAAGGCCAGCGCCGCCGGGCTGGAAGAGGCGCAGCGCAGCAGGGCCAGAGCGGCCCACCAGGACATGCGCTGCTCCAGCTTGCTCCCCCCTTCGGCGCGGCGGACCATGGCGCGGGCGTAGCCCAAGACGTCTTCGAACAGCTTGGCGCTCTCCCCGGCCAGGGCGTAGGTGGCCTCGCGGCTCTCCCGCAGCGGGAAGCCGGCGCTGTCCCGCCACTCGGCGATGTCACCCCGGCGGCGCTGGACCAAGTGCTGCGCCAGCTGCTCGCGCAGCTGGCGGCGCTCCTCCCCTTCCGGCAGCTGGGCCAGGCGGGCGAAGTCGGGGCGCAGCAGGCCGAGGAGGTTATGGAAGGCAGCGTCGTCGCCCGAGTGCGGGGTGGCGGTCAGAAACAGCATGTGCCGCGCCGGCGCGGCCTCCGCCAACCCCTTGACCAGCAGGTAGCGCTGGTGGCGCAGGCTGGTGCTGGCCTGCACGCAGCTGTGGGCCTCGTCCACGATGACCAGCTCCGGGCAGGTCCTCAGAAAATCAGCCCGGCGGCGGTCCGACTTGATGTAGTCCAGCGATACCACCGTAAAGGGGTGGGCGCTGAAGACCGACTCGTCGGGGCGCAGGTCGCGCTCCAGGCGGGCAGCGGTGCCCGGGCGCACCACCTCAGCCCTCAGGTTGAACTTGGAAGCCAGCTCCTGCTGCCACTGCTCGCAGAGGTGCGGCGGGCAGATCACGCTGAAGCGCTCGATCTCACCGCGGTCGAGCATCTCGCGGGCGATCAGGGCGGCTTCGATGGTCTTGCCGATCCCCACGTCGTCGGCGATCAGCAGGCGGATGGGGTCGAGCTTGAGCGCCATCAGCAGCGGCACCAGCTGGTAAGCTCTCGGCTCGACTGCGAGGTTGCCGAAGCTGCGGAAAGGACCGGCCCCGGCGCGCAGCTTCAGGCGCAGGGCGTCGCGCAGCAGGACCGCGGCGGCCTGGCTCCCGGGCCGGTTGGGATCAGGCGGGGAAAAGCTGGCCGGAGCGGGCGGCTGCGGCTCGAGCGGCAGATAGATCAGCTCCGCGTCCGCTTCGCTCCCCCCTAGCGGCCGCAGCCGCAAGAGCCCGGCGCGGGTCTCCGGGAGCACCACCCACTCCCGGCCCCGGGCGCGGACCAGGTCGCCGGGCTGCCAGCGGAGGGGCGCCTCACTCGTCATCGATCACCTGGGTCACGCCGCCAGGATACCGCAGGGGCTGCCGGCCTCCCGGCCGGGCCAACGATCCGCCCAGCTCCCGGCCGGCGGATGTGGTCCGGATTTCCTGGAGCAGAGACGCTTGGGTGCAGCGCCCGGTTATCCCGCGGGAGCGGAGCGGGCGTCCCAAACCGGCTCGGCGGAAAGCTCCGGGAACTGCTCCGGCCGGGGTGGCGACCGGGCCGGCGAGGTCTTGCGCGGGCCCTGCGCCCCCTCTGGAACTTCCCCCCACTCCGAACCCACCCGCCGATCGGAGAAGGCGCCGCAGGGGCGTGCGGACAGGCCGGGCAGCGATTGGCCGCGCCGCCCGCGCCCTTGCGCCCTCGCCCGCCGGCCCGAGGTCTACGCACCAGGCCTTGGAACAGCGCACGGAACGCGGCCTCCAGCGCCTTGTCCTGCCCGCGCGGCAGCTCGGTCTTGTCGTCCGGCGCGCCGAGGATGTGGGCGATAACGCGCGTTCAGGGAGCAGAGGATGCGCAGCTTCAATTCAATATTCAGGTCACCCGCCATACCCAAGCCCCGAGCGAGCTGCGATGTCGGTAACCTGCTCCGCTAGCCAGCTGACAAGCTCGGCACTTGAGCTTCCCAATGCGCGATGCGCGCGCCGTGCCGATGCATGCACCTGCGCATTTCTCGTGTGTTTTCGTGCATTTCCCCTGCTCATTGGGCTTTCCTTCGGTAGCCGACGCCGCGGCCGCGCGCGCAGGCTTGAACTTGCGAGACCTTGACATCCTAGCTCAGCTGCCCTAACCTTTCCTTTAGGTTTTCTAGGCTGCAGCCCTTTCTAGAGCCGCGCCCCACCGGCTCGGTAGTCTGATTTGAGCGACCTCGGGGCGACCCGTGCGTTCTCAGTTCCCTGCTCCAGGCAAACGCCGGAGCCCGGGGCAGCGGAGAGGTCCAGAGGCTCAGGGGCGCTAGGAAGGCCAGGAGGCGTTATGCGGTATCAGCTCGGCTTCAGCTCCTTGCTCGCATCCTTGGTTGGCTTGCTGCTCGCCGGCTGCTCCCCCAACCTACCCCCCCAACCCGGTTCTCCTAGCTCCCAGGGGATCGAGTTGGCCTTCCAGTTCGACAGGAGCTCTGGGGTCCAGGCCCAGTACATCTCCTCCGGGACCGAAGGAGTGAGCCTACAGCTGGGGAGCAACGCGGCCATGGACTACTCCTTATCCGCCTCGAGCGGAAATTGCCAGACCGACAGTTCGGGAACCACCATCTGCACGCTCAACGTTTTTCTAGCTCCCGGAAGTTACCCCTTGACAGTGATGACCTACGGGGTGGTTCCTACCTCCAAGACTGGGGGCTTCTCCGGGGACACCCCCCTCTCCTACGCCACTACCCAGATCAACGTCTTTCCCGGGCAAATGAGCCAGCTCTCCTTCACCTTGGGAGCGGTGGTGGCCAAGGCTGAGCTCACCCCCATGGACAGCAACCTGATCCTCACGACCCCTCCTGCTGCTCCTCCCAGCTCAGCCACCAACTACGACTTAGCCGCAGCCAAGACCATCCCCGAAACCTTCAGCCTGACTCTGCTAGACGCCTCGGGCGGCGTCATCCTGCAGTCCGCTGCGGGAGTCCCCCAAGTGACCCTGTGCTCCGGCAACCCTGGGGAGCTCAGTATCACCCCCATCGGCCCGGGGAAGTACAGCTTGCAAGCCCTACACTCCTTTGGCTCTCACCCTCAGAGCCTCTACCTAGCCCTGGGGAACTGCTCGGGGACACCGCTCACCCAATACGGCAGCGCTGCTGCTATCTTCCTCCCCACCGTCACTGAGACCCAAGCGCTGTATGTGAGCAACCCTGGCACCGCCGGCAACGGCACTATCCTCGCCTATACCGCTCACGGGAAGGCGCTGGCCTTTTCGGCCAGCAGCGGGCTGAGTGGCCCAGAAGGCCTCGCCTACGATCCGACAACTGGGTGGCTGTACGCAGCCAACGTCACTGGCAACACCATCACCGCCTATAATCCGGTTAGCGGGGCGCAGATCAGCAGTTTCTCGATCAGCGGGCTGAAGGGCCCGTACGGCCTCGCCTACGATCCGACAACTGGGTGGCTGTACGCGGCGAGCAGTGGCAATACCATCACCGCCTATAATCCGGTTAGCGGGGCGCAGATCAGCAGTTTCTCGATCAGCGGGCTGAATGGGCCAGTCGGCCTCGCCTACGACCCGGGGACTGGGTGGCTGTACGCGACGAATCACGCTAGTAGCATCTCTAACATTGTTATTGGTAACTTTACTTCCTACGGCATTACTGCCTATAATCCGGCTACTGGAGCGCAGATCAGCGGTTTCTCGATCGGCCAGCTGGGGAGCCCAGCCGGCCTCGCCTACGACCCGGGGACTGGGTGGCTGTACGCAGCCAACTTCACTGGCAACACCATCACCGCGTACAGCCCAGCGAGCGGGGGTCAGGCCAGCTCTCTAGAAAGCAGCGGGCTGGATGGGCCAGTCGGCCTCGCCTACGACCCGGGGACTGGGTGGCTGTACGCAGCCAACTTTACTGGCAACACCATCACCGCGTACAGCCCGGCGAGCGGTGCCGAGGTCAGCGCCACGGACTTCACCAGCCCCACCTCCAGCAGCGGATTGAGTCAGCCTACTTTTCTCGCTGTCATCCCCTGAGCAGCGGCGGAAAGCGGTAAAAGCGCGCAGCGGCCCAGGTTGGGGTAGGGAACAGTTTGCGGCGAGCGGGCACATGGTGGGCGGCGCACCGCATGTCATCCAGAGGTACTGCCCAACTCCACCATGACCTTCATCGAAGCTCGCTTCTGGCGATCGGCAAAGTCCAGCGCTTCCCCCGCCGCAGACAGGCCGAAGCGCTGGGTGATCAGGGGCTCCAATTGGACCCTACCGGTAGCTGCCAGCTCCAGAGCCGCCGGGTAGCAGTTGGCGTAGCGAAAGACACCTCGGATATCCACCTCGCGGCTGGCCACCTGCACGATGTCCAGGGAGACCATGGGGTCGGGCGGCAGGCCGATCAAAACAGCCACGCCGCCGGGCCTGGGAGCCTGCAGCGCCGAGCGGAAAGTCGCGAGAGTACCCGCCGTCTCGAAGGCGACGTCGACCCCGGGCGGCGCGCCGCGCTCGGCCGCGATCTCCGCGATCGCCTCCAGGGGGTCCTGAGGGCCCACCAAAACGGTATGGGTGGCGCCGCACTGGCGGGCCAAGTCGAGGCGGAAGGGCTCGAGATCGGCGGCGATCAGGGTCGTCGCCCCGGCCGCCCTAGCTGCCTGCAAGGTGGTGCAGCCGATCGGGCCGGCCCCGAAGACCGCCACCGAGCTGCCCGGCTGCACGCCCCCGCGGCGCGCCGCCCAGATACCGACCGCCAAGGGCTCCAACAGCGCGGCCGTGTCCAGGCTCATCTGGTCGGGGATCTTATACGCGAAATCCTCGGGCCAGGCCAGATACTCCGCGAAGGCCCCATCGACCGGCGGGGTAGCCATGAAGGTCATCTCGGCGCAGAGGTTGTAGCGCCCCTGCCGGCAATAGGCGCAGCGGCCGCAGGGGTAGCCCGGTTCCAGCGAGACGCGGTCCCCCACCCGCAGGCGGCGGACCCCCTGCCCCAGCTCGCAGATCACCCCCGCCGCTTCGTGCCCCAAGACCAGCGGGCGGTCGACCACGAAGCGGCCGATGCGGCCGTGGGTGTAATAGTGGACATCGGAGGCGCAGACGCCAACGCGCGCGGTCCGCACTAGCACCTGGCCGGGTCCGGGCCTGGGAATCTCCCTGCTCTCCAAGCGCAGGTCGCGGACGCCGTGCATCACCGCCACCTGCATCACCACGCCGTGAACCCCCCGTCGACGATCAGGTTGCTGCCGGTCAGGTAGCTGGCAGCCGGGGAAGCTAGAAAAACCACTGCCCCGGCGATCTCGGAGGGCGCAGCCAGGCGGCCCATGGGGATCCCGCCCAGCCAGGTCTCCCGCCACCCAGGGGTCTCCAAGCCCCGCTCGGTCAGGGGCGTGGCCACGTAGCCGGGCGAGACAGCGTTGACCCGCACTCCCCGCGCCGCCCACTCCCCGGCCAGGGACTTGGTCAGCATGATCACCCCGGCCTTGGAAGCGTTGTAAGCGGCCTGAGCCTGGGGGTGGTTGGACACCACGCCGGACATCGACGCGATGTTCACGACGCTGCCGGATCCCCGCGCGAGCATGGCGCGGCCCACCTCGCGGCAGCACCAAAACACACCGTCCAAATTGACGGCCATCACCCGGCGCCAGTCTTCATCGGTGCAGTCCTCCGAAGGAACGTTGTGCACGATACCGGCGTTGTTGACCAGCAGGTCGATGCGGCCGGACCGTCCCAGTACGGCCGCGACCGCAGCGCGCACCGCCGCCGAGTCAGAGACGTCCGCCTCCAAATAGACGGCAGCGAGCCCTCCAGCGGCGCTGCGGCCAGTTCCGGGGTTGCGGTCGATGAGGTACAGCTCAGCTCCAGCCCGGCGCAGGGCGCGGGCGATCTCTAGGCCGATACCCTGGCCTGCGCCGGTCACCACGGCGACCTGACCGTCTAGGGAGAATTGCTCCAGCATTGCGCCTCCTTAGTTGGGTTGCACGATCACCTTGAGCGCGTCGGCCATCCCAGGGTGGCTCTTGAAATCCAGAGCCTGTTCCAGGCCGGAGACGGGCAGCCGGTGGGTGATCAGCGGCTCCACCCGGACCCGGCCGCTGCGCAGCCAGGTCAGCGCCGCCGGGACGTTCCCGTTGAGAGAGAAGCTCCCCAGCAGGGTCAGATCGCGGCGGTAGATCTGATAGGGGTTGAGGCGGACGGTAGCTTCCTCTGGGCCCACCCCGAAGATGAGCAGCCGCCCCCCCACCGCGGCGTGGCGCGGCAGGGCCTCCACCACCTCCGGGCGCCCGGTCGCCTCAGCGACGACTTCGAATCCGGTCGGCTCGAGGTCGGCCAGAGCGGCCTCCGCCTCCGGACCAGCCCGCAGCGTTCTGGCGGCGCCGAGCTCGCTGGCGACCCTGAGCCGCCCCTCCACCGGATCGACCACCGTCACGCTGGCCACCCCAGAGGCCAGCAGGCCCTGGAGCAGGAGCAGGCCGATCGGCCCGGCTCCGTAGAGCAGGGCCCGGCTCCCCGGCTCCGGCCGGAGCCGGAGCATCCCCCAGGCGATACAGCCCAGCGGCTCGGCGAAGGCGGCCACGTCCGCGGGCAGGCCGTCGGCTGGGTAGGCGCAGGTAGCCGGTGCGACCAGGTAGCGAGCGAAACCGCCGGCGCGGGTCACGCCCAGAGCCTGATATCTCAGGCAGTGCTGGCGCAGGCCGCGGCGGCAGTGCAGGCAGGTCCCGCAGCTGATCACCGGGTCGAGCGCCACCAGCTGGCCCTCCGCCAGGTCGCGCACGCCGGGGCCCACGGCGTCGATCACGCCAGCGATCTCGTGGCCGGGGATCAGCGGCAGGACGGCACCGAACTGGCCGCGGTAGATATGCAGGTCGGTCCCGCAGACGCCGGCCGCACGCACCCGGATCCGCACCTCTCCCGCCCCGGGATGGGGCAAAGCTACTTCCTGCAGCTCCAGGCGGCCAGGGGACTGCACCACCGCTGCGACCATGGTCGCAGCGGTGGTCACGCGACCACCGCTCCCGGACGAGCGCGCAGCCTCTCCACCGGAGAGGGCGCAGCTGTGACCGAAGAGACGCCTGGATACGCCACGATTCCCCCCTGCTTCGGGCCAGACTTCCCGGCCCACCCGCTAGCGGCCAGGCCGGAACGCATCGCCCAGCTCTAGGGTAAACCCAAGCAGCCGCTCCCGCCTAGCAGAGGCTGCGCCCAGAGGCCGGCCCCTGAGGGAGAGCGGAGGGGCGAGCAGGTGGCCGGCTGCGGATCAGCTCAGGCGCGCTGTTCGCCGGGCCGAGCTCCTCCCGACCCGAGCTGCCCGGAGTAGGGAACGGCGGGCGGCTCAGCACCACCCTCCCGCTTCGGCTGCGCCCTCACCCGCGCCCGAACCGGCTGGGCAGGCCGGCAGCCGGGCACACAGAGCGCTCGCCAGCAGCGTTGGTATACTCCCCTGATGGTTCGTCACCGGCTCCTGCGCAGCGTCCAGCTACCCGACTACCAAGCCACCGCCGAGCTCTACCAGCACCCCACCGGGGCGCAGCACCTGCACCTGCGCCGGCCGGATCAGAACCTCGCCTTCGGCGTCGCCTTCAAGACGCTCCCCAGCGACTCCACCGGCGTGGCCCACATCCTCGAGCACATCACCCTCTCCGGCTCCCGGCGCTACCCGGTCAAGAGCCCCTTCTTCGCCATGCTGCCGCGCAGCCTGGCGACCTTTATGAACGCCTTCACCAGCCTGGACTGGACCCTCTACCCCTTCTCGACCCGCAACCGCAAAGACTTCAGCAATCTCCTGGGCGTGTACCTGGACGCCACCTTCTTCCCGCTGCTCAGCGAGTGGAGCTTCTACCGAGAAGCCCACCGGTTAGAGTTCGCCACCGGGGACACCCGCAGCTCGCTCAGCCTGCAGGGCGTGGTCTACAACGAGATGAAAGGGGCTATGGCTGCCCCCGCGTCGGTGCTGGAGCGCTCCATCGGAGCGGCTCTCTTCCCCGACCTCACCTACGCGTTCAACTCCGGCGGGGACCCTGCGTCGATCCCCGACCTCACCTTGGAAGACCTGCGCGCTTTTCACCGCCGCTACTACCACCCCAGCAACGCGTACTTCTACAGCTACGGGGACATCGCCGCCGAGGAGGTCCTAGAGCAGATCGAGGAGCTGGCCCTGCAGCACTTCGAGCCAGCCGGACCGGTAGCGGGCGTCCCCCTGCAGCCCAGCTTCCCGCAGCCCGGAGGCTACGCGGTGCGCTACCCCAGCGACGATCCTCGGGCCGGACAGGTCCTGCTGGCCTGGGCAGCGGGCGACGGGGCGGACCCGGAGGGCGTGCTGGAGCTGGAACTCCTCGCCCAGGTCCTGATGGGGCATCCGGCCACGCCGCTCTATCAGGCCTTGATCGGCTTGGGCCTGGGAAGCGACCTGGCCGACGCCAGCGGCCTACACACCGACTTCCGCCAACCGGTCTTCGCCGTCGGGCTCAAGGACGTCGCCCCCGGCCAAGCCGAGACCATCGAGCGCTGTGTCCTGGAAACCCTGCAGCAAGCCGCGGACGCCCTAGACCCCGAGCTGGTCCGCAGCGCCCTGCACCAAGAGACCTTAGCCCGCCGGGAGATCAGCAACGCCGGCTTCCCTTTCGGCCTCAAGCTGTTCTTGCAGATGGTGAATCCCTGGATGTACGGGGGGGATCCCCTGTCGGTGCTGCGGCTGGACAGCGCCCTGGAACGCCTGCGCCAAGATCCGGCCCAGCTGGCGAGCAGGATCCGCCAGCGGCTGCTGGAGAACCCCCACCGCGCCCGCATCGAGCTGATCCCGGACTCCGGCCTGGCCGCCGAGCAGGCTGCCCAGGAGGCCGCCAAGGTGGCCAGCCTGGTGGCCAGCCTAGATCAGGCCGGCCGGGAGCGGATCGCCCAGATCAGCGCCGAGCTGGCTAGGCGCCAAGAGGAGCAGGACCAGCTGTCGGTGCTGCCCATGCTGGGGCTAGGCGACATCCCCAGCCAGCTGCAGGAGGTGGAGTACCGCAGCCAGCCGAGCGGCCGCTCCTGGCTGCACCTCTGCCCCCAGCCGACCCACGGGCTGGTCTACGCCGACCTGCGCATCGAGCTGGGCGGCTTGGATGACCGGGAAATCGACGCCCTGAGCGGGTACAGCTACGCCCTGACCAGCTCGGGAGCCGGCGCCGATGACTACGTGGCCTTCGCGCGCCGGCTGGAAGCCTTCACCGGCGGCGTGCACGCCAGCCTGGGCAGCAGCCTGGGACCGGACGGCAAGTCTCAGAGCACTTTCGTGCGGCTGCGCGGCAAGGCCCTGCGCGAGAACGGGCCGGAGCTGCTGCGCATCCTCAAGGACCTATTGCTGGAGCCGCGGTTCACCGAGGAGCGCGAAGAGCAGCTGGCCAAGGAGCGGCGAGCGGCCATGGAGGCCAGCTTGGTCCAGGCCGGCCACCGCTACGCCCTCTCGCTGGCCCGGGCGCAGCTCAGCCCCCTGGGGGCGCTAGCCGAGCGCTGGCAGGGCTTGCACCAGCTGGACCAGCTCAAGTCCGGCGGGCCCGCCCGCGAGCGGCTGGAGGTCTTCGCTCGGCTGCAGCGGAAGCTGCGCGCCGGGACCGCCCACCTGTGCCTGACCGCGGAAGCGCCGGATCTGGAGCCCCTAGCGCCCTTGGCGGAGGCGCTGCTCGCCGAGCTGTCGGCCGGCGATCCCCCCGAACCCCTGCGGCTCGGGGCCTTCCCCACCCAGCCGGTCGCTCGGACCACCAGCGTTCCGGTGGCCTACAACGCTTTGGCCTATCAGCTGGTGCCGTTCAGCCACCCAGACGCTCCCGCCCTGGCCGCCCTGGCCCACTGGCTCCAGGACAACCTGATGATCCGCGAGCTGCGCGAGAAGGGCGGAGCGTACGGAGGGCACGCCGGTTTCTCGCCGCGCAGCGGTGTCTTCACCATGGACTCCTACCGGGACCCCAACGTCGCGCGCACCTTCGAGGTCTTCCGCAAGGCGGCCGAGGCTGTCTCGAGCGTGACCGAGGAGCAAGTCCAGCTGGCCATCCTGTCAGCCAGCCGGGCGCTCGACCCGCTGCTCTCGCCGGATAGCTTAGGTGTCGTCCGGGTCTACGACGATATCGATGGGTACACCAAGGAGGTCGCCGAGAGCTTCCTGCGCAGGCTCAAAGAGGTCACAGCCGCCGACTTAGTCCGGGTCAGCGCCCGGCTCGATCCCGCGCGCGCCGCCTACGCCCTGGTCACCGGCCCCCAGCTGCTCGGGGAAGCTCAGGCGGCCCTGCACGGCCTACACAGCCAGCCGGTCTGAGGCGCTCAGAAGCGCCCCTGGCAGAGCTCCCAGAACACCGGCGTCCCGCGCAGGCGCGGGTTGCGCTCGGCGATCTCGAAGGCGGTCTGACCCTCCTCGGACTTGGCCTTGCAGCTAGCGCCAGCAGCCAGCAAAGTGCGGACCAGCTCCTGATCCGGAGCCGACGCGACCGCGTGCATCAGGGCGGTCTGCCCGCGCAGATCGCAGGTTTCCAGCTGAGCCCCCGCCCGGAGCAGCAACTCCGCTGCCTTCAGGCGGACTTGGCGGACCGCGTGCATCAGGGGGGTCAGGCCGTTGAGGTCCTGCGCCTCTAAGTCCGACCCGGCCTCCAAGAGCACCTGCACGATCTCCGGGGTGCTCCTAGCCGCGGCGGCCATCAGGGGGGTCTGGCCGTGGCGGCTGCGCGCGTCTAGGCGGGCGCCGGCGGCGATCAGGGCGCGCAGGGCTTCCACCCGGGTCCGCTCCGAGGCGAACATCAGCGGGGTCAACCCGTCGGGGAAGCTGCGCGCGTTGGGATCAGCCCCACCGTGCAGGAGCTCCGCGACCACCTCGGCCACCTTACCGTCTCGCACTGCGACCATCAGGGGGCTCAGCCGCTGTTGACCTTCTCTGTCCGCGTCGGTATCCACATCCACCTCCAGGACTTCGGGCAGTCCGCCACCCTGACCCTTCATCGGTCCACAGGAAGCTCACCCGCAGCCCCTCCATCTTGACACAGGCGCCATGAGAGGCGCAGCTGCACGCTGGGAGGCGGAGCCGAGCGAGGTCAGGGAGTTTTCAGCCAGGCCGCCGGCGCCCCGCGCTGGAACCGCGATGCCCGGGCTCCCGCACTTATAGAGACTCGGTAGAGAGCCGGGGTCCCCCGACGGGACACCGGAACCGTGGCTTCTGCGCGGGGGCAGCCGACCCAGCGCCGAGGCCGGGTCGCCGCCTACCTCCTGCTCGGGCTCAAGAGCTCCTACCGCCACCTCCGGGTGCGGCGGTAGGAGCAGCCGGTAGCCCGGGGAACCGCGCGCCGCCGCGCCGCGCTGTCTGCGGCCGGCCTCCGGGGGTTCTCACCGCCCGCTAGCTCCGGGAGGGGCCGCGCGCGGCCCGGGGAGGGTGCGGGCGGGCGGGTCAGCCCTCCGCCCAGCCGCGGCTGAGCTGGGCGGCCCGGGAGAGGGTAGCTTTCGGCCGGCCGGAATGGGCCCAATACCGCCGAGAAGCGGCGGGGCTGCGCGGTAGCAGCCACCGAGGGCGGCGCAGCTCGGTAACCAGGCTGGCCCCTCAGCCGTCGCCGAGTCCGAGTCAGGGGAGCTGAGTCGGGGCGAGCCCCGCCGCCCACCTCACTCCAGGGGAGCTGGACTCGTTGGCCAGCTCGGAGCCAGGAAAGACCGAAGAGCGCTCGGGATAGCCGGTGCCGTGGACCTCGGTCGGCTCCCTCCTGCAGACGGCAGCCCACCGTTCGCTCCCGCTACCGAGCTGCGCAGGTCAGAGCCGCTTCCCGTCAACCCAGGGCAGCACTGGTCAGGGTCACGGGACGATCTTGAAGACGGTACCGACGCCGCTCGTGCCGCCACGGTACGTCGTCCCGTACAGGTCCCCGTTACTGCCAGGAATTAGGGAGGCTTGAGGGTTGGCGCCGTCAGCAGCGCCACCTGCGAAGTTGTAGATCACCTGCTCGTTCCAGCCGCTGCCGCTAGGGATGAGCTCGAAGGCGGTGCCGTCGCTGCCGCTCGCGCTGCTATTCGCACCGCCACGGTACGTCGTCCCGTACAGGTTCCCACCCATTTGGATCAGGGGGGCATAGGGGCCAGCGCCATCGCTGCCAGTAAAGCTGTGGATCACCTGCTCAGTCCAGCCGCTGCCGCTAGGGATGAGCTCGAAGGCGGTGCCGTAGCCGTTCGTTCCGCCACTGTATGTTGTCCCGTACAGATCCCCGCTACTGCCAGGAACCAGGGCGGCAGAGGGGACAACGCCGTCGGCGCTGCCGCTCCCGAAGCTGTAGATCACTTTCTCGTTCCAGCCGCTGCTGCTCGTGCTGCTAGGGATGAGCTCGAAGACGGTACCGTCACCACCGCTCGCGCTGCCATTCGCACCGCC
>JAJZIR010000003.1:43564-140278 GCA_021810505.1 bacterium
GCCGTCGGCGCTGCCGCTCCCGAAGCTGTAGATCACTTTCTCGTTCCAGCCGCTGCTGCTCGTGCTGCTAGGGATGAGCTCGAAGACGGTACCGTCACCACCGCTCGCGCTGCCATTCGCACCGCCTTCTGAGGTCGTCCCGTACAGGTTCCCGTTACTGCTAGGAGTTAGGGAGGCAATGGGGTAGGCGCCGTCAGCAGCGCCACCTGCGAAGTTGTAGATCACCTTCTCGTTCCAGCCGCTGCCGCTAGGGATGAGCTCGAAGGCGGTGCCGTAGCCGTTCGTTCCGCCAACTCCTGCTGTCCCGTACAGGTTCCCACCCATTTGGATCAGGGGGGCATAGGGGCCAGCGCCATCGCTGCCAGTAAAGCTGTGGATCACCTGCTCAGTCCAGCCGCTGCCGCTAGGGATGAGCTCGAAGACGGTGCCGTCATTGTGTGTGCCGCCCCCAGACTGTGTCGTCCCGTACAGGTCCCCGCCCATTTGGATCAGGGAGGCATAGGGGTGGGCGCTGTCAGCAGCGCTGCTCCCGAAGCTGTAGATCAACTGCTCCCCAGTCACGGTCAGGGGGAAGGTGGTAGACGCGCTCGCCCCCGAGAGGGTAGCGGTCACCTTGACCTGATCGTGACCAGCCAGGTGGGCGGGTGTCGTCGCGGTCAAGGGAACCTGCACGGCCTTGCCGGAAGTGAGCGCCACAGCGGTAGGGCTGAAGCTGAAGTCCGAGCTGGGTAAGGGAGCTCCGTTCTCGCTGACCTGGTAGGTAAGGCTCACCGTCCCGCTCGAGCTGCCGCTGAGCGCCAAGCTTCCCTTGACCGGCTGTCCCTGCGCTACACTGGAGGGACTGGCTACACTCAGGGAAAAGGTGGAGGAGGGCTGGCTAGGTCCAGGTCCCGCACCCTGGCTGCAAGCAGCCAGCAGCAAAGCGGCCCCGGCCAGACCGCCAATGGATCTAATTTTCATACAGGAAGTCTAAGAAACTAGCCATGAAAATTGTTATAGCGCTGCCCTATCCGGGCCAGGGCGTGAAACCGGTAACCGAAGCACAACTCAGCTAGAATCAGAAAATGTTCGGCTTATTTCGCCGCAGCAACCCGCAGGCGGAAGCCAGCTCCGGCTTGGTCCGCGCCGAGGGGAACAACGTGTTCCGCATGCAGCTGCGCACCCTCCGCCACGGAGAGATCATCCGGCTGCGCTTCACCAAGAGCGCAGACATCGGCCGGCGCGACCCCGACGAAACCGATGGCAAGAAAGACCCTGGCTACCTGTACCGCAAGGAGATCGTCTCCCCCGAGCATTTCGACCGCGGGGAGGTGCAGGTCGAGTTCGACCGTAACTACCGGGTCCTGTCGGTCAAGGCCGAGGGGGCCGAGGTGATCCCGGTCCGGGACTGGGTCGACTGAGGCGGGGGCCGCACCGGCCCAGCGCGGCGGATTTGGGTCTATCATGGGAGCGGTGTCCCACCGCGCACATCCGCATACCGGCAGCCCGGGCCGCGAGCCCGGTCTGGCCGGCGGTCAGGACGCAACAAGGAGGAGTTTCCCGTGATCCAGTTCGGGACGGACGGCTGGCGAGACATCATCGCCGAGGATTTCACCTACGATAACGTGCGAAAAGTCGCGCAAGCCCACGCGCAGTACCTGAAGAAGCAGGGTGGGACCAGGGTGGTGGTCGGCTACGACACCCGCTTCCAAGCCGACGGCTTCGCGCAGGTGGCGGCCGAAACCATGGCCGCCAACGGGTTGGAGACCATGCTGGCCAGAGAGTACACGCCCACCCCGGTACTCAGCTTCGCGGTGGTCCACTACCAGGCCGCCGGCGGGGTGATGATCACCGCCTCGCACAACCCGCCCAAGTATTGCGGCTACAAGATCAAGGGGGCTTACGGCGGCTCAGCCACGCCGGCCATCGTCAGCGGCATCGAGGCGGAACTGGCCGGACCGCTCTCCCCCAGCGACTCGGCGCCGATCGACGAGTTCGACGTCCGGGAAGAGTACTACCTGGCTCTGGACCGCCTCCTCGACCTGGAGCTGTTCCGGCGCTCCGGGGGGCTGATGTACCACGACGCCATGGGCGGAGCCGGAGCCGGGTGGCTGGAGGGCTACGTCCGGCACGCCAAGCTGCCGCTGACCCTGCGCCCGCTGCACGGCGTCGCCAACCCCACCTTCTACGGGGTCAACCCGGAGCCGGTCGCCGCCAACCTGGGCAGCTTGCTGACCGTCCTGCAGGGAGAGGCTCCCCCGGTCTTCGGGGCGGTGACCGACGGCGACGCCGACCGGATCGGGGCAGCGGTGGCCGGCGGCGCTTACTTCAACAGCCACAAGATCTTCGCTGTCCTGCTCCAACACCTCGCCGGCCGCGGCCTGCGCGGCCGGGTGGTGAAGACCGTCTCGGGAAGCAGGATCATCGGTTTGCTGGCCCAGGCGTTGGACCTGGAGCTGCTGGAGACGGCAGTGGGGTTCAAGTACATCACCGACGCTTTCCTGCACGGCCTGCGCCACCCCGAGCACAGCGTCCTGATCGGGGGCGAGGAATCCGGAGGGATCGCCGTCCAGGGGCATATCCCCGAGCGCGACGGCCTGCTCAACGCGCTGCTGCTCCAAGAGGCCATCCTCCGCTCCGGGCGCAGCCTGCCCGAACTGTTTTCCGACATCGAGGAGCTCACCGGTTTCCAGCACTTCTACGACCGCAACGACTTACACCTGCCCCCCGACTTCGATAAGGCCCAGGCCCTACGGGCGGCCCAGGGCTGGAGCGAGCTGGCTGGCGAGCGGATCACCGAGATCTCTACCGCCGACGGGGTGAAGCTGACCCTGGAGCACGGAGGCTGGGTGCTGCTGCGGGCCTCCGGGACCGAGCCGCTGATCCGGATCTACAGCGAGGCCAACGACTCGGACCTGCAGCAAGCCACCCTGGCTGAGGCGACGCGGCGCACCCTGGCGGGCTGAGCGTGCAGCGGCGCTACTTCGGGACCGACGGCGTCCGCGGCGTGGCCGGCAGCCCGCCCTTGACCGCCGAGTGGGTGGTGCGGCTGGGGCAGGCGGCGGGTCTGGTGATCGGTGCAGCCCACCCGCGCCCTACGGTGGTGGTGGGAAGGGATCCCCGGGCCAGCGGCCCGATGCTGGAAGCGGCCTTGACCGCCGGGCTGCTCTCCAGCGGCACCGAGGTGCTCTCGGTAGGGGTTCTGCCCACCGCCGGCATCTCCTACCTGACCAGGAAGCACGGCGCCCAGGCCGGGGTGGTGATCAGCGCCTCGCACAATCCCGCCCAGGACAACGGGATCAAGTTCTTCGGAAACAGCGGCGAGAAGCTGAGCGATCCCTTGGAGCTGGAGATCGAGCAGGCCATCGACCAGCCCGCCGGGCCGGCCCGCTTCGGGCGCCTACACCATCACCCCGGCGCGGCTCAGGAATACGCCGATTTCCTCTCCGGGCAGGCCTCCGACCTCTCCGGCCTCAAGGTAGCCATGGACTGCGCCAACGGCGCAGCCCATCAGATCGCCCCGGAGGTGTTCCAGCGGGCTGGCGCCGACCTCTTCGCCATCTACGCGCACCCCGACGGCCAGAACATCAATAGAAATTGCGGCAGCACGCACCTGCAGCGGTTGCAGGAGGTGGTGAGGTCGGGAGACTTCGAGCTGGGATTGGCCTTCGACGGGGACGCCGACCGGGTGCTGTTCGTGGACGCTGCCGGCCGGGTAGTCCACGGCGACCACATGCTCTACCTGCTGGCCCAAGCCAAGCGGCCACCGCTGGTGGTATCGACGGTGATGGCCAATATGGGCTTGGAGGTCGCTCTTCAGGGGATGGGCATCCGTTTGGGGCGCAGCCAGGTGGGAGACCGCTACGTCCACGAGCAGATGCTGGCCTCGGGCGCCCTGCTGGGCGGGGAGCCCAGCGGCCATATCCTGCTGCTGGAGCTGGGGCCTACCGGGGACGGGATCCAAACCGCCCTGCAGGTGCTGGCAGCGCTGGGCCGGAGCGAGCTGACCATGGCCGAGCTGCACGACAGCCTGACCATGTACCCGCAGCGGCTGGTCAGCCTGCGCTACCGCGACCGCGAGCGGCTGCTGGGAGACCCCCGGCTGCGCGCCACCTTAGACGAAGCCGAAAAACAGCTCGGCGGCCGCGGGCGGGTCAACCTGCGCTTCTCCGGCACCGAGCCGCTGATCCGGATCATGGTCGAAGGGGAGGACGAAGCGGAGGTCGAGCGGCTGCTCGCCGAGCTGGTCGCTTCGGTCCAGGCTGCCGACGCGGTACGGGCGTGAGCGACCCGGGGCTCTGGCAGACCCGGGTGCGCTACGCCGAGACCGATCAGATGGGGGTGGCCCACCACTCGGTCTATGCGGTGTGGTTCGAGGCGGCCCGGGTGTCCCTGTTCGACAGCCTGGGATTGCCGTACCGCCAGATCGAAGCCGAGGGCTGCTACCTGATGCTGACCCGGTTGGAGGTGGAGTTCCGCAAGGCCGCGCATTTCGACGAGCTGCTCACGGTGACCGCCTGGCCCGGGGAAGTGGGGAGCCGCAAGTTGCAGGTGCGCTACCGGATTACCCGGCAGGGGGACGAGTTGGCCAGAGGGCACACCGAGCACGTGGCTACCGACCGCAGCTACCGGCTCACCCGGCTACCGGAGAACCTGCTAGCCCGGCTCAGCCACCCGGGAGGCGACCGGACCTGAACAGCGCCAGGTGGTTGCGGTGGATCACCTCGTCGTAGGTCTTGTAGCCCAGGGCGGCTTCGATCTCCTCGCTGTGCAGGCCCAGGATGCGCTGCAGCTCCTGCGAGGAGTAGTTGCTGAGGCCCTGCCCCAGCGGCCCGTCCGGGCTGTGCAGCCGCAGGGCCGCGCCGACCTCGAAGCGGCCTTCCACCCGCCGGAGCCCCTTGGGCAACAGGGAGGCGCCCCGCCGGATGGCCGAGGCCGCTCCGGAATCGACCCAGAGCTCGCCGGCCGGAACCTGGTGGAGCAGCCAGGCCAGGCGGGCGGGTACCTTCTTGGGGATGACCCGGGTCCCGGCCAGCTCCTGGCTGGCTAGGCGCAACAGCCCCGGGCCGCCCCCACCCAGGATCAAGGTCTCGATCCCGGCGTCCGCGGCGATTTGGGCCGCCCGCAGCTTGGTGCGCATCCCACCGGTGCCGACGGCGCTGCCCGCGCCGCTGGCCATGGGCCAGGCCGCCTCCAAGTCCCGGACCTCGGCGAGCCGCTCGGCTTGGGGGTCAGCTCTAGGGTCGCTGCGGTAGAGGCCGTCGACATCGGTGAGCAGGATCAGCCGCTGCGCGCCGAGCAGCTGAGCCACCCAGGCCGATAGGGTGTCGTTGTCCCCCAGCTTGAGCTCGGCCGTCGCGACCGTGTCGTTCTCGTTGATCACCGGGACAGCCCCCAGGCCGAAAGCGGCGTCTAGGGCGTGGCGGGCCTGTAGAAAGCGGGAGCGGTCCTGGATGTCCTCCAGGGTGAGCAGGAACTGGGCCACCGGCCGGGGGGCGAAGGCAGCCGACCAAGCCGACATCAGGTCGACCTGGCCGATCGCCGCCAAAGCCTGGCGGTCAGCCAAGGACAGCAGCGCGCCGCGGCCGGTCCTGCCCCGGCCGGCTGCCACCGCCCCGGAGCTGACTACCGCCACCGCCGCCGGGAGCTGCAAAGCGGCCGCGGCGATCGCGGCCAAGCGGGCCTGGTCCAACGTGCCATCTTGGGCGCTCAGGCTGCTGCTGCCGACCTTGACGACCCAGCGCCTCAACGGACCTGTCCGCTCCCATCCACCCGGTACTGGGTGGTGACGAGCTGGGCTAGGCCTACCGGCCCCCTGGCGTGCAGCTTCTGGGTGCTGATGCCGAGCTCGGCGCCGAAACCGAACTCGGCGCCGTCGGTGAAGCGGGTCGAGCTGTTGACGTACACCACCGCCGAATCGACCGAGCGCTGGAAGCTGCGGCCGCGCTGCGGCGAGCTGGTCACGATGCCGTCGCTGTGGTGGGTGCCGAAGCGGTTGATGTGGGAGACCGCCTCCTCCAGGCTGGAAACCACCCGGACAGCCAAGACCAGGTCCAGGTACTCCGCCGCCCAGTCGTCCTCGGTGGCCGGCCGGGCGGCCGGGAAGAGGGCGCGGACCGCGGCGTCGCCGCGCAGCTCGACGCCGCGGTCTCGGAGCTCCTTGCAGATGGCCGGGAGCAGCCGCTCGGCGCAAGCTCGGTGGACCAGCAGCGTCTCGATGGCGTTGCAGACGCCGGGCCGCTGGCACTTGGCGTTGACCACCACAGCCTTGGCCATCTCCAGGTCGGCGTCCTCATCCAGAAACAGGTGGCAGACCCCGGCGCCGGTCTCCAGGACCGGGACCTTTGCCTGCTCCACCACCCAGCGGATCAGCTCCGCTCCGCCCCGGGGGACCAACAGGTCGACCAGGTGACGGGCCGCTAACAGCGCGGCGATATCCGAGCGATCCTCCAGGCAGGAGTGGGCCAGCAGCGCCTCCGGGAGGCCGAATTCGGCCAAACCGCTCCGCAGGGCCGCCAGGATCGCCCGGTTGCTCCGGGCCGCCGCCGTCGAACCCCGCAGGTAAGCGGCGCTGCCGGCCCGCAGGGCCAAGCCGGCCACGTCCACGGTGACGTTGGGCCTGGACTCGTAGATCACCGCGATCAGGCCGAAAGGCACGGTGACCTGCTGGATCCGCAGGCCGTTGGGGTGCTCCCAGCAGGCCAAAACCTGTTCGAGCGGCTCCGGGAGGGCGGCGATCTCCTCCAGGCTCCCGGCTACCTGGAGCAGGCGGCCGCGGTCGAGCAGCAGCCGGTCGATCAGCGGGGGCGGTGTCCCGCGCTGCTCGGCCGCGTCCAGGTCGCAGCGGTTGGCCGAGAGGATCTCAGGCTCGGCCCGCCGGAGGGCAGCGGCCAGGGTGCGCAGCAGCGCGGGGCGGTCTGCATCCAGCAGGGTGGGCTGCGCGGCGCGGGCCCGCGCGAGGTCGGGGAGCACTCAGTTGGGCTCTTCGTCCCAGGCGCTCTCCAGGAGCACCCGGACGTCGTCGGCGCTGCTGCCGCTGATCTCCTGGATCTCCTGGGCCAAGAGCTTGATGGCCCGGCGGTAGGCTTGGCGGTCCAGGTCGGGAAGGCCGCGCTCGCGGCTCCACTGCCGCAGCTCGGAGGCCAGGGTGGCGATCTCGTAGGGATCCCCACCCACCAAGATCTCGGTCACCTTGCGGTGGCGGGCCGCCCACTGGCGGGGCAGCTGGACGCGCCCGGTCCGCAGGTAGAACAGCAGCTGGGGCATCTCGTCCTGGGTCAGGGCCAGGCGCATGCCGACTCGGGACAGCGCATCGACCGGAACGTACGCCCTGGAGGTCCCATTGGGGAACTCGACCTGGTAGTAGGCGCGGACCGCCTCGGCGACCCGCCTGGTCGCGATACCGCTTACCACACCGACACCGTAGGGAGGCAGAACCACCCTATCACCCGTTCTGTACCCGTCCTTCTTCACACTGCCACCCTTTCAACATTGCAACCGCACAAAACCCGGTCAGATCTGGGAGAGGCGAATGGCGAGTTTGGAAATGGCCCGTGTCCGGAGCGCTAGAGCAATCGATTCCTTGTGCAGATCCGACGATTTTCAACCCCTCTAGCCCATCTTACTACTAACTTTCACCAGCTCAGCCTATCCTTTTGCTTCATCTTTGACGGCAGCGCACTCCACATTGGCAAAGCCGGCCTGAGCCCCCGTTCTCCGCCGGGGTTTATACTGAGCCGTCAGTGGTCCACCCACTGCGCTCTCATGGACGTCGGCACCGTGGTCCTCAAACTGTTTGCGACCATCTTGCTGGTGTTCCTGAATAGTTTTTTCGTCGCCAGCGAGTTCGCCCTGGTTCGGGTACGCCGGACGCAGCTCGAACCTATGCGCAGCGATTCCCGGGCCAAGCGGGCCAGGTACGCCGTCGAGCACTTGGACCTCTACCTGGCGGCTACCCAATTGGGTGTGACCATGGCCAGCCTGGGTCTGGGCTGGCTGGGCGAGCCGGCCCTGGGGGGTCTGATCGCCCAGGGCCTGGCGGCGGCGCACCTGCCCCAGGGGGCAGTCTGGGTGGGCGTGATCTCGGTGATCCTGGCCTTCGCCCTGATCACCACCCTGCACATCGTGATCGGGGAGCTGGCCCCCAAGACCCTGGCGCTGGCCAGGCCGGCTGAGGTGATGGGGGCGGTCCTAGGGCCGCTGGGGTTCTTCACCGCGCTGTTCCGCTGGGCCATCTGGGGGCTCAACCGGCTGGGAAATCTGGCGGTGCGGTGGCTGGGGCTTCCCGAGGCGGCGGACCAGCCCGACTACAGCGAGGAGGAGCTCAAGCGGCTCCTAGAGGACAGCGAGCGCCAGGGGGTTCTGGAATCCGGCGAGCAGGAGATGCTCTCCAACGTCCTCAAGCTGGCCGACACGCCGGTGCGCTCGGTCATGACCCCTCGGGTCGAGATGGTCTGCGCCCGCGGCGATCTGAGCTTGGACGCCTTCGTCTCCATCTACGAGCAGGCCGGATACAGCCGGATCCCGATCTACAAGGAGAGCATCGACCAGATCGAAGGCCTGGTCTACACCCGCGACCTGATCCGCTACCACGGCAAGCTGGGCGAGATCACCGCCCGGCAGATCGCCCACCCCGCCCACTTCGTCCCCGATTCGATGCGGGTGATCAACCTGTTTCAGGCCATGAAGGAGCGCAAAAACCACATGGTCATCGTCGTCGACGAGTTCGGGGGGACCGCCGGCCTGGTGACCTTGGAGGATATCTTGGAGGAGATCGTCGGCGAGATCTACGATGAGACCGACGAGGAGGAGGAAAAGCCCTATCAAGTCCTGGGGGAGGGCCGCTACCGGATCGACGCCGGCATGCCCATCGACGAGTGCTTAGAGCTCTTAGGGATCGCCGAGAGCCCCGAGCTCGAAGAGGGGGACTTCGACACCTTGAGCGGGTTCCTGAACTGGCGGTTCGGCCGCATCGCCATGGTCGGAGAGAGCGTGGAGTTCGGCGGTTGGAGGTTCACCGTGGCGCAGGGAGACGACCGGCGCATCGACCGGGTCCAGGTGGAGCGGATCAGCCAGGAAGGTGGTGGGGAGGGCGGTGACGCAGGGGCAGGCTGAGGGTTGGGCGGAGCTGGTCGCGCGGGCCCGGGCGGTCCGCAGCCGGGCGTACTGCCCCTATTCGCACTTCGCCGTCGGGGTAGCCCTGGAGACCGATCAGGGAGAGGTCTATCTGGGGTGCAACGTCGAGAACGCCAGCTACGGCCTGAGCCGCTGCGCCGAGCAGGCTGCGGTGCTGGCCATGATCGCAGCTGGCGGGCGGCGGATCCGGCGGCTGGTGGTGAGCAGCGCCGCCGCGCCGCCGGCTACTCCCTGCGGCGCCTGCCGGCAGATCCTAGCCGAGTTCGGGCCGGACGCCGAGGTGCTCTGCGTCAATCTGGAGGGGGAGGGCTGGCGGGGCAGGGTCGCGGATCTGCTCCCTCACAGCTTCACGCTCCCGGCTGCGCCGGGGATGTAGGGTGAGGTGTGGCAGCGGAACAGCTCTTCGACCTGATCGTCAACCGGGCGGCTGACCGCCTGGGCAGCGGGCCGCGGAGCGACTTGGCCGAAGTCCTAGCCTGGCAGAGCCGCAACCGGCTGGCCAGCCACCTCCCGGCCGATCAGATCTATGCGGCGCTGCGCGCCCGCCCGGCATCGGGCGGGCGCTGGGAGGGGGGCCCCGAGGGGCGCTGGGTAGAGAGCAGCGCCGGCGCACGGAGAGGAGCCCAGTGAACGACGACATCATCTCCCAGCAGCGAGACCGCGTCGCCATCGAGGCGATCTCGCCCCAGATCGACGGCGGGAGGTTCCCGATCAAGCGCGTCGCCGGAGACCTCTTGAAAGTCGAGGCCGACGTCTTCGCCGAAGGGGCTAACTCCGTGGTGGCCGCCCTACAGCTGCGCAGGATAGGCGAGGAGCGGTGGCAGGAGCGGCCCATGGCGCACCTGGACAACGACCGCTGGGGCGGCGAGGTGGCGCTGGGCCAGATCGGCCGCCACGAGTACCGGGTGATCGCCTGGGTCAGCCCCTACCTGAACTGGCGCAAGAGCATGCTGGGTTGGCTCAGCGACCCGGCCAGCCAGCTGGCCAGCGATCTGGCCGAGGGCAAAGCGCTGATCGGCGCGATCGCCGCCGAGCTAGGGGCGGGGCGGGAAGCAGTAGAGGCCCTGCTGGAGCAGGCGGAGAAGTTCGGCGACCGGGAAGCGGCCGCGCTGCTCTGCGCGGACGAGCTGGCCGACCGGGTCGCCTGGCCCAGCGGGCGCCGCTACGCCTCCGCCTCCACCCCCCTGGAGCTGATCGTCGACCGCGAGCGGGCCCGCTTCAGCAGCTGGTACGAGCTGTTCCCCAGGTCCTACGGCCCGCAGGGCCGGCACGGCAAGCTGCGCGACCTGCTGAACGGGCCGCTCCAGCGGGTGGCCGACCTCGGCTTCGACGTCCTCTACCTGCCGCCGATCCACCCGATCGGCCGGATCCATCGCAAGGGGCGCAACAACGCCCTGAAAGCGGCCCGGGGAGACCCCGGGTCCCCCTGGGCGATCGGCTCGCGCGAAGGGGGGCACCTGGCCATCCACCCCCAGCTGGGCAGCCTGCAGGATCTGCAGGACCTGCAGGGCCGGGCGAGGGAGCTGGGGGTGGAGCTGGCCATGGACTTCGCCATCCAGGCGGCGCCCGACCACCCCTGGGTGAAAGAGCATCCCGGCTACTTCTTCCACCGCCAAGACGGCTCCATCCGCTACGCCGAGAACCCGCCCAAGCGCTACGAGGACATCTACCCCATCCATTTCTACGGCGAGGAGGCGGAGGCGCTCTGGGCCGAGCTAGAAGATACCGTCGAGTACTGGGTGGCTCAGGGGATCGCCATCTTCCGGGTGGATAACCCCCACACCAAGCCCTTTCCGTTCTGGGAGCGCCTCATCCGCAACGTCACCTTCCGGCACCCCGAGGTGCTCTTCCTGGCCGAGGCCTTCACCCGCCCCAAGGTGATGCACCGCCTGGCCAAATTGGGCTTCAGCCAGTCCTACACCTACTTCACCTGGCGGAACACCAAGCCCGAGCTGGAGAGCTACCTCGCCGAGCTCAGCGCGGGGCCGGCCACCGAGTACTTCCGCGGCAACTTCTTCACCAACACCCCGGACATCCTGAGCGACTACCTGGTGCACGGCGGCCCGCCGGCTTTCCGGATCCGCCTGGTCCTGGCCGCCACCTCCTCGGGGAACTACGGGATCTACTCGGGCTTCGAGATCTTCGAGCGCGAGCCCTTCCCCGGCAAGGAGGAGTACCTCGACAACGAGAAGTACCAGCTCCGCCACTACGACCTCGGGGGGGGCTTAGACCCGCTGATCCGCCAGCTCAACCAGCTGCGCCGGAGCTATCCGGCCCTGCAGCGCAGCGACAACCTGAGGCTGCGGCTGACCTCCTCGGAACAGCTGATCGCCTACCTCAAGCAGGGGGAGACCCCGCTGCTGTGCGTGGTCAACCTGGACCCGCACCACACCCAGGAGGGGGTGGTGTCGGTGCCCTGGTGGGAGCTGGGTCTAGGGGAGCGCTACACCGCCCACGACCTGCTCAGCGGCGCCTCCTACCCCTGGGAGGGGGAGTGGAACTACGTCAAGCTGGGTCAAGATCTGCCCGCGCACCTGCTGCGCCTGGAGCCGAGGTGACCGCCGGCCGGGGGGAGTTGGCCCAGCTGGCGGGGGCCCTCGGCGCGGGGGTCTCCGAGCTGACCTTGGAGCAGGTCGCCGGCCAGCGCTGGTTCGCCCACAAGGGAGCCCGCCAGCTGAGCGCTGGGCTGGAGCTGGCCTACTGCCTGGGCCGAGCGGAGCACTGGCTGTTGGTGGTGCGGCTCGACCTGGGCGAGCAGGTAGCGCTCTACAGCCTGCCCATCCGGCTGCAGGAGGAGAGTAGCCGAGCGGCGCTGTTCCGCTGCGCACACCGGGGCCGCAGCCTGTCGGCGGTGGACGGCCTGGACCACCCAGCCTACCTGAGGGACCTGCTGGAAACCGCCCAGCGGGGGCAGGCCACCTACCAGGGAGGGCCGCTGCGCTCGGCCAGCTCGGCCGAGCTGGCCGGCTACCTAAAGAGCAGCGGGGAGCCCAGCATCCGGCGGATCACCAGCGAGCAGAGCAACTCCTCGGTGATCCTAGACGGGTGGGCCATCGTCAAGCTGTACCGCAACCTGGCCAGCGGGCTGCACCCCGACCTGGAGATGGCCGAATACTTCGCCGGAACTTCCTTCCGCTCCACCCCAGCTTTCTTGGGCAGCCTGATCCTGGGGCCGGGGGAAGGGCTGGCCAGCATGCTGGCGGTGCGCTTCGAGCGCAACTCCGGCGACCTGTGGGTGTACCTCACTGGCCTGCTGGGCCAGCTGGCCCAGCAGGCCAACCCCGAGCTGGAGGCCCAGGTCCGCACGCTGACCGAACAGCTGGCCACCGTGACCGGAGAGATGCACCTGGCCTTGGCCCAAGGGAGCAGCGCGGACTACAAGCCCGAGCCCACCTCGGCGGAGCAGGTCTCGCAGTGGCAGCAGCAGGTCCTGACCGAGTTCGACCGGACCCTGGAGAGCGCCGCCGCCCAGGGCTGGGAGGGGCTGCCCTGGCTGTCCGGGCGGCGGGGCCAGCTGCAGCTGCAGCTGCAGGGCCTGAACGCCCTGGTGGGGACCAACTGCATCCGGGTCCACGGCGATTACCACCTGGGCCAAGTGCTGGTCGCCGAGCGCGGCTTGCTGGTGCTGGACTTCGAGGGAGAGCCGGCGCGCCCGCTGCGCGAGCGGCGGGCTCGGCAGCCAGCCCTGCGCGACGTCGCCGGGATGCTGCGCTCGCTCACCTACGCCGCCACCTACGTCGAGCTGAACAGCCGGCCGGCTGCGCAGGGGCTGGCGCGGCTCAGGGATTGGGCGGCTTCGGCCCGGGAGCGCTTCGTCCAGGTATACCTAGAGACGGTCGGCGGCGCGGGGGGCCTGCTCCCTAGCCGCCCGCAGGATACCGCGGCGGCCCTGCGCACCCTCGAGCTGCAGAAGGCCCTCTACGAGCTGCGCTACGAGCTGGCCAACCGTCCAGATTGGGTGGCCGTCCCGCGCCAGACCCTGCAGGAGACCTTGGGAAGCTAAAAGCCAACTCCGGCGGCCTGAGCCGCCGGGCACCGAGCCGCGAAGGAAGAGGAGAGCCATGCGCGCACAGCCCGACGATCCAGCCATGCTCCAAGAGACCCGGCAGTTCCCAGAGGTGGCCGCCCGGCAGCTCCGGGAGAACCGCGCCAGCGTAGCCGAGTTGGCCGGGGCCATCGGGCGCCACCCCCCCGCCTTCGCGGTCACCCTGGCCAGGGGATCTTCCGATCACGCCGCAACTTTCTGGAAGTACGCCCTGGAAATCCAGCTGGGCCTGCCCACCCTGAGCGCCGCCCCCTCGGTGGTCACCCTCTACCGGCGCCAGCCCCGGCTGGCCGGCGCCCTGGCCGTGGCCATCTCCCAGTCCGGCGCCTCTCCGGACCTGATCGAGACCCTGGCGGCCGCGGGCCGGGCCGGGGCCCTGACCGTGGCGGTGGTCAACGACCCGGAGTCGGAGCTGGCCGCCCAAGCCCAGTGGGTCCTACCGATGTGGGCGGGGCCGGAGCGGGCGGTCGCCGCCACCAAGAGCTACCTGGCCAGCTTGCTGGCCGCTACCCAGCTCTGCGCCGCCCTGGGAGAAGACCCGGGGCTGCGCGCCGCCCTGAGCGGGCTGCCCGAACGAGCCGCCCAGACGCTGGGCTTAGAGGCCTTGGCCGCCGCCCACGCCGAGCGCTACCGCTACGCCGAGGTGTTCAGCGTGCTGGGGCGCGGCCTGCACCTGGGGATCGCCCAGGAGGCCGCGCTCAAGCTGAAGGAGACCAGCGGCCTGCACGCCGAGGCTTTCAGCTCAGCCGAGTTCGCCCACGGGCCGGTCCGGCTGATCGAGCCGGGTCACCCGGTGCTGGGCCTGCTGGGCAGGGACGCCACCGGGCCCAGCACCCTGGCCAGCTACCGGGAGCTGGCCAGCCGGGGCGCCGAGCTGATCGCGGTGGGCGCCGAGCCGGACTTCCCCGCTGCCCTGCAGCTGACCACCCCGGCAGGCGGCCACCCCCTGGCCGATCCGCTGCTCAGCGGCTTGGCCACCTACCTCTTGGCCGGGCACGTCGCCCTGGCCCGAGGGATGGACCCGGACGCCCCCCCGGCGCTGCACAAGGTGACCAAGACCCGCTAGCCGGCTCAAGCCCAGCGCTGGCCGGGCTCAGGCGTGACCGCGCACCGGGTGCGGGGTGTAGGGGCGCTCCAGCTCGGCGATCTCCTCCTCGGTCAGGTGGAGGTCCAGGGCCGAGAGGGCGTCCTCTAGGTGGCCCATCTTGGTCGCGCCGATGATCGGGGCGGTAATGTGCGGCTTGGCCAGCATCCAGGCTAGGGCGACCTGAGCTGGGCGCACGCCGCGGCGCTCCGCGATGTCGCAGACCGCCTGGATGATCTCGGTGTCCCCGGAAGAGTAGAGCTGCTGGCTGTACGCATCGCTCTTGCCGCGCAGGGTCTCCTGCTGGGCATCCGGCCTCCTGGTCAGGTACCCGCGCGCCAGCGGGCTCCAGGGGATCAGGCCGATTCCCTCCTCCTGGCAGAGCGGGATCATCTCCCGCTCCTCCTCCCGGTAGATCAGGTTGTAGTGGTTCTGCATCGAGACGAAGCGGCTCCAGCCGTGCAGCTGGGAGGTGTAGAGCGCCTTGGCGAACTGGTAACTGCGCATGCTCGAAGCGCCCAGGTAGCGCACCCGCCCCGACCTCACCAGCTCGCTGAGCACCTCCAGAGTCTCCTCGATGGGGGTATGTGGGTCCCAGCGGTGGATCTGATAAAGGTCGACGTAGTCGGTGCCGAGCCGCTTGAGCGAGGCGTCGATCTGCTCCAGAATGTGCTTCCTGGAAAGGCCGCGGCCGTTGGGGTCTTGGCGCATCGGGTTGTAGACCTTGGTGGCGATGACCAGCTCCTCGCGGGGGGCTAGCTCCTTGAGCGCCCGTCCGGTCACCTCCTCGCTGACCCCCAGCGAGTACATGTTGGCGGTGTCGAAGAAGTTGACCCCGCTCTCCAGGGCGCGGCGGAAAAATGGACGGCTGGCCGGCTCGTCGAGGACCCAGTCCCGCCACTGAGGGGTCCCGTAGCTCATGCAGCCCAAGCAGATGCGCGAGACGCGCAAGCCGGTGCGACCTAACTGAACGTAATCCACGCGGGGTACCCTACCACGCACCGCCCAGCCGGCCAGTGAAGTGGGCGCCATTGTCAAGGCATCTGGAGCCGTCCTAGATCGGATACTCCGGAGGCAGCGCTTGGCGCGCAGAAGAGCGAAGCTCGGGGTTAGGGGGGCCTTCCATCTCGCAGGGATGGTTGGAGATTCAGCCCTTATTCGTCGCTGTAAAGTTGAGCTGGCGCCTTTTCGCCGTCTAATCCCTCATCGGGGAAAACGTCGAAAGGCCCGTGGAAGATGGTGACGAACCGGCAGTGGTTGCCGGCAGCTGGTTCATGGTGCATCACAACCATTGCCGGAAAGTGGCAGTAGGAGCCAGGTCCGAGGATGTGGCCGTTGGCGGAGAGCAAGCCGTTCAAGACGATGATGGTGTGGGCCGCGCTGTGGTGGTGCCGAACTGCTCGCATACCCGCGGGGTAATGGACCAGGTAGTGCTCGTCGCCGGTATCCGGGTCGACGTACAGTTCGCGGAGCCCAATAGGGATGTCGTAGATGACCGGCCGGGATGATTCCAAGGTGGCGACCAGCAAGTCGGGCAGGATCACGGCATCAGGGATTGTCATGTCGTGGCGGGCCAGTTACCCCCTAGCCCGATATTGTCTGGGGCAGCGATAGCGCCGTAGCGCCCAATGCACGGCACCGCCACCGCTTCCGGCCCGTCCAGCCGGGACTCTTTCCGGTAACCCACTGGCCCACTCTACCGCGCAGCCGGCTCAGCCGGGCGGCAGGTCCAGGAGAAAGCCCAGGTCGCGGGCTTTGTTGACCGCCTGGACGCGGTCCCCCACCCCCAGCTTGGCGTAGAGCGAGGCGATATGGTCCTTGACCGTGTCCGGGCTGACCCCCAGCTGGGCGGCGATCCGCTTGTTGCTGAGGCCGCTGGCCAGCAGGGCGAGCACCTGCTGCTCCCGCTCGGACAGCCTAGGGAGGGTTTGGGCGGGCAGCCGAGCCCCCGCGGGGTTGGAGATCAGCTCCTGCAGGGCAGCGACCAGCTGGTCGAGCGAGAGCTCCTTGGGGAGGAAGCCGTGGAGGCCAGCCAGGCGGGCGGACTCGATCAGGGCCGGCTCGCTGAAAGTGGTGAGGAGGACCACCAAGACCCCCGGGCGCTCCGACCGCAGCCGCCGCCCCGCCGCCAAGCCGTCCAAGCCGGGCATCTTGAGGTCGAGCAGGGCCACATCGGGGGACAGCTCCAGGCATAGCCGCAGCGCTTCCCAGCCGTCGGCCGCCTCCCCCACCACGGCGATCCCGCGCGCCTCTAGGCCCAGGCGCAGGCCCAAGCGGAACAGCGGGTGGTCGTCGGCCAAGACCAGCCTCATCGGCGCGCCGCCGCGGGCGCCCGCAGGGCCAGGCAGAGCCGGGCACCCGGCCCCGGCTCGGCCTCCAGGCGGCCGCCGTGCGCCTCGGCGATGCTGCGGGCGATGAACAGCCCCAGACCTCCGGCCCCGGCGGCGTAGCGGATTCCGGCGATCTCGATGGGCTGAGCGGTGAAAGGCTGGCTGAGCAGCGCGAAGGGCGCCGGCAGCCCCGGCCCGTCGTCCTGTACGCGCAGGCGGATCTCCCCCCCTTCCCGCGCGGCGCTGAGCCGCACCTCGCTGCGGGCGTAGCGCAGGGCGTTGTCCAGGAGGTTGGCCACCGCCCGCTGCAGGGCCGCGGGATCGGCCAGCACCTCGCCGCTCCCCTGGACCTCCAACCTGAGCCCCAGGGGAGCGGCCCGCGCGGCGTAGCGCTCCCGGAACTCCTCCAGCCAGGGCTCCAGGGCGAAGCGCTGCGGTTCCAGCTGGACCTGCTGGCGCTCGTAGCGGTGGGCGTCGACCATCTGCTGGACGGTGGCCAGCAGGCGCTGGTTTTCGCTCTGGATCCGGCCGATCAGCGCCTGCTGCCCGGCCGGATCCAGGGTGGGCAGGGCTTCCAGCAGGTGGCGGGTGGCCAGCAAGGGGGTCTTGAGGTCGTGGGTCAGCGCGGCCAGAAAGGCGGAGCGACGGTCCTGCTCGCGGCGCAGCCGCCGCAGCAGTGCCAGGAAAGCGGCGCGGAGCCTGGAGACCTCCGCAGGGTCGTCGAGGCGCGGCTGGAGCTCGCCGCTGCCCTCCCCCAGCGCCGCCAAGTCGCCCTCCAAGCGGGTCACCGGGCTGAGCAAGCTGCCGGAGAGCAGGTACCCGATCAGCCCGGAGAGCACCCCCACCACCAACAGCCAGAGCAGCAGCGGCCAGAGCAGGCGGCTGGCCAAGGCCAGATCCCTGACCAGCAGGACCAGCAAGACCACCGAGCTGGGCACGAAGGAGAGCAGGCCGGTGACCACCGCGGCCTGCGCCCGCAGGCTCAGCGGCTTGACCCAGGCGCGCACCTCTAGTCCGGCTGGGACAAGACGGCCAAGAAGGCCTCTTGGGGAATCTCCACCGTCCCGATCGATTTCATCCTGGCCTTGCCCTTCTTCTGCTTCTCCAAGAGCTTCTTCTTGCGGGTGACGTCGCCGCCGTAGCACTTGGCCAGCACGTCCTTACGGTAAGGCTTCACCGTCGCGCGGGCCAGGATCTTGCCGCCGATGGCCGCCTGGATGGGGACGGCGAAGAGCTGGCGGGGGATCACCTCGGCCATCTTGTCGACGATCTTCCGGCCCAGGGCGTAGGCCTTGTCCTGGTGGGCGATCACCGCCAAGGCGTCGACCAGCTCCCCGTTGACCAGGATGTCGACCTTGGCTAGGTCGCCCGGGCGGTAGCCGATCTGGGTGTAGTCCATGCTGGCGTAGCCGCGGGTCAAGCTCTTCAGGCGGTCGTGAAAGTCGTAGAAGATCTCCGCGAAGGGGACCTCATAGCTGAGCTCCACCCGCCGGCCCAGGTACTGCAGGTTGCGTATCTGGCCGCGCCGCTCCTGCAGCAGCTGCATGACCGGTCCGACGTACTCCCCCGGCAGGATCACCTGCAGCCGGATGTAAGGCTCCTCGATCAGGTCGATGCGGTCGCGGCTGGGGAAATCCGCCGGGTTCTGGGTGTAGAGCTCGCGCCCGTCGCTGAGCAGCAGGCGGTAGACCACCACCGGCGCGGTGGCGATCAGGTCGAGGTCGAACTCGCGCTCCAAGCGCTCCTGGACCACCTCGGCGTGCAGCAACCCCAGGAAGCCGCAGCGGAAGCCGAAGCCCAGCGCCAAGGAGGTCTCCGGCTCGAAGACCAGGGCGGCGTCGTTGAGCTTGAGCCGCTCCAGAGCTTCCCGCAGGCGGCGGTAGTCCTCGGAATCGGTGGGATAGAGCCCCGAGAACACCACCGGTTGCGCCGGCTCGAAGCCGGGGAAGGGCTGTTGGGTCGGGCGGGTGAGCAGGGTAACGGTATCGCCGACCTGCGCGTCGTGGATGTCCCGGATCCCGGCGGCGATCCAACCCACCTCCCCGGCCTGCAACCCGGAGGCGGGGACCGGTTTGGGGTCGAAAACGCCGACCCGGGTCAACTCGAAGTCCTTGCCGGAGGCCATCAGCAGGATCCGGTCGCCGGGGCTGAGGCTCCCTTCCAGCAGCCGGACCAGCAGCACCACCCCCTGGTAGCTGTCGTAGAAGCTGTCGAAGATCAGGGCCTTGGCCGGCGCGCTGGGATCGCCGCCAGGGGGCGGGATTCGGTCGACGATTGCCTCCAGCAGCTCCGGAACACCGGCTCCGGTCTTTCCGGAAGCGAGCAGCGCCTCCTCGGCGGGGATTCCCAGAACCTCCTCTAGCTGCTGGGCCGCCGCCGCGGGGTCGGCGGCGGGGAGGTCGATCTTGTTGATCACCGGGACGATAGTCAGATCGTGCTCCAGGGCCAAGTAGGCGTTGACGATGGTCTGGGCCTCCACCCCCTGCGAGGCGTCGATCAGCAAGAGGACCCCCTCACAGGCGGCCAGGGAGCGCGAGACCTCGTAGTGGAAGTCGACATGGCCGGGGGTATCGATCAGGTTGAAGACGTAGGCCCGGTCGCCGCGGTGGTAGACCAGCCGCACCGGGGTGCTCTTGATGGTGATCCCGCGCTCGCGCTCCAGCTCCAGGGTATCTAGGGCCTGATCCCTGCGGTCGCGCTCCCCCATGGCCCCGAGCAGCTCCAGGATCCGGTCGGCTAGGGTGCTCTTGCCGTGGTCGACGTGGGCGACGATCGAGAAGTTGCGGATATCGGGGGGGTTCAAGGCCAGTCCCGCCTCAGGGGCGCAGCTCCGAGAAGACCCGCAGGGCCAGCTCCAGGTGCGCATCCGAGATCTGGTGGTGGAGGACCGCCCGCACCTGAGCTGTGCCGACCGCGCTGACCAAAACACCCCGCTCAGCGGCGCGGCGCACCCAGGAAGCCGCCTGCGGAACGCCGAAGTAGACCATGTTGGTCTGGACCCGGCGCCGGTCCAGGGCGTAACCGGCCCCCGCGAGGCCCTCGGCCAGCCGCCTGGCCCTAGCGTGGTCGGCGGCCAAGCGGGAGGGGCCCTGCCGCAGCGCCAGCAGGCCGGCCGCCGCCAGCACGCCGGCCTGGCGCATCCCTCCGCCCAGCATCTTGCGGTAGCGGTGGGCTTGGGCGATGAAAGCGGCGGAGCCCAGCAGCAGGCTACCCACCGGAGCCCCTAAGCCCTTGGAGAGGCAGAGGCTGACCGAGTCGAAGCCGCGGGCCAGCTCGGAGACCGGCTGGCCTAAGGCCACCGCCGCGTTGAAGATCCTGGCCCCGTCCAGGTGCACCGGCAGCCCCTCTTCCCTGGCCAGCTGCTGGACCGCCTGGCAGGTAGCCAAGGGGATCACCGTCCCCCCAGCTTTGTTGTGGGTGTTCTCCAGGCTGATCAGGCCGCTGGGGCTCTGGTGGGGGCTGCGGTGGATCGCCGCGCGCAGCTCCTCCAGGTCGGGGATCCCCAGGGGCGCCGGGACGAAGCGCGGCACCGCCCCGCTGAAAGCGGCCATCATCCCCAGCTCCCACTCGTAGATATGCACCCCTTCCGGGCAGATCACCTCCTCGCCCCGGCGCAGGTGCACCGCCAGGGCGACTTGGTTGGTCATGGTCCCGGAAGGCATGAACAGGGCCGCCTCCGAGCCGAGCAGAGCGGCTGCCTCCTGCTGCAGGGCGTTGACGGTCGGGTCCTCCCCGTAGACGTCATCTCCCACTTCGGCCTCGGCCATGGCCTGGCGCATCGCCGGATCCGGCTTGGTGACGGTATCGGAACGCAGGTCCACGGTCATGGGCATCAGTCTAGCAGGGGGAGGTCCCCGCCCAGCCGCGAGGAGACCCTCAGGCAGCGGCGACTTGGTTGCGGCCAGCCAGCTTGGCGCGGTAGAGCTGGCGGTCCGCCTCGGCCAGCAGCAGGGGAAAGGGCAGCTCCAGGTCGCTGCAGACCCCGAAGGAGCAGGTGACCTCCAGGTCCGGAGCCAGCTCGGACCAGGGGTAGGCGGCCACGTTGCGCCGCAGCTTCTCGCAGAGCTGCACCGCGCCGCAGAGGTCGGTCTCGATCAGGACCAGCACGAACTCCTCCCCGCCGTAGCGGATCACTAAGTCGGTCTCCCGGCTGCCGCCCCGCAGCAGCTGCGCGACCGTCTGCAGGACCTGGTCCCCCAGGGCGTGGGAGTGGGTATCGTTGACCCGCTTGAACAGGTCGATGTCGGCCATGGCCAGGCTGAGCGGGTGGTGGTAGCGGCGGGCCCGCTGGATCTCCTGGGGCAGGCGCAGCTCGAGCTGGCGGCGATTGCCCAGGCCGGTCAGGGGATCCTCTTGGACCTGGCGGGACAGCTCGGCGTTCAGCCGCTCCAGGTCGGCCTTGAGTTCTCTCTGCTCCGCCAGAAGCGCTTCCAGCTCCAGCCGGCGCTGCCGCTCCAGCTCGGCCGACTTGCTCAGCTGCTCGACCTGGGAGCGCAGCAGCAGGTCGCGGCGCCCGCGCTGCGCGGCCTCGCTGAACACCTCGCGCTCCAAGCGGTGCTGAGCTAGGGCGTGCTCCAGGGCCAGGCGATCCTCGCCCCGCTCGCTGTGGAGCTGCACCAGCAGGGCGTGCAGCTGAGCCTGGTAGTCCTTAGAGCCCACCGCTTCGGCCCGGGGGAGCGCCGCAGCCAGCAGCGCGCCAGCCTGCTGGCTGCGGCCGGTGCGCAGGTAGAGCGCCGCCAAGCTGCGGGCGAAGTTGACCTGGTAGGCCGGGTAGCCGGCCTGCTCGCAGCCCCTCATGGAGCGGAGCAGCAGCTCTTCCGCCTCCGCCAGGCGCCCCTGGCGGATCTGCAGCTCGGCCAGGTTCCCGGCCACCACGTAGTCCAGAGCGGTCTTGCGGGGATTCCCGGCCAGCAACTGCTCCGCTTCCTGCAGCGCGGCTTCGGCCTCCGCCAGGGCGCCCGCGTCGATCTGGGCCAGGCCGATGTTGTTGAGCAGCGCGGCGCGGCGCAGCGGATCGCTCGCATCCACCAGAGCCCGCAGGGCCTGGAAGTGCTCCAAGGCCGCGGCCGGGTCGCCGAGCTCGCGCAGGACGATGGCCAAGACGTTGCGAGCTCGGAGCGCGCCCAGCTGGTAGCCCTCCTGATGGCAGAGCTGGAGGGCCCGGTCAGCCAACTCCAGGGCGGCTGGGTAATCGCTGATCCGGTGCCGCACGATGGCGGCGGCGATCCAGAGCTCGGCCTGGACTTGACTCCGGGAGAGCGGGGAGGGGGCCGGAGGGGCTTCCAGCAGCGACTCGGCGCCCTGCAAGGTCTGCAGGGCCGCGGCCGGGTCGCCCAGGCTGACCTGGGACCAAGCCTTGCCGGCTAAGACCCTGGCCCGGAGCAAAGGTTCTAAGTCCGCAGCCAGAGCCTCGGCCTCGCTGAGCGCAGCCAAAGCCGAAGCCGCTTCGGTGGCTAGCTGCGCGTCGGCGCGCGCGAGCAGGTTCAGTACCGCTTCCCGCCGGTCCTCGTCTCCCACGCCACCACCCGCTCCCGCTGATCCGGTCACCTTCGGCACCAGTATAGCCGGCCCTCCCCGCGCCCGGGCTATACTGGCCCGAGGGGACACTTTGATTGCCGAGATCGTCAGCGTGGGAACCGAACTGCTGCTCGGGGAGATCGTCGACACCAACGCCGCCTACTTGGCCGCCGAGCTGCGCGACCACTCCCTGGCCACCTACCACCGGCAGACCGTGGGGGACAACCTGGAGCGCATCGCCGCGGCCATCGAGCTGGCGCTCAGCCGCAGCGACCTGATCCTGCTGGGGGGCGGCTTAGGCCCTACCGACGACGACCTGACCCGGGAAGCGGTGGCCAAGGTGTTCGGAAAGACCCCCCAGGTCGATCCGGTCCTGCTAGAGCGCTTGGAGGAGCTCTATCGCAGCCGCGGCCGCAACAGCATGCCCCGCAGCAACCTCAAGCAGGCCTGGCGGATCGAAGGGGCCGAGATCCTGGACAACCCCATCGGCACGGCGCCCGGTTGGTGGTGTGCCCGGGGGAGCCAGCTGGTGGTGGCCCTGCCCGGTCCGCCGGCCGAGCTGCGCCGGATGTGGAGGGAGCAGGTGCTCCCCCGCCTGCCGGTGGGGGGGGCGCTGTTCCGCCACGTGACCCTGCACACCTTCGGGGTCGGCGAGAGCCAGATCGCCGACCTGTTGGGCGAGCTCACCCAGCGGGGCAATCCCAGCGTGGCCACCTACGCCAGGCGCCACGGCGTCGACGTGCGGGTGGCGGCCCAGGGAGCCACGCCGGAAGCGGCTCTGGCAGCGATCACGCCCGCGCTGGAGCAGGTGCGCCAGATCCTAGGGTCCTACAGCTACGGGGAGGACGACCAGACCCTGGCCGGCGCCGCGCTGGGGGAGCTCCGCCGGCTGGGCCAGACCGTCGCCACGCTGGAGTCGGTGAGCGGCGGCTGGATCGCCAGCCAGCTCACCGACGTGCCCGGAGCCAGCGCGGCCTTCGTGGGCGGGGCGGTCTCCTACCAGACCCGCAGCAAGCTGATCTTCCAGGTCACCCCCTATACCCTGAGCCAGCACGGGGCGGTCTCGGCCGAGACCGCCGCCGAGATGGCCCGCGGCATCCGGGAGACCCTGGGGAGCGACTGGGGGGTGGGCACCACCGGTGTCGCTGGACCCAGCCCCTTCGAGGGCCACCCCCCCGGCCTGGCCTACGTCGCGGTGGCTGGACCAGGAGGAATGGTGCGCACCAAGACCCTGAACTGGCCCGGGGAGCGGGAACAGATCAAGGAGCGGGTGGCCGGCAACGCGCTGATGCTGCTCTTCGAGGAGCTCCGCGGGCGTTGAGGATCTTCTTCGCCATCCGGATCGCCGGGGATCTGCAGCGCGAGCTGAGCCGGGCCCAGCGGTCGCTGCAGGGGAACTGGCGCTGCGTGCGCGCCGACCACTTCCACGTCACCTTGGCGTTCTGGCCGCACCTGGAAGCCACCCAGCTCCCAGATCTCATCCAGCACGGCGTCTCGGTAGCCCGCCGCCACACCCCTTTCCCGGCCCTGCTGGGGGGGACCGGCTACTTCCCGGCCCAGGGAAGCCCTAGGGTCTGGTTCGCCAAGCTCGACGCCCCGGAGCTGGGCGAGCTGGCTGGAGCGCTCCGGGACTACCCGACTCCCCCCGAGGCGGCGGCGTTCCTGCCGCACATCACCCTGGCCCGCAAGAAGGGGCCAGCGCCCCGGCCCCGCCCGATCTACTTCGGGTTAGGGATGCGGGTACGGCAGTACGGGCTGTTCCAGAGCAAGCTCGGGCCCACCGGTCCGGAGTACACCCAGTTGGCCGCGTTCGGCCTGCGCCCGCCCAAGGAGGCTCCATGACCGACAATAGTTCCGAGAAGAAGAAGGCGCTCAGCGTCACCCTCTCCCAGATCGAGCGGCAATTCGGCAAGGGATCCATCATGCGCCTGGGAGACGACGATAACCGGCTGGACGTCCAGGCCATCCCCACCGGCAGCCTCAGCCTGGACCTGGCCTTGGGGGTGGGGGGCCTGC
Source organism: bacterium (assembly GCA_021810505.1). Classification (GTDB taxonomy): domain Bacteria; phylum Deinococcota; class Deinococci; order Deinococcales; family Deinococcaceae; genus JAJZIR01. The sequence goes on from JAJZIR010000003.1 coordinate 67,671, forward strand.
CCAGGGGGCGCATTACCGAGATCTACGGGCCCGAATCGGGGGGAAAGACCACCCTGGCCCTGTCGGTCGTCGCCCAGGCCCAGCGCAGCGGCGGCGTCGCCGCCTTCATCGACGCCGAGCACGCCCTGGACCCGGTCTACGCCCGGGCTCTGGGGGTAGATACCGCCGAGCTGTTGATCAGCCAGCCCGACAACGGCGAGCAGGCCCTGGAGATCATGGAGCTGCTGGTCCGCTCCGGAGCGGTCGACGTCATCGTGGTCGATTCGGTGGCCGCCCTGACCCCCCGGGCCGAGATCGAGGGAGAGATGGGCGAGAGCCTGCCCGGGCTGCAGGCCCGGCTGATGAGCCAGGCGCTGCGCAAGCTGACCGCCGTGCTCTCCAAGACCGCCACCACCGCGATCTTCATCAACCAGGTCCGCGAAAAGATCGGGGTGATGTACGGAAACCCCGAGACGACCACCGGTGGCCGGGCGCTCAAGTTCTATGCCTCGGTCCGCTTGGACGTGCGCCGTACCGGCCAACCGGTCCGGAGCGGCAACGACGCGGTGGCCAGCCACGTCAAGATCAAGGTGACCAAGAACAAGGTAGCCCCTCCCTTCCGGGAGACCGAGCTGGATATCGTCTACGGCAAGGGCCTCGACCAGCTCAGCGACCTGATCAACCTGGCCAGCCAGCTGGAGATCCTGCAGAAGAGCGGTTCGTGGTACTCCTACGGCAGCGAGCGGATCGGTCAGGGCAAGGACAAGGCCGCCGAGTACATCGGCAGCCACCCCGAGGTGGAGCAGGAGATCCGCAGCCGGGTGATGTCCGAGATCCGCAGCGGCCGCAACCCCATCAGCGCGGCGGTGAGCGAAGGGGAATCGCTGGAGTGATCCGGCCGGCGAAGGCCAGGGTCACTGCCACCACCGCCACCAGGAGCAAGCCGCTCCCCAGCAGGCCGACCGGGATCATGGACAGACCCCCAGCCTGTACCAGCAAGCCCACCGCTCCGGGGAGGACCGCTCCCCCCAGGCTCCCCAAGGCCAGGAGGAGGGAGACCTGGTGCTGCTGGCTGGGCAGCGATCGGGTGAACCAAGCCAGAGTCGTCGGGAAGATCGGAGCCAGGGCCAGGCCGGTCAGGACGTAGGCCGTAGGGGCCAGGTTCAGGTCCAGGGCCAAGGCCAGGGCCGCAGCGGCCAGGAGGCTGGCCCAGAGCACCAGCTTCCCGGGGTGGATCCGGCGGGGCAGGGCCGCCGCCACCAGGCGGCCCACCGTCAGGGCCGCCCAGAACAGCGAGGTCATCAGCGCCGCCTGGGATAGGCCCAGGCGCGGCGCCAGCAGGCTAGCCTCCCAGGTACCTGGACCGGTCTCGCAGCCGACATAGACGAAGAGGGCGGCCACGAACAGCGCCAAGGGCCCGAACCGGAAGGTCCCGGCTCCGCTCCCGGGCGCGGACCCTCGGAGGCGGGGGGTGGGCGCCGGCCACACGGCCAGGGCGGCGGTCAGGAGCAGGCAGGTCAGGCCCAGGGCGGCGAAGATACCGGTAGGGCCGGCGCCGGGCCAGAGCACCAGCAGCAGCGGCCCCGCCACCGAACCGGCTCCGAAGAGCGCGTTGACCAGGTTGAGGGCTGCGACGCTGTGGCCCTCCACCTGGCTGGCCATGACGTTGAAGCCGGTGCTGAAGCCCCCGTAGCCGATGCCGGCGAGCAGGGCGCCGACCAGCACCCAGCCCCAGGGCCCCAGGGCAGAGATGGTCAGCAGGCCGACCACCTGCAGCAGGCCCGAGGCTACCAGCATGGGGCGGAAGCTGCGGGAGATCAGCAGGCCACCCAAGTAGGACCCGGCCATCTCCGCGACGAAGCGCAAGACCACCAGGGTAGACAGGTCGGCGGCGCCCAGCTGGTAATGCCGCTGGAGGACCGGCAGCAGGGGGCCGATGACCGCTTGGATGGTCCCGATCAGAAAGAAAGCGGTGAACCCTAAGACGAAGAAGTAGCCCCGGCGCACCGGGGTATCCTAACCGAGCGGACCGGGCAGGCAGCGGCGTTGGGTGGCATCGGGTACAGACCCAGGGGGCAGCCGACCGACAATAGGGCTATGGACCTCCGCTTGGTCTGGCACCGCGGCGACCTCCGCACCCACGACCACCCCGCGCTGCAGGCCGCACAGGCCGCTGGACCGGCGGTCGGTTTGGTCATCTTGGATCCAGCCAATCTCCAGACCAGCCCGAGGCGGCGGAGTTGGTTTTTTCAGAATGTCTCGGCGCTGCGCGCCGCGTACCGGCAGCGGGGCGGCGAGCTGCTGGTCCGCAGCGGGGTCCCCTGGGAGGTCCTGCCGCAGGTGGTCGGCGAGCTGCAGGCCGTGGCGGTGCACGCGGTCACCAGCTACACCCCCTACGGCCGCCACCGCGACCGCAGGGCTGAGGGAGCCGCAGGGGTTCCCGTGCACTGGCACGGCGGCAACTACCTGCGGGAACCCGGCTCGCTGCGCAGCCAGAGCGGGCAGCCTTTCCGGGTCTACACCCCCTACGCCAGGCAGTGGTGGGCAGCGGCCTGGCCGAAGATCTGGGACCAACCGGAACGCCTGGAAGCCGGGGGAGTCCGGGACACCCAGGAGTGCCCGCAGGAAAGCAGCGACGTCCCCCTGCCCCCCGCCGGCGAGGAAGCCGCCCTCTCGGCCCTGGACCGGTTCCTGGAGACCGGCCTGCCCGACTACGCCACCCAGCGGGACGCGCTGGACGGGCGAGGGGTCTCCCGGCTGTCCAGCTACTTCAACATCGGGGTGCTCTCGGTGCGCCTGGCAGCCAGCAGGGCGCTGCAGCGCGGGGGCCAAGGCGCCACCAAATGGGTCGCGGAGCTGGCCTGGCGCGACTTCATGGCCGACCTGCTCTATCACCGGCCCCAGCTGCTGACCGAGACCTTCGATCCGCGCTGGGAGGAACTTCCCTGGCAGGAAGACCCCGAGGCCTTCGCTGCCTGGAAGGCGGGTCAGACCGGAATCCCGGTGATCGACGCCGGGATGCGCGAGCTCCGGGCCACCGGGTTCCTCTCCAACCGCGCCCGGATGGTGGTCGCACAATTCCTGGTCAAAGGCCTGCTGTTGCCCTGGAATTGGGGGGAGGCGACCTTCAAGGAGTGGCTGGTCGATGGGGACAGCGCCAGCAACGCCCTGGGATGGCAGTGGGCGGCAGGCCTGGGCGTCGACGCAGCGCCCTACTTCCGCGTCTTCAATCCGGTGCGGCAGGGCGCGGAGCACGACCCGGAGGGCAGCTGGCTCAGGCGCTGGGTCCCGGAGTCCGGAGGCAGCCCAGAACCTTACCAGGACCGCTTCGACCTGCAGCGCCTGCGCCAGCGCTACCTGCAAGCCGCCCAGCAGCTGCACGGAGCGCGGTGAACCGAACCTCGCTCCCCGAGAAAGTCTGCCCAGTCTGCCACCGCCCGTTCCGCTGGCGCAGGCGCTGGGCCCGCTGCTGGGAGGAGGTGCGCTACTGCTCTAGGGCCTGCAGGGAGCGCCGCTCGGCAGCCCGCCCCGGGTAGCCGGCAGGACAGCGCCACCTTCCTCAAGGTCTGACTCAGAAGATCGGCCTCACAATTCACCGTTCACATCCCTCCGGTCCGCTATTCTCGAACCGACTTGGACAGGGCGTCGCGTCGCCACCTCGCGGTGACTTGACCCCGGACTGGTCCGGCCAAAGCACCTCCGGCCGCAGCACCTCACATCTCGCTCTCGGAGGAAGTCTCATGCGCCGCTCCCCGCTCCCTGTACTGCTGCTGACCGCCGCTCTCGGACAGGCTTCAGCGCATCTCGCGACCGTTCTTCCCGGAGATACCCTCAGCGGCTTGGCCGTGCGCTTCGGCGTCTCCAGCCGCAGCATCGCCGATGCGAACCACCTGGTGGGCTCCAACCCGGAGCTGAGGGCTGGCCAGACCCTCGACATCCCGGGAGCCGCCCATTACACCGTCCAACCGGGGGACACGCCCTGGTCTATCGCCCAGCGGGCCGACATGCCGCTGACCCAGCTGGAAGCGCTCAACCCGAGCATCGCCAGCGGCATGGTCCAGGTAGGCATGGTCTTGCAGCTCAGCGGCACCGCCCTGCCGGCGGTCCAGGCGGCGCCGGCCAAGGCGGCGGCGGTAGCAGCGACCAGCTACGTGGTCCGGAGCGGGGACACCCTCTGGGGGATCGCTCAGAAGCTGGGGATCAGCGTGGCCACCTTGACCGCGCTCAACCCGCAGGCCGCCACGGCGATGCTGCAGCCGGGGATGATCCTCAAGCTGCGGGGCCGGCCGGCCCCGCCTTCCCTGCCGACCTCCGGCTACCGGGTCGCCAGCGGGGACACCCTCTGGGGGATCGCCAGCAGCCTGGGGATCAGCGTGGCCGAGCTGGAGCGCCTCAACCCGCAGACGGTCTACCAGAACCTGCAACCCGGGACGGTCCTGAGAGTCCCCGCGCAGGTCCAGGCCAAGAGCAGCCCGGCCAAGGCGGCGGCGGTAGCAGCGACCAGCTACGTGGTCCGGAGCGGGGACACCCTCTGGGGGATCGCTCAGAAGCTGGGGATCAGCGTGGCCACCTTGACCGCGCTCAACCCGCAGGCCGCCACGGCGATGCTGCAGCCGGGGATGATCCTCAAGCTGCGGGGCCGGCCGGCCCCGCCTTCCCTGCCGACCTCCGGCTACCGGGTCGCCAGCGGGGACACCCTCTGGGGGATCGCCAGCAGCCTGGGGATCAGCGTGGCCGAGCTGGAGCGCCTCAACCCGCAGACGGTCTACCAGAACCTGCAACCCGGGACGGTCCTGAGAGTCCCCGCGCAGGTCCAGGCCAAGAGCAGCCCGGCCAAGGCGCCGGCGATCCCGACCTCCGGCTACCGGGTCGCCAGCGGGGACACCCTCTGGGGGATCGCCAGCAGCCTGGGGATCAGCGTGGCGGAGCTGCTCCGGCTCAATCCGGAAATCGCCTCCTCCACCCTGGTGGCGGGAAGCACCCTGCAGGTCCCAGCCCGCCCCGGGAAGCGCAAGCGCCCCGCCCCCGCCCCGACCAATCGGGTACAGACCGCCCATCGGGTACAGATCAAGGACGCGCCCAACTACCAATCGGCCGTCGTCGCCCGCCAGGTCGCCGCGGCAACAGCGCATCCCGGCCTGGCCAGCGCCACCTATACCGTGCGGCCAGGGGACACCCTCAGCGCCATCGCCAGCCGCTACCACGTCAGCGTCGTCCAGCTAGAGGCGGACAACCCCCAGGTACAATCGGGGGTACTCCAGGTCGGGCAGCAGCTGCACGTACCTACCTTCCTGGACCGGTTGCGCAGCTTCGGGAGCCGAGTGGTGTCGGTCGCCGAGCGCTTCCTCGGTGTCCCCTACGTCTGGGGGGGTAGCTCCCCCACCGGCTTCGACTGCTCGGGCTTGGTGCAATACGTGTACCGGCTGCTCGGGTACCAGCTGCCCAGAACCTCGGAAGCGCAGTGGAATGCTGTCCAGCACGTCTCCAAGCCGAAGCCCGGGGATCTGATCTTCATGAATTTCCCTGGGGACTATCAGGCCGCCCCCAACCACGTCGGGCTCTACGTCGGTCACGGGAAGATGCTCAACGCCCCCTACCCCGGCCAGCCGGTGCAGATCGACAGCGTCCCCTGGGGGAACGTCATGGGTTACGGGCAGCTGACCAGCCAGTAGCCGCTCGGCGCCCCGCCCCCGCAGGCCTAGAGGGCACCTAGTGTCGCGCACCCAAAGTTCGTGGACGGGTGGCTCCGGTGGGAATCTCGCTGGCCGCTTCGGTCCAGCCGGTTTTTCGGTCCAGGTGATCGGTCCAGGGGAACGGCTTGCAGCGGTCGTTGTAGGCGCCGGTGAACGCACGGCTACCCGAGGTGCGCAGATCGCCGCTGCAGCGCAGCTCACCGGGTACGCCGCGCCTTGCTGGAAGATATACACCGCTTGGGACGACGGCGCGAGGCGGCGCTTCTGGTGACGGCACCGTCTTCCAGCTCTCACCCCCGGCCTCCTCTGGGGGGAGCTGGGCCGAGACAGTGCTGTACAGCTTTGGGAGTGGGAGTGACGGCGCCTTCCCCTTCGGCTCCATGATCTTTGACAGCAAGGGGGAGCTGTACGGGACGACGGCGTATGGTGGCAGTTCCGGTGGCGGTACCGTCTTCCAGCTTTCGCCTCCGACCTCCTCTGGGGGGAGCTGGGCCGAAACAGTGCTGTACAGCTTCGGGGGTACCGGTGACGGCGCTCACCCCCGCGCCTCTCTGATCCTCGGCAGCAACGGGGACCTGTACGGGACGACGTATGGCGGCGGCACTCCCGGTGGCGGCACCGTCTTCCAGCTCTCGCCTCCGGCTTCCCCTGGGGGTAGCTGGACTGAGGCGGTGCTGCACAGCTTTGGGAGTACCGGTGGCGGCAACCTCCCCCGCGCCTCCCTGATCTTCGGCAGCAACGGGGACCTGTACGGGACGACACTTTCCGGCGGCGCTTCTAATGACGGAACCGTCTTCAAGATCGTCCTCTGATCCGGCCGATCCGGCTGGACGCCCGTAGGGTGGGAATTCAGATAGAGCGACCGGGAGCGTGAGTTGGAATTGAGTGCGCAGGAAGGACTTCCGGCCGCCTTCGGTGCCAGGTGCCCACCACGGTGCGCTGGAGTTGCGCGCGCTGGGACTCCCGGGGTCAGGGGCCGGGAGCCGGACCGCCGGGGAGTTCCTGTAGGGAGCTACTGCCGCGCGGCTCAAGTTCGTTGGCAGTTTGGGCCGGGGTCCGGACAACTGGTCTACGATCCCAGCCTCCGGGTCATGGCTGAAACTCGCCGAGCTGTCCTTCGGGATCATCACCCGACAGGCAACCCGCAGCGGAATCCGCGGCGGCGCCCAGCAGATGACCACTGCGACCCGCGCGTCCACCGGCGCCTACAGCGACCGCTGCAAGCCTTCCCCTGGACCGAAGTAGCCGGCGAGATTCCCGCCCAAGTCACCCGTCCACGAGCTTCAGGCGCGCGGCACTAGGTGCCTAAGGCTTCCCAGGCCGCCCGCACCGCCGCGCCCCGCTCGAAAGGGCAGCCCAACGCGGCCAGAGCTTCCTCGAGCAGGCCAGCTACCGCCAGAGCGTCGTAGCGATCGAAGTAGCCCATCAGCGAGATCCGGAAGGTGAGGTCCTTGTAGGCGTCCTGGCCCGCGGCCGCCCTAGCACCCAGGGCTTGCAGGCTGCGGGTGACCTCGGTCGCGGCCCAGCCCGGCGGCGGGCAGAGGGTGGCTACCGCCGGGCTGGGCCGCTCCGCGAAAGGCCGGCAGCCCAGGGCTACTCCAGCCTCCAGCAAGGCGCGGCTCATCCGCGCGCGCTCACCCCAGAGCACCTCTAGGTCCAGGCTGAGCAGGCGGTCCAGGCTGTAGTCGAGCGCGGCGATCAGGTTGATCGCCGGGGTGTAGGCGGTCTCCCCTAGGCGCTGGCTGCGCAGTTCCCGGGCTAGGTTCAGGCTGAAGCCTTGCGCCTCCAGGAGGCGCTCGGCCGCGGCGGGCGAGAGGGCCACGAAGCCCAGGCCAGGGGGAATCGCGGCGCCCTTCTGGGAGCCGGCGATCACCGCGTCCAAGCCCCAGGCCAGCGGGAGCAGCGGGGCGACCGCAAAGCTGGTCACCGCATCGACCAGGATGAGCAGATCCGGTTCGGTCGCCCTGGCGGCGGCGGCGATCGCCTCCACGTCGTGCAGCACGCCCGTACTGGTCTCGCTGTGGGTCAGCAGCAAAGCTGCCTTGCCGGAAACCGCCGCCGCTACCTGCCCTGGATCTAGGGCCTGGCCCCAGGGGGCCTCCAGGCGCTCGACCCGGTAGCCCAGCCGCTCGGCCATCTGGCCCCAGCGCGCGCCGAATTTGCCGGCGCTGGCCGAGAGCACCGGGGCTTCCCTGGGGACCAGGCTGGTCAGGGCCGCCTCGAAGGCCCCGGTACCCGAGCTGGTGGTGAGCAGAACCTCGGCGCCGGCGAACAGGCGCTGCAATTTGGCGCGCACCGAAGAGATCAGGGCCCTCGCCTCTGGGCTGCGGTGGTGGATCTGGGGCTGGGCCAAGCGCAGCAGCGCGCGCGGATCCACTTCGACCGGCCCAGGGGCGAGCAGCCGCGGGCGCAGCCACCCGGTCAGGTCGGGGTAGGGGGAGCCGCCCCGGTCGGGGCGGTCAGGGTCGGGTAGAGGGGTCGGCACAGGGCGCTCCTTTGGGAATCCGTGGGGTCTCAGACCTCGACCAAGAATAAGGAATCGACTACCGGAAGCCGCCGGAGCTCTTCCATCTGGGCAGCGCTGGGCCGGTCGTCTAAGGTCAGGGTGAAGAGGGCTAAGCCTCCCCTGGCCTCCCGGCCCAGCGACATACCGGCGATGTTGATCCCCCAGTCCCCCAGCCGGCTGCTCAGCTGTGCCACCGCCCCGGGCCGGTCGCGGTTGGAGACGATCAGGATGTATCCCTCCGGAACAACCTCTAGGCGGTAGTTGCGCAGCCGGGTCAGGCGCGGGGAGCGCCCGAAGACGGTCCCCGCCACCGACCGCACGCTTCCCTCGGTGCGGGCGGTGAGGACCAGCTCGCTCTGGTAGTCGTCGACGTCCTCGCAGGTCTGGACGCTGACCTTCAGGCCGCGCTCGCGGCAGAGCGCGCGGGCGTTGATCGGATTGGCCGGCTCATCGGTCACCCCGCTCAGGTAACCTACCAGGACCTGGGGCACCAAGGGAGCGGGATCTGCCGGAAAGCGGCCGCACAGCTCGACCTCCAGCGCCGAAGCGGCCGGGAGCAGCTGGCCGGCGATCTTGCCGAGCTTTTCCGCCAGCTCCAGGTAGCCCCCTAGGACCTGCTTGGTGTGGGGGTCCAGGGCCGGTGCGTTGACCGCCCCCCTGGAGATGTCCCCATCCAGCGCGGCCAGCACCCGCGAGACGATCTCCTCGCCGACCCTGGACTGGGCCTCGAGGGTGTTGGCCCCCAGGTGGGCGGTGAAGCTCAGGTTGGGGACCGATACCAGGGGGTGGTCCGCCCCCGGCGGCTCGTCCACGAAGACATCGATGGCCGCAGCGAACAGCTGCCCAGCTCGTAGGGCGGCGGCCAGAGCGGGCTCGTCGATGATCCCCCCGCGGGCGGCGTTGACCACCACGGCGTCCCTGGGCAGCAGGGCCAGCTCGGCGCTGCCGATCATCCCCCGGGTCTCCTCGGTGAGGGGGGTGTGCACGGTCAGGAACTGTACCGCCCCCAGCAGGGCAGGCAGGTCGGCGGCGCGCTCGGCGCCGACGCGGTCGAAAGCTAGCTGGGCGATGTAGGGATCATAGGCCAGAACCGACATCCCCAGGCCCCTGGCGCGCTGGGCTACCGAGCTGCCGATCCGGCCCAGCCCCACGATCCCCAGGCGTTTCCCGGCCAGCTCTAGACCCAAGAACTTGCGGTCCCAGGTGCCAGCCCGGATCTTGGCGTCGCTGCGGGTCAGGCCGCGGGCAGCCGAAAGCAGGTGGGCGATGGCCAGCTCGGCCGCCGAGATGGTATTGGCCTCGGGGGCGTTCAGGACCAGGATCCCGCGCCTGGAAGCCGCCTCTAAGTCGATGTTGTCCACCCCGACGCCGCCGCGGCCGATGACCCGCAGGCGGCTGCCGGCCGCGAGCAGCTCGGCATCGACCTTGGTCCTGGAACGGGTGATCAGGGCGTCGTACTGCGGCAGGGCCTGCAGCAGGTCAGGTCTGGGCATATTGGCCAGGTAATCCAGCTGAACTCCGGGGAAATCCAGCGGGCCGAGTTTCATCTCGTCGCAGATCAGGACGCGGTGCACAAGCCAGCTTAGGCGAGGTTCCCTGCGCCCGGACTGCATTGCTTAGACACCCATCAGTTGACAAAACTTAGTGCTCAATTTTATGATGCAAAGGCGCGGGGAAACCCTACGCCATAGGAGGCAGAATGCAGTGGATCATCGATACCAGCCACAGCGGCGTTGAATTTTCGGTCCGGCACATGGGGATCTCGACGGTCAAGGGCAAGCTCAAGACCATCGAGGGGAGCTTGGAGGCCGACGCGAGCGGACACCCCAGCCGCCTCGAAGCCAAGATCGATCTGAACGGGATCGACACCAACGACGCCCAGCGGGACGGGCACCTCAAGTCACCCGATTTCTTCCACATCGAGCAGTACCCGCACATGACCTTCAGCGCCTCCAAGTTCACCCCCAAGGGGGAGCACGTCTACGTGGTCGACGGGGAGCTGACCATCCGCGGTCAGACCAAGCCGGTCCAGTTCGAGGTGGAGGTGTCCGGGCCGGTCAAGGATCCCTGGGGCAACCAGCGGATGGGCGCGACCGCTTCCGGCAAGATCAACCGCAAGGACTTCGGCCTGACCTGGAACCAGGTCCTGGAGTTCGGCGCCCTGCTGGTAGGCGAGGAGGTCAAGTTCAACCTCGACGCCGAGCTGGTAGCCAAACCGGCCTGAGCGCCCTACCCGGCCTCCATCCGGGCTCGCAGCGCCGCCAAGTCGGGTAAGGCTTCCACCGCACCCAGCCTGGTGGCGGCGAGAGCCCCGGCGGCGTTGGCCCAGGGCAGGGCCTGCGCGGCCGGATACCCGGCCGCCAGCCGCTCGGCCAGAACCCCGCAGAAGGCGTCTCCCGCCGCGGTGCTGTCTACCGCCTGCACCGCAATGCCGCCCAGGTAGCGCGGCCCTTCCCCCTCGGTCCAAATCAGCCCCTCTGGGCCGAGGGTGATAACCAGGCTGGGGGCGAGACCGCGCAGAGCGGCGAGCAGCTGTTCCGGGCGGGCAGTTGGAGCTAGGCCGGCCAGCTGCGCCGCCTCGGTGCGGTTGACCACCAAGACGTCGAGGCAGCCGTCCCAGAGCGCGGGGTGCAGCTCGGTCGCCGGGGCGGCGTTGAGGATCACCGCCGCCCCGGCGGCTTTGGCCAGCTGGGCGGCCCGCAGCGCCGCGCGCTCCGGGATTTCCAGCTGGACCAGCAGGACTCGGCAGCCGGCTAGCCAGGCGGGGTCTAGATCTTCCGGCCGCAGCGAGGCGTCCGCCCCCGGGACCACCAAGATGGTGCTCTGCGCCCCACTCCTGAGGATCACGGCGCTCCCGCAGGGCTGATCCTCCGACACCGGGCCGCAGGGGGTCACCCCCTCGGCTTCCAAGGCGGCCCGGAGCTGGTCGCCGCCGGCCCCCCAGGGAGCGATCAGGCGGACCGTACCCCCCATCCGCGCGGCGGCGGCGGCCTGGTTGGCGCCTTTACCTCCCAGACCGCGGTGTACCCCGCTGGCCAACAGGGTCTCCCCCGGCTGGGGCAGCCTGGGGAGGGACAGGCTGAGGTCCAGGTGGCAGCTCCCTACCACCACCAAGCTGGCCACCGCCTAGCCGGCCCCGGAAGCCGCCGGCATCCCCGGTACCGGAAGGCCGGCCACGAAGACCTCTAGGAGCTCCAGCTTGCTGTTCAGGACCACCAGGTCGGCGCGGGAGCCGGCAACCAGGTGACCCCGGTCCGGGAGGCCCAGGTAGTGGGCGGGCCGCGCCGAGAGCAGCGCGCTGGCCAACTCGATCCCGATCCCCCAGGAGACCAGGTTGCGCAGGGCTTGGTCCAAGGTCAGCACGCTGCCGGCTAGGGTACGGCCGTCCCCCTCGAGGTAGGCGCCCGCGCCGCGGCGCAGGACAGCCTGCCCGCCCAGGTGGTAGCGCCCAGGCGGCATCCCGGCCGCGGCCATGGCGTCGGTGATCAGGTAGAGCCCGGGGATGGCCCGCAGAGCCGCCAGCAGGGCCAGGCGCTCGACGTGCAGGCCGTCTCCGATCACCTCGGCCCAGCGGCCGCGGGCCAGGGCCGCGGCGACCACGCCGGGCTGGCGCTGGCGCAGGCCGGTCATGGCGTTGTAGAGGTGGGTGAACCCGCTGGCGCCGGCGCGGAGGGCAATTTCAGCCTGCTCGGCGGTGGCCGCGGTGTGGCCCAGTTGGACCCGGATCCCCCGAGCGGCCAGCTCGGCAGTGAGCTCCAGAGCCCCTGGCAGCTCCGGGGCGAGGGTGAGGGCCCGCAAGGTCGCCAGGCGCTCCAGGGAGCGAACCTCCCCTGGATCCGGGTCCCTAGCCCAGGGCGGCTGCGCCCCCAAACGCTCCGGGTTCAAGAAGGGGCCCTCTAGGTGCACCCCCAACACCGCCGACTCCGCCGGGCCCGGGGCGCGCTCCACCCGGCCGGCGGCGCGCACCGCGCGCTCCAGCTCAGGTGGCGCCGCGGTCAGGGTGGTCGCCAGCAGAGCGGTCGTCCCGTGGCTGGCGTGGAAGCGAGCCATCTGGCGCAGCGCCTCTTCGCCGTCCATGCAGTCGGCGCCACCCCCGCCGTGCACGTGCAGGTCGATAAATCCGGGAAGCAGGTAAGGAGAGTCCTGCCCTACCGGCAGCGGGCGGAAGGCGACGACGCGCTCCGCGAACTCCAGCTCGCCTTCCTGAAGGCCCAGCGGGGTGAGCACCCGGCCGGAGCGCTTCACTTCACCGCCCCTTCCAGGCCGCGCATGAACAGGCGCTGGGCGGCGACGAAGACGATCAGGACCGGCACCATCATGATCACCGCGCCGGCGGCGATGTTGAAAGGGTCGTAGACGAACTGCCCCTTCAGCTTGAGCATCCCCACCGCCAGGGGCGCGAGCCTAGGCGCGGGCAGCAGGGCCACCATCGGCCAGAAGTAGGAGTTCCAGGTATTCACCAGCGTGAAGATACCAAGAGCGGTCAGGGAAGGAGAGGACAGCGGCACCATGATCCGCCACAGGATCTGCCAGTCGGTCGCCCCGTCGATGATGGCCGCCTCGGTCAGGGCGGCGGGAACCCCCAGGTAGGCTTGCCGCATCAGGAAGATCCCGAAGGCGGTGGAGATCAGCGGCAGGACCACCCCCCAGTAGGTCCCCAGCAGGTGGACGCGTTTCAGGGTCAGGGTGTTGACGATGAAGTTGATCTCGCTGGGTAGGACCAGGGTGGAGATGATGGCCGCGAACAGGAAGTTCTTGAGCGGGAAGCGCATCCTGGCCAGCGGGTAGGCAGCCAGGGCGGAGACCAGCAGGGTACCGGCGATGGTGAGGCCGGTGATCACCACCGAGTTCAGGAAGTAGCGAGCCAGGTGGAAAGTCCGGAAGACGTTGAAGAAGTTGTAGAGGGTGAGCGAGCGCGGGAACAGGCTGGCCGGAAAATCGTAGATGCTCACCCCCGGCGCCGCCTTGTTGGTCAGGCTGATGGCCAGGGTCCACAGGAAGGGAAAGACGGCGAAGAGGAGGATCAGGAGCAAGACCAGGTAGCTGAGCAGCGAGCTCAGGGCCCTGCGGGGGCGGAAGCGCCGCCGAGCGCTCATCCCTTCACCCCGCTGCTCTCGCGCATCAGGCGGAAGTTGAGGACCGAGAGGATCACGCCGACCACCGCCACGATCAGCCCAGCGGCCGAGGCCTCGCCGAAGTTGAAGCTGAAGCCCTGGAAAGCCTTGTGGTAGACGTACATCAGGGCGGTGTAGGTGCTGTGCAGCGGCCCGCCGCCGGTCAGCACCAAGATCTCCTCCAGGACCCGGATGGCCGCCAAGGTGGAGAGCAGGGTGCAGAGCAAGGTGGTCGGCTTCATCAAGGGGACGGTGACCCGCCAGAAGATCTGCCAGCTGCTGGCCCCATCCAGCTGGGCGGCCTCGTCGATCTCCTTGGGGATGGACTGCAGGCCAGCCAGGTAGAGGACCATGTAGTAGCCAAACCCCCTCCAGAAAGTGACCAGCATGATCGCCCACAGCGCCGTCCCGGTGTTGGTCAGCCAGTTGAATCCCTGGCCACCAGCCAGCAGGTGGAGCAGGCGCAGCGCCCAGTTGAGCGAGCCGCTGCGCTGGTAGATCCAACTCCACATCACCGCCGCCAGCGAGATCGAGGTGATGACCGGGACGTAGAAGCTGGCCCGGAAAAAGGTCATGCCCGGAAGCTTGCGGTTCACCAAAACCGCGACCGCCAGCGAGGCCACCTGCAGGGCCGGGACCACCGCCAGGTACTTCAGGGAGTTGATCAGGCCGGTCTGGAACAGCGAGTCGGAGAAAACCCTGGAGAAGTTGTGGAGGTCGTTCCAGCGGGGGGAGCGCCCGTGGGCGAAGTCGATCGCGGTGTAGTGGGTGAAGCCCAGGTAGCTGCCGTAGATCACCGGATAGAAGGTGAAAACGACCAGCAGCAGCAGGGCTGGGAAGAGCAGGCTGTAGGCCACGATCCAGCTGCGGGGGATCGCTCCGGCCCTAGCAACCCTGACCCTCGGGGCAGCGAGCTTCATGCGGCCTCCTGGAGGGGGTCCGCCGCGGCGGACCCCCTACCGGTCACTTGAGGTGGGAGTTCCAGTAGGCGACCGCGTCCTTGAGAGCCTGCGCCGGGGTCATCTTGCCGAGCAGAGCAGCCTCGATATCGTTGTTGAGGTGACCGATGACCGCCGAGGAGTGCGCCGGCGGGGTGTAGCCGGGGGTGATGTAGCGGCCCTTGGTCGAGACCAAGGCGGTGGCCACCGCCACCGGCGAGCTGCCGTGGGTCTGGAAGAAGGCGTTCTGGGCGGCCAGCCTGGTGGTGGGCACGATGGGGGTCTGCTCGGCGAACAGCACCTGGTTGTGGTTGTCGGACATGAAGGAAGCGAACAGGGCGGCGGCGTGGGGATGCTTGGAACTGGCCGGGATCACCAAGTCCATGCCGCCGCCGGTCTCGTTGCGGGCCCTCCCCAGCGGGGCGGGCACCACCCGGGTAGCGGCGTAGAGCGCCGGGTTGGCGGTCTTGATGCGGGTCAGCGCCTGGGGACCACCGATGATGAAAGCCAGCTTCCCCTGGGTGTAGAGCTGGATCTGCAGCTGGAAGTTGTCGGTGGTGAGGATCCGGGAGGGCATGTTGCCGGAACGGTAGTACTTGACGTAAGCGGCCAGGTCGGCGATGTTGGCCGGCGTATCGAAGACCGCCTGGCCCTTGGAGTTGACGATCGGCAGGCCGTCGCCGTAGAAGATGCCCAGAATGGCCGGATCCTGGGGCTGCGAGGGGTCGATGATCAGGGGGATCCAGCCATAGGCGCCGGTCTTGCGGTGGATGGTCTCCGAGTCGGCCATCAGCTGGGTCAGGGTCTTGGGGAGGTGGGTGATTCCAGCCTGCTTCAGCAGCTTGGAGTTGTAGACCATGGCCCCTTGGTTGAGCCAGCCGTACCAGGGGTAGCCGTAGACCTGCCCGCTGTCGGTGAAGTTGTGCAAGGGGTCAGACCAGTAGATCTTCTTGAGCTTGGGGAGCGGGGTGAAGTCGGTGACCGGTGCGAGGAAGCCATTCTGGGCGGCCGAGGCGGTCTCTGGGATGTTGAGGTTGACCACGTCGGGGGTGCTGCCCAAGTTCGCGGCAGCCACGAAGTCCTGGACCATGTTGGCCTGCTTGTCCTGCCAGTGCACCACGATGTTGGGGTGCAGCTGCTCGAAGGCGTGGATCCTGCCCTCGATGTAGCTGTTGAACTTGGGGCTGAGGTACCAGCTCCAAAAGGTGATCTGGGTGGGGGCGGCCAGCGCCGTACCTCCCAGGGCGAGCAGTCCGACCAACGCGGCTTTGTTCATACCCAACCTCCTGCGCTTACGGGCGAACCCGGAAAGCCTAACTCAGTAGTTCCTGTCGGCGACCACCGCCGCCGTCCGGGCGATCGAGGTCGCCGCCCTGGGGTGGTTCAGGGCGATCAGGGTGAAGAGCAGGTCGAGGACCAGGAGCTGGCCCATCTTGGCGCTCACCGAGCCGCCGGCCAGCGGCGATTCGGCGATCGAGGTGGCCAAGACCAGGTCAGCGGCCTGGGCGATCCCCCCGCGGGTGCGGTGGGTGATCGCCACCACCGCCGCACCCGAACGCCTAGCCGCCTCCAGGGCTTTGACCGTGTCGATGGTGGTTCCTGAGCGGGAGATACCGACCGCCACCATACCCGGCTGCAAGCTCACCGCCGCCATGGCCGCCAGGTGGGGGTCGCGGTAGGCCTGGGCGTTGAGTCCCAACCGCAGAAATTTATAGGCGAAGTCCTCGGCGGTGACCCCGGAGGCTCCCGCGCCGTACAGGTCGGTGCGCGGCGCCGCGGCGATCAGCTCGGCGGCGCGCTCGACCGCGTCCAGATGCACCAGCTGGCAGGTCGCCTCGATGGCTTGATGGGCGTGGCGGACCACGTAGTCCAGAATCTCCGCGGGCCGCTCCGGAACCGGCTGGGTCCCCAGCTCGACCGGACTCAGGGCCAGGTCGCCGGCCAGGGCCAGCTTGAACTCCTGGAAGCCGGAGAATCCCAGATCGCGGCAGAAGCGGATCACCGAGGCGTCGGAGCTCCCGGCCGCCTCGGCCAGGTCGCTGACGGTGTGGTAGAGCACCTGATCGGGATGGTGCTGGACGAAATCGGCGATCCTGCGCAGGGCCGGGGTGAGCTGCGACTCCTGGTTCTTCAGGCTGATCAGGGCGCTGGGCATCTCAGACTCCTACCGCAGGCAGGGCCGCAGCGAAGCGGTGGACCATCTCCTCCAAGCGGGTCAGAGCGCCCCCCACCACCACCGCGAAGGCACCCAGCGCGATGGCCCGGGCGGCTTGGCCCGGCTGGGCGTAGCGCCCCTCAGCCAGGGTGCGGACGCCGGAGCGGGCCAGGGCGGCGACCAGGTCGAGATCGGGGTCCTCAGGGACCGGACCCCCCCGGTAACCGGCCAAGGTGGTGGCCACCAGGTCGGCGCCCAGCGACCAGGCCGACAGCCCTTCGGCCTCGCTGGACACGTCGGCGACCGCCAGCGCGCCCGCGGCGTGCACCTCGGCGATCAGCTGGCCGACCGGGCAGGGCCTGGCCCGATCGGTCGCGTCGATGGCCACCAGGTCGGCGCCGCAGGCCAGCACCGCGCCGACGTCGGCCGGAGTGGGGGTGATGGCCACCTGTCCCGCGCGCTTGATGAGGCCGAGGATCGGCGCCGCCGCGGCCGCCCGCACCGCGAGGAGGTCAGGGGTCCCTTCGACGCGCAGCCCCGCCGCGCCCCCGATCAGGCAAGCCCGCGCGGCGGCCGCGACCCACTCCGGGCAGTCTAGGGGCCCTCCGCGGACCGGCTGGCAGGAGACCAGGAGCTTGCCGCTCAGCGCACCGAGTAGGTTTTCCGAAAACCGCCGCCCGTTCAGACTCTCCTCCGCTGCTGTCAAAAAATTATTTCACTGACTCTACTTTATCGTGTAATATTTTGTCAAGAGGTGTACCTTGGAGTACCGACAGCTGGCCAGCCGCCTGATCGCCATCGATTTACCGGGCCCGACCTTAGACCCCGCCCACCGGGAATTCCTGTCCCGCCACCGCTTCAGCGCGGTCTGCCTGTTCCGCAGGAACATCGAAAGCCGGCCGCAACTGCTGGCCCTGATCGCCGAGCTCAAGGAGCTCCTGGGGGAGGAGCTGCTGATCGCCACCGACCAGGAGGGGGGCTCGGTGACGCGGATCCCCTTTCGGCCTACCCCGCCTTCGCCCATGGCGCTGGGGGCGGGCGGTAAGAGCGAGCTGAGCAGGGAGGTAGGGCGGTGGGTCGGCGAAGACCTGGCCAGCTTGGGCATCCGCTGGGACTTGGCCCCCTGCCTGGACGTGAGCAGCAACCCGGCCAATCCGGTCATCGGGGAGCGCAGCTTCGGCAGCGATCCGCGGCAGGTAGCCGCGCACGGCTTGGCCTGGGCGGAGGGCCTGCAGCAGGCCGGGGTCATGCCCTGCGCCAAGCACTTCTGCGGCCACGGCAACACCGCGGTGGACTCCCATCTGGACCTGCCCACCGTGGCCGCCAGCCGCGCCGAGCTGGAAGCGACCGAACTGCTCCCCTTCCAGCTGGCCGCGGCGGCGGGGATCCCGGCGCTGATGACCGCACACATCCTCTACCCGGCCCTGGATCCGGTCTACCCGGCCACCCTGTCGCGGGCCATCCTGCACGACCTGCTGCGCGGAGAGTACGGCTACCGCGGCATCGTCGTGACCGACTCGACCGACATGCAGGCCATCGCCGCCCGCTACTCTCCGGGCCAGGCTGCGGTGCGGGCTCTGCGAGCCGGCGCCGACCTGGTGTTGGGCCTGGGGGACCTAGCGGTCAAGGAGGAGCAGGTGCAGGCGGTCGCGGCGGCGCTGAGCGGCTCGGAGCTGCGGGCCAGCGCCGAGGCCAGCTTGGGACGGATCGGGGCCGCCTACGAGCGGTTTCGGGGGGCCTCCCCCACCCGCCCCTCCGACCCCTCCAGCACTTACCGGGCCGCCTGGGAGGCTGGCGTCACCCGCTTCGGAGAGCCGCCGGTAGCCCGGCGCGGCCAGCGGGTGCTGCTGCTGTGCCCGCTGCGCGCCCCGGGGAGCGGGGCCTACCAGGAGGGGCCCAGCGGCCAGGCGGTCCTTCGCTGGCTGGCCGAGGACTTCAGCGTTCTCCCGCTGCTCTACACCGAGGCGGCTAGCCTGGCGCTGCCGGCCGCCCCGGAGGCCGATCTCTTGCTCTTCGCGACCACGGGGAGCAAGCTGATGGGCCCAGCCGAGCTGGAGCTGGCCAAGCGGGCTTTCGGCCTGGGGCTGCGCGGCCTGCACCTAGCTCTCTGGAACCCCTACCACACCTGGCAGCTCCGGCGGCCGGCCCTGGCCAGCTACGGGTTCAGCGAAGAGGCCCTAGGCGCCCTCAAGGCGGCGCTGCTGGGAGGGGAGGCGCCGGGCCACTTCCCTTTCTCCATGGACTGAGCGGGGAGCGGTCCGGCGAGGGCGCGGTTCCCGGGGCTGAGGGGCGGGAGCGTGTCAAGATGCGGGCGTGACCAAGGTCAGCGCGGAGCAGCTGCTCACCCTGCTGAAGGTGGCTGAGACCGGCAGCCTGAGCGAGGCGGCCAGCCAGCTCGGCCTGACCCAGCCGGCGGTCTCCAGCCAGATGAAGGCGCTGGCCGAGGCCGCCGGCGAGCCGCTGTGGAAGCGCCACCGCTACGGGGTGGAGCTGAACTCGCTGGGGCAGTCGCTGCTCGGGCCGGCCGGGACAGTCGCAGCGGCGCTCAGCGCCGCCGAACAGCTGTGCGCCGAGCACCTGGGCCTCGGCACCGGCGAGCTCCGGCTGGCCGCCAGCGGGACTCCGGGCACCTATCTGCTGCCGAGCTGGCTGGCCCGCTTCCACCGGGCCCACCCGGGGGTCCTGCTCACAGTCCGGTCGGCCAACAGCGGGGGCTGCCTGCGCCAGCTCCAAGCCGGTGAAGTCGACCTGGCCCTGGTCGAGAACCCCAGGCTGGAGATCCCCGCCGGTTTCCAGCGGCGGACAGTGGGGTACGACCGGCTGATCCTGGTGGTGCCGCCCGGCCACCCCTGGGCCGGGCGGGCGGTAGATCTGCGGGAGCTGGGGGAAGCCGAGATGCTGTGGCGCGAGCAGGGCTCCGGTTCTCGGGAGATCGCCTGGCAAGCCCTCACGGAGGCCGGGATTCGCCCCAAGGCCTTTCTGACCCTCAGCGGACCCGAAGCGGTGAAGGAGGCGGTGCACCAGGGCCTAGGGGTCGCTTTTCTCTCCGAGATCAGCGCCAGGGAGGAGCTGGCGTCCGGCCGGCTGCAGCAGGCCCACCCCGGGCTGAGCGGTCTGGAGCGGCCGCTCTGGTTGATCGCGCCCCGCAGGGGCCTACGCCGCGCCGCCCTAGGTTTCTTGGAGCTGCTGGAAGGAGCCGTCTAACCAGCTAGAGCGCAGCGACGCGCAGCAGGATCCCCGCAGGGTCGCGCAGCAGCAGGTCGTCTCCGGCGCGCGCTAACGGCCAGCCTTCCCGCTCCAAGCGGGAGAGCAGGCCAGCTAGGTGGTCGGGGCGCAGGCGCAATCCGGCCGAGACCAGGCCGAGCCGGTCGGCCTGGACCGGGGGGGCGTGCAGGCTCTGCCAGACGTTGAGGCCCAGGTGGTGGTGGTAGCCCCCCAGGGAGACGAACAGCGCTCCCGGCCAACGCGCTACCACGGCGAAGCCCATCAGGTCTCGGTAGAAGTGCTCGGTAGCGGCTAAGTCGCTGACGCGGAAGTGCAGGTGGCCCAATTCGGTCTGCTCGCCCAGGCCGGACCAGTCCGGCCTGGCCAGGTCGATCAGCTGGGGATTGAGCGGGTCGCTGGCCATGCGCACCTGGCCTTCCGACCAGGTCCACTCAGCGCGCGGGCGGTCGCGATAGATCTCGATGCCGTGGCCGTCCGGATCGTGGATGTAGAGCGCCTCGCTGACCAGGTGGTCGGCCTGGCCCAAGCGCTGGCCGGAGCGCTGGAAGTGAGCCCACCAAGTAGCTAGGTCCTCCCGGCTGGGCAGCAAGAAGGCGGCGTGGTAGAGCCCAGTCCCGGCCGGAGGCGCCAGCTCGGGGGACTGCTCGAGCTGCAGCAAGGGAGCGTCCGCGACTCCCAGGTCGGCGCGGGCGCCCTCCTCCGCGAGCACCCGCAGGCCGACCCATTCGGTATAGAAGGCCAGGCTGCGGGCTAGGTCGCGGACGGTCAGCCGCACTGGGCCCAGAACCAGCGGCGGCGCGGCGTCATGCTGTGCGGTCATAGCTTCGGTCCTCCCTTACCCGGCCCGATGGCCGGGCACAACCAGCAACTACGCCGTTAGAATAACAGGGTGAACCTCAGCTTGCACTCCGGACCGAGCGGTCTCCCCTACGCGCTAGCCACCCCAGAAGGCCAAGCCCCCAGCGGCGGTTGGCCGCTGCTGCTTTTCCTGCACGGCGCCGGAGAGAGGGGGGCCGACCAGCGCCAGGTCCGCTCCGGGCTCTACCCCGCGGTCTTGGAGGCGGAGGCGCGTTGGCCGGCCCTGATCGCCATGCCGCAGTGTCCCGAGGGACGCAGCTGGTCCGGTGCGAACAGCGTCGAAGACGCAGTCGTCGCGTTACTGGATCAGCTGGAGGCCGAGCATGAAACCGACCCCGAACGGCTCTATCTGACCGGTCTGTCCATGGGTGGGCACGGGAGTTGGAGCTTGGCTTGCCGCTTCCCCCAGCGCTTCGCTGCGGTGGTCCCGATCTGCGGCGGGGGTGACTCCTTCGCGGTGATGCGGAATCTGGGTAAAATGCCCATCTGGTCATTCCACGGATCCGCCGACAGCGTCATCCCAGTGGGGTCGAGTCGGGCCTTGGTCGATTCCTTGGCCAGAGCCGGCAATCAGCTCTCTAGGCACACCGAGTACCCAGGGGTAGGGCACGCTTGCTGGGACATGGCCTATCGGGAGCTGGGGTTAGCCGAGTGGATCTTCAGCCACAGGAGGGCTGCGGACTAGTCCGCAGCCCTCCTGTGTAGCTGCGCCGGCTCAGCTGCCCTTGACCACCAGGGTTCCCACCATGTAGCCGGGGGTCATCATCGCGCCGAACATACTGCCTGGACCGGTGCCGCAGGGAGCGAGGCAGTTCCAAGTGTAAGTGCCGGCCTTGCCGGTCTTGAAGGTCACGGTCACCACGCTGAGCGGGGGGATGGGGACGTTGATGCCCAGAGCCGCCACCGTGAAGGTGTGGCTGAGCAGCCGGCCGGGAAGGTTGCTGAAGTGCATGGAGCGCTGGATGGTGAGCAGCTGGGCCTTGAGGGCGGGGATCAGGTCGGGGCGGTACTCCTTGGCGATGTTCTCCGAAGTCTCCAGGTGCTCGGTGTCGCTCACCCTAGCCAAGTTCTGGGCGATCAGGGCCTGGTTATCCTGGACCCCGCTGACGGCTAGGGCGCTGCTGCCATCCGGCAGGGGCGCTGCGCCGTCGTCGTAATTGACGATGGTCATGGTGACGATGCTGTCCGCCGGGACGGTGATGGTCGCGGGGGAGAACTCCGGCCAGCCCGGCTTGCCGATCATCTTGCCGGTTACGATCTGCTCGACCAGGTAGACGTGGTGCGCAGGAGCAGCTGCAGCCAAGGCCGGCGCAGAGCCGAACGCGGGCAGAGCTAGGGCCAAGGCGACTCCCATTCCCATCCAAGGCGCTCCTGAAATCTTGCTGTGCACGGTGGTCCCTCCCTTTCTAGAGGCCGGGGCTTGCCCCCGGACGGTTTCAGGCTAGAAGGCAGGCGTTACCCCGGCGTTACGGGACATCGGGCTGATCCGCTAGGGCCTGATGGTTTTCAGGAGGCTGCCGTGTTTCAGAGAATTCTGGTCGCCATAGACTTCTCGCCCCGCTCCGAGCGAGCGCTCCAGTCGGCACGCAGCAATTTCCCTGGGAGCAAGCGCCTGCTCCTCCACGCTACCCCCGACTTTTGCTCCCAGCCTACGGAGAAGGGTACCTGCCGGCGGTCCCAGCGAGCGAGATGACCGAGGGTAGCCGTAAGCGGCTCGCGGACCTCACCGGGGAAGGCGAGGAGGCCCAGGTGGAGTGGGGACACCCCGCTGGCCAGATCCTGCGAACCGCTGAGGGTTGGGCTGACCTGATCGTGATGGGCACCCACGGGCGCAAGGGGTTGTCCACCTGCTGTTCGGTTCGGTAGCCGAGACGGTGCTGCGGCAGGCGGCATGCCCAGTGCTGGTGGTGCGGGGGCGAGGGTAAGAAGGGCAGGTAGCGCGCGTCCGGGGGCTCAGCGTATAGAGCTGAGATCCAGGAACGCCGGAGCATACAGCCACCCTACGGGACGGGGCAGTAGGCCACTCCGATCGGCTGCCTGGACGAGCTGGACTGCCTAAAGGCGTAGCAGCTTTACCTTAACTCGCCCACCTCCGGTTCCCCCGGGTAGCCCGCAGAACCACCCCGGAAGTCGAGCAGTGGACTCCCAGCCCCACCCCCGCAGTTCGGTTCTTTTCACGAATTTTTTAACATATTCATAGCTTAACCTTTTTGAGTGGAGTTCTATGAAACCCAGCCTGCTGATAGGGACCATCCTGCTCCTGGCCGCCTGCAACCAAGGGGGGATCCCCGGCCTCTCTCTCTCTCCGCAGCAGGGAGCCGCCCTCAGCGTCCCCGCCGGGGGGAGCGCTCAGGAGAATCTTCAGCTCTCCTCCCTCCACGGGATCAACGGGACAGTGCAGCTGAGCTATCAGGTGCGCCAAGGGGGAAAGAGCGTCTCCGGCTTCAATTTCAGCCCTAGCTCGGTAACCAGGCCGAACAGCTCTCCTCTCAACCTGCAGATTAGGGTGAGCGTCTCGGCGCAGGTGGCTCCCGGGACCTATCAGGTCCAAGTGACGGCTCAGGAAGGGGGAGCCAGCAGCCAGGCTGGCTTCCAGGTCCAGGTCAGCTCGGCTTTGTCCTTAACTGGAGCTACTGCTCTCTCCGTCTCCCAAGGAAGCAGTGGAAGTGAGAGCTTGAGCTTGAGCAGTCAGGACTCAAGCGGGACCGTGCAGCTGAGCTATCAGGTCAGCGAGAACGGAGCTTCCTTACCCAGCTCGGGCTTCAGCTTCAGCCCCACTACCGTGAACCTCTCTGCTGGCAAGCCAGTGCAGATCCCCTTGAAGGTCCAAACTCCTTCCAACCTGGCCGGTCACGATCAGGTCAAGGTCACCGCTACCCTCTCGGGGATGAGCACCTCAGCTACCTTCCCCCTGACCGTGACCGGGGAACAGGTGATCCATAACTTCAGCGGTAATTACGACGCCTACCCCTATGCCTCTCTGATCAAAGGCAGCAACGGGGACCTGTACGGGACGACCATTGGTACGTATAACGCACCGAAAGAATTCGGCACCACCTTCCAGCTCGCGCAGAGCGGGAACGCCTGGGCCGAGACGGTGCTCCACATATTTCAGGGTGCAACCAGCGACGGCGCCCAGCCCTTCGCCCCCCTGATCTTTGGCAGCAACGGGGACCTGTACGGGACGACGGAAAATGGCGGAGCGAACTATAAAGGCACCGTCTTCCAGCTCGCGCAGAGCGGGGGTTCCTGGACTGAAACGGTGCTCTACAGCTTCAGCAGCAGTAGCGGCGCCTTCCCCCAAGCCCCACTGATTCTCGGCAGCAACGGGGACCTGTACGGGACGACATCTGGATCCGGTAGCGGAACGAACGGTAACGGCACCGTCTTCCAGCTCGCACCTCCGAGCTCCCCGGGAGGCAACTGGACCGAGACGGTGCTCCACAGCTTTCAGGGTGGGAGTGACGGCGCTACCCCCCTCGCCGCTCTGATCCAGGGAAGCAACGGGGACCTGTACGGGACGACGGAGGATGGCGGAACGAACGGTGACGGCACCGTCTTCCAGCTCGCACAGAGCGGGGGGGCCTGGACCGAGACGGTGCTCCACAGCTTCGGGAGTGGCAGCGACGGCTTCCACCCTCTTGCCTCCCTGATCAAAGGCAGCAACGGGGACCTGTACGGGACGACGGCAGGCGGCGGAGCGAACAGTTACGGCACCGTCTTCCAGATCTCGCCCAGCGGAGCCGAGACGGTGATCTATAGCTTCAACAGTAGTAGCGGCGCCTTCCCCCAAGCCCCGCTGATTCTCGGCAGCAACGGGGACCTGTACGGGACGACGTTCGGTACGTATAACGGCGGAGCGAACAATGTAGGCACCGTCTTCCAGCTCGCACCTCCGAGCTCCCCGGGAGGCACCTGGACCGGGACGGTGCTCCACAGCTTTCAGGGTGGGGCCGACGGCGCCAACCCCGTCGCCGCTCTGATCCAGGGAAGCAACGGGGACCTGTACGGGACGACGGAGTACGGCGGAGCGAGCGGTGAAGGCACTGTCTTCAAGGTGGTGCCCTGAGGTGACCAGGAAATCAGAAAAGAGAGCTCCGCTCAGACCAGAAGCCCTCTTCAAACCAAAGGTGGGTCCGAAGAAATCCTGATCCTCTGCGGGAGATCTGGGCGGTGGCTGGGGTAAAGAGGCTTAGAAATTCTCTGGACTGCCCGCCGCCCGGCTGTCCAACCAAAAGGTCGCCGGGCCATCGTTGACCAGAGCCACCTGCATATGCGCCCCGAAACGACCCTCGCAGACGCGCAGGCCGCGACCGCGCAGGGCTTGGTTGTAGGCGCGCCACAGCGCTTCGGCGAGTCCAGAGGCGGCTGCTTCGGTGAAGTCAGGGCGCCGCCCGCGCCAGAGCTGAGCGTAGAGGGTGAATTGGCTCACCGACAGCACCTCGCCGCCGCGCTCGAGGAGTGTGTGCTGCATCTTACCCTGTGCACCAGCAAAGATGCGCAGCTCGGCGGTCTTGGCTGCCAGCCGTTCAGCGTCAGCCAGCAGGTCCGCCCGGTGCACAGCGACCAAGGCCAGGAGGCCGGGGCCGACCGATCCCAGGAGCTCCCCGTCCACCGAGACCTCCGCTCGGAGCACCCTCTGCAACAAGGCGCGCACGGGATCAGAACAGGGTCGGGCCGGACATCCCGGGAGAGTGTTGACCGTCCAGAACCGCCTTGACCTCGCGGATATCCCGCCAGGTCAGGCTCTTGGGTCCCCCTACCACCCTGGTCGCGTTCCGCAGCAGGTAAGCCGGGTGGAACATCGGAAGCACCCAGGCGTTCCAGCCCCCTGCGTGGCGGTAGGGGTACCAGCGCCCCCGGCTGCGGGTGATGCCGTCTTGGATCCCCAGCAGGGACTGGGTGGGCACATTGCCCAGCGTGACGATCAGCTCCGGGCGCACCAGGTCCATCTGGGTGTCCAGCCAGCCGCGGCAAGCTGCAATCTCGCCGGGTTCCGGGTTGCGGTTCCCGGGCGGGCGGCACTTCACCATGTTGGTGATGTAAACCTGGCTGCGCTGCAAGCCGACAGCAGCCAGGATCTGGTCCAGCAGCTGACCGGCCTTCCCGACGAAAGGGCGGCCGGTGGCGTCTTCGTCGGCCCCCGGTCCCTCCCCCAGCAGCAGCAGGCGGGCGCTGGGATCTCCCTCCCCGAAGACGACCTGCCGGCGCGCCTTGGCCAACTGGCACTTCTGGCAGGACGCACAGGAGTGGGCCAGCTGGTCCAACGCTTCAGCGGGCGAGGGCATCGAGAGGCGGGCGCTCCCTCCTGGCTTCTCGGCGCAGCTTGGGATCCAGGCCGACCATCAGGAAAAAATTCTCCAGGGCGTTCTCGCGGCCGCGGATGTCCGGGTACTGGGTGTCCCCGCTACCCGACACGAAGGGCAGCTCCCGGTAGAGCGCCAGCGCAGCGGCGACCACGTCCTCGGGAGCAGAGCGCTCCGCGCATTCGGCCAGTTCGGTATAGACGGCGCGGCGAGCTTCGGCGTGGCGGCGGACCTCTTCGGGATGGCTGGATTCGTCTGCGCGCAGCAGGTCCTGCTTGGCGATCCTCCGGTAGTGTTTGAGTCCGCGCACGATCTCCTCGCTGCCCATCAGTTCCTTCATGGCCACCTCTCCTTCAGACGACGGCTGCGGCTGATTCCAAGCGCTCCCCGATTCCCCACAGTATAAATCGGCCCGCCGGGCTGTCAACGGCGCCCTCAGAGCGGGACGTCTGCGTCGAGTTCCTCGCTCTTCAGCAGGCGGTAGGTCCCTTCCAGGCCCGTCTCCAGTTGGTGCTGGGGGGTCACCTCCACCAGCAACCGCTGCTTGAGCTTAGGGACGTCCAGCCTGGCCAGGAAGACCGAGCGGGGCCTGGGCCCTTCCACCTCCAGGCGGCACTCCCGCAACACCCCAGCGCCGATGGCCTCTTCGGAGTTGGGGCGGCGCGCGGTCAGCTCGGTGACGATCAGGATGCCGCGCACCCACCAACCTCCCTCCACCAGACGGCCCTCGCAGGCGAACCCTTGGCTGTAGCTAGCCTCCACCATCAGGGCCCAGCATAGCCCAGCCAGCCCAGGTAGGCTGGTGCGGTGAAGGCGCGGAGCTACCTACCTGCCCAGCTGGGAAAATTTGCTCTGGACGTGCTCTTCACCCTGGGAATCCCTCTGGCAATCTTGAACTCGCCGCTGCGCCGTCTATCCGGATTCCCGCACTGGAGCGGTGCGGTGCTGGCCTACCTGCTCTCTGCGCTCGTCCCGGTGGGCTACATCCTGATCGATACGCTGCGCAGCCGCACCCTCAACCCCGTCTCTCTGGTGCTAGCTAGCTTGGCGCTGCTGGGGGGAGGGCTAGCCTTCCTGCGGATCAGCGGACCCTGGTTCGCCGCCAAGGAGTCGGCGCACGCGATCTTCCTGGCGGCGGTGACCCTGGGATCCCTGCTGCGGGGGAGGCCGCTGGCCGGAACTTTCGTGCGGGTGGTCTTAGTCCCCAGAAAAGCCCCCGCCCAGCAGGCGGCTCTGAAAGTCCTACACCGGCCGGAGATCCAGCGCAGCCTGATGCTCGCGACCGGGCTGGTCTGCGCCAAGTCCCTCCTCCTGGCCCTGATCACTTTCCTGGCCACCGCTGCCCTGGTCACCGCTCCCTTCGGATCGGCTCGCTTCGACGCGGAGCTGGTCACCGCCCACCTCAGGTTGGCCGGCGTATCGCTGATCACCGACACCCTGGGCTACGGCTCCGCCCTAGTCGTCGTCGAACAGGCCCTGCGCAAGCACTTCGGCTTCGGGCGCCTGCTCGGCGGGGAATTCTGGAAGGGTTGAGCTCAGGGCTGCAAGGTACCGTGCCGGCGCATCAGCTCCAGTTGGGCGCTCAAGCCGTCCTGCCCAACCCGCCGGTAGTGGCCATCCCCTAGAAGTACCCAGGAGCCGGCCTGGTCCCGCCACTGCAGGTCCAAGATCCCCAGGAGTTCTCGGCGGACCCCAGGGTCGCGGACCTGCAGGGCCAGCTCGAAGCGGCGGTCCAGGTTCCTGGTCATCCAGTCGGCGCTGCTCAGGTAAACCCGGGTGCGGCGCCCGACCCCGAAAGCCCAGATGCGGGCATGCTCCAAAAAGCGCCCCAGCAGGCTGTGCACCTCAATGGTCTCGGATAGGCCGGGAACCCCCGGCCTCAGGCAGCAGACCCCCCGCACGATCAGCTGGACGCGAACCCCACAGCGGGCGGCCCGGTACAGCTGCGCGATCAGCGCGGGGTCGGTCAGGCTGTTCATCTTGGCTAGGATTCGGGCCGGTAAGCCGGACCGGGCCTGGTCGGCCTCGCGGCCGATCAGCTCGGTCAGGTAACCGCGCAGGGCCTCAGGGGCGACTACCAGGCGCCGGTAGCGCACCCTGGCGTAGCCGGTGAGGTGGTTGAACAGAGCGCTGGCGTCTTGGCCGATCAGAGGGTCTGCGGTCAGCAGCGCGACGTCGGTGTAGATCCCAGCGGTCACCGGGTTGTAGTTACCAGTCCCGACGTGGACGTAGCGGCGCAGGCCGCCGGCTTCGCGGCGGACCACCAGGAGGATCTTGGCGTGGGTCTTGAGGCCGGGAAGCCCGTACACCACGTGGACGCCAGCCTGCTCCAACATCCTGGCCCAGCTGATGTTGCGCAGCTCGTCGAAGCGAGCTTTCAGTTCGACCAGGGCGACCACCTGCTTGCCGGCCTCCGCCGCCCGGATCAGGGTGTTGAGGATGCGGGGATCGTTACCGGTCCGGTAGAGGGTCTGCTTGATGGCCAA
Organism: bacterium; assembly: GCA_021810505.1. GTDB lineage: Bacteria > Deinococcota > Deinococci > Deinococcales > Deinococcaceae > JAJZIR01. The sequence continues at coordinate 95,931 of JAJZIR010000003.1, forward strand.
GACGTCCGGATCCTCCGCGGCGCTCTGCAGAAAACCCATTACCGCCTCGAAGGACTGGTAGGGGTGGTGGAGCAAGACGTCGTGATCTTGCAGGGTCGCGAAGACGCCCTCTTCCCCTTCCAGGTCAACCTGCTCCGGAAGGTAGCTAGGGTCGTGCGCCCCAGGGCCAGCCGGCTTGGCGGCCTCGGCCAGCAGGTCAGCTAATCCCAGGGGGGCGGGCAGGACGAAGACCTCCTGGGAGCCGACCTCCAACCACTCGATGAGGTCAGCCAGGACATCTTCCGGCATGCTGGTGTCGACCTCTAGGCGGACCACCGGGCCGAAACGGCGGCGGCGCAACCCGTCCTCGACGGTGGCCAGCAGGTCCTCGGCCTCGTCCTCGTCGAACTCGTAGTCGGTATTCCTGGTCACCCGGAAGGGGTAGCTGCCGAGCACCCGGCGGCCGCGAAACAGCTCGCTCAGGTGCAGGGCGATCACCTCCTCCAGCCACAGGCAAGCCCCTCCGGGCAGGCGGAACAGCCGGTCGAGCGGCCCGACTGGGATCTTGACCCTGGCGAACTCCGGCTGGTCTCCCTGCCCATCCAGGACCACCGCCAGGTTGAGGGACAGGTTGCTGATGTAGGGGAAGGGGTGGCTGGGATCGACCGCCAGAGGGGTGAGCACTGGCTGGATCTCTTCGAGGTAGCGGGCCCGCAGCTGGGCCCGCTGGTCGGCCGAGAGCTGGTCTGGGTGGCTCAGGACCAGACCAACGCCGGCGGATTTATCCAAAATCCCGCCCAGGACTCGGTGCATATCCCGCAGCATGGCCAGGGCCCCGCTGCGGATCCCCTGCAGGTTCTGCTCCAGGGTCAAGCCGTCGGGGCTGGCGGACCGCAGACCTAATCGGACCTGGCGGTGGAGCCCTGCGACCCGGACCATGAAAAACTCGTCCAGGTTGGCCGCCGCGATGGCCAGGAACTTGAGCGCCTCGTAGACCGGCAGGCCAGGCCGCTCCGCCTCGGCCAGGACCCGCCAGTTGAACTCCAGCCAGGAGAGCTCGCGGTTGAGGTAGGACTGGGGAGCATCTGGATCCAAGGGAACATCGGGAGAAGGGCGCATAGGGTAGGGCGCGAGAACCGCCCGCGCCTCCCCCATTCTATGCGCCAGCTCAGCCCAGCAGCCCCAGGCCCCGCAGCAGCATATTCAGGGCGACCAGAACGATGATCGGGACGAAGATGCGCTTGACCCACACGTTGGACAAGCCGGTCAGGGTCACCGCGCCGACGGTCGCGCCGATCAGCACCCCCAAGGCGACCGGAGCTGCGATCAACGGGTCGATGTCGCCGCGCTGGAAGTAGATCCCGGCGCTGGCGGCAGCGGTCACCCCGATCATGAAGTTGCTGGTGGTGGTCGAGACCTTCATGGGTAAGCGCATGGCCGTATCCATAGCCAAGACCTTGAAGGTCCCGCTCCCGATGCCCAGCAACCCGGAGATCAGGCCAGCGACATACATCATCCCGAAACCGGCTGGGACGTGGCTGACCTGGTAGGGCACCTCGCGGTGCATGCGGTGATCCGGGTAGGTCGAGGCGAGCCGGAGGCGCTGAGCGAAGCGATCGTCCTTCACGCCCTGAGGCAGCTCCTCGCCGAGCTTGGCGACCAGGGGGAGCGCCGAGATCATCAAGACCACCCCGAAGACGATGAACAGCACGCTGGCGTTGAGCACCGCCGAGAGCAGGGCGCCGCAGATGGCTCCCAGGGTCGTGGCGATCTCCAGGAACATCCCCACCCGCAGGTTAGTCATGTGGTCCCGGACGTAGGCGGCGGCGGCCCCGCTGGAGGTGGCGATCACCGAGACGATGGAGGCTCCGATGGCGATCCCGAAGGGCACGTGGAAGATCAGGGTCAGGATCGGGACGATGAAGACCCCACCGCCCAGCCCTACCAGGGCGCCGATCAGGCCCGCCGCCACGGAGGAGAGCAGCATCTCGAAGAAGAAGAGGAGGGAGCTGTTGTGCAGGTTGTAGAGGGTAGCCTGGCTGCCGGAGCCGACCACGAAGATGCTGAACAGCAAGATGATCAGGACCAGCAGGGTGATCAGGACGTAGGCCCGGTCGCGCTCGACCGCGAAGGCCAGGATGGAGATGGCCACCCGCAGGACCGGGGTGGCCAGCAGGATCACTAGGCCCAGAGCGACGATGGCCAGGGGTTGTCCCTGCAACAGGGCACTCCAGACCCCGCTGAGGCTGTGCAGTTGGCTGAAGCCCGAGGAGAGTTGCCCTGTAAGCCTCCGGATATAGAAGTCCGCGATTCCGAGCAGGATCACGGCGGCACTGACCACCACGCCGCCGCGCAGAACGCCGCTGACGATCAGCTCGGTCTGCCGTACCACGCTGCCTTGGGCCGGGGTGGCCTTCATTCCGCTGTCCTCCGTCGTAGCCATTCTCGTCTCTCCTTAGGGGGTCCCGCCGGGCCGCCGCGCACAGCTCGCAGCAATTGAGCCCTGCCGCGATCCGCCAGGCCCTGCCAGTGCTCGGCGATAGGTCCGAGCCAGCTCAGATGCCTCAACTCGGCCGACCACTCCCCGGCTAACTCGGAGAGGGCCTGCAAGGTGGGCAGCGGAGCCGCTCTGAGCAGTCCAGCCAGCAAGGAAACGCGCCCCCCGAAAGCGGGTAGGCCCTCCGAACGGCTCAGGTCGATCAGAAGCTGGCGAGTTAGCCACAGACCGCTGCGGGCAGGAGACAGGAGTTGGGACGCCACCGCCTGCAGCGAAGCCTCCCAATCGACCGGCGGGTACACCGGCAACACCTCCGCCCGACAGAACACCGACATCTTCGCCTCACCGAGCATCGCGTCCGAGAGCTCCGCGCACCAGGGCCGGAATCCACCCGGAACGACCCGCACCAGTGTACTCAAATAGAGCGGGACCCAGGGCAACAGGTGTTCCCAGACCAGCGTCTCCCGCAGGTGGCGAAAGGTCTGGCGCTGGCGGCCGACCGCCTCTCCGTCGGCCAACCAGGCCAACAGGTCCAGCAAGCTGGCCAGGTGGTCGGGTTCAGGCGGGATGGGCAGGTCCAGGACCTGGAAGAAACCGGCGGCTCGCTGGCGCAGCTCTCCCCCGATCTCACCCGACGGGCTCAGGTAGCGCGAGGCGTAGGGCGGCAGGTCCAGATCGAACAGCGCGGTGCGCTGCTCGGCGGTCAGCGGGATGACGCCCAAAGCGGCGGCCAGCTCCGGCCGGCTCGGTGCTGCCGGGCCGATCAGGTAGGCCAGGGCGCGGTAGAGCTCCACTTCAGGAAACCCGGTAGGCGTCCCGGGAAGGCCGCAGCGGGCGCAGCAACCAGTAGGGGCGGCGCAGGCCGCCGGGGGACTGCGGCGTAGCCGGCCTGGTCAGGGCCAGCCACTCCAGATAGATCTGGTGAGCCCGCTCGGTATCGACTGCGATATCGCCGTAGCGGTCTCCTGGGTCCGCCGCCCGTACCGAGACGGCCTGATGCCAGCAGTGCATCCCGGAGATCGGATCAGGGTGCACCGGGAAGATCAGGTTCTGATGCACCCCGACGTCGCTCCACCAGACCGGCGCACCGCCTGAGCCGCTGGGCCGGCGTCCCGCGCCAGCTAGGCGGCTCAGGCGGTGCAGAGGCCCCTCCTGGCTGCGCTCGACCGTGGCCATCAGGGCGTTGGACCCACCGGTCTCGCCGGCAGGCCGCCAGCGACCCATGTGATGGCTGCAGGCCACCACGCCGGGACGGATCCCCTCGGTCACCCAGGCCTTGAGGACCATGTGGCCGATCGGCGTCTCCACCCGGACCAAGCTCCCGGTGCGCAGGCCCAAGCGGGCAGCGTCGCTGGGGTGGATCCACAGGGGATTGGTGTGGGCGATCTCGTCGAGCCACTTGGCGTTGGCGCTGCGGGTGTGGATCTGGACCGGGACGCGGAAGGTCGGGATCAGGGGCATCTCGCCGGGCTTGAGCTTATCCGGGTGCACGTGGCTGCGCAGGTACCCGGGGACCGCCTGCTCCGGCCAACCCCACTCGGCCAGCGTCTTGGAGTAGAACTCCAGGCGCCCGCTGGGGGTGGGAAAGCCCAGGCAGGCGCGGCCGTCCACCTGCACCCCTACCGCCCTCCTACCCGCCGCGTCCGGACCGGGAGCGGGCAGAGGCGCGGCGTTGGGCGAAGGGCGCCGGGCAGCCGGGCTGTAGATCCGGCCATCCGGCGCGACTACAGCGCCCTCTAGATCCTCTGGGTCCAGCGGCCGCTCGTGCAGTGGGCCCACGTCGCGGCAGATCTCGAAGGAGCCGTAGCGGCGCATGTAGTCCAGCGGGCTCAGGCCCGCGGCGGCGGCCGCTTCCGGCAGGCCGGGAACCGAGTGCTCGAAGATGTAGGCGTAGTACTCGTCGACCGAGAGCTTCTGGCCGGGCTGGACCTTGGACTCGAACCAGCGCCGGATCCCCAGGGAGCCGTCCGGATCGATCCGCCAAGACAGCTCGATCCAGAACTCGTTCTCCTCCCAGACTTCGCCGGGGTTGACGCTGCGGGTATCCGAGACCGGCTCCCCGGCCCTACGGCGGGCCTCGCGGAGCACCGGCTGGCGGAAACCGATCCACTGCCCGTCGTACTGCTCGTAGCTGAACAGGTCGTGGCGCTCAGAGGCGTGCCCCATCGGCAGGATCAGGTCGGCGAGATAGGCGGTCTCACTCCAGGTGGGAGTCAGAGCGACGTGCAACCCCACCTGCTCGGGGTCGGAGAGCATCTCGATCCAGGAGAATCCATCGGGGTTGGTCCAGACTGGGTTGTAGACCCGGCTGAAATAGGTGTCGATGCGGCCGCGCCCCTCCTTCAGGAAGTGGGGCAGCAAGAAGGACATCTCGTTCTGCCCTAAAGGGTACTCCAGAGGGTAGGTGAGCGCATTCCAGGAAGTGGGGTGGGGAGGCTCATGGATCGGCCTGGGCACGAACTTGTTCCAGGTGTTGGGGTAGGTCCCTCCCTCGGTGGCGATGGCCCCCAGCAGGGCTGGGAGCAGGACCAGAGCCCTGGAGATCTGCCAACCGCCCAGGTTCCCGGCGGCAGCCGAGCGCCAGATGTGCGCGGCCAAGCGGTGGCCGGCCCCGGCGATCACCTCGGCGACTTCCCGCAGCCGCTCGGCCGAGATACCGGACTCGCGGGCGGCGAAGTCGAAGCTGTAATCCCGGTACAGCTGGTCCAGAGCGATCAGAAAAGATTCGAAAGTGACCGGAAGATCGGAGCGGCACTCCCGCAGGTACTCTTCCCAGTTCCACCAGCGGCGGATGAAGTCCTGGTCGATCCGCCGCTCGGCGATCAGGTGCGCGGCGATGGCCAGCAGGATCGCCGCCTCGCTGCCCGGGTAAGGCGAGAGCCAGTAATCCGCCTGGCTGGCAGTGTTGGAGAGGCGGACGTCGAGGACGATCAATCTGGCCCCGCGGGCCCTGGCCTCCACGATGCGTTGGGCGTGGGGGTTAAAGTAATGCCCCGACTCCAGGTGAGCGCTGATCAGGAGGATGACCTCAGCCCGAGCGAAGTCCGGGCTGGGGCGGTCGAAGCCCATCCAGAACTGGAAGCCAGCCCTTCCCCCGGAGGAGCAGATGTTGGTGTGCGAGTTGTGCCCGTCGACGTTCCAGGCCGCCAGCATCCGCTCGGTGAAGCCGTCCTCGCCGGGGCGGCCGACGTGGTACATGATCTCGTTGTTCCTGCCCTCCGAGAGCGCCCGGCGGATCCTGGCAGCGACGGTATCCAGGGCTTCCTCCCAGCTGATCCGCTCCCACCGGCCCTCCCCGCGGCCGCCGGCCCGGCGCAGCGGCCAGAGGATCCGGTCCGGGTCCTGGATCTGGTTGAGGGTCGCCGGCCCCTTGGCGCAGTTGCGGCCGCGCGATCCAGGGGAGAGGGGGTTTCCCTCGAACTTGCGCACCTGCTGGGTCTCCGCGTCGACGTAGGCCAGCAGGCCGCAGGCGGACTCGCAGTTGAAGCAGGTGGTGGGGATCAGGCGGTGATGGCGCTCCAGCCGCCTGGGCCAGGCCTTGGAGTCCAGCTCGATCCAATCGTCCCAGCGCTCCTTGGGCGGAAAGGCGGCCAGTTGGAGCTGAGAAGGGCCGGGATAGAAGGTCTCCCCCCGGGCCTCGCACTCCACCCTGAGCGCGCGCAATCTGCTCTCCAACTCCGGCAAGCGTCCACCCGGTCCGGTCTCGCGCGACCGATCATCCATGCGGTACCTCCCTGCCCATCAGGCCAGCGGGACGGACTGCCCGGCCTGAAGATAGGCGTGTTCGTGGAGAAAAAGGCCGACCAGAACCGCGGCGGCGGCTACTCCCCCCCACCAGGGGGCCAGCAGGCCGACGGCGCTGAGCAGCAGGCCGGCCCTAAACCAACCGGCCCAGCGGCCGCGGGTCATCTCCCAAGCGGCCAGTTCGGCGTGCGCTGTGGCGTGGGAGCCGAGCTCGGCGGCGACGAACAGCAGGTGCGCGGCGGTCGCGGCGGCCAGAGCGGCGGCAACCCATCCCCACAGGGCTGGGTAGAAGGCGGCGAGCAGCGGCAGCAGCGCGGCCGACCCCACCATCCCCGCCTGGACCGCCAGGTGCGGCGGGAGCAGGGGGCTCTGCCAGAGGTCCCTGGCCCGGGCCTGCGCCAGCAGGTAGGCGGTGTAGACCGCCACCGAGAGGGCCAGCGGGAGGCCGAACCAAGCGAACAGGGCGCTGCCCAGACCCAGCAGGCCCAACAGGAACTGCAGCGCCAGCAGGGCGGCGTAGGCCGAGATCAGGTAGGCGCCCCGGACCAGCCAGCTCTGCGGGCGCCCCCTGGTCAAAACCAGATAGAAGCGCTCGGGGTGCTCCAGGTCGAGGACCAGCAGCCCTCCGGTCAAGGCCAGGAAAACCCCCGAGATCAGCGGGACGTAGATCCTCCAGAGCACCGAGGCGACGGGGAGCCGGCCGGCCAAGACCAGCAGGGCGGCGACCAGAAAGACGCCGGCCGCAAGGCCCTTGGTCCAGGTATAGGCGCTCACCCGCCAGTCCCAGGGAACGCTGTGGGGTCCGTCGTAGGCCAACAGCGCCGCCGCCGAGCTGTTGGGGTGCTGGGGGTGACCGCCGACCTGGTGGTGCGGCCCGCGGCGCTGCTGGCTCCACAGGAACAGCCCCCCGGCCGGTCGCCTGGCCGCCAAGGGGTCCAAGGTGGCCTGGTGGGCGCCCTTGTAGAACAGCTTGGGCCTGGTCCCCTTCTCCGGACGGCGCACCGCCACCACGTCGCGGTTCACCAGCTGGGACACCTTGGAGGAGGGGTCGTTCAGGTCCCCGATCAAGATGGCCTCGGTGGGGCACACCACCACGCAGGCCGGCTCAAGACCTAGGTCGAGCCGGTGGGCGCAGAAGTTGCACTTCTCGGCCGAGTGGTCCTCAGGATTGATGAAGATGGCGTCGTAGGGGCAGGCGGCGATGCAGGCCTTGCAGCCGATACAGATGCTCTTGTCGAAGTCCACGATCCCGTCCGGCCGGCGGTGCATGGCTCCGGTAGGGCAAGCGGAGACACAGGGGGCGTCCTCGCACTGGTTGCAGCGGGTGACTTGGACCGAGCGGCGTACCTCCGGGAAGACCCCGACCTCGACGTACTTGACGTAGGTCCTGCTGACCCCTACGGGCACTTCGTTCTCGGACTTGCAGGCCACCGTGCAGGCGTGGCAACCGATGCAGCGGGTCTGGTCGATCAGCTTGGCCCAGCGCGGCGATTCAGTGGATCCGGCTCCGGTCATCGCTCCTCCGGCGGCGCGCGTCCCTGGGCGCCGTTGGGCATCATGGTAGCGGTGGAACTCATACAAATCAAATCAATATCCATATTTTTATTATCAATTAAAAAAATATCTCAAGTAAGCTCGACCGATGGCGCGCTCAGCGCTAGGGAGTGCTGTCCGGCGGCAAACCCGGGCCTGTCTGAAATCCGCCGCCACCCGGGTCGGGTGCGCCGCGCCGGATCCGGGCGCCCGGAGAGAGCCAACCGCCTGCGGCCGCGTTCAGCGCCTAGCGCGCGGCGCAGGGGCCGGCCATTCCGCAACCAGGGGGGACCCCCCACTGAGGCGGAGAGCAGCTCCACTGGCGGCGCCAGCAGAACCCTACCCGGTCCGCGGCAGAGGTGGGTCTCAAGGGGGCGGCTGAGCGGGTCAGTGATCGAAATTCACGAAGCCGGCAGCGTTGCGGTGATGGGCGCCGAGGGCGTAATCGAGCTGCTCTTCCAGGCTCTTCAGCTGCGCCGAGAACACGATGTGGTCAGGAATCCAGTAGTTGAGGCGCACGGCATCGAATTGGATCCAGAGCTTGGACCCATTGGGCCCTTCTCTCCAAAAAACCAAGCGCGAGAAGCCGTTGCGGTCGGCCCAGGCGCTGGCGCACCGCCGCAGCGCCTCGGGAAGCTGGCAACCTTCGGTCTCTGCCAGGCTCTCTCCAGTGGTGACGTCCCGGATCTCAATCGTCGTCACGGCGCACCCCGACTGCATTGTACGCCACCGCAGAGGTCTCGGCGAGAAGTTCGCCGGAGCCCGCCAGAAGCCAGGCCCCAGCGCCGCCCGCGAGCAGGCGGCTCCTGGCATACTCAGCCCATGCGCGTCACCACCCTGAATCTCAACGGCCTGCGCAGCGCGCGGGCTAAGGGCTTGCTGCCCTGGCTGGCTACCCGGGCGCCGGACCTGCTCTGCCTGCAGGAAGTGCGCAGCGAACCGGAGCCGGAGCTCTTCGCCGAGCTGGGCTACCACAGCGCCTGGGCGCCAGCTAAGCGCCCCGGCTACAGCGGCGTGGCCCTGCTAGCGCGCTGGCCGCTCGAAGACGTTCAGATCGGCATCGGCGACCCCCTCATCGACGAGGAAGGCCGCTGGATCGCCGCCCGGATCGGCCGGCTACGCCTGGTCAGCCTCTACCTGCCCAGCGGCAGCAGCGGAGCCGAGCGGCAAGCCGCCAAGGAGCGGGCCATGCAGCTCTTGACCCCCCACCTCCTAGCTCCTGGGCCGCGCATCCTAGCCGGCGACTACAACATCGCCCACCGCGAAGTCGACCTCAAGAATTGGCGCTCCAATCGCCAGAACAGCGGCTTTCTCCCCCAGGAAAGAGCCTGGCTGGACCAACTCACCTCCTACAGCCTCAGCGATGTCCACCAGCGGCTGCTGGGGGAAGGCAGCTGCTACACCTGGTGGAGCCAGCGGGGGCAGGCCTACCAGAAGGACGTGGGCTGGCGCATCGACCTGCAGCTGGCCAGCCCGGACGTGGCTGAGGGAGCCAGAGCCTGGCTGGTGGACCGCGCGATCCGGCTCAGCGACCACGCCGCGCTCAGCATCGATTACGACCTTCCCGCTGGGCTGCTGCCGCAGCTGCCGAGCGGCGAGGAGGCGGGGGACTAGAGGGCTCTCACCAAATTCGGCTAGACTGAACCCGTGCAGCCGTACCACATCCTTGCGGCCAGCCCAGAGCAGACCACCCGAGACATGCTCGACCTGATCCTGGGGTCAGATGGCCACCAGGTCACCTGCTTCGGGAGCGGGGGAGAATTGTTGACCGAGCTGCGGCGCGCGGTGCCCGACGGCTTGATCCTCGATGACGCTCTGGACGGGCCGAGTGCGCTGGAACTGTGCCGGCGTATCCGTAAGGTCGGCAGGTTGAAACAGGTACCGATCATCCTGCTGGCCAGCCCTGGCCGGGACCAGACCCTGCTCGCTTCGGCCCGGCAGGCCCAGGCCAACGAAGTCCTGGGGCGCCCGCTGATCGGAAAGAACGTGCGGGCCAGGATCCGGCGGATCATCGAGGAGAGCAGGGTCTCCTGAGGCGGACGCCCCGACCCGGCTCCAGCTACCCCTGAGAGGTTTTAGAAGTGCAAACGCTACGAATCATCTGGGCGGTCTTCATCAGTTTGGTGCTGTCGGCAGCGGCTGCCTTCGCGGTCTTCGCCACCCACTGGCTGAAAGACCTGCCCGATTACCGGCAGCTCGACACCATGCAGCTCTCCGGTACCACCAGGATCTACGCCCGCAACGGTAGCCTGATCGGGACGCTGAGCCCCAGCCTGCCCGGCGGCGGCTCGGTCGACCGCACCGTGGTGGCGCTGAACCAGGTCAGCCCCTACCTGATCGCCTCGGTGGTGACCAGCGAGGACCACCGCTTCTTCTACAACTACGGGGTCGACCCGATCGGAATGCTGCGCGGTCTGATCAGCACGCTATTCCACCACCAGCTGCAAGGGGGATCGACCCTGACCAATCAGCTGGTCAAGAGCACGCTGCTGGCCAGCTTCCACGGCGCGCGCACCCTGCGGCGCAAGGTCAAGGAGGCGGTGCTCTCCCTGGAAGTGGGCCGCAAGCTGACCAAGAACGAGATCCTGCAAGATTACCTCAACGTGATCTACTGGGGGGCCAACGGGAACTCCAGCATCGTCGGCGCTTACGCCGCGGCCAAAGCCTACTTCGGTGTCCCGCCCAGCCGGCTCAGCCTGGCCCAGAGCGTCTATCTGACCACCCTGATCCCAGCACCAGCGCGCTATTACCATTATCCGGCCTACCGGCCGCTGATGCACAACCTGCTGCAGCGCATGGTCAAAGACGGCTGGATCAGCCAGAGCCAGGCCAAGGCCGCCTTCGACCAGCCCATCGAGCCCTCTGGTTGGAAGATCCGCTATGGGCCGGGCGGCCAGGTCCTGAGCGCGCAGTTCACCGGTGTTCCCAGGGCCACCCAGGCCGTCTCCACCGAGCAGGCCCCCTACTTCATGCAGCAGGTCAAACTCGACCTGCTCAAGCGCTTCGGGCGCCACCTGGTCTACGGTTCGGGGGGTCTGGACGTGATCACCACCTTGAGCCCCCAGGCTCAGGCGGCCATGGACCAGGCTTCTCTGGACGCGGTGCTACCCCCGGGGGCCACCCTGGGGATGGTGGCCATGCAGCCGCAGACCGGCCAGGTCCTGGCCATGGTCGGCCAGAAGCTCTACCCGGGCAAGACGCCGCCGCAGTGGAACAACGCGGTCAACGCCTATAGGCAGATCGGCAGCTCGATCAAGCCGTTCCTCTACACCACCGCCCTGGGGATGGGCTTCACCCAGCTGAACACCGAGCCGGATTTCCCTGCGACCTTCCCCTGCGTCGGCTGCCCGGGCGGCGTGTACAAACCACATGACTACGACTACATCTACCAGCACCGCGACGTCACCCTGCGCTACGCCTTGGACCACAGCCTCAACCTACCCACCCTGCACCTGCTCACCCAGGTCGGTATCCCCAATCTGGTCCACACTCTTCACCTGGTCCACCTGCCGGTCTATCCCCACCCTTATCTGGCCCTGGGTCTAGGTGCTCTGCAGGCCAGCCCGCTGCAGATGGCCGCGGCTTACTCGGTTTTCGCCGACCAGGGCGTCTATCACCGCCCCAGCTACCTGCTCAAGGTCACCACCGCGTCCGGCAAGGTGCTCTACGACGCCAAGCGAACTCCCCCCAAGGGGCAGCGGGTCTTCAGCCCACAGCTGGCCTACATGGGGCTCAACATGATGCTCGGGTACGTCAACGACCTGACCATGGCCCAGGGGGGCCTGGGCCAGCTGGGCAAGGTCCCCGGCTGGCAGACTGGGGGCAAAACCGGGACCAGCAACAGCATCCGCGACCTGTGGTTCGACGGAGTCACCCCCAAGCTGGTCATCTCCACCTGGGTCGGCCGCGAAGACGACCAGCCGATGCGCTGGCATAACAGCGTCTACGTACCGTCCAGCAGCTATGTCAACCCGCCCATCTTCCGCCAGGCTGCCGCGGGAGCGCTGGCTGGGCAGACCCCCGTCCCCTTCAAGATCCCACCCGGCATCATCTTCCGGCACTACAAGAACGACGCCTGGCCACTGGCTTTCCTGGCTCCTAACGGCTCTTCGCAAACTGCCCAGCAAACCAGCGGCCTCTCCACGCTGCCGCTGAGCCAGAAAACGGTCGTCGTCAGCATCGACCGCAGGACCGGCTACCTGGCCAGCCCCTCCACCCCCAGCCGCGACATCGTCCAGAGGCAGGTACCGCGCTCGGAGCTGGCCCAGTTCAGCCCGCCCGGGTCAGCGCCTTGAAGGCGCTCAAGCTGGCCATCTGGGCGGCGCTGCTCGCCGGTGCCGCCTGGGCCCAGCCGCAGCTAGGAAGTAGGATTCCGGCTTGGCCGGGCCTGTGGCCCCGGGCGGAGAGCTACCTGGTAGCGGTCTACAGCTTCCGCTGCGGGGACCTGAGCGGCCTCTGGAAGAGCCTGCTGTCCACTGGCCTGCCGATCGTAGCGGTCAACGCCGGGGGGGTCCCCACCCCGGCTCCAGCTGGGCTGAAGCTGCTCCGGGGCGCGGCGGCCACCAAGCTCTCCGATCTCTTGGAGATCGGCAACTACCCCACCGTCCTGCTGATCCAGGGCGGTCGCGTCCTGGACTACTGGAGCGGCAGCGCCCAGATCTCTAGGACAAACATCCTAGGACTGCTGGACTGAGCGACCTATACTTCCTAGCGTGTCACAGCTCGCCGGCACAATTGGCCCGGTCTCGGCTCTGGCAGCCGGAGCCATCTCGTTCCTGTCCCCCTGCGTCTTCCCGCTGGTCCCCTCTTACCTGGGCGTCTTGGGAGGGGGCCAGTTCCCCTGGCGGCGCGCAACCGGCTTCATCCTCGGCTTCGGCCTGGTCTTCATCGCCCTGGGGGCCTCGGCCAGCACCCTGGGCCAGATCCTGCTGCGCGAGCGGGCGGTTCTGGAAGCCGCCAGCGGGGTGTTGATCGTGCTGTTCGGGATCTTCATGCTCGGCCTCTTCCGGCCCTGGGGCCTGCTCAGGGAGCGCAGGTTCGACCTAGCCAAAGCCTCGCGCTACGGTCCGGTGGCGCTGGGAGCGGCTTTTGGCTTCGGCTGGAGCCCCTGCATCGGCCCGGTGCTGGGGACCATTCTGCTGCAAGCCGCCAGCAGCCAGAGCTTGGCCTGGGGGATCTACCTGCTCAGCCTCTACACCCTGGGCCTGGCTGTCCCCTTCCTAGCCGCTGGGCTGCTCTGGCAGAAACTGCAGTTGGAGCGGGTGAGAACCCTCTCCCTGTGGGTGGAGCGCCTGGGCGGGGCGCTGCTGATCGCCCTGGGCTTCTTGGTCCTGACCGGGCAGCTCACCCAGCTCTCCCAGCTGGCCCTGCAGAGCATGCCGGCCTGGATGCAGAGGTCGCTGTGAGCGCCCCACCGGCAGCCCAACTGGCCGGCGTGGCCCTGCGCTTCGGGCGCAGCTGGGTCCTGCGCGGTATCGATCTGGAGCTGCGGGTCGGGGAATCGGTAGCGCTGTTCGGGCCCAACGGCTCAGGCAAGAGCACGCTGCTGCGGGTCCTAGCCGGGGGCCTCGCGCCGGCCAAGGGGGAGGGGCGCGTCTTTGGATTCGACCTGCGGGACAAGCTGAGCGTGCGCCAGCACGTGCACCTGCTGGGCCACGACGCTGGGCTCTACCCCGACCTGACCGCAGCTGAAAACCTGCGCTTCTCCTTGGCCCTGCACGGGCAGCAGGGAGAAGCAGCGCAGGCCGCGCTGCTCTCGGAGCTGGGCCTAGAGGCTCACCTGGGCAAGCGGGTACGCCAGCTGAGCGCCGGCCTGCGCAAGCGGGTGCTGCTAGCCCGCCTGGCCTTGGTGAACAGCCCGCTGCTGCTGATCGACGAACCTTTCGCCAACCTGGACGCGGACAGCCGGGAGCTCAGCTTAGAGGTCCTCTCCCGCCTGCAGCGCTCGGGCAAGACCTTGCTGATCTCCAGCCACGAGCCCGAGCTAGCCGAGGCGGTCACAGGCCGCTCCCTGCGGATGGAGGGCGGGCGGCTGGTGGCGGCGTGACGCACAATGGGGAGGCGTGAGCCCATGGAACACTATCTGGACGGTTGCCCTGAAAGACTGGCGGCTGGAATGGCGTTCCCGGGACAGCCTGACCGCGACGGTCTTCTTCGCCGGCTTGGTGTTGCTGATCCTGGGCTTCGCCCTGGGTCCCAGCCGCCAGCGCCTGCAGCAAGCCGCCCCGGGAATCCTCTGGACCGCCCTGGCCTTCTCCAGCGTGCTCGCCGCCCAGCGCAGCTTCGGATCCGAGCAGGAAGCCGGAGCGCTGGAAGCGCTGACCCTCTACCCGGTCGCCCACGAGTGGATCTACCTGGGCAAGCTGCTCGGCAATTACGGCCAGCTGCTGGTCCTGGGCGCGCTGCTCACCCCGCTCTGCGACCTGCTGTTCGGCCTGCCGGCCGGGCCGCGCTGGCCGGAGCTGCTGCTCACCCTGCTGCTGGGCCTGCTGGGTCTCAGCGTGATCGGCTGCTTCTACGCCGCCGTCACCACCCAGCTGCGGGCCCGAGAGGCGCTGCTGCCGGTGCTGATCTTCCCGGTGGTGGTGCCGGTCATCTTGGCCTCGGTCAAAGCCACCTCCCTGCTCACCACCGGCGGCCTGGGCTCGGAAGTCCGTTCCTGGCTGGGTCTGCTCGTGGTCTTCGACCTGATCTATCTGGTCTGCGCCACCCTGATCTTCCCCTACGCCCTGGAGGGCTGAGGGCCGGGCCGGAGCGCCCCCGGAGGACACCATGAGGGACCGATTGGCCAGGCCGCTGGGCCTGATCACCCTGCTCTGCTTCGCAGTGGGGCTCTACTTCGCTTTCAGCTCGCCACCGGACGTGAACCAGGGCAATCTGATCCGGATCCTCTACGTGCACGTGCCCAGCGCCTGGTTCAGCTACGTGGCCTACACCGGCACCTTCGTCTACAGCCTGATCTACCTGCTCAGCCGGAAGCGCAAGTACGACCGCTTGGCCGCGGCCAGCACCGAGATCGGCGTGCTGATGACCGTGTTGACTCTCTACACCGGCAGCCTGTGGGGCCGTCCCACCTGGGGGGTTTACTGGGTTTGGGACCCCCGGCTCACCACCACCGCCTTGGCCCTGCTGATCTACCTCGGCTACTTCGTCGTCCGCGGCCTGATCGACGACCCGGGCCGCCGGGGTCGGGTGGCGGCGGTCATCGCCATCATCGGGACCCTGGATATCCCGGTCAACTACATGAGCGTGTACTGGTGGCGCTCCATCCACCAGACCCCCACCTTCCAGCTGATCGGCGGCGTGCGGGTCTCGGCCGCCGCCCCCATGGTGGAAGCACTGCTGGTCATGCTGCTGGCCTACACCCTGCTCTACTTCTACCTGCTGCGGCTGCGCGGCCGCCTGGCCGAGCTGGTGGAGACCAGGGAGGAGCGCGAGCTGGAGAGCGAGCTGCAAGGGGACCTGAAAGGGGGGATGCGTGAGCCTCAATGAGATGCAGTGGACGTTCGTCGCCTGGGTCTACGGCGGCAGCGCTGTCTTGATCGTGGGCTACTTAGTTTACCTGGCGCTGCGGCTGCGCAGGGAACGGCGATGACCACCCTTCCGGCTGCGAAGCGGCGGCCGCGCGGCGGGCTGAAGTACTGGCTGGGCGGCGGGATCGTCTTGGGCGCGCTGCTCTACCTGGTGATCGGTCACCTGGGGGATAACCTGGTCTTCTACGTCACGCCGACCGAGTACTTCGCCAACCTGGGGCGCTACCAGGGTCACCTGCTGCGGCTAGGCGGTCTGGTGGAACCGGGTACGGTGCACTACGACCCCAAAACCCAGCAGCTGCGCTTCCGGATGACCGACGGCGTGACCCAGGTGACCGTGCGCTACCGAGGAGGCGTGCCCAGCATGTTCATGCCCGACCGCGGCGTGGTGGTCCAGGGCCGCATGGTCCCGGGCAGCCACACCTTCTTGGGAACTCAGCTGCTGGTCAAGCACTCCCAGAACTACCGCCCTCCCCGGCCCGGGCAGACCAGCAACTACGGCTACCTGCTGCGGAGCACCCAGCCCTGAAACGCCGGAGGCCTGCTTGAATACCCTGTTCGCCTACTCGCTCAGCCCCTCCAGCGCCCTGGGTAGCTTGGGCCTCCTGCTGGCCCTAGGCTTCGCCCTGCTGGGTTTCTTGCTCAGCCTGGGGGGAGGTCTCAGCGGCGACGTGCGCCTGGCCGAAGGCGGTCGGCGTTCGGCCTGGGCGGTCTTCCTCTTCACCACCCTGGCCGTCCTGGTCCTGGAGGTCGCCACCGTCCGCAACGATTTCAGCCTGCGCTACGTGGCCGACCACTCCACCACCTTAACCCCGCTATGGGTCAAGCTGGTGACCCTCTGGTCGGCGCTGGCCGGCTCGGTACTGTTCTGGGCCTGGGTCCTCAGCCTCTACACCTTCTTGCTGTCCCTAGTGGCCAGAAACGACGTGCTGAGGCCCTGGGTGATGGCCACCATGCTGTTCAACCTGCTGTTCTTCCTAGGAATCAACCTGACCGCGGTCAACCCCTTTACCGCCATGCCGCTGCCACCCTCCCAGGGCGCCGGACCCAACCCGCTGCTGCAGAACAACGCCATGATGGCGGTGCACCCGGTCCTGATGTACCTGGGCTACGTCGGCCTCTCGGTCCCCTTCGCCTACGCGGTGGCCGCCCTGGCCAGCGGCCGGCTGGGCGAGAGCTGGCTGGTACAGACCCGGCGCTGGACCTTGCTGAGCTGGATGTTCCTCTCGGCGGCGCTGGTGGCCGGCGCCTTCTGGAGCTACGAGGTGCTGGGCTGGGGCGGCTACTGGGCCTGGGACCCGGTCGAAAACGCTGCTTTCTTCCCCTGGCTCTTCACCACCGCCTATCTGCACAGCCTGCAGATCCAGGAGCGGCGGCGCATGCTCAAAGCCTGGAACGTCTGGCTGATCATCGCCGCCTATTGCTCCACCCTGCTGGGAACCTTCCTGACGCGCTCCGGGGTGGTGGAGAGCGTGCACAGCTTCGCCGCCGGCCCCTCGGGGCCGCTCTTCCTGGTCTTCTTCGGGGTCAGCACCCTGGGGGGGGTCATCCTGGCCAGCTGGCGGCTCTCCAGCCTGCGGGATCCTCGGCGGATCGAAGGGGTGCTCTCCAGGGAATCGGCCTTCTTGGCCGGTAACCTGGTCTTCGTCGCTTTCGCCCTGATGGTCATCGGCGGAACGCTGTTCCCGATTCTGGTCGGCGTGCTGACCGGGGCTCAAAGCAGCGTGGGAGCGCCCTTCTACGACTTCTTCGCCATCCCGCTGGGCCTGCTCCTGCTGGCGCTGATGGGTTTAGGTCCCCTGCTGCCCTGGAACCGCCAGGCCAAGGTATGGCCAGCGCTGCGCTGGCCGCTGGCCGCCTTTCTGGCCAGTCTGGTCCTGATCTGGGCGCTGGGGGTCCACCACCTGGGTCCAGCCCTGACTGTGGGCCTGGCCGGCTTCAACCTGGCCGGCCTGATCCAGCTGACCAGCCAGGCCGCCCGGCAGCGCGGGGGGATCGCCGCGCTGCCGGGTCTGGTGCGCAGCTACCCCAGGCGCTACGGAGCCTACCTGGCCCACCTGGGGCTGGTGATCGTGGCCCTGGGCCTGGCCTTCTCCGGCAGCTACCAGCGCCAGCAGACCGCCACCATCAGCCGCGGGCAAACCGCTCAGCTGCTGGGCACTCCGGTCCGCTTCCTGGGGCTGAGCCAGCGGCAGGACCCTCAGCGCCAGAGCGTGGTCGCCCACCTGGTGGCCGGCGGGGAGGCGATGAACCCGGCGATCCGGGTCTACGGCAACGCCCCCACCGATCCGGTAGCCACTCCTGAGGTCTATTTCCGCCCGGTGGTGGACCGCTACCTCACCCTGTTGGCCTACAGCGGCCAGGGAAACTGGGTCACCGTGCGGCTGATCAAGACTCCGCTGGTCTCCTGGATCTGGGTGGGGACCCTGATCCTGCTGCTGGGGACCGGAACCACCCTGATCTCGGGGAAGGCCAGGGAACTATCCAGCCAAGCAGCTAGCCACCTAGCCAGGGAGGGAGCATGAGCCGAAGAGTGCTGCGCTGGTGGCCAGTCGCGCTGGCCACCCTGATCGTCTTGGCCCTGGCATACGGCCTGCTCAAGCCCGGCCAGAGCCCGGTCACACCGCTGGTCGGGCAGACCGCGCCGGCTTTCAGCCTGCCTACCCTGAGGGGCGGCAAGATCTCGCTGGCCGCGCTGCACGGCCGCCCGGTGGTGGTCAACTTCTGGGCCTCCTGGTGCGTCCCCTGCCAGCAGGAGACGCCGACGCTGGAGCGCTTCGCGGCCCGCTACGGCAAGCAGGCCGCCTTCTTGGGCGTCACCTTCAGCGATCCGGTGGCCGACGCCAGGAGGTTCGTGCAGCAGTACGGGATCAGCTATCCGGTCCTGATCGACCACCGCTCGGACACCGCCATCAACTATGGGGTGACCGGGGTCCCCGAGACTTTCTTCATCAACGCCCAGGGGGTGATCGTCTACCACGCGGTCGGCCCGCTGACCGCCGCGCTGCTGCGCAAGGAGCTGGCCAGGATCGGCGTGGCGGTGCGGCCCTCGTGAAGCTGCTGCTGGCCGCTCTGCTGTGGCTACTGGCCAGCCTGGCCCTGGCTGGGCGCTGGACCCCCGCGGAGGAAGCCAGGGCACTGGCTCTGGGTAACGACCTGCGCTGCCCAGTCTGCGCCGGTGAGACGGTGAGCCAGAGCACCGCCGCGCTGGCCCGGCACATGCTGGGCCAGATCAAGAGCCAAATTCGCTCGGGCCGCAGCGATCCGCAGATCCTGGCCTATTTCGTGGCCCGCTACGGCCGCAACATCCTGCTCACCCCACCGCACAGCGGGCTGGGCCTGTTGATCTGGCTGCTTCCCGCCGCCGCCCTGCTGGTCGGGGGAGGGCTCTATCTGCGCTACCTGCGCCGGCAGGACCAGCCCGACGGCAGCGCCCCGCCAGAGGAGCGCCTAGCGGAAGTCGACCGCCTGATCCGGGAGAACTCCCCCCCGGAGCTGGGTCGGGAGCACAGGTAGAAGTGGCCGTAGCGCTCCTGAGCGGTTTCCTGTTCCTGCTGGCGGCAGCCGGGCTGTGGTTGGTCCTGCAGCCGGGAGTGCGCGGCAAGCTGCAGGGGCCCCTAGACACCAAAAGGCTGGAGCTGGAAGAGGAGCGCGACCTGCTGGTCGAGCGGATCTTGGAGCTGGACCAAGACTTGGCCTCTGGGCTCATCACCGAGAAGGACCATCGGCGGCTGCGGCTGCGCTACCGCACCCAGACCGCCCAGCTGCTCGAGGAGATCGCCGACCTCCCCCCTCCCCCACCCGTCCGGCTCAGGCGCTTCGGCCACCTGGCCGGGCCGCTGGCCGCCCTGGCGGTGGCCGCGGTGATAGCGGCGGGCGCCTTCAGCTTCTTCCCGGCTTGGCAGCAGGACGGTCTCAGCACCAGCCTGCTGGGAGAGCTGCGCAGCGCGCTGACCCTGAAGTCGCTGGCCGCGGCGGCTAAGGCCCACCCCAGCGTCCAGAGCGAGTTGGCTTGGGGGAACACCGCCTTCTCGGGAAAGCACTTCGGCCAAGCCGCCGCGGCCTACAGCCAGGTGCTGCGCAGGGACCCCAAGCAACCGGTGGCGCTGCGCCGGCTGGGCCTGCTGCTGCTGGGCAGCAAGTTCAGCACCCAAGGCGAGGAGTTCATCGCCGCCAGCGTCAAGCTGGACCCCAAAGCCCCCGAAGGCTACCTGTTCCTGGGAGACGCCCTCAGCCAACAGGGCCATCCCGAGCAGGCCCTCCGCGCGCTGCGCCATTACCGCCACCTGCGACCGGCCTCGCAGACCGCCGCCGAGCTGATCGCCGGCCTCCACGCCCAGCTGGCCGGCACGGTCGCCGGTTTCACTGCCTACACCCAGAGTTGCCAGAGCTGCCACGGGATCGCTGGGCAAGGCGGCAGCGCTCCCGCGCTGATCGGCTCGGCGCTGCTTCGCCAGGCCAGCCTGTTCCGCCAGGTGGTGCGCGGCGGGGCCGCCGGCATGCCGGCCTTCTCGGCCCATCAGCTACCTTCCGCGCAGCTGAGCGCGCTGCTGGCCTACCTGCGGAAGCCCCGGTGAGCGCTTACCTGCCGGGGCGGGCGGGCAGGGAGGGGGGCGCGTGAAACTGACCCGGCGGCAGCTGCTGGAATCCTGGTGGGTGCTCCCGGTGGCCGGAACACTGGGAACCCTGGGCTACATGGCCGACTACGCCTACCGGCTCACCTTCGACAAGCGAAATCCGGGGCCACCCCACTACCTGCCCGGCCCCGACCTGGCCCTGGTCCCAGCCGCGGCGTTGGGGAGCGAGTACGCTTTCTACGAGTTCTCCTACCGCCAGGGCCGAGTGGTCACTCCCTGTATCCTGATGCGCATCCCCATCGCCACGCCCACCAGCCTGAACCTGAAGGGCGAGCACTTCGCCGGCTTCTCCAGGGTCTGCACCCACCTAGGCTGCCACGTCAACCCGGTGCTCAACACCAAGGTCTTGGACTTGAGCTTCAACTACCCGGCCACCCACCCGATGCTGGGCTGCCCCTGCCACTTCAGCGTCTTCGATCCCCTGCAACAGGGCAAGTGCGTCATCGGCAAGGCGCTCTACCCCTTGCCCAGGGTACGCTTGGCCGCACAGGATGGCCTGCTGCGGGCCACCGGGCTGGAGCCCCCTCCCCCGGGCCATCCCTAGACGGGTTCCCCGCTGCGAGCTGCCCGGAAGTCAGGAAAATCCATTAGACTCTGGCGAGATGCGAGGAACCGATGCGCGCGCTGCTTAAGAAGGCGGAACCCGGGGCCACGCTGACCGAGCTGAACGCGCCAGAACCCGGTCCCGGGGAGGCTCTGCTGCGCGTGATGGCCTGCAGCGTCTGCGGGACCGACTTACACCTCTACCGCTGGGACGCGTGGGCCAGGGGGCGGGTCCATCCCCCCCTGGTCTTCGGGCACGAGATGAGCGGCCAAGTAGTCGCCCTGGGGCCGGGGGCCGAGGGGGTCAAAGTGGGCGACCACGTCAGCGCCGAGACCCACCTCAGCTGCGGGCACTGCCTGCAGTGCCGCACCGGCCGGCGGCACATCTGCCAGAAGCTCAGGATCGTCGGCGTGGACGCCCCAGGTATCTTCAGCGAGTACGCGGTGCTCCCCACAGAGAACCTGTGGGTGAACGACCAGAACCTGCCCTGGGAGATCGCCACGCTGCAAGAACCCTTCGGCAACGCCGTCTATACCGTGATGGATGGTCCGGGGGTCAGCGGCAAGACCGTGCTGATCACCGGGTGCGGGCCGATCGGGCTGATGGCCATCCTGGTCGCCCGGGCCTGCGGGGCCAGCCTGATCATCGCCAGCGACCCGAGCCCGAGGAGGCTGGAATTGGCCAGGCGGTTAGGCGCCGATCTGGCGCTGGACCCCCGAGAAGACTCGGTGGTCAAGAGCGTCATGGACGCCACCCGCGGCGACGGCGCGGACGCCTTGCTGGAGTTCAGCGGCAACACCTCGGCGCTCCGCCAGGGCCTGCAGGCCCTGACCTACGGGGGGCAGGCCAACCTATTGGGCATCCCCGAAAGCCGCGTCGAGCTGGATTTGGCCCAGGAAGTGATCTTCAAGGCGGTCACCTTGCGGGGGATCACCGGCCGCAGGGTGTTCGAGACCTGGTACCAGGTCCGCGAGCTGGTGGTCAGTGGCCGAGTGGACCTCCGGCCGCTGATCAGCCATCAAGTCCCCATCGGCCGCTACCAGGAAGTCTTCGAAGCCGCCCTGCACGGCGAGGCGATCAAACCCGTCCTGTTCCCCCAAGAGCGCTGAAACGGCGCGACCAGCACCCCACGGGCCGGGAGCGCCTTGGGCAGAAGGAGACCGCAGAGTGAGCGCGACCGCGAACGGCACCCGGATCAAACCCCCTCTCTCCAAGCTGCTGCTGCTCTCGGTAGCCGCGCTGGGGGTGGTCTTCGGCGACATCGGGACCAGCCCGATCTACACTTTCAGCCTGACCCTGGACCCGGCTTACCACCTCTCGGTCGATCTCGCCCACGTGCTGGGGGTGCTGTCGCTGATCCTGTGGTCGCTGATCCTCACCGTGTCGGTCAAGTACCTGATCCTGGTGCTGCGCGCCGACAACCACGGCGAGGGGGGCATCCTGGCCCTGACCTCCTTGGTCACACCGCTGAACCCGGTCCGCCGCAGCGGGCTATGGCTGCTCCTGCTGCTGGGTATCTTCGGCGCCACGCTGCTATACGGCGATGGGGTGATCACCCCAGCCATCTCGGTGCTCAGCGCGGTGGAGGGGTTGCAGATCGTGAGCCCGAGCTTCACCCCTTACGTGCTGCCGATCACCGCGGTGATCCTGATCCTGCTGTTCGTAGCCCAGAGCCGGGGCACCCAGCGGGTCGGCAATGCCTTCGGGCCGATCCTGATCGTCTGGTTCCTAGTGCTGGCCAGCTTGGGAGTGATCTGGATCCTCAAAAACCCGGTGGTCCTGGCCTCCTTCAACCCCTACTGGGCCCTGCGCTTCGTCCTCCATCAGGGCTTCACCGGTTTCGTGGTGCTCGGATCGGTCTTCCTGGCCGTGACCGGGGCCGAGGCGCTTTACGCCGACATCGGGCACTTCGGCAAGGGGCCGATCCGGATCAGCTGGTTCGCCTTGGTCTTCCCGGCGCTGCTGATCAACTACCTGGGACAGGGCGCCTTCGTCTTGGCCCATCCCAGAGGGATCGCCAATCCCTTCTTCGAGATGGCCCCAGCCTGGTCGCTGTTCCCCCTGGTGATCCTAGCCACCGTAGCCACCATCATCGCCTCGCAGGCGATCGTCTCCGGAGCCTTCTCGCTGACCGTACAGGCCATCCGGCTGGGCTACGCCCCCCGGCTGGAGGTGCGCCACACCTCAGATGAGACCTACGGCCAGGTCTACGTCCCCACCATCAACTGGCTGATGATGCTGGCCTGCCTAGCCCTGGTGTTCATCTTTCGCAGCTCCGACCGGCTGGGTGCCGCCTACGGCGTGGCGATCACCACCACCATGGTGATCACCACCGTGATGCTGTACGTGGTGGCCAAACAGAGGTGGAAGTGGCCCCCCGCGCTGATCCTGCCGATCACCGCCGTCCTGGGGGTGGTCGACCTCACCTTTTTCCTGGCCAATATGCTCAAGATCGTCGATGGCGGTTGGGTCCCGTTGGTGCTGGCCCTGAGCATCTTCACCATGATGACCACCTGGAAGCGGGGCCGACGCCTGATCAGCCAGGGGATGCACGCCGCCAACTACCCCATCTCCGCCTTCATCCGCGACCTGACCCTTCAAAAACCGCTCCACAGCCGGGTTCCCGGAACGGCGGTCTTCCTGCACAGCGACCCGGCCGGCACCCCGCCGGCACTGCTAGCCAACCTGCGCTGGAACAAGGTCTTGCACCAGACTGTGCTGCTGGTCAGCATCCTCACCGAGGAAGTACCCCGGATCGGCCTGGCCAAGCGGATCTCCGCCAAGAGCCTGGGGCAGGGCTTCTACCAGATCAGCCTGCACTACGGCTTCATGGAGACGGTGAACCTATCCGGCGACCTAGCCCAGCTGCACCTGAGCGGCGTCGAGCTCCGGCCCGAGGAGTTCATCTATCTCGTGGGCCGGGCCATGCCGACGCCCAGAAGTGGCAAGGCGGGGCTCCCGGGTATGTCCCGTTGGAGGGTCTCCCTGTTCATGGTCATGGCCAGGAACGTCCGCAGCGCCATGATCACCTACCGGCTGCCCCCCGACCGGGTCATCGAGCTGGGCACCCAGGTGGAGCTCTAGTGCCGGGAACCCGCACTTGGAAAAAATTTCTGTCCTCCGCCCGCACCGCTACCAGCTACCCCGGGGCCAACCGGGTCTCCCCGACCCGGCGAGGCCGGCAGCCCGCCCGCTGGGCTGCAGCGCCCTAG
The DNA here is from genome assembly GCA_021810505.1 of bacterium. Lineage (GTDB taxonomy): Bacteria > Deinococcota > Deinococci > Deinococcales > Deinococcaceae > JAJZIR01. The sequence goes on from JAJZIR010000003.1 coordinate 119,609, forward strand.
TCGCCGCTCGAGCGGCGCAGCAGCTCGAGGAACTGGGGGTCGGCTCGGTCCGGCGGCCGGGCAGCGGTGAAGATGATGACGTTGCCGTCAGGATCGGTGATGGTCAGGTCGCGGGTGTTCCAGGTCGTGTCCGTGGGACCGCTCACCCGGCCCGCGCCGTGGTTCCTGGCCCGAGCGGCCAGCTCGTCGAGCTCGCCTTCGACTGCAGCGAAGCTCAAGGTGCACCCAGGCGTACCAGCAGCGGCGCTGACCGGCCGCGCCGCTGGGCGGACCAAGAGATCCTGGAACTGCCAGCGGCGCAGGTGCACCAGCCGAGGGCCGTCCGGGCCGGGCATCGCGAATAATTGAATGAAGCCCAACCCATCTGTATACCAAGACGCCGTGGCGCCGATATCCGCGACCAGCAGCGTCGCGAACATCGGCATGCCGTAAATCGCTCGGCTGACCGGCGGGGCCGAGACGCCGCGGCCCGGAGCGGGAACTGGAGAGGGAATATCAGCCATGGGCCGATGCTAGACCCTCACGCTGCGGGAGAGTCAAGCGCCGCCGAGCAGCGGCTGGGGCGACCGGGCGAGCCGGCGCGGGCTTCAGAGCGCCCTAAGGCCGCGCAGCACCTTCAGCGTCACCGACTACTGACAGAGGTGCGCAGGGGTCGGCTCCGCGGAGCTCGGAAACGCTGGAGGGCCGCGGCGCCTGCGCGAGTAGCCGAGCGCCTCAAGAAGTAGCGAGCGGTGCGGCGGGCAGCAAGTGGCTAGGGGGGAGTTGCCTATTCTGGGCGGCGTCCTGCAAAGCGAAGAGCTCAGTTGAGGTCTACAGCGCCCCCCATTGGCCTGGGCCAGCAGGGTAGCTGAGCGGGTGAAGCCCGGACCGCTGGTGAAGACTGCGGCGCCCCCAGCCCGGTAGTAGGCCTTGGAGGCCACCACCTCCTGGACCGCTTTGTTGCCGACGTTGCCCGGATAGTGTTTGACCTGGATGGCGAGCCGGACCCCTTGAGGCCCCACAGCGATGACGTCAGCGCCTTGGTCTCCGGGGTAGCGGGCCACTTCGGCGCGCCAACCCACCTGAGCACTCAACACCCCATCGACCAAGTTCTCCAGCTGCTTGGGGCTCAGGGACCTGAGATCACGCAACCGCAACAGGGCTACGCGGCGGCGCTGCTGCGCAGCTAGGTAGAAGTAGAGCAGGGTAGCCGCCAAAGCGGCGGCGATAGCTGGCCCTAGGCCCAGGTTGTCAGCCGAGATCGTAAAGAGGACGATCAAGAGGAAGACGCCGATGCTCCCGGCCGAGACATCAGCTGGGTTCTTCCGCCTGCTAGAGCGGCGTCTGGCCACGGGTCAGCTTACCGGATCCAGGGGGGAGTTCCCAAGATCCACAGGAAATAAGGGCGCGCCCGAGCCCTTATACCGTGAAGCGTCTGTCGGCGGCCCAGCGAGCGGGCAGAGCCGACGGCACATCGTAGGGGGGCAAACCCCGATATATGGTAAGCGGTCTCCAGATGCGCTCGGCGCCGCCTGAAGTAGCCGAGCACAGAGCGGGGCGCGGGGTCCGCGCGCGCAACGCCGATCGGCACCCTCTACCGATTGGCCCAGGCACAGCGCTTCAAATAATTGTTGAGCGCTCGGTCTCCACGAGCGCAGTCTCCCCCAGGTATCTTCCGGCAGGTGGCGGACCTACGGCTCCGCTGAGCAGGAGCGGGTAGCCCGCGGAGCCGCGGGCAGGTTGCACGGCGCTGCCCTTCCCTGCCCTAAACCCGTCGGCGGCACAGCCGAGCGCTGCCCAATCGGAGCCGAGCGGTGGCTGGGCAGATGTCCCGGCCAATGGCTGCATGTTGGGTTACAATTACGACAGAGCTGGGAGCGGTCTGAGGCCAGAGACCCGGGGATAAAAGCGGGGTAGGTTGGGATTAGACGTCGCGCGCGGAGGTGCCCATGGCACAGGGATTCGTCAGTCAGAGCGGACAGGGCTTGATCAACCTGAACCACCCGGACCACTACTTCCACTGGGGGTTCCTCCTGATCTCGCTGGCCAATCTGGTGGTCATCGCGATCATGTTGGCGCTGTTCATCCTGGCCATCGCCCTACCCTTCCTGCCCTCGACCAGCCTGCCCAACCGCGAGAAGGACCAGGGAGACCACCAAGAGGACGCAGCAGCGGGATCCACCTGGACCGGACGGCTGCGCCGCTTCGGCTTGCGCTACCTGCCACCCAACAAGCTGCTCCCGGACACCCAACCCGCCTACGTGGCCTCCTGGGTCTACGTTTTCGGGGTCTTGACCATCGGCGGGCTGGTGATGGTGATCGTCACCGGGCTGCTCCTGGCCATCGCCGGCCCAGCCTGGTGGCACTTCAGCCCGCTGGGCCGCTTCATCAACTCCATGCACCTGTGGAGCGTGGAGCTGTTCATGGGCTTCATGGCCATTCACCTGTGGGGCAAGTACTGGATGTCGGCCTGGCGCGGCAAGCGCCAGCTGACCTGGATCACCGGGGTACTGGCCTTTCTGGTGGCCATCTTTGAAGCCTTCACCGGGTACCTGTCCCAGACCAACTTCGACTCCCAGTGGATCGCCTTCGAGTCTAAGGACGCCTTCAACGCCGGGGGAATCGGGGCATTCATCAACCCCATGAACTTCGGCCAGGCCCTGATGCTGCACATCTCGCTGCTGCCGCTGGTCCTAATCGTCATCGCCGGCCTGCACGTGTTGCTGGTGCGGATCCGCGGCGTAGTGCCGCCGGCCGAAGCTGGGCCGCAGGACCTGCTCGGAGAGGACCAGGGCGCCATGGATCCGGAGGTGGGGCAGTGAAGGGGCAGCTATCCGGCCGGGAGCGCAGCCAGCTGGAAGCGGTGCACTGGCGGGGGCCGCTGCGCCACTACGACATCCTCAAGGAAGCCACCATCGCGGTGGGCATCGTCCTGGTCCTGGTCTTGCTGCTGTCTTGGGTCTTCTCCTCGCCGGACCAGCCGCCGGTCACCCTGCGGCAGTGGGCCCAAGCCCAGCCCACCGGCTTCAGCCAGACAGCCCTCTCCGAGCTGGCTGGCACCAGCGACTCCGCCCAGTACGGCCCGCCCTACAACAGCGGGAGTCAGGAGACCCAGTCCCTGGGGCCCATCTCCCCGGAGCGGCTGTTCGGGGTGAGAATCCCGGTCAATTCAGCTCAGGCTTTCGTCCTCAGGCCGCTAGCGAGCCTGCCGGCCACCCCCAAGCTGCGAGCCGCTCTGCGCAGCTGGGCCGCCGCCAGCCGGGCCCAGCGCCGGCGCTGGGTCGCAGCCGAGCAGCGGGCCCTGAGCGGGCGCCGGCTGGCCAGCGCGCTCCCCCGCAGCGCGCCCGGCGCCGGCCCGCTACCCGAACTGCTCGGGCAGCTGCTGAGCATGGCCCGTTCCGGAGCTTTGGACGCCCAGCTGGTGGCCCAAGGGAATTTCTACACCACCAACTACACCAAGCCGCTGCTGTTCCTAGGGGACTCCTGGAAAGCCCAGAAGAGCAAGAGCTACTGGGGGGAGTTGGTCACCGCCGGCCACCTGCGCAGCTCGCAGTGGGGGGTGATGAACGAGACCGGCTCCTGGCCCGGGCAGCCCTGGTTGTGGCTCTACACCATGTGGTACCAGCTGCCGACCAACGCGCCGCTGTCGACTTCCCCTAACGGCGACATCGCGGTCCTGGCCATCATGTCGGTGCTCAGCTTGGCGCTCTTGCTGGTACCGTTCATCCCGGTCCTGCGCGATCTGCCGCGCTGGATCCCGCTGCACCGCTGGATCTGGAGGCGTTACTACCGGCAAGCCAAGGCCGAGGCCGGGGGGCGTGGGTCGCGCTAGCGCGACCTTAGGGTATACTCCCTGGCGTGATTTCAGAAACGTATCGGCGCGGGGCTGCGCCCCGCCAGAGGTGCTCTCCGGCCAGGAGCGCGCCGTGGGCCTGACCTGCTGGCCAGGACGCCCCCGGCCACTGGGCGCGCACTGGGACGGATTAGGAGTCAATTTTTCTCTAGCCAGCGCCCACGCCGAGGCGGTGGAGCTGTTGCTCTTCGAGCGCGCCGAGGACCCAGAGCCCAGCCAACGGGTCTTCCTGAGCGAGCACAGCGGGCCGATCTGGCATGGCTACCTCCCCTACCTGCGCCCGGGCCAGCTCTACGGCTATAGGGTCCACGGCCCCTTCGCGCCCCAGGAGGGCCAGCGCTTCAATCCAGCCAAGGTGCTCCTGGACCCCTACGCCAAAGCGCTGGGGCGGCAGCTCCGTTGGGACGACAGCCTGTTCGGCTACCCCATCGGCCAGCCCGATGACCAGCTAGACGACCGAGACAGCGCTGCCTTCGCTCCCCTGGGTGTGGTCACCGGCGACGCCTTCGATTGGGACGGCGACCAGCCCTTACGCGTCCCGATGGGAGACACGGTCCTCTACGAGACCCACGTCAAGGGGATCAGCCGCCTCCACCCCGAGGTCCCCGAGGCGCTGCGCGGCACCTACCTGGGCCTAGCCTCTGAGCCGGTGCTGCAGCACTTAAGATCGCTGGGGGTGACCACCATCGAGCTGCTCCCGGTGCAGAGCTTCGTGCGGGACCGCCACCTGGTGGAGCGAGGCCTCAGCAACTACTGGGGCTACAACCCCCTGGGCTACTTCGCACCGGAACCCAGCTACGCCAGCAACCCAGGAGCTGCCGTCAGCGAGTTCAAGACCATGGTGCGCACCCTGCACGCCTGTGGCCTGGAAGTCATCTTGGACGTGGTCTATAACCACACCGGTGAGGGCAATCAGCTGGGACCCACCCTCAGCCTGCGCGGCATCGACAACCGCTCCTACTACCACTTAGCCGGGGACCCCCGCTACTACCAGGACTTCACCGGGACCGGCAACACCTTGGACGCCTCGAATCCCCTGGCCCTGCAGTTGATCGGGGACTCGCTGCGCTACTGGATTCAGGAGATGCACGTGGACGGCTTCCGCTTCGACCTAGCCTCCAGCCTGGGCCGAGTGCGCGGTAGCAGCGGCGTCGACTTCGGCTCCGCCTTCTTCACCATGGTGGCCCAGGATCCGGTGCTGTCCTCGGCCAAGCTGATCGCCGAGCCCTGGGATATCGGCGAGGGGGGCTACTGCCTAGGAGGCTTTCCCTGGCCCTGGGCGGAGTGGAACGGCCGCTACCGCGACGGGGTGCGCCGCTTCTTTCTGGGTCAGGAGCACTTCGCCCAGCTGGCCACCCACCTCTCCGGGTCAGCCGACCTCTACGCCCACACGCAGCGCAAGCCGCAGGCTTCGGTCAACTTCCTCACCGCCCACGACGGTTTCACCCTAGAAGACCTGGTCAGCTACGCCTCCAAGCACAATGAGGCCAACGGCGAGGAGAATCGGGACGGCAGCTCGGACAATTTCAGCCAAAACTGCGGCGTGGAGGGCCCCACCGAAGACCACCAGGTTCTGGCCCGGCGGGAGCTGCGCAAGCGGGGGATGATGGCGGTGCTGCTGCTCTCCCAGGGGGTCCCGATGCTGCTGGGCGGCGACGAGCTGTCGCGCAGCCAGGGCGGCAACAACAACGCCTACTGCCAGGACAACCCGCAGAGCTGGTACTCCTGGGAGCTGAGCGAACGCCAGCAAGAATTTCTGGACTTCGTCCGCCAGCTGCTCGCTTTCCGCGCCCACCACCCGGTCTTCCGCCGCCGCCACTTCCTGACCGGGGAGGGCAGCACAGAAGGCGAGCAGGACGTCTCCTGGTGGCACCCCAGCGGCCGCCCGATGGAGGGAGCCGACTGGAAAGACCCCAAGCTGCGCTCGCTGGGAATGCTGCTCTCGGCTTCGGCCGCCTACGAGACCGACTACCGGGGCACCCCGCTCACCGACCGCGTCCAGCTGCTGCTGTGCAACCAGAGCCGGCCCGGGCGTTTCCTGCTCCCCAATCCCCCCGGAGTCCTGGGCTGGCGGCTGCTGTGGAGCACCGCTCCCGGGCAGATCAGCGCGGCAGTACGCCGGCCGGGGGCAGCGGCGCTGCTGCCCCCTTGGACGCTGATGGCCCTAGAGGCCCAGGGCTAATCCGCAGAGACAGCCAGCTGGCCGGTGGGAGCGCTGTGCCGACGTTCGAACAGATAGAAAGCCGCCGGCACCACGAAAAAGGTCAGGATGGCCGAGAGCAGGATACCGCCCAGCATGACCACGCCGATCCCGGAACCGAAACTCGCTCCCCCGCCCGAAGACAGGATCAGGGGGAAGCTGATCACCAAGACGGTCAGGGTGGTCATCACGATCGGGCGGAAGCGCAGCCTGGCTGCCTCCAACAGGGCTTCCCGCAGCGGCGCCACCTGCTGGAGTTCGACCACGAAGTCCAGGTACAAGATGGCGTTCTTGGCCGAGAGGCCGATCAGCAAGAGCATCCCCAGGACGCCGAAGACGTCTAGGCTACCGCTGATGGCGTAGACGAACCACAGAGCGCCGACGATGGCCAGCGGCACCGGCAGCAGCAGGTAGAGGGGGTAGCGGAAGGAGTTGAACTGCGCCCCCATGACCAGGTAGACCAAGAACACCGCCAGCAGGAAGGCGATGGGACCGGAGCTGCTCAGCTGCCCGGCCAGAGCCGCCGCACCGAAGCTGCTGCCCGAGCCGATGGTGATACCTCCAGCCAGCAGGCCCGACTTCTGCAGGGCGCTGTCGACTTCCTTCTGGAAGACCAGGGCGGGGGTGTTGGGGTTGACCAGGTTGACCGAGAAGCTGGCGGTGTACTGCTGGTCGTAGCGGCTGATGGTGCTGGGAACCTGCTGCAAGACGATGCTGCCCAGCTGGCCGACCTGCAGGTTGCTCTTTAGGGCCGGCGAGTAGACGGGGAGGGTGAGCAGCGACTGGCTGCTGGACAGCTGGGTGGGGTCGGCCATGACCTGGATCGGGTAGCTCTCGCCGCCGATCTGGACGTTGCCGGCCTGGGTCCCGCCCACGTAGGTAGCGATGTCGGCGATGACCTGGCTGGGGGTAAGACCGGTCCCGGCCAGGCTGGTGGGGTTGGCGACGAAGTTGTTCTCCACCTGGGCGTTGGACAGGCTGGAGTCGGCGCTGAGGACCCCAGGGATGTTCTTGATGGTCTGCAGGATGGCGCTGTTGCGCTGCTCCAAAATACTCAGGTTGGGCGAGCTCAGGCTGACCGACAGGGAGGAGCCTCCACCCCGGAAACCGCCGCCGGCGCTGATGAACACGTTGGCCGAAGGGTAAGCGGATACGTAACCCCGTACCACCGCGTTGTAGCGGGGAATCAAGCTGAACACGCTGGGCCTAGTGCCCACCGGGGTGAGCTGAACCTGCATCTGGGCGATATTGGATCCCGAAGAGAAGATCCCGTTCCCGCCGATAGTGGTCTGGACCGTCTTCACCGGCTTCTGGGAGAGCAGGAAATGCTCGATCTTGACCGCCACCGCGTTGGTGGCGTCGACAGGGGTTCCGGGGGGCATGCGCAGGTTGACCTGGATATTGCTGTTGTCGCTCTGGGGGACGAAGTTGAAGGGGAGCTTGGGGCCCAGGTAAACCAGGGTGAACACGAACAGCGCCGCCGAGAGCACCAAGATCCAGCCGCTGCCCGGTAGCACCCGGGCCAGCAGCCGCACGTAGCCCTCGCGGATCCAGACCAAGGTGCCGTTGACGGCGGCGTGCAGGTTGTTGGTCAGCGCTTCCAAGAGGCCCAGCAGGGCCAGAGCCAGGTAGTGCAGGGCGGCTAAGGCCAAGGGGTAGAGCAGGATCCCGAGGATCCAGATGGGGTGGTGGGCCCGCAGGGAAACTACCACCAAGATCAGCGCCGAGATCACCAGCACGATCAGTCCCCAGGTGCTGCGCCAGGCCCGCAGAGCCCAGCGCAAGCTGCCCGGGCGGATCAGGAAGCGGCCCAGGCTGCGCCAAGTCCTGGGCTGAGCGTCCGGGGTGTAGGCCATGCGCACGGTCAGGAACAGCAGGGCCTCCATCCAGGAGAAGAACACTGCGGCGGCTAAGCCCAGGGCGAACTCCTCGAAGAAGTGGCCGATGGTACCGCCGATGAAGCTGACCGGAACGAGCACCGAGAGCAGCGACAGGGAGGCCGCCGCCACCGCGCCGAAGACCTCGCTGGCCCCGCGCAGCACCGCCTCCTTGCGCGCAAAGCCCATGGCCCGGTAGCGCTCTACATTCTCGGCCACCACGATGGAGTCGTCCACGACGATACCGATGGCCACGATCATGGCCAGCAGCGAGACTTGGTTGAAGGTGAAGCCCAGCAGGCCGAACAGCACCGGCACCGCCGAGAGGGCGATGGGGATAGCCAGGATCACCGCGAAGGCGGTATTGACCCGACCCAGGAAGACCAAGACCACGAAAGCGACCACCAGGGCGGTGATCAAGAGCTCCCGGAAGGTATCGTTCACCGCCTGGCTGATCGGCTTGGTGGTGTCGTTGCTGTAGGTGACGCCGTAGCCAGCCGGCAGGTGGATCCTGGACATGAAAGCCCGCACCGCTTGGGCCACCGCCACCTCGTTGCTGGTGGCGGTCTGTTGGATGGAGACCAACACCACCGGCTGGCCGTTGACCCGGGTGATGGTGGAGACCGGGTTGGTATCCCGCACCGTCCCCAGCTGACCCACCGTCAGGCCGCTCGAAGGGTTGACCAGCACCGCGGAGACCTGGCTCAGCTGGGAGGGCTGGTCCTGGGCCGAGAAGCTCAGGGTGGTGCCGTTGGTCACCACGCTGCCGATGGACTGATCCACCGAGCTGGCGTCGATGGCGCTCACCACCTGGGAGGGGGTGACGTCGTAGTAGGCCAGTTTGGACGGGTCGAGCAGCACCTCGAAGGTTCGGCTGGGCCCACCGTTCAGCTGGACGTTGGCCACGCCGCTCACCCGCTCCAACTCGGGGGTCAGGGTGTTCAGGGCGTAGTTGTAGACCTGGGCCATGCTGGCCCCGCCGCCACGGATCCCGAACTCCAAGATGGGTCGGGCGTTGGGGTTGAAGGTGCGGACCACCGGGGTATTGGCGCCGCTGGGCAGCCGGGCAGCTACCTGGGCCACCTGGGTGGCCACCTGGTTGGCGTCGCTGGTCTGGCTGGTGTTGGAGGCGAAGTTGAGGATCACCCGGCTCAGGCCGGTCGAGCTGTTGGAGTTGATGTCGGTGATGCCGGCCAAGGTGGCCACCGCGTTCTCGATCTGCTGGGTGACCTGCAAATCCATGACGCTGGGCGAGGCGCCCGGGTAGCTGGTCACCACCGCCACTACCGGGATCTGCAAAGTCGGCAACAGGTTCACGCCCAGGCCGAAGGTGGAGACCAGACCGAAGACCACCACGGCCAGGAAGATGCCGGTGGCGAAGACGTAGCGGGTCACCGAAAATTTGACCGCCGGGTTGATGGTCTCGAACAGCTTGCTCTCCCACTCACGCAACGACTTCATTTGGCCCCCAGGACCTTGACGGTGTCCCCAGCCAGCAGGCCGGGCGGCGGGCTGATCACCACCTGGTCCCCGGCGCGCAAACCGGTCACCGCCGCGGTGACGCCGGACTCAGCCAAGACGGTGATGGGGTCTTGCACGATCTTGCCTTTCACCACGGTGAAGACGTAGAGCTGGTTTCCGGTCACCTGCAGCGTGGAGATGGGAATCAGGTCGCCGGTGGCCAAAGTGAGCTGGTACCTGACCGTGCCGACAGTTCCGATGGGAGGCAGAGAGCTCCCCCGCAGCTGGGCGGTCAGCGGGACCACGCCGCCGCTAGGGGCGGTGGGCGGCTGGTTGATCACCGCCGGGTACTTCTGACCGCTCGCCTCGAAGCTCACCGTTCGGCCCACCGCCAGAGCGGCGGCGTCGCTGGGAGGGACCGAGAAGGATACCTGCCGGCGACGTCCGGTCAGCACGAAGGCGGTGCTGCCGGTGGAGGCGAACTCTCCAGGATTCAGTGGAATGGAGGCCACCTGGCCGGCGAAGGGAGCCCGGACCGTGGCGTAGCTGAGGTTGAGCTGGGCCTGGCGCACCGCATTCTGGTCCTGCTGGACTGCGATCTGCAGTTGGGCCAAGGCCTGGGTGCCGGCCCGCTGGTTCTGGGCCAGAGAGTTCTGGGCGCTGACCAAGCTCGCCTGGGCCGAGCTCAGCTGGCTCTGGGCGGTGATCAGCTGGGCCTGGGAGGTCCCACCCAGCCGGTAGACCACCCGGGCGCTGTGCAGGGCGGCCTGGGCCGAGGCGACTGAGGCCTGGTCGGCGGCCACCTGGTTCCGCAGGGAAGCCGCGGCCTCCTGGGTGTTCTGCTGGTTGGTCTGCAAGCTGATCTGGGCGTTGTGCAGCGCCAATTGCGCGTTGCTCAGCGCGATCTGCAGGCTGGAGGGATCGAGCTGGACCACCGCTTGGCCCTGCGCGACCTGCGCCCCGGGGCGCAGCAGGACCGACTGGACCACACCGCTCACCTGCGGGGCCACGTCGCTCTGGGTCACCGCCACCACCGAGCCGGGGGCGGAGTGCAGCGAGGCGAGCGGTCCGACCTTGACCGGGCTGACCTGCACGGTGATGGCGAAGCCGCCGCGGCCGAAGCCACCCCCAAAAGAGGCGGGTTTGCCGCGTGCGCCGGCCGCAGCGGGCTTGGCGGCCGCGCTGGCCTGCACCTTGTGCCCCTGGCAGGCAGCCAAGGCCAGGGCCAGCAAGGGGAGGAGCAGCAAGAAGCGGCGCACCGGCTACTCCGCCAGGCCGGTCAGGTTCTGCCCGGCCGCCACCGAGAGCGTCGCCAGGGCCTTCCAGACCGTGTCGGTAGCCTGAGCCAGCCCCAGGCGAGCGCTCTGCAAGCTCACCCGATCGCTCTGGACTTGGACGCTGGACACCGTCCCGGCCTTCAGGGCGGCCTGGTCCTGCGCCAAGGTCTGCTCGGCGTTGGTGACCGACTGGGCCGCCACCTGGACTGCCTTCACAGCGCTGGAGAACGCCGACACCGCGTTGCTCAGGCTGGTGAGGACGTCCTGCTGGTCTAGGGCAAGGGTGCGGCTGTCGCTGGCCAGGGCGTTCTGAGCGGTCTTGAGGGTCAACTTGGGGGTGTAGTTGTTGTCGTCGATCTTGACTTCCAGTTGGTCCAAGGCGACCGCGTTCTGGGCCGAGACCACCTCGGCCAAGCGGCTGAACAGGCCGGTTTTGAGCTTGGTGAAGCTGGGCTGCACCGCCGGCGGCGCGGGGGGGGCGGCCAGCTGGACCGTCCCTAGGGAGGTCTGCCCCAGCTGGGTGGCCAGCTGGTCGGCCAGGTAGGGCAGCTGGGCCTGGGCGCTGGCCAAGGTCTGCTGCGCGCTGGCCAGGGCGGTCCTGGCCTTGGCGACAGACAGCTGGGTGGCCTCACCGGTCTTGTACTGGGCCTGGGCCACCTGGAGCTGCCGCTGGGCTAGGGCGACCTGGGCCTGGTCCAGCGAGACGGTCTGCTGTTCCTCGTAGAGGCCCAGGTAGGCGTTCAGCACCGACTGCAGCACCGAGAGGCGGGCCGAGGCCAGCGACACCTGCGCCAAAGCGACCGCCTGCTCGGCCTGGGTCAGGGGCAGGATCAGGGTGCTGGGATCGGCTCGGTACGCGGCCAGCTGGGTCTGGGCGTTGGTCAGGGAGGTCTGGGCGTTGAGTACGGTGGTCCCCTGGGACTCCGCGGTGGCGATGGCCGAAGCCAGGGTGAGCGTGTTAGAAGCCCCCTTTGCCGAGGCGGCGGGGAGCGCCAGGGCCAGCAGAGCCGTAGCAGCGGCGAACTTGCGCGGAATATCCTTCACAGCGAACCTCCCTGATAGCGCCCGAGCGCATCTAGTAACTGCAAGCTGGCCAAGTCGAGCGACTGCAGGGCGCCGTCCCTGGCGATCTGATCGGAGAGGACGCTGGCCTGGGCGGCGAGCAGGTCGCTCTGGGTGGCCAGGCCGGCTCTGATCCGGGCCTGGGTGATCGCGAGAGCTTGCCGGGCGGCCTCGAGCGCAGTCCGCGCAGCGGTCACCGCCAGGCGGTCCGGGGGAATCACCGCTAGGGCCGATTGGACAGCCAGAGCGACCGCAGAGCTGGCCTGCTGCAGCGCCAGCTGCGCCGAGGTGACACCGCTGGCGGCCTGGCCTACCGCCGCCGAGAGCTGAGGAGAAAACAGGTTGAACTGCGCTGCCAGGGTGAACGCGGCGCTGGTCGCCAAGGTCTGGGAGCTGGGCTGGACCAAGGGATCGCTGGCCGAGAAGCTGAGCGCGCCGCTGGTGAAATCCAGGGAGGCCGAGAGGCTGGGGCCGCTGCTCCCCGAGCTCGAGGACAGCTGGCCGTAGTCGGCGCTGAGGGTCAGCGCCGGCAGGAAGCGGGCTAGGCGGGCTTCCTGCAGGCTGGCTTGGGCGTCTCTGAGAGAGGAGCGCGCCTCTAAGACTTTGGACCGGCGGCGCTGGGCTTGCGCGGTGAGCTGAGCCAGCGTGCCGGAAGGCAGCGCAACCGGGCTGGGCAGGGAGAGGTCGACCGAGGCGACCCCCGGCAGGCTGAGCTGGTCGGCCAGGGTAGCCAGGGCTGAGCTCAGGCTGGCCCGCGCCGAAGCCAGGCTGGCCTGAGCGGACTGCTGGGCGGCCAGGGCGGAGGTGACCTGCTGGGTATCGGCCTGACCGACCCTGTGCTGGGCCAGAGCGGTCTGGTAAGCCAGCTGGGCGCTGCGCAGCTGCAGCTCGGCCAGAGAGAGCTTGAAGGTGGCCTGCTGGGCGGTGAAGTAGTCGCCGTAGACGGCGGTGACCAGAGCGCTCTGGGCGCTCTTGAGCGCCAGGGCCGCCCGGGCGACCGAACGGGCCGCCGAGCGGGCACTGTAGGCCGAGGGGCTCCAAGGCAGCAGGTCCACCGAGGCCTTGGCGGTGGCGGTGAGGGCGCTCTCCCAACTTCCCGACTTGCTGGTCACGCCGAAAGCGTTGGTCACCGGGGTGTCGTAGAGGTTGGAGTTGGACGCAGAGGCGCTGGCCCCAGCCGAAAAGGAAAACCCCAGCGCAGCGTCAGCGGCCTGCTGGGCAGCCACCGCCGCCTGGTACTGGGCCATAGCGCTTTTCCAGGCCAAGCTGGAAGGGAGGTCTTGCAGGGCAGCGGACAGGGTGAGCGGAGCCGAACCGGGGGGAGCCGCGGCGGCCAGGGTGCTGGCCAGCAGCGCTAGGGTCAGAGCGAGGAAGCGACCCGACATGGGGGAAGTTTACGCTAGGGCGGTAGAGATTCTACCCGGCAGTTCATCGAGATTTGATCAAGACCGGGGCGCCCCCTGCTAAACTGAAAAAGTGCTGGACACCAGCGAAGCTGCGGTCCTGATCGCCGAGGATGAGCGGGGGATCTCGGAAGTCCTCGGCGCTTATCTCGGCCAGATGGGCTACCGGATCTACCTGGCCGAGAGCGGCCTAGCGGCGCTGGCCCTGTTCCGCGAACACCGCCCGGACGTCGTGCTGCTGGACCTGGGTCTGCCCGGCTTGGACGGCCTGGAGGTGCTCAAGCGCATCCGGGCAGAGAGCGCCGTACCGGTGCTGATCCTGACCGCCCGGGTCGAGGAGATCGATCAGCTGCTCGGGCTGGAGCTGGGGGCCGACGACTACGTCACCAAGCCCTTCCGGGTCCGCGAGGTGCTGGCTAGGATCCGGGCGCTGCTGCGCAGAGCCCAGGCCTACCGCGCCCAAGAAGCCGCCCTGCGGGTGGGCCCCCTGGAGCTGTGGCCCCAGCAGTTCACCGCCCAGGTGGACGGACAGACCCTGGCGCTCACCCCCACCGAATTCCGCTTGCTCTGCACCCTGGCCAAGGCGGCCGGGCGGGTGTTCACCCGCTCGGAGCTGATCGAAGCCGCTCTACCCGGCAGCGAGGCCATGGACGCGGTCATCAACACCCACCTGATGAACCTGCGCCGCAAGCTGGCCATGGGCGGCGCCGACCACCTGCTCAAGACTGTGCGCGGGGTCGGTTACCGGCTGAGCGCCGAGGGGGTATCCAGGTGAGAGCCCCGTGCGCAAGCTGATCTGGCGGCTGACCCTATCTCAGGCGCTGGTCACCATCTTCGCGGTCCTGCTGACCACCGGGATCGGCTTCTACTCGGTCAACCGCCGCTTCCAGAACCTGAGCCCGGCGGCGCGGCGCCAGCTCCACCAGCTGCACACCCAGGTCGGGCGGATCATCGGGCCGAGGCTGGGTTTTGGCTGGGACCTGCACACCGCCCTGCTGGTGGCCATCACCCTGACTGCCGTCGTCTCGGTGCTCTGGGGGGTAGCGGCCTCCTTCCTGATCGCCAAACAGGCGGCCAAGCCGCTCGAGGAGGTCGCCGGAGCGGCGAGGAGAATCGCCAGCGGCCAGCTCTCCGCCCGGGTGGACACCTCCGGGATGGCCGGCGAGGTGGCCAGGCTGGCCGAGGACTTCAACCTGATGTCGCAGAGCTTGGAGCGGCTAGACAGCGGCCGCAGGCAGATGGTTCTGGACATCGCTCACGAGCTCAGGACGCCCCTGGCCGCGCTGCAGGCCCGGCTGGACGCCATCGAGGACCAGGTCTTCCCGCTGGACTTCGAGCAGGTGGCGCTGCTGAACCGGCAGAGCCGGCTGCTGCAGCGGCTGATCGAGGACCTGCACACTCTGTCCAGCAGCGACGCTGGCCAGGTCTCACTGCAGCCGGAGGAAGTGGACGGGGCGGCGCTCTGCCAGGAGGTGGCCGAGCGCTTCGCCGAGGTGGCCGCCAGGGCGGGCGCGACGCTGCGGGTGCGGGCCAGCAGCACCCGGCCGCTGCTGGCCGACCCTGACCGGCTGGCCCAGATCCTGGGCAACCTGGTCGACAACGCCGTCAAATACGGCAAAGCGGGGCAGGTGGAGATCGGCCTGCGCTGGGAAGGAGACAGCGCGCTGCTCTGGGTGCGCGACGACGGCCCAGGGCTGAGCGGCAGCGAGCGGGAGCGCGCCTTCGAGCCGTTCTACCGCAGTCCCGGAGCCCGCCAGGCCGCCAACCGGGGTAGCGGGCTGGGCCTGGCCATCGTCGACCGCTTGGTCCGCCTGCATGGCGGCGCGGTCGACATCGCCAGCGAGCCCGGGCAGGGAGCCACCGTGACCGTGCGGCTACCCCAGAAACCCGCGCTGGGAGGCAACCCGGCGCAGTTCAGGGAAGACGCGGTGCGGAGCTGAGGTGGGCGCGGCTTTAGGCCCCAGGGGAGAACCCCTGGGGCCTAAAGCGCAACTCGGCGCGCCGAGCGCGGGCTCAGCGCGTCTGAGCCACCAGCGGATCGGTGGTGGGGTTGGCCAGGCCGGAGATGCTGACCAAGTTGGTCGGAGTCAGGGCGTTGGTGTTGCCCAGCCACAACCTGCCGCTGGTGCCGATCCCGATCGCGGCGGGGTCTTGCAGGGAGGTTGAGGAGTAGACCACCGGCGAGTAGCTGCTAGGGGAGCTCCCCGCGAGAATCGCAGCGACGCTGGTCGAACCCTCGTTGGTCACCCAGACGTTGCCGGAACCGTCGACGGCCACGCCGTAAGGGTTACTGAAGGCGGCCTGAGAGGCGTGGGCGTTGGTGAAGGCGTTGAGGGTAGCCGTCCCAGGGACGTACTCGTAGACCGTATTCACAGCAGGATCGGCAAACCAGACGTTACCGGAGCGGTCGACGGCCACGCCTTGGAGGTCCTGCCCGCTTGTCGCCGCAACTTGCGTGAACGAGGACGCGCCGCTGACCAGCTCGTACAGACCGCTCTGGGTGGTGACCCAGACGTTGCCGGAGCCGTCGGTAGCGATGGCGTTGGGGCGCGCAGGGAGGAAGTAGGGAGTATAGCTAGAGGTGCTGGGAGCGATCTCGACCACCTCCGAGTTGGCGTAGCTTCCTACCCAGACGTTGCCGGAGTTGTCGATCGCGATGCTGCGCGCCTCGTTGAACGTAGCGGACGTGCTGCTATCCGCCGTCCCGGTGAACACTGTCGGGGTTCCGCCGGAAGAGAGGTACTCTAACACCGCGCAGTTGTCTGGGCTGGTCGCCGAGCAGTTCCCGCCGCCGTTGGCCACCCAGACATTGCCGCTCCCGTCCACGGCGACGGCGTAGGGGGCAACCACGTCGGAGGAGGCGAAGGAGTTGGTCCCTGCAGTCGTCGTCTCCTCGACCTGATTGGCGGCGGGGTTGACGGTGAAGACAGCCCCAGAGGAGTTGATGGCCAGACCGGTCACCGGCTGGGCCCCGGTAGCGTAGGTAGCCACGGCGATCTGATCAGGAAGGACCGTCTCCTGATAACCCAGCGAAGCCGTCGTGTTCACGCCGTGGGCTGTGACCGTGACGGTGTAGCTCTCGTCGGCGCTGGAGGAGTTGTTGGGGAAGGTGACTTGAGCGGAGTTGGTGGTCAGGTCAGCGGAGTTGGCCGGCAGCTGCACCCCTGTCGAAGGGCTCACCGACAAGCTGTAGTACTCGGCGTTGGTAGCCGTCCAGCTGAAAGTTACCGTCTCGCCGCTCGTTCCAGTGGACTGGGCCTGACCGTTATCCGAGGACGTGATCTGGGTAAGGGTCACCGGCTCCGGAGCGTAGGTCACGGAAGCAGTGGCATTCTGGCCAGCCGTGACCGAAGCGCTCTGGGCGCTCGGAGTGGGAGCGTAGGTGACCGTCTCGGCATAGGGCGACGCCGAGGGTCCCGGATCGGTCACGTCGGCAGCGCCGACGGAGTAGGTCTGGGGAGGCAGGTAGTCGAAGACCGTGCTGCCGCTGGTCGCCGCCGAGGAGATGTCCTGAGTCTGGCCGTTCACGGTGATCGCGGCCGGCGAAGCGCTGCTGTCTCCGGGAAGACCGCTGGCATCCACCGTGAGCGAGCCGGTCGCCGCCTGGTAAGTGAAGTTCTGCGAGACCGTACCGCCGGCCGTGACGACGACCGTCGCCGAGCTAGGGGTCGCCGTATAGGAGCTGCCGTTGTAGTCGAGCACCCCCGCGCTTACGGTGTAGGAGCCGGCTGGCAGGTTGTAGCTGCCGTTGGACGACACCTGCTTGAGCACGGTGTTGGTCCCGGAAGGGCTCACCTGCATCGGGGCCAAAGTGGCGGCGGGAACCTGCGAAGGGTAACTGGCCCCGATCACCAGCTGGCCGGTGGTGGTGGCGTAGCTGACGGTGATGTCGGTGGTGGCGCCGTTGGTGATGGAGGTGGTCAGGGTATCGCTGTTCTGGGTACCCGCCGGGTTGCTGCTGAGGGCCGCGCTGTAGACGTTGCCGTACTGGTCGGTGAAGTTGGGCGCGGTGAGCAGGTAGGTGGTGGCCGGCAGGTAGGGGACCAACTGGTTAGAGATGTTCCCGTTGTTGAAGGTGGTGGTGTTGGACTGGCTGGGGTTGGCCTTGGGGGCCAGGGTGATGCTGGGGAAGTTGCTGGTGCCTGTGCCGGAGATGGTGACGCTGGCCGCGCCGCTAGAAGGCGCGTAAGAGACGGTTTGCGGGTAGTTGCCGCCGGCCGAGACGGTCAGGGTGGTGTCGGTCACGCTGCCCTGGTAGGTGTAGGTGTTGCCTTTCACCGGATTGGCGGTGAGGGTGTAGGACGTCGTGCTGGCCGGCAGCAGCACCGGCTCGGCCGTATTTGGGGTCACGGTCTCTGGGCTGCTGAGTCCGCCGCCGCTGATGGTCACGCTCTGACCGGACAGGGCCCCTCCCGAGCTGTTCTTGCCGGTGAAGGTGAAGGGGACTGCGCCGGTCTGGGTGCTGTAGGTGACCGTGACGCTGAGCGGGCTGGAGTTGGTATCGGCGGTGGTCAGGGTGTAGCTCGCCGGGCTGGACTGGGAGCTGGTGCCGCTGGCAGTGAAGGTGGGGGCCCAGATGTTGCCGTAGCTGTCGGTGAAGTTGGTCCCGGTGAGGGTGTAGCTGCCGACCGAGAGCGCCTCGCTGCTGATGTCGGTTCCGGTGACCACACCGATGTTGGAGTTGACCGTAGCGCTACCGAATTTGAGGGTCAAGGTCGGAGCCGGGCCAGACGCCGTGGGCAAGCTGGTATTGCCGGTCTGGACCTGCAGGTAACCGAGCTGCCCGACCGTGACGGTGAAGGTGGCGCTAGCGCTGCCACCGCCGCTGCCCTGAGCGGTCAGGGTCAGGGTGTAGGAGGCAGTCCCGTTGCTTCCTGGGTAGGGGAAGTTGACCTGCTCGCTGGTAGCGGTGCTGCCGCTGAAGCTGGAGCTGTCCGAGGTCCCGTAGGTGACACCGGTGGACGGGTTGGCCGAGAGGCTGTAGCTGGCAGCGTTGTCCGCAACCCAGCTCAGGGTGACCGACTCGCCGCTGCTGGCAGCCTGGACCGAGACGGTCTGGTTGGGGGAGCTTCCGGTCACCGAATTGCCCTGCAGCTTGGTGAAGTGGACTGGGCCCACCTGGTAGGTGACCGCAGCGCTGGCGTTCGGGTTGGCCGCAGTCAAGCTCACTGGGCTGGGCAGGGTGGGGTGGTAGTTCTGCTGACCAGCCGGGCCGGTGTAGGAGACCGGATCGGTGGCGGTGAAGCTGTAGGAGGCGCCTACAGCCAAGGGGCTGAAGGTCAGGGTCTGGGTACCGCCCTGGGTGTAGCTGCTGTCGGTCTGGGACAGGCTACCTACCGAGATCACCGGCGCGGCTTGGCTGCTGAGCGAGGTGAGGCTGGAAGGCAGGCCGCTGACCGAGACGGTGACGGTCCCGTCGCTCACCTGGTAGGCCAGAGTGACCGACTGGGTCTGGCCGTCGGTGACAGAGGGCGACTCTTGCGCAGCGGTGTAGGTCACGCCCTGATAGACCACTGGCGCGCCGCTGACCAAGTAGGTGATCGGGGAGCCGGACGGTCCGCCGGCCAGGTTGTAAGTGCCGGGAGCGTTGATCGAGGGATCGTTCACGCCCTGGTTGCTGACGGTGACTTGGGGAGTGGGAGCCCCGCCGGGCAAGCCGCTATCCCCGATCACCAGCTGGCCGGTGGTGGTGGCGTAGCTGACGGTGATGTCGGTGGTGGCGCCGTTGGTGATGGAGGTGGTCAGGGTATCGCTGTTCTGGGTACCCGCCGGGTTGCTGCTGAGGGCCGCGCTGTAGACGTTGCCGTACTGGTCGGTGAAGTTGGGCGCGGTGAGCAGGTAGGTGGTGGCCGGCAGGTAGGGGACCAACTGGTTAGAGATGTTCCCGTTGTTGAAGGTGGTGGTGTTGGACTGGCTGGGGTTGGCCTTGGGGGCCAGGGTGATGCTGGGGAAGTTGCTGGTGCCTGTGCCGGAGATGGTGACGCTGGCCGCGCCGCTAGAAGGCGCGTAAGAGACGGTTTGCGGGTAGTTGCCGCCGGCCGAGACGGTCAGGGTGGTGTCGGTCACGCTGCCCTGGTAGGTGTAGGTGTTGCCTTTCACCGGATTGGCGGTGAGGGTGTAGGACGTCGTGCTGGCCGGCAGCAGCACCGGCTCGGCCGTATTTGGGGTCACGGTCTCTGGGCTGCTGAGTCCGCCGCCGCTGATGGTCACGCTCTGACCGGACAGGGCCCCTCCCGAGCTGTTCTTGCCGGTGAAGGTGAAGGGGACTGCGCCGGTCTGGGTGCTGTAGGTGACCGTGACGCTGAGCGGGCTGGAGTTGGTATCGGCGGTGGTCAGGGTGTAGCTCGCCGGGCTGGACTGGGAGCTGGTGCCGCTGGCAGTGAAGGTGGGGGCCCAGATGTTGCCGTAGCTGTCGGTGAAGTTGGTCCCGGTGAGGGTGTAGCTGCCGACCGAGAGCGCCTCGCTGCTGATGTCGGTTCCGGTGACCACACCGATGTTGGAGTTGACCGTAGCGCTACCGAATTTGAGGGTCAAGGTCGGAGCCGGGCCAGACGCCGTGGGCAAGCTGGTATTGCCGGTCTGGACCTGCAGGTAACCGAGCTGCCCGACCGTGACGGTGAAGGTGGCGCTAGCGCTGCCACCGCCGCTGCCCTGAGCGGTCAGGGTCAGGGTGTAGGAGGCAGTCCCGTTGCTTCCTGGGTAGGGGAAGTTGACCTGCTCGCTGGTAGCGGTGCTGCCGCTGAAGCTGGAGCTGTCCGAGGTCCCGTAGGTGACACCGGTGGACGGGTTGGCCGAGAGGCTGTAGCTGGCAGCGTTGTCCGCAACCCAGCTCAGGGTGACCGACTCGCCGCTGCTGGCAGCCTGGACCGAGACGGTCTGGTTGGGGGAGCTTCCGGTCACCGAATTGCCCTGCAGCTTGGTGAAGTGGACTGGGCCCACCTGGTAGGTGACCGCAGCGCTGGCGTTCGGGTTGGCCGCAGTCAAGCTCACTGGGCTGGGCAGGGTGGGGTGGTAGTTCTGCTGACCAGCCGGGCCGGTGTAGGAGACCGGATCGGTGGCGGTGAAGCTGTAGGAGGCGCCTACAGCCAAGGGGCTGAAGGTCAGGGTCTGGGTACCGCCCTGGGTGTAGCTGCTGTCGGTCTGGGACAGGCTACCTACCGAGATCACCGGCGCGGCTTGGCTGCTGAGCGAGGTGAGGCTGGAAGGCAGGCCGCTGACCGAGACGGTGACGGTCCCGTCGCTCACCTGGTAGGCCAGAGTGACCGACTGGGTCTGGCCGTCGGTGACAGAGGGCGACTCTTGCGCAGCGGTGTAGGTCACGCCCTGATAGACCACTGGCGCGCCGCTGACCAAGTAGGTGATCGGGGAGCCGGACGGTCCGCCGGCCAGGTTGTAAGTGCCGGGAGCGTTGATCGAGGGATCGTTCACGCCCTGGTTGCTGACGGTGACTTGGGGAGTGGGAGCCCCGCCGGGCAAGCCGCTATCCCCGATCACCAGCTGGCCGGTGGTGGTGGCGTAGCTGACGGTGATGTCGGTGGTGGCGCCGTTGGTGATGGAG
>JAJZIR010000003.1:140288-148799 GCA_021810505.1 bacterium
CTGGTTGCTGACGGTGACTTGGGGAGTGGGAGCCCCGCCGGGCAAGCCGCTATCCCCGATCACCAGCTGGCCGGTGGTGGTGGCGTAGCTGACGGTGATGTCGGTGGTGGCGCCGTTGGTGATGGAGATCGGCGAGGGCGGCTTCAGGGACGCAGTGTACTGGTCGCCGAAACGGTCGTAGAAGGCGGGGGCCGAGACGGCGTAGGAAGCCTGGGGCAGGTAAGGCTCAGGCTGGCTGGAGACGTTCTGAGTAGTGGTGAAGATCGGCGCACCGGTCAGCGGGCCGAAGCTCACCGAGGGCGGGTTGGCCACCGCAGGGATCCCTTGCACCGAGATCAGGGCGGCGCCGTCGGTCGCCGCGTAGGCCGCGCTCAAGCTGTAGGTATCCCCTGCCGTCAAGGTCAGGGTGGTGCTGGGGCCAGGGGTGGCCGAGGAGAGCGCCTGGGATGGAGTGGCCGAGAGCTGCGGGCTGTAGTTGTAGGAGCTGTCCTTGGTCTGGTCGGTCACCGTGTAGGTGCCAGCCGGCAGGTTCTCGGTGCCGCTCCCGGTGATGGTGACCGGGCTCCCGCTCGCGGGCGTGAGGATCAGCGCACTCGGCTTGCCCGAGGGTAGACCGCTCACGGCGAACTGCACCTGGGCTGTATCGGTGCTGTAGGTGACGGAGACCTGGGTCGGCGCCGCGCCGTCCTGGATCACCACTTGGCCGCTGGCTACAGCGCTGGCTCCGCTGCCGCTGACCGTTTGGTTAGAAACCCCGCTCAAGGTGGCGCTGTAGATATTGCCGTAAGCGTCCTCGAAAGAGGGGGCGCTGAGAGTGTAGGTCTCGGCAGACAGCGTGGCGTCGAAAGTCTGGTTGGATCTCAGGGTCTTGCTGTAACCACCCCCCACCAGGGTTACCGAAGGCGGAGTAAAGCCAGTTCCGGAGGGGATCCCCGCCAGAACCAGCTGCAGGTGCCCCTGCGCCTGGCCGGTCACATCGATGCTCACCGACTTGGTCGCCGAAGGATTGCCGGCCTCACCTAGAGCAGTGAGCGTGAAGGTGTAGGTCTGGGTAGCCGCTGGGGTGGTGGTATTTGCCGGGATGGTGATCCCGCTCAGGGAGGTCTGCGCAGATAGAATATCCAGCGAAGTCCCCGCCACACCGCTCAGGTCTGCATTCGACGACCCCGAGACCGTGACCTGGTAGCTCTGCGCGTTGCTGGCCTGCCACTGCAGGCCCACCTGACCGCCGTTGGAGTTGAGGCTAGTCGGCGTGATGGTGAGCTGGCTGATCGCAGGAGCCGGAACCTGGCTCTCCGTGACCGTCGCCGTCTGGGTCACCACCGAGCTGGGCCCGCCGGGGCCGGTGGCGCTCAAGGTGAAGGTATAAGTCACGGAAGTATCGGTCGGGTTGGCCGGCAACTGCACCTGGACCTGGTTCTGACTGGTCGGGATGGTGCTCGGGATGCCGGTGACGCTCTTGCTCGGGCTGACCGATAGGGCGTAGCTCACCGCGTTGCTGACGTTCCAGGCCAAAGTCACCGTGCCGCCCGCGTCGCTCAGCGAGGAGGTGCTCGGGGTGAACGAGTTGATGGTCGCCTTGGCTGGCGTGACCACCACGTCGAACGAGCCGCCGAAGTGCACGTCCCCTTCTGAGGCGTTCACCTGCACGGTATAGGTTCCAGTTGGAACGCTGCTGGCCACCGTCAAGGAGGGCTGAACGGTGGTGACGCCATTCAAGGTCACCGAGGTAGGTGTAAAGCTGAAGCCGCTGGAGACCGCCTGGCCCTGCTGATTCTGAACGGCGTAATTGAGAGCGATCGTCCCGGCGAGGCCGTTTTGGGGGGTGATGGTCAGGGTCTCGGGCGGTGTAGTCTCCCCTTGGATCACCGACAGGGTGGGCGTGGCCACCTTCATCGATGCACCGGGCACGGTGCTGAGGTTGCTACAGCCCACTAGGACGGCAGCGCCTATTGCCGGCAGCAGGGCTCTGGAGGCGGCGTACCAAAGCTTTTTAACGTTCACGGAATCCCCCTTGAGCCAAAAGAGCGGTTCTGGATGCTGGAGACGGCAGGCGGAAACGGAAGCATGCGCGGCGCAGTGCAGGCATAATACAAGGAACGCTACATGACCCGCTCATCCTTGTCAAGAGATCATGCTATTCATGAAGCTGAGCCAGGTCCGGCCCGGGAGATCGGCCAGGTTGGCCGCACGGGGTCAGGTTAAAGTAGGGCGCGGGTGCATACAGGCCATATGTTAAGAAGGTTGGAGTTCGGCCGAGCGGATCAGCGGCTTTAAGCGAACTAAGAAAGCTGGGAAGGGCAGCTCCCATGCAACCTTGAATTACCAGCTCCGCCCTCTCCCAGGGCGCCCAAAGCCCGCACTCAGACGCAGGCTTTTTCTAACCGCACCGAAGCCCTCCTAGGGGCGCGAGAAGAGGTGAAGTCGCCTGCGGAGATCAGGTCGGCTCAGGCCTGCCGCCGCCAGCCGGTAGGGACAGTGTGGTCCCTGCCGGGCAGATCCGGAGGGTTGACCTTCCCTGCCAACCCAAAGATCAGGGCAGGATATTCACTGCCCGAGCCGCTACCAGGGCGATGGTGAGCAGCGAGATCAGGGCCTCCACCGCCATCAAGGTCTTGGCCCAGGGGCTCAGGGGCATGGTGTCGGTAGGGCTGAAGGCGGTAGCGTTGGTGAAAGACACGTACAGGTAGTCGAGAAAGCTAGGGCGCCAGCCTGGCCCGGCCAGCCCGGGGGTGATGGTTTGCGGGAAAGCAAAATCAGGGGGGAGGTCGACGTCCTGGCTGCGCGCCGCCAGGCCTCCCCGGTCCAGCTCCCAAAACCACAGGCCGAAGACGATGATGTTGGTGAGCCACAGCTTGAGCGCGTCGTAGATCAGCGCCACCCCGCTGGCCTTGCTCCCGGCGAGCAAGCTGCGCACCAGCAGGGCCAGCGAGACCAGGTTGGCGGCGTTGATCAGGGCCAACAAGGCGATAGCTAGGCCCCGGCGCTCTCCGGCTTCATCGCGCAGCCGGAGCCTCAGCGGGGCCCGCACCGTCACCGGGATAAGGATCAGGACCTCCAGCACGGGCTCGAGCCAATTCGGCCCCACTGTCAAGCGGTGCAGCAGCGTGAGCTGGAGGATCAGGATCACCAAAATCGCCAGGGTTGCCGGCCAAGTGGGCTCAGGCCGAACCTCGGGCTGCGCCTTCAAATCTCCTCCTGGGGCAGGGCATAGCGGCTCAGGGCGTCCACTTGCTGCAAATTTACCTGCAGGTGACCTCCCAGGAGCCCGCGGAGTTCGGTTTCCTCGGCTTCGGCCTGCGCGCGCTCCACCTCCTTCAACCAGCAGCGGTCGGCGCGCTGGAAGCGGTAGCCCCGCTGCCGAAGCTGCTCGTTGGCCTCGAAGGGCGCCGAGACCTTCAGCAGTGTGGTCAGCCTCCTAGCCGAGAGCAGCAGCTGGCCCAAGGCGGTTCCCGATTCTCCCAGCGGCTGAGACAGCACTTCCAGCAGAGCTCGGCAGTCCGGTAGGGCCCTGTGGCTGTCCGAGAACAGCCCGGCGTCGCGCAGCAGCGCCTGCAGCGCCGCGCTGGAGTGCCCCGCCTCGGTCCAGCCGATCTCCACCAGCGAGCAAGCCCAGGGCTTGGCGCGCAGGCAGGGGAACATCCTCTCGGCGATCGGCCGGTCGAAGGCGGCGTGGTGAGCGATCACGATCGCCGCCGGGGCCGCGAAGGCACAGAAGGCCTCTGGGTCGATACTCTTGCCGGCCAGCTCCTCCGGGGTGATCCCGGTGATCCTAGTGGTCTCGGGAGGCAGCGGAACATCGGGCTCGCGCAGGGCGCTCCACTCCCCGCTCACCTCCAGGACCTGGCCGTCCAGGCTGTAGCGGAAGCGCAGCCCCGCCGCCTCGACGATCTCGGCTGACTGGGGATCTAAGCCGGTGGTCTCCAGGTCGACGATCAGGCCAGTCCTGGTACCGGTCTTGGGGCCCAGGTCCCCCGTCACCGGCCTGAGCCGGAGCCGCCTCAGGACCTGATAATCCCCGCTGCGCTCCAGCTGCAACGCCCAGCTCTCCAGCTCCTGCTCGCCGGGACTCTCCAGCTCCCCGCGCTCCCCCACAGCACACCTCCTCGCCCCAGCAGCCAGCCCAGGGCGCTCAGGGCAGGTCGATGGAGACGAACTTGGTCTCTAAGTACTCGGCGATCCCCTCATGGCCACCCTCGCGCCCCAGGCCGCTGAACTTCACGCCGCCGAAGGGAGCGTTGGCGGTCGAGGGGACGCCGTCGTTGACCCCGACGATGCCGAACTCCAGCGCCTCGCTGGTCAGCAGAGTCCTGCGCAGGTCGCGGGTCCAGACGTAGGCGGCCAGCCCAGCCTGGCCGCGGTTGGCCAGCTGGACAGCCTCCTCCTCGCTGCCGAAGGGGATCAGGGGCGCGAGGGGTCCGAAGGTCTCCTCGCTGACCGCCAGCGCCTCTCTGGGGACGTCGGCCAACACGGTGGGCCAGACGGTGAGGCCTTCGGTCCTCCCTCCGGTGAGCAAGGTCGCGCCGCGGTCCAAGGCGTCCTCTAGGTGCCGCTTCACTTTATCCACCGCCTGGCGGCTGACCAAGGGGCCGATCTGGGTCTCCGGCCGCAAGGGGTCGCCCACCTTGAGCTGCTCGGCCAGCTCGGCGTAGCGCTTGGAGAAGGCGGCGTAGATATCCCGCTGGACGTAGATGCGGTTAGCGGCGACGCAGGATTGGCCCACGTTGCGGAACTTGGCAGTGAGCACTCCGCTGAGGGCGGCGTCCAGGTCAGCGTCGTCGAAGACCAGCACCGGCGCCCCACCGCCCAGCTCCAGAGAAACCCGCTTGAGCGTCTTGGCCGCCTCCTGGTAGAGCATCAAGCCGACCTCGGTCGATCCGGTAAAAGTGAGCTTGCGGATCCTGGAATCGGCCATCAACACCCGCGAGAGGGGAGCAGGATCGCTGGCAGGCAGCACCTGGAAGGCAGCGGGCAGGCCGCCCACCTCCGCCCACAGCCGGGCCAGGTACAGCGCGGTGAGCGGGCTCTCCTCGGCGGGCTTGAGAATGACGCTGCAGCCGGCCGCCAGCGCGGGCGCGACCTTGCGGGTCACCATGGCTGCCGGAAAGTTCCAGGGGGTAATGGCGTAGACCGGTCCGACCGGCTGCTTGAGGATCCAGAGCCGCTTCCGGGCCGACTGCGAGGGCAAGAACTCGCCGGCCACCCGCTTGGCCTCCTCGGCGAACCAGCGCAGGAAGCTGGCCGCGTAGCGCACCTCTCCCAGGCCCTCGGAGACCGGCTTGCCCATCTCCTGCGCCATCAGCCGGGCGATCTCCTGGTCGTGGGCCAACATAGCCTGGTACCAGCGCTCCAGCAGCTCGGCGCGGGCGAAGGCGGTCTGGCCGCGCCACTCCGAGAAGGCCTGACAGGCCTGATCGGCGGCCAGGCGGGCCTCCTGCTCGCCGCAGTCGGCGACGTTGGCCACCACCTCTCCGCTGAACGGGCTGACTACCGGAAAGGACTTAGCGGTCTCCTTCCAGGCCCCGGCCAACCAGGCTGGTTGCATTTGCTGGACATCGGTCATCGTGCACCTCTCGCCCCATCATAGCGCGGGGTCAGCGCTGGTCTCCGGAACCCTTCAGCGTCCCGCGCCGGCTGCGACCGCGCAACTTCTCCAGGTTGGCGCGCATGAGCACCTCCAGCGAGAGCCCTAGGTCCTGGCAAACAGCGGCCACGTACCAGAGGCAGTCACCTAACTCATCGGCCAACTCGCCCGAGGCCGGTTCCGGCAGCGGTTGGCCCGGCGACCAGCCGGCGTCCCTAAGCAGCTTCTTGACCTTATTGGCCAGCTCGCCGGCTTCGCCGGCCAGGCCCAACACCGGGTAGATCAGCGCGAAATCTGCGGGATAGGCGGCGGTGCGCAAGGCCAAGCGCTGGTAGGTATCGCCGGCTAGGGCCGGTTCGGGGGCAGAGCGATCGGGGTCCTCCACCCCACCATCATGGCGCCTTCTCGCCGGCGGGGCGCCCCTATACTTGCAGTTGCCCAGCTTCCCTGAAAACTGCTGGGTAGGGGGTCAGAGATTTCAGAGGCTATGGAGCGGCGCGCCGCTCCGCACACCACCCAGCGCCCTCCGCGGGGTCGCGCCCGGCAACCTTGGCGGTGAGCGGAGCCGAGCGGGGTAGCCCGGCGGGTTACCTGTACATGCTGGCCGCGGCCAGCCTGTGGGGGCTTATCGGGCCTCTGTCCATCCTGGCTTTCCGCCAGGGAGTGGGCCCGTTGGAGGTGGCCTTCTGGCGGGCCCTGTTGGGAGGCGTGCTGTTCGGGCTACACGCCCTGCTGACCGGCCAGACCCGGGTCCGCAGGGGGGACCTAGCGGCCCTGTTGCTCTTCGGGGTGCTGGGCGTGGCTCTGCTGTTCGCCAGCTACCAGCTGGCGGTGCAGACCGGAGGCGCCCCCCTGGCCGCCGTCCTGCTCTACACCGCTCCAGGCTGGGTCACCGCCCTGTCCCCCTGGCTGCTGAGGGAGCGCCTCACCCCGGGCAAGCTGGGCGCGCTGGCCCTGATCCTGCTGGGGGTCTTGGTGACCTCAGCCCAGGGAGGGCTGCACCCCAACCTGCCCGGCCTGTTCTGGGGGCTGATCTCCGGCCTCTCCTACGCGGCCTACTACCTGTTCGGCAAGGTCTACCTGAAGCGCTACGCCGGGCAGACCCTGTTCCTCTATGCGCTGCCGGTGGGCGCCTTGACCCTGCTCCCGCTGGTCCACTTCGCCCACAAGAGCCCGCTGGCTTGGAGCGCGCTGATCCTGTTGGCGCTGCTGTGCACCTACGGCGCCTACGGCCTCTACTCCTTGGGCCTGCGCCGGCTAGAGGCCAGCAAGGCCTCCCTGATCGCCACGCTGGAACCGGTGGTGGCCTCGGCGGTATCGGC
This sequence comes from bacterium, assembly GCA_021810505.1. Lineage (GTDB taxonomy): Bacteria > Deinococcota > Deinococci > Deinococcales > Deinococcaceae > JAJZIR01. The sequence continues at coordinate 147,195 of JAJZIR010000003.1, forward strand.
GCTGTGGTGGGGGCAGCGGCTGACCCCGGTGGGCCTGCTGGGGGGCGCTTTGATCCTGGGCGGAGTGCTGTTCACCGTTCTGGCCGGCCTGAGCCCTCAGCCGGAATCCGAAGTCCGGGAACTATGATCGGTCGGCGGCCTTCACTTGGGCCAGATCAGAGGAAACTGCTGAGCGAACAGCGAGACGTCCTTGGCGTTCACCACCCCGGCTCCGCTGAGGTCCCCGGGGATCCCGAAACCGCGTTTGCCGTAGTTGCTGGCTAAAATCGCCAGGTCGACCAAGGATACCTTGCCGCTGCCGGTCAGATCGGCCGACTGGCTGAAGTGGGCCCCGAGCTGGCGGGTCTCGCGCTTGCTCAGCTGGAAGTTCGGAGGCAGGATCTGTGGGACGCTGGCCCCCAGCAGCCGGGCCGTCTCGGCCAGCCAGACCTCCTGCAGGGGCAAGGGGCTCTCGGGATTGACCTGGACCGTCTCCAGAGGGCCCTGGACCAGCGTCCTGCTCCCCTCGTCCGGGTTGAAGGGGACCTGGCTGCCCAGCTGGAAGCGCCGGTTGCCGTTGGGCTCCAGCTGCAGGGTGAACAGCAGCTGCTTGCTGCTCAAGGACTTCAGGGCCGCCCGCAGAGCCGCGGTCGCCTGGGAGCTGGCGCTGGTCACCGGGACGCTGACCTGCTTGGGGGCGACCGGGGCGGGAGTGGAGGCAGGAGCGGCCAAGGCCAGCGGCAGGGCCAACAAGGCAGCGGGAAGCAGCTTCACGATCCCCCACCGCTCTGCTGGCTGCGCTCGGTCTGGAGCTGGTTCTCGAACTGCTGCAGCGCCACCGGCCCGGAGGGGAGCTGGACCTCACCGCCCTGCACCGGGTAGATCCCCTGGTTCACCCCCACCACCGGGTCATCCATGGTCCCGCTGTAGAGCAGCAAGACGTATTGACCGTTCACCTTGAGCTTGGGGGCCCCGACGAGCACCAGGGTAGGTCCGCCCAGGATCTGGAGGGCCGGGTTGCCCTGCACCGTAGGAAGGACCGAGGCGCTCCCCCATAGGGTGTCCTGGATAGCCAAAGTGTAGTCGGTCCAGGGGTAACCGCTGATCTGCTGGTAACTCCTGGCGGTGACGGTAGCGACGATAGCCAGGACGGAGCGCTGGACCTGGGCCTTCAAGTCGAGCTGCTGCACCGAGGTGGCTAGGGCGGCGGGAAACAAAACAGCGGCAGCCAGCGCCCAGGGGTAGCGCACCCGCCCTCCCCGGAGCCGGGCAGCCGAGGACCGGGGCTGCGGCACCGGGCTAGCCTGCACCGGCCGTTGCCGGTAGCTGAGGGGATAGCCCAACCCGTAAGCCCGCCTCAGGCGGCGCCAACCCGCAGGCAAGATCAGTGCCCCCCGGAGCCAGCGGGACCCGAAGCGGGCAGCTGGGTCTGCGCAGAAGGGGTCGCGGTGGTGGAAGAAGGTGTGGTCACAGGACTCCTTGTCGGGGCGGTGGAGTGCAGCGAGGACGGGGTCACGGTGGTGGAAGATGGGGTCTTGGTGGTCGAGGACGGGGTCACGGTGGTCGAGGACGGGGTCACGGTGGTGGAAGATGGGGTCTTGGTGGGCGAGGAGGGGGTCAGGGTGG
>JAJZIR010000004.1 GCA_021810505.1 bacterium
GATATCTCTGCTACCACCGCCTTAGAGAAGCCTAAGAGGAGGATAAGGTGGGCGGGCGCAGCTGTCAATACGCGTAGGCGCCTTGACAGGGACGCCTTGAGCTGGGGAGCTGCGCGCAGGCTCCCCATCCAGCTCCCCCAAGTTACCCTCACCGAAGCTACCTCGGCCAGAGCGGTGGTCGGTCGAGCTACCTGACTGCGATCCCTTGGCAGCGCCCTACTCCTAGGGTTAGCCTAGGGCTCTTTGCGGATCGCTGCTGGAAGCCGGCGGACCCCTGCGCCAGGGCTCCAGATGGGCGCCGCTATTCCCCTGCGACTACCTGCATGCCGGTCAGATCAGGGAGCTTCCCAACTCGCCCGCAGTCGCTCTAGGGCAGGTCGCGGAAGTCGATGGGGCGCAGGTACGCTTCCCCGATGGCGCTCTCGCTGACCATGGCCACCGCTGGGAGCCCCCGCTTCCAATGGCTTTTGTGCAGCCTGCTGCGCACCAAGGCTACCTCCGAGGGTTGGAAGCCAGCGCGCAGGAAGACTGTCAAGCTACGCTCACCCAGAAAAGACCGCGCGCAACAATTGCAACTTACGCAGCTCGTGTTGTCCCCCACCGCCCTCATGGCGATTGAAAGGGTAAACTGCAATCTCTTTTTCGACAGCTCCATAGCGGTTGAAGGCGGCAAAGACGGTGCTAGGAGGACAAACCTCGTCCATGAGACCGACACTGAAAAGCGCCCTAGCTTTCGCCCTGGCAGCGAAGTGAACCGCATCGAAATAGCGCAGGTTATCCAAGACAGCTGCTTCCTCATGACGGCGAGCGCGCAGATACTCGGCGATCTCGGCGTAGGGCAAGCTGTCGGTGATGGTGATGGCGCGCCCAAAGTGGCAGAGGAAGGGGACATCCGGGAGGCAGGCCAACAACCCCGGCTGCAGGCCAGCGGCGATGATGGCCAGACCACCACCTTGGCTGGCGCCGGTCACAGCCAACCGCTCGGGATCGACCGCGGGGTGCGAAGCCAACGTATCCACCGCGCGGGCCACGTCCAGGTAGAGCCGGCGGTAGTAGTAGGTCCCTCGGTGACCGATTCCCTGGGTCATCCAGCCGCGGGCGTGAGGGTCTCCGGAACTCGCAGCGTCCAGACTGACTAACCCCTGCCCCCTGCTGTCCAGCACCAGGTGGGCGTAGCCAGCGCTGGCGTAGAGCAGGCGCTCGTGAGGAAAGCCGCGCCCTCCCCCGTAACCGATCAACTCGATTACCCCAGGCAAGGAAGCACCGGCCTCTTTGGGGAGAATCAACCAGGCATGCACCGGTTGGCCAGCGTAGCCCCCGAAGGTAACATCGAAAGCGCGTATGGTCGAGACTGGGACCTCCACTTCGCGGTAGCTGGGCGGCGCCGAATTCTGCCGGGCCTGGGCTAAGCCCTCCTGCCAGAACGGATCAAAGTCTTCGGGGCAGGGCAGATCCGGGGAATAGGTCCTGAGCTGGTCCAAGGGCATATCGAACTGTGGCATGGGACCTCCAGTGCGCTGGCAGAGCAGGACAACACCTAACCTGAGCTCTCTCGCAGGATCAGGGAAACCGGAATGACCTTATGGATCGGGCCCGAACCAGGGTGGGGCTGGCGCAGGAGCAAGCGCATCCCCTCCCGCCCCAGAGCTTCCTTATCGACCGCCACCGAGGTGAGAGACGGCGAGGTTTGAGCAGCCGCAGCCAGATCGTCGAAGCCGGCGACGGCGATATCCCCTGGAACCGAAAGACCCAGCTCTTGGCAGACCTTCATCGCAATCATAGCGGTCGCGTCGTTGTAGGCAAAGATGGCGTCCGGGGGATTGGGCAGGGCGAGCAAGCGCTGCACCGCTGCCGGAGTGGCCAGCTCATCCTCGGGCGGGTTGCGCACCACTTGGTACTCTGGCAGCGCCGGCAGGCCGGCCTGCTCCAGCGCGTCCAGGTAGCCCTGCCGGCGCTGGGCGATGCTGTAGTGCTGGGGTGGTCCAGAGACGAAGGCAATCCGCCGCCGGCCGCGGTGGATCAGGTGGAGGACTGCCGCTTTAGCCCCTCCTAGATTATCGGAGTTCACTGAAGGGAAGTCTTCATGAAAGTGGTCGATCAGGACCAGCCGGCGGCTGATCTGGCGCAGCTCCCCCAGCCATTCGGGTTCGAAAAAGCCCACGCAGAGCAGGCCATCAGCTTCGTGCAGGCGGGCCAGATCGCCCACGCCGTCGCCCGGCCCGACCGAGCTGTAGGACAGAGCCAGGCCCCGACTGCGGCATAGCTCCTCGACACCGTGCAGGACCGGAGCGTAGAAAGGATTGGCTTGCAGGGTGGCGTGTTGCCGGTGCAACAGGAAGAGGACCCGGCGGAAGCGGCCTGGGCGGAGTCGGTTCAAGTCGTAGCCGACCTGCTGGGCCACCGTCAGGATCTGCTGGCGGCGCTGCTCGGTCAGCCCGGTCTGGCCCCTGAGCGCCCTGGAGACAGTACCGACCGAGACCCCTGCGCGCTTGGCGACGTCGCGGATCGTGGTCTGCCTAGTGTCCGGGGCACACACAGCTGCAGTATATCTATAAGTCCGTCTTTTACCGGCGTACCACCCCGCCGCATTGACATGTCCTTACCGACTTGCTACGTTTAGTAAACATCTTGGCTCCGAGGTGAACCTTGAAAACTGCCGACCGCCAACCGCTCCAACACCGCTGGTACTTCCGGGAAAGAAAGCAAGGACTCCCCGTCTGGGAGGACGCGCAGTCCGGGGACGGCTGGCTGCCAGCAGCCGTCCCCGGAACCGTGTACCAAGACCTCTACCGAGCTGGGTTGATTCCTGACCCCTATCTGGACTGCAACGAACGCGAGGTCCAGTGGGTTGCCGAGCGCGACTGGATCTACCGGCTGGAGTTCGAGCGGGAAGAAGACCCGGAAGCGACCGACCAGCTCTGCCTCGACGGGCTCGACACCTTCTGCGAAGTCTGGCTGAACGGAGAGCTTTTGCTGCGCAGCGACAACATGTTCTGCGCGCACCGCCTGGGAGTCTCTCTGGGACGGCGCAACCTGCTAGTCCTGGCCTTCGACTCGGCGCTGCGCAGGGGCCGGGAACTGGAGCAGCGCTTCGGCAAGCAGCCGCTGTGGAACGGCGAGAGCAGCCGGCTCCACGTCCGCAAGGCCCAGTATCAGTACGGCTGGGACTGGGGACCCACCCTAGCCGGCTGCGGGCCCTGGCGGGAGGTGCGGCTGGAACGCTTCGTGCAGCGGATCGCCGCCCTGCGCAGCGACTACTCCTTGGACTGGAAACAGCGCAGCGGCCACCTGGAAGTCCGCTGGGAGGTGGCCGGGCAGAGCCCGGCCAGCCAACTGGCGCTGACCCTGTTGGACCCAGAGGGAGCGGAGGTCTTCCGAAAGATCCTGCCTGCCGATCTCGGTCAGGCCAGCTTCGCCTTGGCCGATGTGCAGCTATGGTGGCCCTATTCGCTCGGGCGCCCAGCGCTGTACCGGCTGCAGGCCGAGCTGCTGGATAGCGGGGTAGTCTGCGACCGCGCCGAACGCCAGGTCGGTTTCCGGCAACTCAGGCTGGTGCAGGAGCCGGACAGCGCCGGGCGCAGTTTCTACTTTGAGGTGAACGGCAGGGCGCTGTTTGCCGGGGGTGCCAACTGGATCCCCGAGCACTTAGACCCCTCCCAGGTCTCCGAGCAGCGCTACCGCCAGCGGCTGGAGCAGGCCGTCTCGGCCCACATGGCCATGCTGCGGGTCTGGGGGGGAGGTATCTACGAACACGACACCTTCTACCGTATCTGCGACCAGCTCGGCCTGCTGGTCTGGCAGGACTTCCCGTTCGCCTGCGGGATCTACCCCACCTACCCTGACTTCGTGGCCTCAGTCAAAGCTGAAGCCGAACAGGCCATCGCCCGCCTGCGCGAGCACCCGTCGCTGGCCCTGTGGTGCGGCAACAACGAGGACTACCTGGTCGCTGAATCGATCGGCCTAGATCGGCCCGGCGCACCTAGATTCCTGGCGCGTACCCTCTACGAAGAGCTGCTACCTGCGCTGTGCCACCAACTCGATCCCCAGAGACCCTACTGGCCGGGCAGCCCCTACGGCGGCGAACGGGCCTCCGATCCAGGGGTAGGCGACCGGCACACCTGGGAGATCTGGCACGGGGCCATGGCCCCCTATCAGGACTATCCCAAGTTCGGAGGCCGCTTCGTCAGCGAGTTCGGCATGCAGTCCCTCCCCGCGCTCTCCACGCTGCGGACCGCCATCTCGGCTGACCAGCTGACCCCCGGCAGCCCCAGCCTGGTCCACCACAACAAAGCCGGCGAAGGCGAGCAGCGCCAGGACCATTACCTGGAGCTGGCCACCGGGCGCTCCAGCGGTTGGTCCCTAGAGGAGCGGATCTACCTGAGCCAGTGGGTCCAAGCCGAAGCCATGCGGCGCGGGGTGTTGGGGTTCCGGCGGGGCTGGAACGCGCAGCGGGAGGTAGGCGGCGCGCTGGTCTGGCAGCTCAACGACGTGTGGCCGGGCCCCAGCTGGTCGCTCATCGACTACCTAGGGCGGCGTAAGGCTGCCTACTTCGCCGTCCAGCGAGCGCTCAGTCCCTTGGCCGTAGACCTCGAAGTAGGGTCAGGGGAGGCCCAGCTCTGGCTGATGGCAGCGCCGTCTGCACTGGGCAGCGTCCACGTGTCCCTGAGGGCCATGGACCTGGCCGGCCGGGTCCATTGGGAGGGCACGCGCGATCTCCCGGCTCAGCCGGACGGCTCCCTACCGCTGCGCTGGGCAGGCCTCCCCTCAGCCAGCGAACTGCTCTGGGTGGCAGGGGCGGAGAGCCGGGGGCAGAGAGCGCGCGCCCTGCAGTGGCCGCAGCGAGGAGGCGCGAGCCAACCGCCGCCGGAGTGGCGCTGGAGCGAGCAGGGGTTGGAGATCTCCAGCCCAGGGGCGCTGCGCAACGTCTGGGTCTGGGCTGAGACCGAACTGGACCGCAACGCCTTCGATATGCTGCCCGGGGAGCGCGCCACTCTGCCGGTCAGCCCAGAAGCGGCGCGCAGCCTGTGGTGGTTGGACCCAGGCAGCGCAGCACCCCATCACCTGCAGCTGACCGAGTCCGGCAGCGAGGTCCGCCGCCAAGGAGCGCGATGAAGCGATCGGAGATCAACGCCATCGTCCAGGAAGCCGAACAATTCTTGAGAGCCCACCACTTCCACCTGCCGCCCTTTGCATCCTGGACACCAGAACAGTGGGCCCAGCGGGGAGAAGAGATCCAGGAGATCTACCAGCGCGGCCTAGGCTGGGACGTGACCGATTACGGCTCCGGGGACTTCGGGCGCTGCGGTGTCTTGCTGTTCACCCTCCGCAACGGTTCCCCGGCTGCCTTGGCCAGCGGCCGCGGCAAGGTCTACTGCGAAAAGATCCTGATCTGCAAGCCCCAGCAGCGGGTGGTCCACCACTACCATATCGCCAAGACCGAGGACATCATCAACCGCAGCGGCGGGACGCTGGAGCTGATCCTGCACCTGGCCGATCCCTCCGGGGGCTTCTCTGAGGACCCGGTCACGCTGCGCTGCGACGGGGTGCTGCGCACCGTCCCAGCCGGGGGGAGCGTGCAGCTGGCTCCGGGAGAGAGCATCACCTTAGAGCCCTACGTCTACCACGAGTTCTACGCGGTAGAGGAAGCGGTACTCGCCGGCGAGGTCTCCACGGTGAACGACGACAAGAACGACAATTTCTTTCTGGACCCCGTCGGGCGCTTCCCGACCATCGAGGAGGACGCTGCCCCCTACCGGCTGCTGGTCACCGACTACCCGGCCAGCTGACCGCCAGGCAACCGGTCAGCCCTTGCCCCAGCTGCGCCCTCTGAGCTCAGAGGGCGCAGCTGGGCGGCTCAGGGTCAAGGAGCGCTGAGGACCACGACCGACCGGGCCGGAACCTTGAAGGCGGAGAGCGCGGAGAGCGGAAGCGAGGCGGTGCGCAGGGGATCTCGGGACCGGGCGGTAGCTGCGCCGTACCAGGTCAGCTGCACCGGGGTGGCGAAGGGGAGATCGACCGTGACCGCGTGGCTTGCGCCGTTCACGATCAGTTCCCGGCGGCGGGTGCCCTGCAGGGAGGCGAAGGCGAGCAGGTGGCCCCCCAAGCGGTGCAGGGCGATCAGGTGCGATCCGGGGGCGGCGAGCAAAGAGGCTAGACGGTAACCGTAGTAGGCCGGAAGCGGCCGGCCGGCCGGCGCTGGGTTCCCCGAAGAGAACATCCCGTAGTCCCCGTTCGCCGGCGACCCGTAGTTGTTCATGTCCCACCAGTCCACGCTCAGCGCTCCCTGGCTCAGCCACTCCAGGGCGGTAGCCGCCGCGTAGAGCGCGGTGATGGGCCGGAAGTCCAGGGGTGTCTCCTGGTTGGAGACGTTGGTCTCCCCTACCACCACGTGCGCGACCGGATCGTAGCGGCGCAGGGTCTTGGTGATCCCGAGCATGACCCTAGGAATCCTGCGCACGCTGGCCAGGATCTCCTGATCGGTGAGCCCCTTCACCGGCGAGAAAGGGTACCAGTGCACGTCCACGAAGCTGGCCAGACCGCCCAGGCGGCGCAGCACCACCCGGTTCCACACCGCCGCCTGCTTGACCCCAGCACCGGCAGCCTGCGAGGGCCTGAGCGCCCAGGCCAGACCGATCTGGGCCGCGGGGTCGGCGCGCAGCATGGCCCGGAAGTAGGCGCCAGCGTGCGCAGCGTAGGAGCGGGCCATCACTTTGGTACCTGGGCAGACCTTGCCGTTGGGCTTAAAGCCCTTTATGAAGGTCGGGGCCTGAGCCAAGTGATCGTTGGCCTCCCAGCAGCCGTAGGACTCCTGGCCTACTTCCCAGAAAGTCACCTGCCTACCGGGTTGCTGGGAGGCAGCGACCCAGGAGGCGGCGAGCCGGGGGGAGCCGGAACCGTAGTTGACGGTCACGAAGCTCTGCGCACCGATGCTGTGGATCTGCTCGGTGAAGGTCTGAAAGTTCAGGGAATCGGTCTCCGGGCACTTGTTGCTGCTGCTGTGGACCAGGCACCCGTAGATATCGGTGTTCTTGCGCCAGTTGTACTCATCGGCCCAGGAACCACCCGGGTAGCGCAGCAGGCCGACCTGGGCGGCTGCCATGCTGCGGTCGATCGTCTGGGCCCCGCCGCCGGTGTACTCGCCGTCCCAGGAAGCGGTGTTCAAACCCAACGCGATCGGTGTGGTCACCACCGGGCGCGCTGCTAAGGCCAGAGAAGAGCTCGCCAACGCAGCGACCAATAAGGAGCAGCTCCAACCGGTAATCCGTTGCCTCACAGGTACCTCCTTGATTACTAAACAAACATAATCTGATCCCGAGGAGCTGTCAAGCAGGGAGAGCAGCCAGCCCTTGACAAATTCCATCCGGGTGGCTAGCATGCTCTCTAGAGTTATTTCTGAATCTGAAATATATGGGGGTTCTTTCTTGGCCTATGGAGGCACCGTGCAGCCACTCACCGCCGCTCAGCAACGCGTCCTAGGTCTGCTCCACCGCAGGGGCAGGTTGTCCCGGCGCGCGGTTGCCCGGCAGCTGGGGGTCAGCCCTTCGGGGATCACCGAGGCGGTGGCCGGCCTGATCGCCGCCGGAGCAGTCCAGGAAGTCGCTCGGCGCAACGGGCCGGTGGGGAGGCCCTCTACGCTTCTGGACATCAACGAGGAGTTCGTCTACGCCGTCGGCGTGACCCTGGCCGGCGACGCCCTGCACCCGGTCCTCATCGATCTGGCCGGGAACTTGGTGGATGAGCTCGCCAGGCCGTTCCCCAGCTGCAGCGCAGTGGGCTGCGTCCTGGAGAGCACCCGGGACGCCGTCTGGGAGCTGCTGCGGAAGCACCAGACCTTAACCGAGCGGGTCTGCGGGATCGGGATCGGCCTGACCGGTCTGGTGGACGGGGCCAGCTCGCTCTGCCGCCTCTCAGTGCAGCTGGGCTGGCAAGATCTCGACCTCGCCCCGCTGCTCAAGCAGCACTTCGCGCTCCCGGTCTTCGTGAGCAACGACGCCAACGCCCTGGCCCAAGCCGAGCACCTCTTCGGGGTCGGGAGGGACGAAGACCACTTGGTCGTCATCAGCACCCACCACGGGATCGGCGCCGGCCTGATCACCCAGGGTAACCTCTACGAGGGAGCTTGGGGATCTGCCGGGGAGATCGGGCACTTCAGCGTAGCCGGCGTAGACCGGCCCTGCTCCTGCGGGAAGTCAGGCTGCTTGGAGACGGTGGCCTCGCCGAGAGCCATCTTGGCCGAGCTGGCCCGGAGCGCAAGGCCCATGACCATCGAGCAGGCCAGCGCGGCGCTGACCGCGGGCGATCCGGAAGTCCGCCGGATCGCCGAGGAAGCCGCTAGCGCCCTGGGCCTGGCGGTCAGCTACATCGCCGCCCTAGTGAACCCAGGAGCCATCGTCCTGTGCGGCTCCCCGCTGCACTGCAACCCCATCTTCGTGGAAGCGTTCCGGAGAGCGGCGCTGGCCCACACGCTGCCGGCCATCCACCCCCACACCAAGATCCTGGTCGACGCTGCCAGCGACCGGATCTGGTCGCGGGGGGCCGCCAGCCTGGCCCTGCGCCGCTTTCTAGGGGAGGTCAGATGAACAGCTTTTCGGTCAACGGTTGGGCTTTCCCCAGCGATTGGAGCTCGCAGCGCCGGCTGGAAGTGGCCAGCCGCTTGGGGTACCAGGGCGTGGAGCTCTGCCTGGAAGCGGAAGGGGAGTTCGGCTTGGAGCAGCCGCTCAGCGCGGTAGAGAAGCTGGGGCGGGCCGCCCGGGCCAACGGGCTGCAGGTGACCGGCCTAGCTTGCGGGCTGTACTGGCAGCACTCGCTCAGCGCCAGCAACCCGGCAGCCCGGGAGCGGGCCCTGGGCATCTTAAAAACCCAGGTCCGCTGGGCCGCTGCGCTCCAGGCTGAGGCCGCCCTGGTGGTCCCAGGTGCCGTCTTGGTGCCCTGGGACGCCCGCAGCGAGCTGGTGCGCTACCAAGACGTCGGGCAGAGGGTCGCGGACGCCATCCGCGCGGTCGCGCAGGAAGCGCGCAGCCTGGGGGTCCTGCTCTGCCTGGAGAACGTCTGGAACGGCTTCCTGCAGAGCCCCTTGGAGATGGCCGAGTTCATCGACCAGTTGGGGGAACCGGTACGGGCCTATTTCGACATCGGCAACGTGGTGCGAACCGGCTTCCCCGAGGACTGGATCCTCACTCTGGGGGCGCGGATCGCCAGGGTCCACGCCAAGGACTACCGCAGGAGCGCGGGCACCCTGGACGGCTTCGTCCCCCTGCTCGCCGGCGACGTGCATTGGGCGGGCGTTCGGGAAGCGCTCTTTCGGATAGGCTACCAGGGTCCTATCACCGCTGAGTACCTGCCGCCGTTCCGCGAGCACCCCGAGCTGCTGCTGCAGTCCACCCTGGCCAGCCTGAAGGCGGTCTTCGCGTGAAGCCCGCGGGGAGCCGTTCGGTCGGGTTGGTGGGGGCCGGATTCATCGGAGAGGTCCACGCCAAGGCCTGGCGGGCCCTCGGGGTGCCGCTCAAGATCTGCGAGGAGGACCCGGGGCGCAGCGCACGGCTGGCCGGCCAACTAGGAGCCGGACAGGCTAGCTGGGAGGAGCTCTTAGATGACCCCGAGGTCGCCACCATCGACCTATGCTTGCCCACCGATCTGCACCGCCGCTTCGCCGAGCAGGCTCTGGCCCGGGGCAAGCACGTCTTCTGCGAAAAGCCGGTGGCCTTGCGCACCGAAGACGCCGCCGCCATGGAGCAGGCCGCCCGGTCGGCAGGAAAGCTTCTGGGCATCGGCCACGTGCTGCACTTCTGGCCGGCCTACCGCTTCGCCCACCAGCTGGCCAGCAGCGGCCGCTACGGTGCGCCGCTGAGCCTGAGCGCCCGGCGGCTGGGCACTGCGGTCACCTGGTCGGCCGGCAACTGGATGCAGGACCCAGCTCGCAGCGGCGGAGCGCTGTTCGACCTGCACATCCACGACCTGGACTTCGCGCTCTGGATCTTCGGTGCGCCTACAGAGGTCGGTGCGGCTGGCCGGCGCAGCTCCTCAGGCGCCTGGGACGCGGTGAACAGCCTGCTGCGCTTCGGCGAGAGAGGCTGTGCCAATTTGGAAGGCAGTTTGCTGCTGCCCCCATCCTTTCCCTTCACCATGGACTTCCGCTTAGACCTAGAAGGCGCCAGCCTCCTCTACCGCTTCCAGGCGGGGGCGAACTTGGGCGGAGCCAGCACCGAGGAGTTGGTGCTCTACCCCAAGGAGGGCGCGGCCGAGCCGCAGGTGATCCCCGAGGGCGACCCCTACCTCCTCGAGCTGCAGAGCTTTCTGGCCGCCCAATCCGGGCCGGGCGAGGTGGTGACCGCGGCGGAGGCCGGTCTGGCCCTGCAGGTAGCCCAGGAGCTGCGCGCCGCCCTGGAGAGAGGGGGTGGAGCCATGGGTTAGCGGCTGCCCGACCGACCCCCACCCACCCGAGCGATCTCATCTAGGAGGACAGCATGCAAGGCAAAATCTACCTGCCAGGTCTCCTCGCCCTAGGGCTCCTCGCCGGCGCCGGCGCCGCTTCCGCCGCGACGGTCACGGTCCAGCTGGCCTATTACAGCAGCTTCACCAAGCCGTTCTTCCAGAAGATGGCCAAGGAATTCGAGGCCGCGCACCCCAGCGTCCACATCCAGATCCAGGAAGCCAACTGGAACAACCTGCACCAGGTGCTGCTGACCGACCTCTCCGGGAATCAGGCCCCGGACCTCTCCATCATCGGGACCCGCTGGCTCCCCGAGTTCGTCTCCAGCAAGGTAGTCGAGCCGCTCAGCGGCCTGAGCAGCTCCTTCCTCAATCAGTTCATCCCGGCCTTCCTCAAGCCCTCGACCCTGCAGGGCACTCTCTACGGCCTACCCTGGGCCGCCTCTGACCGGGCGCTGATCTACAACAAGGGCCTGTTCGCCAAGGCCGGTATCCAGAGCCCACCCAAGACCTGGGCGCAGCTGGAGCAAGACGCCGCCAAGCTCAGCAAGCTGCCCGGCGTCTACGGCTTCGGCCTGCAAGGTGGCCAGATCGAGACCGACGTCTACTACTACTACGCGCTGTGGGGAGCCGGCGGGAACCTGCTCACCCCTCAGGGTACCAGCGGCCTGGGTACTCCCGCCGCCTTGAAAGCGCTCAATTTCTACATGACCCTGATCAAGAAAGGCCTCACCGAACCCAACGTGACTGGAGTCTCGAGGGAGGACCTGCGGACCCTGTTCGTCCAGGGCCGCCTGGGCATGTTCATCTACCTGCCGCCGATCATCGGCTACATGAAGACCCACGCGCCAAATATCCATTACGGAATCTCGGCCATCCCAGCGCTCAGCCGGCCCAGCACCTACGCGGTCACCGACACCATCGCGATGTTCAAGCCCTCGGTGACCGGAGCCAGCGCAGCCGACGTGGCCGCCTCCAAGCAGTTCCTAGAGTTCCTCTACCAGACCAAGAACCGGGTCGCCTACAACAAGGGGGAGGGGTTCTTGCCGGTGGAGAAGGCGGTGGCAGCCGATCCCTTCTTCAAGAACAACCCCAGGCTGAACGCCTTCGTGAAGCTGCTGCCCACCGCCCGCTTCGCACCGGTCATCCCGCAGTGGAGCCAGATCAGCAACCTGACCATCAACATGCTGCAGTCGGTCTACCTGGGCAAGGAGATCCCCGCCCAGGCCCTGAAAGCCACCGCCCAGAAGATCGACAAGCTGCTGGGCAAGTGAGGAGGGGGCTCCTCTAGTCCCGGAGGGAGGACCCAGGGAATGCCCAAGCGCCGCCTGAGCAGTTCGGCACGCGAAGCCTGGCTGGCCTACGCGCTGCTGGCGCCGAGCCTGCTGCTGGTCCTCGCGGTGATCGCCTACCCGATCGGATACACCTTCGCCACGGCGCTATCGCACACCGACCAGATCGGGCGCCTGGCTGGTTTCGCCGGCCTACACAATTTCTTGGCTGTTTTCCGCCGCCAGGCTTTCCTGGCGGCGCTCAGCCGTACCGGCCTGTGGACGCTGTGGGTGGTCGGGCTCACCACCTTGATCTCGCTGGTCCTGGCCCTGATGCTCAGGGAGCGCTTCGCCGGCCGCAGCTTCTTTCGGGTGGTCTTGCTGCTACCCTGGGCTACCGCGGTGACCATGACCACCATCGCCTGGATGTGGGTGGTCAACGGCCAGATCGGCCTGGTCAGCGAGACCCTGCAGGCGCTGGGCTGGATCCGCGCCCCGCTGGGGCTTCTGGCCTACGCCTCCAGCGCCTTCGCCTTGGCCATCGCCATCGGGGTGCTGGTCTCGATCCCCTTCACTACCGCCGTCCTGCTCTCCGGCCTCAACTCGATCCCCCAAGAGCTCTATGACGCCGGAAAGGTCGACGGCGCGACCGGCTGGAAGAGCTTTCGCTACCTCACCTACCCATTCCTCAGGCCCTTCGTGGGCATCACCGTCGTCCTTAACGTCATCTACGTGTTCAACTCCTTCCCGATCATCTGGACGCTGACCGGCGGCGGGCCAGCCGACGGGACTCAGGTACTGGTCACCTACCTCTACAAAGTCGCCTTCCAAGATAACCAGTTCGGTCAGGCGGCGGCTATCTCGGTGGTCTCCTTTCTGATCTTATTGGCCTTCAGCGTAGTCTTCTCGGTCCAGACCGTCCGGCGGGCAGACTGATGCGCCGCTGGATGGGAATACCCATCTACCTGGTCCTGAGCGTCTTGGCCTTGGTGATCCTGTTCCCCTACTTCGTCATGGCGATCACCGCGCTCAAGTCCAACACCCAGGTCTTCGCCTACCCGCCCAGTTGGCTGCCCCACCCGGTAGACCTGCGCAACTTCGTGGACCTCTTCGCCAAAGACGGGTTCGGCCGAGTGCTGCTGAACAGCTTGCTCGACTGCGGGGTGTCGACCATCCTGGCAGTCGTAGTGGCGATCCCAGCCAGCTACGCCATCTCCAGGCTGCGCTTCCCGCTCCGACGGGCGATGATCTACCTGTTCTTGGTCACCCAGATGTTCTCGCCGATCGTGATCATCGTGGGCCTGTTCCGGGTGATGGTGCTCTACCACCTGCTCAACAACCCGCTGTCGCTGATCCTGAGCTACGCCGCTTTCAACCTGGCCTTCAGCATCTGGATCCTATCCAGTTTTTTCGATACCATCCCGGCAGCCATCGAGGAAGCGGCCTGGATCGATGGCTGCTCGCGCTGGCAAGGGGTGGTCCGCGTCTTCGTGCCGCTGGCCCTCCCGGGAATGTTGGTGGCTTGCATGTTCTCCTTCGTGGCGGCCTGGAACGACCTGGTCCTGGCCATGAGCTTCCTGCGCTCCTCCTCGCGCTTCACCGTCACGCTGCGCATCTTCAATCTGGTCAGCGGCCGCTACACCGTGGAGTGGCAGCTGGTGATGGCCGCGGTGGTGATCGCCACCATCCCGGTGGTGGTGATGTTCGCCCTCATGCAGAAGCACCTAGTCCAGGGCTTCACCGCCGGCGCCGTCAAGTGATTGGCGCTCCAGCGCCGCCCTAGTTGCCCGGGCGAGCGGCTTAAGGGCGGCGTCTGGAAAGGGGTAGACCGAGCTGACGTTGATCTCGCCGAGCCGGTAGCTATGCAGGCCATGGACCCGTGGTCCCAGCAGGAAATTCGCGTCCCAGATCAGCGGCAAATCACCTCTATCCAAACCCAGCAGCGGCCCCAGCTCAGGAAGCCACTCCCGTCCCATTTGGGCACGCAAGGCTTGGAAAGATGCCTCCTGAGCGTCATAGTAGACCCGCTTGGTCAGCAGAGGTACGGTCCCGTCCGGACCAGGGGGACAGAGAGCATTGACGGCTTGCGCGCCAAAGCCGACCACTTGGTCTCGGACCAGGTAGCAGCGCACCGTCCCCTCGGCGATACGCTCCTGGAAAGCTTGATCGATGATGCGCCCGGAAGCTTTCAGATAAGGAGCCAGCAGCGCGAGCAGCTGCTCTAGGGTCAGGGTCAGCTCCAAAGAGCCCGAAGCGGCGTGGCGAACGAGCCAGGCGCCTCCGACTCGCTGCACCCTAAAGACACCGTGACCATCGTTCCCGCCCAGCTGCTTGAAGACCCTGGCCTCCGGCCCGGCCTCTTCCAAAGCCGCCCGCAGCTCGGCTAGGCCGGTGTACATCTTGACGTCGGCTGACCAGCTCATCCGCCGGGTATCGAAGAGAACCTGTTTAGTACCCAGCTGGGAGATCGTCTGAGGATGCGCGCTGACCAGGACGCCGCGATCAGATACCCGGCGGAGCAGCGCGTTCAGCTGCGCCCGGGTCTTGCCCGCCTGGACCGGATTGACCCAGACCAAGGCGACCTGGACCGATGACAGCTGCTGCTCGACTTCTTCGGCGACCTGCTCGTCATAAATGCAGGCCTCCACACCTAACCCCTCGTCGCGGAGGGCTGCCGCTAGGGCTGCAAACCGGCTGCCTGCTAGGTCGGGGTGACGGCGAGCTTCTGGCTGATCTCTACCGATTCCTTCACGGATCGGCGGGGCAAGGCAGCCGCAGCGGGTTATCCGTGCGCGGGCGATCCTAGAAAAGGCTCCAAAGTGGCGTGCACGCCCCAGACTAGGTTCGCTACCTGGGTCACCCGCAAGCCGACCGAGGGGCTGGCTAGAGCCAAGGCGACGCTTTGCGTCACCCCGTACTTCTGACAGATCCAATCCAGCATCGCCGCAGTAGCCTGCACGCTCGCCGCGTTCAGGTCCTCGGAGAGGCCAAAAGTGATGTAGGCGGGCGCGCCAGGAGCCCTCGGTACCTCGGCCCGGGGAAACGGCCTCTGGGGAACGGGATGCAGGGTCAAGCGCAGCGCCGCGCGCATAGGGCACTCGATCGCCGTCCCGCTCAACTCCCCATCCCCCTGGGCAGCATGGCCGTCCCCCACCGAGAGCAGAGCCCCTGTCCTAGCGACAGGGAGGAATAGCTTGCTACCAGCTACCAGCTCGCGGCAGTCTAGGTTGCCCCCTACCGACCTAGGCGGCGTCGTGGAGTGCGGTCCCGGCTCAGCTGGGCAGAGGCCGATCCAGCCCAGGAAAGGGCAGATGGGCAACGAGAACCCCCGGCTACTGGCTAGCCCCGCCGCCGCGTCGATCTGCCAGGTCAGCAGCTCAGCCGCCTCCTGGCCGACCAGACCCAGGGCGCGGTTGATCGGGGAGTCGAAGCCGCCGGCCCGGGTCCAACCCCAGCTACCCGGCTCCAAGCGCAGAACCTCGACCTCCAGTGCCATTCCCGGTTCTGCTCCTTGCACGGCGACCGGACCGATCAAGGCGTGGCCGGCCTGCCTAGCGGGGTGGCGGGAAGGTTCCTGGCCGTGGGCGGGAGCAGCTAAGTGCCAACCGGCATCGAGAAGATCGAACTCGATGGTATCCCCGGACTGGACAGTCAGGAGGGGGGCGCGCTCGGGGAGGATGGGGCCGTGCAGGGTGCTGGCGTCTGCTCCGATTCGGTAGTGCATCGCGTCACCCTACCCGATTTGCTCGGGATCGGCAGCGAAGGCAGCTGGTAACGAGCTGCCAGCCGCGCGGAGGCCACCCAGGACGAGCAAGCCACCAGGGTGCAGGTCGCCCAGGCGGCGCGCGAACTCCGCCTCCAACTGCTCGGGAAGATCTTGGTCTTGCGGCGCTAAGGGCTCGACTCCGCTTCCGTCCCCCTGGGCCGGCTGGCTGAGCCAGTTCAGCCAGCTCTCCGGGTTGAACTGCAGCGCACCGCCCTCAGTACGGACCGCCACCAGGTAGTCCTCGCGCAGCACCGTTCCCGAGAGGTCCTGGAAGCGGAGCAAGGCCGCTACCGCTGAGCGGAAAGCGAGCTGATCGGCGCGGACTACCAGGGCGCCAGGATCCCAACTGGAAGCTAGTTTAAGCAGGCTGCGCAGCGGCTCCGCAGCCACATCGAGCCGCCGGACGCCTCTCAGCCGGGCTCTGGAGCTATCCGCGCTGAGGTAATGGTTCTCCCGCAACCCCAAGCGCTTAGCCACCTCTTGGGGCAAAGTCAACCGGTAGATCCCCTTGCCATGCAGCTGGTACGAGCCCCCCAGGCGGGCAGCCATACCGCGCAGGAAAGCGTGGACATGAGAGATCCCCAGCTGCAGAGCGCTGTTCCAACGCCCCCTATCGAAGTGGCTGGCGTATTGGAGCAAGTCCCGCCCCGCGCGCACGATCTCCCTAGCCTCCTGGATGGCAGCCTCGATCTGCGCATCGGTGCGCTGGTCTTCTCGGAACGCGGCGGACTCCCAGACCCGTTCCAGCTGCGCGGCTCCTACCAGCTCGCCCAGCACGTCCTCAACCAGCACCTCGGGGGCGTAGTCGCCAGGTGCAACCTGAGACAGGTCCCGGGCTACCTGGTCTAGCCGCTCATACATGACCGCCAGAACCTGCTCATCTAGGCGCTCCGGAACGCTCAGGTTGACGACCAGAACGGGTTGGCTCTGACCGTAGCGGTAGAGCCGGCCGACCCGCTGGAGCAAGCGCATGGGATTCCAAGGGAGGTCGTAGTTGATCATCTGCCAGCAACGCCGGTGCAGGTTGAGACCCTCCCCGCCGGCCTCGGTGGCGATGAGGATTCTAGCTTCGCCCTCGAAGCGGCTGGTCGCCTGCCGCCGCTGCTCCAAATCCATCGATCCGTTGAGCAGGGCGACCTTCCCGGGGTAGAGCGGCTCCAGGGCAGCCTGCAGGTAATCCTGTGTCCCACGGTATTCCGTGAAGATCAGCAGCTTGCTCTCCTCTCCCAGCAGGGCGTTCTGGACAGCTTCTAGGAAGAAACGCAGCTTGGAGTCTCCCTTGATCCCGAGGAGTTGCTGCCCTCGTTGGAGCAGTTCCTCCAGGAGTTCTTGCTCCCCGCGGAAGAATTCGGGGATCCGCTCCTGCAAAACTCTCTGCTCTTCGGACTCGACGAAGCGGTCGTCGAAGCTCGCTTCTGGGCTAGGCAGATACGCGCCGGGTCCCTTAGGCTCGCGGAGCAGGCGATCTTGGCGGCGCTGCAGCGCCGCCAAGATCGCCTGCTGGCTGGAAGTAGCCAGCTTGCGGTAGGTGGTCATCACGAAACCGATCGCTCTCCCCCTAGCCTCTGCGCCGTCTCGCTGAGCGACGGAGAAGCCTTGCCGCAGGTAGCGGTGCATCTTCCCGTCGAAGTCCAGCTCAGCCAAGCTGAGCTGGACTTCGACAGTCTTCGTTGTTTTCCCCTTGAACAGGGGTTGGCCAGCGTGGTCCACCACTTCAGCCTTACGGTTGCGCAAGACCATCTGGGCCAACAACCCCGGCTGAGCTCTGATCTGAATCAGCCGGGACCTCTCGGCCGGTCCAGGCCTCAGCAGCTCGAGCAGGCCACGGAACTGGTCGTCCTTGCCCTGATGTGGCGTCCCGCTGAGCAGGATCAGGCGGTCGGTCTGGCGGCGCAACTGCTCCGCCAGACGATAGCGCTCGGTCAGCGCGTAGCGCTGGTCACCGACTTCGTGGCGGGTCAAGCGGTGGGCCTCGTCGAAGGCGATGAGGTCCCAGCGCCCCGAATCTGCTACCAAGCTGCGGTGCGGCTCCGACTTGAGCAGGTCCAGCGGCGCGATCACCTGGTCGTAGCGCAGCCACTGGCGGCTATCCGAAATGCGCATGTCCTGGCCGAGAATCACGAAATCCTCCATGCCGAACTTGTCGGAGAGATCTTCCTTCCACTGGCGGGTCAGGCCCGAGGGAACCACCAGCAGGAAACGGTGCAAGCCAGCTCCACCCCGCAAGGCGTGGAGCAACAGGCCCAGCTCGATGGTCTTGCCCAAACCGACGTCATCGGCCAACAGCCAGTTGAGGTTGCCGGAGTCGAGGATGCGCTGCACCGTTTGGATCTGGTGCGGGACCGGATCGACGTTGAGGGCCGAGGCCATCCCGCTGACTTGGGACCAGCTGGAGATGGCGTGGGCGAGCTGCCGGAGCCGAAAGGCCTCGGCGTTCCCGGAGGCAAACCCCCTGCGCCACAGCTCGTCAGGCGGAACAGTTGCAGCGAGGTCCTGCCAGGGCAACCAGACCAGCTGGGGGCCCTCCCAGAATTCGACCAAGACCTGCTCGCGTCCGGCCAGCTCCCGGGAGTCGCGCACCCAGCCCAGCCCCCGGGCCGGACCCGAGGTCTCCAGGACCGGCATCCCCGGCTGCAGCCCGCAGAGCAAGCTGTCCGCCCGCTGGCGCCGGGAAGCGCTCTCCCCTTTCCAGATGACGTAGGCCCACTCGGCATCGGCCCCCTCGACCCAGCCGGGAAGGCCGCTCGCGGAGCGCACCAAAGCGCCGCGCGCCAGAATCACCGCGCCCCCGCTTCTCTGGACGCCCCAGAGCGCCGACCCCAAGCGCGCGCCGCCGCCGACTCGCCGGCCAGCGGCGGGTAGAGCGGTTTCTGGCAGAGCCAAGCTAGGTGGTCATCTAGGCCCGGGCAAAACTCCAAGAGGTCGCTGAGCGCCAAGCCGCTGAAGCCGGCCTCGCTCCCCCAGAGCTCCAGGTCAGCCGCCCTGGATAGCAGTTCTTCCTCAATCGAGGCGGTATCTCCCGGCCCAGCGCGGCGCAGCCAGCCCAAAACCAGCTCCCAGGGAAAGCTATCCGAAGACCACTGCGGCTCCGAGAAGATCCGGAAAGCATGGCGGCCCAATTCCGGGTGGCTCTCCCAAAAATCGCGCAGGACCAACAGATCCTCGAACTCTCTGGGGCTGAGCGGCGCCAACCGGGCGACGCTGCGCTGCAGCGGCAGCCGCAACCGAGGGGGCGTCCCCTGCAGCAGGCCGGTCAACAGCGAGAGGGCGTCTAGGTCCTCCTGCCACCCCAGCTGGGCGGCCAGCTCAGCTGCGCCCTTCTGGGCAGAGCGGCTGAGCACCTCGGGGTCAGCGGCGGGGGAGGGCTGTAAGCTCGCTAGGGCCCAAGGGGTGAACCAGAAATCTCCTGGGAGCCGAGGTCTCGGCTCCCAGGAGAGCAGCAGGGTACGGCTGAGCTCGCCCTGGCGGGCGGCGCCTAACCCGCTCGGAGCAGGGCGCCACGCCTCTTCCGGCAAGAGCGGGCGCCCCCTTTCCGCGAGGGCGCCGGCCGGCGCCCGCTCTTCCCCCTCCGCGTCGCCGTGGGGATCTGTGCCCAGAGGTCTCCCAGCCATCCTCTCCCAGTTCTCGGTGTCCATGGCGGGCAGCTTAGCTGAGAAGCGCGTCATCTAGAGACTCCCGGTTCCGGGTAGCCAAGCGCCCCCTGCTCCTCTGGGCCAGGACCACCCAGCGGAAGCCGCGCCGGTCTGTCTTGGGCCCGGCGCGGCACCCCGAGCGGCCGCTGGGCGCACTGGCAGGCCGGTTCAGTTGACATCGCTGCGGCCAGCCCACTACCATACGAGGCGTCGGGGCGTAGCGCAGCTTGGTAGCGCACGTCGTTCGGGACGACGGGGTCGGAGGTTCAAATCCTCTCGCCCCGACCAGTGGGCACCCCTTCGGGGGTGTCTCCCTTTGAAAGCGCGACCATGACCAACTTGTACGCCATCGCCGACCCCCACCTCTCCAGCACCAGCGATAAGCCCATGCAGGTCTTCGGGAGGCGTTGGGCGGAGCACCCGGACAAGCTCTTCGCGGAATGGAGGAGGCTGGTAGGCCCGACCGACTGGGTGGTGATCCCCGGAGACATCTCCTGGGCCATGCATCTCGAAGACGCGCTGAGCGACCTCGCCCTCCTCGACGCTCTGCCGGGCTACAAGCTGCTGCTCAGGGGAAACCACGACTACTGGTGGCCCACCATCCACCGGCTGCGCAGCCAACTGCCAGCCAGCCTGCGAGCCCTGCAAAACGACGCCTTGGCGATCGGCTCCTGGGCGGTCTGCGGTTCCAGGGGTTGGAGCTGCCCGGGGAGCGAGGGTTTCTCTGCGGGCGACCAAAAAATCTACGCGCGCGAGCTGCAGCGGCTGCGCCTATCGCTGGAAGCGGCCCGGCGGCTGGGCTTGGAGCGCCTCCTGCTCATGCTGCACTTCCCCCCCACCAACGCGTCGCTGGAACCCAGCGGCTTCACCGAGCTGATCGAAGAGTATCAGCCCGACCTGGTGCTGCACGGCCACCTACACGGGGTCAGCCGCGGGCGGCTCATCTCGGATTGGAAAGGTGTCCCGGTCCGCTGCGTTTCGGCTGACCTGCTGGATTTCCAGCCTCTGCTGGTCATCAGGAACGGCGCCTTGGCCGAGGAGCTCACTCCAGGCGCCGCAGGGCCACCGACTTGAGGTAGAGGCTCTCTGGGACCTGCAGCATCCAGGGGTGATCCGGGGGTTGGTAGCTCACCCGCACCACTTCCAGCAAGGCCCCAGCGTCCCCAGCCGCCCACCTAGCCGCCTCCAGGAGGTCCTCGAGGCGCAGGTGGTGGGCGCAGCTGGAGACTAGGAGCAGCCCAGCTGGCCGCAGCATGGCTAGAGCGTCAGCCAACGCCCCGGCGATCAGCCTCTTGGCCCAGGGAACTTCCGACTTCTGTTTGACCAAGGTCGGCGGGTCGAAGACGATGTGCTCAAAGGTTCTCCCAGAGCGCCGAAGCTCGGCCAACACCTGGGGAACGTCGCCCAAGCGCAGCGCGATCTGGCTGCCCAGACCGTTATGGGCGGCGCTCTCTTCCAGGGTGGTCAAGGCCAGGGGATCGCGATCGACCGCGTACGCCGTGAGACCTGCCCGGGCTGCCCGTAGGCTGAAGGCGCCGGTATAGCAGTAGAGGTCGAGCAGAGCCTGGCCAGGGCGAAACTGCGCGGACAGCCAGCGGCGGTTGTCGCGCTGGTCCAGAAAGAAACCGGTCTTCTGCGAGATGAGCGGCGCAAAGCGGTGGAGAATCCCGTCTTCGCTGAAGATCACCCGCTCGGGCAAGGCCCCCCAGAGCAACCCGCTCTGGGGGGACAGCCCCTCCGCACGGCGCTCATGGGTCTCGCTGCGCTCGAAGGCCAGCTCAGCGCCCGAGACTTCCCTGAGCGCCTCCAGGATCCAGCCGCGGTGGCGCTCCACCCCGGCATTCCTGAACTGCACCGCCAAGGCGGAGCCGAAACGGTCGACGATCAGTCCGGGTAACCCATCCGCCTCAGCGTGGATCCAGCGCCAGGCCTCGGCACCTAGGTCCATGTCCAGCCGGCGCTGGTAAGCCGCACGGACCCGGGTGCCGTAGAACTGTGGACCGACGTCTCCAGGAGTCCAGCGCAGCAGCCGCAGCGGAAACTCCGCTCGGGGGTTGCAGTAGGCCCGGGCGATCCAAGCTCCTTCCGGGCCGTGGACATCGACCACCTCTCCCGGATGCACCGCAGGCAGCTCCAGGACGTCCTGACGGCGAGCCCAAGGGTAATGGTTGCGCAGCCGCCTAGCCGCCGGCTCAGAGACAGTGGCCCGCACCGAGCCAGTATACGGCCGGCCCTGCACTAGACTGAGTCCATGTTGGAAGGGACCTTAGCGGAATTCTCGCTACCTAGCCTGGTGCAGACGCTCAGCGGAAGCCGCAGCAGCGGCCGGCTGGAGGTGCAGCACTGGCGGGGCGGCTCGATCGACCTGGCCTCGGGCCAGGTCGTCGCGGCCGAAGCGATGGGGAGAGAAGGGAGGGCAGCGCTGAGCCTGCTGGTGAGCATCGATCAGGCACCCTTCCGCTTCGACCCAAGCGTCTCGGTCCGCGGGCAGCTCCTAGGCCCTACCCCCAACCTGATCGTCCAGATGGCTGCGGACAGTGAGGAGTGGGCTCGGCTGCTGCGGCGCCTCCCTACCTGGGATCAGAACCTAGAGCTCAACCAGAGCTGGATCCAATCGGCCAGCTCTCTGGTCAGCCGCAAGGAGTGGGAGATCTTGCAGGCCAGCCAGGGGCGCAGCCTGCAGGCCCTGCTGGCCGACCCGCACTACCCTCCCCTGGACGCCGCCAAGGTGGTGGCCGACTTCCTAGGGATCCAAGCCCTCATCCTGCGCAGGCAGAGCAAGATCGGCTAGGAGCCGGCCGCCCTAGCCGATCCGCTCGGGCGCGGCGTCCGCCCACAGCCCTTCACGGCGCAACCGCTGCTCAGCGCCCGCGCTCCACCTCACCCCAGCCAGGCCGCGGGCCCTTCGCTCTCAGGTCGGCCGCCTAGCTGCGTTGGATGGGTCGCGGAGAGGAGGCTATGGGGCTGGCGCAAGGACACGCTCCCAGCTTCCCGCTAGGGAATAGCCCGGTCCCAAAGATCGCTCGGTCAGCGCGCGCCGGCGCGCCACAACCCCAGGGCGACCACCAGGGCCAGCAGCAGAGCTACCGAAGAGACCCTCCAGGCTAGCTGCCTATCCCCGGCGCGCAGGGAAGATACCAGGACCCAGATCAAGGCGGCGAGCGGGATCAGCAGCAGCCAGATCACCCCCACCAAGCGCAGCGGCGGGAGGAACAAGCTGAGAGCCAACAGGACCAGCGCCAACCAGTAGCCAGCCGGATAAAACCACAGCGGCAGCCGCACGTCGTTCACAGCGGAATCCCTAGGGAGCGCGCCGCCAGGTTCACCCCGCTGTAGAGCAAGATCAGGCTAAAGGCCAACTTCAGCCAGGCCACCGGGATACGGTGCTGGATCTGCGCGCCCACCCTGGCCGCCACCAGAATGCCCAGGGCCACCGGGGCGGCCAGAGCCAAGTTGAGCTGGTGGCCCGAACTGTAGACCACCGCGTTGGCGAAGGCGGTGAGGCCCATGATGAAGGTCGAGGTGGCCATAGCCTCGCGGATCGGAACGCCCCCCAGCAGGTTCATCACCGGAACCTGCACCGAGCCACCGCCGATGCCGAGCAGACCGGACATGGCTCCCGCGAAGGTCATGGCTACCCCCACCCAGCGGGAAGGCTTGGCGGAGCCCTGCTCCAAGCGGCGGATCCCCCTAAGCAGGGTGAAAGCGCTGTAGAAGAGCAGCAGGCTGAAGATCAAGCCGACCGTTGCGGCCGGCAGCAGCAAGCCCAGCAAGCTCCCTAAGATTCCGCCCAAGATGGTGAAGAGGACCAATTGGTAACCCAACCTCAGGCGCACCTGGCCGCGCTGGATGTATCCGGCGGTCGAGGCGACCGACACGCTGAGCACGCCGATCTGACTGATGGCCGCGGCGGCCTGGATCGGCAGGCTGCGGCCGGCCAGCGGCAGGAGAAATTCCAGGGCCGGCACCACCACCACGCCGCCGCCCAGGCCCAGAAGCGATCCCAGCAGGCCGGCCAGCAAGCCGATAGCCAGAAGCAGGGCGGTCAACGGCCGCCCTGCTCAAAGGCGCGCAGCGCCACCTCAGGCGATGGAGGTGCGCAGCACCCCGACACCTTCCACCTCGACCTCCACCTGGTCGCCGGGATGCAGCTCGCCGACCCCCTCGGGCGTCCCGGTCAGGATCACGTCCCCGGGCTCCAGGGTCATAAACTGGCTGACATAGGAGATCACTGCGGGGAGGTCGAAGATCATCCTGCTGGTCCGGCTGGACTGGCGCACCGCGCCGTTGACCCGGGTCTGCAGGGCCAGGTCTCCGGGGGACAGCTCGGTCTCGATCCAGGGTCCCAGCGGGCAAAAGGCGTCCGAGGACTTGGCCCGGAACCACTGCAGGTCGCTGCGCTGTTTGTCCCTGGCGGTGATGTCCAGAGCGCAGGTATAGCCCAAGACGTACGCGAGCGCCTCCGCCTGGGAGACCTGAGAAATCCGCCGGCCTACCACCGCCGCGAGCTCTCCCTCATAGTGCAGGCTGCTGGTCCAAGACGGGTAGGGAATCTCGGCGCCGGGATCGGCCAGCGCGTTGGGGCCCTTGAGGAACAGGCCTGGCTCGCTGGGGAGGTCCCCGCCGAAGTCGTGGCCCATCTCCCTCACGTGCTCCCGGTAGTTGCGCCCGACGCAGACGATCTTGGTCGGCTCGGCTGGGGCCAGCAGGGTGACGTCGGCCACGCGGTAGCTGGCCAGGGTCCTAGGACCTCCCATGCCCAGGGTACCCACCACGATGTCCTCCTCCACCATCCCCCAAGACGTCTGGCCCTCAAAGAAAAAACGGATCAGTCGCATGCACCGATTCTAATCTTTTCCGCTGACCCCTCTGGCAGAAGGGTATGATCAGCCGGTGCCGCCGGCCTTGATCCGCAGCCAAGACGTATTGGAAGAGTTACTGAGCCCCGGGCAGGTTCTGGAACTGGACCAGGAGAGCGGGAACCGCGACCTGCTCCGGGGGGTGGAGATCCTGGGGCTGGCTGGGCCGTTCCGGGCGGTCACCCCCTGGGAGCTCGAGGATCCCAAGGGGGTGCGGCGGATCGCCGCCGGCGGCTACGCCGCCGCGCCTTTCGGAGAGGGGTATCCCAAGCTGCGCTCTTTTGTGGCGGAGCTCCTAGCCAGGAACCGGGAGCTGTCGCTACCGCAGCAGTCCGCTTCCCCTTGGCGGGCCGCCCTATCCTTCAATCTGGTCCAGCTGCTCTCCGAGCTCTGGCCCAGTCACCGGAGCTCGCGGGTGTTCTTCTCCAACAGCGGCGCCGAGGCGATCGAGGGGGCGGTGAAGTTCGCCAGAGCGGCGCGGCCCAGGGCCACCCACCTGATCAACTTCCAGAGGGGTTATCACGGCAAGACCTTCCTGCCGCTGTCGCTGACGCCCAACCCGGAGTACCAAGACCTGTTCCGACCGCTGCTGCCCGGGGTGATCACCCTCCCCTACGGCGACGCCGGCCGCTTGGAGGACGCCATCCGGCGGGTCGGGCCGGACCGCATCGCTGCCGTGCTGGTCGAGCCCATCCAGGGTGAAGGCGGGGTGATCCTGCCGCCACCCGGTTTCCTGCGCGCGCTGGGGAACATCTGCCGCCGCCACGGGATCCTGATCATCGCCGACGAGATCCAGACCGGCTTGGGCCGCACCGGCCACCTGCTGGAGAGCCACGCCCAGGGCCTGGAGCCCGACATCCTCACCCTGGCCAAGCCCTTAGGGGGCGGCTTGGTGCCGGTCGGGGCCACCATCGCCCGGGCCGAGATCTTCCAGAAACTGCTGGGGGGATTGAGCAGCAAGCGCCACTCCAACACCTTCGGCGGCAACACCCTGGCCATGGCGGTAGGCCTGCGCTCGCTGCAGATCATCGTCGAGGAGGGGCTGGTCCAGAGATCCCACCAGCTGGGCCAGCACGGCTTGGAGCGGTTGCAGCAGATCCAGCGGGCCTACCCCGCCTGCATCGAGGAGGTGCGGGGGGCTGGGATGCTGCTAGCCCTGCAGTTCGCTCCGGCGATCCCACCCAGAGCGATTCCAGTCGAATTGGCCCGGGAGCTCAGCGCCGAGCTGATAGGTCTGCTGGGGCTGCGGGTGCTGCACTTGAGCGGGGTGCAGGCCAACCTCTCGCTCAGCTCCAAGCGGACCATCCGGCTCACTCCGGCCCTGACCATGCCCGGAGAGCTGTTCGGGGCCATGCTGGACCGGGTCGGCAAGGCCGCAGAGGCCTATCCCAGCTCGGCGCAGATCCTGGCCAAGACGCCTAAACGCTTGCTGGGCGCGCTGCTCAAGTTCGCCCTGGAGGCCTAGGGGTCAGTGGTATAGTCAACTCGGACGCAGGGCTTACCCGCCCGCACGAAGGAGACGCAGAGATGTCCGATACCCAAGAGATCGCCCGTGGACTTGAAGGAGTCGTCTTCACCGAGAGCAAGCTGACCTACATCGACGGCGAGCGGGGGATCCTCGCCCACCTAGGGATCCCGATCCAGGAGTGGGCCGAGCACAGCAGCTTCGAGGAGCTCAGCTGCGCGCTGCTGAACGGCCACCTACCCTCCCAGGCCGAGCTAGACAGCTTCGACCAGAGCTTAAAGAGCCTGAGAAATCTGCCCCAGCCGGTGTTGGAGGCGATCTCCGGGTACCCCAAGACCTGCCACCCCATGCAGGCGCTGCGCACCGCGATCAGCCACCTAGGCGTCCTCGACCCGGACGCCGACGATGTGAGCCCAGCCGGGCGGCGGGCCATCGGCCTCAAGCTGATCGCCCAGATGTCCACCGCCATCGCCGCGATCTATCGCAGCCGGCAGAACGCCGCCCCGCTCCCGCCCAGGGAGGACCTCAGCCACGCTGGCAACTTCCTGTACATGATCCGCGGGAGCGCCCCCACCCCGGAGGAGACCCGGCTGTTCGACATGGCCCTGATCCTGCAGGTCGACCACAGCATGAACGCCTCCACCTTCACCGCCATCGCTACGGCCAGCACCCTGTCCGATATGTACAGCGCAGTCACCAGCGCCATCGGCTCGCTGAAGGGCCCGTTGCACGGCGGCGCCAACGAGGCGGTGATGGACATGCTGGATGAGATCGGCAGCGTCGAGAACGCTGCCGCCTACATCACCGCCAAGCTGGACCGGCACGAGAAGATCATGGGAGTGGGGCACCGGGTCTACAAGTACTTCGACCCGCGCTCGCGGGTGCTGCGCGACTACGCCGAGGTGGTCGCCAAGAAGCAAGGCAAGAGCCGCTACTACCAGATCCTGGAGGTCATAGAGAAAATCGTGGTGGAGCGCCTGGGGTCCAGGGGAATCTACCCCAACGTCGACTTCTACAGCGGGGTGGTCTACAGCGATCTAGGCATCCCCAAGCCGTTCTTCACCCCGATCTTCGCCCTGGCCCGAATCTCCGGTTGGGTGGCCAGCGTGGACGAGTACACCGAGCACAACCGCCTGCTGCGCCCAACCGCCCGCTACGTGGGCCTGAACGACCAGCACTACCGGCCCATCGAGCAGCGCTGAGCCGGTGACCGGGATTCCGGTCCGGAACCCCGGCGGAGCGTAGAGTGAGCCATGCGGATTCTCCTGGTCGAGGATCAACCGGAGTTGGCCGCTCCGACCTTGGCGATTCTGCGCTACGGAGGCTACGAGGCGGAGTGGGCCTGCTCAGCTGAGCAGGCCACCGAGCTGGCGGCGGAGCGGGAACCCGACCTAGCTATCCTGGATGTGATGCTGCCTGAGGGGGAGCAGGCCGGCTTCGAGCTGGCTCGCCGCTTTCGCCGGGCCGGCTACTTGGGCTCCATCCTATTCCTGACCGCCAGGGACGCGGTGGAGGACCGGGTGCACGGTTTAGACCTGGGCGGAGACGATTACCTGGTCAAACCCTACTCGCTGGAAGAGCTGCTGGCCAGGGTCCGGGCTCTGCTGCGCCGGGAAGCGCAGACCCGGCAGGTGGAGTTTCAGCGCGGCGACCTCCGGGTGCACTTCGCCCTGAGGCGGGCGCTGTGGCAGGGCACTCCCATCGAGCTTTCCGACAAGGAGTTCGCCCTCCTAGAAGTTCTCTCCCTCTATCCCGAACGGGTCTTCTCCGCCGAGGAGCTGCTCGACCGGCTGTTCCCGGGCACCGACTCCGGCACCCGGATCGTCCGGGTCTACGTGCACCACCTGCGGCGCAAGATCGCTCCCCAGGTGATCAGCACCCAGCCGGGCGGGTACTGCTTAGGGGTCTGAGGTGGGCTTCCGCTGGCGTCTGTTTCTGGGCCTGGCCATCGCGGTGGCGTTGGCGGCCCTGCTCCAAGGGATCTTCGGCTACATCGCTTTCACCCGCTCTCTGGACACCCAGCTGCGCTTCGAGGTCCACCACTACGCCTACCTGGCCCAGCACGCTCTGCGCTTGAACCAGGGCAAGCCCAGGCTGCGCTCCGAGCCGCTCCCGGGGCTGCGCCAGGGCCGCTTCGAGCTGGAAAAAGGCGGCAAGGTGCTGCTGTCCAACGGCCTGCCCATCCCCGGCAGCGGCTGGCTGACGCTGAACCGCAACCTGCCCGGGGGCTACCTGCTGCGGGTGGCCATCAGCCGCGCCCCTAGAGCCGAAGCGCTAGGGGCCTACATCCAGACCAACTTGATCGCGCTGCCGATCACGCTGCTGATCGTGCTGTTCGGAGCCGCCTTGATGCTGCAGTTTCTGTTCCGACCGGTGCGGGAGCTGACCGGGGCGGTACGCCAGCTGAGCCAGGCCAAGATGCCCGAACCGGTGCGGGTGCCCAGTGGCAACGACGAGCTCGCCGTGTTGGCCAGCAGCTTCAACCACATGGCCGGCGAGCTGCTGAAGCGCATGGAGCGCGAGCGCACCTTCACCCGCTACGCCTCCCACGAGCTGCGCACGCCGCTGGCCAGCTTCAAGATACAGCTGGAAGCCTTAGACCTGGGCCTGCTCCCCCAGGAGCAGGTGGTGGCCTCCCTGGAGCGCAGCGCCGAGCAGATGGAGCGGATCCTCTCCGGGTTGCTGCAGCTGACCAGATCCCCCGAGTTGGCGCTGGAGCGCCTCTCGGCGCTGTCGCTGCTGAAGTCGGCCGCCAGCGCCGCCAGCGCCGGCGAACGGCTGCGGCTGGTCTGCTCGGGCTGCCAGGCGGCGGTGTTGGGCCAAGCCGACCTGATCGGCCAGGCGCTCGGCAACCTGATCGAGAACGCCCTGCGCTACAGCGAGGGCGCGGTCGACCTGGGCGCCGAGCTGCGGGGAGACCAGGTAGCCTTGAGCGTGCGCGACTACGGGGAAGGCGTCCCCGAGGAGCAGCTGGTCCGGCTCAGCGAACCCTTCTTCCGGCTCGCCAAAGACCGCAAGGGGCTGGGGCTGGGGCTGGCCCTGAGCGCGCACATCGCCAACTCGCTGGGAGGGGCTCTGGAGTTCCGCAACGCCTCCCCTGGACTGCAAGCGACCCTGCTGATCCCCGGAGTCCTGGAGCGCGGCCCAGCGCGGCCCGTACTAAGCTGAATCGTGGCCACAACCGCCGTCCCCCTAGATCCTCTGCAGCAGCGCCGGCGTCTGTACGCTTACAGCTTGCTGGTAGGCGTCATCGCCGGCCTGGGCGCCGCCTTCTTCGTCTGGCTGCTGGGCCAGTCCCAGCACCTGTTCCTAGGGCTGCTGGCCCATTACCACCCCCCAGGAGTTCCCTCGGAGGGGGGATCGCTGGTGCAGCACATCGGGCGCTACGGACTGTGGCTGATCCCGCTGGCCACCACCTTGGGCGGCCTGATCACCGGCTGGCTGGTCTTCGGCTTCGCTCCGGAGGCGGAGGGGCACGGCACCGACGCGGTGATCGCCGCCTACCACCAGCGCGGCGGCAACATGCGGGCGCGGGTCCCCCTGATCAAGACCATCGCCTCGGCCATCACCATCGGCTCGGGGGGCTCGGGGGGCCGAGAGGGCCCCATCGCCCAGATCGGCGCCGGCTTCGGCTCCATCCTGGGTAACCTTTTGCGCCTGGAGAGTAGGGAGCGGCGCATCCTGGTGATGGCCGGCGCCGGCGCCGGGATCGGGGCGGTCTTCCACGCCCCCCTGGGCGGCGCGCTGTTCGGAGCCGAGGTGCTTTACCGCGACCTCGACTTCGAGAGCAGCCTGTTCGTGCCGGCGATCCTGGCCTCGGTGGTGGCCTACTCGGTCAACGGCTATCTGACCGGCTTCGGCACCCTCTTCCAGACCTCCAATCTCTTCTTCCACGGGCCGGTCAACCTGCCGCTCTACCTGGTGCTGGCCCTGATCTGCGTGGGGGCGGCCCGGCTGTTCGTCTGGCTGTTCTACTGGGTCACCCGTCAAAGCAGGAAATTGCGCATTCCCCAGATGCTCAAGCCGGCCGCCGGCGGCCTGCTGGTGGGACTCATCGGCTTGGCCTTGCCCCAGAGCATCGGCGGCGGCTACGGTTGGCTGCAGATCGCCCTGCTGGGCGGGCTACCGATCGGGATCTTGGTGCTGGCCGCGCTGGGTAAAATCGTGACCACCTCGCTGACCATCGGCCCGGGCGGGTCGGGGGGGGTCTTCGGACCCAGCGTGATCATCGGGGCCCTGCTGGGCGGGGCGGTCGGCAAGCTCTTCCAGCTGCTGTTTCCCGGCTTGCCGGTCATTCCCAGCAATTTCGCGCTGGTCGGCATGGCCGCCTTCTTCTCGGCCGCGGCCAAGACCCCTTTATCCTCGATGGTCCTGGTCAGCGAGATGACCGGGGGGTATGGGCTGCTGGTCCCTCTGATGCTGGCCAGCTTCACCGCCTACCTGCTCTCCGGGCGCCAAGCCAACTCCACGCTCTACAGCTCGCAGGTGGCCAGCCAGGCCGACTCACCGGTCCACCGCAACCGTTACCTGCGGGTGGCCCTAGAGCAGCTGCGCGGCGGCCGAACCGAACCGGTCCCCAGCGACCTGCAGATGCCGGACCTGGGCGACCTGCTCAGGCTGGGCCGGCCGGTCCCGGTCGATCCGAGCGGGCACGAGTTCTTCTACCAAGTCACGCTGCCTGAGCACTTCCAGAAAACCACCATCGCCCAAGGGTCCCTCCCCGGGGGCATGGTCATCACTTCGATCACCCGGGGTGACAAGACGCTGATCCCCCGGGGGGACAGCGCGCTGCAGCCAGGCGATCAGTTGGTGGTGGTGGCTACTCCCGAGACCTACCGCGAGCTGGAGCGCTGGCTCTCCAAGGGAGCAGAGCCCGCCCCCACCTGAAGGCACACGGTCAGCAGAACACAGTCAGGAAAAGCACCCCGTGCTAGGGTACAGAAGCCCTAGGAGGCCTCGATGGAGCATCCCACAACACTGGAAGAGCTGCTCGCCACCCCGGCCTATCGGGGGCGGCGAGTAGGAGACGGAAAGAGCCGCAGCGTGCGCGACGAGCTGCGGGGAAACCTGGCTAGAGCCCTGAAGGAGAGCCAACCGCTCTTCCCGGGGATCGTCGGCTTCGACGACACCGTGATCCCCCAGCTGGTCGGCGCCCTGCTGGCCAGACAGAACTTCATCCTGCTGGGCTTGCGCGGCCAGGCCAAGAGCCGCATCCTCAGGCAACTGACCAGCCTGCTCGACCCCTACGTCCCGGTGATTGCCGGCAGCGAACTGAACGATGATCCCCTGAATCCGGTCAGCGCCGAGGGCAAGGCGCTGCTGGCCGAGCGGGGGGGTAGCCTGGAGCTGCGCTGGATGGGCCGGGACGAGCGCTACGTGGAGAAGCTGGCCACCCCGGACGTCACCGTGGCCGACCTGATCGGCGACGTCGACCCGATCAAGGCTGCCCGGCTAGGGACCGCCCTGGCCGACAGCCGCAGCATCCACTTCGGCCTGCTGCCCAGGGCCAACCGCGGCATCTTCACGGTGAACGAGATCGCCGACCTGGCTCCCAAGGTTCAGGTGGCGCTGTTCAACATCCTGCAGGAAGGAGACGTCCAGATCAAGGGATACCCGGTTCGCCTGGAGCTGGACGTCTTGCTGGTCTTCAGCGCCAACCCCGAGGACTACACCGCCCGGGGCAAGATCGTCACCCCGCTCAAGGACCGCATCGGTTCGGAGATCCGCACCCACTACCCGCGCAGCATCGAGTTGGGCATGGCCATCACCCGCCAGGAAGCTTTCTTGGACGAGGGGGTGGTGGTCCCCGAGTTCATCGCCGAGCTGATCGAGGAGATCGCCTTCCAGGCCCGCGAGGACGGAAGGGTGGACAAGCTCAGCGGCGTCTCGCAGCGGCTGCCGATCGCCCTGATGGAGCTGGCCGGGGCCAGCGCCCAGAGCCGGGCGCTGAGCCAGGGAGACGCCGAGGTGGTCCGGGTCTCCGACGTCTACGCCGGTTTACCGGCCATCACCGGGAAGCTGGAACTGGAGTACGAGGGTGAGCTGAAGGGAGCGGACGCGGTGGCCCGCGACCTGATCCGCAGGGCTGCTGGGCAAGTCTACGCCCGGCGCAGCAACCACAAGACCGAGGCGTTGGAGAAGTGGTTCGAGGAGGGCGGGGTCTTCCGGGTCAGCCCCAGGGGCGAGGCCGCCAGGATCCTCAGGGAGATGCGCCGGATCCCGCAGCTGCTCGACATCGCCCGGAGCCTCAGCGAGAGCGGGAGCGAGGCGGAGCTGCTCTCCGCCGCGGAATTCGTTCTAGAAGGCCTCTACGGGCGCAAGAAGCTCTCGCGGGCCGAGGAGCTCTACGCAGCTCCGGAAGTGGAGACCCCGCGCCGCGGGGGGCGCTGGAACTGAGCACAGGGGCTAAGGAGGGGGCATGGCTCGTCAAATCCGCTACAGCCGCTACGAAGGGGAGCTAGACGAACTGGAATCCAGCGAGATCCTGCAGATGATCCAGGAGGCGCTGCTGGGGCAAGATGTCAACGATCCCTATGACCCCGACCCGGACGCTCGCCCGGACTTGGACGACCTGTTCGATGCCATCTTGCAGGCTTTAGTCGACCGCGATCTGGTCCCGGATGACCTGCTGGCCGAGGCCTTGGAGGCCGACTCGCCCAAGGACAGCCGGCTGGGGCAGAAGATTCAGGGGATGATCGAACGGTTGCAGCGCGACGGCTTCATCCGCCCCGAGCGGCCCTCCGGGGGTGGGTCCGGCGAAGGGGAGTCGCCCAGGTTCGAGCTGACCGACCGCAGCATCGACTTCCTGGGTTACCAGTCGCTGCGCGACCTGATGGGCGGCTTCGGGCGCTCCTCTTCGGGGAGCCACGAGACGCGCGACTACGCCAGCGGGGTGGAGTCCAGCGGGGAGCTCAAGGACTACGCCTTCGGGGACACCCTGAACCTGGACACCGCCAGCACGCTCAGCCGAGTGCTCCCCAAGGGGATCGAGAACCTGAGCGAGGAGGACCTGGTCATCCGCCAGTCCGAGTACAGCTCGTCGGCAGCCACCGTGGTCCTGCTGGACTGCTCGCACAGCATGATCCTCTACGGGGAGGACCGCTTCACGCCCGCCAAGCAGGTGGCCTTGGCGCTGGCCCACCTGATCCGCACCCAGTACGCCGGGGACAGCCTGCGCTTCGTCCTGTTCCACGACTCCGCCGAGGAAGTACCGCTGGCCAAGCTGGCCCAGGTCCAAGTAGGGCCTTACCACACCAACACCGCTGGCGGCCTCAGGCTGGCTCAGCAGCTGCTCAAGCGCGAGCAGAAAGACATGAAGCAGATCATCATGATCACCGACGGCAAGCCTTCGGCGCTGACCCTACCGGACGGGCGGATCTACAAGAACGCCTTCGGCCTGGATCCCTACGTCCTGGGGACGACGCTGCGGGAAGTCGCCAATTGCCGGAGGCAGGGGATCCAGATCAACACCTTCATGCTGGCCAGGGATCCCGAACTGGTGCAGTTCGTCCGGCGGATCACCGAGATGACCCACGGCAAGGCCTACTTCACCACCCCCTTCAACATCGGCCAGTACGTGCTGATGGATTACCTATCCGGCAAGACCAAGGTGGTCAATTGAGCGGGCCAAGGGGTAAAGAGCGCCGGCTACCCTTAGGGTAGCCGGCTGGTGGTGGAGGCGGAGAGAGTCGAACTCTCGTCCGAACGCCCCTGCGATGCGTCTCTACGAGCGTAGCCTTCAGTTTGAACTGCTGCGCGGGTCGCCTGAAGGCGGGCTACCCGCGCAGGAATCTCCACGCACTTCGCCCCAGCCCTATGGAGCCTCGGGGAGGGCTAGCCGGCTACTGTCACAGCTCCCGAAACGCCACCAGCCGGGCTTTTCGGTCGCCGTCGCTACTTAATTAAGCAGCGAGAGCAAAAGAAGGTTCGCCAGTTACTGGCTTGCCGTTTATTAACGAGGCCAACGGCACCTCGGCTCGCAACAACACCGAAGAGCAACGCCCGTCGAAACCGGATCGCCCCCAGTGCGGAGTGATCTTAGCACAGGCCCCCGGGAGGGAACAAGGGCTTAGAGCAGGCTGTGCTTCCTGAGGTACTCGTCCAGCTTGGCTCGGCTGAAGTTGGACAGGCTGACCGCGTCGCCTTCGTAGACCAGCGTCGGGACGCTCCGGCGGCCCCCGTTGACTTGCATGACGTACTCGGCGGCCTGGGGATCTTGCTCGATGTCGATCTCCTGATAGGCGATCTTGCGCTGGCCGAGCACTGCCTTGGTGGCTTTGCAGTCGCCGCACCAGCTGGTGGTGTAGATCTGTAGCATGAGCTCCTCCTACAGGGGCAGTCCCCTGACCGCTTAAGGGTAGCACTGTCCCTGGGAAAGTGCGGTCCAGGGGCTCACAATCTCTGGCTTTGGGGCCGTTCCGGGGCCCAGAGCACCCCTAAGCGCTTGGCCTGGTACATCCGCCGGTCCGCAGCGGTGTAGAGCGCCTCCCGGCTGGTCCCGTCCGCGCCCAGGGTGGCTGCGCCGGCGTTGAGCCGCAGCGTCCAGGGCTGCTCGCTCCGGAAGCGCTGCAGGGAAGCGGCCAGCGCGGCCATGATCTCTTCCAGGTCCCCCGGGTCCAGGAGCAGAGCGAATTCATCCCCGCCCAGCCGAAAGGACCCCGGAGTGGCCTCCCTCAGCAGGCGGCCCACCTCCGCCAGCAGGCGGTCCCCAGCGGCGTGGCCCTGGCTGTCGTTCACCGCCTTGAAATCGGTGATGTCCAACAGCACCAAGGCCAGGGATCCGCGGGCACGCCGCTCAGCGAAGGCCTCCTCGAAGGCGTAGCGGTTACCCAGAGCGGTCAGGGCGTCGGTCCTGGCCTCCTGCTGCAGCTGCCGGTGCAGCTCGGAGCGGGACAGGGCCAGCGAGAGGTGGCGGGCTAGGGTCCTGAGCAGCCGCAGATCGGCCACCGAGAAAGCCCCCGGCAGGCTGTGCTGCAAGCTGAGGATCCCAGCGGGAGAGTCTTGCCTGCCCAGCGGCACCCCCAGGTAGCAGCGCACCCGGGCGGGCTGGCCGTCTAGACGGAGGTTGCGGACGGCTACCTGCCGGCCGGCCTGATAGCCTCGGATGTCGGTGATCAGGGAAGGGCCCAGCCGGAGCACCTGCTCGCTGAGACCGTTCTCGTGCCAGGGGAGCTGTAGCTGGTAGCAGGCCTCGCCGTCGCGCACCTCGCAGGTCCACTGCTGATCGCCGAGCAGGGCGAAGACGGTGATCGGCGCCGAGAAGAGCTGGCTGAGCTGGCGGTGGGCCAGAGAGACCAGGTCGCTGGGCTGATCGGCCCGGGAGAGCGCCACCACCACCGTGGCCACCGCTGCGTACCGGCTCACGTCCACCAGTAACCCCTCACCCCCCGCAGGAAGCCGCCCATAGCTCCAGGCCGGCAGCGCTCACTTGCCCCGGGGCTGGTAGCGGCCAGCGTCGGCGAAGACATCGACGATGGCCGTCTCGGGGAGCAGGCTGGCGGCGTGCTCTTCCCCGCTGGCGATGTGGTAGCTGTCTCCTGGGCGGTAGCGGCGGGTGGTGCCAGCGATGGTCAGGGTCAGCTCACCGGCGACCACGATCCCCCACTGGGCGCCGTGGTGGTGGGCTGGGACCTGCACCGGCCCCTCGGCGTAGAAGAAAACGGTCTGTCCCTGGCTGGAGGCCAGCAGGTGGCCGTGCATGCCGGTCAGGGGGGTCTCGACTTCTGGGAGCGCCTGTATCCAGCCGGGAAATGGGTTCATTCTCTCCTCCAGGGTCACTCAGCTAGGTAGTAGGGCTTAGCGGATCCAGCCAGGAAATCCCTGGTGGGCCTCCAGATCAGGGGGTTGCGCTCCTCGATCTCGGGCGGGGGACCGTAGCGCACCAAGCTGATCACCTGGGAAAAGGGAATCCACTCGGCGCTCAGCACCTCGGGGTCGGTCGGGGCCAGGGATCCGGACCAGCGCCCGGTAAAGCGGGCGAAGGTGGCGTAGTGGTGGTGCGGGGTGTCCGGAAGCAGCTCGCCTTCCAGCAAGCTGAGGAAGTTGAGGTCCTCGGCGATCAACCCGGTCTCTTCGGCGACCTGGCGCGCCGCAGCCTCGATCAGCGCCTCTCCCCCCTCCGCCCGGCCACCAGGAAGCCCCCAGAAGATGCTGCCATCGTCCATCCGCTCGCTGACCAGCAGCAGTTCGGGCTGCCCGAGCAGGCTCTCCCGCACCAGGTAGACGTGAGCAGCCCGCTTGATCGGGAGCGTCCCAGCCAGCGGCCTCACCCAGACCCCAGTCGGCTTCCTGGTGTCGCCACGAAGGGATTATACCCGCAAGGGGGGCGCCTTGGATCTGCGCCCGCAACCTTTAGGCTGTCCTGCGGGCAGCGCGGAGAGGCCAGGGAACTAGCGCGGCGCTTGACACGGCATCTAGCTTAGAGGAGAATGAGGGGGCATGTAGAGCTCAGCCAAATCTGGCTCAGGAGGGAGAAATGGCAGCCATAGGAGTTAAGTTGTCTCTGGGACAGCTAGTTCTCGCGGCTCTCTCGGCTGCGCTGCTGGCCGGCTGCGCCAGCCGCCTGCAGGTGGAAGGGATCGCTGTCCAGAACTCGACATTGACGTTCTCCGGGGGCAGCAGCGGGCTCAGTTGGGCAGCCAGCTCCAGCGGCGACTGGATCTTGACGGTGGGCGAGCCCCTGGGCAGCTCCGGGGTGGAGGTGAACGGGAAAGCTTATCAGGGCCCGGTCAACCTGGGACGGTCCACCAGCGCAACCATCACCCTTCCGGAGAACACCTCGGCCACCAACC
Organism: bacterium; assembly: GCA_021810505.1. Classification (GTDB taxonomy): domain Bacteria; phylum Deinococcota; class Deinococci; order Deinococcales; family Deinococcaceae; genus JAJZIR01. The sequence continues at coordinate 36,212 of JAJZIR010000004.1, forward strand.
AGGTCTATTCCCTCGCGCTCAGCAACAGCGCTCAGGTCAGCTTCCTGGCCAGCGCCACCGTGACCGTGGATCACCCCGTAGTCGTGACCTTCATCGCCCCTGGGGGTTCGGATGGCGGGCTCGACCACGGCCGCAGTCTAGCTATCGACAGCCGAGGTAACGTCTGGGCTGCTGGCTGGCCGGGCTACTTCAACGGTACCCTCTTCGAAGCTCCTCTGGGCTCCGAACCCGCCGGCCTCATCCGCTTCCCGGTCACCGTGAGCGGCGTGACCGCCCTGGATGAGCCCTACAGCCTGGCAGCAGATCAGCAGGGCAACCTGTGGGTGGCGAACGCGGCGTTCGATTACAACTACAACGGGACGGGGGCGGGGCAGGTCATCGAGATCCCGGCCGGCTCTGCGCCTTCGAGCGCGCCTCTGGTGTTCGCAAACCCCAGCAGCGGATCCCCCTTCTTCGGCGGCCCGAGGGGAATCGCGGTGGACGGATCAGGAAACGTCTGGGTGGCGAACTACGCCAACAACACCGTCACCGAGATCCCAGCCGGCTCGGCGCCCGGCAACTTTAGCCCATCGGTGTTCAATTCCAGCGGTTCAACCAGCGTCTTCGATGGGCCAAAGGGAATCGCGGTGGACAGTTCGGGAAACGTGTGGGTGACCAATCAGCTCGGCAACACCGTCACCGAGATCCCGACCGGCTCGGCGCCCGCGACGTTCAAGCCGGTCATTTTCGCAAACCCCAGCAGCGGATCCCCCTTCTTCGCTGAACCTTACGGCATCGCCATCGACCAGAAGGGGAACGTGTGGGTAGTCGACGACAGAGAGGATAACGGTCATTTCGGCGCCAGCAACACCGTCACCGAGATCCCGGCCGGCTCGAGCACGCCGGTGGTCTTCCCGGCCAACTGGTTTGACGGAGGCGCGGAGTCGGTGACGGTGGACGGCGCCGGCAACGTGTGGGTAGGGACCCAGTACGGCGTGACCGAAATCCCCGCGGGATCGTCCCCCAGCTCCGCGCCGGTCATCTTCTCACCCAAGCTGTTCGGCGCGAACACCTATGGCTTGAACGGCATCTCGGTCGACCAGCAGGGGAACCTGTGGGTGCTGAATACCTCCCAGGGAAGCCTGCAAGAGCTCCTGCAGGCCGCTGCGCCGCTGCCGTTCTCCGTGCCGCCGCACTGACGCGCTCCCCGGATGGGAGTTGGGATCCAGCTCGCGCCGCGCTGCAGGTTCCGGCCTCTACCGCGCGCCGCTCAGCGCCTGACCCAGGGCTGCGCGGCGTAGCGCTCCCTGAGCTCGGCTAACCTACGGTCAACCGACGCCTGCGGCAAAACCGCCTGCACGGTGTGTGCGTCAGCGATTCGGTCCCCTAAGTCGCTGGTGGCGCTGACGCTGGCGTAAACCCTGTTGCGCAGGACCTGCTCCAGGGTGGCCTGCAAGCGCACCCACATCCCCACCAGCGCGCTGGCGCGGTGCTCGATCTGGATCCCCACCCCCATGGAGCTCTCTCCCGGCTCCAGATAAGGCAGCAGCAGCCGCAGGCTGACCTGCTCGGCGTGGCGGGACAGCCAGTAGCTGGCGTAGACCGGGTGCGGTGCGCTGAGCTCGTCAAAATCCACGGCCATCTCCGGGCCCACCTGCACCAGCAGCTCCGCCTTGCTTCCCTGCGGAATCTCCAACATAGCTCTCCTCTCCGGAACCTCTAGGTCCCTAGGTCCAGCGGGCTCTCAGGACCGCTCGATCAGCAAGGCGGCCCCCTGACCGACTCCCACACACATGGCCACCAGGGCCAGGCCGCTCCCCCGAGCCAGCAGCTGGTAGACAGCGGTGGTGAGGATCCTGGCTCCGCTGGCCCCCAAGGGGTGGCCCAGGGCGATGGCACCGCCCAGCGGGTTGAGCCGGGGGTCCTCGGGGTCCACCTTCCAGGCGCGCAGGACCGCCAGGACCTGCGCCGCGAAAGCTTCGTTGAGCTCGATCAGATCCAGGTCGGCCAGCTCCAGGCCGAACCTCGCCAGCAGCTTGGCGCTGGCCGGCACCGGACCCAGGCCCATGACCGAAGGCTCCACCCCGGCCACCGCCCCGCCCAGAACGGTGGCCAGCACCGGCAAGCCGTGCGCCTCGGCGTAAGCCCGAGCTGTGATCACCAGGGCGGCCGCCCCGTCGTTCAGAGGCGAGCTGTTGCCAGCCGTGACCGTACCGCCGCTGCGGAAGACCGGGCGCAGCTTGGCCAAGGCCGCCAAGCTGGTGTCGCCTCTAGGCCCTTGGTCCAGCTCCACGGGGCCGGAGGGCAGCGGAACTGGGACGATCTCCTCGGCGAAGCGGCCAGCCTGCTGGGCCCGGGTGGCCTTGCGGTGGCTGGACAGGGCGAAAAGGTCCTGCTGCTCTCTGGAGATCTCCCCCAGGTCAGCTAGCAGCTCGGCGGTCTCTCCCATGCTCAGGGTTCCGTGGCGGCGCTCCATCTCCGGGTTGACCAGCCGCCACCCCAGGGTGGTGTCCTGCAGCGCCAGGTTTCCGACCGGGTAGGGGCGCTCGGCCTTGGGCAGCACGTAGGGCGCGCGGCTCATCGACTCCACCCCTCCGGCGATCAGGACCTGAGCTTCCCCGCTGCGGACGGCCATCGCCGCCCAGCGGACCGCGTCCAAGCCGCTGGCGCAGAGCCGGTTCAGCGTCACTCCGGGAACGCTGACCGGGAAGCCGGCCAAGAGAGCAGCCATCCTGGCGACGTTGCGGTTGTCCTCACCGGCCTGGTTGGCACAGCCCAGCACCACGTCACCGATCTCCCCGGCAGGAATCCCGGAGCGGGAACGGGCCGCTTCCAGGATCAGAGCGGCCAGGTCGTCGGGCCGCACGCCGGCCAGGGCGCCGCCGTGGCGGCCCACCGGGGTCCGCGCCGCCGCGACGATCACCGGATCCGAAGCGGCCGCGGCCGGCCGGCCGCTCAAGGCGCCCCCCAGGAGCCGGTGGCCCCCGGCAGGTCCTGGCTCAACTCGGTCCTGGGAACGGACGGCGCGCGCATTCCACCTCCGGCTCGACTATAACGGCCGTTCGTTTGCCATGTCAACGAGGCTGAGAGACTCAGCGAGCCCTTCAGCCCTCAGGCAGCTCGCCGGCCAGGCGCAGGCTGTGGTGGATCGTCACCGGCCCCACCAGCTCGAAGACCACCACCCCGGCCAACACCAGCGGGCTCAGCTGCCGAGCCAACGAAGGGAACTGGCCGGAGAGGGCGGTGATGAGCCCCAAGGCCACCGCCGCCTGGGGGATCAGGCAGGCTCCCAGGTAGCGCCGGACTGGCCTACCGAAACGGCCCAGCCAGCCGCCCAGCCAGCCGCCCGCGATCTTGCCGACCAGCCTCGACCCCACGTAGGCCAGGCCCAGCCAGCCAGAGAGCCACAGTTGGCCGGGTTGCAGTTCGCTGCCGGCCAGGACGAAGAAGATAGCCAGGAAGGGGGAGCTGAAGCCTTCGGCTGCCGCGAAGACGGTACCGTCCCTGGGAATCCGGTTGACCACGTAGGCCCCGAAAGCTACCGCGGTGAGCAACAGGTTGAGCTTCCACAGGCTGACCAGTCCGGCGCCGATGGCCAGCAGAGCCAGCAGGGGCAGCCTGGGGGGGCCGTGCCCGGTCCAGGCCTGCCACAGGTGCAGGGCAGCCCCCAGGGCTAAGCCCAGCAGCAGAGAGAGGATCAGCTGGCGGCCCAGGATGTCCAGAACCACCAAGACGTGCAGGTCGTGGCCGTCCAAGGGAGCGACCAGCGGCAGGATCAGGCTGAACAGCAGCACCCCCGCCACGCTGCCTAGGGCCAAGGTCTTCTGCAGCGCAGCGGTGAGCGGGCCCGAGCTGGCGCTGGTTTGCAGGACGTGGCTGACCGCTGCCGGGTCGGTGGTCGACCCGACCACCCCCAGCACCAGCGCCCAACCTACCGGTAGCCCCAACCAGCCGGCTGCCAGGGCCACCAACGCGCCGGTCAGCAGCAGCTGTACCGCGGTGAGCAGCACCGCCCTCCCCCCTATCTGGCGGAGCTCATTCAGCTGCAGCTCCTGGCCCACCAGGAAGAAGATCAGCGCCAGCGCGAAATCGATCAGCGGCGCCGCCTGCGAGGACAGGTGGGGAGGGAAGACGCGCAGGATGGGACCCAGCAGCATCCCGATCAGCAAAAACCCGGTAATGGAGGGGAAGGAAGCCCGCTCCACCCAGCGAGCACCGACCAGACCCAGCAGCAGGCCCAGGCCCAGCAGGGCCAGGATCACACCGGCCCGCCGCCGGCCTCAGCCGCCTTCCTGGCATCAAAGCTCAGGCGCCCACCCCGGGCCAGCACCACCGGTTGGACAAACAGAAAACCAGTGTAGGGGCGCTTGAAGCTGTCTAGCAGCTCGGTGATCGCTTCGGTAACCGGATCCAACTGCTCCTCGGAGAGAACCACCAAGACGGTCTTGTTGAAGGGGATATTGGCCAGGTCGCCCAGAGCCGCCCCGAAGGGGTGCGCGGCGCGACGCAGGTAGTGCTCCATGCCCTCGGTCTCGAAGATGGTGGCCCCGCCGACCCCCAGCTGGCGCAGGCGCCGCAGCAGGGCGGGCAGGCGTTCGGTACGCTGCAGCACCAGGGTGAGTTGGTAGTACATCGGCCTCCAGACCCGGGCGAGCGCCCGCAGGTGATCTCCCCCAGTCTAAGCCGCGAAGGGGATAGCGTGTCAGACTGAAGCGGTGACCATCACCCTACAGAACACCCAGCTGCGTCTGAAAATCGTCCCCCAGCTCGGCGCCGGGATCGCCGGCCTGGAGGTGCAGCTGCCTGAGGGCTGGGTTCCGGTGCTGAGGCCCACCCCGGCCACGGCCATCCAGTCCGGCCTGGCTTCCAGGCTGTCCTGTTTCCTGCTGATCCCCTACTCGGGCAGGATCGCCGGAGCCAACTTCGGCTTCGGTGGCCAGCGCTACCGGCTCAGACCGAGCGGGCAAGATGGAAACAGCATCCACGGCGACGTCCGGACCCGCCCCTGGGAGGTGGTGGAGCGGGGGGAGAGCGGGCTGCTCTGCCGGCTGCACAGCCGCTCCTTCGCCGACTTCAACTTTCCCTTCGCCCTGGGGGCGGAGGTGGGTTACCGCTTGGAGGGCGCGGGCTTGCAGGTAGCGCTGCGGGTGTGGAGCGAGGACGAGCGGCCCATGCCGGTGGGGATGGGCCTGCACCCCTACTTCCTGCGCCAGCTGGGTCAGCAGGAGGCCCAGCTGGCGGTCCGCGCCGAACGCTATTACCCCACCGGCCCGGACCTGATCCCGGCGGGCCCGGCCGTCCCGGTTCCGCAAAGCCTGCGCTTCTCCCCTCCCAGGCGAGTGGGCAGCCAGCAGCTGGATACCACTTTCACCGGCTGGGACGGCCGGGCTGAGTTGCGCTGGCCCGAACTGACCGCCCAGCTGGAGGCCGATCCCATCTTCAGCCACTTGGTCCTGTTCACCCACCCCAGCGGCGCCCTGGCCATCGAGCCAGTCAGCAACGCCGCCGACGGCTTCAACCTGATGGACCGGGGCGTCCGCTCCGGAGTGCAGGTCCTGCAGCCCGGAGCGGAGCTCAGGGGCAGCGTGCAGCTGCGTTTCGTTGGCCTCTGAGCCCTCAGGAGGCGGGCGCCTTAGAGGCCCGCAGCCCGGCCGCAGCGTCGGCGCCCAGCCAAACCGTCACGGCGGCCCCCAGGACTCCCTGGCCGGAGATCTCGACCTGACCGAAGCCCAGAGCGGCTCGGACCTGCGCGGCGGCGGAGCGGGAAAGGTCTGAGAGGACCACCGTCTGTCCGGGCTGGGAGCCCAAGTCCTGGGCGATGAAGGCGTTCTGGAAACCCCGGGCCCGCAGCCGGGCTAGGGCCAAGCGTGCAGTCCCCGGTGGCCCGTCGACGTTGACCAGGGCGACGGGAGCGGCCTTGGCGTCCAGAGCAGTGCGGATTTCCTTAGCCCTGGGCAAGAAAAAGCTGTCCACCATGGCCTGGATGGACGCGGGATCGGAGATCCAGTAGCTGATCCCGCCGGCCGATCCGTAGCGGCCAGGGAGCAGGAAAGACTGGAGCCTAGGGTGGCGCAGCGCCGCCCCCAGCACGAAGGAGAAGTCCTGCGGGCTCAGGTCGCTCAAGGTGTCTTTGGCCAGGACCGCGGAGATGGCTGGGAGATGGCTCAGGCCGGCTGGGGTGAGCAGCTGCCCAGCTGCGGCGCGCAGGAAAGCCTCGGTGCGCTGGACCCGGCCGATGTCGCCCAGGGGGTCGTGGCGGAAGCGGATGAAGGCTTCGGCCTGGCGGCCGCTGAGCCGCTGGGTACCCGGCGCGAGGTGGATGAACAGGTGGGCGGCGTGGTCGGTATAGTCCATCGGCTCCGGGACGTAGACCCTGACCCCGCCGACCGCCCGAGTGAAGTCGCGCAGCGCCTGCAAGTTGACGATCAGGTAGGCGCGGATGGGCAGGCCGGTGAGTTCCGAGACCGCCTGCACCATCCCGGAAGGTCCCAGGAAAGGGTTAGCGCTGTTGATCTTCTGCGTCCCCTGGCCGGGCAGATCGACCATGGTGTCGCGGGGCACGCTGAGGATGCGGATCAGGCCGCTGGGGCGGATCTGGACCACCAGCATGGTGTCGGTCAGGCCGCGGAAGCCCTCGATGCCGGGGGTGTGGTAACCGGTATAGATCGGCGTGGAGCCGACCAGCAGGTAGTTGACCGGCAGGGTGGGCAGGTGCGGGGTCACCAGCAAATTGCCCACCCGCAGCGGCTGCGCCGTCGCGGTCTCAGCGACAGGGACCTGGGCGCTGCCCGGCAGGCCGTTCCGGATCAGAAAGACCCAGCCAGCGGCTAGGAGCAGCAGGAGTCCCAGCAGAGCAGCGCGGTAAGGCCTCATCGCTACGAGTCTAGGCGGTCCCCCTCAGGGGACCGTGGGCCCGCTGACCATGGCGGCGCTACACTTCTGCCATGCGCCGATCCCCACTGCTGGCCACCTTCGCCCTGTTCGTCCTGACCGGCTGCGCCCCGCGGCTCCAGCAGGTGGTGGCCGTCCCCGAGATCCAGGTCGCCCGCGCTCGGCTGCTGCGCTTCGACCCGCCGGGCCTCTCGGTCACCCCCCAGGCCGAGCTCAGCCTGCAGCTCAAGGTGCGCAACCCCAACCCTTTCGGGGTCCGCCTGCAGCAGGTGGCCGGCAACTTCTTGCTGAACGGCCACCAGGCCGCCCAGTTCCGCCTGCCCAACCTGGCGGTGGCGGCTAGGGGCGTGAGCCGTGAGCGGGCGGTGGTCGACGTGGCCATCGACCCCGCCACGCTGCGCCAGCTCTTCGCCGTCGCCACCGGCCGCGCGGTCCCCTTCCGGGTACGGGGGAGCTTCCAGCTAGACGCCGGCCTGTTCGGCCGGCCGCGCTTCGGGCCTTACACCCTGCTCCAGGGAGTGATCCACGAGCACCCGGCGCTGCTGCCGCCCAGCTTCCGCTTCCGGGCCGACCTCAGCCGGCTCACCGTGGGCGCGGGCGGCCTGCGGGTGGTGCTGGCCCTGGAGGTGCACAACCCGGACGTCTTGGGCTACCGGCTGCACTTCCCGCTGGCCTTGCGGGTGGGTGGCGCCGCCCTGGCCAGGGCGGACTTCAGCGGCAGCGTCCCGGCCCTGGGGAGCGGTCTGCTCTACGCCGACTTCTCGCTCAATCCCTTGGCCGTCCCGGAGGCGATCGCCCGGGGGGAGCTGTCCTTTAGCCTGAGCGGGGCCCCGCTGGCGATCACCCCAGGGGTAGGCCAAACCCAGTTCGGCCTGCAGATCCTGACTGGCGGCAGCGCGCCGCTGCAGAAGTGAACGCCTCCGCCCTGCGCCGGGCCCTGCAGCTGCGGGCGGTGGCCTACCTGCCCAGGGAGCCGCTGGCCAGCCCGGAGGGGCCGCTCGGTGACCTGGAGTTCACCGTCAAGGACCTGTTCGCCGTCCCCGGGTGGCCGCTGCGGGCTGGGACCGAGGCCCCCCTCCCAGCCCTGGGCAGCAGCGCAGCGGTAGGAACCCTCAGGGAGCTGGGAGCCAGGCTGCTGGCCAAAACCCAACTGCACGAGGTGGCCCTGGGTATCACCGGCCAGAACCCCCTGATCGGCGCGACCAGAAACCCCCTAGACCCCAGAAGGGTCAGCGGCGGCAGCTCCAGCGGCGCCGCGGTGGCCGCCCGGGTGGGCTTCGGCGACTTCGCTCTGGGGACCGACACCGGCGGCTCGGTACGCATCCCGGCCGCCCTCTGCGGGGTCTGGGGCTTTAAACCCAGCTTCGGGCGCTATTCCACCGAGGGCCTGCTGCCGTTGAGCCCCAGCTGCGACCACGTCGGCGTCCTGACCGCGGAGCCGGCGCTGCTGCCCAGAGTCGACCGGGTCCTGGGAGGGGAAGGTGCTGGGGCGGCCTGGAAACCCCAGCGGATCGGCCTGACCGGGGAGGAGTGGTGCAGCGAAGCCGTATGGGAGAGCTGCTGCGGGGCGGCTGGCGCCCTAGGGGCCCGGGTGACCCGCTACCCCACCCCTGACCTGCTCGGCACCTACCGCAGAGTCAGCGGCTTCGAGGCGGCGCGGGTACACCGGGCGGCCCTGGAGCGGGAGCACCCCGGCTTCAGCCCCGCCACCTTGGCGCTGCTGCGGGCCGGGGCAGAGATCCCGGAAGCCGACTACCGCGCCGCGCTGGAGGAGCGCGAGGCAGCCAGAGCCCGGCTGCTCACCGCCATGGATCACCTGGAGATCGACCTGCTGGCCGCCCCGGCGGTCCCAGTCCCGGCACCCTTCGTAGGCCAGCAGGAGGTGGCGGTGCGCGGCCAGCAGGTCGGGCTGCGCACCGCCTTCCTGCGGCTCACCGCCCCCTACAGCCTGCTGGGCCTGCCGGTGCTGCTGCAGCCACTGCCGCTGGGCGCGCTCAGCTGCGGGCTGCAGTGGGTGGCCAGACCCGGACAGGACGCCGCCCTGCTGGCTCTAGCCGAGCGGCTCAGCGCCTGCGCCTCCTGAGCCGCTCGAGGGCAGCCAGCAGCGAGATCCGCATCCGCTCCAGCGATTCGGCCAGCTGTCCGATCTCGTCGTTGCGGTTCATCTCGATCGGCTGCTCCAGCTTGCCCAAGCTGATCTGGTCGGCCACCCGGCTGAGCTGCACGATCGGACGCAGCAGCTGCGAGGCCACCACCGAGAGGATCAGGGCGGCGATCAGGACCCCGACTACCACCACCGCGGCGATGAGCAGGGTGAGCCGGCGCACCGCATCCAGGCTGGAATTGGTGAGGACGCCGACGGTCACCACGTCGCCCGGCGAGCTGGGTTGGGCGACCGTGGAGAGCGCGAAGTGCAGCACCTGGCCCTGCCCCTTGGACAACCGAGCGGCCTGGCTGGCGATGTGCTGGCGGACCTGAGGGGCGAGCGCAGCCGTGTTCTGAGCCAGCAGCCGCTGGTAGACCGAGGTCAGGTCGTTGCGCCAGCTGAACTGCCGGGCGGTGGGGTGGGCGGCCAGAAAGCGCTGCACCTGGGCCCCGATCCACCAGTCGTTGTTGGGGTGCACGCTGCGGAAATAGGTAGCCAGCGGGGTCTTGACCAGGACGAAGCCCACCCCCTTCTCCTGGGTGAGCAGGGAGAGCTCGGTGTTGATGGCGGTGGGGTCAGCGAAGTTGACGCTCCTGGTGGCCACCGAGGCCAGCTCGGTGGCCGAAGTCCTGGTGATACGGTTCAGGGTGGGGGGCAGGGTGAAGATCAGCACCAACACGATGGCTACGCCCAACAGGATCAGAGGCGTCAGCGTGCCCAGCAGCAGGCGGGGGCGCAGGCTGCCGCGGCGCCTGGCCCGCTCCGGCTCCTCCAGGGCGGAGGTAGCCGTCACGGAGGGGGCCGCGGGGGCGGGCTGTTCGGGCGCAGCCGGGGGGCTGGGTTCAGCGGCAGGAGGCGGGGTGGGCGGCGCTGCGGGAGGGGGGGTCAGACCCTGCGGCGGGGAGGCAGCCTGCGCTGCGGAGCTGGCTACCCCGGAGATCTCCTGCGCGGCGCAGGGGGTAAGGTCCACCGCGATGCCCAGGGAACGGTAGAGGTCGAAAACTCTCTGGGCCTTGGCCTGGGTGGTCGGTTTGAGCAGGGGCCCGGGCGGGCGGGTGGCCAGGCGGTGCGCCTGGGACTCGCTGAGGTGAAAGCCGCGCTGCAGCTGGATGACCAGCTCTCCCAGGACGGCGGGATCGGTGGGGCTCTGCCGCAACATCACGGTGTATTCACTCATCGCTCTCCCCCATCAGCGGCCGACTCGGCGACCAGGCGGCGAAAAACCGCCTGCCGCTGGGCCGGAAGCTGGGCCAACAGCTGCTCCACTAGCTTGGCATACTTGGGCGGGGTCAGGGCCGGAGCCCCCTCCTGCTCCAGATCCTCTAAGGCCTCGTCGATCAGCAGGTCGGCCAGCGGCCCTAGGACCTCCAGCGCGGCTCGGCGCAGGCCGCCTAAGGGGATCTGCCGCTCCGGGGGTGGGGGGCTCTCCACCACTCCCAGGTCGGACAGCCGCTCGGCGATCTGAACGGTCTGCTCCAGGCTGAGGCCGGACAGGCCGGCGACCTCCGCCAGAGTGCGCTGCCCGTCCAACCAGGTCAGCACCTCCCAGCAGCGGTAGGGCAGGCGTTCTGATCCGGAAATCACCGGGCGCAGCACGGTGGCCCCTGAGAAGGAGGCCAAGGCCAGCAGCTCCTCTAGGGGCTGGTGGAAGGGAACGGAGGTGGGGATCAGCTCACCTACCTCGGTGCACTGGCCATCGCGCTGCCGCAGCAGCAAGCGCAGCGCGGCTGTCCCCTCCAGCTCGCCGACCACCGCACCCTCCAGCTGCCCTTCCCGGAAGGTCAGGTAGATGCGCTGCGTCCCGCTGCGGAATTCCAGGCTGACCGTGGATCCCGAGCGCGCGATCGTCCGCAGCAGGACCGGCAGGGTCTCCCGGTTGAACAGCCTCAGCCGCTGCACCGCTCAGCCACCTGCCCCGGCTGGGGCGAGACCCAGGGCCCGCCAGACCTGCGAGTGTACCGGTACCAGGTCAGCGAGGCGGGCGGCGGCAGAGGCCGGATCGATCTGGGCGCGGCGCAGCATCAGCGGGAAGAGCGCCCGCAGGGCCGGGCCGTACTCGGAAGGGGGCAGACTTTCTTCGGCCACCAGAGCGCCATCCTCCCAGACCAGCTCGGCGGCGAAAGGGTCGAGGACCGGGTAGCGTTCGGCCAACTGCAGCGCGGATAGCCGCCAGACCTGCTCGGTACCGGGCCCGAACAGCCTGGGCAAGGAGGCCTCCAGCCAGGCACGCCATTCCCCTAAAGCGGGTTCGACCGCGGCTGATCTGGAGGGGGACGGGCGCAGCTGCACCACCGATCCGGGTGGCAACTGGAGAGGGGTGAGAGGTTGCTGGTCCCAGATCTGGTCGTGGCGCGCGCCGCCCTGCTGCCAGGTGAGCAGGCCACGGAAACCGCGCTCCACCAGGTCCGAGGCGTCCTGCAGCCGCAGCGCCTCGCTGACCGGGAGGAGGCCGTCCAGCACCGCGCAGGCGGGGGCGGGCAGGGGCAAGAGGTCCGCGACCAAAGCGAGGTCGGAGGCCCAGGGAAGCAGGGCCCGGTCCAGGCTGACAGCGGCCACGGCTTGGCCCTGCAGCTGCGCGCCACACAGGAAACGGCCCTCTGCGAACAGCAGGCGCGCCCGTAAGCCAGCCGGCGGGCGCAGGTCGAGTAAGCCCGAGAAGGTGTCCTGCTCTTCCAAGGCGGCGAGCAGCGCCCCCCAGGAGAGGTAGCGCAGCGGGAGGGACGACCAGATCCGCTGGCCTTGGGGAAGGCGCAGCGCCAGGAGCAGAGAGAGGCTGGAGGCGTCCATCTGGGCGCCTCCAGCCTAACATACCCGGGGGAGTCCTAAGCTGGCTGACCTGCCAGCTGCCCCAGCAGAGCCTGAACCCGCCCCCTCAGGTCGCCGCGCGCCGAGGGAGCCCCCAGTTGATGCAGCCCGCCGTGGAAGGCATCCGGGTCACCGAACAGGCGGCTGAGCAGCTCGAACTCCTCTCTGGAGCGCAGGGAAGGGTCGTTGCGGAACATGGTGACGTAGCGGTCTTGAAAGCCCTGGTCGTCCAGCTCGCCCTCCAAGTAGCTGCGCATCAAGCGGAGGTAAGGCTCGAGGTTGGCCGGCAGCTGGCCGGCAGCGCCTTGCTGGCCGCTCTCTTGGGCGTAGCGGGCGAAGGCCGGGGCCAGAGCCTCCTCGGTGATGTCCCAGTTGTCGGCGTCGAAGCGGCACTCCCCGCCCTCGAACAGCAGAAACTGCGGCGACTGGTGGACCACACCGCTGCGTTGAGCGGCGTGGTTGCTGGCCGGCCGCCACTCCACCACCCGGATGACGCCGACCGGGAGGTCGTAGCGCTGGAGGAAGCTCTCCAAGACGCCGAAGCCCTGCATGGTCTTGTGGCAGGTCCCAGCCTTGAAGATGCCGGCGGTGGGGAACTGAGCCAGGAAGGCGTCGACCGCTTCTGGGGTATCCAGCTGATAGAGGCGCATAGCTAGAGTGTAGCCAGCTCCTCCGCAGACTCCGTCAGTCAAGTCACGTATGGCCCGGGGACCGCTGGAAACCTGGGTACCGCGCGGCAAATCCGCAGCGAGCCGGGCAGCAGGGAGCCCGGCTCAGAGCTGTAAGATCAGCACCTTGAGGTGGTCCGAAGTGCCGTAGTCCGGACCAGCCCGCAACCGGGCTGCCAGCTCGGCGGTCCTCCCGGCGGCGGCCAAACCCAGGCGCACCAGCTGGTCCAGGCGGGCAGCGGGGAGCTTATGGTGGTTGCAGGAGACCACCAGGAATCCGCCCCCAGGGATCAGGGCCAGCGCCTTGGCGATGAGCTCGGGGTAGTCGCGCTCCACCCGCCAGACCTTTCCCTGCTGCCTGGAGAAGCTGGGGGGATCCAGGATGATCAGATCGAAGAGCCGGCTCTCTCGCCGGTAGCGGAGTAGCTGGCGGTGCACGTCGGCGGCCAGCAGGGGGCCGGGCGGCTCAGGGAAACCGTTCAGGCGGAAGTTGGCCCGCCCCCACTCCAGGGCGCGCCCAGAAGCGTCCAGGTTGGTCACCGAGCCGCTGCCGGCCAGCGCGCTGGCTACCCCGGAGGCGCAGGTATAGGCGAAGGTGTTGAGGCAGCGCCCAACGGGGTGCGCACGCAGCCAGCGGCGCAGCGGGCGCAGGTCGGAGAACAGGCCCACGCTGAGCTCACCGGCCGGGCGTAGCTCCAGGGCCAAGGGGCCTTCCCGGATCACCACCCGGGGGCGCTCGGGGCCCAGCAGCGGTTGCCAGGGCGCGGCCAGGGCGCGGCTCCCGGGATCCAGAGCGGCGGCCGACCTAGGCCGCCGCTTGAGGTAGAGAGTGCGCAAGCCGAAGACCTCGGCGCAGAGCTCACCCCAAGCGGCCTCGGCGGCGGCACCCAAGTCCCTGTACAGGCTGAGGATCCCCACCTCCCCGGCCTGGTCCAAGGTCAACCCGGGGAGGCCGTCCTGCTCGGCGTGGACCTGTCGCAGGTAGGTGAGAGGTCCCTCCCCCGCGCGTTCCAGCCTACCCAGCAGGCGCTGGCGCTTGGCCTTAGCCGCCCGGAGCAGGCGGCGGCGCTCAGGCCAAGGAGGGCCGGAAAGCAAGGAGACCCTCGGCTTCAGCCCACAGGGCGAAGCTGCGCCGAGCGCGCTCGGAGAGGGCGCGGTTGCGCTCCCTGCGCCCGCGGGGCGGGGCAGGGAGCGGTGGGAGCAAGCCCCAGTTGGCGTTCATCGGCTGGAAACCCTCGCTCTTGGCGCTGGATAGGTAGCGGACCAGCGAGCCCAAGACGCTCTCGGCCGGCGGGACCAACGGCTCCTGGCCCAGAGCCAGGCGGGCGGCATTCACGCCAGCCAGCCAGCCGGTCGCCGCGCTCTCCAGGTAGCCTTCGGTGCCGGCGAGGACCCCGGCCACCCAGACGGGAAGGCCGCTGCGCAGGCGGAGGGAGGGAGCGAGCAGCCGGGGAGCGTTGAGGTAAGTGTTGCGGTGCATCACGCCGTAGCGGACGATCTCAGCCCGCTCGAGGCCGGGGATGGCCCGGACCACCCCCTGCTGATCGGGCCACTTCAGGCCAGTCTGGAAGCCGACCAGGCTCCACAGCTCGCCGGCAGCGTCCTCCTGGCGGAGCTGGACAGCGGCATAGGGCTCCCTACCGGTCCTGGGATCCGGCAGGCCTCTGGGCTTGAGCGGCCCGAAGCGAGGGGTATCGACACCGCGGCGGGCCAGCTCCTCGATGGGCATGCAGCCCTCGAAGAACTCCAGGTGTTCGAAGTCGTGCGGAACGTGGCTGCGGGCCTCGGAGACCAATCGGTACCAGTGCAGGTAAGCGGCTCGGTCGAGCGGGCAGTTGAGGTAATCGGCGGGCTGGCCGTAGCGGCCGGCAAAGTAGGCGACGCTCAAGTCGATGGACGACTTGGTCACCACCGGAGCGGCGGCGTCGTAAAAAGCCAACTGGCTCTCTCCCAGGCGCTCGGCGAGGCGGGCAGCCAAGGCGTCCGAGGTGAGAGGGCCGGTCGCCAAAACGGTCACGCCGCTCGGGAGATCTCGGCACTCGGCGGTGTGCAGGTGGATGCGGGGTTCGGCCGAGATCGCCTGGCCGACCAGGTAGCTGAATCGCTCCCGGTCGACCGCCAGGGCGGCTCCGGCGGGCAAACGGCTAGCCTGGGCCGCAGCCATCACCGCGCTCCCCACCGCGGCGATCTCCCGCTGCAGACAGCCCTTGGCATTGTCCTCCGCCTCCCCTCCGAAAGAGTTGGAGCAGACCAGCTCCGCCAGCTGGCCGGTACGGTGCGCCGGGGTCATCCGCGCCGGGCGCATCTCCCAGAGGTGAACCTGAACTCCGAGGCGGGCAGCCGCCCAAGCGGCCTCAACCCCGCTGAGACCACCGCCGATGACGTGGACAGCCTCCATAACCGGTATCCTACTCGCTCGCTGGGCTCGCCGGGAACAGCAGGTACCAGTGCGCCGCTGCGAGGCTGGTGCCTGCTCGGTAACTAAGTGATCCCTCACCGGGCAGCGCGGTAGTGCTCCTCGCTGACCGGCTCGAGCCACTCCACCACCTTGCCGCCCATCCCCTCCTGGATAGCGATGTGGGTCATCGCCGAGGTCGGGGTGGCCCCATGCCAGTGCTTCTCACCCGGCGCAAACCAGACCACATCGCCGGGCCGGATCACCTCGACCGGGCCACCTTCCCGCTGCGCCAAGCCGCAACCGGCGGTCACGATCAGGGTCTGGCCCAGCGGGTGGATGTGCCAGAAAGTGCGGGCTCCCGGCTCGAAGGTGACGCTGCTCCCCGCAACGCGAGCCGGGGCCGGGGCCGCGAAAAGCGGGTCGATCCGCACCGTCCCAGTAAACCAGTCCTCGGGACCTTGGCTGGGAGGCTGTGTCCCCACGCGCTTGATCTCCATTCCCTCCACTCCCTTCTCCAGCCAGGCTGGTTCCATGCGCCGCCGATCGACCAGCCCACCACCAGCTTGGACGGCTTTGCGCCCACTCCCCCGCATTCGGCGAGCCGGTGATCTGGTGAGCCCCAGACCCCAGCTTATTCTCAGGCCGTTGGACAGCAAAACCTCTTTACCCGGTTGCGCAGCAGCCGGATCACCCCCGGGCGACCGAGCTGCGGCACCTCCGTCCCCGTACAAGCGGCGCTGCGGTCAGGTTGCAGCCCCCAGGGCCTACCCTTCGGGACTCCGCTGCTCCGGGCAAATCCGCCGGGGCGCGGGGCAGCGGACCAGGTCAGCGGTTCAGTACCGATCCCCGACGACCGCGATCTTCGACATAGCGCCGGCGATTTCGCCCAGATCCGCCGGAGTGAGCTCCACCTCCGCTGCCGCGAGATTCTCCTCGAGGCGCTCGAGCTTGCGGCTGCCCGGGATCGGGACGATCCAGGGCTTCTGCGCCAACAGCCAAGCTAGGGCGATCTGCGCGGGGGTAGCGCCGCTCCGCCTCCCGATCTCCGCGAGCAGATCCACCACCTTCCGGTTGGCCTGGATGGCTTCGGGGGTGAAGCGAGGGTTGTGGCTGCGGATATCGTTGGGGGCAAAGGTCGTGTTCTCGTCCACTTTGCCGGTGAGGTAGCCCCGGCCCAGCGGGCTGTAGGGTACCAGCCCGATGCCGAGCTCCTCGAGTGTCGGCAAGATCTCCGGCTCGACAGCCCTCCACCAGATCGAGTATTCGCTTTGAAGGGCCGCGACCGGCTGGACCGCGTGCGCGCGGCGGATCATCTCGGCGTTCGCTTCGGAGAGGCCAAAGTACCGGACTTTACCCTCCCGGATCAGCTCTTTCACCGCTCCGGCTACCTCTTCTACCGGCACCTTGGGGTCAGGGCGGTGCTGGTAGAAGAGGTCGATAGCATCCACCCGCAGCCGCCTCAGCGACGCCTCCGCGACCCGCTTGATCTGCTCGGGCCGGCTATCCGGGCCCATCGTGGGCGCCGGCCCCTTCTCGCCATCGTGCTGGAAACCGAACTTGGTGGCAATCACCACCCGCCCTTTGTAGGGCGCAAGGGCCTCCCCGACCAGCTCCTCGTTGGTGAAGGGACCATACACCTCGGCGGTATCGAAGAAGGTGACACCTCGCTCGACGGCGGCCCGGATGAGGGCGATCATCTCCTGCCGGTCACCTACTGGGCTGTCGCCAAAGCTCATCCGCATGCAGCCAAGTCCCAGGGCCGAAACTTCCAAACCACTGCGCCCTAACGCGCGTTTCTGCATAATTGCTCCTTTGCCGCGGCCGAGGCCGGTCCGGCCTCGGCCAGCTTGAACCGAAATCGGTGCGGAGCTGCGCCCGGTCACCCCTGCACCGCCGGGTCCAGTAGAACCGCCGATCCGGCGCGTCCCTGCCTATTCCTAGGTTATTCTTTCCCAATCCTCCGAGGACGGCCAGGTCCCCGAGTCTGGCCGGAAGGCTGAGGCGAGGATTGGGAGTTCTGGGCCGCCCTTCCGCGCTTTTGGCCCATAGGATCCCCTAGACGGAGCAGATTCCTATGCGAAAGTTCGGGCCGTGAAAGCTGCCAACTCTTCCGCGCCTCTACCCCGGGTACCGCGCGCAGACCCGGTGACCGGGCCTGATGGGCGCGACCTGACCAGGCGGGCGGAGTTGATCCGGGCCCAGGCCCCTTGTGACGGCGTCCACCGGTTGCGCCTGCCCGGGGTCTTCGCGGTCCGCAGGTCGCACCGGAACCCAGAGCCGTCCCACGCCGTCCACCGGTCCTCGCTGTGCGTGGTCGCACAGGGTTCCAAAGTGGTGATGCTGGGGGGCGGAAGCCTACGAGGACAGCCCCTTACAGATGCTGGTCTCCTCTGCCGGTTTACCGGTAGCTTCCCAGGTCGTCCGGGCCAGTCCCACCGAACCCTTCCTGGGACTCAAGCTCGAGCTGAACCCGGCCAAGATCGCCGAGTTGACCTTGAAGGTCTATCCGCACGGCCCGCCTCCGGCGCGGGAGAGCCGGAGCGTCTACCTAGACCGGAGCGACGCGGGGATCGTGGGTGCGGCGATACGGCTCTTGGAGCTGGTGGACGATCCTAGAAACGCCGAACTCCTCGCCCCGCTGGTGATCGAAGAGCTGTTGCTCCGCCTGCTCCGCAGCTCCTCTGGGGGGCGGCTGGCTCAGGTCGGTCTGGCTGATTCCCATGTCTACCGCATCGCCGAGGCGGTAGATTGGCTGCGGATCAACTTCGACCAGACCTTCCGCGTCGAGGCGCTGGCCGAGATGGTCCACATGAGTCCCCCCTCGTTCCACCAGCACTTCAAGGTGATCACCGGGAGGAGCCCCTTACAGTTCCAATAAGGTCCTGCGCCTCCAAGAAGCGCGGCTGCGGATGCTGGCTTCGGGGACAGATGCCAGCGCTGCGAGCCTGCAGGTAGGGTACCAGAGCGCCTCGCAGTTCAGCCGGGAATGCCGCCGCCTGTTCGGCAAGGCCCCCAGCCAGGACATCTCCCGCCTGCGCGAGGAGGGTCTGGCCCAGCCCCGAGAACCGCAGAGAGGGTATCTGCGCCGAGCGCGCTGGTAGACCGGACCCGCAGAGGGTAGGGCGCTTCCCCTCCGACTTCAAGAGTCGCCCTAGGCCTAGTCCAGAGCAACTCGCCAGATCCGGGCAGCAAGCTGGCTACCCGGACCGAGCTTAGGCTGCAGCGCTGCAAGGTGGACTAAAAATCTTCTGCCAGGGGCCCTCGCAGCTCAGCACCCGGAAGCTACCCATCGTTGCCGAGCGCCTATATTGCTGGTGCACCCGCCGAGATGCACCGCCGAGCTCAAAAGGGCGGGGGTAGATCAGCCAGCGAGTGCTCCATAACAATCCCTTTAGATCGTGAATGTACGCACTAGTAAGTGAGATTGCCCTCACCATTAGACCTTCCAAACAAACACTCACCTTGACAGAGGCTTCTGGCGGTGTATTCTCTGTTAAAAGAACAGGAGGATAACGTGGCCGACCACAGCCCCCAGGACCCTTCAGAAGCGGAGATCGCAGTCCACTGGCAAGAAGAGCAGAAGATCGCACCTCCCGCTACCTTCATCGCTCAAGCCAATCTGGCTGATCCGGACATCTACGCGCGCTTCAGCCTGGAACACTTCCCGGAGTGCTTTAAGGAGTGCGCGGAGCTGCTCGACTGGGAGAAGTACTGGGAGAAGACTTTCGACGACAGCCAGCCGCCCTTCTGGAAGTGGTTCGTGGGTGGGCGGATCAATGCGTCCTACAACTGCGTCGATCGGCACGCTAAGGCGCACCCCAACCGGACAGCCATCCACTACGTCCCCGAACCTGAGGACGAGCCCACCCAGCACATCACCTACCGGGAGCTATACCGGAGGGTGAACGAGGTAGCTGCCCTGCTGCGCGACCAGGGGCTCAAGGCCGGCGACCGGGTCACCATCCACATGCCGATGATCCCTGAGCTACCCATCGCCATGCTGGCCTGCGCGCGGCTGGGGGTGGTCCACTCGGTGGTCTTCGCTGGCTTCAGCGGCAAGGCCTGCGCCGACCGCATCGTGGACTCAGCTAGCCGTTGGCTGATCACCGCCGACGGGTACTACCGCAACGGCACGCTGCTCAACCACAAGGAGAAGGCTGACATCGCCTTTGAGGAAGCCAAGGCCCAGGGCCATACCCTAGAAGGGGTGCTCATCTTCGAGCGCAAGCCTGGGCACTACGGGAGCCCGACCCCCTTGACCGAAGGGCGCGATCACCTGGCCAACCTGCTCCTCAGGGCTTACCGCGGCAAGACGGTGGCGCCCGTCCCCATGCCCTCCGAAGCCCCACTGTTCCTGATGTACACTAGCGGGACCACCGGCAAGCCCAAGGGCGCCCAGCACGGCACCGCTGGCTATCTGTCCTGGGTGGCCTGGACCTCCAAGAACATCCTGGACATCCACCCCGAGGACGTCTACTGGTGCATGGCCGACATCGGATGGATCACCGGCCACTCCTACATCGTCTACGGACCCCTGGCCCTGGGCACCTCGACCGTGATGTACGAAGGGGTTCCCGGTTACCCGGACCCCAGCCGACCCTGGAGGATCGCCGAGGAGTTGGGGGTCAACATCTTCCACACCTCGCCTACGGCCATCCGCCAGATGCGCAAGGACGGGCCGGATGGGCCAGCCAAGCACGCCGTCCAATTCAAGCTGATGGTCACCGTCGGCGAGCCGATCGAGCCCGACGTGTGGCGCTGGTACTACCACAGTGTCGGCAAGGGGCAGGCGGTCATCATGGACACCTGGTGGCAGACCGAGACCGGCGGCTTTCTCTGCGCACACCTGCCCGCCTTGGGAGACATGAAGCCGGGCAGCGCCGGACCGGGTCTGCCCGGCATCCATCCGGTCATCTTGGACGACAACGGCCACGAAGTCCCAGCTGGCTCCGGGCGGGCCGGCAACATGGTCATCCGCAACCCCTGGCCCGGCGTCTTCCAGAACATTTGGGGCAACCCTGAGCGCTACCTGCAGACCTACTACGCCCGCTACAACCGCGACCCGAACAGCCAAGACTGGCGCGACTGGCCCTACTTCGCCGGGGACGGGGCAGTGCTGGCCTCGGACGGCTACTTCCGGATCCTAGGGAGGGTCGACGACGTGATCAACGTGGCCGGACACCGCCTGGGCAGCAAGGAGATCGAATCGGCCGCCCTCACCGTCCCAGAGGTAGCCGAGGCCGCGGTCGTACCGGTAACCGATCCGATCAAAGGGACGGTTCCGGATGTATTCATCTCGCTGAGACCGGGTACCCAGGCCAGCCTAGACATCGGCCAGAGGGTCTCCGCGGCGATCTCGAGGGAGATCAGCCCGATCGCCCGTCCCAGAAAAGTCTGGCTGGTTCCCGATCTGCCCAAGACGCGCTCGGGCAAGATCATGCGGCGGGTCCTCGCCGCCATCTCCAACCAGCGCGACACCGGGGACGTCACCACGCTCTCCAACCCGGAGATCGTCGAGGCGATCCGCAAGCTCGAGTCAGGCGATTCGCAGCTCTAAGGCTGCAGCGCGGGAGGTAGCGATGGGGAAATTGGCCAATCCTGGACCGCTCGGCCTAGCCGGTTTTGCCGCCACCACTTGGATGCTCAGCATGGTCAACGCCGGCTGGTTCAGCTCGGACGCGTTGGGTATGGTGCTGGCCCTGGCTTTCGCCTACGGGGGCACCATTCAGATGCTGGCAGGTATCATGGAGTTCCCTAGGGGCAACACCTTCGGAACGATTGCGTTCCTGAGTTACGGGGCCTTCTGGTGGTCCTTTGCCCTCTTCGTGCAGTTCTTCGCCGCCAAGGTACCGGGAACCTTCGTGGGCTGGTACCTGTTCATCTGGGGTTTCTTCACCTTCTACATGTGGATCGCGTCGCTGCGGATCAGCCAGGCTCTGCAGCTAGTCTTCCTAGCGCTGTGGCTCACCTTCCTGTTCCTGGCCATCGGCGCCTGGGGAAGTGCCTCCGGCTTCACCGTAGTCGGCGGCTACCTGGGCCTGATCACCGCCCTTTTGGCCTTCTACCTCTCCGCTGCCGAAGTCATCAACGAATACCACGGCCGCACGGTCCTGCCGACCGGTCCCAGGAAAGCCTAAGTCGCTTCCGCTGGCAGGGCCGGGGACTCCGGCCCTGCCAGCGGGTTTTAGAGCTGGCGCAGCTGCTCAGCCGCCTGCTCGGGGAGGACATCGGCGGCGAAGCTGCCCGCCCCCACCTCCGTCCCGGCCAGATACTTGAGCTTTCCAGGGGCGCGCAGCACCGGGTAGAACTCCAAGTGGAGGTGAAAGGTCGGGTCGCCCCGGGGAGCGGCGTGTAGGACCATGATGTAGGGCATCGGGCGGCCGAACAGCCGGTCGTAGCGGCCGGTTACCTCCCCCAGCAGGGTGGCCAAGTCGGACAGCTCGGTGGGATTGAGGTCGGTCGGTAGTGGCTTTCTCACCCGGGGCGCGATCCAGACCTCGTAGGGGTAGCGAGCGAAGGGCGGTACGAAGGCGAGCGCCGTCTCGGCCTGAGCCACCAGGTAGTCCCCTAACCGGGGGGTCAGGTCCTCGATCCACGACCGCTTGGAAAAAGCCGCCGACTCGCGCTCCAGTACCGGCGGCACGAAGGGGTAGGCGTAGATCTGGCCGTGGGGGTGGTGCAGCGTGACCCCCACCTCGACCCCGCGGTTCTCGAAGGGGAGGATCGCCGCGATCGTCGGATCGGCGTATAGGTCGTGGAAGCGTTGGGCCCAGACCTGGAGCAGCAGTTCGCGCCGCTCGGTGCTGAGCGTGGCCATGCTGCCCTGGTGGTCCGAGGTGTAGACCACCACCTCACAGCGTCCGGTTCCGGGAGCCGCCTTCACCGCTGGCAGCTCGGGGACCGGCCCGGGGTTTCTGCTCAGGGTGGGGAAGCGGTTTTCGAAGACGGCGATCTCATAGTCAGCGAAGGGAATCTCGCCGGGGAAACCGCCCGGCCGGGCGGGGCAGAGCGGGCAGTGGTCGGGTGGGGGCAAGAAGGTCCTACCCTGGCGGTGGGCAGCGTACATCACCCACTCTTCGCGGACCGGGTGCCAGCGCAGGTGGCTGTGCGGCTCAGGGGCAGGCTCCCCTTCCTCTTGGGCGGGGAGGGTGTGGGGTTCACGCCCGTAGAGCCACAGCGTCCGGCCATCGGCCTTGTGGTAGATCCTGGTCTGCATCGCACTCCTCCTTGGGGCCCCTACTCCCAGGCGCACAGGTCGTAGGGGCCGAGCTCAGGCTCGCCGATCAGGAAATGGGCTCCTGCAGGGGCGGGAGCGGCACAGGGCTCTGCGCCGTAGTTGAAGGCAAAGGTCAGCTGTCCTAGGCGCCTTGTCCTGAGAGCTGGCCCGAGCGGGCGGGCAGGCAGGCCGAGCTCGGCGCAGCGCTCGGCCAAGAAGGTGGTCAGCCAGGCCGGATCCGGCGAAAAGGGCAAGTACCAGGCCGCTCCGGCGCGGTAAAGAGCCCCCCAGCCGTCCCCGAAGCGGTCCATGGGCTCCAGCTCGCTCTCCACCTGCTCGCGCCAGGTCACCCGAGCGAGCTGAGCCCCAGAGCGCAGGACTTCCGCTCTGGGCCTCAAGCTCTCAGCCCGCAGCACCCGCAGGGGCAGCAGCTCGGCCAGGGGACCGGGAGGGAGGCCCTGCGGGATCTGGAATTCGGCGGTCTTGCTGCCGCTGCGCGGGCCGATCAGAGCGGCCACGCCGGAGGCGGCCAGGGCGCGGGCCAGAGCCTGCGGGAATACCGGCAGGCTGGGGATCAGGACCAGCGAGTAGCCGTGCAGGTCTCCGTCCGGGGGCAGGATATCCAGGTCTAGGCCGAGCTGCCTGGCCGCGCAGTAGAAGGCGAAGGCCAGCTCGAAGTAGCTCTGCTCTACCCCCTGGGGCTGGATGCGGAACACCCAGTCGGCTTGGTAGTCGAAGAGCAGCGCCACCGGTGCGCGCCGCCGGTGCGCCCCCCGGATGGCTGGGAGCTCGCGCGCGACTCGGGCGACCTCCGAGAAGCCCTGGTCCGGGCTGCCATCTGGGCGCAGCAGCCCGCTGTGCATCTGCTCCTGGGCGAAGGGAGCCTGGCGCCAGCGGAAGTAGCAGACCGCCTCAGCACCGTGAGCCAGCGCCTCCATAGTCCAGAGCCGCACCACCCCCGGAGCCGGAGAGGGGTTATGGGGGGCCCAGTTGACCGGACCGGGCTGCTGCTCCATGACCAAGAAGCGCCCCTGCCCCACCCCCCTGTAGAGATCGTGGTGGAAAGCGACCAGGTCGGGGTGGCCGCTGCGCTCCCAGCGGCGGCGCTCCTCCTCCGGGAGGGGAAGGAGGTCCGCGAAGCCCAGAGGATAGCTGTCCCAGGCAGCCAGGTCCAGATCCCTGGCCACCGCGTAGTGGTCGAAGTCGGTGAACATCCCCATGAAGTTGTGGGTGACCCAGCGGCCGGGGCTGAGCCGGCGCAGGATGGCCAGCTGGCGCCGGGCGAAGCGCTCCACCTGCTGGGAGGCGTAACGGTAGAAGTCCAGCCAATGCGCCGGGTTGGCTTCGGTCACAGTCAGGTTGGGGAGGCCCACGCTGGAGAAGCGGGGGTATTCCTGGCTCCAAAACGAATTCCCCCAGGCGCGGTTAAGGTTGGAGACCTCCCCGTAGCGCTCGGCCAGCCAAGCCTGAAAACCCTCCCGGGCGGCTGGGGAATAGCTGCGCGCCGTGTCGTGGCAGCCGAACTCATTGTCGATCTGCCAGCCCACCACTGCGGGGTGCTGCCCGAAGCGCTCAGCCAGAGCGGACACGGCGCGCGCGCACTCCTCTAGGTAGACCTCCGAGGCGAAATCGTAGTGGCGGCGAGAGCCGAAGCCACGGGTCCTGCCCGCTCGGTCCACCGGCAGGATCTCCGGATGGGCTTCCACCAGCCACTGGGGAGGCGTCGCCGTCGGGGTACCCAGAACCACCTGCAGGCCCGCTGCAGCGCACTGGTCCAAGACGCGTTCCAGCCAGCCGAAGTCCCAGCGACCCGGCTCCGGTTCCAGGCGGCTCCAGGCGAATTCGCCGATCCGGACTAGCGAGATCCCCAGAGCTCGCATCCGTGCCAGGTCCTCGGGCCAGAGTTGCTCCGGCCACTGCTCGGGGTAGTAGCAGACGCCGATCACTTGATCGCCCCCACGGTCAGGCCAGCCTGCCAGTAGCGTTGCAGCCAGAAGAAAGCTAGGATCAAGGGCAGCACCGAGACCAGGGCGCCCATCAGGATGGCCGGGTAGTTGACGCTGGAACCGGCCTGGACGGTGGAGTTCCAGACAGCCAGGCCCAGGGTGATGGGATAGAGCGATCCCTTGGAAAGTACGACCAGAGGTAGGAAGAAGTTGTTCCAGGTACCCACGAAGCTGAACAGCGCCACCGTGACCAGGCCGTTGCGCACTAGCGGCAGGCCGATCCTGGCAAACACCGTCCACTCGCCGGCGCCATCCATGTACGCGGCGTCGCGCAGGTCCATGGGGAAACTCTGCTCCCAGAACAGGGCCATCAGGTAGACCCCCAAGGGACTGACCAAGGAGGGTAAGATCACCGCCAGGTAGGTATTCAGCAGGCCCAGCGCGTGCAGGATCAAGAAGATGGGCAAGACCAGAGCGGTGAAGGGGATCAGAACGCTGCCCAACACCAAAAGGTTGAGCAGGCCCTTCAGCGGGAACTGGAAGTGTGAGAAGGCGTAGCCAGCCATGGCCGAGATCAAGGTGGAGAGCAAGGCGACCACGCCGGAGTAGAGCACAGCGTTGAGGAACCACCGGCCCACCACCCCGTGCTCGAAGGCGACCATCCCGGCCCAGCTGAGATTCCAGTGCAGCGGCCAGCTGAACCAGAGGCCGAAGTCGCTGAAGAGCTGGCCGGTGCTCTTGGCGGTGGACATGACCAGCCAGATCAGCGGGATCAGGAAGTAGACAGCGACCAGCAGGGCGACCAGGCTGGCTAAGGCCGAGGGGAACCGCCTCACCAGCGCCTCCTCTGCCAGGACTGCAGCCAGAGCATCGCCAGGGAGAAGATAAAGGTGATGACGCTCAGCGAGACCGCTAGAGCCGCCGCGTAGTTGAAGTTTCCATAGTTGAAAGCGGTCACGTAGATGTATAGGTTGGGGGTCAGATCGGTCGGCACGTAGGTGAGGGATTGCAGCACGAAGGGTTCAGCGAAGATCTGCAGCGTACCGATGACCGAGAACAGTGCCGCCAGCAGCAGGGCCGGGGCGACCATGGGCAGCTTGATGTAGCGGACCACCTGGCCCGAGGTAGCCCCGTCGATCCTGGCCGCCTCGTAGACTTCCGCCGGGACCGAGCGCAGCGCGGCGTAGAGGATCACCATGTTGTAACCGGTCCAGGTCCAGGTGATGATATTTCCGAGGGACCAGAGCAGGCCCCGGCTGCCCAGAAAATTGAGCTTTAGCCCCAGGCCGGAGAGAACCTGATCGAAAGGTGAGATGCCCTTGGAGTAGAGGTAGCCCCACAGCAGGCCCCCGATCACCGAGGGCATGGCGTAAGGCAAAAAGTAGCTACCGCTGAGGAAGGCGCGCCAGCCGGCTGACTTCAGGCCGTCCAGATAGAGCGCCAGGAGCAAGGCAATCAGCAGCATCAGCGGGATCTGGATGACCCCGAATTTGAGGATGGTCAGCAGGGAGCTGCCGAAGTTGGCATCGGAGAGAACCCGGAGGTAATTCTGGATCCCTACGTAGATCGGCGGCCTGAGACCGTGCTGGACGAACAGGCTCAGATAGACCGCGTACAGGATGGAGGCGACGTAGAAGACCAGGAAGGGGATAAAAAAGGGGAGTAAGAACAAGTAAGGGGTCAGCCGTCTGCGCACCTTGGCCCTCCCAAAAAGAGGGGGGGCGGGCCGCCCGCCCCCTATTTCGGCAAGTCTACCAGCGGAGCTAGTTACCCTTGACCTGGTATCCCTGGCCCTTGGCGTAGCTCAAAACGTCGTTCTGCCAGGCGTCCAGGGAAGCCGCCCAGCCCATCTTGCCGCTCACGGCGGCGGCGGCGTAGCGATTGAAGCTGTTATTGGCGTAGAGGAACCAGGGAGCCCAGACGAAGTTGACGGGAACTCCCCTGGAGGCCTGCGCGTAGATCTGGGCGATGTTCTGGCCGCCGAAGAACTTGCTGGGGTTCTGGTGGGGATCATGCAGGGCCGGCAAGGACAGGCCGGCCCGATCAGCCGGGAACAGGCCGCCGTTCTGCCAGTTAAGCGCCACCGCGGTGGGCGCGGCGTTGATCCAGAGGGCGAAGATGGCGGCCGCCTGCTTGTGCTTGCTCTGGATGGTCACCACATCGGAGGAGCCGCCCCAGTTCCCGCTGGCGAAGTGCCCACCAGCGGTCCACTGCGGCAGCGGAGCGGCCCGCCAGTCTCCGGCGCTGACCGAGCCCAGCGTGCTGGCCAGGCTTCCTGGGCCCCAGGCTGCCTGCACCAGCAAGGCAACCTGCCCCTTGGCCAGGGCGCTGTTCAGCTCGCTGGTGAAGTCGGGCAGAGTCGCAACCTCGCCGGCCTTGACCAGCTTGCCCCAGAAAGACATCACCCGCTTGGCCGCCGCATTGTTGAGGCTCTGGGTCCAGGTATGGCCGCTGTGGGTCCAGAAGCGCCCACCGTCAGCCCAGGCCAAGCCCATCACCCAGGGCGCGTAGGTGGAAAAGAAGTCGCTGAAGTAGATCTTCCCGCCGCTCTCGCGCTTGAGCTTGGCGGCGTCGGCCGCGAACTGCGCCCAGGTCTTGGGGACGGCGAGCCCGTACTTCTTGAAGATATCGGCCCGGTAGTTGAGGGCAAAGGGCCCGGTGTCTTGAGGGATCGCGTAGACGGCGCTGCCCTGAGGGGAGACCTGACCCCAAGTCCAAGGCACGAACAGGCTTTTGTACTTGGACATGCCGTACTTAGTCAGGTTGACCAGGCCGCCGTAGTTGATGAAGTCCGGAAGGAAATCGTACTCGACCTGAGCGACATCGGGCGCACCGGTCCCGGCCTTGAGCGCGGTCAGCAGCTTGGTGTACTCGGCCGACCCCGATCCCACATTGCTCCATTTGATGTGGATCTTGGGATAGACCTTTTCAAAGGCCGCCACGGTCTTGTCGATGCCGGGCACCCAGGACCAGAAGGTGAGAGTGACCGGAGGGCCGCTGTAGGCGGGAAACGCGGGGGTCTGGGCCAGAGCCGCCGATGCGAGGAGCAGGGTAGGGACAGCGAGCAGGCGAGCCGGAAGGGGAATCTTCATAGGAGTCCTTTCCAAGAGAGAGCGAGGGCGCAGCCCCCGAGCCAGGAGTCTTCCTGATGGCGCGAGTATCCTAGCCGGATTTTCGATTTGTTGTCAAGATGGCAAGTGAGCGCAATGGATTGCAAGCAGTTTTTTCAGGAATTGTTTTTATTTAGCCATATAAAAGGTATGGAGCCCGGTCGGGCTCCATACCTGGGGGCAGAGAGCAGGGGATCAGGCGGTCACACCCATCAGCTGGCCGATCCTTTCCAGCGCCGAGGCGATCTGCTCCAGGCTGGTGGCGTAGCTCAAGCGCACTCGTCCGGGCGCAGCGAAGTCGGTACCCGGGACCACCGCCACCCTGGCCTGTTCCAGCAGGATGCGCGAGGCTTCCAACTCGTCTCGGTGCAGCGCCGAGATATCGGCCATGACGTAGAAAGCCCCGTCCGGGGTGGGGGTAGATAACCCCAGGGCGTTCAGGCCGGCCACAATCCGGTCGCGGCGCAGGCGGAACTGCTCTCTGGCCATCTGGATGAAGGCGGCGCTGCCCGAAAGGGCGGCAATGGTCGCCCACTGGGCGATCGAGTTGGGGTTCGAGGTGCTCTGGCCCTGGATGGCATTCATGGCGTCGATCAGTGGCTTAGGGCCAGCTGCGTAGCCGATCCGCCAACCCGTCATGGCGTAGGCCTTAGAAGCCCCGTTGATGGTCAGGACCTGCTCGGCACCGAAGCTGGCAGCCGACACGTGCACGGCGTCGTAGATGATGTGCTCGTACATCTCATCGGTGATCACCAAAAGTCCGTGCTGAGCCGCGATCTCGACTACCCGGCGGATGGTCTCCTCTGGATATACCGCTCCAGTCGGATTAGCCGGGCTATTGATCAGGATCGCTCGGGTCTTAGGCCCCACCCGCTCGGCGACAGCTTGGGGGTCGAGCTGGTAGCCCGCAGAGGCCCCGGTCGGAACGGCCACCGGCACGCCGCCGGCGAAGGAGATCATCTCCGGGTAGCTCACCCAGTAAGGGGCCGGGACGATCACCTCGTCGCCGGGATCCAGCAGCGCCATGAAAGCGTTGAAGAGGGCCTGCTTTCCGCCGGTAGAGACGCTGATCTGGTCCGGGCGGTAAGTCAGGCCGTTTTCGCGCTTCAGCTTCTCGGCGATAGCTTCTCTGAGCTCGGGGACGCCCTGCACCGGGGTGTATTTGGTCTTTCCCTCGCGCATCGCCTGGACGGCAGCCTGCTTGATATGCTCGGGCGTATCGAAGTCGGGCTCGCCTGCCGCCATGCTGATGACGTCGATCCCCTCGCGGCGCAGCTGCATGGCGCGGGCCGTCACCGCTAGGGTGCTGGAAGGTTTAAGTTTCCGGACCCGCTCGGAAAGTTGGATGGGAGCCATGGGTCAGTCTACGTTAGAGCGCGGGGGGTAGGAGCTGCGCTTGTCTACGCACGATCCCTTGAGATAAAATCTAACCACGCTGTGGACTCGATCCTGGCGGGCAGCCACTCTGGGTCGTTAGCTCAGCCGGTAGAGCAGCTGACTTTTAATCAGTAGGTCGTAGGTTCGAACCCTACACGACCCACCAGAGAAAACGAAGTCCGGGACAGGTTTGTCACTAGAAAGCACATCGGGGATCCTGCCGCTCCGGTGCGCTTTTTACAGCTATGCAGCTACCAGCTTGGAGCGACGTGCTGCCGGAAGCGAAAGGTACCCTGGCCGGGGCGTAACGACCGAGCCAGCAACCCACATCGGCAGGGCTTCCGCCCCTCGTTCCAGGAGAGGCCAGGACTTTCGGATTTCCAGAGGCCAGCGCCGCCCTGGAGAGCGCGAAGAGGCCCAGCACCCTGCCGCACCGTAAACCGATAGGTCGAGCTGCTTTGGGCTACCAAGTTTGCTCCAGCAGAGAGGCCAGAGGTAAGCTGAGACCACCCTGACAGGTATGGCCTACTGTCACGGCAGAGGTTTCGATGCGAGGACCTGGGAAGCGCAGATTCGCCGCTCTATCCTCAACGTACGGGCCACAAAGGCACCAATGGCTTACCAGTCATGTTGTGACGTGCCCCTCAATGGTACATCAGATGAGCCCTAAGTTTCTTCGGCGCGGAGTCCGGGTGCGGCCGACTGGATCGCTAACATTACGGCCTCACGCGGGTGCCGCGCAACTCGCGCCTCGTTGGGCAGATACCATTAGAAGCTAGCACGAGGGACACAAAATGAAAAGAGGTCAATTCCATCATGGCGATCTGGCGTTGTCATACCTCGATACGGGTGGCGAAGGTCAAGCTCTGATCGCACTCCACGCACATTGGATGGAGGCCACCACCTACACTCGGTTTGCGGCTGCATTATTGCCAGACTGGCGTGTCGTCGCTCTAGATCAGCGCGGACACGGTCATTCAGACCACGCGTCGAATTATACGCGCGAAGACTATGTCGGCGATTTGGCTGCGCTGTTGGACCATCTCGAGCTAGACAAAGCCGTTCTATTGGGCAACTCGCTCGGCGGCGTGAATGCCTTCCAGTTCGCCGCGCGGCATCCGGAGCGTGTAGAGGCACTCATCATTGAAGACATCGGCGCTGCGCCTGATGCAGATGCTTCATTCGTGTTGGCTTGGGAGGGTTCCTTTCCAAGCCGTGAGGCGTTGGAAGAACATATCGGACCGCGGCTGGCGCCATACCTCTTGGATTCCTTCCGCTCTACGCAAAACGGCTGGCGGCTTGCGTTCGAACCTCGCGAGATGTTGGAGTCTCAGCTACGCCTGAATGGCAACCATTGGGCTGATTGGCTCGCGAGTGGATGCCCGGCTCTCTTGATCCGGGGTCGCGAGAGCCGGGTTACGACACAAGACCAACTCGAGCAAATGGCAGCGCGACGCCCCAATACTCATCTCGTGACGCTTGACGGTGGGCACGTGGTTCATCAGGACAATCCGAATGGCTTCGCAGACACGGTGCGAGAGTTCTTGCATGGCCTTTGATCTCATGAGCTTGCGCACTGATTATGTGCGGCTCTCGCCCAGCAGCCACTTGAGCCGCGGCTTACCCTTCCGCTGCGCTCCAGGCCAAGCCGCGGCTCAAGTGGAACGTCAGGCGCGCTAATCAAAAGGCGCGGTGATGATTAATCCTGAAGGTGTAGTTTCGGCGAGTTGGCGGAACATTCTCGCTCAAGAAATCTTTCCAGGAATTCGCATGCGTATCCTCTGGTAGGGCACGAACGGCGCAAAGGCCAAGATTCTAGAAATCGACCTCGGTGCCAAATTCACAGCCTTTGACACCCACTCTCCTGGCCCTGAAGAAGTCTTCGCGATATCTGGCGTGTTTAGCTATGGTGTCCACGATTATCCTACAGGTTCTTTATTCACGACTCAGTCGGCTCTGCGCACGTTCCGCAATCAGCGCAAAGTTGCGTGATTTTTGTGCTCTTCCCAGATGGGGTGAGCCAATGCGATCTCTTAAGAGGCTTCCCCAGCGGCCCTGAGAGACCGGATATTTGAAGTCATGCTGGGGAGGTGGGCTGAAACCACCCTGACAGGCACGGTCTACTGTCACGGCGGAGGTTTCGATGCGAGGATCTGGAAAGCGCCGATTCGCCGCCCTATCCCTGACTCTCTTAGGAAGCGCAGCCTTAGCGGCCCCAGCTTGTGGGACCACCCGGCCCATCACGCTCACCTTCTACTCCAGCGGTGATGTCAACGTACACCACCTCTGGGCCAGCGACCTCCTGCCCATGTACGCCAAGATCTGCAGCCAGGTACACATCCGCCTGGTGTTCTCCACCCATGGCACCGCCGACCAACTCACCCTGGACCGCTTGGCAGCGGCCAAACAGGCTGGCAAACCATCCGGCGTGGATCTCTGGGAGAGCGGGCTCTTGCTCGAGGCTGGACAGAGCGGATTGCTGCGCAAGTTGAGCCCAGCAGCTATTTCCAACTTGAAGCGGGTCAACCCGGAGGTCTTCGCCAGCTACGGCGGCTACGGGGTTCCCTACCGCGGAAGCTCGGTGGTTTTGGCCTACAACAGCAACCACATCGCGCACCCGCCCAGAACGCTGTCAGGTCTAGAGCGCTGGATCCAGGCCCATCCTGGGAAATTCACCTATAACCCTCCTAACACCGGAGGATCCGGGGACGCTTTCGTCCAGGCAGTGCTCGAACAGTTTCTCCAGCCAGCTGAAAGCAAGGCCTTCTTCACTGGCTACGCCCCCCAACTTGAAGCGCAGTGGAAGCCAGGCTGGCACGAACTCATCAAGCTCGGGAAGGACATGTACCAGGGGGGCTTCTACCCCCAGGGTAACGTCGGGGTTTTGCAGGCCCTAGGGCGCGGCAGCATCTGGATGGCACCGGTCTGGTCGGATATGTCGCTGAGCTACCTGGCGCAAGGGCTCTTGCCCTCCAGTATCAAGCTGGAGCAGCTACAACCTCCTTTCTACGGGGGGTCGGCCTACATCGGGATCCCCAAAGATAGCGCACACCCCCAAGCCGCTGAGGCTTTCTTGAACTGGCTCCTCACCCCGGGTCCCCAAGCCGTGGTCGTCCACCAGATGCACGGCTACCCAGGGGTAGAATGGAAGTACGTCCCCTCTTCCGTGCAGCGGAAATTCGCTGCTATCGCTGAGAATTATGGGGTCGGATTCAGCCCCAAGTTCGACGCCGATATGGCGCAGAAGTGGTCGCAGAAGGTGGCGGGCAGCCATTGACCACGCTCCAGGCCGGTGCCCGCACCCAGCAGGAAAAGCGGCCGATCAGAGCGCAGCTGACCGGCCTTCTGCTGGTTGCGCCGCCGATCGCCCTGCTGGCTTTGCTGGTTGCCTGGCCTGCGGTCTCAGCGATCAGCTTTTCCCTGGGCCTGATCCCTGGAAACAACCTGCTGTTCAGCCAGGGCCTACACCTCATCCGCAGCGATCACCCTACCTTTCAGGTCTACAAAGCGCTGTGGGGGCAGCCCGCTTTCCGGGCTGACCTAGCCCTCACGGTCGGCGTAGCGCTTTGGAGCACCCTCTCCATCTGCGTCTTGGCCTACGCCCTAGCGCTGTACACGCACTTCCACCGCCACCGGCTAGCCACCCTACTCCGCAGCCTCTATCTGGTTCCGATGTTCGTCCCCGTGGTGATCGCCTCATACGGCCTGCTGCTGTTCTTCGAAGGTAGGGGTTGGCTGGGATCCCTAATCGCACAGCTAGGAGCGCCCTACCGCTCCCCGATCTTCCATCAAGGTGGCGTGGTGCTAGGCCAAGTTTGGCAAGGAATCCCCTTCGGAGTCCTGCTCCTCGGTGCCGGCTTGGAGCAGATCGCACCCGAGCTGCTCGACGCAGCCAGGGATTGCGGGGCGAATATCTGGACTCTGCTGGGCCGGGTGATCCTCCCGCTCAACTGGACCGGATTGCTCATCGTCGCCACCTTCACCTTCATCGGAGGGATGGGGAGCTTTACTATCCCCTTCCTGCTAGGACCCAATGCCCCCCAGTTGCTGGCTGTAGAGATGAACAACTATTTCGGGAGCTTCGATCAACCGCAGCCCGCCGTCGCCATGGCGGTGCTGACCTTCCTGATCGCCAGCCTAGCCGGGGGGCTCTACGTCTTCGCGACCTACCGCCAGAGAAAGCTATGAGCCGCCCCCTCTCCAAAGTCACGGGCTGGGCTTTATTGATCGGCCTCAGCTTCTTTTTGATCGGCCCCCTGGTCAACCTGCTCCTCTGGGCTTTCAGCAGCCGTTGGCCCTACCCTTCCCTGCTCCCAGAGCACTGGTCCCTGCGTTGGTGGAGGTTCGTGCTCCAAGACCACTCCATCGCCCACGCGGTATGGGCCAGCCTCAGCACGGCGCCGGTCGTCACGCTGCTATCGGTCCTGCTCTGCCTGCCAGCTGCCTACGCCCTCTCCAGACTACCGGTCCCGGGTGGCCGCTTCTGGATGATCAGCCTCCTAGCCATCAATGCCTTTCCTAAATTCGGTCTCTACATCGCGATCGCCACCCTTTTCTTTCGGATCGGCCTAATCGGCACCTATTGGGGGGTGATCCTGATCCAGCTGCTGGGCACTGTCGTCTTCATGGTCTGGATTCCCAAGGCGGCCTTCGACGCAGTTCCACGGGAACTCGAGGAAGCTGCCCGAGACTGCGGAGCCAAGCCGCTCGCCGTGTTCCTCAGAGTCACCCTGCCGATAGCTCTGCCCTCTATCGCCATCGCGGCGATCCTGGCTTTCTTGGCTGCCTTCGACGAATCCCAGGGCACGCTGATCGTCGGAGCACCCAACATCACCACCATGCCCATCTTGATGTACCGCTTAGTCTCCAGCTACCCCCAGCCCGTCAGCGCCGTCTTCTCGGTCCTCCTGGGTCTTCCGTCCCTGACGCTGCTGCTGCTGGTCAGGCGGTCGCTGCTCTCCGGCCGGCTAGCGGCAGGCTTCGGTGTCTGAGGTGGCTTTTCTAGCTCTAGAGGGGCTCGCCAAAAGTTACGGGAGCTTCCAGGCAGTGCGCGCGCTGAGCCTGCAGCTGCGCGAAGGGGAGCTGCTCTCTCTGTTAGGCCCCTCGGGCTGCGGTAAGACCACCACCTTGCGGATGGTGGGGGGTTTCACCGCACCCGACCAGGGGTCTATCCGTATCGCCGGGGAGGACATCACCAAGTATCCAGCGGAGGTCCGCCCTACCGGCATGGTCTTTCAGCGGGCCGCCCTCTGGCCCCATATGAATGTCTGGCACAACGTAGCGTTTGGCTTGAAGATACGCCGCGTCCCGCGCCCCGAGATTTACCGCCGAGTCCGCGAGACCCTAGAATTGGTCGGTTTACCGGACAGCGGCAAAAAATATCCGCCACAGCTCTCGGGTGGCCAAGCTCAGCGGATCGCCTTAGCCCGCGCCCTGGTGCTACGCCCTAAGGTTCTGCTGCTAGATGAGCCTTTCTCCAACTTAGACGCTCAGCTGCGCCTCCGGCTCCGCGAGGAAGTTCGTTCCATCCAGCAGCTCAGCGGCCTCACCACGCTGTTGGTCACCCACGATCAAGCCGAAGCCCTGGCTATCTCCGACCGCATTGCCGTGATGGAAAGCGGGGAGGTGCTCCAGGAGTGTAATCCAGCCGACCTCTACACCCGCCCAGCCAATCTGCGGGTCGCTCGCTTTGTCGGAGAGATGAACGTGCTCAAGACCGAACTGATCGGTGGCGCCCTGAAGCTTTTCGGGGAGTGCGCGCGGCACCACAGCTTGGACGCATTGGTCGATGGCCCGGTCACCGTAGCCATCCGCCCCGAAGACCTAGTGTTGGAACCCGGCCAAGGCGCTAGGATCGAGAGCGTCTCCGACCTAGGGCACGCTCTCCAAGTACACCTACAAACCGCGCACGGCCCGGTGCGGGCCTGGACCAGCCGGAAAACCCTCAGACCCGGGGAGAGCGTGCGTCCGGGGGCGCAGCGTTGCCTTCTCTACCGGGAAGACCGCCTACTCTTAGAGATTAGCGCGCGCGAGGTGAGCGATGCACCATCCACTTGAATCCCGATTGGAACTGCCTTCACGCTTTCAGCCGAAAGGTCGCTGGGCCAGGATCGCTCACCGCGGCAATCCCCTAGCTGCTCCAGGCAATAGCCGGCAAGCGGTAGAAGCGGCACTGAGGTGGCCCATCGACGCCGTGGAAGCCGACCTCAGGCGGAGCGCCGACGGGCAGTGGGTGCTGGCCCATGACCCAGAGCTGAGCAACGCTTTCGGTAACCGGCTGCGCATCGCGGAGCACTCCTTCTCGGAACTGGCTGCGTTCTTCGCCCCGCAGGGAGAGCTGATGACCCTGAGCGACCTCACCGACCTGCTGCGTGGCCAGGCGGGATTGCTCTTGGACTTGAAAGAGCCCGGGCAAGCGGAAGGAGCTGCGCGCAGCCTCCTAGAGCTAGATTTTACCGAAGCGGTCTTATGCGGGGGAATCGGCGATGACCTCTACCGAGCCAGCGGACTAGCCTTAGCCACCACCCTAGGACCTTTCTGGTCCGGCCGCCCTGCCTTAGAAGAGCTCCCCTCCACGGCAGTATCGGTCTACTGGCAGCACCTCACCTCCAGCTGGATGCAGGAAGCGGCCTTCTTTGGCTTACAAGTTTTGGCCTGGACCGTCGACGAGGTCGGGAGCCTTCGGGCCTTGGGCAATCTGGGAGTTCAGGGAATCATCAGCAACCGGCTGGACTACCTATGCGCGTAGATAGCCGCCATCCGGTACGGCGCCCGCCGAGCAGGGCCCAGGGGCCGGTCCAGCTGTGAGCGGACGGCCAGCCAGCAGATTGCCCTTGCTGGATACCGAGGTCTTTTTAGAGCGGGAGCAGCACAAGAGCCATCTCGCATTCACTTTCGAAGTCGAGCCAGGTACAGCTTACCTGTGCCTACATTTCGACTACCAGCCCGCCCGAGTAGGATCGCTGCGCAACCTGCTGACCCTGAGCCTGAGCGACCCCGAGCGGCCGAGAGGTAGCCTGCACCGGCACCACAGCGGGAACCCTCAGGTCAGCTGGATCGGCCCTACCGCCAGCCCCGGATGGATGCCAGGAACACTGCCGCCCGGGCGCTGGACCTTGTGGATCGACGCCCACGCGGTGCTCGAGCCTGCCAAGGTCCAGGTCCGTGTCGACGCCGAGGAGAGGGCGGGGCAGGAGCCACCCCCGGTTGCGGGGAGGCCGCAGAGCGAGCTCGGAGCCCGAAAGCTCTGGAAACCAGCTGGGTGGTGGGTAGGCGAGCTGCACTGCCACAGCAACCATTCCGATGGGCAGTGGACGCCGGAGCAGATCGCCGCCTCAGCCGCCCAGGAGGGGTTAGACTTCGTCGCGCTGACCGATCACAACACCAAATCCGGAGGTAGTGCCTGGCCTGCTTGGGGCCCGCTAAGGCTCTCAGGTCTAGAACTCACCACCTTCTACGGGCACGCCCTAGTCCTAGGAGAAACCTGGCCCGACTGGAGAGAGGGGATTCCCTTCGCTCAGCTATCCGAAGCGGCCGAACAGCAAGGCGACCTAGTGGTGATGGCGCACCCCGCGGCCGAAGGAGACCCGGTGTGTACCGGTTGCCGCTGGGTCCATCCGGACTGCCTCCCAGGCCCACTCAAGCTCATCGAGGTCTGGAACGGACCCTGGTCAGATAGGAACGAGCAGGCCTTGCAGCTGTGGCACCGCTGGCTGGATCAGGGGTTTGCACTGGCCATCACCGCAGGCTCGGACGCACACTCCGCGAGTACCTGGCGATCCGGCCAGATTGGGCGCACGGTGATCGCCAGCCCATCGCTGGAACCCAGCGCGCTGCTGCGATCCCTGAAGCGCGGTCAGGCCTATCTGAGCTGCGGGCCACACCTGAGCGCGGCGGTGCGAGAGGGGGGTGCAGGCACAGCGGACCTAGAGGTCACCGTGCAGGGCGAAAAGGGTGAGGACAGCTGGATGCTGCGCCTGGTGCAATCGAAGGGCGAGCAGAGCAGGGAAGCGCCCATAGGTAGCTCCCGACAGCGCATCGAGCGCCGTTGGGGGGAGTGGGTGACCATCGAGCTGCGCGGCCCCCACGGAGTGCTCGCGCTCAGCAACGCCATTTGGCCCTGGGGCTCCCCTCTAAGGAGCAGCTAGGCGAGCTCACACTTGAGACCGACAGACTTGCCGGACGTCAGTATCTGCAGCATGCACCAAATAGGGGGGTCGCCGGAGCTGATCGCCGCGCACTTCCTAGCGGCTTATAGCAGCCCAAGGCGTCGCCCTGATCTAGTGCGTCGTTCAGAACAGCCGGTCCACTGGGGGCGTGGCCCTAGCGGCTCCGGCACCGCTGCGGCCGGCCGCCTCGCCTCTGGACAAAGCCCCGGCTGGCCGAGGATCTAAGCGGCTAGCCCGCCCTGCAGCCCCCGATGCTGGCCATGACTGGCGGCACGCTCATCCCAGGAGCAGCCCTAGCCGGCCTAGCGACCTCTCCCGCCACCTCGTCGGCCGTCCCAGCTGCTGGAATCGCCACCGCGGTGGCCGACAGCTACCTCGAGACCGCCCTGCAGCGCGGCGTCCAACTCGAGCTGCTAGGGACGGCTGCAGCCGGACCAGTGGGCTCAGCCGCGCTGGGCACCACCGCCCTGGACCTTCTAGTAAGCGCTGGCGCACGGATGTGGGTCCGACCCAGCGCGGTACGCGCTGTCCAGCCGCTCGCCCTCACTTCCAGCGCCCGGATTTGAAGTGCGCGCCGACCAGTACCGGATTGCTGGCCGCCATGAAGCTGTCCCAGCTGCGGAAGCGCTGGTGGGGGCTGGGAGCCTGGTAGGGCTGCGCGTGCAGCTCGATGCGGTAGTAGCTGGGCTGCGCGCAGAGGTCGGAGCCTTCCCAGACGTGATCGCCCGGTGGGAAGTCTCGGTGCGCCAGGTACAAGCCATTCTTGAGGACGAACAGCGTAGCGGGACGATCCAGACCCCTGAGCTGGGCGCGCAGCTCGACGCGGCCCCCCAAAGGCAAGGACTCCCACATCTGGGCGGTCTTGCCACCAGAGGCGGCCTGGAACTCCAAGGTCGGCCCCAGGGAAACGAAGACTCTCCCGGAGCGCAAGCCCGAGAGGATACCCGGCGCGCTGAGCTCCGGAGCCGCCACGTAGGTAAAGACCTGACCCAGCCTGTGGCGGCCCCAGAAGGCCTGGTGGGAGTCGGTCGCTCCTACCCCGACCACCCGGTAACCCTGACCGAGCAGCTGGTCCCAGAGACCCCACTGCAAGACGTTGTGCTGGAATTCCAGGTGGTGGTAAATCTCCATCAGGTCGGCTTGGGCCCAGTCTAGGTCGTGGCGCTGCCAACCCAGCACGTTGCTGAAGGGGTGGTTCACGCTGAACAACCCCCCAGCACGGTGGGTCTCCTCGACGGTGGCGGAGAGCGGCCTGGCTGGGTCATCCACCCGGATATCCACGGGGCGCTCGATGCCGATCAGGTTGGCGTGGCCGCGGTGCGAGGTGAGCTCCATCCCCCGAATCAGGGCGACCGGCCCCTGCCTTGCCCACTGCGCCAGCTCCCTCCAACCGCTGGTGGTGAAGTGGTCGGTCAAGACCAGGAAGTCCAAGCCGAAGTGCTGGGCCGCGCTCACCAGCTCAGCGACGCTGGAGTTGCCGTCGCTGTGCAGGGTATGGGTGTGCAGCTCGCCGCGGTACCAACCCGGTTCGGCCTTGAGCACCGGCTCCGGAAAAGGAACTTCCTGGGCCAGCGGCCGCTCGCTGCGGTCACCGTGAAGCTGGAGCTGGTAGGGCGTGGCGGGAACGAGCCCGGCCGCATCCAGCCACACCTCCCAGGTTCCAGGCGGCAGGGGGCCCGGCAGAGAGCCCGGCGTGGCCTGATCCTGAGCGATCTGCAGCTGAAGGGAGCGCTCCAGGTTGCCCTGTACCCGCATCGTCACTCCCCGGAGCTGACCACCTGGGTCGTAGACCAGGGGAAAGAGGCGACCGGTCTCCGAGGTGTAGCGCAGCTGCAAGCTCAGAGCAGTCACACCTCCAGGCAGGATGAAACTGTGGCGCAAATAACCTGGCGTAGGCTCGGTGGAAGCTGACCAGGACCAAGCTAGCCCGGTGTCAGGGTTCGGCAAAAGTCCCCCCTCTCGCGGTCACCCGCGGACGCCCGTCCGGCTGATCGACTCGACGATGTACCGCTGGGCGATCAGGAAGAAGACCAGCACCGGCAGCGTGGTGAAGACGGCAGCGGCTGAGAGCTGGGTATACTCGGAGTTGTTACCCGTGCGGAAGCTGGCCAGACCGACCTCGATGGGCCTGACCGCGTGGCCGTTGGTGACGATCAGCGGCCAGAGGAAAGCGTTATAGGAGCCCAGAAAGACGTAGACGCCCACGGTGACCAGAGCTGGGATCACCAGAGGGGCCACCACGTGCCACAGGATGGCCAGCTCGCCCGCTCCGTCGATGCGCGCAGCGTCGAACAGGTCTCTGGGTAAGCTCATCACGAACTGGCGGATCAGGAAGATCCCGAACGTGCTGGCCGCCCAGGGGATGATCTGCACCTGATAGGTGTTGAGCCAATGTAGGTCAGCAAACAGCAGGTACTGGGGGATGATGTTGAGCTCGGTGGGGATCATCAGCACCGACAAGACCAGCCAGAACAGCACGCGCTTCCCCGGGAACTCGTGCATGCCGAAGGCGTAGGCGGCGCCCAGCGAGGTGATCAGCACCAGGGCGGTGGTCAGGGTGGCGATCAGGATGGTGTTGAAGAAGTAACGACCCCAGGGAGCAGCCTCCCAGGCGTGGACGTAGTTCTGGTAGTGGAACTGCGGGATCAGGGACCCCGGAAAGCTAGCTGCGTGCGACGAGCTCTCTAAGCTGCTGAAAAGAGTCCAGATCAGGGGGAAGAGCAAGATGGCCAGCCCGACGATCAGCCCGACGTGGCGCCACAGCTGGCGGCGGCGCTCAACCATAGTGGATCCTCCTGCGGGTCACAAACAGCTCGATGCCGGTGAGCAGCAGCAGCAAGAGGAAGAGCACCACCGCCACCGCGGCAGCGTAACCGAAGCGGAAAAACTGGAAGCCATCCAGGTAGATCAGAAAGGAAAGCACGGTGGTAGCGTCCAACGGGCCGCCGCCGGTCAGCTGGAAGATCTGGGTAAAGGCCTTGAAGGAGCTGATAGTCGTGATCAGGACGACGAAGATCAGGGTAGGGCTGAGCAGGGGCCAGGTGATCCGCCAAAAGATCTGGCGCTCGGAGGCCCCATCGATTCTGGCCGCCTCCTTGAGCTCGCTGGGCACGTTGAGCAGGCCAGCGGTCAGGATCAGCGCGCTGAAACCGAGGTCGTGCCAGGTGGTGTAGATGATGATGGAGGGCAGCGCCCAGGTCCGGGACTCGGTCCACCCCGGGCCAGGCAGGTGGAGCAGGCCCAGCAGGTCATTGAGGATGCCGAACTGGGGCTGGAAGATCCATAGCCACACCAGGGAGGTCGAGACCAACGGCAACACGTAGGGGAGCAGGTAAGCGGTGCGGTAGAAGCCCCGCCCGCGGGCCACGCCGGCGATCAGGTTAGCCACCACCAAGCCCAAACCGGTGCTGGCCACCACCTGCGCGGCGCCGTACAGAAACGTCACCCGCAGCGCATGCCAGAAGGTCGCCGAGCGGAACATCTCCTGGAAGTGACGCCCCCCCACGAAGCGCGGAGGGGCGCTGAAGGACCAGTGAAAAAAGCTGAGGACGAAGACGAACAGGCTGGGTAAGATGGTGAAGACCAAGAGCACCAAGAGGGCCGGTGCCAAGAGGAGGTAGGGCGACCAGCTGCGGCCGCGGCGCTTAGCGGCCCCCGGGTACCCAGCTCGGCGGATCTCCACCGAGGCCTTCGCCTACTGCGCCAGCGCCTTGAGGTAGGCGACCTTCACCTTGGCCAACCAGTTTCCCTCCCTGCGGATCAGGCGCTGGGCATCGGTCAGCGCTTTGGCCATGGCTTGCTCAGGAGTACTGTCCCCCTTGACGGCCGACTGGATCAGGCTGGGCAGCGGGGAGCCGCTACGCCAAGCGAATTGATCCCACCAGCCCGAGAAATGGGTGGGAACCGCATGGGCCAGCTCGGCGATGGCTACCAGCTTGGCCCGTCCGGCTACAGTCTTGAAGTAGCCGTCCTGCAGCAGCCTAGCGTAGGCCATCCGGTTGGCCGGGAGATATCCGGTGTGCTCGACCCAATAAGCCTGGGCCTTGGGGGACACCAGGAAGCTGGCAAAGGCCCAGGCCGCGCTCTGCTGGGCCGGGCTGGCATTGGGGCCCTTGGCGAAGATCCCGATGTCGGAACCGTAAAGCTTGGTGTAGACCTTCCCCTGGCCGGTGGGGCCAGCCGGCATCGGAGCCACACCGAGCTGGAAGTGGTGACCGACCGCCTTCTGGATGTAGGGGAGCTCAGCGATCGAGGCGGTAATCACTGCGGCATTGCCGTTACCGAACAGAACCTCGTAGTCGAAATGAGCGGTCACGACGGCCTGGCCCTTGCTGACCAGCTGGTGCCAGAGCGAGAGCACCCGTGCACCGGCACCGTCGGTCGCGAAGACCGGATCGCTCTCCCCTTTAGTGAGGACCCGCGAACCGGTGCTGTTGACGAAGGCCTGGAAGGTGTCGTTGCCGAAATTATCGGCCAGCATCGCCCGCTTGGCGCTGGGGTCGGTGAGCAGGGGGGCGTCCTTGCGCAGCGCGGCCCAGCTGGTCGGTGGCTTGAGGCCCAGCTTGTCGAATAGGGTCTTGTTGTAGTAGAGGACGATGTCGCTCTTATTGAAGGGGAGGAGCCAGATCTCGCCGTTGGGGTAGCGGCCGCTGGCCAGCATGGCCGGGTAGAGCTCCTCGCGCAGGGCGGCGTGCGGGCTCATGAATTTGGCGACCGGCACCATCTCGCCGTCCTGGATGAAGTTGGTGGCCCCCGAAGGATACATCTGGGCCAGAGTAGGAGGGCTGCCGGCAGCGATCTGGGCCAAGATCTTGACGTTGAGGGAAGAGTACCCGCCCTCCGAGATGTTGCGCACGTGGATATTGGGGTGGGAAGCCTCGAACACCTTGACTAGGGCGTCCAGCGCCTTGGCATTCGGGCCGGTCATGGCCTGCTCGAAGGTGATGGTCACCGGTGCCGCGCTGGCCAGACCGGCGCCCAGCATCAGACCGCTCAGCAAAAGACCTTTCATCTGGTTCCCCCTTGGTGGCTCCCTAGGCGGCTAATGTATTGCCTCCCTTGCCATTCTAGCAGATCGGCTCTCCGGCCCCGGACGCACTCTCTGACGCCGCGCTGACATCCGGCGCGGCGCTGAGGCCGGGAGAAAATGCAGGTGCGCGCTCAGGGTGTAGAATTCTGGGATGGAGTTCCGGAGGGCAGCCGCGCAAGACTTGATCCGCCTATGCGCCTTGGACCCCCGGCTGCGGAGCGAGGAGGGACATCTGCGGTTCGTCCGAGCGGCCATCCTCTCCGGACACGCCTACACCGATGGGCCGGCGCAGGCAGCCTATGCCGTCATGGATAGAGGCTTCTTCGAGCGAGACTTCGTGCACACCCTCTACGTGCACCCCGGGCAGCGCCGACAGGGCATCGGCCTGGCGCTGCTCCGCTTTCTGGAGTCGGCCTCCAGCGGGCGGCTGTTCACCTCCACCAACCTATCTAACCTGCCGATGCAGGCGCTGCTGGACCGGGCGGGCTACCGGCTCAGCGGAGTCGTGCACGATCTGGATCCGAGTGACCCAGAGCTGATCTACTCCAGGAGTCTAGGCCAGTGAGCCTGGCCGACTGTGGGCCAGCTCGGCTCAGAGGGCTCTACGCTAGCCGGTGCGCTCCAGCCCGGGCCTGATACCAAGGCCCCGGGTGGACGAGAAACTAGGAGGCCGCTAGAAGGTGTCATCTGGCCAGTAGCTAGGGCCTTGGCGGCCTCTCGCTCAAGGGCGCCTTGCGGTATCTTGGCCTGTGGACATCCGAATCAGGAGGGTGGAGCGAGACGACTGGCCCAGCTGGGCGCGCATGGCCGCCCAGCTGTGGCCGGAAGCAACCGACCACGCGGCCGAGACCGCCGAGTTAGCAGGAAACCCCGACAGCTTCACCTTGCTGACCGAGACCGTACAGGGAAGCCCTTGCGGCTTCGCCACGATCTCCATCCGCCCGTACGCCAACGGCTGCGCGAGCCGTCCGGTCGGTTATCTGGAGGGCATCTGGGTACGGGAAGACCTACGGCGCCGGGGCGTCGGCGGGCAGCTGCTGCAGCGCGCCGAGGAGCAGCTGGCCGCCAGGGGCCTCACCGAACTCGCCTCGGACGTGCTCCTAGACAACCTGATCTCCCAGGGAGCGCACCTGGCCTGGGGATTCTCGGAAGCCGAGCGGGTGGTCTGCTACTGCAAGCCGCTGGCCCGGCGCGAGGAGCCCGGGGCAGCCAGCGCAGGAGAGCCCGGGCGCAGCGCAGGCATGCGCCCAGACCCGCAGCTGCAGGGTATGGGAGGGCTCACACCGCCTCCTACCCGGGATCTCCCTTGAGCGACTTCGCGAGCAACGTCACAATTGAGCAGGCCACCCACCTGCTAGCCGCCCTGCTCCCATGCCCTGAGGCCGCCGACCTGCCCTTGGAACAGGCGCTCCGGTCTGTCCTAGCCGCCGACCTGCGGGCTCTGACCGACCACCCCAGCGCCGACGAGAGCGCGATGGACGGCGTGGCCTGCCGGAGGGGCGACACCCTGGAGGCGAGCCCAGCGCGCCCCTGCACCCTGGCTCTGGCCGGCGAGTCCAGGGCCGGACACCCCTACTCCCGAGAGCTCAAAGCCGGCCAGGCGGTCCGGATCAGCACCGGCGCAGCCATACCGGAGGGAGCCGACGCGGTGGTCCCGGTAGAAGCCCTGACCTTCAGCCCCGGATCAGTGCAGCTGCGATCCCCGGCAGACGACCGGGACATCCGCCGCCTGGGAGCTGACTTTAGGGCCGGCGAGCTGCTGCTGCGCGCCGGCCGCTGGCTGGGGCCGGCCGAGCTGGCCCTAGCCGCTGCCATGGGGCACAGCCGGGTCGCTGCGCTGCGCCCGTTCAGGGTGGGCCTGCTCACCACGGGGGATGAGGTCGTGGAGCCGGGCAAGCCGCTGGCACCTGGCCAGGTCTATGACTCTAACCGCTTCGGCCT
Source organism: bacterium (assembly GCA_021810505.1). Lineage (GTDB taxonomy): Bacteria > Deinococcota > Deinococci > Deinococcales > Deinococcaceae > JAJZIR01. Next base: position 79,886 of record JAJZIR010000004.1, read on the forward strand.
GAGCGCGCTGATCCGCGAGCAGGGCTGCGCGCTGGTGCAGCTCCCCCACCTGGGGGACGACCCAGAGCAGCTGGCAGGGCAGCTAGAGCACTCCCCTGAACTGGACCTGCTGATCACCAGCGGCGGCGTCAGCGTGGGCGAGCACGATCTGGTCCGGCAGCTGCTCTTCGAGCAGGGGGAGGTCAGCTTCTGGAAAGTGCGGATCCGGCCCGGCGGACCCCTGCTGGTCGGGCGCTACCGGGGCCTCCCGATCTGCGGCCTACCCGGCAATCCGGTCTCAGCGCTGGTGGTCTTCGAGGTGATCGTCAAGGAAGCGCTGCGGCGGGCGACCGGCCGCCGCGACCGGCCCAGCATCGTCTGGGCTCAGGCCGGGAGCGCGTTCCCGAGCCTACCGGACAAGACCGCCTTCTGGCGGGGCCAGCTAGAGTGGGGGGAAGGGAAGCCGGTGGTCTCAGCTTACCGGTCCCAGAGCTCAGGGGTACTGCGCAGCCTCTCGGAGTCCAACGCCTTGGTCGAGGTCCCGGCCGGGCAGGGGCGGACGCCCGGGGAGCTGGTGCGGACCTGGTGTTTGGCCTGAGCAGAGGGGCTCAGGGGCTGACCACCGCCGCCTTGCCCACCCAGGCGGCATCAGAGGGCCACAGGATCAGGCGAGCTGGGTCCCCGGCGGCCGCGGGCCGCCGGGGATGTGCCCCGACCCTTATTGGGGTAATGACCGCGGCTTCCTGGCCAATCCAGGCGGCTTCCACCTGCTCGGGGATCAAAGCGTCGGTTTCCAGGGACTTCAAGCTCGGCGGTCCCGCAGGGATCCGGCCCCGGCGGTCGCTGGGTGGCCGAGCGGCAGGGCCGGCCCAGCCAGGGAGTCAGCCGGTCGCCTTGCCGGGGGCGCGGCGGCCCGAACTGACCAGGGCAGTCACCTGCCCGGGACCGTGCACGCCGACCACGGTGATCCCACCGATATCCGCTGAGCGCGAGGGACCGGAGTGCAGACCTAAGGCCGCTCCGCTGCGCACCTCCTCCAGGATGGACAGGGAGGCTACCACCCGCGCACGCTCCACCAGGACCAGGTGGGCAGGGGCCAGCAGCTGCAGCCTACGGCCCTCCTGGCTGGCGAGCAGCAGCGTCCCGGTCTCGGCTACCGCCGCCCAGGCCACCGAGATGGCCAGGGGCGCCTGCTCCGGGGGGAGTTCGGGCAGCTCCGGGCGCAGGCGGGCCGGCAGCAGCGGGCTGATGGCGACTCCGGGGAGCCCCTGGCAGTGGGCCAGGATCCGCGCGCGCAGGTCTTTCGCGCTGCCGGCCAGCTCGACGCTACCTCCACTCTCGGCGAAGCGGCGGGCGAATAGGGCCAGCGCTTCCTCCGGGGAGAGCTGCAAGGGGGCGGGCGGCTCCGGCAGCGGCGCTTCCCCCAAGTGGGCAGCGGCCTGTTTGAGCCGGGCGCGGAAGCTCTCCTTCACCGCTCGCTCCAGAGCTCGCGGAAGCTCTTGGGGCTGGGCTGCAGCCCGCCCCGGCCGTCGCTCCAAGCCCGCAGCCAGGGCAGGGCCATCCGGCCCAGCCGCAGCGCCCGCGCACCGGCTCGGTAGAGCGCTGGGTTCAGCATGGCCTGGCCGTAGGCGGAGATCACCCCGCGCTCCAGCGCGGTGGCCTCCCCCTCCAAGACTGCGCGCTGGCGGCCGGCCAGCAACAAGGCAGGGATAGGGATCTTGACCGGGCAGACCTCGGCGCAGGCTCCGCACAGGCTGCTGGCGTAGGGCAGAGGGCCAGCGGCGCGGCTGCCCAGCATCGCCGGGGCCATCACCGCCCCGATCGGCCCGGAGTAGACCCAGCCGTAGGCGTGACCCCCGGTCTGGCGGTAGACCGGGCAGGCGTTGAGGCAGGCGCCGCAGCGCAGGCAGCGCAGCGTCTCCCAGCTCCGCTCGTCGGCCAACAACCGCAGGCGGCCGTTGTCGACGAAGATCAGGTGAACTGCCTCCGGTCCGTCCGGATCACCGCCCTTAGGCCCGCGGATCAGCGAGACGTAGTTCCCTAGACGCTGCCCGGTCGCCGCCCGGGCAGTCAAAGTCAGGAAAGGGGCCAGGTCGCGCTGCCTGGGCAGCAGCTTCTCGATGCCTACCAGCACGACGTGCACCCGAGGGGCCGAAGTGGTGATGCGGATATTCCCCTCGTTCTCGATCAGGGCGACCGTACCGGTCTCAGCCACCACGAAGTTCGCCCCGCTGATCCCCATATCGGCTTCCAAGAAAGCCTGCCTCAGCCGAGAGCGCGCCGCTGCCGCCAGAACATCCGGTGCCGCCTGCGGGGGGGTCCCGAATTCCCTAGCAAACAGGGCCTGGATATCGGCGAGAGTCTTGTGGAAGGCCGGCCCCACGATGTGGCTGGGAGTCTCGCCGGCCAGCTGGACCACGTACTCACCCAAGTCGCTCTCCAGCACCGAAACGCCCAGGGACTCCAACCAGGGATTGACCTCTAGCTCCTCGGAGAGCATGCTCTTGGCTTTGACCACCCGCTTCACCTGGTAACGGGAGACCAGCCGGGCCAACTCCGCGCGCGCCTCCTGGGCCGTCTCGGCCCAGTGCACCTGGACGCCGTGGGCGGTGAGGCTGCGCTCGGCCTGGTCCAGGTAGTGCTCCAGGTGACTGAGCAGGTGGTTCTTGACTCCCTCGGCGTAGCTGCGCCACTCCTCGATGGGGAGTTCGGCGTAGGCCCGTTCACGGGTGTGGAAGTGGTGCAAGGTCGCCTTGGTCACCGCCGCCCGGGGGTTTTCACCGGCCAGCAGCTTGCGGGACCGCTCGCGGTACCCTTTCGGCTCAGCGGACATCGCTGTCCCTCCTTCCCGAGCGCGCTTCCCAGAGCAGGCTGGCCAAGTGGCGGACTGGCAGGGGGTTGCCCCTGACCCTGAGCCTCCCGGCCAGCTGCAACAGGCAGCCGGGATCGCCCGAGGTGAGGACGTCGACCTCCGGCAGGGTATCCAGCTTGCGGTCAGCCATCCCCACCGACACCTCGGGCAGCTTGACCGCGAACAGGCCGCCGAAGCCGCAGCACTCCAGCTCCGCCTCCCAGGGAACGACCGTCGCTCCCGCGGCCTCGAGCAGGCGCTTGGGACCGTCCCCGATCCCCAGCTCGCGCAGGCCGTGGCAACCCGGGTGGTACGCCACCCGCTTACCCCGCAGGCCATCCCCTAAGCGGGGACACCCCAACACCTCGCAGAGAAACTGGCTGAGCTCGAAGCTGCGAGCGGCCAGATCCCAAGCCCCTTCCAATTCCGGCCCCGAAAACAGCTCGGCGTAGTGCGCCTTGAGCATGGTGGAGCAGCTCCCAGAAGGCAGGATGACGGGCTGCTTTCCGGAGAACACCTGCAGGGTGTGGCGGGCCATCTGCCTAGCTTGATCGTGGAAGCCGGCGTTGAAGGCCGGCTGACCGCAGCAGGTCTGGTCGGCCGGAAATTCCACCCGGATCCCCAGGGACTCCAGCAGGCGGACCGCGTCCATGGCCGCCTCCGCGAAAAACTGGTCGGCCAGGCAGGTCACGCAGTAGGAAGCGCGCATCAGGCTTTCACCCTACACCTAGGGGCGCACACTAGGAGACCGGCAGGCCAGCGCGCCGGGCCTGCTCCCTCAGGAAAGGTAGTCCGCGCGCGACGACATCCCCTGGGCGCTCGGTGACCGGGCGCCAGATGCAGGTAGCCCGAGCCAGCTGCGGGCTGGGGGCTACGAAGGACTCCATCACCAAGTCCCCGCGGTAGCTCACCTGAGCCAGGGCGCTGAAGACCTCCTCCCAGCGGACATTCCCCTCTCCCGGAATTCCCCGGTTGCTCTCGGAGAGGTGGATATAACCCAGGTCGCTCCCGGCCTCCCGGATCGGGGTGGCGAAGCCAGCCTCCTCGATGTTCATGTGGTAGGTATCGAGGTGCAGGAAGACCGACCCGCGCCCGATCGCTCGGATCAGCTCCAAGCCCTGCCTGGCGGTATTGACCAGGTAGGTCTCGTAGCGGTTGACCGGCTCGATCCCGATCCGCAGGCCCAAGGAGGCGGCCTGCTCGGCGGCCCCGGAGAGGGTCTCGGCTACCACGGCCAGCTCGTCCTGCCTGGGTGGATGGCCCTCCGCGCCGCCCAGCGTCCCATAGATCACGCCGGTCAGCACCGGACTACCCAGTTCAGCGGCGGCCCGCAGGGCCTCCCCCAGGAACGCGGCGGCCTCCCTGGGGCGCTCCGGCAAGCTCGCCTGGACAGGTAGGCCCAGCGAGCAAGTCGCGCCCAGACCAAACTCCCTCAGAAGGCGCTTGGTCCCCTGAAGGTCGAAATGGGCGGGGTCGAGCAGGGGTATCTCCAAGAAGTCCAAGCCGGCCTCGGCCGCCCCCGAGGCGGCGCGCCGGGCCTGCTCATCCGACCAGTCCGGCGCCCATACGAAAGCGTGGGCTCCAAATCGCATATCTCCTCCTTTCTGCGCGCAAGTCAGCTCCAGGCGCTTTGCCCCGCTCAAGGGAGGTTTCCCAGCAGCGCGAGGGCTTGGTCTAGGCCGGCGATCCGCCTAGGCAGGTAGTGTTTCAGCGGGAAGGAGGAGGCGACCACCTCGCGCAGGCTACCCCCTAGGGCGCCGGTCGCCCGAGCGGTCACCAAGAGGTTGCCGATGACCGTGGCTTCGGCCGGGCCTGCCACCACCTCTCTGCCGGTCACGTCGGCGGTCATCTGGCAGAGCAGGGTGTTCTCCGATCCGCCTCCGACCACGTGAAGGCGCTGGACCCGAACGCCAGCGACCCGCTCGATCTGCCCTAACACCCAGAGGTAGCGCAGGGCTAAGCTGTCGTGCACAGCGCGCACCAGTTCGGCGCGGCTATCTGGAACCGGCAGGTCGTTCTGCTGGCAATAGCGCTGGATCCGCAGGGGCATCGGCCCAGCCACCTCGTTGGGGGCCAGGAAGACTTCGGCGTCCGGGTTGAACAGCCAGCGCAGCGCGGGGAGCTCGGCGGCTGCCCCGGCTAGGGCGGCGTAGTCCTCTCCCCCGCCCCAGGCCCTGCGGCACTCCTGCAGCAGCCACAGGCCCATCACGTTGCGCAGCAGCCGGACGCTGCCGTCCAGGCCGGACTCGTTGGTCAGGTTGCGGTCTAAGGCTTCCTGGCCCAGCCGGGGGCTGTCCAGCTCCACCCCCACCAGAGACCAGGTCCCGCTGGAGATGTACGCCCAGCCGGGTTCCAGAGCCGGGATGGCAGCCACCGCCGAGGCGGTGTCGTGGCTGCAGGGAGCGACCACGTCGAGGTCCCAGCCCAGCCCGCTGGACAGCTCGGGGCGCAGCGGGCCCAGCACCGTCCCTGGAGGCACCAGCTCCGGGAACAGGCGGGCCGGGAAACCCAGCCGCGCCAGTAAAAACTCCGACCACCCCTCACCGGGGCGGAGCAGCTGGGTGGTGCTGGCGTTGCTGCGCTCGCCCACTGCCCGGCCGGAGAGCCAAAAGTGCAACAGGTCCGGCAGCATCAGCAGCCGGTCAGCGGCGGCGAGCAACTCCGGGGCCTCCCCCTGCAGAGCTGCCAGCTGGTAAAGGGTGTTGATCGGCAGGAACTGGATGCCGCTCTCGGCGAAGATCTCTGCCCTCGAGAGCTGTCCGAGAACCCGCTGGTAGGCCAGCTGGTGGCGAGCGTCGCGGTAGTGGCGAGGTAGGGTGACCAGCGCACCGCTCCTGGTCAGCAGCGCGAAATCGACCGCCCAGCCGTCGACGCCCAGGCTGGATACGCCCCGTGGAGCCGACTTCAGGCCGTGCAGCACCTGCTGCCACAGTAGAGGGAGGTCCCAGTGCAAATAGCCGCCCATCAGGACCGGGACGTTGGGGAAGCGGTGCAGCAGCTGCAGGCTCAGCCGACCCCGCTCCAGCCGGCCCAGGGCCACCCTGCCCGATTCCGCGCCGAGATCGACCGCCAGGTGCAGGCTAGCGGACATAGGCGGCTGGTACCCCGCCGTCGACGGTGATCACCCCGCCGGTGGTCTTCGCGGAAGCTGGGGAGGCCAGGAAGTAGATGGCTTCGGCGACGTCCTCGGGGAACACGCTGACCTTGAGGGTGGTCCTGGCCCGATAGAACTCCTCGAGCTGGCCCTCTTCGATGCCATACGTCGCCGCCCGCTCCTGGCGCCAAGAGCTGCTCCAGATCGACGAGCCGCTCAGCACCGCGTCGGGAAGCACGCTGTTGACCCGGATGCCCAGCGGCCCGCCCTCTTCGGCCAGGCAGCGCGCCAGGTGCAGTTCAGCTGCCTTGGCCGCCGAGTAGGCGCCGGCGTTGCGGCCAGCTGCGACCGAATTCTTGGAGCCGACGAAGACCAGGTTCCCGCCGCAACCCTGCGCCTTCCAGGTACGGAAGGCCGCGCGCGCGACCAGGAAGTAGCCGGTAGCCAGCACCGAGAGATTTCGGTTCCACAGCTCCAGGGAAGTGTCCTCGATCGGCGCCGAGGAGCTGATCCCGGCGTTGCTGACCACCAGGTCGACGCCGCCGTAGCGGCGGACGACCCGCTCGAAACCGGACTGGACCGCCGCCTCATCGGTCACGTCCATCTGGACCGCCATGGCCCGCTGATAACCGCTGCGGCGCTCGATCGCGGCCGCCACCTCTGCTGCGCCCTCGCCATTGAGGTCCAAGACGGCGACGTGGGCTCCCTCCTCGGCCAGCCGCAGGGCGGTAGCCCGCCCGATCCCGCTGGCACCCCCCGTTACCACCGCCACCTTGCCGGCCAGCGGCCTAGGCCTGGGGCGCAGAGACAGCTTGTAGAGCTCCAAGGGCCAGTACTCCACCGCGAAGGACTCGGCTGGGCTGAGGCTGGAGAAGCCGCCGCAGGACAGAGCTCCACTCATCACCGAGATGGCCCGCCGGTAGAGCTGGCGGCTCACCTCCGCGCCCCAAGCGTCGGGGCCAGAGGCGACCATGCCCAGACCGGGGATCAAGACGATCCGCGGCGTGGGCGGGAAGATCTGGTCTCCGGGACCGGCATGGGCTGCGAAGTAGGCTCTATACTGCTCGGCGAAGCGCTGGACGCCCTTCCTGGCTTCGGCGAGCAGCGCTGCCTGGCCCTGCCCCGGCTCCCAGTCCAGGAACAGAGGAACCCGCTTGGTGTGCACCAAGTGGTCAGGGCAAGCCGCGCCCACCTGGCTCAGCTCGCGCACCTCCGGCCGAGCCAGGAAGCGCAGCACCTCCGGGCTCTGATCGGCACAGAGCACGGTAGGTTGCAGGGCGGCCATGGCCCCGCGCAGCGCCAGCAGCAGCTCAGCCGGCAGCTCCGGGCCTTCTCTGCTGGGGATAGCTGCCGGTAAGGGGTGGCGGGCCAAGTAATCCTCAGCTTCCGCGATGATCCGCAGGGTGTTGGCGTAGCACTCTTTGGAGGTGGCCCCCCAAGTGACCAGCCCGTGCTTGGCCATCACCACGCACTCCACCTCGGGGTGACCGAGGACCGCCGCTCCGATCTGCTTGGAGAGGGTGAAGCCGGGACGGATGTAGTCCACCCAGGCGGCCCGGTCCCCGTAGATCTCCCGGACGATCTGCCGGCCTTTGGGCGAACAGGCCAGGCTGATGATCGCGTCCGGATGGGTGTGGTCGACGTGCGGAGCCGGCACGAAGGCGTGCAACAACGTCTCGATCGACTGCCGGGGCCGACCGGGCTCGAACGCGCAGCGCTCCAGGTAAGCGACCATCTCCTCATCGGACATCGCCCCCCGCTCCCGAAGCGGCAGCACCTCCTCCAGCTTGAGGCCGGCGAAACCCCGCTCGTCGATAGAGGCGATATCCGAGCCGCTGCCCTTGACCCAGAGCACCGAGACCTCCCGGCCCAGATGGTCGCGCTCCAGCGACTTGACGCTAGTGTTGCCACCGTAGATGTTGACGACGCTGCGGTCCGACCCCAGCAGCCTGGAGCGGTACGTCAGGGCGCCCAAACCCTCCTGGGCGGGAGCTTCCAGGTCGTTCCACCGATTCTCAGGCATCGTTGACCTCACGTAGGGAGTAGGGGCTCATTGGGGGTAACCTCCGCCGGAGACTGTAACGGAGCGGGCTGCCAGCCGCTGCGCATAGTCGCTGGCACGGTGCGCAGCCAGGGGATCTTCGGGAACTCCGAGCTGCCGCCTGACCTCTGCGAGCAGGGGGCGCACGTCGGCAAGAAAGGCGTCCATCAGGACCCGGTGGGCTTCCAAGACGTCCCCGGCTCGCTGGGCGCTGGACAGGGCTGGGCGGTCAACCAGCCAAGCCCGGGCCCAGGCAACCTGGGCGTTGGCCAGCGACTGCAGCATGGCCTCGATTTTCGGCTCGATGTTGTGCGACTGATCGATCATGTAGGCGACCCGCTGGGCGCAGGCCGCAGCGGGTGTAGCCGACAGCTCGGCGGAGACCAGCTCGCAGTCGATGCAGAACAGCTCGAAAGGATTGGTGCTCCCGACGATCAGGTCGTCGTCCGCGTAGCGCCTGGCATTGAGGTGGAAGCCACCCAGCTTCCCCTCGTCCAGGAGCGTGGCGACCACCGCCTCGATATTGGTTCCGGCTGGGTGATGGCCCAGATCGACCAGAACTTCCGCCTTGGGTAGCGCGCGGCACAGCGCCAGAGCGCTGCCCCAGTCGGGAAGGTCGGTGTGGTAGAAGCCGGGCTCGAAGAACTTGTACTCCAGCAGCAGGCGGCTGCCCTCCGGGAGCGCAGCGTGGATCCGCTGAAGGCCTTGGGCCAACCGGTGGCGGCGCTCCCGAAAGTCGTCCTGCCCGGCGTAGTTGGTGCCGTCAGCCAGCCAGAGCGACAGCAGGTTCGATCCGGTGACCCGCATGATCTCTACGCACTCCAAGACATGCTCTAGAGCTCTCTCGCGCACCCGCTGGTCGGGATGGGCGAGAGAGCCGAGCCGGTAGTCCTCGTCCTGGAACAGGTTGGGATTGATCGCTCCGATCCGCAAGCCCCGCTCGCCGGCGAAATCCCTGAGCTCGGCCCAGTCCTGAACGCGGTCCCAGGGGATATGCAGGGCTATGCTGGGCGCGACACCGCTCAGCCGGTGGACCTCGGCGGCGTCTTCGACCTTCTCCCAGATCGTCCGCGCTGCCCCGGGGATCGCAAAGGTCTTGAAGCGGGTCCCCGAGTTGCCGTACCCCCAACTGGGCGTCTCTATCCGCTGCCGCAGCAGGGCTTCCTTGGCCTGGTCTCGCAAGCTCATGGCACCTCCCCACCTCCCGGCTGTTGAACCGGGAAGCCCATCACGCTGAGAAAGGACATATTGGCCTGGGTGGTATCCAAACGGCTGTACTGCACCACGATGGGCAGCGAAGAGCGGACCATCAGGGCGTAAGGGGCCTGCCTGGGGAGCACGAAACCGCCCAGCGCCCCCGGGTCGTCCAAGCGCAGGTGCCGGCACCTGCGGGCGGCCAGTTGGACCGGGAGCCCCTCGACGGGGTCGCGATCCTCGAAGAAGAGGTCGATCCAGACCTGGACAGGGACGTGGCCAGCGTTCAGCAGGCAGAGGCAGTCGTGGCCGCGGTAAGTAGAGTCGCCCGCGAGCGGCAGGTAGCCATCCGGGATCAGCCAACAGGTCGCTCCGATCACGGCGTACCCGCCACCAGGATCTCGACGCCGGCGCGCTCCAGAGCGGCCCGTATCTGGGCCTGCGGTTCTAGGTCGGTGATCAGGAGATCGACCTGGTCCTCGCGCACGATAGTCACCAGGGCTTCCACCGTGAACTTGCTGTGATCGAGCAGGGCGATGACCTTCCCCCCAGAGGCGATCAGGTGCTCCTTGCACTCCACCTCCGGCGGGTAGGCGTCGGTGAACCCGGCGGCAGGGCTGTAGCCCTTGGCCGAGAAGAAGACCTTGCTGCAGTGGAGCCGGTCCAGGCTGGAGTTCGCCAGAGGACCGACAAAAGAGCGAGCCGGCGAGTGGAAGCTTCCTCCCACCAAAGTAAAGGGGAGATCGCTCTCAGCCAAGGAGGTGGCGGCATCCAAGCCGGTGGTGACCACGTTCCTGAGATCCAGGCCCGCCGCCACCAGCCGCCGAGCCAGGGCCAGGGCGGTGGTGCTAGCGTCCAGTCCGATGGTCTCGCCCGGTTCGATCAGGCCGCAGGCCACGGCAGCGATGACCACCTTAGCCTCCACCTCGGCGGCGGCCCGTACCCCGTAAGAGATCTCCTCGCGGGTCCGCCCGGCCAACCTGGCCCCCCCATGGACCCGCTCGACCCGCCCGGAAGCTGCTAGCTCATCGAGGTCTCTGCGGATGGTGATCTCGTGAACCCCCAGGCTGCTGGCCAGCTCGCTGACCCGGGCCACCTCCTTGCTGGCAAGTTGGAGCAGGAGCTGTTGCTGGCGCTGGACCGGAAGTAGGTCTGGCTTGACCGGCATGATGGGGCCAGTGTACCCTTTAGCGCTTTGTACTTCAATGCATGCTATCGTTTGAACACGCGCGGGGCAGCGAAGTGAAGTCCGGAGGAGGCCGCCGGGTGGTTCCAACACCCGGTCCGGCATTCCATGAGCCCTGAGAAGGCCACCATGCAGCTCCCCGCAGACCTCCCGCGCATCTCCAGGAGTCAAAGGGCACACCGCCTAAGCGGTGACGGGGTCGGAGAGCTGCAATAGCTAGTGAGATCTTGCAAATTTTTGTTTGTTATGTTATGGTTCCTGCGACAACAGTAGGCGGGAGGTGGATGCGGTCTCTGGTAAGGCGATAGGTCAGCGGGCGATCCAGCGGAAACAACACCGGCCTCGGTAGCCGGGGAACAGGGAGCTGAAGCTTCCTGGAAAGGAGCAGAATCCATGGTAGGACCCAAGAGGAGCAAGGTGCACAAAGTCCTGGCCCTGGCAGCCAGCCTGGCCATTCCCTTGGCCCTCACGGCTAGCGCCAAGACCTTCACCATCGCCTTCGTTCCCAAGCTGGTCGGCATCCCCTACTTCACGGCGATGGATCAAGGGATGATGCGGGCGGCCAAGGCTTTCAGCAAGGGTGGGGTCAACCTCAAGATCATCTACGAGGGGCCGACCACAGCCAGCGTCTCGGGCCAGGACCGCTTCGTGCAAGCCTTGGTCAACCAGGGGGTCAACGCCATCGGGGTGTCCGCCAACAGCCCCACCGCGCTCTGCCCGCTGGTCGACAAGGCGGTCAAGAAGGGGTTGGTGTTCTATTCCAGCGACTCGCAGGTAAGCTGCGCGAGCAATGAGCTGCAGGTCGTCCAGGCCAGCCCCAAGGGGCTCGGCTACGCCGCTATCGACGTCCTGGCCAAGGATCTGGGGGGCAAGGGCGAGATCGCCTTCATCTCGGCTGGACCGACCGCCACCAACCTCAACCAGTGGATGGCTTACATGAAGCAGCGGCTGAAGAAGTACCCGGGCATGAAGCTGGTCAGCGTCCAATACGCCGGCGAGAGCGTCAGCCAGGCGACCACCATCGCCAGCCAGCTGATCTCGGCCTATCCCAATCTGCGCGGTATCGTCGGGGTCGCCTCGACCATCGTGCCCGGCGCCGCTCAGGCCGTCCTCGAGGCGGGGATGAAGGGCAAGATCGCTGTGACCGGCTTCACCGATCCCAACTCGATCCGCCCCTACGTCAAGGACGGGGTGGTGAAGCAGGTCATCCTGTGGAACCCCACCAATCTGGGCTACCTGACCGCCTGGGGAGTGCTGCAGATGCTCGAGCACAAGGCCTTCAAGGCAGTCAACAACGTACCCGGGCTCGGCAAGGTGCAGTACTTCGCCAAGAGCAAGGAGCTGCTGCTGGGGGCCCCCATGGTCATCGACCGCTCCAACATCGACCTCAACTTCTGAGCCGCTGGGCTGGCCACCCCGGACCCCTCATGGCCAGCCAGCCAGGAGGGGTCCTCTAGGGGGTGCATGGCCTTCATCGAGCTCAGGGGCGTCAGCAAACAGTTCGGCGGGGTAAGGGCGCTGCGCGGCGTCGATGTGGCCTTCGAGCAGGGCAGGGTCCACGCCCTGCTGGGGGAGAACGGGGCTGGGAAGTCCACCCTGATCAAGACCCTGGCCGGAGCGGTGCAACCGGATTCCGGCGAGATCACCATCGCGGGGCAGCGGGCGCAGCTGTCCCCGCGCAGCTCCAAGCAGCTCGGTATAGCCGTGGTCTACCAAGAGCCGATGATCTACCCGCACCTCAGCGTGCTGGAAAATATATTCATGGGTCAGGAGCTGGTCAGCCCAGGCGGGTTCCTGCGTCGGGGCGAGATGGCCACCAGGGCCACCCCGACCCTAACCCGGTTAGGTTTGGATCCGAGCATCTTGGAGCAGCCGATGGGGGCGCTGAGCATCGGCTATCAGCAGCTGGTGCTGATCGTACAGGCGCTGATCCAAGGGGCTAGGGCGCTGATCTTCGACGAGCCCACCTCCATCCTGTCCAAGGAGGAAACCGACCGGCTGCTGGGAATCCTGCGCGGGCTGCGCGAGAGCGGCCACGCGGTGATCTACATCACCCACCGGATCGAGGAGGTCTACCAGATCGCCGACGAGGTTACCGTGCTGACCGATGGCGCGGTGGTCGGGCATTTCCCGATCGCTGAGATCGGATCGGAGCAGCTGCTGGCGCTGATGAGCGGTGCCAGCAAGCGCGACTACCAGAAGCGGTCCTCCCAGGGCAGGGTGACCGGGGCGCCGATCCTGGCTGCGGAGCACCTCTGCGTTCCCCCCTACGCCCAGGACCTGAGCTGGCAGATCTATGCCGGAGAGCTGACCTGCGTCTACGGGCTGGTCGGCTCCGGACGCTCGGAATCCTTCCAGGCAGTCTTCGGCCACCTCAGGCCCGCTTCGGGGCGGATCCTCCTGGGGGGGCAGCCAGTTGCGCCGCGCAGCCCGGCACACGCCATCCGGCTCGGTATCGGCTACTTACCCGAAGACCGCAAGCTGCAGGGCATCTTCGCCGACAAGAACCTGGAGTTCAACCAGACCGCCAGCGTCCTGAGGGCCTTCCTGCAGTGGCTGGGCAAATTGGATCTGAGAGGGTTGGTGCGAGCCACCGATCAGGGCATGCGCGAGTACGGGGTCAAAGCCAAGCACCCTGGAGTCCAGATCGCCCTCCTCTCGGGCGGCAATCAGCAAAAAATCCTGTTTACCCGCTGGGCTAAGTCCAAACTCAAGGTGCTGATCTTGGATGAGCCCACCAGGGGGATCGACGTCGGTACCAAGGCGGAGATCCATGAATTTATCCGCCGGCTGGTCGATAGCGGCGTAGGGGTGGTGGTGATCACGTCAGACCTGGAAGAAGCTCTGCAGATCGGCGACCGAATCCTGGTCATGCGCAAGGGGAGGATCGTGGAAGACCTGAGAGGTGAGGCGCTGAACCCGGAGACCATCCTGTCGGCGGCGATCGGGGCCCGGTCGTAAGCGGGGTATCGGGTGAAGTCAGAGCGTCTGCGCAGCGCGCGCCGTAGCGGGGGATCGCCCGGTCGCCGGCTGGGGCAGTTCCTGCTGAGCAGGGAGGGCCTGCTGCTGATCTTCTTGTTGCTGCTAGGCGCTGCCATCGATATCGCCTCCTCGGGCAGCCTGCTGCGCTTCGCCAACCTCAACAACCTCTTCGTCAACGTCGCAGTGGTGGCTGTGGCCTCGATCGGCATGACCCTGGTCATCCTCACTGCCGGAATCGACGTGTCGATCGGGGGTATCGTCGGCTTATCCTCCGCTATCGCCGGGCAGCTCCTCACCAACGGGACCAATGTCTTGCTGTCCCTGGGGGTCTTCCTGGCAGTAGGGTTGGCTCTGGGCTTGGTCAACGGGATCCTGGTGAGCTACGTGCGCATCCCGGCAATCATCACCACCTTAGCCACCAAGAGCATCTTCCGCATGCTGGTGTTCCTGACTTTGGGAGGGGTCTGGATCTCCTCGATCCCCTTCCGGCTCACCAACTTCTTTGTGCTCACCCGGATCTGGATCCTACCGGTCAGCCTGGTCCTCACTCTGGCCCTGCTCATCGCCGCCTCGGTCCTGATGACCCACACCCGGACCGGCCGGTGGTTCTACGCTGTGGGAGATAACGAAGAAGCCGCCCGGCTGAGCGGGATCAACGTCCGCCTGGTCAAGACCTCGGGCTACGCCCTGCTAGGGCTACTCACCGCGGTCGCCGCCATCTTCTCGCTGGCCGAGAGCCCCCTGGTTCAAAACAACACCGGTTCCGGCTTCGAGCTGACCGTGATCGCCGCGGTCATTCTGGGTGGAACCGAGCTATCCGGCGGGCGGGGAACGGTGTTAGGGTCGCTGATCGGCGCCGTGATCGTCGCCCTAGTCCAGGACGGGGTAATCCTGCTGCACATCCAACCTTTCTGGAACGGGGTCTTGCTCGGCGCGGTGATCCTGGCTTCGGTGGCCTCCAGCGGCCTGCGCCTGCTCAGGCAGCGAGGTGCGCGGTGAGCCGGCTGCTGAGCAGCCGCAACGCGCTGCTGGTGCTGATCAGCGCCGTCATCTGGATCGCCTTCGCCGCAGTCCAACCCTCCATCCTGAGCGCCACCAGCCTGCGCAGCATGGTGGTCTTGGCCGTAGAGGTTGGCGTCATCGCGCTGGGACAAACTTTCGTGATCATCAGCGGCGGAGGGGGTATCGACCTCTCGGTCGGGTCGATCTTCGCGCTGTCCTCGGTGACAGCCGGCCTGCTGATGACCCACGGGGTCGCTTGGCCGCTGGCCGCATTGACCGCCCTCCTGGCTGGGCTGGGGATGGGGGCCCTCAACGGCGTGGTCATCGTAGCGCTCAGGATCCCGCCGCTGATGACCACCCTGGCCACGCTGTTCGGCTACAGCGGCGTAGCCCTGATCCTGAGCGGGGGGGTGGATATCTCCGGCTTCCCCAAGGGGTTCTTTGCCATCGGGCAGAGCCGTCTCCTGGAGATCCCGGTGCAGTTCCTGCTCATCTATCTCCCGATTCTGCTGATCCTGCTGTTCGTAGAGCGGGCCAGCTATTTCGGGCGCGCTCTCTACCTGAGCGGAACCAACGAGACGGCCGCCCGGCTGAGCGGGATCGAGGTGGGCAAGATCCGCTTCCTGGTGTACGCCCTGTCCGGATTGCTGTCCGGGGTCGCCGGGATCGTCAACGCTTCGCGGCTGACCGTCGCCCGGCCCGATGCCGGCGGCAGCGCCAACCTGGTCAGCATCACCATCGCGGTCCTGGGCGGGGCCAATATCTTCGGCGGCGAGGGCTCGGTGGTGGGTACCGCGCTAGCCAGCTTGGCCATCGGGTCGGTGACCTACGGGCTCAGCTATGTCAATGCCAACCCGGTCTTCGAAGGCGGTATCGTGGGTGGAATCCTGATCTTCTCGGTCCTGGCCCAGGGGCTGCTGGGGCGGCTGCAGCGGGCCAGGGCCTGAAACCGAAGAGGTAAGAAAGAGGCATGTACCAGATTGGAGAGTTGGCGCGGCGGGCTGGAGTCAGCCGAGACACCCTGCGCTTCTACGAACGCGAAGGCTTGCTCCCACCCAGCCCGCGCAGCCAAGGTGGTTACCGTCTCTACGGACCGGACGCCCTGACTCGCTTGCAGTTTATCCGCCAAGCCCAGCGCCTGAGCTTCTCCCTGCAGGAGATCGGCTCGCTCATCGAGATCATGGCCGGGGGGCGCCCCCCTGCACCCACGTCCGAGCCCTGCTGCGCGATAAGGTGGCCAAGCTCGACCGACAGCTAGCCAAGCTCACTGCCCTGAGAGATGCGCTGTCAGGGCAGCTCTCTTGGGCTGAAAATCACCCCGAACCATCCTGTGACGGCCAGGACCACTGCATCTACCTAGACCCGCCATCTCCCCTCCCCTAGGGCTTGACTCTGGAGCTAACTCCAGGGTCTAGGGTAAAGCTATGCAAGGTCTTCGAGGTAGTGGGCAGAGCAGGTTCCAGGTCAACGGAGTGCACCCCTCCTGCAGGGCTCGGGCAGAGGGGAAGCTGCCAGCGCGCTTTCCAGATGGCGCAAAGCTCTTGCAGGCGACCTGCGCTGAGTGGCCGCGCAGGGGGCGGGAGCAGCGAGCGGCCGGCTCGGCCGAGCCGGCAACGGCGAAATCCCTTCTCGCGGCGCCGAGCGGGAGATCAGCATGAGCCCTGATCTCCTGATCGTGGGCAGCGGCTCAGCCGGGGTGGCCGCCGCTCTAGAGGCTACTTCCCGAGGAGCAAAGGTGACATTGGTCGAGAAGGGGCTCCTAGGAGGCACCTGTGTCCACGTAGGCTGCGTACCGTCCAAGGCGCTGCTGCGGTCGGCTGAAGCGCTGCACCGGGCCGCCCATCACCCCTTCGCGGGTGTCCAGACGCGCGCGGAGGGGGCTTCGCTGAGCGCGATCGCGGAGCAGCGGGACGCGCTTATCGCCCAACTGCAGCGAGAGAAGTATGCCAGCGTCCTCCAGTCAGCCGGCGTGTCCCTGATCCGCGGAGCTGCTAGCTTCCTGAGCCCCGAGAGCCTCAGCGTGCAGGGGAAGACCTACCGGGCCGACAAGTTCCTCTTGGCTACCGGCAGCCTGGCAGCCTGGCCGGATATCCCGGGGCTGCGGAGCAGCCAGCCGTGGACCTATGTCGAGGCGTTCTCCGCAAAGACCCTTCCGAAAACCCTGCTGGTCTTAGGTGGGGGGGCAGTCGGCTTGGAGTTAGCCCAGGCCTTTGCTCGCCTGGGCAGCAAGGTCACAGTGCTGGAAGCTGCCGAGCGGCTGCTCTCCGCCGAAGATCCGGAGGTCAGCCATGCTCTGCGGGAATACCTGGAAGACGAGGGAATCGCCGTGCATACCGGCTTGCAGGTGGGCGCGGTCCGGAGAGACTCCGAATTCCAAGTGATCACCAGCAGCGGGAACTACGCCGCCGAACAGCTGCTGGTGGCCGCTGGACGGCGGCCACATACCGAAGGGCTGGGGCTACAGGCAGCAGGCGTGGAGCTGGGAAGTCGCGGAGAGATCTCGGTAAACGCCAGGCTGGAGACCAGCAACCCCCGCATCTTCGCAGCAGGCGACGGAGCCGGCTTCCCCCAGTTCGTCTACGTAGCCGCCCAATCGGGACGCATCGCCGCTAAAAACGCTCTAGGGGGCGCTGAAGAGCTGGACTTCCGGGTGGTGCCCAGAGTCACCTTTACCGACCCAGCCGTCGCTGCGGTCGGTCTCAGCGAGGAGCAGGCTAGGCAAGTCTCCGGAGAAGGCGTGCGGGTGGCCAGGCTTCCGCTGCGACAACTCCCCAAGGCGCTAGTCCAGCACGATGACCGCGGCCTGTTCAAATTGGTGGTAGACCGAGAAGGAAAGGTCTTGGGCCTCAGCGTTCTGGCCCAAGAGGCAGGCGACGCTCTGCAAGAAGCCGTGCTGGCAGTCAAGTTCGGCTTGAACTACCAAGACCTCATCCAGACCTACCACCCTTACCTAACCCTGGCCGAGGGGATCAGGCTAGTCGCGCAGGCGCTGGACACTGAGGTCGGCAAGCTATCTTGCTGCGCCTAAGGCAAAGCGGGGAACGCGCTGGCATATGGTAGCGGCCGCGCCCTCCGCCCCGATGCCGGGGACGTTCCTCCTGTGCAAGAAAGCGCGGCCCAGCCAGACCCACCCAGCAGCTTGGGGCAGTGCCGCGGCGAGCCGCGCTAGGACGCCTTGTCGTCGACGCGCCACCAACCCTGCCCACGGGGCTTGGGTGCGCACGCCGGCATCCAACTGGAGTCCGCGAGACCCGCTCCGGGGGCCAGCAGCCTCTCGGCAAAGCGCCCCTAGGTCCGAGCCCGGCCCCCGCTCACTCCACCGTCACGCTCTTGGCTAGGTTGCGCGGCTTATCGGCGTCACGCCCCAGGGCCTCGGCGCTGTAGTAGGCGAGCAGCTGCAGGGGGATAGCGTTGACCAAAGGCGAGACCAGCTCCGCTGTCTTCGGAACCCTGAGCTCAGCCGCAACCGGGACCCCCAGAGTATCCCCGTCGGACAGCAGAGCGATCACCTGGCCTCGGCGGGCCGCCACCTCCTGGATGTTCGAGCGGGTCTTATCGAGCAGGCGGGCAGCGGTCGCTACCACGAAGACCGGCAGCTCAGAATCGACCAGGGCGATCGGGCCGTGCTTGATCTCGCCGGCCGGATAAGCCTCGGCGTGGATGTAGCTGATCTCCTTGAGCTTTAGAGCGCCCTCCAAGGCGCTCGGGGCGTTGATACCCCGTCCCAGGAACAGGTAGTTCCTAGAGGAGGCGAAGCGCGTAGCCACCTCCCGCACCGCTTGCACCCGCTCTGGCTGCAGCACCTGCTCGATCAGCAGAGGGAGCCGGCGCAGCTCAGCCAGCACCTCCGCCCCGCGTGCAGCGTCCAGCACCCCGCGGCTGCGTCCCAGCCAGAGCGCCAGCAGCAGCACGGCGGCCAGCTGGGCGGTGTAGGCCTTGGTACTGGCCACACCGATTTCCGGGCCGGCGTGGATGTAGAGCACGTCGCCGACCTCCCGGGTGATGCTGCTACCTTTGGCGTTGACGATGGCTAGCAGCTGCGCCCCGCCGCGCCGCGCCTGCCTGAGGGCCTCTAAGGTATCGATGGTCTCGCCGGACTGCGAGATAGCGATCACCAGGGTACGGGGATCTACCACTGGCTCCCGGTAACGGTACTCGCTGGCCACCTCGACCTCGACGGGAATCCTGGCCAGCTGCTCGATCTGGTACTTCCCCACCAGGCCGGCGTGGTAGGCGGTCCCGCAGGCGACGATCTGGATTCGGTCGATACGCCCTGGGTCGGTGGACAGCTCCAGCACCACTTCGCCGCTCTCGTCGTGCAACCTCCCCCCCAAGGTGTTGAGCAGCGCGGCCGGCTGCTCGTAGATCTCCTTGAGCATGAAAGTCGGGTACCCCCCCCGCTCGGCCGCCTCGCTGGTCCAGTCGACAGTCACTGCCGATCGCTGCAACGGGGCGCCGGCCAGAGCCCAGACCGCGTAGCCGCTTTCCCCAATCTCGGCGATGTCCCCGTCGTGCAAGAACACGATCTGGCGGGTATAGGGTAAGAGCGCCGGGACATCGGAGGCCAGAAACATCTCGCCCGCCCCCACGCCCAGCACCAGGGGGCTGACCGTTCGCGCCGCCACGATGCTGCGGTGCGCAGCGTGGGCCACCACCAGCGCGTAAGCTCCGCGTACCCGGCCGAGGGCTCCCCGGACCGCCTGGACCAGGTCACCCCGGTAAGCATCCTCGATCAGGTGAACCAGGACTTCCGAGTCGGTCTCGCTGGCGAAGCGGTGGCCAGCGCTTTCCAATTCGGAGCGCAGGCCGAGGTAATTCTCGATGATCCCGTTGTGAATGATGGCCACTTGGCCATCCTCGCTGCTGTGTGGGTGGGCGTTGGTATCGCTGGGGGCTCCATGGGTGGCCCAGCGGGTATGCCCGATACCGAGTGTCCCGCGGGCTGGGTCTTCGGCCAGCGCCGAGACGAGCCTAGGCAGTGGGCCGGAGCGTTTGCGCACCG
Organism: bacterium; assembly: GCA_021810505.1. GTDB lineage: Bacteria > Deinococcota > Deinococci > Deinococcales > Deinococcaceae > JAJZIR01. The sequence goes on from JAJZIR010000004.1 coordinate 99,217, forward strand.
CAAAACCCCGCTCCGATTGCACCGCGATACCGGCGCTGTCGTAGCCCCGGTACTCTAACCTGGCCAGGCCCCCTAGAAGGACCTCGGTCGCGTCGCGCTGACCAACGTATCCGACGATTCCGCACATACGACCTCCGGGCGACAACCACCCCCAGGGCAGCTCGCGACGGGTAAAGGGCGATCAGCTACCCAGCCACTCCTGCTGACTGGGACCGTGCACGGTGTCCGGTATTACTCTCCCGTTACCGGAAGGCTTAGCGCCGAACTTGGGGTTTTCCCCAGGGGAGGGTGCCGCGCGCACCCTGGAGGCATCCGCAGAAGACTCGCTGACCTCCACCTCGTATCCCGCGACGCGGGCCTTGCGCTTCCCCAGACTTTACCGTCCCACCTCCCAGCAGGGTTCCCCCTGCCCGATCAGCCTACAGCAGCTGGCGGGATCCCGCCAAATCAGCCAGAGCCCGCGAAGGGTGCAGGGAAGGTCAGGGAATCTTGGTGAAATCAGGCAGCCGGTGTTCGCTGAAAGCTCGTAGGCCTTCCCGAAGATCCTCGCTCTGGCGGATCCAAGCGTTGAGCAGGGAAGCTGCCGAGAAACCTTCCTCCAGCCCCATCCCAGGCAGCGTGGTCAGCAGCCGCTTGGTTGCCGCCAGGGCGGTCGCCGAAGAGCTGCCCAGCTGCCCGGCTAGTTCTTGGCTGCGGGCCAGCACCTGACCGTCCTCCACGACCTCGTTGGCCAGCCCCCAGGCTAGGGCCTCCTGGGCACCCAGCGAGCGACCAGTCATCAGGAGGTCCTTAGCCCGACGTTCTCCGACCTGGCGGACCAGCAGTACCGCGACGACAGCGGCGACGAAGCCGCGCCGGACCTCGGGGTAGCCGAGCACCGCCCCCTGACCCAGCACCGACAGGTCGCAGGCCGCCGCCAGCCCCGCCCCGCCGGCCAGAGCCGCCCCTTCGACGGCAGCCACCACCGGCTTGGGAAAGCGGTAGATCTGGGCGATCAGCGCAGCGAAGGCGTCCGATCGCTCCAGGTTCCGCTGCACGGAACTTGAAAGATCTCCTTGCAGCTCCGAGAGGTCTAGGCCGCTGCAGAAAGTTTTCCCAGCCCCGGTCAGCACCACCGCCCGCACCCCGGCATCGGTCCTTAGCCGCTCCAGGTTGTCTCCCAGAGCTGAGAGCAGTTCGGCGTTCAGGGCGTTGCGCCGCTCGGGACGGTCCAGCGTCAGGGTAGCAACCCCTGCCCGCAGCTGTAGCTGCACCATGCCCCAGTCTATCAGCTGGCCGCTTCCGCTTGCGCCAAGCGGTGCCCCAAATTCCAGCGGATCTGCTCGATGCGGATGACCTGCAGCGTCTCCACGTGGGTGATTCCCGGGATTTCGGCCAGCGGTCCGGCCAGGAAAGCGCTCAGCTCCTGGGGGCGGCCAAAGACCGCCTCCAGAACGATGTCCGCACTGCCCGTGGTGACGCCGACGAAGCGCACCCCGGGGATCTCGGCCGCCTGGGCAGCGACCCTGGAGCGCTCGGCAGGCCGCACCCGCAGGTGGATCAGAGCATCGACTTGGTAACCGAGCCTGAGGACGTCGGTCACCGCCCGGATCTCGATCATGCCGCTTCTCCGCAAGCGGGCCACCCGGTAACGCACCGTCCCCTCAGAAACTCCTAGCTGGCGGGCAATCTCTAGGAAGGCCATCCGGCCGTCCTCCTGCAGCAGACCGATGATCGCCGCGTCCAGCGCGTCCACCACAGGTTTTGCCGCTCCCTCTACAGGACCTCTCCGCTTGGTCTTCACCGAGCTCCCCCTATCTATGGGTCTTGACAGCAGTGCCGTTTCACCGTACCATGACAGCGACCGTAGAAAATCGCAACTTTTTCTACGAGTTTCGCAATTATACCCTGTCCCAGTCCCAGCCCTGCTCACGGCTACACTGCTCAGGAGGCGACGTTGAAACACTGGAAGACTTGGTCGGTGTCGGTTGCGTTATCCCTCGGCCTGGCTAGCGCCGGAGCGCTGGCCAGCAGCCAGACCATGACCTACGCGCTACCTGCTGCGGTGCGCATCACCTACGAGGTTCCGATCTTCCCCGCGGCCGACGAGACCCTCTACAATTTCGAGGCAGCCCGTATCGTCTATAAGCCGCTGCTCTGGATCGACCGCAAGATCCAAGTCGACTACCAGCGTTCGGTTGCCAGCTCAGTGACCACCAAGGATGGGCAGCATTACACCATCCACCTCAACCCCAAGTGGCACTGGTCGGACGGAAAACCGGTCACCGCTCAAGACCTGGTCTTCGACTTCAACCTGATCCGCAGCATCCCGGAGAGCCAGAACAGCAAGTACGGCTCGTGGGGAATCGGGGGCGTTCCCAACAACGTCCGCTCCTTCGTCGCCACCGGGCCCCATACAGTGAAGGTCACCCTGGACAAGGCGGTCAGCGCCCAGTGGTTCATCTACAACGGGCTGGCCCAGCTCACCCCCTTACCCAAGCAGGCCTGGGACAAGTATCCCGGCCAGCCGGCTAAGACCCTGTCCTACTTGCAGGCGCACGGCAACGACCCTCAGTTCATCAAGAACAGTCCGGTGGACGGCCCCTTCACCATCCAGCGCTTCGTCAACAACCAGAGTTATAGCTTCAGCGCCAACCCCAAGTACGACGGCCACAAGCCCAGCTACCACACCTTCGTGATGCGCTACTTCACCACGACCGACGCCGAGTACAACGCCCTGCGTTCGGGCCAGGTGCAGGTCGGCTATCTCCCAGTCCACCTCTACGGCCAGCGCCACGTCCCGGGCTACCGCTTCCTGCCCACCCCGCAATACGACATCTCCTACATCTACGTCAACTTCGGAAATCCCGCTGCGCCCGAGCTAAAAGACCTGGCGGTGCGTAAAGCGCTGCAGATGGCTATCGACCAGCCAGTCCAGGTCAAGGTGCTGTTGCACGGCTACGGCGTCGCCCAGTACGGTCCGGTGCCTTACCGCCCGTCCACCTACCTGAGCCCCCTGCTCAAGCACGGCTTCGTCCCCTACCCCTTCAATCCGGCCCTAGGCAAGCAGCTGCTGCTCAAGGACGGCTACCACCTGGTGAACGGGGTGATGACCAAGGGCGGCCACGCCCTCGACTTCACGCTGCAGTACACCAGCGGCAACGCCCTGCAGCAGCAGCAGGCCGAACTGTTCGCCTCTGAAGCGGCCAAGGAGGGCGTCAAGGTCTCGCTGGAGCCCAAGCCCTTTGACACGCTGATCGGCGAGCTCTCCAGCCCCAAGTCCTGGACGCTGATCTACTACGGCGGCTGGATCTACGGCCTGCAGCCCTACCCCACCAACTTCGGCCTATTCGATAGCCACGGCGGCTCCAACCAGCAGAGCTACGCCGATCCGGTCGCCGATCAAGCCATCCAGAACACCCACTCCTTCTACAAGACCAAGGCTGAGGCGCTGAGCGCCCTCTACAGCTACGAGGAGTACCTGGCCACCCACTTGCCGGTCCTGTGGATGCCCAGCTCCGATCTGCTCTACGAGATCGCCAGCAACGTCCGCGGGGCGGCTCAGCACATCAACCCGGTGGGCAACATCTCGCCGCAGTACTGGAACTACCGCTGAGCGAGCTCTTCGGAGGCGGGGTCAGCGCTCAGGATCAGGCGATGACCCCGCCTCCCAGCAGCCGGTCCCCCTGGTAGAGCACCACGCTCTGCCCGGGGGTGACCGCGAACTGCGGCTCGGCCAGCTGGAGCGTGAAGCTGTCCTTTTGGACGGCATAGAGCCTGGCGCGCACCGCGCTGGAGCGGTAACGGAGCTGTGCCTCCAGGGACTCGGGCAGATCCTCCGGGTCGAGCAGCCAATTGGCCTGCTCGGCGGTGAGCCGGTCGCTGAGGCAGTCCTGCGCAGCCCCAACCCAGAGAGTCCTAGCTTCCGCGTCGATGCGCACCACGTAGCGCTCCTGGTCAGAGCGGGTTAGACCGAGGCCGCGCTTCTGGCCTATGGTGTAGAACTGCACCCCCTGGTGCTGGCCCAGCACCTCGCCGCTGGCCAGATCGCGGATGGGCCCAGGCGCGTGCCCCAGTTCGGAGCTCAGGTACTCGCGCAGCGCCCCCGGCACGAAACAGATATCCTGCGATTCAGGCTTCCCGGCGGTGATCAGGCCGGCGTCCAGAGCCAATTCGCGCACCTGCGCCTTGCGCAGGTGACCCACCGGGAAGATCAACCGCGCCGCAGCGTCCCCGGGCGTGCCCCACAGGAAATAGCTCTGGTCCTTGGCCGAGTCGCTCCCCCGGAACAGCCCAGGGGTACCGAAAGCGTCTCGGTGGCGGACGTAGTGGCCGGTAGCCACCGCGTCGCAACCCAGCGCCCGGGCCTGTTCCAGCAGCGCCCCAAACTTGACGAAGGTGTTGCAGCGGACACAGGGATTGGGCGTCTTGCCTTCCCGGTAGGCTTCCAGGAAGGGCCTACGAATAGAGCGATCGAACACCTCGCGGTAATCCAGCAGGTAGAAGGGGATTCCGACCTGGCGAGCCACCCGCCGAGCCTGGTAGGCGGCGTCCGGCGAGCAGCAGGTCTCGAAGGTGGAGTCGGTACGCTGATCCGGCCAGAAGCGCATCATCGCCCCGATCACCTGGTGGCCCTGCCGGTGCAGCAACAGGGCGCTCACGCTAGAGTCGACACCCCCGGACATCGCCGCTAGGACCTTCATCAGATCTCCTGCAGGGGGAGGCCCTGGTCGCAGATCGGGCAGGTGGCGGGCGGGTAACGCGGGACCGTCAGGGTGAGCAGCGCGGCAAGGGGGGCGGCCGGGAGGGTGTTACCGCCGCTACGGTCGATGATGGCGGCGAGGCCCGAACAGCGCCCCCCCATCGCCTCAGCAGCCCGGATAGCCCGGCCGACCGATCCGCCGGTGGTGAGCACGTCCTCGACCGCCAAGAAGTGTTCTCCCGGCTGGACAATCAGTCCGGGGCGGATCCGCATCCGCTCCGGATCCGCCGACTTCTCCGCGAAGATCCCGCGTACACCCAACTGCTCGGCGAGGTAAGAGGACAGCAGGACACCGCCGATGGCTGGGCCGATCACGAAATCCACCGGCCAACCCGCCACCTGCTCGGCGAGGGCAGCCGCCAGCTTCCTGGCCACTTTGGGGTGCTGCATGACCGCGGCCGACTGGAAGAACAGCGGGCTGTGCATCCCGGAAGACAGCAGGAAGTGCCCCTCCCTGATCCCTCCCAGATCGCGGTAGAGGGCATAGACGTCCAAAATTCCTCCCCAACTCCCCAGTTCAGTCGTCGCTGTAGCGCTCCTCGCGAAAAGGCTCCCCGCGGCGGTGGTAACCGTTGCGCTCCCAGAAGCCCAGCTCGTCATGATCCAGAAACTCCAGGCCGCTCACCCACTTGGCGCTCTTCCAGAAGTACAGGTGTGGAACGACCAATCTGAGCGGCCCACCGTGGTCGGCAGCTAGGGGCTTCCCTTCATGGGTGTGCGCCAACAGGTTGAGCGGGCGGTTGAAGTCTTCCAGAGAGAGGTTGGTGGTGTACCCACCGTAGCAGTGGATCAGGACGTGGCTGGCCGAACCGTGCAGGCGGACGCGCTGCATCAGATCAGAGATGGCAATCCCGGTCCAAGTGGTGTCCAGCATGGTCCAGCGGGTGACGCAGTGAATATCGTAAGTGAAGGTGGTCTGCGGGAGCGCCATCAGAGCGTCCCAGGAGAACTCGGCGGGATCTGCTCTGCCCCAAACCTTGATCACCACGTTCTCGGGCTGGATCCTCGGGGTGGGCCCGTAGGTGAGTACTGGGAAGCGCTGGGTGACACTTTGCCCCGGAGGAACGCGCGAGGGATCAACTGGACTGCGCAGGCGCCTGAACACACTTGAGTTTACCATTCTCGAGAAAGCGCTCTGTCAGCAAGGCCACAGCAACCCCGCTGCTCAAGACCGATCTGTGGGACAATGGAATGTGGGCGTGCCAGACGGCCCATACCTCAAGTGGTCTGGCGAGGAGTTTGCGCATGCAGAATCGGCAGCAGGCCAAACGAGAGCTGGAGTACGCCAAGCGGCGGGCCCTGATCAACGGGGTCCTAGCCACGCTGCGCGGCGAGGAAAATCACCTGATGCCCTTCGAATGGGTACGCCATCTGCGGCCCAGAGGCGAGCACTACCGCGGAACCACGCCGATCCCCCTAGAACAGGTGGTCGGCAGCGTGGACCGCTACCGCGACTTCGACCTGCATTTCCTTCCCAGAGAGGAATACCTAGACGACCGCTGGATGTCGATTCGGATGGCCCAGCTGGACGGGCGGGAGCTGCCGCCGATCCAGGTGTACAAGGTCGGCGACGTGTACTTTGTGAAGGACGGCAACCATCGGGTCAGCGTGGCCAGGCGCCTGGGACAGAAGTACATCGACGCCGAGGTCATCGAGCTGGAGGTCAAGCTTCCCCCGGAACCAGGGGACACCTTGCGCGATCTGATCATCAAGGGCGAGTACGCCGACTTCCTGCAGAAGACCAGGCTGCAGGAGCTGCGGCCTGGTCATCAGGAGATCCTCTTCACCGCTCCGGGGCGTTACGATGTGCTCCTGGAGCACATCCAGACCCGGCAGTATTTTCTCGGCCTCAAGTTCGGCCGCGAGGTCTCCTGGGAGGAGGCGGTGACCAGCTGGTACGACAAGATCTACACCCACGTCACCGAACAGCTGCGATCTCAGGACGTGCTGTCGCGTTTCCCGGGGCGCACCGAGGCGGATCTGTACCTGTGGATCATGGACCACCGCTATTTCCTCAGCCAGAAATACGGCTTCGATGTGGGCAGCGCCCGGGCAACCGCCGACTTCAGCAGGAACTTCGCGCCGCACTGGTACGAGCGCTGGGGACGGCAGATCTGGAACCGCTGGCGGCAGCGCGACCCGCTGAGCAGCGGCTGAGCGTGAGCAGAGGAAAGGACGGAGACGGCGTGCTGGAACCAGAGATAGACGGGGCGAGCTCTCTCTCGCTAGAGGGCATCTGTGCCCAGAAACGGCAACAGGCGCAGCAGCTATTGGGAGCGGGAGAGCTGTGGCTGATCGCCGCGCGCGAAACCGGGGTACGGCCCGAACCGGCCTTGCAGCTGATCCTCCCCTGCGACTTCACCTGGGACGCCTTCGTAATCCTCACTGGGACAGCGGCGATCGCCATCGTCGGGCGCTATGACGCGCCCGGATTGCCGGCAGGCTGGGAGGTGATCTCCTACGACGAGGACCCAGGAGACGCCCTGCGGAGCGTCCTGCGCAGCCTCAATCCCCGCCGAGTCCTGATCGACAGCTCGCCGGACCACCCCTTGATGGACGGGCTGAGCCACGGCCTCTACTTGAAGCTGCAGTCGCTGCTTCCAGGGATCACGTTCAACTCCGCCGAGCAGCTGCTCGGCCGGCTACGCTCTCTGAAAACCCCGCAGGAGCAACGGCTGTTGGCGCGAGCAGTACGGCGCGCTGAAGAAGATCTCACCTGGGTCGCCGAGATCCTCCAGCCGGGGATGAGCGAGCGCGAGGCTACCAGCCTGCTGCAGGACCGGCTGCGGGCCGATAGCCTGGAGCCAGCTTGGGGGTGGCAGGGTTGCCCGGGCTTCAGCTTCGGCCGCCAGCCCAGCCACGCCGGCTCCGGAGACCGGATCCTCGAAGAGGGCCAGCTGGTCCACGTCGACTACGGTGTACGGATGGGCGGCTACTGCTCCGACCTGCAGCGCGTCTGGCTCTGCGCGGGCGAGCCAGATCTGGGGCTGAACGCGGCCTTCGCCGCGGTGCGTCAAGCCATCGACGCCGCCGCCGCCGCCCTGCGGCCGGGGGCCAGGGGCTACCAAGTCGACGCTGCCGCCCGGGCGATCATCACCTCGGCCGGATACCCGGAGTATCTCTACGCTACCGGCCACAACTTGGGGCGGGCCACTCACGATGGAGGCCCGCTGTTAGGGCCGCGCTGGGCCCGCTACGGTCGCAGCCCGGAGGGCTCGGTCGAGGCCGGTCAGGTCTACGCCATCGAGCTGGGGGTGATGGTAGAAGGCGCCGGTTACCTGGGGCTGGAAGAAGACGTTTTGGTGTCAGACAGCGGTGCCGTATGGCTGTCTGAGCGCGAGGAAGCTCTCTGGAAGCTCCCGTAGATCGCCCGCCACCCCGCTCGCGCCTCAGAGCTCGCTTCTTGTCGGAATGCGGCTCTGAGGAGCGCGGGGATCTGGCCGGCGGGCGCCGCCCGCGGCCAGGTGGCACCTTTCCCAAACGCGTCGCGCGTACCTACGCCCAGGAAGCTCCGGCGTACGAGCTACCCCACCAGACCTAGTCCTGGGCCGACAGCCGATCCTTGTCGTCTCCGGCGAGCAGGGCCTCCAACAGCGCCTCCCACAGCGCCTCCCACTCCTGCTGCCCGAGGGTACCCCGCACCTCCAACCGGCTTCCCTCCAAGGAAACTACCCGGATACCGGGGTGGCGCAGCGACCGGCGCAGGAACTCCGCCTTAGCATCCAAAGGACGCGGCAACTCGGCGCAGTAGCGGCGCTCGCGCGCGCGGCGCAGGGCCAGAACTCCTCCTGGGTAGGAGCTGGCCTCCAAGCCGCTGGAGCGCAGCAGGGCCGCAGCGACCTCGCTCAGCGCTCCAGAAGTGCAGACGCAGAGCAGAGCCCGGTCGTTGGGGAGTTCGGTGGGGCCGCTAAGGACCGAACCGAAGTCCAGCCGGAAGCTCGGAACGCCCGGCCAGTACAGGGCCAGCGGTTCGGCCTCGCACTCCAAGGGGTCCCTGAGATCCAAGATCAGCTGCCTCTCGCCGTCCCGCGGGCTGTCCACCCGATCAGGCTACGCTGCATTCCTGAGCAGAAGCACAGAAGTGAGCGGAAAGCCCTGCTAGCATGGTTTCCATGAACGACGAGCTCAACCCCCAGGACGGGCATGCCAAGGTACGCAGCGGGGCCCTTTTAGTGGATGTCCGGGAAGCCGAGGAGTTTTCCGAGGTTCACGCCAGCGGCGCAGCCTTATTCCCGCTCTCCGAGCTGGCCGAACGGGCCAACGAACTTCCCCTGGACCGAGAGCTGGTCCTGATCTGCCGCTCCGGGGCGCGCAGCGCCCGGGCAGCCGCCTATCTGTCCTCTATCGGCTACACCACCTACAACCTACGGGGGGGGACGCTGGCCTGGATCCAGGCCGGCCTACCCACCGAATCGGGGGCGATATGACCGAGCCGACCCAGAATCTACCTACCCGCGAGGAAGTGTTGGAAGCCCTCAAGGTCGTCCGCGATCCGGAGATCCCGGTCAACGTAGTCGACTTGGGCTTGGTCTACGACGTAGAAATCGGGGGAGATGGCCTGGTCGGGATCGAGATGACCCTTACCAGCATCGGTTGTCCGGTCCAGGACCTGGTCCGCAGCGACGCCGAGCTGGCGGTCGCTCAGCTGCCTGGCGTACGGCAGGTGGAGGTCAACTTTGTCTGGACCCCGCCCTGGACCATGGACAAGATGAGTGAAGACGGCAAACGCCAGATGCGGATGTTCGGCTTCAACGTCTGATGGACTGGCAGCGCGCCCTCGAGGTCGCCGTCGCAGCCTGCCACCGGGCCGGTTCCCTGCACCTGCAGCTCCGTGACCAAGGTTTGGACATCGGGAGCAAGAGCACTTTCGCTGACCTGGTGACCAGGGCCGACAGGGAGTCCGAGCTAGCCATCCGGCAGGTCATCGCGGCAGCCTTCCCCGACCACGCTGTGGTCGGGGAAGAGGGGGGGCAGCTGGGGGACAGCCGGTACCGCTGGATCGTCGATCCCCTGGATGGGACCGTCAATTACGCCCACGGCTTCCCCTTCAGCTGCGTCTCGGTGGCCTTGGAGGTGGAGGGCCAGACGCGGGTCGGCGCCGTATTCGACCCCAACCGCCAGGAGCTGTTCTCGGCCATCCGGGGGCAGGGAGCCCGCTGCAACGGCCACCCCATCCGGGTATCGGCCTGTCCTGACCTGGAAACTCCAGCTCTGCTGGCCACCGGCTTTCCCTACGACCCAGCCGAGGGAGCGCACAACCTGGAGCTGTTCAGCCGCTTTCTCAGGCTCGGCCTACCGGTTCGGCGGCCTGGAGCAGCCGCACTCGATCTGTGCTACCTGGCCGCCGGGCGACTCGACGGCTTCTGGGAGTTCAAGCTGAACCCCTGGGACGTCGCTGCCGGCATTCTGATCATCCAAGAGGCCGGTGGGCAGGTCACCGACCTGAGCGGGGAGACCTACCGCTACGGGGGCCCGCTGTTGGCCAGCAACGGCAGGATACACCGTCAGATGCGCGCAATCCTAAGCCCCTAGCCGGACCAGGAGCGGTTCCCCTGCAGGCTCAGCCCCGAGCGTGGCAGCCGGCCGCACCGCCCTCTAAGGTGTTTGGGCGTGGCGGGCCCCGGGCGCGCAATATTGTCACGACAGTTGCAGTCAGGTTTGTACAAGCTTTGATACAGTCTTGTTCAAGGGAAGATCCGAGGAAGATTGGGCGTCTAGCTTCCCAGGTTTAGGTCTGGCCCCGAAATAGAAAGCGTGGATGACATGATGCAGAGCGCGAGCAGCCAGCTCCACCACCCCCACGAGACCCAGCAGCGCCCACTGCGGCGCGGCGACACGCTGTACTACGCCGGCGACGCCAGCCCGGCGCTGTATCGGTTGGAGAGCGGTCTGCTGCGGGCCATCCGGCTCACCCCTCAGGGCCGGAATCTGACCGTCCGCCACGTCCTCCCGGGAGATATCTTCGGCGAAGAGGCCCTGCACGGGACCCCGCGCGGCCATCAGCTGGTCGCCCTGACCGACGCGGCGGTCATCCCGATCTACCCGCAGGAGCTCCAGGGAGCAGCGCTCTGGGAGATCGTCCGCTCGCTCAGCATCCAGCTGCAGCGGGTGATGAACGACGGCGTGCACATCCAGGATGGCGAGCTGCGCGAGCGGATCGCCCGCTATCTGTTGAATCTGGCCGACTCCTCGCTGGGGGGTCTCGAGGGCGGCATGCGGGTGGTCCGGGCCACCCATGAGCTGATCGCCGAGGGTACTGGGGCAACCCGCGAGAGCGTCAGCAAGCTGATCGGGGAGATGCGCGACGACGGCCTTCTCGCACCAGCGTACCGCTGCATCGGGCTCAGCGACGAAGCCGAGCTGCGCCAACTGGCCGGCTTGAGCTGATTTAGTTCAGGGCTGCTCCCCCCTCGCCACCGGGCGATCCGGGTAACTCACATAATCGCTCCAGCTCCCAGCGTAGAGCTTGGCCGCAATCCCGATCTCGTCGAGAGCCAGAACGTCCATGGCGGCGCTGACCCCTGAGCCGCAGTAGACCACCAACTGCTTACCCCGCAGTGGCCGGTAGAGCTCCCCTAGCTCGCTCGGCTGCTTGAGCCTTGCCCCGGAGAGGTTGTCGGTGTGGGGAAAGTTTAAGGCTGAAGGGATGTGTCCGGCTACCGGGTCGATGGTCTCGTTCTCGCCCCGGTAGCGGTCGGGCGAGCGGGCGTCGATCAGCTGAGCGCCCTCCCGGAGCAGAGCTTCCAGCTGATCGATCTCCACCAGGTCAGGGGCAAAAGCCCTAGGGGTAAAGTCGCCACGAGCGGGTGGGCTGATTTCGGCAGTCACCGGCAACCCCAGCTCCTGCCAGCGCGGGAACCCCCCGTCGAGCAGCTGCACCCGGGCGTGACCCAAGTGGCGCAGCATCCACCAGAGGCGCGCTGCGAACATACCCCCGGAGCTGTCGTAGGCCACCACCCGGTCCATCGCCCCTAGACCGAGCTGCCGCAGGCGCTCAGCAAAGAGTCCCCAGTCGGGGAGCGGGTGGCGCCCGCCGTGCCGGCTGCGGGGACCCGAAAGGTCACGGTCAAGGTCCAGGAATTGCGCGCCCGGCAGGTGGCCTTCCAGGTAGGCCGCTCTCCCCCACTCGGGCCGCTTGAGGTCGAAGCGGACGTCGAAGATCCGCAGCGAGGGATCCGCCAGGGAGGCGTGGAGCTCTTGGGGAGATAACCAGTTCTTGGCCATGCCGGCATTCTGGCACAGCGCCCCGGCTATGTGCTAAGCTGGCTTCGCGTCACCGGGGGTGCCCTGACGGGCTGAGAGATACCCCAGGAACCTGATCCAGGTCATACTGGCGGAGGGAGCGTGGCACGCTTCAAGGGTTCCCTTTCACGGACGCGAAAGGGGAGTTTTTTATGGCATATTCCAGGGCCGGATGGGCGCTGCTGGCTTCGGTGCTGCTGGCCGTCCCCGCTTCGGCCAAGACCCTCACGGTGGTCGTTCCCGACTCCTTCGCGCTGAGCAAGGCGCTGGTAGCGAAGTTCGAGCGCCAGCAGGGGGTCACGCTGCGCTTCCTCAAGGCTGGCAGCGCCGGCGCGATGGTCAACCGGCTGATCCTGACCAGGCGACATCCGTTGGGCGACCTAGTCTACGGGATCGACAACACCCTGATCGGCAAAGCAGTCCGCTACCACCTGCTGGCCCGCTACCGAACGCCGGGTACGCCCGAGTTGCCTCCCGAGCTACAGCTGCTGCCAACCGGATACCTGACCCCGATCAACCTCAGCACCGTCGCTATCACCGACGATCCGTCCTACTTCAGGAAACACCACCTACCGCTCCCCACCCAGTTGAGCCAGCTGGTGCGCGAGCGCTACCGCGGGCTGCTGGTGATGGAGAATCCGGCGACCAGCAGCACCGGCAGGGCCTTCCTGCTCGCTACCGTGGCCCACTTCGGCAAGTCGGTGTGGTCTTTTTGGCAACGGCTCAGGGAAAACGGGCTCAAAGTGGTGAACGGTTGGGAGGCGGCCTACTACACCGACTTCAGCAAGTACGGCGGCAGCCAACCGCTGGTGGTGAGTTATCTCACCGATCCAGCCGCTGAGGTCTATTTTGCCAAGACCAAGCTGCGCGCGAGTCCGGTCAGCAACCTGCTGCTACCCGGAAGCACCTTCGTGCAGGTGGAGGGCGCGGGGCTGCTGCGGGGCGGCCACCACCGCCAAGCGGCTGAAGCCTTCCTCCGCTTCCTGCTCAGCCGGGCCGCCCAGAGCTCCATCCCGACCAGCATGTGGGTCCTCCCGGTAGTCCCTGGGACCACTCTGAATCCGGTCTTCCGCTTTGATAGCAAGGCGCCCAAGCCGGATCAGGCCAGCTCGCTGCAGATCGCCGCTCACGTCCAGCGCTGGGTGCACGACTGGACCGCAGTGGTGATCGAGGGAGAGCCAGCCAGCCAGGTGCGTTGAGCGCCCGGCGCACAGAGGCCACCAGCTGGCTGCTCGCCGCGCTGCCCTTGGGCTTTCTGGCGGCGATGGTGGCTTGGCCGCTAGCGACAGTGGCCGGAGGGGCTCTGCTCCACCCGGCAGCGCTGGCCTGGCTGCTGCGGCCCTACGGCCTGCACCTCGCAGTCTGGACCGCCGAACAGGCTCTGATCTCGACCGCCCTAGCTACCGCTCTGGGGCTGGTCTTAGCTGGTTTCCTGCAAACTTACCACTTCCCCGGTAAGCCGCTGCTGCTGAGGGCGTTGTTGCTTCCCTTTCTGACCCCCAGCCTGATCGCGGCTCTGGGTCTGCTCGATCTCTTCGGAGCGCACGGTCTGACCGGCTTGCACCCAGGAGGAGGGCTGCTGGTCATCCTGGCCAACTTGTTCTTCAACCTGCCCCTAGCCATCCGGCTGTGCTACGGCGGATTCAGCAGGGTCCCCCCACAAGCCCTGGAAGCCGCACGCAGCCTGGGGAGCTCGCCCTGGCGAGCTCGGCTACGGGTCACCCTGCCGTTGGTCTGGCCAGCGGCTCTAGCTGCCTCCAGCCTGGTGTTGCTCTACTCCTTCGTCGCCTTCGGGACCCCCCTGCTGCTGGCAGGACCCCGCCACCAGACCCTGGAGGTATTGATCTACGTATTGACCCTGGACCAGCTGCGCCTGAACCGGGCCGGGGCAGTGGCCTTGCTGCAGCTGCTGGTCTTGGGTGCCGTCACCGCCAGCTACACTTGGCTGCAGCGCAACCTGGCCCTCCAGCTGCCCTCTGGGATCGGGACGAGCCGCAGCCCCAAGGGGATCGGGAAGCTGTTGGTCCGCGCAGGCGCTCTCTCGATCGCCGCCCTAACCCTGGGACCGCTGCTGCTGGTATTGGCCGGCAGCTTGAGCGGAGCGGGCAGACCCAGCTTGGCCGCCTACGCGGCCCTGGGAGGGTTGCAGCTCCCGGTCAGCTTGGCCAGGGCAGCGCTGAACACAGCCCTGCTGGCTCTGCTATCGCTCCCACTCAGCTTGTTGCTCGGGGGCCTGCTGGCGCTAGCTATCTGGAGCTCTCCGGGGGTTTTGGACCTGCTCAGCCTGTTGCCGCTGATGGTGTCACCCGTCAGCCTGGCGGTGGGTTACCTGTTGCTCTACCCCGGCCTGCGGCTCAGCCTGCTGCTGCTGATTTGCTCCTATGCGCTGCTGGCCTTCCCGCTGGTAACCCGCACGCTGCTCCCCGCGCTGCGCAGCCTCCCCCATAGCCAGCTGGACGCAGCCAGGACGCTGGGGAGCTCCTGGGGGCGCAGCCTCGCCCGGGTCGTCGCCCCGCAGCTGCGCGCAGCGCTGCGCGCAGCTGCGGCGTTGGCCTTGGCCACCGCCCTGGGCGAGTTCGCCTCCACCCTGGTGCTAGTCCGACCGAGCTGGACCACCCTGGCGGTCGGCCTCTACCAGGTGGCGCAGCACCCCGGCCAGCTCCCCTTGGCCGAGGCGCAGGCGATCGCAGTGCTGCTGTTCGGCCTGACCCTGCTGGGCTTCACCGCTCTGGACGGCGGGCGGGCGGAGATCGGCTAGACTCGGGGAACGCATGCTGGAGATCCGCAATCTCAGCAAACACTTCGGCAGCACCGCTGCGGCCGACGCGGTCAACCTGGCGCTGGAGAGCGGCCAGATCCTGGCCCTCCTGGGACCCTCCGGCAGCGGCAAGAGCACGCTGCTTAGGCTGCTGGCCGGCCTGGAGAGGGCCGATGGCGGCGAAGTCTGGTTGGACGGCAGGGAGCTGAGCAAGTTACCACCCGAGCAGCGCAAGGTGGGGCTGATCTTCCAGGACTACGCCCTGTTCCCGCACCTAGACGTGCTCGGAAACGTCAGCTACGGCCTGGTGGAGCAGCGGATCCCCAAGGAGGAACGGGGGCGCCGAGCCGAGGAGCTGCTGGAGCGGATGGGCCTGGGTCAACTGGCCCGGCGCCGCACCTGGCAGCTCTCAGGCGGGCAGCAGCAGCGGGTGGCGGTGGCCCGCAGCCTGGCCACCCGGCCGCGCCTGTTGCTGCTGGATGAGCCGCTCTCCAATCTGGACGCGCAGCTGCGCCAGGATCTCCAGGCCGAGATCCACAGCTGGCTGCAGCGCTTCGAGCTGACCGCGATCTGGGTCACCCACGACCGCTCGGAGGCCTTCGCAGTGGGGGACCGCCTGGCCGTGCTGAGGGCCGGGCGAATCTTGCAAGATGGGCCGCCCCTAGAGCTCTACCACAGGCCAGCCAGCGCCTGGATAGCCCGCTTTCTCGGGCACAAGAACCTCTGGCCCTCCGGGGATTCCTTTCTCCTGGTCCCGTCCGCAGCAGTCGGGCTGCGCGGTGGGGAGCCGGCCGAGTTGGAGTCCCACAGCAGCGACGGCGAGCGCCATCTGATACGGCTGCGCTGCCCGGAGGGAGCCCTGGAGCTGGAACTCAGCTCCAGGGAATGGGCGGAGCTGAGGCAGGGAAGGGATCTGGAGGTGGGCAGCGCGCTGGGGATCGCGCTCGACCGCGCGGCCCTGCTGCGCTTACCAGGAGACCTGTGAGCTCGGCCTGGATCTTGGCCAACGGACCCCTGCGGGTCGGCCGCACCCCTCCGCCCGCACCCGATCTGGTGATCGCCGCCGACGGAGGGGCACGGCACGCTGCCGCGCTGGGGGTGACGGTCGATTACTGGATCGGTGACTTCGACTCGGCGCGGTCCGGCCAGCTACCCCAGCCGGTAGACCCCGAGCGCCGGGTGCTGCCCACCGACAAGGACTTGCTGGACAGCGAGGCGGCCCTGGGCCTGGCCGCCTCGCTGGGAGCCAGACGGATCGTGATCTGGGGCGGCCTGGGCGGCCGCAGCGACCACGCTCTGGCCCTGTTGCTGGTCGCTTTGCGCTGGAGACCCAGATTCTCTGAACTGGTGCTGCGCTCCGGCAGGGAGTGGGCTCTGCCGCTGCTGCCCGGCCACCTGGAGCTGGAGCTGGCAGCCGGGCAGGTCTTCAGCATCGTCCCCATGCAGGACATGGAAGCCGTGAGGCTGCGCGGCGCCAGGTGGGAGCTGGACGGCGAGGTATTGCCCTGGGGGAGCGGCCGCCCCCACGGCAACCAGGCGGAGGGCGGTGTCCTGATCCTGGACTTTCGGGCCGGTTCCGGGATCCTGATCGGGCAGGAACTGGGCACCTCCGGGAAGCGGGTGAGAGTACCATAGGCCGTATGCACAAATGGGGCGCCGCCCTGATGGTCTGGCTGATCTTGGCCCTGGGGGCCGCGCGCGCCGGTTACCTGACCGATTGCCAGTACTTCTACCAGGTGGGCGACCTGGCCAGCGCCAGCGGTGCCTGCCGCCTGGCCACCATCTACGATCCCAGCAGCCTCCGGGCCTGGCAGCTGGTCACCAGGGTCCTGATCGCAGCCAAGCGTTTCGGCCAGGCCCGGCGCAGCTTGGCCAGGCTGAAGAGCCTCGACCCCCAGGGAAGCGCGCCCGCTCTGCTCGGCGCCCGACTGGACCTGGCCGAGGGCCAGCCGGAGCTGGCGCTGGCTACCCTAGCGCGGCTGCACAGCTCCCCCAGCAAGTGGTGGTGGAGCGCGCAGGCCTGGCTGCAGTTAGCCCAGACCGGCCAGGCCGTGAGGGCTCTGGAACGCGAGCTGGCCGCCGACCCCGCATCGGTCCGCGGCCGGTTGCTGCTGGCTAGGCTGCTGCTACCGACCCAGCCATCCCGGTCGCTGTC
Source organism: bacterium (assembly GCA_021810505.1). Classification (GTDB taxonomy): domain Bacteria; phylum Deinococcota; class Deinococci; order Deinococcales; family Deinococcaceae; genus JAJZIR01. The sequence continues at coordinate 116,113 of JAJZIR010000004.1, forward strand.
CCTGCTCGGCGCCATCCAGGATCCCAGCGCAGCGGCGCTGTCCCAGATCGGCATCACCGAGTGGGCTCTGGGGCGCAGCGGCGCGGTCCATACCCTGGAATCCGCCATCCAGAATCCGGCGGCCCTCTCCGGAAGCCAATACCGGCAGGCTCTGGGCGTCTTGACTCTGGCCTATTTCGGTACCGGGCAGTTCCAGAATGGCAACCTGGCTCTGGGCCAACTAGCCAGCAACGAGGATCTCACCAACCAGCTGCTCCACGGGTTGTTCCCGGTCCTGCTGTTGCTCCTAGCCCTGCTGGTCCTGCACCTGCTCGGGGAGAGCAGGATCGAGCCGCTGGCCACGCCGGAGGCTCTGGTAGGGCCGCAACCCTGGGGGGTCTTGGCCAGCTACCGCCAGCTGCTCTTGGCTCTGCTGCTGGCCCTGATCGTGAGCAGCGCGGTAGGCAGCGCGGTCTATGGCAACCTCTTGGCCCTGTGGACCCCGGTCCAGTCCGAACTCATCCGTCCCATCTTTCTGATCACTTGGACCTTGGCCGCGCTGGCGCTGCTCTGGCCGGACGTGCAGCGGCGGGGTTGGAAGACCTGGGAGATGCTGGTCAACACCCCCCGAGACCTACCTGCAGCCGCCCTGTTGGGACTGGCCTGGGCGGCGCTCAGCCTGGGCTACGCCTATCTGACCAGGAGCTGGGCCGCCCCTTGGGGGGGAACCGTGCTCCCCTTGCAGCGTCCTGGACTGGCCTTGCTGCTGACCGCTCTGGTCCTACCGCTCAGCGAGCTCTATTTCCGCTCTTATGCGCTGTTCCCCCTGCAGAAGCGCTACGGTCCGAGCACCGCGGTCGCCATCCTCGCCTTGCTCTACGCCCTAGTCCTGGGGATCCCGCTCCCGCTGCTGCTGGTCGAAAGCCTGCTCCTCTCCTGGTTGGCTCGCTGGGAAAACAGCACCGCCACCAGCCTGGTTGCCCGCTGGGGCCTGTACCTAGGCCTCTTCCTAGCCGCCCTCATCTTCCCGGCCACCCGGCTGTGGTGATCCCGAACATCCAATCCTAGGGCGGCGGTGTACATCCCTACCAGAAGCGGCAAAAGGCCAAAGCGCCCTGCCCTTCAGGAGGTTCAGGATGAAGAAGTCGTTGCTCGCCGCCGTCGTGATGGGATCGCTCGGCCTAGCGCTGGCCCAGGGACAGAGCCAGATGATGGCGGTCACCCCCAGGTTGGCTGTAGCTAGCCAGACCATCAGCAACAACACCGTGGTCATCCCCGAGGTCATCCTGGCCCAGCCGGGCTTCGTGGTGATCCACGCGGTGGTGAACGGCAAGATCGTGATCACCCCGCCGCTGGGCGTCTCCGCGCTGCTGCCGGCCGGCCTCAGCACCGAGGTCCCCATCAAGCTCAGCTCGCTGCCGTTGGGAAGCCAGCAGGTCTACGCCATGGCCCACATCCACGGCAACACCAGCAGCGCCTACGACTTCCCGGGCCCGGACAGCCCGGTCACGGTGGGCGGCAAGATCTTGATGAAGGAGTTCACCCTGGACAAGGTGGCGGCCGGAGCCCCCAGCGTCTCGGTGCGCAACCAGCAGCTCAAGCTCACCAAGGCCGGAGTCGAGGTCATCGTCAGCAAGGTCACCCTGGCCCAGCCCGGGTACGTGGTGATCCACATCAGCAACAAGAATGGCGGCCTGATCGTGCTGCCTTACGCCGGAGCCTCCAAGCTGCTGCCGGCTGGAACCTCCTACAACGTCCCAGTACTGCTCAACCCCAATATCAAGATCCATCTGGGCGAGAAGCTCTGGGCCATGGCTCACATCGACAACGGCGGCGGGGTCTACGACTTCCCAGCTGGCGACCCCCCGGTCATCCGCAACGGTAAGATCGTGATGGCCTCCTTCACGATCGACTGAGCTAGCCAGCGACTGCTCAGGTAAAATCCAGCAGGGTTCCGGGCGCGCCCGGAACCCTGCTGGCCATGCCCGCGTACTGGTTGGCGTGGACACCAGGATCTACCGCAGCCGTTACCGGTTGATCGGCGGGGTGATCGGCGGAATCGCCAACCGCTTTGGGCTACACCCCACCCTGCTGCGCATCATCGCCCTGCTGCTGCTGTGGGTACCCCACCTCAACGTCATCCTGGTGATCCTCTATCTGCTGGGTTGGTTGCTGCTCCCGGTCGCCGCGCCGGGTTGGGAGCGCAGCTACCCGCCGCTGTTCGGGCGACTCCGGCGCTCGCGCCGGGAGCGGATGCTCTCAGGCCTGCTGGGCGGCGTCGCCTGGTCCTGGAGCCTACCGGTCGCTGCTGTCCGTATCGGCTGGGTAGTCTTGACCGTCTTGACCGTAGGGCTGGGCGTACCGCTCTACCTGCTGCTCTGGATCGCGGTCCCGTTGGAGGAACGATGAGCCTACTGATCCGCTTCATCCTCAACGCCTTGGCCCTATGGGTCACCACCCTGCTCTACTCAGGTATCTCCTTCGGCCCAGGGACCGGCCTGCTGTCGGTGCTCTGGGCCGGCATAGCTCTGGCGCTCCTCAACGCCCTGCTGCGGCCGATCCTGGTCTTCTTGACCCTGCCGATCAACTTCCTGACCCTGGGCCTCTTCTCGCTGGTGATCAACGCCATCATCCTGCTGATCGTGGCCGCGCTGACCCGCCTGGAGGTGCGAGGCTTCGGCAGCGCGGTGCTGGGCGGGCTGATCCTGGCCATCGTCAACTGGCTCATCACCGCGCTCTACCGCGGCGCCTTCTGAACAGCTGGCTTAGACTAGAGGGGTGCAGCGGCTCAGCAGCGCAGGAGCGATCGGCCCAGGGCTCTTCGGGGCTGCCCTAGTTCCGACCATGGGGGCCCTGCACCAGGGCCACGCCAGCCTGATCCGCAGAGCCCTGGGGGAGTGCCCCAGGGTGGTGGTCAGCATCTTCGTCAACCCCCTGCAGTTCGGACCCGGCGAAGATCTGAGCAGATATCCCAGAGCGGTGGAGGAAGATCTGGCGCTCTGCCAGGCGCTGGGGGTGGAGGCGGTCTTCACGCCTTCCCCGGAGGAGTTCTACCCTCCCGGCTTCGCCACCCGGGTGGTCCCAGAAGGGTGCGCCCTCCCGCTCGAGGGAGAGCGGCGGCCTGGGCACTTCAGCGGGGTAGCGACGGTGTTGGTCAGGTTATTCGGGATGCTCCAGCCTGCCCGGGCCTACTTCGGGGAGAAAGACTTCCAGCAGCTCCAGGTGGTCCGGCAGCTGGTCCGGGACCTCAACCTGCCGGTCACGGTGGTCGGCTGTCCGATCGTCCGAGACCAAGGTGGGCTGGCCCTCAGCAGCCGCAACCGCTACCTGAGCCCCGAGCAGCGGGAGCGAGCCCGGGTGCTCTACCAGGCGCTGCAGGCCGCCCAGCAGGCTTTCTCGGCGGGTGAGCGCCTAGCTAGCGCGCTGCGCGCGCGCATGCTGGAGGTCTTGACCATCCCGGAAGCCCAAGTCGACTATGCTGTAGTCGTTGACACCGAGCTCCGCGAGGTGCCACAGGCCACTAGGGGAACCCACCTGCTCGTGGCGGCCACCCTCTTCGGGATCCGGTTGATCGACCATCTGGAGCTGCTATGACTTTCCAGGAACTGCTGAAATTGATGGTTTCCAAGGGCGCTTCTGACGTCCACCTGCAGGTCGGTTCGCCGCCGATGGCCAGGATCGACGGGTTGCTCAACCGCTTCGGGGACTCCGCGCTGGTACCGAGCGATACCGAGGCGATCGCCAAAGGGATCTTGGGGCCGGAGCGTTGGGAGAAATTCTCCTATTCGACCGAGATGGATTTCGCGTATTCCCTCCCCGGGGTGGCTCGCTTCCGCTGCAACCTGTTCCGGCAACGCGGTTCCATCGGCTTGGCCATGCGGGCGATCAGCGACACCATCCCCTCCTTCGAGTCGCTGGGGTTGCCGGTCAAAAGCATGGTCGAGTTCGTCCAGAAAGACCGAGGCCTGATCCTGGTCACCGGACCCACCGGCAGCGGGAAGTCCTCGACCCTGGCCAGCATGATCGACTACCTCAACCGCAACTACCCCTACGTGATCATCACCATCGAGGACCCCATCGAGGTGCTCCACAAGAATCAGAAGAGCGTGGTAGCCCAGCGGGAGATCGGCGAGGACACCAAGGACTTCAAGGGCGCCCTCAAGTACGCCATGCGCCAGGATCCCGACGTGATCATGATCGGGGAGATCCGCGATAAGGAGACGGTCGAGACTGCCCTGTCGGCGGCCCAGACCGGCCACCTGGTCCTCTCCACCTTGCACACCTTAGACAGCATCCGGACGGTCAACCGTATCATCGACTTCTTCGCGCCCTACGAGCGGGACCAGATCCGGATCATGTTAGCCGAGTCGCTGATCGGCATCATCAGCCAGCGGCTGCTGCCCAGGGCCGACGGCCTAGGTCGGGTGCTGGCTCTAGAGCTGATGATCAATACGCCCTTCATCCAAGACTGCATCCGCGACGAGGACAAGGTCGCTGAGATCAAAGATAACATGCTCCAGGACAACTACCGGGGGATGCAAACTTTCGACCAGCACTTGGCGCTCTTGGTCCAGAGCGGCCTGATTTCGATCGAGGAAGCCAAGTCGGCCGCCACCAGCTCCCACGAGCTCACCCTGATGCTGACCAGGCAGGGTGTCGGCAGCGCCATCAGCGGCAACAGCAACTGAGATGCCGGCCCAGCTCTGTGCGACCCGGGAAGCGCTGTCCGGCCTACGCAGCGGCATGACCGTGATGGTGGGCGGTTTCGGCTTGGTCGGGGCTCCCCTCACGCTGATCGAGGCGCTCGGCGAGCTGGAGGTGGACGGCCTCACCGTGATCAGCAACAACCTGGGGGAGCCGGGCCGGGGCCTAGGCAAGCTGCTCCGGCAGGGCAAGATCCGCCGGGCCATCGGCAGCTATTTCACCTCCAACCCGGAAGTGGCTGGGGCCAAGCAGCGCGGCGAGCTGGAGGTCGGTCTGCTCCCCCAAGGGACGCTGGCTGAGGCGATCCGGGCAGGTGGAGCCGGGCTGGGAGGTTTCTACACCCCTACCGGGGCGGGGACCAGCCTGGCCGAGGGCAAGGAGCAGCGCTGGCTCGGGGGTCGCCTGCAGGTTTTTGAGCAACCCCTCACCGCCGACTTCGCCTTGATCCGAGCTCAGAGAGCCGATTCCCTGGGCAACCTGCACTACCGGCGGACCGCCCAGAATTTCAACCCAGCCATGGCCACTGCGGCCAGGATCACCGTCGCCGAAGTGGACGAGCTGCTGCCCGAAGGGGCCCTGGAGCCGGAGGCGGTCCACACCCCACACCTCTACGTACAGCGGCTGGTCCTCGCCGAGGTCCAGATTCTCGACGTCAAACCAGCCAGCGAGATGCTGGCTTGAGCCGGAGGAAGCAGAAAGCATGGCCAAGAACAGCGTCCCGATGACCCAGAAGGGCTTCCAGAAGCTCAGCGAGGACCTCCACCAGCTCAAAACTACCCGGCGCAGCCAGATCGCCGAGTATATGGGCACCGCCCTGGCCGACGGCGACCTGCGCGAGAGCGCCGCCTACGACGAAGCTCGGATGCAGCAGAGCGAGAACGAAGCTAGGATCGCCGAGTTGGAAGATCTGCTGGCGCGGGCAGAGATCGTGAACGAGGAGCGGAGCGGAGCGCCCTTCATCGACCTGGGGGCTACCGTGGAAGTCGAGTCGGGCGGCCACAAGCACGTCTTCGAAATCGTGGGAACCTACGAGGTCGACGTTCTGAAGGGCAAGATCTCCGATCAATCCCCGATCGGTAGGGCTCTGCAGGGCCGCGTAGCTGGGGACGAGGTGGCGGTCCAGACCGCCAGGGGCACGGTCCGTTACCGGATCCTGGAAGTGCGCTATGAGTGAGGGCAACCTGACCGCCAGGGAACGGATCGCTCGCCGCGCCGCCGCTGAGCTCCAGAACGGACAGGTGGTCAACCTGGGGATCGGACTGCCCGCCCTGGTACCCCGCTACCTGGGCGGGCTCGAGATCTACCTACACAGCGAGAACGGCATCCTCGGCTTCGGTCCGGCGGATCCGGACAACTTAGATCCTCTGCTGGTCAACGCCGGGAAGCAGGCCATCGGCCTGAAACCGGGAGCGGCGGTCTTCGACAGCGCCAGCTCCTTCGCGATGATCCGCGGGGGCCGTATCGATGTAGCCATCTTGGGCGCCCTGCAGGTCAGCGTGCGGGGCGATCTGGCCAACTGGGCGGTTCCCGGGGAGGCGGTCCTGGGTGTAGGGGGGGCCATGGACTTAGCCCGCGGAGCCCGGCGGGTGATCGTCACTATGACCCATCAGGACCGCCAGGGCCGCTGCAAGATCGTGGACGCGCTGGAGCTGCCACCCACCGCCCTAGGGGTCGTGGACATGATCATCACCGAGCTGGCGGTGTTCCGCTGCGGCGAGCCGCTGGAGTTGCTGGAGCTGCAGCCGGAGGTGAGCTACGAGGAGTTGCGGGCGCGCACCGACGTCCCCTTCCGCGTTGCAGCTGGGACCTCCGCAGGAGGGCGGTATACTCCGGCGCAATGAGTGACTACGCGCACAAGTTCGGCAAAGAGGGCCTCACTTTCGATGACGTGCTGCTGCTACCCGGCTACTCGGAGGTGCTACCCGCCGACGCCGACCTGAGCACCCGCCTGACCCGCAACATCATCCTGAACATCCCAGTCCTCAGCGCGGCGATGGACACGGTCACCGAGACCCAGATGGCCATCGCCCTGGCCCGCGAGGGCGGGATCGGGGTCATCCACAAGAACATGGCGGTCGATCAGCAGGCCGAGATGGTCTACAAGGTGAAGCGCAGCGAGGCCGGGATGATCGTCGACCCGATCACCCTGCCGGAGAGCGCCCGTGTGGCCGAAGCCGAGCGGTTGATGCAGGACTACCATATCAGCGGCGTCCCGATAGTGGGCAGCCGCGGCGAGCTCCAGGGGATCGTCACCAACCGTGACCTGCGCTTCGTCAGCGACCCCGAGACGCAGGTCAGCGAGGTGATGACCGGAGAGCAGCTGATTACCGTCCCGGTCGGCACCACCTTGGAGCAGGCCGAAGCGATCTTCAAGCGGCACCGCATCGAGAAGCTGTTGGTGGTGGACGAGCAGGGCCTGCTGCGGGGCCTGATGACCATCAAAGACATCATGAAGCGTATCCGTTACCCCCACGCCGCCAAGGACCAGCTAGGGCGCCTGCGGGTAGCGGCGGCGGTCGGCGTCTCGAAGGACCTCGGCGACCGGGCAGCCGCCCTGGTGGCCGCCGGGGCCGACGCCTTGGTCCTAGACTCGGCGCACGGCCACTCCCGGGGGATCCTTGCGGCGCTCGGCTGGCTCAAGGAGCGCTTCAACGTGGAGGTGATCGCCGGCAACATCGCCACCGGCGAGGGGGCCAGGGCGCTGATCGAAGCCGGAGCTGACGCGATCAAGGTAGGGATCGGTCCCGGCAGCATCTGCACCACCCGGGTGGTGACGGGAGTGGGGGTACCTCAGGTCACCGCGATCTTCGACGCCGCGGCCGAGGCCGACCGGGCCGGAGTGCCGCTGATCGCCGACGGCGGGATCAAGCAGACCGGCGACGTAGCCAAAGCCCTAGCGGCTGGGGCGCACAGCGTGATGGTCGGGTCGCTGCTGGCCGGCACCGATGAGGCACCCGGAGAGACGGTCCTGCGGGATGGGCGGCGCTTCAAGACTTACCGGGGGATGGGCAGCCAGGGGGCCATGTCGATGGAGCAGGGCAGCAGCGACCGCTACTTCCAGAGCGGTAGCCGCAAGTTCGTCCCGGAAGGCATCGAGGGCATGGTGGCCTACCGGGGGGCGGCCAGCGAGGTGATCTTCCAGCTGACCGGTGGCTTGCGCAGCGCCATGGGCTACTGCGGTACACCGGACATCGCTGCGCTGCGCGCCCAGGCCCGCTTCGTGCGGATGAGCATGGCCGGCCTGATCGAATCGCACCCCCACGACGTCACCATCACCAAGGAGGCCAGCAACTACAGCCGGTGAGGCGGGAGGAGCCGTGCGCGAAGGTACCGATAGAAACCCGGCAGATGGTCTGGAGGCCTGGAGGCGCGCCGCCGAGCGGGAGCTCGGGCGACCGCTGGCCCAAGGCGAGAGGCTGCTCTACACCGCGCGAGACGCCTTGGACCCCGGATTCCCGGGCCAACCGCCCTACCTGCGAGGACCTCGGGCCAGCATGTACGCCGGAAGGCCCTGGACCATCCGGCAGTACGCCGGCTTCTCGACCGCTGAGGCGAGCAACGCCTTCTTCCGCCGGAGCCTGGCAGCCGGGCAGACCGGCCTCTCGGTGGCCTTCGATCTGCCCACCCACCGGGGATACGACTCCGACCACCCCAGGGTCGCCGGCGACGTGGGCGTCGCCGGGGTGGCGATCGACGCGGTCAGCGACATGGAGCGCCTCTTCGCCGGGATCCCGCTGGACCAGGTCTCCGTCTCCATGACCATGAACGGGGCGGTGCTGCCGGTGATGGCCGCTTTCCTGGTCTGCGCCGAGCGCCAGGGCGTCCCCTGGGACCAGCTCTCCGGGACCATCCAGAACGACATCCTCAAGGAATTCATGGTCCGCAATACCTACATCTACCCGCCCGGGCCCAGCTTGCGGATCGTCGGGGACGTCATCGCCTACCTCTCGGAGCGGGTACCCCGCTTCCACCCGATCAGCATCTCCGGGTATCACCTGCAGGAGGCCGGAGCGGGAGCCGCCCTGGAGCTCGGCCTGACCCTGGCCGACGGTTTGGCCTACGTCCAGACCGCCTTGGAGCGCGGCCTCCAGGTCGACCGCTTCGCACCCAAGCTGAGCTTCTTCTTCGCCATCGGCATGGATTTCTTGGGGGAGATCGCCAAGCTCAGAGCTGCTAGGCTGCTCTGGTCAGAGCTGATGGAGCGCTTCGCGCCCGCCGACCCGGCCTCCAAGGTCCTGCGCACCCACTGCCAGACCTCCGGATGGAGCCTGACCGCCCAGGACCCTCTGAACAACGTAGTGCGCACGACCATCGAGGCCTTGGCGGCGGTGTTGGGTGGAACGCAGAGCCTCCACACCAACAGCTACGACGAGGCGATCGGCTTGCCGACCGAGCGCAGCGCCCGGATCGCCCGCAACACCCAGCTGATCCTCAGGGAGGAGGCCGGCCTGCGGGAAGTCATCGACCCCTTGGGGGGATCGTTCTACCTGGAAGCGAGGACCAGGGAGATCGCCCGGCAAGCTAGGGAGGTGATCGCTGAGGTGGAGAGCCAGGGCGGCATGGTGCGGGCGATCGAGCTGGGCTGGCCGCAGCGGCAGGTCGAGTCGGCCGCAGCCAGGCGGCAGGCCCGCATTGACCGGGGCGAGGAGCGCATCGTGGGCATGAACGCCTTCCGCTCCGAAGACGCCGAGCCGCTCGAGGTCTTCTCGGTCGACAGCAGCGCAGTGCTGGGAGAGCAGCGCAGGCGCTTAGAGGAGCTGCGCAGGGACCGCGACGGGGAAGCCGCCTCCTCCGCCCTCTCGGCGCTGTCGGCAGCGGCTGAGGGAGGAGGCAACCTGCTCGGCCACAGCGTGGCGGCGATGCGCGCGGGCGCGACGCTCGGAGAGGTGAGCGCCGCTCTGGAGCGGGTCTTCGGCCGCCACGTCGCCGAGGCGCGCGCCAGCGGCGGGGTGTACGGCGCCGCCTACCAGGGGGACGCCGACTTCGCCGCGCTGCGGCGCAGGCTGGTCGGCTTCGCCGAGCAGAGGGGGCGCAGGCCCCGGGTACTGGTCGCCAAGCTGGGCCAGGACGGCCACGACCGCGGGGCCAAGGTGATCGCGGCCGGCTTCGCCGACCTGGGCTTCGACGTCGACCTAGCACCGCTCTTCCAGACCCCGGCCGAAGTCGCCAAGCAAGCCGCCGAGAACGACGTGCACGCGGTCGGCATCAGCAGCCTGGCCGGGGGGCACTTGACCCTGCTCCCGCAGCTGCGCGCAGAATTGGACCGGCTCGGCGCCGAGGACATCTTGGTCATCTTGGGCGGGGTCATCCCGGATAGGGACCACCCGGCCCTGCGCGAGGCCGGGGTCTCCCTGATCTTCGGTCCGGGTACGCCCATCTTGCAGGCCGCCAAGGAGCTGCTGGACCTCCTGGAAGAAGCGTGAAGGCTCCGAGCTACGCCGAAGGGGTGCTGGCCGGGGACCGCCGCAGCGTGGCCAGGGCGCTGACCCTGGTGGAGAGCCGGCGGCCGGAAGACAGCCTGGCCGCCGGGGAGCTGCTGGCCAGGCTGTGGCCGGCCAGCGGCCGGGCCGATCGGATAGCGGTCAGCGGTCCCCCCGGTGCCGGCAAAAGCTGCTTCATCGAGGCGATAGGTTTGGAGGCGGTGGAGCAAGGGCGCAAGGTAGCCGTCCTGGCCATCGATCCGAGCTCCCCGCGTTCGGGCGGCAGCCTGATGGGTGACAAGACCCGGATGCCCCGCCTCAGCCAGTCCGCGTCGGCGCTGATCCGCCCCAGCCCAGCCGGGGACAGCGTGGGCGGTGTCGCCAAGCGCACCCGAGAGGCGATCACGGTCATGGAGGCCGCCGGGTTCGATCTAGTCCTGATCGAGACAGTGGGGGTGGGCCAGAGCGAGGTAGCAGCCAGCCAGCTCAGCGACCTGTTGCTCCTGCTGGTCCTGCCCGGATCCGGTGATGGCCTGCAGGGGATCAAGCGAGGGGTGACCGAGCTCAGCGATCTCTTCGTGGTGCACAAGATCGACGTTCAGGCGGAGGAAGCGCAGCGTACCGCCAGAGAGCTGGAAGGGGCGCTGGCGCTGCTACGGCCCAGCCAACCTCCCTGGAAGCCCCGGGTCCTGCTGGCCAGCAGCGTGAGCGGTGAGGGTATCCAGTCCGTCTGGGAAGCCATCTCGGCCCATCGGGAAGCCACCTTACCCGGGCGAGAGGCCAGGAGGCGGGCGCAGCAGCTCTATTGGTTCGAGCAGCGCCTACGCGAGCAGCTCTGGGAAGAATTCACGCAGAGGACCGAGGTCAAGGCCAGGATGCCCGAACTGGCCAGCGCCGTGCGGTCCGGCAGGATCAGCGCTGACCAAGCGGTCAGCCAGCTCTTGGGGGAGTGCCGTGGAAACAAGTGTCTTTGAAGCCATCATCGACCGCAAGATCCCCAGCGACATCGTCTATGAGGATCAGGATTTCATCGCCATCCGAGACCTCCACCCCAAGGCCCCGGTGCACCTGCTGGTCATCCCCAAGAAGCGCAGCCCCAGGCTCGATGCGATCGAGAGCGAGGCCGAATTGGGCCGGCTGTTCGCCACCGCCATCAAGGTCGCCAGGCAGAACCTATCGGACTTTCGCCTAGTGGTCAATTGCGGCCCGGCCGCAGGCCAGGAGGTCTTCCACACCCACATCCACGTCCTAGGGGGGTGGAAGACCTGAGCTATGGGGCGCGCAGGATATAGAATGAAGGCGTGCCGATCGGCAATCCAGCCCGGGCCGCGCTGAACCTCGATCAGCCCCGTGTCCTGGTACTCAACGGGTCCTATGAACCGCTCCAGGTCTGCTCGATCAAGCGGGGGGTCACTCTGGTGCTGTACGGCGTCGCCGAGGTGCTCGAGCAGAGCGAGGAGGTGCTGCACTCTCCCAGCACCACCCTAGCGGTCCCCAGCGTGATCCGCCTGCGGCGCTACATCCGCAGGCCGCGGGCGCAGCCGGTTCCCTTCACCAGGCGCAACCTGCTGCGCCGCGACGGGTACACCTGCCAATACTGCGGCTCCCAGAAAGACCTGACTATCGATCACGTGTTGCCGCGCTCGCGCGGTGGCGAGCACAGCTGGACCAACGTGGTGGCGGCCTGCCGGCCCTGCAACCAGCGCAAAGGCGACCGCACACCTCAGGAAGCGGGGCTCTCGCTGCGCAACAGCCCCAAAGCACCTTCCTTCGGTTCGCTGATTCCCCTCGGAATCAGCGAACCGAACAGCTGGATCAAGTACATCTGAGCCGGCAGCGCACCGCGGATCAGCGCAGGATTTCGGGATAGAGCGAGATCGGACCGCCGGGCCGGACGCTGTTGTGGCTGGCGATCGCCACCATCACGTTTCCGTGCAGGCTGCGCAGGCGGTTCACGAACTCCAGCGTGGCCGTGCTCCCGATCCCCCCCTGCAGGACGTTCTCAGGAGGGACCCCGCGCTGCCGGAGTAGGTTCAGGGCGTTGCTGATCAGGTCGAGCAGCTGGGAGCGGACGGCCTGAACGTCCACCGAGGTACCGGGGCCGATGGCGATGAGGCGGCTGACGATGGGCTGGGCGGCCTGGAAGAGCCGGGCGTTGGGGCGCACCTCAGCCTTCAGCAATACCGGGTAGCCGGAGACCTGATTGGTCGCGCTGCGCAAGGTCAGCAGCTGCGGGCCGCTGCCGGCGTTGAGGGCGGCCAGCAGCTTGGGCAGCTGGGCGGCCGGGAGGCTGGCGGGCTGCGGTCTCCCTTGGTTCCCTCTGGCGCCGTGGGTGTAGGCGCGATCGGCGGCGGCTCCCAGGACCGTCTCCAGCGCAGCCATACTGACCGGCGGGGTCAGGACCGCTTGGTAGACCAGGGCACCCCGCTGGTAGATGGTTTGCTGAGTGCGGGTGGCCCGGAGCTCGCTGCGCTGCCTGAGGTAGGTGCTGCGCAGCTGATTCCCGGCCGCGACCGCCCGGGCCAACCCCTGCTTGAGAGCGGTGTTCTGGGCTTCCAGCTGCTTGCGGACGGCATATAGCCCAGCCAGATCGACTTCGGTCTTGGCCCTGGCCGAGCGAAGTTTAGCCAGCTGGTCCTGCATCTGGCTGAGATCGCTGGCCATCCCCGCCAGCTGGCCCTGCAGGGAAGCCAGCTTAGCGCGCTCAGCCCGCCGGGAGGCTGAGAGTTGGGTGTTCTGGGCTTCCAGGGCAGACCTGGCCGCAGCGAGCTCGCTCACCTGGGCCGAGAGCTGCTGCGCCTTGGCCTGCAGCTCCGCCCCGTGGCGCTGACTGCTCTGCAGCTGGGCACTGGCCGCTTGCGCCGAGGCTTTGAGCTGCTCGACCTGGGCCGCAAGGCTGGTCGCCTGGGGCTGCAGCCGGGATACTTGCTTCTGCAGGGCAGCACGCTCAAGGGTAGCTGCACGGCGCTCGGCCAGCAGGGCTGCGGCTTGGCTGACCGCCAGCGCCCGCTGGCGGTCAGCCCGCAACCGCTCCGTCTGGGCAGCCTGCAGCGCAGCCTGCACCTTCTGCACCTCGGAGCGCAGCGGTACAACCTCGGAGCGCAGGGCAGTCACCTCGTGGCCCAGACGCTCCGCCCGCAGGATGGTCAAGACCGCTTGGTGATCCAGGGCGGCGAAACCGAGCAGGCTGAGCAGGCTGATCAGCATCCCAGAGATGATCGCGACCACCAAGGCGGATGCCTTGGGGCGCAGGCCGAAGAGGCGCAGGTGCCGGCGCCCGACCCGGCGCCCGACCACATCGCCCGCGTAAGCGATCACGCCGGACAGCAACAGCACGAAAGCGGGGAGAATCCAGAGCATCTAGAGCTCGAAATCGTCTCCCAGGTAACGCCGCCTTGCCCCGCTATCCCGAGCAAATTCGCTGGGTGTCCCCTCGAAGCTGACCTCCCCGTCGTACATCAAATAGACGCGGTCGGTGAGCTCCAAGGTTTCCCGGACCGAGTGGTCGGTGATGAAGACGCCCAGCTCCCGGCGCTCGCGCAGGCTACTGATCAGGCGCTGGATCTCGCGAACGCTCTTGGGGTCGACACCGGTGAAGGGCTCGTCGAGCAGGATGAAATCTGGATCGGTGGTCAGAGCCCTGGCGATCTCCAGGCGACGGCGCTCACCTCCGGACAAACTGAAAGCTGGCTGATCGGCCAGGTGGGTCAGGCCGAACTCCTCGAGCAGAGCATCGGCTCTGGCCAGGCGCTCCTTAATCCCTAGGGACTGAAACTCCAAGATGGCTAGCAGGTTGTCGCGAGCAGTCATCCGGCGAAAGGCGCTGGGCTCCTGCGGGAGGTAGCCCAGACCCAGCCTGGCCCGGCGGTGCATCGGCAGCATGGTGACGTCGCGGTTGCCCAACTGGATGCGCCCGGCGTTCGGCCGAACGAAGCCCACCATCATGTAGAAGGTAGTGGTCTTCCCCGCGCCGTTGGGGCCGAGCAGAGCGACGATCTCTCCCCTACGGATCTGCAGATCCACTCCCTGCACCACCGTCCGGCGGCCGTAGCGCTTGTACAGCCCTGAGGCGGTTAGATGCGAGACCCGCGTCCCGGAAGGCGACAGGGCTGGGGCGGCCATACTCATGGTCTGACTTTACCATCAAGCCGTGTGGGAGCAGTGAGACCCCGGTCCGGGCTATAGTGGAGCGGTGCTGTTCACCCTCTTGGTACTCGACTCGGTGGGTGCCGGCGCTCTACCGGACGCGGCGGACTTCGGCGACACCGGAAGCCATACCTTGGGCCACCTAGCTGAGCTGGGGCTGCGCCTCCCCGGGCTGAGCCGGCTAGGGCTGAACCGGCTCCCCGGGTTAGCTGCCCTGGGGGAACCCGGGGAGCCGCAGGCCAGCTACGGGCGGATCCGGTTGCGATCGCCCGGCAAGGACACCACCACCGGCCACTGGGAGTTCCTGGGTGGCCGCCTGGAGACCGCTTTCCGGACCTTCCCGGAAGGCTTCCCGGAGGAGCTGATGGGGCGCTTTTCCGAGCGCATCGGCCGGGGTTGGCTCTGCAACCGGCCGTACAGCGGAAGCCAGGTGATCGCCGACTTCGGTGAAGCGCATCTGAGGAGCGGGGATCCCATCGTGTACACCAGCGCTGACAGCGTCTTCCAGATCGCTGCCCACGAGCAGGTAGCCCCCCCGGAGCTGCTCTACAGCTGGTGCGAGGTGGCTAGGGGGCTGCTGGTCGGGGAGTGGTCGGTGGCCCGGGTGATCGCCAGGCCCTTCCGCGGCCCACCGTTCCAGCGGATCGCCGCCCTGCGCAGAGATTTCTCGGCGCAGCCACCCCGGCTGCTGCTGGACCGCTTAGCCGAACTGGGGATTCCGGTGTACGGCATCGGCAAGATCCCCGACATCTACGCGCACCGCGGTTTCCGCGAAGAGATCCATAGCGACGACAACGCCGACGGGATCGAGCAGACCCTGCGGGCGATGCGCACCATCCCCTCCGGGCTGATCTTCACCAATTTGGTCGATTTCGACAGCCTCTACGGCCACCGCCGAGATCCCACCGGATACGCCAGGGCGCTCAGCGACTTCGATGGGCGCTTGGGAGAGCTGCTCGCTGCCGTCCCAGAGCGGGGCGGCCTGCTCCTAGTCTCCGACCACGGCAACGACCCCACCTGGCCCGGAACCGACCACACCAGGGAGTGGGGGATCTGCCTGCTCTATCGTCCGGGCCAGGCGGGCAGGGCGCTCGGAGACCGCGAATTCGTGGACGTAGGCGCCACGGTCGCGCAGGCGCTGGGAGCGGACTGGGCCGTCGGCAGCAGCTTCTGGGAGGCCTGATGCGAGACGACGCCGAGCTGTTAGCCACACTGGAAGAGCACCTCAGGGCGATCTACGACGGGGACTTCGGCCGCTATCAGGCCAGCACCGCTCCCGATCTGACCCTCTACGAGTATTTCGTCACCCCGCACCGCCAAGAGGGCCTGGCCTTCCACCAGTTCATGATCGAACGGCGCTGGGCCACTGGGGGAGCGCCCTACCAGCTGTCCCTGCTCGAACCTAAGGTGCAGTGGCTGGCCGAGGGGCAGGTGGCGGTAGCCAGCTATACGCTGCTGCTCAGCGTGAGCGGGAGCGAGCTGACACACCGCACCCACAACGAAACCCGCGTCCTGGAAAAGCGCGAGGGGCGCTGGGTAGTCGTCCACGTCCACAAGAGCCCGGCCGGGGCAAACGGGTGAGCGCCTGGAGCTATCAGCTCGAACTAGACGGTCTCATGGCTGGGCAGCAGCGCTGGCAGCTACGGCAAACCGGGGGAGAGATCACGGCCGAGGTGATCACCGAGTTCGCAGGCCCCCTGCAGGCCCTGGGAAACCTGCGCCAGCTGTCGCGCATGGACGGTGACTTACACAGCCTGGAATACCAAGAAGGCCCCCAGGGCCGATCGGCGCAGCTGACCCTGCGGGAGGATCGCAGCGGCCTCTATCAGCTCAGACAGGGCACGGACCAAGCCAGCGTCCCCGCGATCCTCCCGCAGCACGACCCGCTCTCCATCCTGCTGCTGCTGTGCAGGCTGCCACCCGATGGCACCAGGACCTTCCTAGCCGGGCACCAGATCTGGCTACAGCGGCTACAGCGCTCAGGCCAAGAAGGCCTGATCGGTTACCGGCTGCGCCCGGGCCGGGCCACCGCCTGGGTCGAGGAGAGCGGGCAGCAGCTAGTGCAGCTGGTGCAGCCTTTGGAGCAGCGGCTACTGACCGCGCGGCTGCGGCCAACCCAGGAGCCGCGCCGCAGCCGGGGAAAGCGAGGGCGTGGATGAAGGTGAGCCTACCGATCCTGCAGGGAGAAGAGGCGCGGCTGGCCCTGTCCAGAAGGCCCGGACAGGCCGCACCCAGCCAAGCGCTGCAGGCCAGAACCGCCGAAATCTTCGGCCAGGTCATACCGCCCGCCGAGGCAGTGCGCCGCATCCTGGCCAGCGTTCGCTCGGGTGGCGAGGCCGCCCTGATCGGCTGGAATCGGCGCATCGATCGCCGGGGTGACGACCGGCTCTACCTGAACCAGTCGGATCTGGATCAGCTGTGGGAAAACGGCCAATTGACCCTAGAAGAGGACCTCGAGCAGGCCATCCAGTTGGCCGTCGCGCGGGTGACCGCCTTCCACCGCTCCCAACCAGCCCAAGGCTGGATCCAGAGCGGCGCAGGCGGCACCCTGGGCCAGCTGGTCTTGCCGCTGGAGCGGGTCGGCATCTACGTCCCGGCCGGCAGCGCCCCGCTGATCAGCTCGCTGATCATGACCGCGGTACCGGCCCTGGTAGCCGGCGTCACGGAGCTGGTCTTGGCCACGCCCCCGGGACCGGGCGGCCTGCCGCACCCAGCGCTGCTGCACACCGCCCGCCAGCTGGGGATCGGCGAGCTGCTGCTGGCCGGCGGCGCACAGGCCATCGCCGCCATGGCCTACGGCCTAGAGGGCCTGCGGCCGGTAGACAAGGTGGTGGGGCCCGGGAACACTTTCGTGGTGCTGGCCCAGCAGCAGATCTACGGGGAGACCGGCGCCGCCACGCTCCCTGGCCCGACCGAGACCCTGATCGTAGCCGACGGCAGCGCCAGGGTCAGCTGGGTCGCCGCCGACTTGTTGGCCCAGGCCGAGCACGTCGGTGCCCAACCGGTGCTGGTCTCGCTGAGCACCGAGCTGCTCGCTGAGCTGCCCGGGGAGTTGGAGCGCCAGCTGGCCGCCCTCCCGCAACCTAACCGCAGCTGGGCCGAGGAGAGTATCGGCCACCGGACCCTGCTGGTGCGGGCTATCACCCCCAAAGAAGCGTTCGAGCTGGCCAACCGCTACGCCCCCGAGCATCTCTGCCTGCTGCTGGAGCGGCCTTGGGACTACCTGGGGCTGATCCGCAACGCCGGCGGGATCTTCGTGGGCGAGAGCAGCATGGAGGCGTTGGGCGACTACCTGGCTGGACCCAGCCACGTGATGCCGACCGGAGGGACCGCCCGCTTCGCCAGCCCGATCAACCTGCGCGACTTCCAGAAGATTATCAGTCTGGTCGGCGTCTCCGCAGAAGCGCTGCAGCAGACTGGCCGGCCAGCCGCCACCCTGGCCCGGGCCGAAGGGTTAGAAGCCCACGCCCGGGCGATCCTGAGCCGGCTGGATCAGGGCTGAGCGGCCTGCCCGACCAGAGGCACCTGCTGCGCGCCGCTGCCGCGCTGCCTGGCCGCTTCCAAGTAGAGCGCGCTGTTGATCAGACCGATATGGCTGTAGGCTTGCGGGAAGTTGCCGAGCAGCTCGCCGTCCGCCGTGATCTCCTCGGAGAGCAGCCCCAGCGGGCTGGCCAGCTCCACCAAGCGCTCCATCAGCTGCTCAGCCTCTCCCAGGCGGTCAGAGATGGCCAGGGCGCTGACCAGCCAGAAGCTACACAGCAGGAAAGTTCCTTCGGCGCCGGCGAGGCCGTCCTCGGAGACGTTACGGTAGCGCAGCACCAACCCGTTCTCGGTCAGGTGCTGGATGGTCGCGTCGATGGTCCCCTGCACCCGGGGGTCGTCAGCCGGCAGGAACTCCATCAGCGGAATCAGCAGGTTGGTCGCGTCCAGCTCTTCGCCGCCGAAGCTCTGCACGAAGCTGCCCAGGCGAGAGCTGTAGCCCTGCTCCAAGATGGCCGCGCGCACTTTCTCCCGCTCGGCCTTCCAGCCAGGCAGGGAAGGATCCGCCGGATTGCGCTTGGAGACCAGCTGGACCGCCCGGTCCAGAGCCACCCAGCACATCAGCTTGGAATAGGTATGGTGCCTGGGGGCGCTGCGCACCTCCCAGATCCCGGCGTCGGGTTCCGACCAGACCTTGCTGACGTAGTCGGCAAGGCGGCGGACCCAACCCAGGTGCTCGTGGCTGAGCTCCTTGTCGTAGCGCACCGTCTCGTAGAAAGCGTTGACCAGCTCCCCGTAGATGTCCAGCTGCCGCTGATCCACCGCGCCGTTGCCGATGCGCACCGGCTTGGAACCGCGGTAGCCAGCCAGATGGCCCAACTGCTGCTCCGGGGGGGCAGGCTTGCGGTCCAAGGTGTACAGCACCCGGAGTTGGCCGAAATCCTCGGTCTGGGCACAGATCTCCCGGAACCAGGCCAGATGGTTCCGAGCTTCCTCGGCGAAACCCAGGTGGTAGAGCGCCTGAACAGTGAACGAGGCGTCGCGGATCCAGCTGTAGCGGTAGTCCCAATTGCGCACGCCGCCCACCTCCTCGGGGAGAGAGGTGGTGGGCGCCGCAGCGATCCCGCCGCCCGGGTCGCAGCACAGCAGCTTGAGCACCAGGCCGGAGCGCAGCAGGGCCCGGCGCCAAGGTGTCCCGCGCAGCGCCCGAGTCTCCGGGGAACGGTGCAGCCAGGTCCGCCAGAACTGCAGGGTACGGTGCAGCTCATGGTTCCACTCGCCCCAGCTCCAGGCCGGGAGCTGCGCGTCTCCCAGCACCAGCCAGACCTCCTCGCCGTGGCGCTGGCGCCAGCTGGCCGCCAACCGGCCCTGCTCCGGAGCAAAATCCAAGCTGCTGCGCAGCAGGAAGTTCTGGTCTCCGCTCCGGGCGCTCACCTGGCCGTCTTTGACCTGCAGGGCTGGCTCGGCCCGGGCGTAGTCAGGGCGCGGATCGAAGACCGCTCGCATGGGGACGCTGCCCCAGGACACCCGGACCCGACGGGCCAGCGCCCGAGGGGCGCCCGGATGGTTGCGCACGGGCATGAAGTCGGTGACCACCACCTCCCCGGTGGCGGTCGTCATGGTGGTCTCCAAGACGTTGCTGTCCTCGCGGTAGGTCTGTAAGGCGTGGTAGGAAGCCCTGGGAGAGACCTGCAACCGACCACCTCGCTCAGCGTCCAGCAGGGCAGCGAGCAGGCTGGGCGAATCCAGGCGGGGGAGGCAGAGCCAGTCGACCGAGCCGGTCCGGCTGACCAGGGCACAGGTCTCTAGGTTGCCGATCAGGCCGTAGTCGTCGAGCGGTAGGTCTCCGCTGGGAAAGGGGCGACCGGTCACAGCAGGAGCTTTCCAGGGAATGGATGGGGGCGGGTATTCGGCACCGAAGACCTCCTGGTCGCAGCGGGTAGCAACCCCAGAAAGCCTAACACGCCCTAGGCGCAGGGCCAGAAGGGTGTAAGCTCAGCGCCGTGCAACCGACCAGCCGGCGAGCCTTGGCCCGGACCCTTCTGGCCCTGCAGGGGTTGTTGGGTTGGAAGGCGCCGGGAACCGACCACCCCCAGGGCCGTCCCTGGCGCGAGGAGCTGCTCGGGGCCGAAGGAATCGCCCAGGCGCTGCAGAGGTTGGGCGCGGTGCAGCTGGACCCGGTCACAGTGGTCGAGCGCAACCACCACCTGGTGTTCTGGAACCGGGTTACCGGTTACACCCCCCAGGGCCTAGAAGCCCTGTACCCCCCTAAGCGCGTCAGCGAGGGCTACCTGCACGCCCGCTGTCTGATCCCGACCGAAGATTGGGCGCTGATCCGCCGCGAACGAGCCCGCCTGCGGGTCGCCCGTTTCGGACCGGAGCTGATCGCCGCCGCTGCGCTGATCCGCGCAAAGCTGAGCGAGGGGCCGCTGCCGTCTAGGGACCTGGACAGCGGGGAGAGGGTCCAGGGGGACTGGGAGCTGCAGGGCCGCGGCACCAAGGCGACTTCTCAAGCGCTGCTCAGGCTGTGGGAGGCCGGCGAGGTGGTGGTGGCTTTCCGGGAGAGGGAGACCTGTCACTACGCCTTGGCGGAGAGCTGGCAACCGACAGTGCCCAGCGGAAGCCTGGCGGAGCGCCTCGGCCGGACGCTGTCAGCGCTGGGGGTGATCTACCGGGGTCACCCCGCTCTGATCCCCTGGGGGGAATCCCGGGAAAAGCTCCGGCAGCAGCTCTCGGAGCTAGAAGCCCGAGGCCAGCTGATCCCGCTCGCGGTTCCGGGTCTGTCCGGCTACAGCCTGGCCCGCGAGCACCTAGCGCTGCTGCAGGCCATGGAGTCCGCCGAGGTCCAGCCGGAGACCTTCCTGCTCCCGCCGCTGGACAACCTGCTGTGGTCCAGGAGGGTGCTGCGCGAGCTGTTCGGCTTCGACTACCGCTGGGAAATCTACCTCCCAGCGGCCCGCAGGCGCTACGGGCCCTACGCGCTCGCCGCCTTGGAGGGAGACCGCTTCGTCGCTAGGGTCGATGCCCGGCGAGAAGGCAACCGCCTAGCGGTGCGGCAAGTTTTCTGGGAAACCGACCCCAGCACCGAGCAGCGCGCCCGGCTGGAGTCGGCGCTGGCTAACTTGGCCAGCTGGGTAGAGGGCTCAGGGACAGGGGCAGCGCTCAGCCGGGCTCAGCGGTAGCCCGGAAGCGGCGGCGCAACTCCTGCAAGCGGCTAGCCAGCCGCTGCTCCCAGCCCTCGCTCCCCGGCTCGAACAGGCAGAGCCCGGCCAGATCGGGTGCGAGGTAGGGCTGGCGGAAGCTGCCTTCCGGGTCATCGAAGTAATAAGCGTAGCCCTGAGCGTTTCCCTGCTCAGCCAGCAAGGCGGTCGGAGCGTTGCGCAACCCCCTGGGAACCGGAGCCGCCGGGTAGCTCCTGGCCGCCTGATCGGCCGCCTGCTTGGCCCGGTAGAGCGCATTCGACTTGGGTGCCAGGGCCAGATAGGCGGTAGCCTGGACCAAGGCCAGATCCCCTTCGGGGCTTCCGAGCACGGTGTAGGCCTGGTGGGCTTCCAGGGCGACCCGCAGCGCCGCAGGATCGGCTAGGCCGACGTCCTCGGTGGCCATGCGGATCAGCCGGCGCAGCAGGTAGAGCGGGTCAGCACCCCCAGCCAATAGGCGAGCCAGGTAGTACAGGGCAGCGTCGACGTGGCAGCCGCGCACCGACTTGTGCAGCGCCGAGACCAGGTCGTAGAAGGCGTCGCCGGAGCGGTCCATGGCGAAGTCCTCACGGCCCAAAAGCTCTCCCACCAGCAGCTCGCTCACGTCGGAGGCGGTCTGAACGGCCAGTTCGAGCAGGGATAGGGCCCGCCGGGCGTCGCCGCCAGCTACGGCCGCGATCTTCCGGAGGGCAGCCGGCTCCGCGCTCACCCCGGGAAGGCCCTCGGGACGCTGCAGCGCCGACTGCAGCAGGGCGAGCAGGTGCGCAGGCTCCAGGGGGTGGAGCGCGTAGATAGGCGCTCTGGAGCGCAGGGCCGGGGTGAGCGCGAAGGAGGGATTCTCGGTGGTCGCACCGATCAGGATCAGCAGCCCGGTCTCCAGCATGGGCAGCAAGGCGTCCTGTTGGGTGCGGCTGAAGCGGTGGATCTCGTCCAGGAAAAATACCGTGGTCTGCCCTAAAGTCCTAGCGTGCTCAGCCTCCTTGGCCACCGCCCGCAGCTCGCTCAGGCCAGCATTGACCGCGCTCAGGGAGGCGAAGCGGGCCGACACGCTGGCCGCCAGGACCCGAGCCAGGCTGGTCTTCCCCGCCCCCGGTGGGCCCCACAGGATGGCCGAGGAGAGCCGACCGGCGTCGACCATCCGGCGCAGGGGCTTGCCGGGGCCGAGCAGGTGCTCCTGCCCGACCAGCTCCTCCAAGCGGCGAGGGCGCAGCCGCTCGGCCAACGGGGGCTGGGGGGCGAACAGGCTCATGGAACGATTCTAAGGCGGAACGCTCCTCCGGACCGGCTGATCCGGGGGTAGCCTCGACCGGCGGAGCCGCTAGATTCCCTCCGCAGCCAAGTCATTAAAGCGGACGTGTTGGCTGTGAAACTGCAGCTTGACCGTCCCGACCGGGCCGTTGCGCTGCTTGCCGATGATGATCTCGGCGATCCCCTGCTGGTCGCTGTCTTGGTTGTAGTACTCGTCCCTGTAGATGAACATCACCAGGTCGGCGTCTTGCTCGATGGCCCCCGACTCTCTCAGGTCCGAGAGCATCGGGCGGTGATTAGGGCGGCTCTCCACCTGCCGCGACAACTGCGAGAGGACCAGTACGGGCAGGTCCAATTCCCTGGCGATACTCTTGAGTCCCCTGGAGATCGTGCTGATCTCCTGTTGGCGGTTCTCTCCGCCACCTCTTCCCCCGGCGGTCATCAGCTGCAGGTAGTCCACCACCACCAGGTCGAGGGCTCCGTACTGGGCGATGATCCGCCGGCACTTGCCCCGCAGCTCGTGGATAGTCAGATCGGCCGCATCGTCGATGATCAAGCGAGCATCGGCCAGGCGACCAGCAGCGTTGGCGAGCCGCTCGTAATCGCGCTCGTTGAGCTGTCCGGAGCGCACCCGGCTCATGTCCACCCGGGCTTCCGAGCACATCAGCCGCAGGGCCAGCTGGATGGCCGGCATCTCCAGGCTGAAGACGGCAACCGCCTTCTTATGGCGCAGAGCCACATTCTGGGCAATGGACAGGGCCAGGGCGGTCTTGCCCATACTGGGCCGAGCAGCCAAGACATTGAGGCTACCCGGTTGCAGGCCGGTGGTCTGCTCATCTAGATCGTGAAAACCGCTGGGGAGGCCACCGCCGATACCCCCGCTGCTGTGCAGCTGGGTGATGTACTCGAAGGTCTGGTGGACCAAACGGTCCATGGCCTGGAACTCCGAGGTATCCCGCTGCCGAGATAGGTCGAAGATCAGCTGCTCGGCGCGGTCCAGCAGCTCTTCCAGCGGTAATTGGGCGTCATAGGCCAGCTGCATCACTTTGCCGCTGGCCGAGATCAGCTGCCTTAGGGTGTGCTTCTCCTCGACGATTTTGAGGTAAGCCTCAGCGTAGGCGGCCGTCGGGACGGCGTCGGCCAGACCGACCAGATAGGCCGGACCACCTACGTCGTCGAGCTGGGAGCGCGAGCGGAGCTCCTCGGTCAGGGTGACCAGGTCGACCGGCTCACCTCGGTCAGCGAGAGCACGGACCGCCGCAAAGATCTTGCGATGCCCCTCCCGGTAGAACATCTCGGGGATCAAGGAGGCGGCGTGATTGACCAAGACCTCGTTGTCCAACAGGATGCTGCCGAGCACGGAGGCCTCCGCCTCGACGCTGTGCGGGGCGACACGGACGACCTCATCCACGGCAACCCTCCAGGTCCTGGGAACATCCTCGGGCAAGCAGCTGACAAATCTCGGTTACCCAGCGAGGAGACCGGAGTGCCGCGGCGCGCAGTTTTACCGTCTCGGTTACAGCTACCCCCCCTTCCCGGAACGAACGGGCAATGTCCTTGAATGCACAAACCCCTCTGCCGGGAGGGGGTTATGGTGACGCCATGGCGACATTCTACCCGCTTCCCTTAGCCTCCGAGTTCATGGGCAACCCCAGCACCATCTATCCCGCAGCCTTAGTGGAAGACGGCAAAGTCACCCTGGTCGATACCGGCTTCCCCGGCCAGCTGGAGCTGATCAGAGCCGAATTGACCAAGCTGGGTCTGTCGCTGGACCAGATCAAACGCATCATCTTGACCCACCAAGACATCGACCACATCGGCAACCTGCCTGCGCTGGTTCAAGCCACCGGCGCCAGGGTCTACGCTCACGCGGCCGACGTCCCCTACATTGAAGGCCAATTGCCGCCGCTCAAGTTCAACCCGGCGGCCTGGGAGTCCCGCCTGGCCAACCTGCCCCCAGAGGCGCGGGCGTCCATGCAGAGCATGCTCAGCAAGCCCCCCAGCGCCCACGTCGACGAATTGCTAGAAGACGGCCAGCACCTGCCTTTCGCAGGTGCCACCGTCATCGCTACACCGGGCCACACCCCCGGGCACATCAGCCTCCTGTTGGACTCCGGCACCCTGATCGCCGGGGACGCCCTGGTGGTCGAGGGCGGCCAGCTGCTCGGGCCGCGCGAGCAGGCGACCCCGGACATGAAGAGCGGTCGCGCCTCGGTGGCCAAGTTGGCTGGCTTCGAGAAAATCGAGAGGGTACTGTGCTACCACGGCGGCTTGTTCGGCCCTGGGGCGCATCAGCGGCTGCAAGTTATCGCTCAGCAGAGCTGAGGTCCAGCTTCCGCTCCCTTGACACCCCCTTCCCCGGGGATGTAGACTTCCCCTTGCCCTTCTGGGGCGAGCAGCATGACAGCAGGGATCAGTGGGGGAGCGCTGAGGCGTGCAGCGCAGGGAGGGCCTTATAGCCC
>JAJZIR010000015.1 GCA_021810505.1 bacterium
TCGAGGAACTCAAGGCCAAAGCCCTGCGCTTCATGCGGACCCTGCAACAGGCGCCAGAACATGTGCGCAGCTATTTCCGTCATCCGTTGGCCCGCTACGCGGCTTGTATTTAGGGGCCTGGTTAATACTAGAGCTGTTAGGGTGATGTCTCAGTCATGGTGACCGGCGCCCGCTAGACGGTAAGAGCACGCTGGTCACCCACCAGCTAGAGAACTCGCGGCGCTACGCCTCGCCCGGTGACCTTGCCTTTGGACCGATCACCCGAAAAGCGCTGTGTAGCTTTGGGATTCAGCCCGGAGCTATACAGCGGTGGTGCCGAGCATAAATGGGCAGATCGTGGACCAAAGCGGGCTCAACTACCTCGCCGTGGTCCCCTGAATCCGCTGACTGGAGCCTTGCCCTCTACTTCCGCCTCGGCTCCTAAGGCGCGCCAGACTGAAGTAGAGGCGCGTCAGACTGAGTAGCTCCCGAACTTTAGCTTCCGAACAACGCGATGAGATTCCGGAAACTGCGAGACCGGTTCTTGGCCGGATCCAAGTTCATCCGAGTAGCCAGTTCAGAGGCAAGCTCGATTTTACGCAAGCCGCTACGAAAGTAACCCGCCTCCTGCATCTCCCGTTCGAAAGCCTCACATGTTCCGCCCGTGATAGCGTCCGGATCACGAAATTTCTTGTTTTTGGGAATTGAAGCCGGGACTCTTGGATAGGCTGCGCGCACTGCCTCCCAGTCGCCGAAGTACCAGGCCTCCAGCTCTTCAACGACGATTCGAGTGGCCACCTGCCAACTGACCGGTGTGCTCGCGTCCTTGACCTGTAGCCCTGCTTGCTGGGCTAGCTCATTCAAGCTCTGTTTGAGTGCGCGGCAGTCATCGCCATCTCGGTCGACCAGGACGATCAGCCGCCAGTTCGGCTGCAGCACCTTGGCATAAGAACGCAGGCGCGTTCCTAGCTTGCCGAGCAGGTCTGGCTTACCCCGGAAGACATGCAGTTCCAGCTTCCTCTCTTGGTTCGGAAACAGCCGCCTGAAGAAAACCTCCAAGAATACCTTCATCGACTCTTCCTCTACGAAGAGGACGAAGTGGGCTGGCCCGGTCAATGGGGTCTACCTTGTTCTGGTCGAGTTGGCCAGTTCGGGTATATCGGCGGGTCGCCGGTCCCGAGGTGGCCTTCCATCCAGAGCTGACCCAGCTTACCGCCGTCTTCGAGGAACTGCTCCACCCCGGGGAGGTCCCTGGCGCGCCGGGCTTGGGTGAATCCGCTCGCATCCCGGCGCAACATCCATACCTCCCCCGGCCGCAGCTGATCCACGAAGAACGGGGAGTGTGTAGTCACGAGCAGCTGGGTACGCTCGGCCGCAGCGCGGCATTCCTCGGCTAGGCCGGCAAGCAGTGTGGGGTAGAGGAAGTTCTCCGGCTCTTCGATCCCGATGAAGGGTGGGGGCGCCGGGTCGTGGAGAAGCACCTGGTAGGCCAGCAGTTTGAGCGTACCATCCGAGACAAAGCGGGCTTGTACCGGGTTGTCGAAAGGGGCGTCCTTGACCTGCAGGAGCAGACGGCCATCAGGCATTACGGCGATCCATACGTCGTTCAACTGCGGAACGCTGCGCCGTAGCGCTTCGAGGGTGTGCTCCAAGCGGTCTGGATGCTGCTCCTGTAGGTACTGGACTACGTTCGCCAGGTTGTCTCCACTTCTGGAAAGGTGTTCTTCCGGTCCTACCGCCGGCTGACTCCGCGCACCGGCAAGGGATAGATAGGACACATACCAGCTCCTGATGAACTGGCGCAGCGCAGCTACTCTGGGGTGATCGGAAAACTGACCCAGGGCATTGACCGCCAGGAGATCAGGAGAGCTCAGTGCCAGCGGGGGGCGCTGTGCCTGCTGCTCCGGAGATTCCCCGCTGGCAGCGCTGCCCTCCCCCCTATGAAATTCTAGGAAACGCCACGGCCTGCCCCTGGAGCCGCGCCTCCAAGCCAGGGATTCATCGGTGATGATAAGGCGTCCCTGCTGCTCGTCGGCAGCCAGGTGGTAGGTGATCGGGGGGTACTTGGGCTGCTCGCGGTACTTGATTTCAATGCTGACTGGACCGTCCACCCCGCGGGTTTTCAGCTCCTTGGCGCGCCCGCGGCTATCCCAGGCGGGGCGCAAGCCGTGGTCAAAGCATTCGGCCAAAAAGGCAAGGGCGTCAAAGACGGTGGACTTCCCGCTCCCATTAGGCCCGAGGAGAACCGTGAGAGGGGTCAGGTCAGTCAGCTTGACCTCCTTGAGGGCACGGAAGTTTTTTACTTTCAAGGATTCGATGCGGGCAAGATTGGTCGATATCGGTGCCGTCTCCATGTCCGACTCCTCCTCAAATGGCACTCCGCACTCGGGCCAGGCTTGGGCCTGCGGCTCCAGCCACGGTCCCTAGCGAGAGGCTACGACCTGCCGCTCCGCCCCGCCACCCGGGACTGCTGCCCGGCTCTAAGGATAGGCAGTCGCGCAGAGTGCTGGCAGCCAGATCAGGCTAACACCCACTCGGCCCACGCTGCGGGCCCTAAAACCGGACAATTGGTCAAGCTCTGGTTTCCGAAGGAGTCCGGAGCGGTTCTGCGGGATGATCCTGACGCGCATCCGGATGGCACTGAGCTCGGTCCGGCGCTGCTCGTTGGACGGAGCCTCCAGTTCCTCAACCCGCGTCGACGAGCCGAAGCCGGTTGGGGAACGCGGTGGTGCCCATGTCCTCGGAGCAGCGCCGGACCGAGCCCTAGGCCTCCTGGAGCGAAGGGACATCCCTGAAGAGGAGGCGGAGCCCGCCGGCCGGGTGCTCGTGATAGAGCGCACTCAAGGTCCGGCAGACCCAGAAGCCCCTCTCGAAATTGTCAGCAGGTGTGCCGGGCCGATTGGGCGGTCGCGAGAAACAAATCGAGCCGGCCGCAGGACGTTGCGACAAGCTGCAGTGGCCCCCAAGAAACCGGACCGCTAATCGCCCCGGTTCTGGGACGACCCAGCGGCCCCGTCGATGATTCCGGCCTTGGTGTCCCCCGTCGCTTAGCCAGCCTTCCCTCCTGGCCGCCAGCACCGACCGGCCAGGTTGGCACAGGCTTTCGGTAGCCAGGGCGCTGGCGCCGCCGAGCGCCGGGCCATGCAGTGGTTTTGTCCTGCATGCGCACAGCGAGGTGAGTCAAGCGGTCATCCAGGGTTTGCCGGAAGGTACGGGCGCTGCTGTATTTCACCCCCCTGTTCCAGAGCGCTCTGGAACACCTCAAGGACGGCTTCGGGGAGGCCTTTTTACATGCCGGTTTCAGGCGCTTCGGCGCCTCTTGACCATTTTCGCAGCTAAATCTGTCAACTGCCTTCTTACAGTGCCGATTGCGGGGCTCTTCGGCGCACTCGGCCCCGCTCAAGGGCCTGCCGGGCGGCAACCTCGAGGTGCTCCAGGCTGAGGTGGGCTCGCGTCGCGTCTAGCAAGCTCCCCAGCGGCGCCATCACCCGGAAGCCGGCGTGCCGGATATGGAAGATGGGCAGCTCCCTTGCGCGGGAAGCTGCCAGCAACTCGGCGGTGCGCTGGGTGGCGTCAGGACCGTCTCGGTGCGCGCCGGCAGCTTCCAGAGCGCCGAAGCTGCTCTGGGCGCCGGTCCCTGAGGGCTGGGGTCGCTGCTCCCGCCGAGATTTCTTGGCCCGGAATCATTTCAGAGGCCGGTAGTGGGTACGCATTCGACCTGGAAGTTGAGCGAATTGGCGATGAAGCACCTGGCGTGTGCCTCGGTGTGCAGGCGCTCGGCGAGGTCCAGGTCATCCCCCGGGCGGACCTGGACTTGAGGTCGCAGGAGCACCCCGGTGAACCGGCCGCTACCTCGCTACTCGGTCATGACGCCTGAGGCGTCGTCCCGGTAAGCGAGCACCGCGATCCCAGCGTCGGCGCAGAGGTGCAGGTACCAGAGCATGTGGCAGGACGAGATAGCGGCTACCAGGAGGTCCTCGGGATTCCAGCGCGAGGCGTCTCCTAAAAAAGCAGCGTCCGCGGATCCGGGGATGGGTGGCTTGGTTCCCGAGAGGACCAGATGGTCACGGCTGTAAGCCTGGTACGCGGAGGTACCTGAGCCTAAGTTGCCGGTCCACTCGACTTTCACGCTGTATCCGTGTCGGCGTGCTCGCTCAGGCATCCAGACCTCCTCTGTAGGATTCGGGTGCACCAGCCCCTGGAGTCTAGCACGGCTGCTGCGTGGTACCCGAGCAGGGGAGCGCGCGGCTTGGTCCACTTCCCGCGCAGTTCCGGGCTTCCGCCGAGCGCCCAGCTCGAGGTCGCTTTAGAGCGCCCCCCAGGCCTACCGATAGGGGGCTGAATCCGGACTGAGGGCGTCTACCTGGGCCCTAAGCGCTGAGGCTCAAGCGGGGTCTTTGGCTATGCGAGGCGGCTGGGCGGGAGCGCTCGTACTCTGGGTCGCTGGTCACGGCAGGATCCGCCCGCCTCTTTGCCGGGCTCGGCGAGAGCACGGACGGTCCCCGGTTTGCGCGGTGCCGCGCGCGCTGCTGCTAGGTGTGCGCGAGCGACCCCGCTGGCCTACACCTGCTCGCTTCCTGAGCTGTCCGGTTGCAGGCCGGCTCAGAGGGGCCGCAGAAACTTACCGGGTGCGTACAGGACCAGCAGCTGGCCGTTCGAGTGCGCATAGCTGCGTTTTGGGTTGTAGATCTGCGGATAAGGATAGTAAATTTTGCTGGCAGCGGAGCTGTTCTCTTCGATGATCTTTTTTGCAACTGCTCCCTGCGCTATGACGCCTATACCTAGGTCTTTGTGGTGGAAAAAGCCAAGCCAACCGCCGAGCTTGTCCCAGCGCGTTGGCAGTTTGTGGATCCCGAAGCCCGGGTTCAGACACCCCTTTGCGGCTGCGATGGCCGGGTCGAGCCGAGAAGAAGCCGGATGCCTACCGAGGACACACCGCGCCGCCCGTTTCAGAGCTAGAAAGTGTTGCCGGACTGCAAGGTACTGCGCGGCGCTTGCGGGAACTGAAGAAATTGCCCTCCACTCTCTATTCGGTATGCGGAACAGCGCCATTCTCCCGACTCGGTGCGCCACCCAGGCCGCTCTGCGCAGGACTGGACCCCAGGTTGCCAGGTAGCGCTTGGGGACGATGAGCAAGCGAATTCCGTAGTGTTTTAAGAAGGCATCGATCTGCCAGCTGGCGCCGGGGGCGGCGATGTTGGCTTCTAGCATCTGCGCAGCGGGCCAGGCGGCCAGCTGCGGTGGTATGAAATTGCCGTATCCGTTCGCCATCTTGAAGTAGCTTCCCGCCTCAGCCTGCCAGAGCATCGCGTTACCAGTGTAGGGCGTAAAGGGGAAAAACAATACATCCTGGCCCCTGGAGATATAGGCCTTGAAGTGGCCGCCCTGGAACAACTGGGCTTTGGGGAGTCGCTGATACCAGGGGGTGCTGGGCAATGCGAAGCTTGCGGGAATCGTGAGGACCAGTGAGGCGGCGACCGCGATGTAAATTCCGGCTCCGGCCTTGACCTCGCGCAGCCAAACAGCGCAGGCTATCCCGATCAGCAGCGCGCCGAAGACCATGAGCCGTGAGGGTAAGACGTTGCCGAGGAGTGGGAGGTGGCGCAAGAGGATCCAGGGGAGAGGGAACATCTTATAGCCGCCGATCTGCAGCCACGGACCGAGGGTAAAGACCAGTGCGCAGAGCAGCGTGATCGCAAGGGCCTTGTTCAAAGCCGCCGGCTGGATTTTTCGGACCGCAATGACGGTGATGGCCGCTAGGGGTAGGCCGATGTAGCCGAGCTGCTCGCTGCCATTGCCGGCAAAATTTCTACTTATTGCAGTTAGCCACTGCCCTCCTAGGTAAGTAGCTTGGGTTGGGATGAAGAAGTTGAGCAGATCGGTCGAATAGTGACTTCCGTTTTGGAGCAAGTGGGGTATGGCGCTGTAGTCAAAGAAAAAGTAATACAGGAACGGCAGCATCAGGGCCGCGATTATCAGGTAGGAGATCACGACAGCCACGGCGCTGCTGTGCTGTGGGCCCCTCAGCAGGCTGGCTAAGCGCCTGCCCGAGTAGAGCTCGTAACCGACAGCGAAGATCAGGACAAAGACAGCCGTCATGACAAAGGCCTCGAGCGAGATCAAGAATTGACCGATACCGACTACTACGAAAAAGACCAGAAATTGACCGAGCGAGATCCGGCCGCGCAGGCGGAGCAGGAGAGCCAAGAAAGCTAGGGGGATTAGGGCGACGAAGTCGACTTGCAGATGGCCCCACATCTCAGCGAAGACGGCGGTCGAGAAGCCGAAGATATAACCGGCTAGAAGCGGGGCGGCCCACCCCCCTGCCCATTCCCTGGCCAGGAGGAAAGCGGTCGTTCCTGCCAGGGCCGGCGCTGCCAGCGAAACTAGGTTGAAGGCGACTACGGGTCCTAGCCAAGAGGTCAGCGGCCAGGCGAGCAGGGCCAGGCCAGGGGTAGTAGTCGCCTGGGTGATGTTGAGTCCATACGGCGCCCAGGCCAGAGGGATGATGAATGGGTTTTTGAGGTGTTCGGTGGCCCAAGGTAGGAACCGAAACACCCACATATAAAGAAATGGATCGGTTCCTTCGCCTAGGTAGTGTGTTCCGGAGAGCAGGCCCGGTCTCCAAAAGAGAAGCGCCGCGCTAAGGCAGTAGAGCCCGAAAGCCGCGAGGATAGGGAGCAGTCGCCTCATCGAGATAGCTGGTCGCGGTTGCCCGAGGTATCCGAGCCAGTTGGTTCCGTCGTGGGCGGAGCGGGGCACTGCAGGTAAGCGAGCAGCCTCGCCTCCAGACGCCCCCTCGTGACGGTGTCCAAGATGACGCCCGTCATCAGGCTGAGCATCCCAACCTGCACGATCGCCGCCGACAAGACCGCTGTGGGCAACCTAGGCACCAGCCCGGTACTCAGGTAGGTAAGGATGACCGGAATGGCGAGCGCAACGGCGATAACGAAGGCGAGGACCGCTAAAAATCCAAAGAAAAAGAGTGGGCGCTCGTGGCGCGTCAAGCGCAGGATCATGCCGAGGATACGCCAGCCATCCCGGAAGGTTCGGAGCTTGCTGGTAGATCCAGCGGGGCGGCTGCGGTAGCTTCCTTCGACGTGGGCGATCGGCATGGAGAGCTCCAGGGCGTGCACGGTGAGCTCGGTCTCGACGTCGAATCCCCTGGAGAGAACCGGAAAGGACTTTACGAAGCGGCGCGACAAAACCTTGTAACCCGAGAGCATGTCTTGCACGCGGTTGCCGAAAATCTTCCGCACGGCCGAGGTGAGAAGATAGTTTCCGAGGCGGTGGCCACCCCGGAAGGCGTCTTCCCCGTCCGCAATACGCACGCAGTTCACCAGGTCAAAGGGGCCGCTGCGAGCCAGCTCGAGCATCGCCGGGGCAACCGAGGGATCGTAGGTGTCATCGCCATCGGCTATGACGTAGAAGTCGGCGTCGATGTCGCGGAACATCCTGCGTACGACATGCCCTTTGCCCTTCTGGTTCTCGCTGAAGACCACTGCTCCCGCGCAGCGCGCGGCCTCGGCCGTTTTGTCCGTGGAATTGTTGTCAAAGACAAAGATGGCAGCTTGGGGAAGAGCTTGCGTGAACCCGGCAACCACACTTCCGATAGATAGCTCTTCATTGTGGCAGGGAAGCAAGACCGCTACGCGACCTTCTGGCATTACCGGGGTTGAGTATACGGCATCCGCCAAAGGCGCCCTTCCCACGCGGCCCGATTTGCCGGTCAACAACTCCCAGGGCAAATAACAGTTTTCAATGTCTGGGATAGACTAGGGCGTGTCTTTGGACGAGCCGCCGAAAGTGCTGGAACAACAGCGCCGAGCGGGCCCGCTGGATCCATATCAATTGCTGCGCTTCGTCATCGTCGGAGGCGTCAATGTCTCCATCGATCTGGGGGTATTCCTGATCCTGATCCGCCTGCATCCAACTGGCCATGCCTGGTGGTTAGGCGGTCTTTACAGTGTGCTGGGGTGGATCGCCGGAAGCCTCGTCGGGTGGAGACTGCACTCTCACTTCACTTTTCGCGCCAGGTTGCACCTGTTGGGGTTCTACGCCGTTACCGGCACCACCCTGGTCCTCCAATACTCTTTATCCGCCATCGCTACCTCGATCTGGGGTAACTCTGGGGCCCTCGGTGGCAAGCTGCTGGCGATCGCCGTGGCAGGTAGTTTTAACTATCTGGGCTATCAATGGCTGGCGTCTCGGTCGGTTTCGGAATAAATCGGGTCGGTCGAAGGCGGTATTTGAAGACAATGCTGCCCAGGGACTGTCCCAGCGAGTACTCGGCAGTACCCTGCTGTGCAGAAAGACGAAACTCGGTGACCGGACCCTGGATACCGCCTAGGTTGCTGGTATGCAGCGGGCGGCGACCTGATTTATTATGTCCACTACCCAGAGCTTAGGGCGCCCCTAAGCTGTCCAACTGGATGGGGCCAGCTTACCTACGGACCAGTCCAGATGGAAGAGCGCGGTGAACCTGAGGCGAGGTAGCGGTAACCCAGGTAGCTGAGTCCGGACGTCAGTATGATCGCAGCAGCCTTGCCGCCTAGCGCTCCCGAATTGCCCCAGATCAGCGTCGCGACTGCGGCCAGCGCATATTGGAGGGAAAAAGTACCAAGAGTGACCGCATAGAAGCCGAAGAGGTTGAGCTTTGCCCGGAAGGTGAAACGCGAGTGCATCTGCCAACCGGCCAAACTTGCACACAACCAACCTAGGGCGCTGTAGAGGCCGCCCAACCACCAGAGGTGCCCCGTCGGATGCAGCCAGTCTAGAAGCAAAAACACTGCCACATCAATAGCTGTATTGAGCCCCCCCACCAACGCAAAGCGCAGCAGGCGCCACCAGTCAGACCTGGGCATCAGTGCTCTGAGGCGGCGGGGAGCTTTGCTCACTTGTCAACCTCCTCATTGAGTGGCAGCCTTTCTTGGACCACGTAGAGGGGGCGGCCCTTGACCTCTTCGTAGATCACCCCGATGTACTCTCCGATAATCCCGAGGCTGAGCAGCTGGACGCCCCCAAGGAACAGAATGGCGATGAAGACGCTGGCCCAGCCGGGGATGGAGATCTGAAACACTAGCTTGGAGGCGAGCGCGTAGATGATCCCCACCAAGGACAGAAAGGCGGAGATGGCTCCTAACCAAGCCGCGAGGCGGAGCGGTACAGTGGAAAAAGCCAAGATCGCCGAAATAGCCAAGCGGATGCCTTTAATCGTAGGGTACTTGGTCATTCCAGCAAAGCGCTTTGGTCGCTCGAATGGGAGGGCGATCTGGCGAAATCCGGTCCAGGCGATCATGCCGCGCACAAAGCGGTTGTGCTCAGGCATGGACAAGAAAGCGTCGACCACCTTCCGGTCCATGAGCCGGAAGTCGCCGGTATCTCTTGGGATAGCCACATCGGTCAGGCGGCTCAGTAGGCGGTAGAAAAGGGTTGCCGCTAGCCGCTTGAAGGCAGTATCGCTGCGCCTACTCACCCTCTGAGCGTAGACAACCTGAAACCCTTGGTCCCAGAGCTCTACCATTTTCGAGATCAGCTCGGGGGGATCTTGGAGGTCAGCGTCCATGACCACCACCGCCCGACCACGGGCATGGGCGATTCCGGCCGTCGATGCGGCCTCGTGGCCGAAGTTCCTGGAGAAGCCGACGACGCGCACGGCGCGATCCTGTGCTACGAGAGATCCGAGAAGTTCCCGGGTACTATCCTGGCTTCCGTCATCGACGTAGATCACCTCGTAGCTCCGGCCCACACCTTCTAGGACCGACGACAACCTGGAATGAGTCGCCAGGATGACGGCCTCTTCGTTGTAGCAGGGGATGACCACGGACAGTACGGGCAATGGCAGCTCGCCCTGTGGCGTCGCCCATGTTGAAAAATCATCAGAATCAGCCAAGGGGCTCCCCGGCAAGACCTCGTACCCCAAGATTGAGCGGCATTTGCGCTACAGGGAACACTCCTGTGAGGATACAACAGCTGGGAGCAGGGGTTGATCAAGCCGGCAGCAGGTAGCTACCTACTTACCGCCTCTCCTCGGATGCAAACCCCGGAAGCGCGGGAGATTGGAACGCGCTACCCCAGAGGAAGTTTATACCCGAGCGCAGCGGCCGGAGCTTGAAGTACTGGGCATGCGGGTAAGATAGCGTAATGCCAGGAGCCCAACCAACTTCCGACTCGGAAAAGGATGCAGGGCTGAAACGCAGCACTTGGACTGCCCTGCTCGGGCTTGGCCCCCTCGCACTCTATGCGGTTTTAGCACTCTTTTACTTCGGGATCAGTCCGGCCAGTTTACCGAAAGCTCTGATCGGCGAGGGCGGTGATCCCAAACAAAGCGTCTGGTTCCTGGCCTGGCTGCCCCATGCTCTTCTCCACGGGGAGAACCCCTTCTTTACCTCGGCGGTATTCCAGCCAGGAAGGGTCAATCTAGCTTGGTCGACCACGATGCCGACCCTCGCGCTGGTCAGCTGGCCCATTACCCGCCTATTTGGCCCCATAGCCTCTTTCAACCTGTTGACTTTGGCAGCTCCAACCCTCGCCAGCCTGAGCTGTTTCTACCTGGCGAGATCTCTCTTCGGGAAAACCGCTCCGGCCATCGTTGCTGGTTATCTGTTCGGATTCTCTCCCTACATGCTCGGGCAGCTAATCGGGCACTTGAATCTCGACTTCACAGCGCTGGTCCCACCCATGGCCTTAGTAACGCTTGCCTTTCTGCGGGCACAGCTGTCTGCAGCAAAGTTCATCCTCTGGTTCAGTCTGCTGGTGATCCTACAATTTGGCATCTCGACCGAGATCATGGCGTCTACCGTGTTCTTTGGAGGAGTTCTTTGGATTATCAGCTACTGGATGAAGCCGAATCTGCGCCCCAGGCTAAGAAAATTAGTCGGTGCCGTCGGTTGCTCCGGCGTAATCGCGGCGGTCGTTCTGAGCCCCTACCTGATAGCTATCATCAAGGGGTTTTCCAGCCTACCTTCTACCCTGAATAGCCCGACATTCTACTCGGCCGACCTGGTCAATTACCTCATCCCGACACAGACCACGCTGATCGGGGGAGCTGTAGCAGCCAGAATCTCTCAAACTTTCTCGGGGAATCCTTCGGAGCAGGGCGCTTATCTCGGCTTAGCTGTACTCTGCATCCTAGCGCTCGCAGCGCGCTCCGGGTGGAAGGTGGCCAAGGTCCGCGTCCTGCTCATCACCCTGATCATCACCATCCTGTGCGCGCTAGGCCCTGAGCTGCACATCCTTGGACGAGAGGTCCTGCCGCTTCCCTGGAAGCTTATCCTACACGTCCCACTGCTGCGCTCCGCCCTGCCCACTCGCTTCTCAATGTTCACTTGGCTCATCGCTTCGGTGCTGGTCGCTTACTACCTCGCAGAGGCAAGCTACCAGCTTGTGGTCAGGGTATCCTTGGGGGCTCTGGCGATCGCTTCGGTCGTGCCCAATTTGGCCTATGGAGCCTGGTTCGAAGAAGCACATGTCCCGCGCCTCTTTTTGGCTAGTCCCAGCTCGCAGCGCACTTTGCTCGGGAAAAGAAACTTATTCATTTTGCCGTACGGTAACGGAAATGCCATGCTGTGGCAGGCGGCGGATCACTTCTCCTTTAAGATGGCGGGTGGCTACATCGGTGCAGCAGATATTCCGGTGCTCTACCGAAACCACGCTGCTTTGCTTGGAGCCACTCAGAGCACGCTGGCGCTAGGCGCTCTGACGGGCAGGTTGGTCTGTAACCTCCTGCAGACTTTCCAGGTGGGTCGTGTAGTTATTCCGCCTGGAATCGGTCCTCAGCTCCTGGGTGCGCTGAAACCAGATGCAGCTGGGGTGCAGAAATATGGTGATCTCACCTTAGTCGCGACTAAGCACCGCTTGAACCGCTGCTCCTTGGGCAGCTTAGATCTCCAGGAGTTTCAGATGATGCTGCGAGCAACTAGGAGCTTTTTAGCGTCAGGAAAACCACTCAGCTCGCTCACTCCTCCGGAAGTCGAGCGCAGCGGGCTGCTCCCCGCTGGCTTCAGCGGCTACCAGCTCACGGCAAGCAATTCAAACTGGACTAAGCTGGGTGGCTGGATAGGTCCTTGGGGTTCCGGGAGCTTTGGTATTGGAATCGTAGGAAACGGACCGGCAGTTGCGAAGATTATTGCCACTTACGTGGGTCAAGCGTCCCGAATTTACTTCCCATATCCGAACATTTTGCAAAAGTCCGAGCCGCTGAGCGTGAACGGGCAACTTCTGATGATTTTCCCAATATCCGATTTGAGCGAGGACAGAAAAGCTTCGCTGAGCTCGGCCACTTCCCTTACTGGCTGAGTTGAGAGCGTCTGATTGCCATACTGGAGCCGGTGTACACCAAGCCTGAACAGCTTCCGGAGGTAAATAGCCTGAAAAGATGGAGCGAATCTCGGCGACCGGACCCTGGATACCGTCTAGATTGTTGATGTGCGGCGGGCGGTAACTTGATTCATCATGTTCACTATCCAGAGCTTAGGGTGCCCCTAGATTGTCCAATTGGCTTGAAGTGGCCCAAAAACCGGACAATAGATTAGGCTTTGGATCACTAGGGATAGGGTAGCAGAAATTCGCCATTCTCCTGATCGAAGAGGATGCTTTTCAGCCGGTCTGCACTCTGCTTCCAAGTTAACCAGGAAATACCAGCACTCGAGGGATTGCTGCCCGACTTGGCCAGCTCCAACCAAGTCTTGATGGCACTGGCCAGATCAGCTGGCTCTGCTCCAGAGAAATAGAAGGCTCCTTCGCCGGCAACTTCGCGAAACACCGGAATGTCGCGTGCGATCAGGGGGAGTCCATGTCTGGCCCCTTCAATAAGTGGTAAACCAAAGCCCTCACCTTCGCTGGCACAGATGAGGCAGCTTGCGGTTCGGTAGAGTTCTTCCAGGTACTCGTCGCTGATTCCTTTAAGCCAAAAGAGCCGCTTGCCCAACTCAGGGTGAGACTCGAGCAGGGATACTTGAGCTTCAACCATCCAGCCACGCTTTCCCACGACGATCAGCAAGCATTCGAAGCCCTCCTTCCATAAAAGATCAAAGGCACGGATAGCTTGGAAATGCCCCTTGCGTGGTTCGACCGTCCCGACCATCAGAAAAGAGGGGCGCGCCTGCATAGCTGCGAAAATGGCTTTGGCATCCTCAGGAATACCGCGAGACGGTTCTGACTCTTCGATATCCGCCGCGTTCGGGCATATTGCTATGGCGAAAGACCGCCGAGTATCTCCTGTACCATTCTTGGTCAGCCACCGCTTGAGATCGGCCGCTGTATTTGCAGATACACAGATGGCGCCATCCATAGTTTCCACCAGCCTTAGCCATTGAGCAAAGACGCCAGAATCTGCAGCCGGAAACCACTCAGGGTGCAAGACGGGTAGTAGGTCTTGGACGACAAACCAGGCATGAGCACCGTCTTCTCTGAGTTGGCGCAAGAACTGCTGCTGTGCCAGGACGGTGCCGCAAGCAAGATCAAGGCCTAGGAAAATATCACCGGGATAGTAATCGATCGGCTCGTCGCCCAGAGGAGTAGCCGGATAACCAAGAAAGCCGAGAGTAAATTGGCGCGCATAAAAGTAGCCTGGCCGTTCAGGTACGGCGTAGACAGGTTCCACCCTGCACCCATCTGGAGGATTGCGGAGGAGCTGTCTGAGGATCCCACGCGTGAATCTTTCGACTCCTGTTCTTAAATCGGTGACCACAATAGGGGAAATATCCACGAACAGCTGCCTAGGCAGTCCAGCTGGCTTGAAGTTCTTAGCCAAGGCTTGCGCATAGCCCACAAGGTCGTCGTCAGGCGAAGAACTCAGAGCCCCACCAGCGGCCATCGCGGCCGGTAGAGCAAGGGGTTTGGCTTGGCTATCCGGGAAAAGCTGCTCAATAGCTTCGGCATATAAATCTGCGCAGTGCCGCGGGCTCCACTTCAGACATTCCTCAAGAGCGCGTCGGCCCAGGCTTCGGCGCAAGAATTCGTCTTGCCGAAGCCGCTCGAGTTCGGCAGTTAACTCTGTCAGCTCTACCACATCTGGGAGCATCAGGACAGAGCCTTCAGGTAACTCGGCTATGCTGCCGTGTGCGTTGGCCAGAATGGGGAGGCCGTAGCTCATACAGTCCCAGATAGCTCCTGAGGTCTCCCCCCGACTGTTTGTCCTCAGCTGCACCGCGAGATCAGCTGCCCCCAGGTACCGGTGGTACTCATCGCCAGAGGTCCAGCCGGTGATACGGATGCGATCCGCCGCACGGCTGGCGCGCGCAGAAGCTATAACGGCCTGTCCATACTCGTTATCCGCCTCACCAACAAAGATGAGCCAGGCATTCGGATCATCAGCTAGGGCCGATACTTCCCAAGCCTTGATGAGCAGTTCGTTGTGCTTGTTGGGATTGAGGACTCCGAAGCTGCAGACCAAGAAGGCGCCTTCTGGAAGTCCGAGTGCACGCTTTGATTGCGACCGGTCCGGCCTGCTATCAGATCGCTGCTGTACCAGGTGCGGGATTACTCTCCAAGAGTCAGCAACCTCGCTACCGTACCAAAAAGATGCCAATTGTTTCGTGTGCATGGAGTGGACAATCACGCCCTGAGCATGCCGAACGGCGCTCAGATTGCATGGATAGCGCAACATCGCCTGAGGCGGATCTTTAAGGCGTTCAGCAACGGCGCAGTATCCATGGGCGAGAAGGAGTTCTTTGGTCCAAGCCACTGGACGGTACTTGGTATCTTCATCATGAGCCTGAACCGAGCTCAGGAAGAAGTCGTGCAGTACGACCACACCAGGGTGCAGGTCGAGCAAATCGAACATGTAGCTGTGGTACGGCGAATTCCCGAACTGGTAAAGAGTGCGATCGAAACGGCCTGCATTTTGCCGGAACCACTCTGGAGAGCGTACGGTACAGTTGGATGCGACCCACGAAGAACCCACCTCGGATCGCGGCGTTATGACCTCAATCTCGTAATGGCGAAGTAGCTCAGGAAGGAGCGCCGCACTGTAAGTAGCCACTCCGGTTTTCTCTGGGGGGAGAGGGGAGATGAAGGCCAGGCGTTTACGCTTGACGGAGTGCGCTTTGGGTACCGGGGGGCAGGCTACGAGGCCGCGTTGCAGTTCTTCTAGGGCTGTAGTAGCCAGGTGGGCGCATTTCTCCCAGGAAAGCTCGGCCGAGCGCTTGGCACTGTCCATGCTCAATTCTGAGCGCAGGTCCTCGTTCGCCAAGACCCAGGCCATCTTCGCGCTCATCTCCCCCGCGTCGAGAGGGTCGAACAGCAGGTCTCGGCGGTTGACAATCTCCGGCACGCTGGAGGAGTTCGCGGCTAGGACGGGGGCGCCGCAGGCCATGGCTTCGAGGAGGGTTGAGGCAAAACCTGCCCTTAGAGCAGGAAAAATGAACAGGCTGCAGCTGCTGTAGAGCGTACGGAGCTCCTCGTCGGTGGCGTGGCCGGTCATGACTACTTCTCCCCCTGCCAGTCCACGGTCGCCAGCCAACTGCCGTAGCTCCTCCTGGTGTTTGGAGGAAATAGTCCCCACCAAAGCGAGCTGGAAGCAGCTCCGTAGAGAGGTAGGTAGCAACGCAAAGGCTTCGACCAGCTTCTCCAGATTTCCGTCCCCGCCCGCTCTTTCTATGCCCATCAAAAAAGGCCTGATCAGACCAAATTGAGCACCCAGCGGGCTACTCCCCTCGATAGGCAGCTGCTCTTGCTTACAGAAAAAGCTGGCAGCTGCTGCTCCGATGGTAACAATCCGCTCTGGGGGAATCGCTAGCTCGCGGATAGCCTCGCGCCTCGAGAAGTCGGACACTGCTAACAGCAGATCCGCCTTCCTGAGATAGTCCAACTTCCTGTGATAGTGGTGGTAGTAGGCCTCATAACCAGGAACAGACCTCAGATGTAGCGCAGGGTTGGTCGGCGGGGTCAGGCCGTACAGCACGACCGCAGTCGGGACCTTGCAGAAGCGCCCCACGCTGGTAGCTGCATCGTCCGCGAACCCTTCAAACAGGCTCGGAACTAGCACCAGATCTGGTTGCAAAGAGGACAGGAAACCCTCCCTGAGCAACTCGGCCGCCTCTCTCCGTGGCGTATTGTCAGGGTCTGCCTCGCGTATCGGCCCCGGAGCATGCCAAATCCGTATGGCTCCCTTCGGAAGCTGATCATCAAAGCCAGAGCGGATCGCATCGAATGAATCCCTCAGTAATCCGCTGAGGACGAGGATGACCTCGTGTCCGGACCGGTTCTCGAGAAGAGCCCGCGCCAGAGAAAAAGCGTAGCGACCGGTTCCGCGCGACCGGTTTTCGCTCTGTACCCCTTGTAGATCAATGGCGATGCGCATCAGCCATCCCCTCGGTCACGCCCTGTAAGGTAGAGCAGCCTCGCATGGTAGTGCTGCGCGACAGGAGAGAGCTTAGCCCGCTCTGCGGGCTGAGTGGCTGGCGCTTCATCTGGCACAAGGCTCGCCGGGATGAAGCCGTAGTGGGTGGCGAAGGTCTTTAGCCGCCCCTTGAGGGCCGGGAAAGGCTGTAGGGTAACCGCGCCTAAACGGCGTAGGGGCGAGAAACGCAGGGCTTGGGGGAGGGTCTGGCGCAACAACCAGCGGACGGGCGGCTTAACGCGAGGTGCAATCCACCGCTTGCTGGAGCGCAGTGGTCTGGTCAGACGCCAGGATCTGCTCTGCAGAACACCGCGTAGCTCAGCTTCCACCGACGCGTTCTGCTCCTCGAGCTGACTTACGCGCTGCTCCGCACTCTCAGCCTGACGCCTCATCAACGCGTTCTGCTCCTCGAGCTGACTTACGCGCTGCTCCGCACTCTCAGCCTGACGCCTCATCAACGCGTTCTGCTCCTCGAGCTGACTTACGCGCTGCTCTACCTCCTGGACGCGCGCAATGGCTGAGGCGTGCCCAACAGAAAGGAAGTCGTCGAAGACGTTGGGGGGAACCCAGCCCGTACCCAGCAGCTCGGCGCGCTCCCCCGCCACATAGAACCGGTTTACTCTATCGAAATACACGTACTGGTAGCCCTGCTCGGTCAGTAAGGGGTCCCAGGCTGAATAGTTCGGTGTCTGCGTGGTCGGTACGGTCGCCTCCACCAAGACGACCCAGGGACGGTAGCGCTGCAGGTCAATGCCCAGGAGCACATCCTTCTCGCTCCCCTCGACGTCGATTTTAAGGAAGTGAATCTCCCGCTCTCCCTGCCCCTCTAGGATCTGATCGAGGGCCATGGAGGGGACCAGCAGCTCCCGTACGGATTTGCCCTGCTCGGCGTAGCTCGCCGCCAAGGCGGGGTCGGCGGTCGACCAGCCCGTATCCGGGACCTCAAAGACGCGCGTGGTTCCCGCCTTAGCGGAGGCGGCGACCTGCAAGTTGATGTCCCGCGGGCGACTTGCTTGCAACCTGCGGTACCAAAAAGGAATTGGTTCGATGTTGATGCCCGACCAGCCCAGCTCATAGAACAGGGCGGTCACCGAATCTTGCAGAGGATCGTTGGCCCCGACGTCTACGTAGAACCCAGCCGCAACAGACTTGAGAGCACGGTAGAGAACGATGTCTTCGTGATTCTGTGCGTATGAGACTAAAGGCATAGTGACTCCGTCGCGCTGACCAGGTAAGCAGGCAAACCTGGTGAATCTTGGCTAACCTGGCTGTGCTGGTAAGGGACTCACTCTTTTTTTAGCGTACAGCTGTTTCTTCAGCGTGTAGTTAGTGTAGGGGAAAGAGCCCTTCTGTGTGTACGCGGCGGACCGTCTCTACCGGTGGGAGGCGGTGCCCCGCTGGGCTGCTGCAGCGCTGGGAAACCCCTGCGCACCCCGGCCCAAGCGGCTCGGGTACAGGTCGTACAGGCCCAGCGCGAAGGTCTCTTGGCCGGACTTTCTCCCCTGCTCAGGGGCGCTAGCTGCGTATTCCAGCAGCTGCTTGCTGCCTGCTGCCCATCACCTTTGGGTGCCTCCGTACCCGACCAGCTCGGTCATGACCCCTAGCCGGGCAGCTAGGGCTACCAGCTGGGCTCCCATTGAAGTGGGCCCCACTGGGTGGACAGTTTGAGAGGCGCTCTAAGCTCTGGTGGACGAGGCGGCTCAGACCACCCGCTGCGTACCCGCAGTGTGGGAGCGTGGGCAGCACCTGGGGTCTTGTCTCCCAGGGCGTGAGGCGCCCTGGGTCGTGTACCGGGCTCAGGCTCTAAGAACGTGTTGGAGAGCGGCTCATGCCGACCCGGCAGGGGCCCAGGGCTTGCGTCCGGACGGGGCGAGCCGACGGGTCATGAGGCCGACCGCCGCCCACTATCTCCAAAGAGACGGTGGCCTATTTGGCCACCCGACCGGGGCGTTCTGAGTATGCCCATACGCCTGAGCATGGTTCTTGGCTCAACCTGATCGAATGCGCCTTCTCGAGGATAGCCCGGACCTTCCTCCGCCACATCCGCGTCGCTTCGGTCCCCGATCTCAAGGCCCGCATCTTGACCCGCATCTTGAAGGGGACTGATGCAATGCACGCCACCCCGGCCGTTTTCCGGTGGAAGAAGTTCGACCTGGAGATCGTACAATACGTTATTGCCAGAACGATCTACTAGCCTGCCCTGACTAACACCTCCAGCAAGGACGCAGTGGTTTTTGCCGAACCCTGTGCCGGGTGGGACTCTGAAAATCTGAGACACTCAGATGGAGCGGCGCAGCCAGGCCAGCCGTCCTAAAGGGAGGGGGTGGTCTTTGCGGGGTACCAGGGACGGCTCACCGGCTGCGGGCAGTACCTTAGTCAGATACCACGGCCATACCAGGCGGTAGATCCAGTACGGTAGGGGCCCGCTGAGGGCCGGCGCTTTCCTAAGACTGCAGGACTGGGGGCCCTGGTCATGATGTTTGAGCTGGGATCCCGTGCCGAGAAACGGTGGGGGAAGATCCGGGGATTCCAGCATCTAGCCCTGATTTTTGAGGAAAAAGCCTCCAAGGACGGGATCCTGGAGAACAACTCACAACAGGACGCTGCCTGATGGCCCTAACACCAGACTTGCCTAGAAATCTCAGGATGCGAGTTCAGGTTCAACTGGGTTCACCCAGCGAAGCAACGGGGAACCCTGGGTGCTGGCTCGGGGGGTGTAGCTTAGACTTGTCTGGGGCAGCCCCTTTGATTTACTTTCGCAGGGGGTCGAGTGCCTTGCTGGGGTGATCTGATCTGGGGATATTCCGCGTTAGGAGGTCTACGGTGACAACTCGTTCCGTGTCC
This sequence comes from bacterium, assembly GCA_021810505.1. GTDB lineage: Bacteria > Deinococcota > Deinococci > Deinococcales > Deinococcaceae > JAJZIR01. Next base: position 19,166 of record JAJZIR010000015.1, read on the forward strand.
ACTCTCCTGCACCGGTTGTCGAGGGCAGGGTTTAAACGTGATTTTGTGCGCCTAGCAATCTTGCCCGATTGGTGGAGTGAGTCCTTCGAATCCGATAACAACCTGCTTCCAGACCTCGAATTGCGCGTAGCCCGGTTCCTGGGCATGACGGTAGCCAATGTGCGGGACCCGTCGCACCCCCTAGCTTTCCCGACGGTCCACAGTACAGTACTTCGCAGGGCAGCCAACGTAAACACAGAGCAGCTACGACCGGCTATTCACGCTGCGCGGCGCGTAGCCGAGGCCGTAGTACGCAACATGTGTACTAGTCGCACATCCACGATACCGGCAATACCGGAACATTGGCGGCGTGAGCTGGTGAGTGGTAAGACCCCGGTTGCGTTGGAAGGAATGTTGCACGATCTTTGGAAGCGTGGTATTCCCGTGATCCCGATGGAATGTCTGCCATCTCCTTCGTTCCAAGGTCTGGCTGCCATAATCGAAGGGCACCCGGTCATCGTCATTGGACAGAAGCACGATGCCCCCGGGCGCGTTGGATTCTTCGTGGCACACGAAGCCGGCCATATTGCCGCCGGTGATTGCAGAGCTGATAAGACGATTGTGGATGAGGAGGAAACTACCTCCGACTGGTCGGAGCTTGAGACGCGGGCTGATCGGTACGCCTCGGATGTACTGCTGAATGGGGTCTCGGCGGATAAGCTCACGGGCCACGATTACCGGGAGCTTGCAGCGAATGCCTACAGCATCGAGAGCGAAACTGGAGCTGAGGCCGGTGCACTCATTTTCCATTGGGCCCGTCAAAACGGGGATTTTTCAACGGCTTCGAGGGCTGTTGGTGCCCTTTACCAAAACCGTGGCGCCCGCCAGACAATGCGGCGCTTACTGGTCGAAAACGTCAACTTGGATGACACGTCGGAAACTGACCGGGCGCTTATCGATCTCGCAGCCTGTGAGGCGGGCTCAACTGCGATTGCTGATTGATACAGATGCTCTCTGTAAGCTCGCTGCCGCGGGCTTGTTGGACGATGTGCTTGCTTTGTTGGGTGTCGCGCGGGAGCAATGCGCGCGCCTACCAGCGCTACCGTACATGCTGCGGAGGGGTAGCCTCCGTAAGCAGTACGGAGATGAGAGAGATACCTGCTGCCCGGTGTGCGGTCAGTGTGGTCAGTCAGCACTGCCCGCGCAAGACTTCTTTGCATCAACAGGAAGCTCCCCAACTGAGAGATCCCCCTGAGCGGATCGCCCCCGTGCCTCTAGCGAAAGGCCTGAGGTGGGGAGCAGGCTGCTGCTCAACCCCGGGGATTGCAGCAGCCCAATGGGGCACTCTGTGGCAACGTTCTGGCACATGCTCACCGAGTTGCAGGATAAACACTACCTGGCATCCTACTGGACCGAAGTGGATCTCGCGCAGGCTAGGTGGCAGGTACAGCGGGGTCCAGAGGATCCCGCCGCTGGGAGGTGGTGGAACGGGAGCAGCTTGAGGGACTCCTGGATCCCCTGCCAGCCACAGGGTAAGCCGCAGGACAGCCCGATCTCGACTGGGGATGGTCGCTCTGGAGATCACCCAATCCGGTGGCAGGCGCTGGCTAGGGGCTGACTGCACGAGCAGGTAGGGCTCTTTGTCCGCAACCTTCCCGCGGTTCCCTCCTTCTTCCAAAACCCTGATCTGCTGGCCTTCTAGCGCTTCCAGAGGAATCAGCTCTCTAAACCTGTGGTAGGCCGCTCTGGTCGGCTCCAGCTCCTTTATCCGTGCTCCCACTCCTACCTCACCTGACATCTGCGCGTCTGCTTTCTGGGGTCTAGCAGGGCTAGCTCCTCACTCGGCCCCAGGGGGCTGATTCAACCGTGAAGCCGGATCCGGTTGCCAGCCTGCCTTGATACCACTGGACCGTCCCGGCTAGGCCATTGGCGAACTGATATTCCCTGTGCCAACCTAACTCCTCGGCTCTCGTCGGATCGACGGCGTAGCGGTAGTCGTGGCCAGGCCGGTCCTCGACGAAGGCGATCAGATCCTGCGGCTTCCCCAGGATCTCCAGGATCCGCTCGGCTACTTCGAGGCCGGAGACCTGTGAGCGGGCGCCGAGGTTGTAGATCTGGCCGGATTCTCCGCGGTGGAGGACCAAATCGATTCCCGAGCAGTGGTCCAGGACGTGGAGATAGTCCCGCACCGCCGACCCATCCCCGTAAACCGGTAGGCTCTGGCCGGATAGAGCTCTGGTGATGAACAGGGGGATGATCTTCTCGGGGTATTGGTGGGGCCCGTAAGTGTTGGAGCCCCTGGTGAGCACGGCATCTAGTCCGTACGAGGCCGCGTAGGCCAAGACCAGATGCTCGGCTGCAGCCTTGCTGGCAGCGTAGGGGCTGCGCGGTCGCAGGGGATCGCCCTCCCCCGACAGCCCCTCACTACCGGCCACGTCGCCGTAGACTTCATCGGTTGAGACCTGGAGGAACCTCGGCAACCCCACCCGCCGGGCTTCCTCCAGCAGGACCAAAACTCCCTCCACGTTGCTGCGCAGGAAGGGCCTAGGGTCCTCGAGGGAGCGGTCTACGTGCGACTCGGCCGCGAAGTTGATCACCGCGTCGGCTCCGGCCATGGCCTCCCGGACAGCCGCTTCGTCGGTGATATCGCCCCGCAGGAAGCGGATTTGGTCCATACATCCAGCTAAGTTGTCCAAGCTGCCCGCGTAGGAGAGCTTGTCCAAGACGGTGATCTCCCATTGGGGATGGGCGCTCAGGCTCCGGCGGACGAAGTTCGACCCGATGAAGCCGGCGCCTCCGGTCACCAGCACCTTGCGCAGCTCAACCACGGTCGTCTTCCCAGAGCTCAGCTCCAAAGTGATCCCAGGGTAAGCGCCCTTCATTGGGATCCTTGGGGTCGAACTGGGCGTTCATGGCGTAGAGCAGAGTCGCCCCAGCTGAGCCGGCCCGGTAGCCGTGGGCGACCCCGGAGGGGATGTAGAGCAGCCCTGGGGAGTCCGATGCCAGCAGGAAGGGCCGCTTGACTCCCTCGGTGGGAGAGCCCCTGCGCAGGTCGATCAGCCAGACCAGCATCCTCCCCTCCAGGACGGTCCAGAACTCGTCCTGGGTGCGCTTGGGGTGCAGGTGGAAGGCGTTGATCCGTCCCGGGCTCGCCCAGGAGACCGAGATCTGGCGGAGTTCAAGCTCCGAGCTCCCCTCTAGCAGACCTCCGCTCAGGCGGTAGAGCTCCATGAAGTCGCCTTCCAGGGAGCGGTGCCTATTGAGTGGTTGGTAGCTGACCCCCTCGATGGGTGGCAGGGAGGTGTAGGACTGGAAGCGCAAGGCGGCCTGAGCCTGCTCGCTGAGCTCGATCACGATGTCCACTGTACCTTGAGCTGCTTCCAGCGCTCGCTGTTCAACGAAATGTCTGCGGGCAGCGCCACTTCGGCCTCCAGCCGGCTGGCCGGGCGGACATCCGGACGGCGCTGCCTAGCCAGCTCCAGGGCTGAGCGCCGCTCCGAGGCTAGGTGCAGGATGCCGATCGGGATATCTCCGAAGTGCTGAATGGCCAGAGCCAGTTCCGGAGCGAGGACATCGACGTAGTCCTGGGAGGTGTACAGGTCGTGGAAGGCTGCGGGATGGGGCCACTCTCTAGCCCGGAAGCTGGTGCGCACGATCAGGTAACGGGGCAAGGCCACTACCACTGCTTCGGCGGCCAGCTTGCTCAGCGCGTAGTAGTTCCGCACAGGCCCCGGGGGATCCTCTTCGCGGTAACCGCCAGTGTCGCCCCAGAACACGTAATCGGTGGAGATGTGCAGGAGCGGCAGATCGCGCTTAAGGGCGGCGCGGACCAGCGCCTGGGTGCCGCCCACATTGACCCGCCAGCAAGTGAGGTGGTCGCGCTCGGCCCGCGCGACATCGGTGTAGGCCGCTGCGTGCACGATCAGGTCGGGTTGCAACCGGTCCAGCGCGCGCTCGATGCTGGCCGGGTCCAGCAGGTCGAGTTCCTGGCGCGGCGGGCAGTGCAGATCGAGCAGCGCCTGGAGTTCCCTCCCCAGGCGGCCTGAACCCCCGGTCATCAAGACGCCGCTCATAACGTCACCCGGCTCATGTCGCCGATGACCAGCTGCAGGGTATGCTTGCGGGCTCCGATCTGGATCCCGTCTACTACGGCGTCTTGGCCGACCACGCTGCGGTCGAGCATGAGCGGCAAGTCCTTGACCCTGGCGCCGTCCAGCAAGATGCTGTACTCCACCTGGCTGCGCAGCACCTGCGCTCCGTCTCCCACCGAGGTGTAGGGGCCGATGTAGCTGTCCTCGATCACGGCGTTCCGGCCGATGTACACCGGCCCCCTGAGCTGGGACCGGATCACCTTGGCCCCGCTCTCGATCACGGCGTTGCCGGTGACCTCCGAGGCGTCGATCTCCCCTCGCAGGCAGGGGAGCAGGTGCGAGAGTACCAAGTGGTTGGCGTCCAAGAGGTCGGTCGGCTTGCCGGTATCCTTCCACCAGCCCCGCACCCGGAGCGCCTCCACCTTGCTGCCCTGGGTGATCAGCTGCTGGATCGCGTCGGTGATCTCCAGCTCGCCCCGAGCGGAGGGCTCCAGGTTTGCGATGGCTGCGTGGATCTCCTCCGTGAACAGGTAGACGCCCACTAAGGCCAGGTCCGAAGGGGGGTGGGCGGGCTTCTCGACCAGCCCCTTGAGCTCCCCCTGGGCGTCTAAGATAGCCACCCCGAAGGCCCCGGGGTTGGCTACCTGGGCCAGCAGCACCACCGCGGCCGGCCGCTTGGCCTCGAAGAGCTCGAGCAGGTGTGCGATGCCACCCTGCAAGATATTGTCCCCTAGGTACATGACGAAAGGGTCATCCTGAAGGAAGCCGTGCGCTACCAGAACGGCATGGGCCAGCCCTAAGGGCTTCTCCTGCAGCAGGTAGGTCAGGTGCGCCCCGAAACGCTCGCCGCTGTCCAGGGCCCCTCGGACGTCCGCCCCGGTCTCGGGGCTGACCACCACCCCGATCTCGGAGATTCCCGCAGAGACCAGGTCCTCGATGCCGTAGACCAGGTTGGGCTTGCCGGCGATGGGGATCAGCTGCTTGGCGCGGGTGAAAGTCAGCGGGCGCAGGCGGGTCCCCTTGCCTCCGGACAGGAGCAGGCCCTTCATGATCCCAGTCTAGGGGCTTGGCTGGTGATCGTATCTGAGTTGGATGAAGAGGTGACCCCGCAGTTGAGCCCGGGAGTGCCCGATGAGTTGCGGTGGAACCCCCTCGGTCATTGGCCTCGCCCTAGGCCCCTTCGCCGGGAGCAGCGTGGCGCCTCCACTTGCTCTCGTCGGCCATGCCCCTGTCGCCCCCTCCGCTGCCCCTGCGGGAGCAGGTGGTCTGAGCCGCCATGCTTCCCTGAGCCCGTCGGTTTCGGCTCCCAGATCTGGACCACGGATAAGGACCGCTCCAGCCAAGGGTGACGGCGCGTCGGCTCCCGCGCGGGATGTGCGGTAGACCGCGTGCCAGGCCGTTGACCGGTAGTTGACCCGACGCACCGCTGCCCAGGGGATGGGGCGTGACGGCCGCTCGGCACTTCGCGTGGATGGCTCCGGACCCAGCTTGGTCAGAGCCAGGTAGGTCTCGAGAGAGTTCTTGTAGCTGCGATCGCTGCGGGCTTGGATTCCGGCAGCTCGGATCAAGCGGCTGGAGTCTTCCAGAACGTCGCTGCTGATCTGGCTTCCGAACCGGTAGCGCCCCATCCCAGGGGTTCGCGGTGGTGTAGGCCAGCCCGGCCACAGGGGGCAGGCCACCGCTTTCGCCTTTCCGCGTCCCCCCGGCAGCGGTGGCTTTCAGAAGGCGCTGCGCTGCTTTCCCGGGGGTATGGGAATACGGAGCAGCTACCCCGAGACCGGCCCAGCCCGGCGGGTTACTCCCCACCTCGCCCTCCTTGCCGGCCGTTCTTCCAGCCTCTGGTGTCCGCTCAGGGTGTGGGGGCGCTGCTCGCTCGGCGGGGCGCCGGTGCCACTTCGGCAGCAACCTGATCTATCGCCGGACCTCTCTTGGGGTTTAGTCCGAGTATTGCGCTGGCCAAGGCGATCTCGGCTCGCCCGCCCACACCCCTCACCGCAAGTTTTGCGGCCTTTCCAGATATGGCCGGAGGGTTTCTAGGCAGACCCGCGTTTCCCCGGCCCTTCGGCCGGGGTCGCGAGGTGCGCGATTACGCGTGTCGCTGTGGCACCCTCATAAAGTACCCATGACGAATTTGTCCAGCCAAGTATCGGCCTCTCGCGCCAAGGAGATGCGGCGAAACTGGGAAGCGTCGCCGAGTCGGCTCACCAGGATCAGGTCATCTGGGGAAAACTGATTGATCAGAATGGCCGACTGGGTGGCAGCGATGACCTGGGTCTTGTCCGATGCCAGCTGCATCATGTCGGCCAGCTGGTACAGCGCACAGGGGTGCAGCCCCAACTCTGGCCCATCCAGCAGGATGATGGCCGGCGGCTCCGGCTGCAACAATAGCGCTGCCAGACAGATGAAACGCAGCGTGCCGTCCGAAAAGTCACTGGCGTAGAACGTATAGCCAGAACCACGATGCTTCCATCGCAGGCGGATCAGCTCGGGATTGTCGCGCTCCGGCTCCAGAACGAAGTCGAGAAAGAATGGCGCAACCCTCTGAATGTAGCTGACGATCAGCTCGTAGGCGCGCTTTTCCCACACGGACCCTCCCCGCATCGACCAGAGGAAGGCGGCCAGGTTATCCGCTTGTGGTAACAGCCGGCCCTTGTCGATGCGCCCAGGCTGCTTGACTGCGGACGATTCGTTGATATCGTGGAAGTGATAGACTTCCCAGTCCCGCAAGTAATTGACCGTACATCCTTCCACGGTTCTGCGGTTCGGCCGGTCAGGCAAACTCGATTCCCTTGCTTCTCCGCAGGAGAGCAGAGTTTTCTCCGTGCCGCTAGAGTACTTGAAGCGACGATCCCCGAAGAACTGGCAAGTCTCGTAGATAAACACCAGCCTGCCGTCGGCGTCTGTCACGAGGCTGGCCGCGTAGGCGTTGGGTGCAAATTCAAGGTAAAAGTGCAGCGACCCTGAGCGCTCGTGCCCAAAAAACAGCAGCTTGTCTGTGCCCAGCTGCTGGTCCACGTAAGCTTGCAGATTTTTCGCGACTATTTGACGGACCAGCTTGAAAAAGCCGATAAAGTTTGACTTGCCTGCGCCATTTAAACCGATCAGCACATTGAGGGCTCTCAATTCCAATTCCACGTATTCGATGGACCTGAATCCCTGGATTTTTATTCGGTTCAGTTTCCTAAAGTCTCCCATCAGCGGCCATCTCCTAACTTTGCCGGATTAAGGAAAGCGGCGCGCCCTTAAGGCGCTGGCAAGGTAGAGAAGCATTTCGTCTCAGACAAGATACCACCGAACATGAGAACCGTCCAGGGGCTTGCGCTGTTTTGGAGCTGCTATCCAGCGGTAGCGCCCAGACGATGGCAGCTGCCCGCCCCCTGGCTGGCTACGTGCACCGGTTCGGGAGCGTTTGTGGTGGCGCCGGCGGCTTCAGGAGGGCGGTCCCAAAAGTAGCCGCTCGCGCTCACTTTCGCAGGTCAGCACGTCCTTCAGCCGGCTTGCGCTCTGCTCCCAAGTCAGCCAGGCAACCGGTGTACTTGAAGGAACCCTTGCCGACTTCGCCAATTCCAGCCAAACCCTGACAGCGGCCGCTAAATCGGCCGCCTCCTTGCCGGAAAAATAGAACGCCCCTATCCCTGCGACCTCCCGAAAGACTGGAATGTCGCGGACGATCAGTGGAAGCCCGTGCTTCGCCCCTTCGATGATCGGCAAACCGAACCCCTCCCCTTCGCTGGCGCAGATGAGGCAGCTGGCGGCCTGGTAGACCCGCTCGAGGTATTCGTCGCTGATCGCTTCCAGCCAGAAGAGCCGCTTGCCGAGCTCGGGATGGGATCTCAGCAGGGCTACCGGATCGTCAACCATCCAGCCGCGCCTGCCGACGATGATCAGGTTGACGTCTAAACCCTCCTCCCACAGGAGATCAAACGCTCGGATGGCTTGCAAGTGCCCTTTGCGGGGTTCGATCGTTCCGACCATCAGGAAGGAGCGTCGGCTGCGTATACTCTCCAGAACTTTCTCTGCGCCCTCAGGCATACCTCGGGAGGGCTGCGACTCTTCGATGTCGGCGGCGATCGGGCACACCGCTAGATGGAAGGGCAGGAGGCCCTTTCTGCCCCTCTCCACTAGCCAACGCCTCAGGTCTCCTGCCGTGCTAGAGGAGCTGCAGATGGCGCCTTCCATGCCGCCGACCAATTCGAGCCACTGAGCGAAACTCTCGGTGTCTCCGGCGGGGAACCACTCCGGATGGAGAACGGGAAGCAGGTCATGCACGAAGAACCAGATGTGCACTCCGCTACCCCGCATCTGTTCCAGAAGCCGCTCCTGCGCTAGAGAAAAATTGCAGGCGAAGTCGAGTCCTAGGAAAATATCCCCGGGGTAGAAGTCTATCGGCTCATCCTCCAAAGGGGAGCCGGGATACCCCAAGAAGCCCATCGTGAACCGGCGCGCATAGGAGTAGCCGAGCCGCTCCTGCGCCGCGCGGACAGGCTCCACCCGGTACCCCTCCGGGGGGTCTCTGAGCAGCTGCTTGAGGATCCCGCGGGTGACGCGGTGGGTTCCTGTCCTCAGGTCGACGCGGGCGATGGCGGAGACATCCACAAACAGCTGCCGGGGTAGCCCTATGGGCTTGAAGCTCCGTACGAGAGCTCGCGCGTAACCTTCCAGGTCACTCTGGGAGGCGGACTTCAGGGCTCTGCTGGCCGCCATCGCCCCGGGCAAGGCGGAGGGGCTGGTCTGGCCCGCTGCAAAGAACTGCTCTATGGCTTCGGCGTACAGGTCGGCGCAGCGCCGCTCGGACTCCTGCGGAGCGCGCCGGCTCAGCTGCTCCGGCGCCGCTCCGCTTTGCTGGAGCCGGTCCGGCTCTACGGCCGGCTGTCCCGGCTCGGCCGAGCTTGGGGGCACCGGGGCGGCGTCCCCGGGGAGCTCGGCCGCGCTCTCCCGCGCGATGACCCTCCAGGGCGCCGCCACCTCCTCGCCGTACCAAGACGCAGCCAGCTGCTTGGCGTGCGCCGAGTGGACGATCACCCCCTGGGCCTGCTGCAAGACGCTCAGGTTGCAGGGATAGCGCAGCTCAGCTGCTAGCGGATCGGCCCAGCACTCGGCGACGGCTCGGTATCCGTGGGAATGCAGGAGCTCTCTGGACCAGGCAGCTGGGCGGCGCCCTTGCGCCTCGCCCTCGGCCCGCGCCGAGCTCAGGAAGAAGTCGTGCAGTACGACCACACCAGGGTGCAGCTCGAGCAGGTCGAACATATACGCGTGGTGGGGTGAATTCCCGAACTGATAGAGCACCCGGTCGAACTGGGCTGCGTTCTCTAGGAACCACTCAGGAGAGCGCAGCGGGCAGTTCTCGGCCACCCAACCGGCAGCTACTTCGGCCTGGGGTGTCACCACCTCGATCTGGTAGTGGCGGGACAGCTCGGGGAGGAGCGCCGCGCTGTAGCTGGCAATACCGGTCTTCTCCGGCGGGAGAGGGGAGACAAAGGCCAGGCGCGGGCGCTTCCCAGGTCGCTCCGCCGGCCGGATGGGCCTCTGGGGGACGAACTCCCTCCTCAGCTGCTCTAGGGCCGCGACCGTCCGCTGGGCGCACTTCTCCCAGGAGAACTCGGCCGCGCGGCGTATCCCGTAGGCGCTCAGCTCCCGGCTCAGCCGCTGGTCGGTCAAGACCTGGGCGATTTTGGCGCCCATCTCGCTGGCGTCGTAAGGATCAAACAATAGGTCCTGCCGCCCGATGACCTCGGGCAAACTGGAGGAGTTCGCAGCTAGGACCGGAGCGCCGCAGGCCATGGCTTCGAGGACCGGTAGGCCGAAGCCCTCGTGGAGAGACGGGAAGACGAACAGGCTGCAGGCGCTGTAGAGCGCGCGGAGCTCCTCGTCCGTGACATAGCCCGTCATGACGACCTCCCCGCTCCCCAGCCCATGACCTTTCGCGGCCCGCTTCAGCTCTTGCACGCGGCTGGGAGGAATTCCCCCTACTAGGCCCAGCTGAAAGCTGTCTCGGATCTGGGCGGGCAGCTGCGCGAAGGCCTCGGTCAACCGCTCTAGATTCTTGCGCGGGTCCGCTCCCCCTGCGTACATCACGAAAGGCTTGGTGATACCGAAACGCTCCGGAAAGCTGCCGTGGCTATCCGCCGGTGGCTCCACCCGGTGGAAAAAGCTCGCCGCTGCCGCCCCTACGGTGGCGATCCGCTCCGCGGGGATCGCCGCTTCCTGGACAGCCTCCTGCTTGCAGAACTCTGAAATCGCCAGCAAGAGGTCCGCTCTTCGGAGATATTCCAATTTCGTTCGGTAATAAGGTTCGTAGCCGGGGAAAGGTGTCAGGTAGAGTTCGGGATGCACCAGGGGGATGAGGTCGTACAGGACAGCGGCGGTGGGGACTGCGGGGTCGAAGAGGCCCACGCTGGTGACCGCGTCGTCTATGAATCCCTCGAACAGGCTCGGGACTAACACCACATCCGGCTTCAGGGAGGATAGAAAAGCCTCGCGGATCAGCTGGGCCGCAGCTCTCCGGGCTGCGTTGCCGTCGTCGGCCCGCAGCGGTCCGGGTGCGTACCAGACTCGGATGGACTCTTGGGGTAGCAGGCCGTCGAAGGCCGAGCGGATCCTCTCTAGCGAATCCTTTAGCAGCCCGTTGAGGACCAAGGTGATCTCGTGCCCGGACCGGCTCCTCGCGATGGCCTGGACCAGGGACATGGTGTAACGGCCGATCCCCCCCAAGCGGCTCTCGCTCTGGGCTGCCTGGAGGTCTATAGCGATGTGCATCAGTCTTCCTTGGCTATCTGCTTGGCAAGGTAGGCCAACCTCGCGCAGCAGCGCCTCGCCGCCGCGGAGAGCTCGCCTTTCCCGTCGGGTAGCGCGATGAGGCTGTGGCGGATGGCAAATACCTTGAGCTGCCGCTTGAAATTCGGAAAGAGGTCGAGGATGGCTACGCCGAGACGGCGTAGCGCCGGAGAGCGCGTGACCCGGGGCAGGGCGCGCACCAGCAGGCGGCGGGCGGTGAGTCTAAGGAAGCGCATGGCCCACCAGGTGGTGCGGGCTGGACGGACCGAGCGCTTCGGCCGGCCGCTCGGTGCGCCGCGCGCTCCAAGGCCGGGCCGGTGGCTGCCCGGCCGGGCCGGGCAGCTGTTCCCTGGGCCGCCCGGTCTTCCCAGGGTGCTGCGGGGGCGGCCTGCGGGAGGCTGCGAAACCACTCGGGCCGAGCGGTGAGCTCCGCCGCTGCGGCCACGCGCCGTGACCTCGGGCCCGAGCTGCGCGGGGCTGCGCGGGACACGCCCGCCGGCGACCCCGTTCAGCGGGCCGAGTTTCTGGCGCAGGGAGTTTGGCGCCCGCGCAGCTGGGGGGCTGCCTCGCTGAGGTGTCCTGTGGCTGCTGGCGCTGCGCGTCGGTGGGCATGTCCGCGCACTCATTCTGGCAGATGAGGGCCCTGATTGCCAAGGTAGGTGGGGGCCTAGGCCCCGGCCTTAGCCTCCCTGAGCCCCCTGGCCGCCTCCTCGTTGCCGGCGGGAGAGGCTGCGGCGGGCCCTGAGCCGAGCTTCCTCGGCTAGGCCCCTGGCGCTGGATGGTCCCGGCGCCCCGGCCTCGCCCTTGTGGGCTCTCGCTTCTAGCACCTCCGCGCAGCCGTAGCGGCCCGTCGAACACGCTGATCACACGGACCTCATCAGCACCTCCGCGCAGCCGTAGCGGCGCCGAGGCAGCTCGCTGGGCAGGCGCGGCTCCCTGACCGGCGCGGATCCGCGCCGGGAGCTAGCCCTCCTCAGGCGCCGCGGCTGGTGGATCAGCTCTTCAGGCAGCCGCCGCCGGAGCGCCCGCCACGGCGTCAAAAGCGCGGGAGCTGGCTCGTGCTAGGCTATTTCCGCGCATCTGGGCGCGGAGGACCTATGCGCGGTCACCACGGCCGGCGCAGCCGCGGCTGCGTGAGCCGGCCTCCTGCCAGCGGGGCGCTGCGCTGGCGCCCCGGAGGGCTGCCGGCAGCTAGGAGCGGGGGGCGCTATGGCCGGCGGCCGCACTCTCGCCGCGGCTGCGCCATAGCTCGCTACCTGGGCAGCCGCGCCCCGCGCGAGGAGCTTAGGAGGAGTTTCTTGCCTACCCAACCTATCCCAGGGCTGCACCACATCACCGCAATCGCCAGCGATCCGCAGCGGAACCTCGACTTCTACACCCAGGTGCTCGGGCTCCGGTTCGTCAAGAAGACCGTCAATTTCGATGACCCGAACACCTACCACTTCTATTTCGGAGACGACACCGGAACGCCCGGCACCATCTTGACCTTCTTCCCGTGGCCCCACGCGAGCCGCGGGAAGGTGGGAGCCGGAGAGGTCATCCGCACCGCTTTCAGCGTTCCCCCCGCGTCCATCGCTTACTGGGAAAGCCGGTTGGCATCCCACCACCTCCCCTCGGAGCGGACGGAGCGGACCGAAGCGGGTCTGGACGAGACGGTGCTGGCCTTCAGCGATCCGGACGGGATGAAGATCGAGCTGGTGGGGCACGCGGAGCCCACCGGACCGGGGGCGTCCCGCTTCTCCGACGTGCCCGCCGAGCACGCCATCTTGGGCCTCTTCGGTGTGACGATACTGCAACGGGACGCTCGCCGGACCGAGGCGGCGCTCGCCCTGCTCGGCTTCCACAAGGTAGCCGAGGAAGGGAATTGGCTGCGCTTGGCAGCGGCTGGCCACGCCCTCGGCAACCACATCGATATCGTGACCGACCCCGAGGCCGGGCGGGGCCGCTTGGGAGCCGGCACCGTGCACCACATCGCCTTCCGCTCGGCCGACGCCCAGGACCAGCAGGAGTGGCTGGCGGTGATCAGCCGGCACCTCGACGTATCCCCGGTGATGGAACGCGCCTACTTCCGGTCGATCTACTTCCGCGAGCCCGGCGGCGTGCTCTTGGAGCTCGCGACGGATTCTCCGGGCTTCACGGCGGACGAGCCGCTAGAGTCGCTCGGCGAGGAACTCCGGGTGCCAGAGTGGCTGGAAGCTCAGCTGGTCCCGCTCGCCCAACGCCTCCCGCCGGTGGTCCTGCACAAAGCCAAGGGAGGGACGCCGGCGTGACAACCGATCCCCATGCGGGGGGAAGCGTGCTGCGCGCTGGCGTACCTCTTCCCCAGGCGAGCTTCGCCGCCTTGCTGCTGCACGGACGCGGCGGGTCGGCCGAGGACATCCTCCAGCTGGCGGGCGAGTTCGAGCTTCCCGATTTCGCTTTCGTCGCGCCGGAGGCGAGAGATCACATCTGGTATCCGCGCCCTTTCTTGTCTCCGCGCGAGGCCAACGAACCCTACCTCAGCTCTGCGCTGGCCAAGGTCGCGTCGGTGATCGCCTGGCTGGAACAGACCGGCATACCCCGCCGGCACATCGTGGTGGGGGGTTTCTCCCAGGGGGCGTGCCTGGCGACCGAGTTCGTGGCCAGCCACCCGGCGCGCTACGGGGGCTTGATCGCTTTCACGGGCGGACTCATCGGCCCACCCGGGGCGGTGCGGGATGATCTCCTCCGGTCGGCGGAGGCTCCGCTGGCCGGGACACCTGCGCTGCTCTGCAGCGGGGACCCCGACCCGTATATTCCCTGGAGCCGCGTGGAGGAGTCGGCCGAAATCCTCAGCGCCCTGGGGGCTAGGGTGACCACCAAGCGGTACCCGGGTCGGCCGCACACGGTCAGCCGCGAAGAATTGCAGCTGGCCCAGAGCTTCCTCGCCGCTATCCGGCAGTAGCTGCTGGGCGCACCCCGCTACCTCGGCCGGTCCGCCGGTCAAAAACCCACCGGCCTGCGCCCGCTGCGCGGCTGCGGTCTTACGTGGTACCGGTCGGCGCGCCTGGCCAGCTCTGCGAGCGTACCGTCCCGCCACGCAGCGAGGTGGCCGTGCTGGAGCGGGCCGAGAGCCTGCGGTCGCGGGCCTGCCGGGCAGCTTGGGTGGCCGCAGGGGGTGCCGGTTGCTGGGGACCGCTCTAGGATCGCCTCGCCACGCTTGGGGCTACCCAAAAAGGCCCAGGTGAAAATATCTGGCTCTTAGACCTTCTGGGTGGGGGAGGGGTACGGCATGACCTGTGGCGGGCCAGCAGGTGTAGGGGGTGGGGATGCGTCAGGGGCAGCCTTGCACCTGGGCTTTAGGCTTGGCTCCGCTGCGGACGGGGTGGATGGCGATGCTGAACCGCAGCTACAAGGACCCAGAAAGACCTGGCGCGCTTCCCTGCGCGGATAGGGGCTCTCTGCCCGGCGCGGCCTACGGGCCGGATTGGGCAGGCGAGTCCATATCCCGGCCAGATCTAGGTTTCGCGCCCCCTGCCCTCGCTTCAGGCGCTAGGCAGTTTCCGCCGGATGCAAGGATTCCGGGTCATCCCCTCCCGGCGCCCTGCCCGTACGGGGTCGCCGCCCGCGCTCGGGAGCGCCCCCGCCCCAGGGAAGCTCAAATTCCGGTGGTTTCCCTGGCCAGCACTTCCGGGTCCTGACCGCGGCGGAACAGCTGGCTGGCCCGCTCCAGCAGCTCGGCCAGCTCGTTCCGAAAGCGCTGCGCCGAGAAGCGCTCGGCGTTCTCCCTGAGCAGCTCCACCGGGAAGTGGGGCGCCGCCTCGAAGCTCTCCACCGCCCCCACCAGGCTGGCCACGCTCTGCGCAGCGAAGAGGAGGCCGCTGCGCCCGGGCAGCACCGTCTCTAGGGCGCCCCCGTGGCCGTAGGCCAGCACCGGAGCTCCCGCGGCCTGGGCTTCCACCGGGGCGATCCCGAAGTCCTCGTCGGCGGCGAAGACGAAAGCCCGGCAAGTCTCTAGGTGCTCGCGCACCACCGCGTCCGGCTGTTGCCCGAGAAAGCGCAGGTTGGGTCCGCCCAGCTCCTGGAGCCTGGGGAGCTCGGGCCCCTCTCCGATCACCACCAGCGGTCTCCCTAGCCGGTGGAACGCCTGCGCGATCAGATCGACGCGCTTGTAGGGGACCAACCTGGAGACGGTCAGATAGAACTCCCCCCTCGGCCTTCCCGGATCGAAGCGCTCCACCTCCACCGGCGGGTAGAGCACCGCGGCCGGCCTGCGGTACGCTCTCCAGATCCGCCTGGCCACGCAGCGAGAGTTGGCCACGAACAGATCCACCCGGTGGGCGCTGACCTGATCCCAGATCCGCAGGTAGTGCAGCAGGGCCAAGGCGGCTAGGCCGGCCGGTCCGCCGTCCAGGCCGGCCCGCTGCAGGTAGCTGCTAGACAGCTCCCAGGCGTAGCGCATGGGGGTATGCAGGTAGGAGACGTGCAGCTGCTCGGCCCCCACCTGCACTCCCTTGGCCACGGCGTGGCTGCTGGAGAGCAACAGCTCGTAGCCGGAGAGGTCGAAGCTCTCCACCGCCAGCGGCATCAGCGGCAGGTAGCCGCGGTGGCGGCGCTGCGCCCAGGGCAGGCGCTGCAGGAAGGAGCTGTGCACCCGGGCTCCCTCCAGGGGACTGCCGCTGCCGGCGAAGGCCTTGGGGTCGTGGATCAGGGTGTAGACCTCGGCCCCGGGCAGCACCTGCAGCATGGCCTCCAAGGTCCGCTCGGCGCCACCCCTGGCCACCAGCCAGTCGTGGATCAGCGCGGTTCTGGCCGGCAGTCCGCCGGCCAGCGGCCAGGGCTGGTCCGGCCCGCTCACAGCACCAGACCCCGGCGGGGCCCACCCTGGAGGGCCGCTGCGATCTCGCGCTGCAGGCTGGGGAGCGTCACCTCCAGCGAGAAGTGCTCCTTGGCCCGGCGCTGCCCGGCGCTGGCCAGCTCCCCGGCCCAAGCGGGGTCTCGGTAGAGCGAGCGGATCGCCGAGGAGAGCGCCCCGGGATCCCCCATGGGGACCAGCAGGCCGGAGCGGCCATCCTCCAAAATCTCCAGGGCCCCGCCGCCGGCGGTGGCGATCACCGGCCGGGCGGCCATCATGCCCTCGACGATCACCCGCCCGAAGGGCTCGGCCACCGTCGAGGTGTGCAGCACGGCGTCGACTTGGGCCATCAGCGCGGCGGCGTCGCTGCGGAAGTCCAGGAAGTGCACCCGGCCCTCCAAGTCGGGCTGCTCGGTGCGGGCGCGCAGGCTGCTGGCGTAGTCCTCCTCGCCGAAGAGCGCCTCCCCCACGCACCAGGCGTGGACGCCGGGGAGCTGGGCCAGCGCTTCTAACAGGACGTGCTGGCCCTTCCAAGGGGCTAGCCTGCTGAACACGCCGACCAAAGGGAGCCCGCTCAAGCCCATCTGCTCGCGCAGCGAGCCGTCTCCGGGTCTCGGCAAGGCCAAAGCCTGCTCGTCGATGCCGTCGTAGACGACTTCTACCTGCTTGCGGCCGCCGGCTTGCCGGAAAGCTTCGGCGCTGGCCCGCGAGTTGGCCACCACCCGGGCCGCCAAGCGGTTGGCCAACGCGGTGACTAAGCGGCGGTTGGACCGGCTGAAGTGCTCGGGGCTCAGGATGTCGCGCAGGTGGAACAGCACCGGCTTGGCAGCCAGCTTCCCGGCCAGGGAGGCGACCACGAAGGCTTTCTGGGTATTGGCGTAGAGGAGGTCGAAGGCCCTGGCCCGCCTGGCCACCTCCCGGGCTAAGCTGAGTGCCGCCCACACCGCCCCGCTGCTCCCGGCCGCTCCGGTCTCCCGGCGGACCTGGTGCAGCCGGGCGGGGACCCTGAGCACCGAGGCCTGCACCCCGCTCTGCTCCAAGCGGTCCAGGAAGGGGCCCTCCCCCAGCAGCAACACCTCGCTCTGCTCCCGGTAGTGGGTGGCGATATCCAGCAGGCAGAGCTCGGCCCCCCCCAGCAGGCCGCTCTGGTCGATGAACAGCAGCCGGGGCTTCACAGCACCTCCCGGTACACCGCGGTGATCCGCTGGATCACCCGCTGCCAACCGAAGCGGACGGCGTGCTCCTGGCAGATCCTGGAACTGGGCAGCTCCAGCTCGCCGGAGAAGACCCGGCGCAGCCCCCCTGCGATCTCCCTGGAGCTGGCCCCGGGCAGCAGCAAGCCATCCGGCAGGCCGGCCAGCACTTCCGGCAGGCCTCCTACCGGCGTGGCCATCACCGGCGTTCCGGCGGCCAGCGACTCAGCCGCCACCAGGCCGAAACCCTCCAGGGAACGCGAGGGCAAGATGGTCAGGTCGGAAGCGCGCAGGGCGAGGGGCAGGTCGGCCTCGGAGATCCTCCCCAACAGCTCCACCTGATTCTCTAAGCCCAGGCGCTGGATCAGCTGCCTGAGCTCGCCGGCCAGCTCGCCCCTCCCGGCCAGCTTGAGCTGCACTTCGGGATGCCAGCGCTTCAGCTCGGCCATGGCCTCCAGCAGCGCCGGCAGGCCCATCCGCCGGCTCAGGCGGCGCAGGCAGAACAGGGTGGGGCGCTCCCCCCAGCCCAGCTCGGCCCTGGCCTGCTGGCGGCTGGGTAGGTCCCGGAAGCGCTCCAGATCGACCCCGCCGGGGATCACCCGGATCCGCTCGGAGGGGACTCGGTACTCCGTGGCCAACAGGTCGGCGAAAGCGGCGGAGAGGGCGATCAGCCGGTCGGCGCGCCGGTAGACCTGCCGCTCCAGCTGCCTCTTGGCCGCGGCGGCCAGCGGGGAGCCCCCTTCGGCCAGGCTCTCCCTCGCCCAAGGCCCGTGGAAGTGCACCACCAAGGGGCGGCGGCGCAGCAGATCCAGCAGCGGTAGGGCGTAGAGGGCGAAGTGGGCGGTCCACAGCTGGGGCAGGGGAGAGCTGAGCTGCTTGGCCTCCCGGCGCAGGGCGGCCAGCCTGGCCGGCAAGGGTAGGGCGCTGGGGACCGCCACGACCCTGCCGCCCGATTCGGAGAAGGCCGCCTTCGGCCCCACCACCAGACCCCGGAGCGACCAGTCGCCCAGCCAGGGGGGGGCGGTGAGCTGGGCCGCCAGCTCGAAGTAGTAGCGCTCCAGCCCCCCCGGCTGAGCCGGGAACCAGCCTCCGCCCACCGCCAGCAGGCGGCGGGGAGCGCTGCCCGGCTCCCAGACGGTGACCGGGGCGCCGGGCCCGCTCACCACCGCCCCAGGGCCTGCTGGTAAGCCCGCAGGCTGTCCCGCTCGGTGCGCTTCCAGTTGAAGCTTCGGGCGCGCTCGAAGGCGGCTTGGAGGCGCCTTGGATCCGGCTCGGTCTCTAACTCCTCCTGCAGCGCCGCGGTCCAGGCCGCGCTGTCTAATGGGTCGGCGTAGCGGACGTAGGGCCCGCAGATCTCCGGCAACGAGGAGGCTCGGGAGACCAGCACCGGCACCCGGCTGGCCATCGCCTCCAG
Organism: bacterium; assembly: GCA_021810505.1. Classification (GTDB taxonomy): domain Bacteria; phylum Deinococcota; class Deinococci; order Deinococcales; family Deinococcaceae; genus JAJZIR01. The sequence goes on from JAJZIR010000015.1 coordinate 37,430, forward strand.
GGGAGGGATTCCGAAGCCCTCGTAGAGGGAGGGGTAGCAGACCAGCCTGGCCGACTGGTAGAGCGCGGCCAGCTCGTCGTCGGTCACCTGCTGGAGCACCCGCAGCTCGCCGCTCGCCGAGCGGGCGGTGATCTGCTCCATCAGGGCCTGGTCCTTCCAGCCCCGGGCCCCGGCTAAGACCAGGGGGTAGCGGGAGCGCAGGGCGGCTGGGAGCTCGGCGTGGGCGCGGATCAGGGTGGAGAGGTTCTTGCGCGGCTCTAAGGTGCCCACCGCCAGCAGGTAGGGTACCGGCAGCTCCAACCTGGCCAGCACCTCGGCGCGCCGCTCGGGGCCGAGCGGCTCCAGGAAGCGCTCACCCACCCCCATGGGCACCACGCTGACGCGCTCCACCGGGATTCCGGTCAAGGCCACCAGCTCGCTGGCGGTGAAGTGCGAGGGGACTAAGACCCGCGCCGCCCGCTCCAGCGCCGGCTCCAGACCCTCCTGCAACCAGCGCAGCCGGTCGCTGGGCAGGGTCTCCGGGAAGCGCAGGAAGCCTAAGTCGTGGACGGTGAGCACCTCGGGGGCTGAGACCGCGGGCCCGAAGTAGTTGGGGTAGTGGATCAGGTCCAACCGGGAGGCCCCCCGCTCCAAGCCGTGGTGGAAGACCCCCTTCCAGACCTTCCTGGCCAAGGGGCGCAGCGGGCCCACCGCCAGCTTGCGGCCCAACCCCAACAGCCTGCTGTTGGGGTTGGGCCGCTCGCCGGGTCCGAGGGCAGGTAGCTGGGGGTGCCAGCTGGTCCCGTCGAAGTAACGGCAGTCCACCTCGCCGTCCAAGGAGAGCTGCTTGGCCAGCTCGAGGATGTAGCGGGGGATCCCGCCCAGCTGCCCGATCGCTGGGGAGATGTCTAAGCCGATCCGCAGTGTCATACGCTGCTCCGCACCCTAGGGGGACCCCGGCCCCCTAGGCATGATACATGAGCCCAGCGGCCGAAATTCCGGCTGGCCCAGACTCCGCCCGGCGCCCCCTGAGCGGCTGGCTGACCAGCGCTGCGGGCGGGCGGCTGACCGAGCGCTGCGGGCGACCGGCGCCGGCCCAAGGGGACCGCGCCGGGAGCCGTGGGCGCGCGGCCGACCGGGATCTCGCTGGCGCCGCGGCTGAACGGCCTGGGCCGGGTTACTCGACCCTGGGAGCCGGCTCAGCGGCTGGGCCTGGGGGGGCCGCCCCAGAACCCCGAGGCGGCTCCTCGCCACGCGCTCAGCAGGGAGCGCCAGCGCCGGCGAACCAGATCCCTGGCGCTCATATCGAGCAGGCCCAAGAGGATCGCGGCCAGCGGCCAGCGCGCGTGCTTCCACAGGAAGCGCACCCGGGCCTGGTGGTAATACTGCACCCGTAGGTAAGGGAGCTTTCTGGTACTGGAATTCTCCTGGTGCCAGATCCTCGAGGAGGGGACGACGGCCAGGGTCCAGCCCGCGGCGACCAGCCGGAAGGAGAGGTCGGTGTCCTCCCAATACATGAAGAAGATTTCGTCCAGGAGACCGCAGCGCCGCAGCGCCTCCGCCCTGATCAGCAGGCTGCCGCCGCTGAGGTAGGTCAGCGGGTCGCTTGGCCCTCGGGCGTGGCGGGTCTTTCCGATCCACAACCGGACCCAGCCACCACCCCAGATCTCCGGCTCTGTGCGGCTCAGCTGGGAGATAACCGATCCGGCGGCGCCGACCCTGGGATCGCTGGCCGCCGCGGCGACCAAGGCGCTCAGGCTCCTCGGGTCCGCCAGCGCGTCGTTGTTGAGTAACCAGACGTACTCAGCGCCCTCCCCCAGGGCCACCCGGATCCCGGCGTTGCAGCCGCCGGCGAACCCCAGGTTTTTCCCGGTCTCTACCACCGGGACCTCCGGGTGGGCGGCGCGGATGCGCGCTACCGAGCCGTCGGTGGAGCCGTTGTCCACGACCAGCAGCCGGTAGATGGGGTAGCTGAGCCTCCTCAGGGAATCCAGGCAGCTGATGGTGTCCCGCCAGCCCTGCCAGTTCAACACGATGACGTATACCAGCGGAAACAGGGGGGCGGTCGCTGTCCGCGCGGGAAGGTCCGCTGAGCTCTGGTCGGTGCACATGGCAGCTCAGGCTACCAGTTCAGGCCCCTGCGCGCAGGTCCTGCCCGGCTAGGACCGGGGACGCCCGGACCACCCCAGCAGGGGAGGCAGGCCGCAGAGCCAGCGGAGTGCTGCCTGGCCGGTAGGCTGCGCGGGCACCCCACCCCGGCACTGCTGGGGGATCTACCGCCGCCGGCCACCTCCTGGGCCTGCGGCGCGCCTTGGGACCGGCGGAGAGCGGCCCCGCCCCACCGCCCCGAGGAGCTGGGCGGCTCCAGCGAAAGCGCAGGCGGCGGTTGCCGAGGTTCGTAGTGCTGCACGGCAGTTGCATGAACAGGACGTGTCGTACCAGCGCACTCACCGACTCGTGCGCTGAAGAGCGGGACCGCCCCGGAGCGATTTGGCGTGGCCGCTGGTAAGCGTGCCGGCGCAGCTGCGCTGTGACCTTCGTCGCTGCTCCGACTCTCGGCCGGGAGAAGAAGCCGGCGCCGCTGGCCACGACCTTGGGGCTAGGGTGCGAGTCTCTTCGGTATCGGCGCGCCGCGGGCAGGTGCCATCCTCTTCGCCTGCTGGGCTGCGCCCCCAGAGGGAGCGCTCCGAGTTGCCCCGGTCACCCCCTCGGCCGCCCTCCGGCCAGGCAGCCGCGGGTCCCCTCAGAGCCTGGTCCTGCGCTTCTGGTAGCGCCCGGTGCGCAGCTCGTGGACGTACTCGCGCACGAAGGGCATCTGGGTCATCTCGGCCACCGCCACCTCGGCCTCGCGGTCGTAATTCACCCGGGCGATGGTGCTGCTGTAACCGTCGGGCTCGAACTCCAAGATCAGATAGCTGGCCAGCATGCTGTCCAAACTGCTATAGCTTCTCCAGCGCGCCCATCTTTGCGATTACGCCGCCGAGGTAAGCATGGAGACAAACTCGTCCGGCCGCGACCACTGGCCGATGTCCGAGATCGATTCGACCAACTTGAAGTCTTCTTCTGACCACACGTCGGCGGTATCGTCGAACAGGGAGATGAACCGCAGCGCCTGTGGGCCGACGCGCATCGGCGACAGATCGTGCCACTCCGCGATAACATGCTCGGCCACGCGCCGGGCACCTGCACGCGAGCCGGTGGTGAGTACAGACACCAGCGCGCTGCTGCGTTCCGTACGGGTCTGAAAATCTACAGTCCAGTCGCGGCCTGAGCGCCCAGCGAGTTTCACCGCGCGTTCAAAGGGAATACGTCGCTCCTGAAGATAGTCAGCGACCTCATCGGTTACGGACTCCACAGACCGCGTGCGCGTCGTGAACCATAAGTCGGATATGCGTACCACCGCTTGCCCGATACGAAGGACCCCGTCGGAAAGCTGCGCCAGGTCGTCGCCACGCAAAAACAGTTGTCCTTCGAAAAGCTCAACCCCGAGCGTCATGCAGACGTCTTGAAGAAGCCGCCGTTGCTTGGGGGAACGCTGCGCCGGCGTTGTTTGAAGGCGTAACCAGCCCAAAGCCTCCCCTAAATCGGTCACCTCGAAATGCCCGCCGCGCATGCGTACGAATACGTCGATCAAGCCGCCGTCGGGATACAGAAACGGCGTGCGCACTCGCACAAACCCTCGGTGCGGTTTGCACTCGAAGAGCGCTCCGAGCTGATCGGTCAGCGCTTCGCGGATCTTCGCGCTCATGAGAAATCCCCAAGCCTCGGCTGTGTGGTCGGCAGGCGCTGTAACTTCCCGCGGTGGGAAATTCTGGCTTCGGCACAGAACTGCTGCCACACCCCTGCCAGGTCTTCGGCGGGTGCGGTAATATCCTCCGGGATATAGGCTTGTTTGTCGGCATACTGGTCAGTCCAACGGTGCTTGTGCTTTTCGCCAACTCTTTGGCAGGTCGGATTGTGATGATCTGCACCTAAATCCAAGGCATACACTCGGCCCGTCGTCCGGTGAAGCAAGGTATAAGACAGCGTACCGGCGAGCTGGTTGTAGCGACCCCTGACCGAGAGCGGATATCCCGTATCGGAGCGGACTTCTGCTCGAAATTCAACCGCAGGCGAATGATCGGGGTCTTCCCCCCACTGCAAGTCTCCTTCGATCCACTTTGCCGCGTCATCCATCATCGCATCGAACTCGCTTTGGCTGATCGGCATTGCCCCCCCTCCCTACTTATCGGATACTTTAATGGATTGGTCTGGTGCATTCCAGGGGCGCACTTCTCGCGGTTTCTTGATTCTGCGCGCGGCTCTCCGGGAACCAGGCAGAGGTCGGCGACACCTGGCGCAACACCCGTGAAGGGCGCGACGGCGAGGTCACCCTGTAGTTGCGCTCACTGCCGGATTGGCCCGGCGCATCCTCCCGCAGTTTTCGCTGCTACCTTAGGCGTGATCCTCCGGTCGGGCTATGGACAGACAGCATGCCCTTGCATTGTTGAGCTCGAGCGTGTACTCCGTGTACTCAAGGAATCAAGGAACTAGGGAATGCAGAGTGAGCTGGGCGCTGCGCTGATCAAACTACCCAAGCGCTCGATCAAACTACCGGATAGGGCGGGCGGCTCCTAGCTCCGGTCGAGCGTTTCGGTAGACTCACGCTCCAAGCGCAGACGCGGACGCGTATCCAGTCGGCGCGGCCGTACCCGGCCAGGCAGCCGCGGTCCCCTCAGAGCCTGGTCCTGCGCTTCTGGTAGCGCCCGGTGCGCAGCTCGTGGACGTACTCGCGCACGAAGGGCATCTGGGTCATCTCGGCTACCGCCACCTCGGCCTCGCGGTCGTAATTCACCCGGGCGATGGTGCTGCTGTAGCCGTTGGGCTCGAACTCCAAGATCAGATAGCTGGCCAGCACGCTGTCCAGTGGGTTTCCCACGCTGCCGGTGTTGATGAGGGGCCTGCCCTCGACGTCCACGATCAGCGCCTCGTGCACGTCGGCGTAGACCACCGCGTCGGCGGTGCTGTGCAGGTCGTGCTCGGCCTGTGGCTGGAACATCTCGCGCTGGTCCGGCAGCGAGGAGTGCGGGTAGATCCGGTGGAAGACGCTCTTGGCCGAGGCGTGGACGAAGCGCCAGAGCATCCCCGAGAAGGTCTCCTCGTGGGCGAAGGCCAAGTTGGACAGGTACTCCAGCTGGCCGGGGCTGAGCTGCGAGCGGGGCCACAGATCCTGGGGCCGGTTGCTGGCTCCCGCCACCCGGATGTCCCAGTTGCCCATCAGCGCCACGCTGGCGTGGCTGGCTACCCAGTCGAGCACCTCTTTGGGCCGTGGTCCCTTGCCGACCAGGTCCCCCAGCACCCAGATGTCGCCGATCCCTCGTCGCTGGATGTCTTCGTGTACGGCCAAGGTCGCCGTCAGGTTGGCATGTAGATCCGCAATCACCGCTAGTCGCATCTCGGCCAGTCTACCCAATACCTTTCCTCTGAGCCGGGCCGGCTGCCCTGGCTTACCCGGTAGGGCCCGCTCGGCTGGGGCCGGCTGGTTTTCTCCGGCTGCGGGCTGCCAAACCAAACCGCCCCGCAGCCCGCAGGGGCTACCGGGCGGATCTGCCGCGGGGCTACCGAGCAGCTGCGCCCGGGGTGGCTCAGCAGCCACCCCGGGCGCAGGAGCGGGTACTACCGGGCGACCACCGAGACCTTCAGCTCGATGCTCACCTCGTGGTGGGCGCGGTAGGTCAGGGTGTAGAAACCGAGCTCCTTGATGGCCCGGTGCAGCAGGATCCGGCGGCGGTCCAGCTGCTCGCCGGTCTGGGCCAGGGCCGCTTCGGCGATGTCGGCCGCGGTCACCGCACCGTAGATCTTGCCCTCACCGGCGCGGACCGCCACGGTGATGGTGGTGTCGGCCAGCCGGCCCTGCAGGGCCAGGGCCTCCTCCTTCTCCCGCTCGGATTGCCGGGCCCTAGCCCGTACCCTGGCTTCCAGGGTCTTCAGGTTGGCCTGGGTGGCCGGCAGGGCCAGGCCCCGGGGGATCAGGAAGTTCCTGGCGTAGCCCGGCTTCACCTGCACGATCTCGCCCGGCCGCCCCAGGTTGTTCACCGGTTCTAGCAGGATCAGGGAGACGCTCACCGCCGTACCAGCTTGTCGGTAAAGGGCAGCAGAGCCAACTGCCGGGCGATCTTGATGGTTCCGGCCAGGCGGCGCTGGTTCTTGGCGCTCAGGCCGGTCCGGCGCCTGGGCAGGATCTTGCCGCTGTCGCTGATGAAGCGCCTGAGCATCTTGGCGTCGTGGTAGTCGGTGATCTCCAGCTCGCCGATGGCGAAGGGGTCGATCTTGGGCTTGCGGGGGCGCTTGGGGCCCTTCCCCTTGGGCTTCTTGACTTCGGTGGGCATGATGGCTCCTTCAAAGAGGGCGGGAACCCGCCCTCAGAATGGCAAATCGTCTTCTGGCGGTGGAAAATCTTGCAAGCCGTCCTCGATATCTGGGCTGCTCGAATGGGACCCCTGGGTAGGAGCAGGCGTGCTTCGGGCTTGTCGGCCGCCTGCTGGGGTGGCGCCGGCGCTGCCAGGGGCTGCCGGGCCTCGAGTCAAAGCCTCGACGCGTATCGCTTCTACTCTTGTGGCGCTGCGCTTCTGCCCTTCCTTGTCGGTCCAGGAGTCGTTCCTGACCCGGCCCTGCACCAGCAGCGAATCGCCCTTGTGCAGGCCGGCGGCCTGCTCGGCCAGCTCCCTCCAGGCGTTCACGTCGATCCAGTGGGTCCGCTCCTGCCAGTTGCCGTCCCGGCCTTTCCAGGACTCGCTGACCGCCAGCGCGAAGCTGGCCACGGCGTCCCCTGAGCTGGTGTAGCGCAGCTCCGGATCGCGGCCCAGATTGCCGACCAGGGTGACCTCGTTGACGCCGTTCTGCAGGCGCACTCCGCCCCCGGCGTCGCTGATCAGCTGCTCCTTGGGCCTCTGGAGCTGCTCGATCCTCAGCGCCTTGACCGAGGTGGCGCTGCGCTTCTGCCCCTCCGGCGTCTCCCAGGAGCGCTGTTCCAGCGATCCCTCGACCAGCAGGGCGTGCCCGGCCTTGACCTGCTCGGCGATGGTCTCCCCGCTCTTCCCCAGCAGGCTGACCCGGTGGTACCAGGGTAGGGTACGGGGTTGCCCGTCCGCCCCGGTCACCGTGTCCTCGCCGGCCACGGTCAACTCCAGAACCGGGGTCCCCGAGGGGGTGTACCGCAGTTCGGGGTCGCGGGCGGCGGCGCCCACCAGAAAGACGTGGTTCATACCTCGCGCCATGGGACGTTCCTCCTTGGCCCTAGGGCCTCAGTCCTTCTTGGTCTTCCATTCCGGGTGGTCCCGGACGATGAGCACCCGGCGGATGTGGTCCCTCAGCCTGAGGGTGTCCCCGATGGACTTGAGAGGGTTCCCCGCGGCCTTGATGGTGAAGTACATCAGGTAGCCCTCGCGGTCCTTCTGGATCGGATAGGCCAGCCTGCGGTTGCCGAGTTCCTGCAGGGAGATCACCTCGGCGCCAGCGGCCTTGATGGTCTCCTCGGTGTAGGAGCGCTCGGTGGCCACCTGCTCGCTGCTCAGGTTGGGATTGAGGATCAGGTTGACGTCGTACTGGTTCATTGCACCTCCTTTCGCGGCTGCGACATGCGAAACAGAGCCCGAGGTGAGGCCTGGGGCCGAAGCCGTATTCTAGCAAAATTTTCCCGAGCGGTTCCCGGGAAGCCGGCCGAGCGCTCTACCGGCCTTCTGCCAGCTCCAGGGCGTCCCTGACCAGCGGGCTGAGCGGCAACCCGGTCCACTCCTCTCGGGAAAACCAGCCGAAGCTCCGGCTCTTGTGGTCGGCCGGGGTGGGGACCCGCTCGTCGGGCCAGCGGCCGGCGAAGAGCCCGTTGGCGTGGTAGACCAGGTCGCCGCCGGGGTAGCGGTGCCAGTAGCGCGGCCCAACCTGCAGCTCCAAAAAGCGCAGCTCCCCTCCGCTGAGGCCGGTCTCCTCGCGCAGCTCGCGCTGGGCGGCAAGGTCAAGGCGCTCCCCCAGCGCGCAGTAACCCCCGGGGAGCCCGAAGCCGCCGTCGCTGCGCCGCTGCAGCAAGACCTTGCCGCTCGGGCTGCGCAGGACCGCGGTGGCTCCGGGGGCGAACAGACCCCGCTGGCCGATCAGCGGTCGCAGGCTCAGCGAGTAGGTCTCACCCCCTTCCGGGGCCGGCTGGGCGGGCGGCCAGGGCAGCCGGGCTCCGAGCAGGTGGGCGCCGGCTCGGGTGACCGGGCCGCTGAGCTGCGGATCGGTCAGCTCGGATACTTCCACCCAGCACAGCTCCAGCGTCTCGGCGTCTCCGCTCCCGCCGCCGGAGCAGTCGGCCAGCTTCCCCCGGTAGAGGGTGGAGACGTAGTAGACCTGGTCGCCGTTGGGGTAGCGGAAGTAGAACTCGGGGCCGCTCAGGGTGGCCAGCGGCCGGAGCCGCTCCGGGTCGAGGTGCCAGCCGGTCTCCTCGGCCAGCTCCCGCGCGGCGCAGCCGGGCAGCGTCTCGCCGGGCTCGGCCGTGCCGCCGGGCAGGCCCAACAGGCCGTCGTCGCTGCGCCGCTGCAGCAGCAGACGCCCCTCGGCGTCTTCCAGGAGGACGCCGGCGCCTACCGCGAAGAGCGGCCGGCTCCCCACCAGCCCGCGCAGCTCCAGCAGGTCGCCTGGTCCCGTCTCGCCCATGGGCTCAGATGAACAGCGGGGCGCCGCCCTCGTCGAGGTCGGGCAGGGGAGGGCGATTTCTGAGCAGCAACCAGGTTCCCACCGCCACACCGACGGTGATGCCGGTCGCGATGGCGACGATGGCGATGGTCTGGTGGCGCCGGTAGGACTGGTGCAGGGCCAGCAGGGTGCGCCGATCGATGGCGATCACCTGGCTGGCCGCGGGGCTCTTCGGCTCGCCTGGGGTGGACAGGGTGGCGCTTGGCATGGCCCTAGTCTAGGGCGCCCCGCCCCGGCCCGCTAGCAGGAGGCCGCCGAAGAGGCCGGGATCAGCTGGGGGCCAGGGAGCGCAGGGCCCGCTCCAGCACCGCGCTGGCCTTGCGGTACTCGTCTAAGTCCAGGGCTTCCCCGGGGGTGTGGTCCAGGCTGGAGTCGCCCGGACCGTAGGCCAGCATCGGGACCGCCCAGTGGGGGGCGACCACGTTCATGTCGCTGGTGCCGGTCTTGTAGGTGAAGTGGGGGGTTCCCCCCTCGGCCCGGATGGCCAGCCGCAGCGCCCGGCTGAGCGGGCTGTCCCGCTCGCAGAGGTGGGCGCGCTCCTGGCCCAGGAAGCTGAGCTCGACCGCGTCCCCGGCCAGCTGCTGCAGGGCGGTAGCGGCCTGCTCCGGCTCCACCCCCGGGGGCAGGCGCAGCCCCAGGTCGGCGCTCGCCAGCTCGCTGAGGCCGTCGCGCTGCGAGTTGAGCGCTTCGACGCGCAGCTGCACCTGCGCGAACAGGCTGCCCGGGCGCTCTCCCCCCGCGGCCCGCCCGGCCCAGCGCTTAGCCCGGCCGCAGAACCCCACCAGCAGGTCGGCGGCTCCCTCCAGCCCGGCGGCGCCGTGGTGGCTGGGCCGCTGGACTGTCGCCCGGGCGATCAGCCGCCCCTTGTACCCCAAGGTCAGGCCCTGCCAGCCGCTCGGCTCGCCGATCAGCACCAGGTCCGGGCGGTAGCGGGTCAGCGCGTAGCGGGCTCCCTTGCTGGTAGGGCACTCCTCCTCGACCGCCCCGATGCAGGTCAGGGTCATCCGCTCCAAGGCCGCTCGGTCCAGCCCAGAGACCGCGCAGAGGAAGCTGCAGAAGGGACCCTTGGCGTCTACCGCTCCCCGGCCGAACAGCCGCCCGCCCTCCAGCCGAGGCGCCAACCAGCCGGGAGCGGTGTCGATGTGCCCCAGCAGGACTACCTGGAGCGGCCCCCTCCCGCGCCGGCCCACCGCGTTGCCGGCCGGATCCACTTCGGCCGCGAAGTCGCGCCGACCCATCCAGTCCACCAGCAGCCGGCTGACCTCCCCCTCCTCACCCGAGGGGCTGTAGCGGGAGACCGCCTCCCAGAGCAGCGCCGCAGCCGGGTCGTCCCGCAGCTCGGCCGGCAGGTCGGCGCTCACCGCGGGGCGTGAGCCAGCAGCAGGGCCCGCAGGGCCAGGGCCATCTCGGCCAGCCCGAAGAGGGCTAGGCCCAGGATCAGCCCGGCGATGGCGGTCCACAGCGCGGCCAAGCTGCCCGACCCGGTCAGGTACTGGAGTAGCCCCAGCAGCAGCCCGGCCAAGACCGACAGGGCGCCCAACCACTGCAGGGTCCGCCGCCAGCGCTCCAGGTTCTCGGCCGAGGCCAGCAGCTCCCCTCGGCCCTCCCCGGGAGACGAGCTCGGCCTGGCCCCCGCCCTCCTGTTTTCTTCGGCGGCGGCTTGGGCCCGGCGCAGCTCCAAGCGCTCCTTGGAGCTGCTGGCAGTGTCCAGCTCCACCCGCCGGGCCCGCGGGCTGGGGCTGGCCGGCGTGCGGGCTGTTTCCGGAGAGGGTCCGCCCAGAGCGGCGCTGGGGGCCTCCGGGAGCGGCGCAGCCGGCTCCGCTTCCAGGCCCCCTCGGGGATGGGCCGCCGGATGGGGAGCGACCCGGACCGGCGCGGCCTCTCTGCCCTCCCCGGGTACTTCCGGGCGCTGGGGCGGGTCCGCCCCACCCCCCTGCTCCGGACCGGCTCCCTGCTGCGGTTTGGCTGCGACCTCCTCCTGGGCCGGCAGGCTGCTGGGGAGCTGGCCGATCACCTCCTTGAGGTCCTCGAAGAACCTCCTGAGCCGGGAGACCGCAAACCCCTGCAGGCTGGCACTGAGCCGCAGCCTGGGCCCGCTGTAGATGTTGAGCATGCCGCTCTGGTCGCTGCTCAGGCGGCTGATCTCGGAGAGCGGGACCCGCTGCACCTGGCTCTGGTCCAGGTAGAAGAAATCCTGGTCGGTGTACAGGAAGCAGGTCTCCAGGCCCTCGAGCTGCGCGCGAACCCGGTCCAGGATCCCCAGTTTGGCCAGACGCTGCTCCAGATGTTCCACAGCCACCTCCGGTCTGCTGATCAGCACTATACGGGCTTTTTGGTTACCTGGACCCACGCGGGGTTATACACTGCAGGGGCTGGGGGTAACGATGTTGCTGCTCGGACACCGCGGAAGCTGGGGGCTGCACCCCGAGAACACCATGCCCGCCTTTCAGGCCGCTCTGGATTCCGGCCTAGACGGCATAGAGTTCGACGTCCAACCCACCCTGGATGGCCAGCTGGTGGTGCGGCACGACGAATCGCTCCCCTCCGGAGAACCGGTCTCCAGCCTGACCTTAGAGCAGCTCCGGCGCGCTGAGCCGGAGCTGCCGACCCTGGACCAGGTGCTGACCTGGTGGATGGCCAAGGGTTGCTGGCTCAACCTGGAGCTCAAGAACGACCGCTCGCGCTGGGACGCCAGGGAACGCTTGCTGCTGGAGGCGTTGGACCGGGCCGGCCCCAGCGCGGCGCAGCTGCGCCGGCTGGTGATCAGCAGCTTCAGCCCGGTCAGCCTGCACCGGCTCTATTGGCAGGACCACGGCCTGCAGCTGGGACTGCTCTACTGGGCCGAAACCCCGGCCTGGCTGCCCGCCCTGGCCCGGTGGGCGCCGCTCTACAGCCTGCACCCCAACTACCGGCTGATCCGGCCGTCTTGGCTCAGGGAGGTCCAGCGCCAGGGCCTCTCGGTGCTGGCCTGGACGGTCAACGACCCGGTAGCGGCGGCCCGGCTGGCCGGCTGGGGGGTGGACGGCTTGATCGGCGACCTGCCCGCCGCCCTGCTGGAAGCGCCGGCCCGGCTGGGGCGTGCCGGATGAGCGAGACCGGTGGCCACGGCCAGATCCGCTTGCTGACCAGCACCGACGCCGAGCTGCTGGAGTCCAGGATCAACGCCTTCTTGGCTGGCTTACCACCCAACGCGGCGGTGATCGACATCAAGATCGCCGCCGAGGGGACCATGCTGGTGGCGCTGATCCACTACAAGGAGCTGCAGGCGAACTGGTGAGCGTATATGCGCCGTATATGGACCACCCTTAGGCTGCTGCTTGGACGCCCCGGCTGCTCGCCTGGGTCCCGAAAGGAGTGGACATGTTCAGATCGAAGGCCTTGATGCTCGGCGCCTCCCTGTTTCTCCCGCTGGCCGCCTACGCTCTGGCGGGCAGCCAGACCGATTTTTCCGGTCTGCCCGCGGGTACGGTGGTCTCCTTCGAGAGCGCCAGCGGCACGGTGTTGGCTAGCTTCACCATCACTGCTGGACAGACCCTCAGCGCCCCCAGCTTCACTGGAACCCTGGCTGACGTGGTGATCACCTCCCCGAGCGGTACGGTCACCACCCTACCCGCCACGGTGGACGCAGGTGGCTATAACCAGGACTTCGGCAACATCGCGGTGACTCTCAAGAACGGCCAGACCATCGACCTCTCCGCGTACCTGCACACCCATTCGCAGACCTTGCTGAGCGGGGGAGAGCAGGCCAGCAGCCAGCAGGATACCCAAGGTGAGGACCACGCCGCCAGCCAGAGCCAGGGCCACGCCTCCGGTCAGACCGATCAAGGCAGCTCCGGCAGCAACCAGGGCTCAGGGCACCCGGACGGCTCCAACAACCCCGGCGCGGGTCACGGCGGGGATTCGGGCCACTGAGTAAGGGGTCCCGGCGCGGGTGAACGTCCTCCTGGTCGAAGACGAGGCTGATCTGGCTCGCCCGCTGCTGGCCCTGCTGCGCCGCCACCACCAGGTCCAGTGGGCGCCCTCCAAAGAGGGCGCCTTTGCTGCTCTGGCCGAGCTGGAGGCTGACCTGCTGGTAGTCGACGTCGCTCTGGCCGATGGGGAGGACGCCGGATTCGAGCTGGTGGCCTCGCTCAGGGAGGCTGGTTACGCCGGGGCGGTCCTGTTCCTGACGGCTAGGGGCGCTGTCGAGGACCGGGTCCTGGGGCTGCGCCTGGGAGGGGATGATTACCTGACCAAGCCCTTTCACTTCGACGAGTTCCTGGCCCGGGTGGAGGCCCGGCTGCGCCAGCGGGCCGAGCGCCGCAGCGACCGGATCGAGCTGGGGGAGCTGCAGATCGACTTCGGCCAGCGCCGCCTCTACCGCGCTGGCCAGCCGACCGACCTGTCCCGGCGCGAATTCGATCTCTTGGAGCTCTTGGTGAGGGACCCAGACCGCACCTACTCGGTCGATGAGTTAGCCGACCGGCTCTTCCCCGGCCGAGCTTCGGCGCCGCAGATGGTCAGGGTCTACGCCTACCGGTTGCGCAGCAAGCTGGGCGCGGACCTGGTCGAGACGCTGCCGGGTGGCTACCGCTGTGGACTTCGGTAGGCGGCTGATGGCCAGCCTGCTGCTGCTGGTCCTGGTGGTCTCGGCCCTGCAGCTGGCGGTGGGGTACTTCGCCTTCCGGGGGACCCTGCAGCGGGAGCTCGCGGACGAGCTCTCCAGCTACGCGCAGCGGGTCCGCTCGGCGCTGCGCTGGGGCCCTGCGGGGCCGGACTTAAGCCCTAAGCTGGTCCCCGCCCTGCTGAGCGGCAGCGGTCGCTTTCGGGTGGAGAAGGCCGGCCGGGTTCAAGTGCAACTAGGGGGCAGTTTCCCCAGCGGGGCGGGTTGGCTGAGGGCCTCGTTGCCGCTCCGGGCGGGTTACCGACTGCAGGTCGCTCGCCGCGATCTCGGGGATCTGCGGGCTCTCTCGGCCTACCTGCACACCTCGCTGTGGTCTTTCCCGCTGGGCCTGCTGCTGGCCTCCTCGGTGGCCTTGGCCCTGCAGCGGCGGCTGCTGGTTCCTCTGGAGCGCCTGCGCCGGGCGGCCATCGCCCTGGCCGCCGAGCAATTCCCGGCACCGCTGCCCGAGGGAAAGGGCGCGCTAGGTGGCCTGAGCGCCAGCTTCAACTTGATGGCCGCCCGGCTCCGGCAGGTCCTGGAGCGCGAGCGCGCGCTCACCCGCTACTCCTCGCACGAGCTGCGCACGCCCCTGGCCGCCCTGCGCAGCTATCAGGAGGCCTTTGCGGCCGGTTTGATCCCTCAGGAGGAGGTCTTGGCTGTCTGGACCAGGAATCTCGACCGGATGGAGTCCACCCTGCAGGCCCTGCTCGATTTCACGCACCTGGGGCAGGAGCAGCTCTCGGAGGTGGACCTGGTGGCCGTCTTGGGGGAGCTGGCAGCTGAATACCGGCCAGCGGAGCGCAGCCGCCTGCGGCTGGACCTGGGCCCTCGCCGGGTCTTGGCTCCCAGGGAGGCCTTCCGGGGGGCGCTGCGCAACCTGATCGAGAACGCTCTGCGCTACGGTCTCGGCGAGGTTCTGATCCGGAGCTGGGAGGAAGCCGGCGGGATAGCGCTGCAGGTTCGGGATCACGGCCCCGGCGTCCCGGAAGAGCGGCTCTTGCAGTTGGGCCGGCCGCTGCTGGGGTCGGCGGCGGGGCATGGCCTGGGGTTGGCCTACACCCGCCAGGTGGTCGAGATCGCGGGCGGGAGGCTCGAGCTGGCCAACGCGGCTGGGGGCGGCTTGGAAGCCCGCCTGCACCTGAAGGGGGTGGACTCTGCCTCCTCTCCGGTCTAGCTGGTCTGGCCGCAGCGCCCCGCGCTGGCTGCTGGCCGCGCTGCTCGGGCTCACCCTCGGCTGGGCGAGAGCTGACGACCACGGCCACGACCACCACCCGGCTCCTCCGCCGCACCCTGCACCCCACGCCGCACGCCCCCCCGTTGCAGCGCCTCCGGCGGCGGCCGCGCAGGAGCTCTACGACCAAGTCACCTACGCCCAGGATGGCCAGCTGTTCTTGGGGAACAGCCCCCTGTCCGGGGCTGGCGCCTGGGGGCCTTACCTGGCACCGGGCATGTGGGTCAAGGCCAGCGGTACCTGGCAAGGCCACACCTTCGTGGCTGCCAACCTGCGGGTTCTCTCGCCGCCGGGCTTCAGCTGCTACCTAGGGCCGGCTGACCTGGTGGGGCTGGGTCCTGGGTGGGTGGAAGCCTGGTACGTCCCCGGGAGCGGATCTAGGGCGCAGCTGTTCTTCGAGCGCGAGGCTGAGCCGGGGCGCCGCGTCCACCTGCTGGTGAACTCCGCTGCCCCGGTCCTGCCGCCTGGACTCCGTCTGGGTGGGGCCTTGCCGGCCAGGGCGGGTTGGGACCTGCTGATCTCGGGCTTGAATGGGCGCGGCCAGCTGGCCGGGAGCTGGCGGCTGGCCGCCCAGCTCCCCTAGGGCGCCCTCTGCGGTCCCGGGACCGGGCAGCTGCCCGGTCTGACCCGGTCCCCACTGGCCGTCAGAACTTATGGGCGTTGAGCGGTGGACCGCTTGCGAGCGCAGGTCGACCGTTCGGGGTCCGGGTATCTGCAGTGAGGGCGCGGGCCGGCTGTATGGCGGCGCTCTGCGCTCCGCCCGCGGGTGCGCGCGAGCCGGAGGGCGCTGACATCGCGCCCTCCTAGAGGCTGAAGAGCCGGCAGCCCCCGGGATCCAGGAGCCAGGTCGGGTGCTCGGGCGTAGGTGAGGGTGCGAGCGGCTGGCCGGGGCAGTCAGGGCCCGGGTCCGGTCAGGGTACTGTGAAGTGCGATGGGTAGACCGACTGGGGATTGGCGGGCGCAGCTGCGCAGGCTTCCAGCTATCGGCCCGCTGCTCTGGTACCTGCGCGCGGCCGCCTTGGCCCCTTACCGCCTCGCCTCCCTGCAGCGGCACCTAGAAGTTGTTACCGAGCAGCAGGGCGCCCTCCGCAGCGCTCTCGAGGAGCTGGGGGGCGAGGAATTGGAGGCGCGGCGGGCCTTAGAGCTCCTAAGGGCCGAGGTATCCGAGCTCCGATCCCGAGCCGATAGCCTCTCCGCTCGGCTAGAGCTCCAAGCTCAATGGAGCAACCTGTGGCTGGGGCAGCAGGACCAGCTGCTCGCGGAGTTATTGGCAGAGGCCGGGCGCTCCAAACTGCTGGCCGGAGAACGGCCTATCTTCTTGCACTCTATTTTCCGGAGCGGCAGCACCTACCTGCAATTCAAATTTCGTGGCCTCACCGGTTTCTGGTCCTACCATGAACCGCTCCACGAGCAGCTCCAATCTATCGCCGTCAGCCAGACCCGCTCGGTAGCGGACGCCTTGGAGTTGGCGCGTATGGCCGAGAGCCTGCACCACCCCCTGACCGACAAGAACTATTTCCACGAGTACCCCCTAGGCAGCCAGGGAGGGGTGCTGGCTTTCCCAGCTGCTCAGCGCCTCGAGCTGCCAGAGGACGCGGAGGATCCGGGGCTGCTGCGCTACCTGCAGGTCTTGGTCGGAGCTGCCTGTGGGCGGCCGGTTTTCAAATTCACCCGCAGCGGTCTGCTCCAGGGCTGGATGCGGAGACGGCTGGGTGGGGTACATGTCTACTTGGCGCGGAATCCGCGGGAGCAGTTCGCCTCGTTCTTGCAGCAGGAGCTGCGCGGTGATGGACACTTTCTGGGTATGGTTGCCCTGATGGTGGCGCACTCGCCGAGGCTCCAGGCGCTCCATCCGGCGCTGGCAGGGGCGGTGGGGTGCGGCCCCGATCAGCCCTTACCGCTCTCCTGGCAACCGCTGGCAGAGGTCATCCGGCTGCTGCCCGTACCGGTGGCCTATCAAGCCTTCCATGCGCTCTGGGCGCTCAGCCTCCTTGAAGCCCTACGCCACTCGGACTTTTTGCTCTCCCTCGACCGGCTGGCTGCCTCGTCGGGCTACCGGCTGGAGGCCGAAGAGTACTTCCGCGGGATCGGGGTACCGATCGATTTTTCGGATATCCGCTTAGGGCGCCAAACCACCCAGCTCCCACCAGAGCGCGAACTCGAACGTCTGGAAGACCAGACCTGGCAGAAGCTGGAGCTGGAGGCCGCTGGCCCTGAATTGCAGCGGGCCAGGGAACTGGAACGCGCACTTCTCGCCGCCCTCCCCTGATCGGGCTACCCGTTGGATGGCGCTCGCTCCTGACCCCTCCCGCACGGGAGAGCGGAGCGGTAGAGACGCCGGGCTCCCCTCGGGTGGACCCGGACCGGACCGGCTGCTGGTAACGCGCGCGCTATCTAGTTGACAAAACCGCCTCGCAAGGTATACCCTTCCCCTTGCCCTTCTGGGGCGAGCAGCATGACAGCAGGGATCAGTGGGGGAGCGCTGAGGCGTGCAGCGCAGGGAGGGCCTTATAGCCCATGCCCTGGCTCAGCCTGCGCTCCAGACCGAGAGTA
>JAJZIR010000016.1 GCA_021810505.1 bacterium
CCGCCCAAGCTGCGGTGGCGGGCCAACAGCAAGACGCTGGCTCCCCCCTGGGCGGCGGCCACCGCGGCGGTCACTCCCTGGGGGGTGGCGCCGTAGACCAGGACCTGGGGGGAGGTGGCCTGAGCGGGAGAGACGGCCAGGGGCAGGGGGTTTTCGGGGGTAGCCAGCGTCAACCCCAGCAAGGTCACCAGCATCATGAGGGGGGTTCTCAGCAGCGTCCACATCGCCCCTGCACTCTAAGCGAGCGCCCGGGTCTCTGCAAGGTAGTTGGATGAGGGAGCTGCGCGCAGGGCGGTGGGCCATGCTAACATCGGGGAGCTGAGCCGGGGGCATAGCTCAGTGGGAGAGCATCTGCTTTGCAAGCAGAGGGTCAAGGGTTCGAATCCCTTTGTCTCCACCAAAGAGGGCGGCGCGGGGTCCCGCGCCGCCCTCTCGCACCGCCTCAGGCCTGGGGTGGCCGGATCTGCAGGTTGCCGGATCCGTCCCCGTTCTCCCCCTGGGCATTCTGTTGGGGAGTGTAGCCTTCCAGGGCGGCGTAGTCGTCCTGGAAATGGACCAGGACGCCGCCGAATAGGGTGTCGAAAGTGGCCTGGGGGAGCTCCATCAGCGTGGGGTAAAAGCCGACGTACTCCAACCAGAAGTTGCCATCGGGGTCCAGAGAGCGGCTGAAGGCGCGCTCGCGGTTGCGCATGTTCAGCAGCCCGATCACCATCTCGCGGCGGGACTGGTAGCTCTTCTGGGTCACGCAGGTGATCTCCATCCGGGTGGTCTCGTTGCCGCCGTCGTTCACGCTGATCAGAACCGTCGCGTCGCCCATGTCGAAGTGCCAACCCATCCGGATCAGCCGGACCGTGGTGCCGTTGGCGGCATCCTGGTCTACCACTTCGAGCTTGACTTCCTTCTCGCGCAGGTACTTGGCGATGGTATCCAGAGTCAAGAGTGATGTCTCTTCCATAGTCGGTCTCCTCTTCTGTGCACTGCGCCCTACAAAGTGCGCCCAGGTTCCCGGCGAAAACCCAAGGGCAGAGGCCCAGGCGGTCCACGGAGCGCCAGTCTAGCACCCGCTGAGCCGCCGGGTCCGGAGCCTATCGTCCAGGGCCGTGTCAGTGGCCGTGCTGCAATGGATGCTCGGAGTCCTGCTCGGCGCCCTCGCGGTTGCCATCTCCGTTGGTGAGCAGGGTGATCGAGACGTAAGTGGTCACTGCCCCGTAGATCACGATCACCAAGAACACTCCCAGCACTCCCCACCAGCTCATCACGTCGCTCGACCTCCCGGGCGCTCAGCGCCACCCCCAGCATAGCGCAGCCGGGGGAGGGCTGCTCAGAGTTCGGCCTTGGCCGCGTGCGAGAGGACCGAGTGACCGCTCTCGGTCACCAGCAAGAGATCCTCGATGCGCACGCCGCCGAAACCCGGAAAATAGACCCCTGGCTCGATGGTCACCACCATACCCGGCTCCAACCGGTCCTGGCTGCCCTTGGCCAGCCGGGGTCCCTCGTGGATGGCCAGGCCGACCCCGTGGCCCAACGAGTGGGCGAAGGCCTCAGCCAGCCCGGCTCGGCCCAGAGCCTCCCTCGCCAACTGGTCCAGCTCCCCCCCAGTCACCCCCGGGCGCACCGCCTCCACGGCCAGCTGCTCCACCCGGAGTACCTCCTGGTAGAGGCTGCGCAACCGGCTACCCAACTGGCCCAGGGGGTAGGCCCTGGTCATGTCGCTGTGGTAACCCTGGTAGAGCGCGCCCATGTCGACGGTGACCAGGTCGCCCTCCTCGACCTGGCGCTCGCTGGCCCGACCGTGGGGCATAGCCGAGCGCGGGCCGCTGGCCACGATGAAGTCGAAGGCGACCCCGTTAGCTCCCAGGCGGCGCAGGGCGGCCTCCACGGCGAAGGCGAAGTCCAGCTCGCGGGTACCCACCTGCAAGGTAGGTAGGGCAGATTCGAGCGCCCGATCGGCCAGCTCGGCAGCCTTACGGATCCGCTCCACTTCGGCGGGGGTCTTGACCCGCCGCCGCTCCTCGATCAGGCCGCTGACCTCCTTAAGCTGCAGGCTCAGGCCCTCTAAGCGGCGGGCCGCCTGGAGGGTCAGGTGGTCAGCCTCCACGCCGAGGCGCTTACCGCTCAGGCGGCGGCTCAGCTGCTGGTCCAAGTCGGCCTGGCTGCTGAAGATCACCACCTCCAAGGAGGATTCTTCCGCGGCCTGGACGGTGTAGCGGCCATCGGTGAACAGCAAGCCGGACCCATCCGGCCACAGCAGCACCCTACCGTCTTCAGGGCTGCTGAAGCCGCTCAGGTAGCGCACGTTCTCGGGAGTCGAGACCCACAGGGCGTCGATGGATACAGCCTCGAACTGCTCAGGAAATTCCTTCACCCCTAGAGCATATCCCCCAAACCCCACTCAGCCCGCGCCTCACAGCCGAGAGTGGGATCGGGGGCCGGGGCGTCCCGCCCAGCGGCGGCCAGAGCGATCATCGCGCCGTTGTCGGTGTTGAGCCCGGGCGGCGGCAGGCTGACCTCTAGACCGGGAAGCTCGGCTAGGGCAGCGCGCAGCGCGGCGCTGGCGGCGACGCCGCCAGCCACCACCACCCGGGAGCGGCCAGTCTGGTGGGCAGCGCGGCGCAGGGTCTTGATCAGCGCCTCCACCACCCTGGCCTGCAGGGCAGCGGCTAAGTCCTCTGGGCGGCAGCCAGCTCGGTAGGCCAGCAACGCCGCGGTCTTCAGGCCGCTGAAAGAGAAGTCCAAGCCACCGCGGTAGGGCCTGGGCAGGGGAACCGCCCGGGGATCTCCGGCCTCGGCCAGGCGGGCCAGCGCCGCCCCACCTGGGAAACCCAGGCCCAAAAGCCTGGCTATTTTATCCAGCACCTCGCCGGCGGCGTCGTCCAGCGTGGCCCCCAGCAGCTGATAGTGCCAACCGGAGGCCCCTTCGGCGACGTCGAAGAGGTGGGTGTGGCCGCCCGAGACGATCAGGGCCAAGAAGGGCGGTGCCCAGTGGGGCACCTCCAGCAGGCCGGCAGCTAGGTGCCCCTGCAGGTGATGGACCGGCAGCAGCGGGAGGCCTAGGCCCTGGGCCAGCCCTTTGGCGAAGTTGAGCCCGACCAGCAGAGCGCCCAGCAGGCCCGGCCCGGCGGTCACCGCCACCGCCGAGAACTGGTCGAATCGGCAACCCGCCTGATCCAGGGCCCGCTGCGCCACCGCTGCGATGTGGTCCAGGTGGCTGCGGCTAGCCAGCTCGGGGACCACCCCGCCGTAACCCTGGTGGATCAGCTGGCTGCGCACCGCATTGGCGCGCACCCGTAAAGGGGCGTCCTCGACCACCCCCACACCGGTGTCGTCGCAGGAGGTGTCGATGCCCAGGATCAGCCGGCCCATCAGCTAAACCCCTGAACCGGCTAGCCGGGGCGGGATGAGGGCGGGCGGCTCCCCGGCCGGACGCCTGCATCCGCTCCTCAGGAGCGGTGGGTTGGCCCCGGGCTGGGCTGGCTGCGCGCTGCGGGAGGGGCGCATCAGCCGAGCCGGACCAGGTTGGCGTATCGGGCCAGCAAGCTCTTGTTACCGACCTCGGGGAAGCTCACCACCACCTCCTGCCGGTCGCCTAGGCCCTTGACTGCCAAGACGGTGCCCTCGCCGAAACGGGGGTGGCGCACCCGCTCGCCGCCGTGAAAGCCGCCCGAGAGGGCCTCGGCTGCCCTGGCCTGGGGCCTAGGGGCGGAAGCCGCCGGAGCCGGCCCAGCTTTCTCGTAAGGCCGCAGCTCGATCAGATCGCCTCCCAACTCATCCAAGAAGCGGGAGCGCTCGCTGGGCTGGGTGTGGCCGTACAGCATGCGGCTCTCCGCCCCGGCGAGCAGCAGCCGCTCCATGGCCCGGGTGATCCCGACGTAGAACAGCCGGCGCTCCTCCTCCAGGCCACCCGGCTCCATCAGGCTGTTGCGGCTGGGCAGCAGGCCTTCCTCCAAGCCGACGATGGCCACCACCTTGAACTCCAGCCCCTTGGCGTTGTGCAGGGTCATCAGGGTGACCGCCGGCTCGCTGGGGACGTCACGGCGGTGGCCGCCATCGACCTGGGCCAGCAGGGCGGTCTGATCCAGGAAGTCAAAGACGCCCCCCTCATGGGCCGCCGACCACTCCTCGGCGGCGCGGATCAGCTCCTCCAAGTTCTCCAGCCGGTCCTGGCCCTCCTGACCTTCGGTGAGCAGCATCTGCCGGTAGCCGCTGGCGTCCAGGATCAGGCTGAGCAAGCCAGCCGGCTCGTAGAGCGAGGCGGCCTCGGAAAAGGTGTCCATCAGCTCGCAGAAAGCGCTGAGCTTCTCGGCGCCCCTGGGCAGCCAGCCGGCGGCGCTGCGGGCGGCAGCCAGCAGGCTGATACGCTCGCGGGCGGCCCGCTCGGCCAAGCGGGAGGTGGCCTGGTCCCCGATCCCCCGCCTGGGCCGGCCGATGATTCGGCGGAAGGCCACGTCGTCGTCAGGGTTTACCGCCAGCCTGGCGTAGGCCAACAGGTCCTTCACTTCCCTGCGCTCGTAGAAGCCCACACCGCCCACCACCCTGGCCGGCATCCCGCCGCGCAGGAAGGCCTCCTCTAGGACGCGTGACTGGGCGTTGGTCCGGTAGAGCACCGCCATGTCGCTGAGGGCGAACCCCAGCGCGTGGCAGAGAGTGAACTGCGAGAGGACGAACTCGGCCTCCTCCTGGTGGTCCCTGGCCAGGTAATACTGGACCGGCTCGCCGGCCGGCTTGACCGGCCGGAGGGTCTTCTCCAAACGGTCCTGGTTGTGGACGATCAGCCGGTTAGCCAGCTGGAGCACCTGCGCCGAAGAGCGGTAGTTGTCCTCCAGGCGGTAGGTGACGGCGCCGGGATAGTCGGCCTCAAAGTCGAGGATGTTGCGCAAGTCGGCTCCGCGGAAACGGTAGATGGACTGGTCTGGGTCTCCCACCACCATCAGGTTGCCGCTGGCGGCCAGCAGGCGGATCAGCTCGTACTGGACCCTATTGGTGTCCTGATACTCGTCGACATGGACGAACTGGGTGCGGGCGCAGACCAATTCGCGCACCCGCGGGTCCTCCTTGAGCAAGCGCACCGTCTCGGTGAGCAGGTCCCCGAAGTCGAGTGCCCCGGCGCGGGCCAGGCGCTGCTGGTAGATCCTGTACACCTCGGCGACCTTCTCCTTGGGCTGACCCACGATCCAGGCCTCGCCTTGGGCTAGCAGCTGGCTAGGTCCCTGACCCAGGCATTTAGCCCGGTCAAACACCGCGCGCAGGTATCTGGGGTTCACGTCGGCCATCCCGGAGAGGTCCCCCAAGACGTCCTTGATCACGTCGAGCTGGTCGTCATCGTCGTAGATCACGAAGTCTCGCTTGAGGCCGATCGCCTCGCCGTAGCGGCGCAGGATCCGCACACCGGCGGTGTGGAAGGTGCTGACCCAGAGGTCTTGGGAGTTGGAGACCGCCGCCCTGACCCGGCCCTTGAGCTCATCGGCAGCCTTGTTGGTGAAGGTGACCGCCAAGATCTGATCGGCTGGAACACCCTGCTCGGAGATCAGATAGGCGATCCGAGCGACCACGGTCTTGGTCTTACCGCTGCCGGCGCCGGCTACCACCAGGGCTGGACCGGTCAGGTGGGTGGCGGCCCGCAGCTGAGCCGGATTGAGGCCTTCCAGGGCACGCATGGAGATCATGATAGCCCGGCCGGATCGGAGCGAGGGTGCAGCGGGCCCGGGAGCTTGGCTAGCCGAGGGAGGTTCAGCCTCACCGCCCCAGCCCAAGGGAGCCTCCGGCGCAGGCTTCCCCGCCCCCGGCGAGGCGCTAGCGCACCGGCCCCGAGGCGGCCAGTGGCCAGGGCGCTTCTAGGGTCGCACTAGGGAGAGGTGGGGCGGAGGGCAGGTCAAACCACCCTCTGCGCCCACTTGCTGCTGCCAGCGTGGGCCCAGCGGCGCAGCACCTGCGCCACCTGAGCTCGCGTGGGCCCACACTGGGTATTTGATCCGGCCAACCCCTTTCTGGGAGAGCGCGAGTCCGGGGCCCCGGATTCGCCCAGCAAGCAGCGCAAAACCTTCCGCCTTGACTTAGGGAGGTATGGTCTAGGTTATCCGGAACAGTCCCAAACAGTTTTTTAGTGGCAGAGGCAGAGTTTTATACAATTTTATTGGCTTTTAGCTCAATCAGTGTATAATTCCATATAAAAGAGGGCGCAGTGGATCCGATGTGCAACTCATTTGCCCCTGGGGCGGGCACACCGCCGCCCGAGCTGACCGGTCGGGATAGCACCTTAGAGCAGATTCGAGTGCTCTTAGGCCGGGTAAAGAACAAAAAGGCTGAAAAAAGCCTGGTGCTGGTAGGACTTCGCGGAGTCGGCAAAACAGTTCTACTCAACTCAGCTAGATCGACTAAATGGTACGAAGAGCACAGTTCGCCGCGCATTGGCGGTACTCAGGAGCTTCGGGATACATGTCAGCTCGAGCGGGCTAGGAGTCGGCGTGAGCCTGGATCTAGACCCAGAAACAGGGGGCGCGGACAGCGGGGATCTCGAGAAGGACTTAACCGACCTTTTCATTGCAGTAGCAGAAGCGGCTGAAGACCACCACCGGTCAGTCGCCATCCTGATCGACGAGATCCAATACTTCGGCTCCAAGGAGCTCAGTGCTCTGATCGCGGCTATGCACCGGATGCAGCACGCCAACTACCTTTGGTACTCATCGGCGCGGGTTTACCGTCCTTTCTAGGGCAGGCGGGAAAATCCAAGTCATATGCGGAGCGGTTGTTCAGTTACCCCGAGATCGGGCCGCTCTCGGAGGAAGACATTTCCGGGCACTGCAAGATCCGGTCGAGAAGCTCGGAGCATCCTTCACGCCAGAAGCGCTACAGGAGGTCTACCGGCAGACCCAGGGCTACCCCTATTTCTTGCAAGAATGGGGCTACCAAGCTTGGAATCATGCCACAGCGTCACCTATACACCTGGATGTGACCCGGGCGGCTTCTGCTTCCGTCGTCGAGAGGCTAGACAAAAACTTTTTCCGAGTGCGTTTTGATCGCCTCACGCCCAGTGAAAAAGAATACCTGCGGGCGATGGTCCGGCTGGGCACCGGGCCTTGTCGCGTTGCCGATATCGCGAACTGCCTGGGCAAAAAAATCACCTCGCTTGCGCCCACACGCGCCCAACTTATAAAAAAGGCATGGTCTACAGCCCATCCCATGGCGACTTAGCTTTCACCGTACCGCTCTTCGGTACCTTATATGCGCCGCGCCCTCCCCGATGGGCCCACTGGCAGCCGAGGTGAGAGTATTTTTTGAGCGGCGCCGCTGCATCCGAACTCGCCTAAAGGTAGGTCCTGGAGCTATCGGAATCCGCTGTGGGCAATCCGACCTTTCGGAATCCTTGACCCGCAGAAAAAGACCGCGGGACTATCCCCATATCCCGATATCCCGCCGGACCATGGGGCCATGGACCACCACCTTGCGCCCAGGGCCGCAGTCGGGTCACCAGGAACCTACCCGATCAGGGCCAGTAGGAGGAGGTGGGCAACCCGTATGCTGAGCAGCGTGACCGATTCGGGAACGCCGGCATTGGTGGTCAGCGCCGGGGAAGCGCTGATCGATTTCCTGGAGCAGCAGGACGGATCTTGGCTGGCCAGACCTGGGGGTGCGGGGTGGAATGTAGCCAGGGCGCTGGCCAAAATAGGCCTCCCCGCGGCCTTCGCTGGGGGGATCAGCGACGGGCCTCTGGGCGAGCCGACCCTGGCAGCCAGCCGCGAGGCCGGCCTGGAGCTGCGCTACCTGCGGCGCTACAGCGCGCCGCCCCTGTTGGCCTTCGTGCCCTTCGGGCCTAACCCGGACTACTTCTTCGTCGGGAACGGGAGCGCCGACTTGCTCTATCAGACCGAAGAGCTGCAGGCGGACCTGAAGAATGTGGCCCTGATCCATTTCGGAGGCATCTCCCTGGCCCGCCCTCCCCTGACCCAACGCCTGACCGAGCTGGCGCAGCGGGCTCGGGCCAGCGGGGTGAGGATCAGCTTCGATCCCAACTACCGCAAGCTGATGGACCCCAGCTACCGCCCCACCCTGGAGCGCTTCTGCCGGCTCGCCGACCTGCTCAAAGTTTCCGATGAGGACTTGGCCGGCCTCTTCCCCGAGCTCTCCCCGCAACAGGCTCTGCAGCGACTGAGCGAGTGGATGGAGGGACGGCCGCTGGTGCTCACCAAAGGGGCAGAAGGCGCGGAGCTGCACCTCGGCGGCAGCGTCTGGACTCTACCCGCCTTCAAGGTCGCGGTCAGGGACACGGTGGGGGCTGGAGACGCCCTGGCGGCAGGTCTGATCGCCAGCTGGCTGTCTGAAAGCGAAGCCGGGTGGGAAGCCCACCTGCGCTTCGGCCTAGCCGCGGCCGCAGCGGCCTGCCAGCACGCCGGCGCCTACGCCCCCACGCTCGACGACGTCGCGCAGCTGCTCAGGGGCTGAGCCGGTGGCGGTCCCGGGGGAAAGCGCGGGCCTGCCGGACGTTGGCGATCCCCAAGACCTTGGCCGTCAGCCGCTCCGCGCCGATCGCCAGGCCGCCGTGGGGCGGCATGCCGTGCCGGAAGACCTCCAGGTAGCCGGCAAAAGCGCCCTCATCCAACCCGCGGTCGCGCAGGGACTGCAGGAGCTGCTCGTAGCGGTGGATACGCTGCCCGCCGGTGGTGACTTCCAAACCCCTAAAGAGCAGGTCGAAGCTGCGGGTGCTACCGTCCTCGTCGGCGTAGACGTAGAAGGGCCTGGCGGCCTTGGGGTAGCGGGTCACGAACACCCAATCCGATCCGGTCGTCTCCAGAACGTGCTGGGACAAGACCCGCTCCCCCTCTGGATCGAGGTCCTTGCCGCCCGGCAGGTGGCCGGTCAGCTCGGCCACCTGCTCGCGGGCTTGAGCCAGCTGGATCCGGGGGACCGATACCGGGAAACTGGGCGGCTCGGCGTCCCATAGGGCGAACTCCTCTGGGAAATCCGCCAGCTTGCGGCAGATCTGCCGGAGGACCCGCTCCTCCTGGGCCATCACCTCTTCCTCAGAGGTGACCGGTCCCATCTCCAGGTCGAGGGAAAGGTACTCATTGAGGTGGCGCGAGGTGGCATGCTCCTCGGCTCGGAAGACCGGCGCGGTCTCGAATACCCGCTCGAAGACCCCCACCATGATCTGCTTGTAGAGCTGGGGGCTCTGGGCCAGGTAGGCCGGCCGGCCGAAATAGTCCACCTCGAACAGGGCCGCCCCCCCCTCGGCACCGGCGGCGACCAGTTTAGGGGTAAAGATCTCAGTGAAACCGTCCTGGATCAGCGCCTCCCGAAAGGCCTGGACCAGCGCGGCTTGGACCCGCAGCGCCGCGCGCTCCCGCAGGCCGCGCAGCGACACGTAGCGGTAGTCCAGCAGGGACTCCGGGCTTCCTAGCCAGTCCATCTTCTGCAGCTCGATCGGTGGCGGCGCGCTGGCCGCAGACAGCACCGAGAATTCCTCGATTGCCACCTCGATGCCGCCGGGGGCCTTGGCCTGCTCCACCACCCGGCCGACCACCTCCAGGAAGCTCTCGGGCAGGGGCAAGCTCAAGCCGCTCCCGACCACCTGGACCCGGCCGCTGCGGTCCCGCAGCAAGACAAACTGGATCCCACCCAGGTCGCGGCGGGCCAGCAGCCAGCCCTGCAGCCGCACCCGAGATCCGATCTGGCCGGAAAGCTCGGCGACGAGGCTGCGCTTCATCGCTGCTCAGCGATGGCGCGCAGGAATTCGGCCGCGCAGAGGATACCGCGTTGGAAATCGGCCACCGCGAAGGACTCGTCCGGAGAGTGCGGCGCGTCGATGTCCAATCCGAAATCGAGCAGGATGACCGGCGCGCCGAGCAGGCGCTGGAAATCGGCCACCACCGGGATGCTGCCGCCCGTGCGCACGGTCTGGGCCGGGCGGCCGAAAACCCGGGCCAGGGCCGAACGGGCCGCCTGCACCGCGGGCGAGTCGACCGGCAGCACCACCGGCTCTGCGCCGTGCAGCACTTCGACCTCCAGCTGGACCCCAGCTGGGCAGTGGGCCCGCAGGTAG
Source organism: bacterium (assembly GCA_021810505.1). Classification (GTDB taxonomy): domain Bacteria; phylum Deinococcota; class Deinococci; order Deinococcales; family Deinococcaceae; genus JAJZIR01. The sequence goes on from JAJZIR010000016.1 coordinate 10,034, forward strand.
TCACTGGCCAGCCGGGCGATACGCTGCCAGTCCTGTCCGGGGACCAGGCGCATGCTCACCTTGGCGCCGGCAGAGGCCGGAATCACCGTCTTGGAGCCCGGCCCCTGGAACCCTCCCCAGATCCCGTTGGCGTCCAGGGTCGGCCTAGACCACAGCCGCTCGAGCAGGCTGTAGCCAGCCTCGCCGACCGGTTCTTGGATACCGATCGACGCGCACCAGCTGGCCGGGTCGATCGGGAGCTGGCTCCAGCTCTGCAGCTCGCTTTCGGGGGGATCCAACACCCCGTCGTAGAAGCCGGGAATCAGGATCCGCCCGGAGGCGTCCTTCAGTGAGGCCAGCAGCGCGCACAGAGCGGCGATGGGGTTGGGGGCAGCTCCGCCGTAAGCGCCGGAGTGCAGGTCCCTCCGAGCGCCCCGCACCCGCACTTCCAGGTAGCACAGCCCCCGCACACCGCTGGTGATGGTGGGCACGTCCTCGGCAAAGCGGGAGCCGTCCGATATCACGATCAGGTCCGAGCTCAGGGCCTCTCGGTGCTCGGCGATGTAGTCCCCCAAGCTGGGACTGCCGACCTCCTCCTCGCCCTCCAGCAGGAACTTCAAGTTGACCGGCAAGTCGCCCACGGCCAGCAGGGCCTGCGCAGCCATCAGGTGGGCGTAGAGCTGGCCCTTATCGTCCGTCGCCCCGCGCGCGTAGATCCGCCCGTTCCGGACGGTGGGCTCGAAGGGGGGAGTGGACCACCCCCCCAGGGGCTCCTCGGGCTGCACATCGTAGTGGCCGTAGATCAAGGCGGTGGGGAGGCTTGAACTGACGGAGCGCTCGGCGAAGATCACTGGGTGGCCGGCGGTGGCGTCCACCCGCGCCGCGAAACCCAGGCTGGAAAGCTTGGCGGCCAGGAACTCGGCTGCGCGCAGCACTTCCCCCCGGCGGCCCGGGTCGCTGGAGACGCTGGGAATCCTGAGCAGGTCGAAGAGCTCCTCTAAGGCCTTGACCGGAATCTGCACGGGAGGCAAGTTCATGCCGGGCATTCTAGCTTGCCGGGATGCACCCGCGCAGCCGGTCAGGCCAGCTGCACCTGGTCCCGGCCCAGCCGTTTGGCCCGGTAGAGCGCGCCGTCGGCCGACCGGATCAGATCCTTGGGGCTAAACCCGGGCTGCCACTGGGCCACGCCGATGCTGACGGTCACCGGGTGGGCTAGGGGCCAGTCCAACACCTGGCGGCGCAGGCGCTCGGCGAAGTGCGCCGCCCCGTCGCGGTCGGTGTTGGGCAAGATGGCCAGCAACTCCTCGCCGCCGTAACGGCCCACCAGATCCCCGACGCGGCAGGCCTCCCGCAGGCAGGAAGCCACCCCGGCCAAGACCTGATCCCCGGCCAGGTGGCCAAAGCGATCGTTCAGCACCTTGAAATGGTCCAAGTCGATCATCAGCAAGCTCAGGGGCCGCCCGGAGCGGCTGGACTTGGCGATCTCCTGATTGAGCTGCTCCCCCAGAGCGTAGCGATTCGCCAGACTGGTCAGCGGGTCGGTCCGCGCCTGGTCGGCCAGCTCGGCGTTGGCCCGCGCCGCCTCCCCGAGCAGCCTCCGCAACTCCATCTCGGCCACCACCCGCCGGGAGAGGACCCCTAGGGCCCAGACCTGTTTCTCGGAGAGCGAGCGCGGCGTGGTGTCGATCACGCACAGGGTGCCCAGCGCCTGGCCGTCCGGATCGAGCAGGGGGGTTCCAGCGTAGTAGCGGATGCCCGTCTCTCCGCTGACCAGCGGGTTGTCTCGGTAGGCCGGATCCGCTAGGGCGTCGGAGATGATCATCGGCCGGTCCGGGTTGGCGATGGCCCGGGCGCAGAAGGACCAAGCCCGGGGGGTTTCCGGCAAGTCCAAGCCGACTCGGGCCTTGAACCACTGGCGGTCTTCGTCGACCAGCGAGATCAGGGCGATCGGGGTGGCGGCGACCCAGGAAGCCAGCTCGGCGATCTCCTGGAAAGCCTCCTCCGGGGGGGTGTCGAGGATCTGGTAGGCGTGCAGCGCTGCCAGCCGGCGCTGTTCCAGAGAGTCGGCGTCTCCAGCCATCCCCCCATCCTACACGCAGCCCCACCGCGCGGCGCATTGACGCTGCGGCCGCCTAGAGCTAGACTTCCAGGGTGTACCTACGAGCCCAAGTCAGCAGCGTTCGCTGAGGGCTCCCCTGCAGGCGTCCCCGGCAGCCGCTGGGGACGCCTCTTCTCTCGATCAGGAGCTGCATGTCACAGACCTTGCCGTCCGGCCGCCGCTACCAACCGCACAGCTTCGAGGAGAAGTGGCGCAAGACTTGGGAAGCCGAGGGTTTGTACCGCTTCTCGGAGCGCCCCGAGCTGCCCAAGACCTACGCGCTGGCCATGTTCCCCTACCCCAGCGGTAACCTGCACATCGGCCACTGGTACAACTACGTAGCACCGGACACTCGGGCGCGCTACCTGCGCATGCGCGGTTTCAACGTGCTGTTCCCGATGGGCTTCGACGCCTTCGGCCTGCCCGCAGAGAACGCCGCGATCAAGCGAGGAATCGACCCTCGCCAGTGGACGTACGACAATATCGCCACCATGACCGGGCAGTTTCAGCAGATGGGGACCATGATCGACTGGTCCAGGCAGTTCGCCACCTGCGACCCGGAGTATTACCGCTGGAACCAGTGGTTTTTTCTGCAGATGTTCCGCAAAGGCTTGGCCTACAAGAAGGAGTCTTTGGTCAACTGGGATCCGGTCGATCAGACTGTGCTGGCCAATGAACAGGTCATCAACGGGCGCGGGGACCGTTCGGGGGCGCTGGTGGAGCGCAGGAAGATGCGCCAGTGGCACCTCAAGATTACCGATTACGCCGAGGAGCTGTTGGACTTCGCGCAGCTGGATCTGCCCGAGCGGGTCCGGCTGATGCAGACCCATTGGATCGGCCGCTCGGAGGGGGCTGAGGTCGACTTCCAAACCCCGGCAGGAACGGTGACGGTCTTCTCCACCCGCCCGGATACCCTCTTCGGGGCCACCTTCTTGGTCTTGGCCCCGGAACATCCGCTGGTGGAAGCCCTGACCGCTGCAGGGCAGCGCCGAGCGGTGGAGGCCTATCAGGAAGCCACCTCCCGGCTCTCCGAGATCGACCGGCAGGCCGAGGGGCGCCCCAAGACCGGGGTGCCCTTGGGGAGTACCGCCCTACACCCCCTCAGCGCGGAAGCGCTGCCCATCTGGATCTCCGACTACGTGCTAGCCTCCTACGGCAGCGGAGCGGTCATGGGAGTACCGGCCCACGATCAGCGCGACCTAGAGTTCGCCCGCAGCTTCGGCCTCCCTATCCGCGAAGTGGTGCGGGGGCCGGCCGGCCCCCTGGACACCAGCCGCTTGGAGGAGGCGTACACCGGAAGCGGCGAGCTGGTGAACAGCGGGTTCCTAGACGGCCTGCCCGGCGGCAAAGAAGGAATCCATACCGTTCTGGAGCAGCTCAGCGCGGCAGCCGGTGTCCGGCCTAAAGTGACCTACCGGCTGCGCGACTGGTTGATCTCCAGGCAGCGCTACTGGGGCACGCCGATCCCGGTGGTGTACTGCCCCTCCTGCGGGATCCAGCCGGTCCCCGAGGAGCAGCTACCGATCACGCTCCCCGAGGGGGTCGCCTTCCTGCCCAGCGGGCAGAGCCCTCTGAGCCTGGACGCGGACTGGAAGCGGGCCAGCTGCCCGAACTGCGGCGGGCCAGCCGAGCGCGAGACCGACACGATGGACACCTTCGTCGACTCCAGCTGGTACATGTACCGCTTCCTCTCCCCCCACCAGAGCGAGGCGCCTTTCGACCGCGAGCTGGTCCACCGCTGGCTGCCGGTGGACGTCTATACCGGCGGTATCGAGCACGCCATCTTGCACTTGCTCTACTCCCGCTTCTGGACCAAGGTGATGCGCGACCTCGGCTTGGTCGACCACAGCGAACCTTTCCGGTCGCTGCGCAACCAAGGCATCGTGCTGGGCGAGGACCACGAGAAGATGAGCAAGTCCCGTGGCAACGTGGTCGACCCCGACCAGCTGGTCGCGGAGTACGGCAGCGACACCGTCCGGACCTACCTGATGTTCATGGCCCCCTGGGAATCGGGGGGGCCCTGGGATCCCACCGGAATCAGCGGACCTTTCAAGTGGCTCAGCCGGGTGTACACCATGCTGGCCGGTGAGAGCGAAGGGCCCGAGGAGAGCGTCCGCGACCAGCAGCTGCGCCAGGCGGTACACAGCACCCTGCAGCGGGTCGGCGATCAGCTGGAGCAGTTCGCCTTCAACACCGCGATCGCCCAGCTGATGGAGCTGACCAACCTGATGGTGAAGGCCAAGCGCTCCCCCATCTCGGCGCAGGTCTGGGAGGAGAGCGCCCAGATCTTCAACCTGATGCTGGCCCCCTTCGCCCCTCACCTGGCCGAGGAGCTGTGGTCCCTGCGCGGCCAAGCGGGGAGCGTGCACCTGCAGGCCTGGCCGGCAGTCGACGCCGCCGCTGCGCAGCCCGACCTGGTGGAGATCGTGGTGCAGGTAGCCGGTAAGGTCAGGGGACGGGTGCGGGTGCCCCCCGACGCCGACGAGGCCTTGGTCTGGCAGGAGGCCAATAAGCTCGAAAATGTGACCCGGCACCTGGGAGGCGGCCAAGTGCGGCGGATCTTCGTTCCGGGGAGGCTGATCAACCTGGTCCCCCTGGGTCAATCGTCGATGTAGTGGCGGATGGCCACGATTCCCAGGACCAAGATCACCGCGGCGATAATCCAGTCGTGCCAGTTGAACCCCATGAACAGGCCGGCCAGAGCGAAGAGCATGCCGTACAGCTTCTTGCGCACCGGCTAGAGTCTACCGCTGCCGGGGTCCCGGGTTGCTGGCGTACACTGAATCATGCCCGCGATCCTGATCACCCTGGCGGCGTTAGCGGCGGCTGGCCTGCTGGGAGCCCTGGGTCTGGCCAGCGGCCTGCTGAAGGCCCTGCTCCTGTTCCTAGGGATCGGAATCGCCTGGAACGTCCTTAGGAGGTACCGCCGTTGAGCTATGTCCTGGCCCTCGATCAGGGAACCACCAGCTCCAGAGCCCTGCTGTTCGATTCATCCGGTCGCCGCGTCGCCCTGGCCCAGCGCCAGATCCAGGCCTCCTACCCCAGACCCGGGTGGGTAGAGCAAGACCCCTTAGAGCTGTGGTCCAGCCAGCTGGCCACCGCCAGGGAGGTGCTGGAACAAGCCGGCCTGCGCGCAGGGGACGTCGCCGCGATCGGTATCACCAATCAGCGGGAGACCGCCGTCCTCTGGGAACGCAGCAGCGGGCGCCCGGTCGGGCCGGCGATCGTCTGGCAGGACCGACGGACTGCCGAGCGCTGCTCGGAGCTGCAGCGCCGCGGGCTGGAGCCGGCGATCAGCCTGGCTACCGGCCTGGTGCTGGACCCCTACTTCTCAGCCACCAAGCTGCAGTGGATACTGGACCAACAGCCGCAGCTGCGGTCCAGAGCCGAGCGGGGTGAGCTGGCCTTCGGGACAGTGGACAGCTGGCTGATCTACCAGCTCTGCGGCGAGCACGTCACCGACCCCAGCAACGCCTGCAGGACGCTGCTCTACAGCCTGGAGCAGGGGGAATGGGACGGCGACTTGCTGGAACTGTTCGGGATACCCAGGGCGTTGCTGCCGAGATTGGTGGCGTCCAGCGGGCTGATCGGCCAAACCCGGCCGGAGTGGTTCGGGCGGCCCATCGCGGTGACCGGCGTCGCCGGCGACCAGCAGGCCGCCACCTTCGGGCAGCTCTGCCTGAAAGCCGGCATGGCCAAGGCCACCTACGGCACCGGCTGCTTCGTACTGCTCCACACCGGACAGCGCCCGCTCCGCTCTCAGCACCGGTTGCTGTCCACCACCGCCTGGGTCCTGGGAGACCAGCCCGCCGAGTTCGCCCTAGAGGGCAGCGTCTTCGCCGCCGGGGCGCTGATCGACTGGCTGCGCGACGGTCTGGGGATGATCGCCCAGGCCGAGCAGGTAGAGAAACTGGCTGCCGGCTGCGCGGACAGCGGCGGGGTATACCTAGTCCCAGCCCTGAACGGCCTGGGTGCGCCGCACTGGGATCCACGGGCACGGGGTCTGCTGATCGGCCTGACCAGGGGCAGCGGCAAAGCTGAGATCGCCCGAGCTGCCCTGGAAGGGATCGCTTTCCAGGTCGCCGACGTCCTGACAGCCATGGAGGCGGACGGCGGCCAGCTGGCCGAACTGCGCGTCGACGGCGGAGCCTCGAAGAACGACTTGCTGATGCAGCTGCAGGCCGATATCGCCGGGATCCCGGTGCTGCGCCCCAAGGAGACTGAGACCACCGCGCTGGGGGCGGCCCTGCTAGCTGGTCTGGCCACCGGTATCTGGAAAGGCTCGGAGCTCAGCGGCATCTGGAGCGAGGAGCGGGCCTTCCTGCCCAGCTGGAGCGAGGACGAGCGCCAGCACCGCCGGACCCAGTGGAGGCGCGCTCTGGAGCGCTCCAGGGAATGGGCCGAGCGGGAGTAGACTGAGGGCATGGCCGATCCGCGCCCCCAGCTGCTGCGCCGCCTGCAAGAGCAGGAAGTTTGGGACCTCCTGGTGATCGGCGGCGGGGCCACCGGCCTCGGCACCGCCTTCGACGCTGCCTGCCGGGGCCTGCGCGTCCTGCTGCTCGAGGGCAAGGACTTCGCCAAGGGCACCTCCTCTAGGGCCACCAAGCTGGTACACGGAGGGGTACGCTACTTGGCCCAGGGCAACGTCCACCTGGTCCGCGAAGCGCTCAGGGAGCGCGGCAGGTTGGAGCACAACGCGCCACACCTAGTCAACCGCCTAGGCTTTCTGCTCCCGCTCTACCAGATCTGGTCCGGTCCGTTCTACGGCAGCGGGCTGCGGCTCTACGACCTGCTGGCCGGATCGCTCAGCCTGGGCCGGACCGAGCGGATCGGCCCAGGCCGGGCGCTGGAGCTGGCTCCCACCCTGCGCCGGCAAGGTCTGCGCGGGGCAGTGCGCTACTTCGACGGGCGCTTCGACGACGCCAGGTTGGCGGTGACGCTGCTGCGCAGCCTCTTCGACGAGGGCGGATTGGCCCTCAACTACTTCCCCGTCCGCGAGCTGGTCAAGCTCGGAGGACGGGTATCTGGGGTCGTCGCCCAGGACAGCGAGACGGGGCAGCGCCACGAGATCCGGGCGCGGGTGGTGGTGAACGCCACCGGGGTCTTCGCGGATGCGGTGCGCCAGCTGGACCGACCCGACGTGAGCCCCCTGCTCTCCCCCAGCCAGGGAATCCACCTGGTGGTGGACAAGGAGTTTTGGCCCAGCGAAGACGCCCTGATGATCCCGCGTACCGACGACGGCCGGGTGATGTTTGCCGTCCCCTGGCACGGGAGGGTGCTCCTGGGAACCACCGACACCCCGGTGCAGCAGCTATCCGAAGAGCCGGCAGCCCTCCCAGAGGAGGTCGAGTTGATCCTCAAGACCGCTTCCGGTTATCTGGAGGCTGCTCCGCAGCGCCGAGACGTCCGCAGCGTGTTCGCTGGGTTGCGGCCGCTGGTCAAGCGGGGCGGCGAGCAGTCCAGCGGCCGCATCTCCCGCGACCATCTGCTGTTCAGCTCAGAGAGCGGGCTGATCACCATCACCGGGGGCAAGTGGACGACCTACCGCCACATGGCCGAGCAGACCGTCGACCTCGCGCTCAAAGTAGGCGGCCTCCGCTACCGGACCTCACCGACGGCGGACCTCCGGCTGCACGGGGCGGAATCCAGCCCAGGGGCCTCGGTCTACGGCAGTGACCAAGCCGAGGTGGACCAGCTGGGCGAAAGCCCCCTGTTGCCCGGTCAGCCGCTCCGCGAGGGACAGGTGCGCTACGCCGCGCGCCAGGAGCTGGCCCGCACCGTCGAGGACGTGCTGGCCAGGCGGAGCCGGCTGCTGCTGCTCGACGCCCAGGCCAGCGTCGCGGCCGCCCCGCAGGTGGCCAGGCTCTTGGCTGAGGAGCTCGGCCGAGACGCCCTGTGGGAAGAGGAGCAGGTGTCCAGCTTCACGGCCCTGGCCCAGAATTACCTGATCGACCCGAGCTGACCGACCGAGCAGACCTCAGAGCAGCAGGCGAGTGACTACCAGAACGACGATGAGCAGGTAGGCGGAGCGCACCAAGGCGTTGCCCCGGCGCAGAGCTACCCGGGCGCCCAGAGCGGCCCCGACGGCGTTGAGGAGGCCCATGGGCAGACCGATCAGGTAGATCAGGTGGCCTCCCAGCAGGAAAGTCAGCAGGGCTCCGGCGTTGCTGGCCAGGTTGAGGCTCCTGGCTTGGGCGCTCCCCTCGACGAAGTCGTAGCCCAAGGCCGCCACCCATAGGAACATCAGGAAAGTCCCGGTACCCGGTCCGAAAAAGCCGTCATAGAAAGCGATCAGTGGGATCAGAGGCGCTGCTTGGGCCAGGGTCAGCCTGGGCCGGGAAGGTTCCCGGCCCAGGCTGCGGTGGAAGAGAACGATCAGGCCCACAGCCAAGACCAAGAAAGCGACCAGGTGGCGGAACAGGGCAGGGCTATGCAGGAAAAGGATCGCCCTAGCCCCCAGCGCACCTCCGGCCAGCGCCAGCGGGAGCAGCCAACGCACCGCCGGCCAGCGCACCTTGCCCTTTCTGGCATACTGCCAAGTCGCGCTGGCCGCCCCGAACACCCCCACCAGCTTGTTGGTCCCCACCGCCGTGGCCGGCGTCAGGTCCATCAGCACCAGGGCAGGAAGCGTCAGGATACCCCCTCCGCCGGCCATGGAGTCGATGAAGCCAGCTAGAAAGGCCGCCGGCAGACCCAACTCTAAGTCGGCGAGCAGGTGAAGCCCCACCGACTGAGCCTATCAGAAGAATTCCAGGTTAGCGTTCCCGTTGTAATGCAGCATGGATACTCTGAGCTCGTAGGTACCGGGGGCCGGGTTGGGCGCGCGCATACTCACGTTGGCGTTGCCTAAGCCGCAGCGCTGGGAGGACACCAGGTGGTGCGCTGGATCGAAGAGCTGTAAGCGCATCAGGCCAGCCTGGCCGCTGCACTCTCCGAACACCACCACGGCCGGATTGGAGGGTTCCGAGTTGACGTAGTAGTGGTTCACCCCTTCGGCGTTGATCAGGTACACCGGCGTGGTGAAGAGGAACCCGATCCGGATCCCGATAGTGAAATAGAGAGCCACCACAAGCAGGATAATGAGCACGATCACAACGCGCACCTTGTCCTCCGGGTAAGTTGAGAGCGTCTGGCTCGCATCCAGACGGGACCGACAACCCAGTGTACTGCCCGCTGTGGCCCTAGGGGCGGATACCAGCCAGCGGCGTTTCAATTTAGGGGCCGGGGCGGCAAGGGTGGGACGTTGCCCCAGGAGGAAATCCTGTGGAGATCGCTATCCTGTGCCACGTCAGCGCCGGTGGGTCCGGCGTGGTGGCGACCGAATTAGGCGTAGCTCTGGCGGCTCTGGGCCATCAGGTCCACTTCATCGCCCAGCAGCAACCCTTCCGGCTCCCCTCGCTGAGGGGGCAGGGCCAGGGAATCTACTTCCACCAGGTGGGCTCCTACGCCTATCCGCTGTTCGAGACCCCCCTGACCGTTCTGAACGAGGCCAACGCCCTGGCCAGCGTCATCCTGGAGCACGGCATCGAGCTGAGCCACGCCCACTACGCTATCCCGCACGCTTCCAGCGCCCTGATGGCCAAGGACATCACCCGGCGGAGCAAAGTGTTGACCACCCTGCATGGGACCGACGTGACCTTGGTCGGCCTGGATCCGGCCTTTCGGCACTCCACCCGCTACGCCATCGAGCACAGCGACGCCGTGACCGCCGTCTCCCACTTCCTGGCCAGGCAGACCTTGGAGATGTTCCATCTGGACCTGCCCATCTCGGTCATCCCCAACATGGTTGATACCAAGCGCTTTCGCCCCAACCGCTCCGCCAACCTGCGGCAGCGCTTTGCCGACCCCGAGCAAGCACTCCTAGTCCACATCAGCAACTTCCGAGCGGTCAAGCGTACCGAAGATGTGGTGCAGGTCTTCGCCAGGGTCGCCAGCCAACAGCCCGCTCGGCTGCTCATGATCGGAGACGGGCCGGAGCACGACCCGACCATGGAGCTGGCGGAGCGGCTGGGCGTCTCCGGGCAGATACAGTTCCTGGGCAGCTTTCCGAGCGTCGAGGAGGTCCTGGGGATCGCCGACCTGTTCCTGCTGCCCAGCTCCCAGGAGAGCTTCGGCCTGGTCGCTTTGGAGGCGATGAGCTGCGAGGTCCCGGTGATCGCCAGCCGGGTGGGCGGCCTCCCGGAAGTGGTCGGAGAGGGCCGGGAAGCCGGGGGGATACTTTGCCCGGTGCGGGACGTAGACACCATGGCCGACCGGGCGATCACCCTGCTGGCGGATAGGGAGCGGCGCCAGGCGATGGGCCGTGCAGGTAGGCAGCGGGCCAGGAAGCTGTTCCGCCCGGATCGGGTGGTCTCCGGTTACCTACAGGTCTATTCTTCCCTGACCTCCGGCTGAGGTGCCGGCAACCTGGGGCGCAGTCCGAACCGGCGGACCAGGGTTCGGACCTGTTGACAGCGGCAGCCCAGGTAGTTGCAGAGCAAGGCCTCCGGGTCGCGCAGGATCACTTCGGTGGTGGTATCGACCACTTCCCGGACCCGAAATACGGCGATCCGGCCCTGCTCCAGCCGCAAGCTGCGGCCAGAGAGCAGCGGCGCGATGCGGTCGAAGGCCGCCGAGCAGTTGGGGAAGTAGGTCTCCCTCACCTCCTCGCCGACCATCACGTAGCGGGGGAGCAGCGCTTGGCCGGCCAGGTACTCGCCGTAGTGCATGGAGGTGTTGGAGCGGTGATCCACGCCGAGCAAGATGACCAGGCCGTCAAGGCGGTACAGCTCGCCGATGGGGCCGTACGGGTTCTCCAGGGTCTGGCCCCGCAGCAGATTCTCCGCGTCCGGCCCGATCGCCGCGAAGCTGAGCGCGGGGTGCGCGGAGCGCAGGCGGCCGGGCTGATCGGCCAGCCACTGGGCCACCCGGCCGATATCCGGGGATATCCGGCTATCTTGGCAGAAAGCCACGCGCGACCGGGGAGGGGGCTGAGGCCAGTCCGGCTGCGCCCGCTCGGGAGGCCACACCAGGGTGTAGTAGGTGAAGGCCGGCATCAGCAAGGTGCGCAGCGAGCTGACCAAAGCCTCCCCCATCCCCTGAGCCCCGCCCTCCACATACCCGAAAGCGCTCAGGGAAGTATGGGCGATGGCGACCTGACCACCCACACCCAGGTCCTCCAGAGCCGAGCGCAGCTGCGCTGGCTTGACTGCTGAGCGGCGGAACAGGTTGAGCACCTGGCTCAGGCGGGCCGCTTGAGCGGGAGCAGGCTCTGACCCGCCACCCGGAAGGCCATGGCCAAGACCACCACCGCGATCCAGATCGGGATCTCTCCCACCGTCCCGGAGAAACTCCGGATAGCCTGGCCCGAGCGGAACGCACCGCTCAGCGAAGATCCTTCCGGTTGGGCAGCCACTGCCCAACCGTGCAGGGCGTCGCCGCCGTACAGCCCCGACACCGAGGTGACGCCGCGGAGCTGGAGCGGAACGCCGCCGACCTCACCGACCAGCTGGCCGTCGCTCAGAGATAGCCGGACCGGGTAGGCACCCACCGATCCGACCAGTCCGTCATCCAAGACGTCCAAGTGGATTTCGGCACCGAACAAGCGGCCACCGACTTGCCCACTCAGGTGCTCCTCGCGCATCACGGCGCGGATGGGCAGTCCACCCGGGGCCTCTCCTAGGCGCAGGTTCAAAGCGTCGCTCATAGGTCCAGTATAGCCGCTCAGGGAAGCGCCTTGGAGAGCAGGGCGGCGATCTCCGGCATGGTATCCGCCACCGGAACACCCGCCCGCGCCATGGCTGCCAGCTTCGATTCCGGCGTGCCGACGTTGCCCATGATGATCGCCCCAGCGTGCCCCATCCGCTTGCCCTCGGGGGCGGTGCGGCCGGAGATAAAGGCGACCACCGGCTTGCGCATGTGACCGGCGATGTAGGCAGCGGCGGCCTCCTCGTCGGCACCGCCGATCTCCCCGATCAACACTACCGCCTCGGTCGCCGGATCGGCCTCGAACAGCGGGAGGACGTCCGCGAAGGTGGTCCCGATGACCGGGTCGCCCCCAATCCCCACCGTGGTGCTGGTCCCCAGGCCGGCCTCCGAGAGCAGGGCAGCCGCCTCGTAGGTCAGCGTCCCCGAACGGCTGATCAGGCCGACTCGGCCCGGGGAGGCGAAGAAGCGGTTGGGCATGATCCCCACCTTGCACTTCCCCGAGGAGACCAGGCCAGGGCAGTTCCCGCCGATCAGGCGGATCGGCGGTTGACCATCCAGGCGGCGGCGGAGGTTCAAGTCCTTGAGTTCCCGCACCACCCGCATCATGTCTACAGTCGGCATGCCCTCGGCGATGTTCACGATCAGGGGAACCCCGGCATGGGCCGCCTCCAAGGTGGCGTCGGCCGCACCCGCGGGCGGGACGAAGATGATGCTGGCGTCGATGCGGTGATGGCGGACCGCTTCCTGCACGCTGTCATAGACTGGCCAGCCGTCCAGGCTGGCACCGCCCTTACCTGGGGTCACACCGCCCACGATCTTGGTGCCGTACTCGCGCATAGCCCGGGCGTGGTAGGTCCCTTCCCTGCCGGTAATGCCCTGGACCAGAACCTGGGTCTCCGAACCGATCAGGATGCTCACGCGGACACCTCTCTTGCCAGGGCTTCGGCGGCTGCGAACATGTCCGGATACATCCGGATCAAGGGCGTCTTGAGGTCGGCCAGCAGCGCCTTGGCTTCCTCCTCCGCGGTCCCCGCGACCCGCATCGCCACCGGCTTGTTCAGCAGCCCTTCCTCCAGGGCGCGGATCACCCCCTTGGCGACCTCGTCGGCGCGGGTGATCCCGCCGAAGATGTTGATCAGGATCCCGCGGACATCTGGGTCGCGCAAGACCAAGCGGACAGCGTTATAGACCACCTCGGCCTTGGCTCCGCCGCCGATATCCAGGAAGTTGGCTGGCTTCCCTCCGACCCGGTTGACGACGTCCAGGCTGGTCATGACCAGGCCGGCGCCGTTCCCGATGATGCCGACGTGGCCGTCCAGCTTGACGTAGGCGAAGCCGAAGTTGCTGGCCTCGACTTCCAGGGGGTGCTCCGCCTCGGTCTCCCGATAGTGCATCAGGTCGGCGTGGCGGAACAGGGCGTTGTCGTCCAGATCGACTTTGGCATCGGCAGCCACCACCTCGCCTTGGGCGGTCACGACCAGGGGGTTGATCTCGGCCAGGGTCGCGTCGGCAGCGAAACAGGCCCTGGAGAGTGCCACCATCATCTGCGCGATCTTGGACAGGCTGCCCTCCAGGCCCGCCTCCAGGGCGACCCGACGCGCCTCGAAGGGCCGCAGCCCAGCTACCGGATCGACCGGGAGGCGAAAGATCGCCTCGGGCCGGGTGGCAGCCACTTCCTCGATCTCGATTCCGCCCTCCTTGGACACCATCAGGGTGTAGGTCTGTACATTCCGGTCGACGATCATGCCGGCGTAGTACTCCTTGGCGATATCGACCGCGGCGGTCACCAGGACCTTTTTGACCGTAAAGCCCTTGATGTCCATGCCCAGGATGGCCTCGGCCGCCGCAGTGGCCGCGTCGGGGTCCTTGCAGTACTTGACGCCCCCCGCCTTGCCCCGCCCGCCCACATGCACCTGGGCCTTGACCATCACCGGCACGCCCAACTCCTGGGCGATGGCCCGCACCTGATCGGGGCTGTACGCGACCTTGCCCATGGGAACTGCCACTCCGTAGCGGGAGAGCAGCTCTTTTCCCTGGTATTCGTGAAGCTTCACACTTAGCCTCCTCAGCTGCCCGGCGGCAGTCCGCCGGCCAGTATAACGCCTGCATCTGGCTTCCGGAGGCGCTCCGGTCCGCTATAGACATTGAACCCTTCCCCCCTCAGGAAGCCGCAGACGGTCAGGCCAAAGGCCTGGGCCATAGAGATGGCTAGGCTGCTGGGGGCCGAGATGGAAGCCAGGCAGGGGATACCGGCCACCACCGCCTTCTGGGCTATCTCCATACCGATGCGGCCGCTGACCAGCAGGACCGCCGCCCGGTCTAGGCAGTCTTGGAGCAGCGCCCAGCCGATGGCCTGATCGACAGCGTTGTGGCGGCCGATATCCTCGCGGACCACCAGGCACTCTCCCGCCTCGGTGAAGAGGGCAGCGGCGTGCAGGCCACCGGTGCGCGCGAAGAGAGGCTGGGCCTGGCGCAGGCGGTGGGGTAGGCCCACCAACACGGCTGGATCGATGGTGGTAGTGGTATGGGCGAGAGCTGCGGTGGGGCGGGAGACGAGGCGGGAAGCCAGCTCAGAGATGGTCTGCACGCCGCATACGCCGCAGGCGCTGCCAGCCAGCGGTGAGCGGGCGGTGCGAGCGGGCGGTCCCCAGCGCAGGCGGGCGGTAACCACGTTGTAACGCTGCTCCCCTCGGCCGCAGTAGCGCAGGCCCAGCAGATCGTCGGCGCAGCGGATCAAGCCCTCGGCCAGCAGCAGGCCGGCGCAGAGCTCGAAGTCGTGGCTAGGCGTCCGGAGGGTCACTCCCAGGACGCTCTGGCCTTGCGGACCCTCCAGGCGAATCTCCAGGGGCTCCTCCCCCACCACCCGGTCGCTGACCAAGCGGTCCTCGCCTCCGCGCACCCGGCGCACGGTCACGCGGACCAGGGCGCCGGCCCGGGCGGTCATGGGCGCTGCCAGCGCCGACCCACCTCCTCCAGCGTGTCGGCGAGCACCCAGAGCACCCGCCGGCTGGCTGGCCGGGCGATCCGGCGGGCCAAGGCCCAGAGGCTGGCCCGGCTGGGAGCCGAGAACAATCCCTCCTGCAGCCCAGTGCGGACAGCGGTAGCTGTCACCCGCAACAGATCGGGATCCATCTGGGTCAAACTCTGGGCCAGCACCACCAGGTTGCGCAGCGCCCGCAGGTTGGGGGCCTGGGTCAATTGCTCCAGAAGCTTGGCCGAGAGGTCGTCCCCCGCCCGCAGCAGGGCAGCCAGGAGGTCCAAGATCCCCCGCTGGTGCAGCAGCTGCAGGAGGTCGTAGGCGGCCAGGAGCGCCTCGGCGTGCTCGGCCGGGGCCGCCTCCAGGCGGGCCAACAACCGCTGCTTGGGGTCTTGATCGGGCTGATAGGAGACTGGCTCAGCCATCGTGGTTCCTCCTGCGGGCAGCGGCCTGCCATTTGCGCTCGACCTCCACGCCGCGCTGCGGGGTAGGCCGGCCGTGCCTGGGGTTGCTCTTGGGCAACGGGGCGAGACCCCGTTCGGGCAGGACCTCCATGCGCACGGCGACTTCCTTGTAGGCAGGGGTATGGGTGACCGCGTCGGTGTGAGAGCCGGTCAAGAGGTTGACCGGGGCGTCGGTCGAATTCATCGGCAAGTAGAGCTGGCGGCCGAAGACCCGGGCGGTCACCTCGGCCTGGATGCGCAGCGAGCCGTGGCGGGAGGTCAACCGCACCCACTGCCCGCTGGCGATCCCGCGCTCGGCGGCCAGCTCCGGCGAGACCTCCAGGAAGGCCGAGGGGGTGATCGCGGCGATCCCGGGGACGCGGTAAGTCATGTTGCCCTCGTGAAAGTGCTCGAGCAACCTGCCGTTGTTCAGGTGCAGATCGTACTCGGCGTCGGTTTGCTCCAGAGGCGGGCGGTACTCGGTGGGGTAGAGCTTGGCCCGGCCACCCGGAAAGGCGAAGGACTCGGTATAGAGCAGCGGCGCGTCCACACCGTCCGGCGCAACCGGCCACTGCAGCGAGCGGTAGCCAGCCAAGCGGTCGTAGCTGACCCCGGCGTAGAGCGGAGTCAGGGCGGCGATCTCCTGCATCACCTGGGCAGGCCCCGCATACTCCCACTTCGCCCCCAGGGCCCCAGCCAACTGGCAGAGGATCTGCCAGTCAGGGCGGCTCTCTCCCAGCGGCTCCAGCGCCGGGGAGAAGTGCTGGATGCGGCGCTCGGTCGAGGTGAAGGTCCCCTCCTTCTCCAGGCTCGGG
Organism: bacterium; assembly: GCA_021810505.1. Classification (GTDB taxonomy): domain Bacteria; phylum Deinococcota; class Deinococci; order Deinococcales; family Deinococcaceae; genus JAJZIR01. The sequence continues at coordinate 26,033 of JAJZIR010000016.1, forward strand.
CAAGCCGGCAAAACCACATCGGCGAAGCGGCAGGTCTCGCTGAAGAAGATGTCCTGCACGACCAGCAGTTCCAGGGAACGAAAGGCTTGATGGACCTTATTGAGGTTGGAGTCCACCAGGCCCATCTCCTCGCCGATCAGGTAGAGGCCGCGCAGGCGGCCTTCCAGGGCAGCGTCGACCATCTCGTGGTTATCCAGGCCAGGTTGGGCGGGGAGCTTGACCCCCCAGGCCGCCTCGAAGCGGGAGGTGACCTCGGGCTCCAAAGGCTGGTAGCCGGGGAGCAGGTTGGGCATCGCGCCCATGTCGCTAGCCCCTTGGACGTTATTGTGGCCGCGCAGGGGATACGCCCCGGTGCCGGGGCGCCCGTAGTTCCCGCTGAGCAAGAGCAGGTTGGAGATGGCGGTCGAGGTGTCGGAACCGCCGCCGTGCTGGGTGACCCCCATGGCCCAGAGGACGCAGACCCCCTTGGCCGAGGCGATCCGCTCGGCCAGGTCGGCCAGGGTCGCCGCTGGGACGCCGCAGGCGCGCTCGGCGTACTCCAGGGTGTAAGGCTCCAAGCTGGCTCGGAAGGCCTCTAGGCCGTCCACTCGCCGGTCCAGGAAGTCCCTGTCCTCCAAGCCGTGATCCAGCAGGTAGCGGCTCAGCGCGTGGATCCAGATCTGGTCGGTACCGGGCTGCGGCCGCAAAAACAGATCGGCGCGCCTGGCCATCTCGTGCTCCCTGAGGTCAGCCACCACCAGGGTCTGCCCGTAGAGCTTGTGCGCGCGCTTCACCCGGGTCGCCAATACCGGGTGGGATTCAGCGGTGTTGCTGCCGATGATCAGGACCAGGCCAGCCCGCTCGATGTCCCGGATAGATCCGGAATCGCCGCCGTAGCCGACGGTCCGGAACAAGCCGGTGGTGGCCGGCGCCTGGCAGTAGCGCGAGCAGTTATCGACGTTATGGGTACCGACCACCTGCCTGGCCAGTTTCTGGGTCAGGTAAGCTTCCTCGTTGCTGCACTTCGAGGAGGCGATAAAGCCCAGGGCGTCCGGGCCGTACTCCGAAGCGATGGCCCGGATGCGTCCGGCCACGAAGGCCAGGGCCTCCTGCCACTCCACCTCCCGGAAACCCGCTCCATCGCGCAGCAGCGGCTTGGTGAGCCGTTTGGGGTCGTTGACGAAAGACCAGCCGAACTTCCCCTTGACGCAGGTCGAGATCCCGTTGGCCGGACCTCGGCCCGGCTCGACCCGCAGCAGCTCGCGGCCCTTGGTGAGCACGTCGAAGCTGCAGCCCACCCCGCAGTAGGTGCAGACGGTCTTGGTCCGCTTGAGCCTACCCCCCGCCGCCCTAGCTGTCGCCTCCAGGTCCGAGACGGCCTGGATGGCTTGGAAACCGAGCTCAGGCTCTAGCCCCTTGACCAAGGTGACCATCGGATCGGCCACCTTGGAGGGCAGAGCGCTCAGGAGCCCGGCCCGGCCGAGCATGGCCGTTTCCATCAGGGCGTTGCAGGGGCAGACCGTGACGCAGTGGCCGCAGGAGACGCAGCTGGACTCCCCGATCGGGCTACCGCCGTCCCAGAGTACCCTGGGCTGCTCGTCCTCCCAGCGGATGCTCAGGGTTTCATTGACCTGCACGTTCTGACAAGCCTCCACGCAGCGGCCGCAGAGGATGCACTGGCTGGGATCGTAGCGGTAAAAGGGGTTGCTGAAGTCAGGGGGGTCCTGGGCCGGCCGGTAGGGCAGAGACTGGTGCTCGACGCCCAACAGCGCGGTGGTCTGGTGTACCTGGCAGTCGCCGTTGTTGTTGTCGCAGATGGTGCAGTAGAGCAGGTGCCTGGAGAGCAGCTGGTCGAAGGCGGCGTTCTGGGCCGCCTTGGCCACAGCAGAACGGGTCTCCACCACCAACCCCGGGGTCACCCGGGTCGCGCAGGCGCGCTGCAGCTGCCCACCCACTTCGACCATGCAACTGTCACAGGTCTGCAGCGGCCCCAGAGCTGGGTGGTAACAGACCTTGGGAAGGACGATTCCGCTACGGTCCAGCGCTTCGATCAACAGCTCCCCGGTCTCGGCTGAAAGCGTCCGACCATCGACGACGATCTGGGTCTGCTCCACCTTTCCCCCTCCGGCCGGGACCGCACCCCGACCTGGCTCTGAACTTTGGGTGCAGTCTACATCCGCATCCTGTCACCGGGGGAAGCTCCGAACTTAGCGCCCAGATAGTCCAGATAAGGTCCGACCGAGAGCGGGGCTCCGGTCGCCCGCAGGAGCAGCTCGTCGGCGGTGTACCGGCCACCATGCTGGTAGACCTGTTCCCTGAGCCAGCCGTGCAGCGCAGCGCAGCGACCCTCGGCCAACTCGGCCGGGATCTCCGGGTGGGCAGCGAGCGCAGCGCGATAGAAGGCCACGCTCATCAGATTGCCCAGGGTGTAACCCTGGAAAGCTCCTCCGATCAGGCCGGAGAACCAGTGCACATCCTGCAATACGCCATCGCGGTCAGTCTGGGGGCAGAGGCCCAAGTCGCTCTGGTAGCGGGCTCGCCAAGCTTCGGGAAGGTCGCGCACAGCCAACCGCCCCTCCAACATCTCGACCTCTAGGTCGAAGCGGAGGATCACGTGCAGGTTGTAAGTGAGCTCATCGGCCTCGGTCCGGATCAAGGAGGGGTGGGCCCAATTGACCGCGCGGTAGAAGCGCTCCAGGTCTACGTCCTCCAACTGGCGGGGGAAAGCCTGGCGCAACCGGCGATGAAGATAGCTCGAAAAGGCCCGGCCCCGCCCGACCAAATTCTCCCAGAGCCGCGACTGGCTCTCGTGGACCCCCGCGGACACGCCGCCGCCTAGCGGTGTCCCCTCGTAGGCAGGACCGACGCCCAGCTCGTACAGGGCGTGTCCGGTCTCGTGCAGGGTGCTGTAGAGCGCGTCGCTGAAGTCGGTGGGGTTGACCCGGGTGGTGATGCGGACGTCCCCGGAAGAGAAGCGGATCATGAAGGGGTGGGGGGCCAGGTCCTGCCGCCCCCTCTTGAAATCGAAGCCGAAGCAGGCGCTGATCTCCTGGCCGAAGCTCAGCTGTTCGGCGATCGGGAAGGCGCGCGCGAGCAGCGGGTCGGGCTGGCCCGGGTCCAGCGCAGCGATCAGGGGGAGCAGGCCGGCGCGAAGCTCGGCGAACAGCGGCCGGAGGCGGCCCACGGTCATCCCCTCGTCGGCTTCATCGATGAGCGGATCGGCCGGGTGGGCCGCCTCCGGGAAGTAACTGGCGTAGCGGCGGCTGTACTCCAGGGTGCGCTCCAGCAGGCCGGCCACCCGGGAGAAGTCGTCGGCTGGCCGGGCCGCAGCCCAGGCTGAGAAGATAGCGCTGAGGTGCGCCGAGAGCTCGGCGACGAAAGGAGCCGGTAAGCGCAGGGCCCGATCGACCCGCCGCCGGGTCAGCCGCAGCAGGGCCCGCTCGGGACTGCCCGGCAAGAAGTCTTCCACCTGGCGCTCCAAGCGCTCGAGCTCGCCGACGAGTTCCGGGGAAACCATCTGCTGGTGAGACAGGGCAGCCAAGGTAGCCTGCTGGCGGCCGCGGGCCGGCGCCCCCGCTTCAGGCATGTAGGTGTTTTGGTCCCAGAAGGACAGGGCCTGCGCCATCTCCAGATCGTGTACGGCCGCCAGCCGGGTCAGGAGAGCCTTGCAGCGGGGGTCAAAGGTCATAGGCGCACTGTACCACCGGCCTCTTTGCGGGCATGGGCGCTGAAGCCGAACTGGGGAGTCCCGGCCGCCCGGCCGCCCAAGATGGCGGCGGCCAGCTCAGCCAGGCTGCGTCCACCCGGCCGGACCTCCATGGCCAGCTGGGTGGAGAGGTCGTCCAGGCTGAGGCCGTCCAGAAACAGCTCGGTCCCGTAGCGGAGCGTGCTGGGAGGGATCAGGAGCAGGTCCGCCTCACCCGGCTCCACGGCCGCCAACAGGCAGCGGCCAGTCAGCAACCCAGCGACGGTGGTGCTGGATCCGAAGGCTCTATTCACCGCTGGGCGCAGCTCCAGTTCCAAACCTCTTATCGCCCGCAACGGCTTCAAGGCCTCCTCGAGCAGCGGCGCGAAGAGGGTTCCGGTCGCCACCAGCACTCGGCGAGGGCTAACCCGCTCGGGCAGCCGCGGCAAGGGGCAGAGGAAGTCGCGGACCATCCCCACCCCGTTCTCGAGCATGGCGAAGTCCTCGTAATCCTCTGCCGGGGGTAAGGGCTGGCCAGCGAGCAGGTAGAGCTCGTCCGAGGGGAAGACGAAGTGGGTCCCGCGCTCCCTGAGCATCCTCTGGCGGTAGGGCTCCACCCTGCGCAGCACGTCGGCGGCGGCGGCCCGGTCAAAGGGGCGTACCTGAGGTAGGTTGCGCCGGTGGTCGGTCAGGCCGACCGGGACACAGGCCACGGCCAAAACGTTGGGGCGGGCGGCGAGCTGATCCAGGGTAGCCTCCAGCACCTCCCCGTCGTTGCGGCCGGGGACTAGGACGATCTGGGTGTAGAGGTCGATGCTGGCCAGGCGGTCGAGCATCTGCAGAATATCGGTGGCCGCCGGATCTTTCACCTTGAGCCGCCAGTACTTCATCAGGTCCCTGCGGCTCTCCGCGTCGGCAGCGTGCACCGAGACGTAGAGCGGGGACAGGCGCTCCCTGAGGATGCGCTGGATATCCTCCTCGGCCAGGTTGGTGAGGGTCACGAAGGAGCCGTAGAGGAAGGACAGCCGGTAGTCGTCATCCATGAGGTAGAGGCTCTTGCGGAAGCCCCTAGGCATCTGGTGCACGTAGCAGAAATCGCACTTGTTGGCGCACTTGTGGATGCCGTCGAACAGGACGTCCCCGAACTCTAGGCCGGGATCCTCCCAACCCACCGCGAAGCGGAGCGGGGGGCCGCCGCCCTGGGGCTCCACCACCAGCTCGGTCGGCCCCCCGCTCAGCAGATACCGGTAAGCCAAGATGTCCGGGACCGGCCGCCCGGCCACGGACAGCAAGGAGTCGCCGGCGCGCACCCCGGCCCGCTCGGCCGGGCTGCCCGGGCTGACTTCCTGGATGCGAGCTGGAAACAAGTCGTCCACAGACTTGGCAGTCTAGCACGCGGAGAGGTCTCCTGACCGCCGTTAGACTAAGAGAATGGCCTGGCCCAAAGTGACCGTGGGAGCTCTGTTGCGCTCCCCAGAGCGAAGAGTCCTGTTGGTCAAGACCACCAAGTGGCGGGGCAAGTGGGGAGTCCCAGGGGGCAAGGTGGAGTACGGCGAGAGCCTAGAAGCTGCGCTCAAGAGGGAGTTCCTGGAAGAGACCGGGCTGGAGATCGAGCGCCCCCGGCTGGTCTTGGTCCAGGAGGCGGTACTGAGCGGAGAGTTCTACCGAGAAGACCACTTCGTGATGCTCAATTACCTGGCTGAGGCGGGCAGCGAGGCGGTCTCACCCAACCAGGAGATCACCGAATACGCCTGGCTTGACCCAGCGCGCGCGGCCAGGCTGGACCTCAACTCCTACACCAGAAAGCTGCTCAAGGCAGCGGCGGACCACTGGTGAGCCGAGTCGCCCTGGTCACGGGGGCAGGTCGGGGGATCGGCCGGGCGATCGCTCTCGAGCTGGGCCGGCTGGGGTACCGGGTCGCCGTCCACTACCGCAAGAGCAGAGGGGCCGCCGAGGAGACCGCGCAGGCGATCCGGAGCGCGGGCGGGGAGGCCTGGACCCTATCCGCCGACCTCACCGACCCCGCCGGTGCCGATGCGCTGCTGGGCGAATGCATCGAGCGCGCCGGGCCAGAGGGGATCGGTGTCCTGGTCAACAACGTCGGGAACTACGTCAATCGCCCGGTCCTCGAGACCAGCTTGGAAGAGTGGCGGGATATGCTGGACAGCAACCTCAGCGCCTGCTTCTACACCTGCCGCAGGGCGGTACCGGAGATGCGGAGGGCTGGCTTCGGCCGCATCGTCAACCTCGGATACGCCGGGGCCCAGCACCTCATCGCCAGGCCGGCCATCGCGCCGTACACCATCGCCAAGACTGGGGTGATCCTGCTGACCAAGGCCATCGCCCGATCGGAAGCGGGCCGGGGCATCACCGCCAACGTCGTCGCGCCGGGGGTGATCGAGACCAGCTTGTCCCGGCCGGTAGGGGACATCCCAGCTGGTCGGTTGGGCACCGTCGGCGAGGTGGCCGCTGGCGTCTCCTATTTCGTACAGGCCAGCGACTACGTGACCGGCCAGGTCCTGGAGGTCGCCGGGGGGTGGAACCTCTAAGTTCGGCGCCTCTTAGCTGGCCGGGCTTTCGGGACGGGGAAGCCCCACTCGGCCAACTGCCCGGGGCTCACCCCCAAGGCCAGGAGGTCCTCTAGGTCTTCCCCCGTGAGGTCGGCGGCGGGCAGCAAGTCCGGCCGGATCAGCCAGGTGCGCCGCAGCGACTGCCGCCTCCTCCACCTGGCGACCAGCTGGTGATTACCCCCGCGCAGCACCTCCGGGACCACCTGCCCGTCCACAGAGGGCGGCAGGGTGTACTCGGGGTAGTCGAGCAGGCCCGCGTAGAAAGAGTCCTGACGGAAAGAAACGTCCGACCCGAGCACGCCGGGCCGCAGCCGCACCACCGCCTCGATCAGGCACAGCGCCGCCGCCTCGCCGCCCATCAGGACGAAGTCGCCGATGCTGACCTGCAAGTCCATCTTCGACTCCACCCGAGCGTCGAAGCCCTCGTAGCGCCCGGCCAACAGGATCAGGTGTTCGCTCTGCGCCAGCTGCTCGACCAGGGGGTGCCGGAGCGGCCGGCCGGCCGGGGACAGGCCGATCCTCAGCCCAGGAGCCGCGACGCTGCCTAGCGCGGCCAGGACTACGTCGGCCCGAATCACCATCCCGGCTCCCCCGCCGTAGGGAGGAGCGTCCACCTTATGGTGGCGGCCGGCTGCGAAGTCCCGCAGGTCGACCAGCTGCACGGTCAGGTGCCCGGCGGCGATGGCCTTGGCCAGCAGGGTCTCCTCCAGCCAAGGGGCCAGCAGCTTCGGGAAGAGGCTCAACACCGTGATCTGGAGGGGAGCGCTCAGGTCTCCCCTCCTCCTTCCGCGGTGTTCGGGATCAGGCCCGCAGGGGGATCGAGCTCGACGCAGCTTCCTGCCCGCACCCTGAGGTAGCTGGCCTGCAGCGGCACCAGGAAGGAAACCGGGCCCTGGACCTGCAACAGGTCCTGGCCGCTCAGGTCCAAGACGGCAGAGACGGCGCCCAGGGAAACCCCCTGAGGGGTGAAGACCGGTAGACCGAGCAGCTGGTGGTGATAATACTGCCCCTCCAAGAGCTCAGGCAGCGCCGCCTCCTCCACGTACAGCGCTAGGCCCTTCAGCGCGCGGGCTGCTTCTGGGGTGCCAACCTCGGCAAACTTGATCCGCCAACCGCGACCCTGCTTGCAGAAACCGCTGACAGTGAGCTCCAGGGCGCGCCCGTCTCCGGTGGCCCATAGGCGCGCCCCTAGCCCCAGAGAGCGCAAGACCTCGGCCGAGGAGAGCTCGGAGAGGTGCAACCAGCCCAGTAAACCGAAAGGGCCGCCCAGACGGCCCAACCAGCAGCGGCCGTCCTCCAAAGGAGTTCAGCGCTCCGGCGTGACCAGGTCGATCCGCAAGCGCCGGTGGTTAGGGTCCGCGACCCGCACGACCGTCCGGATGGCCTGGATGACCCGACCGGAGCGGCCGATCACCCGGCCCTCCTCGCCTGGAGCTACTTGGACCTTGAAGTGCAGCTCCGGGTCCCGCCGGACCGACACCCGAACTTGGGACGGATCGTCCACCACCGAGGCCACCAGGTACTCCACCAGGTCGGCCAGTTCGGCCATCAGGCGGCGGGGGCCTCGTCCCTGCGGAAGACGCCGGATTCCCTGAGCAACCTCCGGGCAGTCTGGGTCGGCTGAGCCCCCTGGCTGAGCCAGTAACGCGCCCGCTCGACGTCGATAGCCAGGGGCGGTTGAGCGGTCTTCCTCGGGTCATAGTGGCCCAGACTCTCGATATAGCCGCCGTCTCTAGGGCGGCGGACATCCGCCACCACCACGCGGTAGTGGGGATTCTTGCGCGAACCGAACCTCGATAACCTGATCTTTACCATGGGACCGACCTCTTGGGTTTGTCGAATTTCAGTGTGAGCCGCGGCGCCGTAGCGCTGCGCTGCAAAGATCAGCCTAGCAGAAAGGAGGGGATAGAACAAGCGCAGCGCCGGAGACTCGGTCATGGCCTTGTCAGCTAGAACCTCGCAACTCCTCCAGAAAGGCGCTAGAATCGGCCGATGCTCGCTCCCAGCGCCCCCGCCATCCCGGCCGACGGGATCCAGCTGGACCGCGGAGCCCTGAGCGCCCAACACCTTCAGGTCTTCTACGGCCGCAAACAGGCCTTGTTCGACGTCGATATCGATCTGACACCGCACACCGTCAACGCCCTGATCGGTCCGAGCGGCTGCGGGAAGACCACTTTCCTGCGAGCTATCAACCGGTTGCACGACCTTACTCCCGAGGCTCGGGTAGAAGGAAAAATCCTACTCGACGGGATAGACATCTACGACCGGAGCATCGACCCGGTGGACCTGCGCCGCCGGGTGGGGATGGTCTTCCAGAAGCCCAACCCATTCCCGACCATGAGCGTTGTAGACAACGTGACCGCCGGGCTTCGCCTGACCGGGGTACGGCACCGCGGCAAGCTGCAGGAAGCAGCCGAGCGGGCTCTGGTGCAAGCTGCTCTCTGGGACGAGGTGAAAGACCGGCTGCGCCAGCCGGCCCTGCGGCTGTCTGGGGGACAGCAGCAGCGGCTCTGCATCGCCAGGGCCCTGGCAGTCGAGCCCGAGGTGCTCTTGATGGACGAGCCGACCAGCGCCCTAGACCCCCAGTCGACCGCTCGGATCGAGGACTTGCTGGGTAGCCTCAAGCAGCAAGTCACCGTGATCATCGTCACCCACAACATGCAGCAGGCCGCGCGCATCAGCGACACGACCGCTTTCTTCCTAGCCGGCAGCCTGGTCGAGCTGGGGCCGACCGACGCGATCTTCACCAACCCCAGCGATCCCCGCACCGAGGCCTACGTGACTGGGAGGTTCGGTTGATGACGGCGCGGGCAGGGCTGGACACTGTCCTACAGGAAATCGGCGCAAACTTCCTGAGGATGCACAGCCTGGTGTTGGAGCAGCTGACCGCCATCAGCAAGGCTGGCCGGGACCAGCGGGTCGGGGATCTGTCGGCGTCGGTGCGCAGGACCGACGATCAGATCGACAAGCTGGAGCTGACCTTGGAGGACCAGTGCCTGCACTCCATCGCCAGGCACCAACCGGTCGCCTCCGACCTGCGTTTCCTGATGCTGGTGTTCAAGAGCCTCACCGACCTAGAGCGAGCCGGCGACTACGCCGTCCACGTAGCCGACGACCTGGTCGCGCTGCTCAGCGGATCCCTGGAGGCCAGGCCCAATGACCTGCTGCCGCTGCTGGCCCAGCTGGTGACCATGCTGGAACGGCTCTCCTACGCCTTCGCCGAGCGAGACCGGGAAGCCGCGGCCAGCCTGGTAATTCTGGACGATGAGGTGGACGCCCTCTACGAGCAGCTCCAGAGGAGCAATCTGACCCGAATCCTGGAAAACCCTAGGTCGCTGCCCGGGGCCCTGCAGATCGCCCGCATCAGCAGGAGCCTGGAGCGGCTCGGGGATCACCTGACCAACATCGCCGAGCGCCTACAGCCCTGGCTCGCCCACGCCCCCCGCTGAGCGCGCCCTAAGCACCGTGCTAGAGTGACCTGTGCCTAGGGCGTCCCATGTGGAGCGGATCACCTCCGAGACCCAGATTGCCCTCGACCTCGAGCTAGACCCGCCTGGAACACCTGCCTGCACGCTGCAGGTCGACCACCCCTTCTTAGGCCACCTGCTGGCCCAGCTGCAGCGCCACGGTCGGCTGGGCCTGCGCGCCGAGGCTAAGGGCGACGTCCAGGTCGATGTCCATCACCTGGCCGAGGACCTGGGCATCGCCCTCGGCCAGGCTCTGGACCGGGCCCTGGGGGATAGGACCGGGGTGGCCCGCTACGGCCACGGGATCGTCCCGATGGACGAGACGCTGGCCGAAGTGGTCCTCGACCTGTCGGGCCGCCCGCACCTAGCCTTCTCCCCCGAGCAGCTGGGAATCCAGGGGGAGGTGCACGGCTTCACCGCTTACCATCTCCGGGAGTTTCTCCGGGGTCTGTGCAACCACGGCCGGCTGACCCTGCACGTCCGCTTGCTGGCTGGCTCGGAGATCCATCACGTCTGCGAGGCGATCAGCAAGGCCCTGGCCTTGGCCCTGCGCCAAGCTGTCGCGGTCACCTCGGAAGAGCTGCCCTCCACCAAGGGGCGGCTGTGAAGGCGCTGCTGCTCGACTACGGGAGCGGCAACCTGCGCAGCGCGCAGCACGCCCTGGAGCTGGCCGGTTTCGAGGTGGAGCGCAGCGGCGACCCGGGGGCGCTCCGGCGGGCCCGGGCCATCGTGGTGCCGGGCCAGGGCCACTTCCGCCAGGTCATGAGGCAGTTCCTGGACGCCGGCCTAGGTGAGCCACTGCTCGCGGCCATCTCCGCCCAGGTCCCGGTCTTGGGAATCTGCGTGGGCTTGCAGCTGCTGCTGGAGGGGTCCGAGGAGGCCGAAGGGGTCAGCGGCCTAGGCGTCCTGCCCGGCCGCTGCCGGCGCTTCCAGGGTCCTAGGGTGCCGCAGATGCAGTGGAATACCTTAGAGCCGGTAGGGAACAGCTCCCTGCTGGAGGGAGTCCCCTGCGCGGCCTATGCCTACTTCGTTCACAGCTATTACGTCCCGATCGAGACACCCATCGACGACGGGGCGATCAGCGATTACGGCGAGCCCTACTGGAGCCTGGTATCGGCAGGAGCGCTGCACGCCACGCAGTTCCATCCGGAGAAAAGCCAGGCCGTGGGGCTGCAGATCCTGCGCAACTTCAAGAAATTTGCCGCATCGGCCCAAGTTGGACTACACTAAGAGGGTCAGTCAGGGGGCGAGATGGACGAACTAGAATCTGAACTGAGCCTGATCGCTCAGGGCCGCCATTACGACCCCTTCCGGGTCCTCGGGTTGCACCCCGAGGAGGATCCACCGGTAATTCGGGTCTGGGCGCCCGATGCCCGACAGGTTTCCGTGCACCCGGCGTCTGGGCGCACCATCAAGTTGAAGCCCAGGGTGGGGGGACCAGCGGGTTTTTTCGAGGCCCGGGTGCCAGCGAAGACCACGGCGGATTACCAGCTGGAGACCGAGTTTCAGGACGGGAACCGGTTGCTCCGCCACGACCCTTACAGCTTCCTACCGGTCCTGGGGGACGTCGATCTCCACCTCTTCGCCCAAGGCGATCATCACCAGATCTACCGCAAGCTGGGCGCTCACCTGCTGACCCATGGTGGGGTGGCCGGGGTGCACTTTGCGGTCTGGGCTCCTAACGCCGAGCGGGTCAGCGTGGTCGGCAATTTTAACGGCTGGAACGGCCTCCGCCACCCACTGCGCTCGCTGGGATCCTCGGGGATCTGGGAGCTATTCCTACCGGACCTGGGAGCCGGCGAGTACTACAAGTTCGAGCTGCGCGACCGCTCCGGCAGCGTCCACCTCAAGTCAGATCCCTACGGCTTCCAGATGCAGCTGCGGCCCGACACCGCGTCGGTGGTCTGTGCGCTCGAGGGGTTCGCGTGGACCGACCAAGACTGGTGTTCCCAGCGAGAGAGCGATCAGCGCAAACAACCGATCAGCATCTACGAGCTGCATCTGGGCTCCTGGCGGCACCGCGACGGCCGGCCGATGGGGTACCGCGACCTGGCCGAGCCGTTGGTGGAGTATGTCCGAGAGCTCGGCTTCAGCCACGTCGAGTTCATGCCCCTACTCGAACATCCCCTGGACGATTCCTGGGGCTACCAGGTCAGCGGCTACTTCGCGGCCACCGCCCGCTACGGCACGCCGCAGGATCTGATGCAGCTGATCGATCGCCTTCACGCCGCGGACATCGGCGTGCTGATGGACTGGGTACCCGGTCACTTCCCCACCGATCCCAGCGGGCTGGGACGTTTCGATGGAACTCCGCTCTACGAGTACGCCGACCCTCGCAAGGGATTCCACCAAGACTGGAATACCTGGATCTTCGACTACGGCCGCCGGGAAGTGGTCAATTTTCTCCTGGCTAGCGCGCTCTTCTGGTTGGAGGTCTACCACCTGGATGGCCTACGGGTCGATGCGGTAGCTTCCATGCTCTACCTGGATTTCTCGCGCAAGGCTGGAGAGTGGATCCCCAACCAGTACGGCGGTAACGAAAACCTGGAGGCCATCGAGTTCCTGAGGCGCCTGAATTCCCTGACCCACCGCTACCACCCCGGCGTGCTGATCATGGCTGAAGAGTCGAGCTCCTTCTCGGGAGTCACCAGGCCGGTCTACGCCGGCGGTCTCGGCTTCGACTTCAAGTGGGGGATGGGCTGGATGAATGACTCCCTGGCCTACTTTGCCAAGGAGCCGGTCTATCGCAAGTACGAGCACCACAAGATCAGCTTCTTCATGGTCTACGCGTACAGCGAGAACTATGTTCTGCCGATCTCTCACGACGAGGTAGTTCACCTCAAGGGCTCTCTGCTCGACAAGATGCCGGGGGACGTCTGGCAGAAGTTCGCCAACCTGCGAGCCTTCCTGGGTTACATGTGGACCATGCCGGGTAAAAAGTTGCTGTTCATGGGCAGCGAATTCGGCCAGTGGCAGGAGTGGAACTTCGCCCAGAGTCTGGACTGGCACCTACTCGAATTCCCTTCCCACCGGGGGATCTCCTACCTAGTCGCAGATCTCAACCGGCTCTACCGCCAAGAGCCGGCGTTGCACCGAGGAGATTGCCTAGCCGGCGGCTTCGACTGGTTGGTGGTAGACGATTCGGACAACAGCATCTTCGCCTATCTGCGCAGGGATCCCCTGGAGGGGAGCGAAGCGGTGGTCATCTGCAATTTCACTCCGGTGCAGCGGAACGACTACCGGATCGGGATCCCCAGGGCAGGGCGCTACCGCGAGATCTTCAACAGCGACGCTGAGCGTTACTGGGGCGGCAACCAGGGCAACCTCGGTGAGGTCCTGAGCGAACCGCTACCTTGGGGAGCTCACCCGCACAGCTTACGCCTGCTGCTCCCGGCGCTGTCAATCCTGATCCTGAAGCCGGAGCCAGCCGGTTAGCGGTGCAGCCGCACCAGATCGACAAGTGGCAGTGGGCCAACTTGGCAGTGCTGGCTCTGCTGGCTGGGGTGTTGGTCTGGAGCTTGCTGCATCCCACTCCCGCTCTGCGCGACCTTTTTTTGGCCCTGTTGGGGCTGCGGCTGGCCCTGCGGGCCTGGCGGGCCAAAGAGACCGGCCGCTACCAGGGCTTAGCCAGCGAGGCGCTGATCCTGGCAGCAGTCGCCGCCCTGCTGCTGTCCTGAAGAGCTCGGGCGGCGTGTTAGTGTGAATCATGCCTGTGCACCCGATGGCCGCCGAGCTCCTGGAGCTGCTCCAGATTCCCTCACCGACCGGCCTGACCGAGGCGGCCCTGGACTGGACGGAGCGCAAATTGGGCGCCTTGGGCGTCCCCTACCGCCGCACCCGCAAGGGGGCGCTGCTCTGGAGCCTGGCCGGGGACCGGCCCGCCCTCACCTTCTCGGCGCACGTGGATACCCTGGGGGCGATGGTCAAAGAGATCTTGCCCAGCGGCCGGCTGCGGCTCTCGCCGATCGGCGGTTACGACTGGGCCAGCATCGAGGGGGAGTACGCCACCGTCCACCTGCAGGATGGCGGCAGGGTCAGCGCCACCGTGCTCAACCAGAAGCAGAGCACCCACATCTTCGGTCCGGAGCTCCGGGAGCTCCGGCGCAGCGCCGACACCATGGAGCTGCGTCTGGATGCCGATACCCGCAGCGCCGAGCAGACCAGGGAGCTAGGGATAGGGGTGGGCGACTTCGTCAGCTGGGACAGCCGCGCCACACTGGCAGGTGAAGGCTACATCAAAGGGCGGCACCTAGATGACAAGGCTGGGGTGATCGCCCTGCTGGCCGCCACCGCAGCGCTGAAGGACCGCCCAGCCCCAGGGAGGCACGCAGCGCATTTCTTTCTCAGCAACTACGAAGAGGTTGGACACGGCGCCGCCCGGGGAATCCCCGAAGATACCGACACCTTGATCGCGGTGGACATGGCGGCCGTCGGCCCCGGGCAGACCAGCGATGAGCACTGCGTAAGCATCTGCCTAAAAGATGCCGGAGGACCCTACGACCACGCCGCCAGCCAGCGGATCCGGGCTGTCGCCGCCGAGGAGGCGATCGACCTGCGCTGCGACCTCTACACTTACTACAGCTCAGATGCCACCGCCGCCTGGCGGTCCGGCGGAGATTTTGCCGCCGCCCTGATCGGTCCGGGGGTCGACGCGAGCCACAGTTACGAGCGAACCCACCAAGACGCCCTCATCGCCACCGCGCGCCTCATCGGGGCGATCATCGAGCGCTTCTAGCCGCTTCCCCGCCACCGATGTCGGCTAGGCGCTCGGTCCGCTCGGCGGCGGCAGGCAGGCCCAGGCTGCGCAGGGAGCCGGCCAGCTGGACCAACCGCTCCGGATCGACCCATGCAGCGTTCCAGTCAGCAGCTACCTCCGAGAAGCCTTGGAGAACGGCCTTGATCTGCTCGGTGAAGAAGCTGCGCTCCAGGGTGGCCGCAGGCAGCGGGAGCGCCTTGACCTCCTGCTGGCAGAGCCGCAACACCGACCAGAAAGCCTGATCCAGGCGCTCCCGCTCGGCCGGCGGTAGCTGTCTCCTCACCGCTCCGGTCCCGGCGCAGGGGGGGTTCGCCCTCCAGGCAAGGTCGAGTAAGCTAGGAAGATGCTCACGGTCAAGAGCGAGTTTAGTCCCAGCGGGGACCAGCCGCAAGCGATCGCCGCCTTGATACAGGGCCTGCGCGACGGGTTGCGCTTTCAGACCCTGCTGGGAGCGACCGGAACCGGGAAGACCTACACCATGGCCAAGGTCATCGAGGCGGTCGGTCGGCCGGCTCTGATCTTGGCGCCCAACAAGATCCTGACCGCCCAACTCGCCGCAGAATTCCGGGAGTTCTTTCCCAGCGCTGCCGTGGAGTTCTTCGTCAGTTATTACGACTATTACCAGCCCGAGGCCTACGTCCCAGGGCGCGACCTGTTCATCGAGAAGGACGCTTCGGTCAATCAGGAGCTCGAACGGCTGCGGCACTCTACCACCCGCTCGCTGCTGACCCGCTCCGACGTCATTGTGGTGGCCTCGGTCTCGGCGATCTACGGCTTGGGCGATCCAGCCGAGTACCGCGCGCTCAACCTCTGGCTGCAGGTGCACAGCCAGGTCCCCAGGGAGGAGATCCTAGGGCGACTGGTCGCCCTGCAATACGAGCGCAACGACATCGACTTGGCTCCAGGCCGCTTCCGGGCCCGGGGCGATAGCCTGGAAATCTGGCCCGCCTACGATCCACAGCCCATCCGGGTGGAGCTGTTCGGAGACGAGGTGGAACGCATCGCCACCTTAGACCCGGTGACCGGTTCCGCCACGTCCAGCCAGGACAGCGTATTGATCTATCCGGCGAAGCACTATATCTCCGGTACCGAGACGGTTCAGAGAGCCATCCCGCAGATTGAGCACGAGCTGCAGGAGCGCTTGGCCGAATTCCGAGCCGCCGGCAAGCTGCTAGAAGCCCAGAGGCTCGAAGAGCGGACCGGCTATGACTTGGAGATGCTCAGAGCCTTCGGGCACTGCGCTGGAGTTGAAAACTATTCCCGATTCATGGACGGCCGGGAGCGGGGAGATACCCCTTACACCATGCTGGATTACTTTCCGCCGGATTTCGTGACCTTCATCGACGAGTCCCACGTGACCGTCTCCCAGATCGGAGGGATGTCCAATGGGGACCGGTCGCGCAAGCAGACTCTGGTCGACTACGGCTTCCGGCTGCCCAGCGCTCTGGACAACCGGCCGCTCAGCTGGCAGGAATTCCTCCAAAAGGCTGGACAGATCGTGATGGTATCGGCCACCCCAGGCAGCTACGAGCGCGAGGTGAGCGGGGCGATCGTCGAGCAGATCATCCGCCCCACCGGCTTGGTGGACCCCCAGGTCACCGTCCGGCCGATACAGGGCCAAGTCGAGGATCTGTTGGGGCGGGTCCGGGAGCGCACCGCCCGGGGGGAGCGGGCTCTGGTGACCACCTTGACCAAGCGCATGGCCGAGGACCTGACCGATTACCTGCTCGGCTTCGGCATTCAGGCGGCCTACCTCCACTCGGACATCGACGCAGTCGAGCGCCAAGTCATCCTGCGCGACCTGCGGCTCGGCCACCACGACGTCCTGGTCGGAATCAACCTGCTCAGGGAGGGTCTGGATCTGCCTGAGGTCTCGCTGGTGGCCATCTTGGACGCGGACAAGCCCGGCTTCCTGCGCAGCGAGCGCAGCCTGATCCAGACCATCGGCCGCGCCGCCCGGAACGTGAATGGGGAGGTGGTCCTCTATGCCGACAGCCTGACGCCGGCGATGGAGAGCGCCCTGTCCGAGACCAGCCGGAGGCGCAACCTGCAGCTGGCCTACAACGCCGCCCACCACATCACCCCGACGACCATCCAGAAAACCGTACGGGAGGTCATCCGCAGCGCGGATGATCAGAAGGCGGCTGAGCCAGCGCTGGCCACGTTCGACCGAGACAGCTTGCTGGCCCAACTCACCGACCTCGAGCTGGATATGTGGCAAGCTTCCGAGGCGCTCGACTTTGAGCGGGCTGCTGCCCTGCGCGACCAGATGCGCGGCATCGAAGCCAAACTGGCCGGCAAGGAGTTCAAGGCTCCGACGCTTCCAGGGGCCCAGGCACGCCGCCGGCCGGGGAGGCGCTGAGTGCAGCCATCCCCCTACTGGCGCGCGCAGGAATACGTGGTCTTGGACCTGGAGACGACCGGGCTCTCGGCCAACTGGGATGCCATCGTCGAGATCGCTGCGCGCCACATCGTCGGCGGTCAGCTGGCCGGCCCGAGCTTCCACCGCCTGGTCAATCCCGGGCGCCCCATCCCCTACCTGGCCAGCCGGGTCCACGGTATCCGAGACCAAGACGTCCGCACCGCGCCCAGCTTGGAGGAAGTCCTGCCCGAACTGCTGGCCTTCATCGGGAGTCGGATCGTAGTCGGCCACAACATCGCTTTCGACTTAGCCTTCCTGCGCCGGGCCGTCCGCCGACTCGGCCTACCTTGGGAGCCCGCCGGCAGCATCTGCACAGTCGAGCTGTCCAGGAAAGCTTGTCCAGGCGGCAATCACCGGCTTCAGGAGGTAGCTCGCCGCCTGAATCTACCCCCACCGACCCACCGGAGTCTGGATGACGTGGAGACCACCGCGCGGGCCTTCCTGAACTTAGCTGGCCAGCTCTGGGGCTGAACAGCCCGCGGGGGGCTTGTCCAGCTGGGAAAATGTGCTATCTTGAGCTCACGGCGCCGTTGCGCTAAGCCACTTCGGGCCAGGTTGGTGCCGAAAAGGAGAGAAGCGTGTCGAACAAGATCGCCAAAACCCAGCTGATCGATCTGGTCTCCGAACATACCAAGGTGAGCAAGGCCGAGGTCGCCAAGACCATCACGGCCGCCCTGGACACCATCGTCGGAGCGCTCAAGGAGGGCAAGAGCGTCGGCCTTCCCGGCCTCGGGACGTTCAGCGTGACCGAGACCAAGGAGCGGCAGGGCGTCCGCCCCGGGACCAAGGATCCCATCACTATCCCGGCTGGCAAGAAGGTGCGCTTCAAGGTGGCGACCACGCTGCGGGATCAGATCTGACCACAGCGGCTACGGATCTGGATCGGAGGGCCTGGCCATGTGCCTGAGGCCCTCTTCCATTCAACCGAAGATCCAGCCTGTCGAAAAAGCCGACCTCTACCCGGACGGATCCTGCGATGTCCAGAGCGGCCTGGGGGGTTGGGCCTGCCTAGTCAAGACCGAGGGTGGGGAGCGCTGGATGAGCGGGCAGGCTTACCACACCACCAACAATCGCATGGAGTTGACTGCCCTGCTGGAAGGCCTCTTGGCGCTCCCCTCGCCCGCCCGAGTCCAGGTGCACGGGGATAGCCAGTACCTGGTCCGCGCCTTCACCGAGAATTGGCTATCCAACTGGGCCCACAGCGGCTGGGTCACTTCTGGCCGAACACCGGTCAAGAACCGCGACCTCTGGGAAGCGCTGCTGGCACAATGCCAGCGCCATGCGCTCTGGTTGGAGTGGGTCAGGGGGCACGCTGGGCACCGCGAAAACGAGCAGGCCGACCAGCTCGCCTTGCAGAGAAGGCGGGAATTGGAGCGCAACAGCTGACCTCCAGAAGCCGGTATACTGCGAGCTATGCGCCGGATCATGCGATTGGCAGCCTTGCTCGCCCTCGGCGGGCTGGTAGGGAGTTGGTTTCTCCGGCAAGTCTGGTGGTTCCGGGACCCGCTCCGCACCGCACCGCGCGGCCGGGGCTACCTTAGCCCTCTGGATGGCCGAGTGATCGCCATCGAGCGCATCGAGGGGGGGATGGTGCGCTCTGGGCCCTACGCCGAGCTGATCGGCGCTTCTCCGCAAACCGGTCTTCCTGCCCCCAGCGAGGGGTGGCGGGTGGTGGTCAGCCAGAGCCCATTAGACGTGCACTACCTCTACGCCCCCTCGGCCGGGACGGTCGAGCTCGCCGAGCAAGAGCCTCCCCGGCAGCGATCGCTGCGGCTGAATTTCTGGCCAGGCCGACACCGTCCAGGCCCAGGGGATCACCGCTGGGGGATCCGCTTCGCCGGCGCTTCCCTGGGAAGCACGGTGGTCACCGTGTCCTCAGCGGACCACCGTGCCATGGACTGGCGAGTCGTCAGCGGCGAGACCGTCCGGATTGGCCAGAAAGTGGCTGTGGCCATGTCCCCCATCTCCGCCGAGCTCTACCTGCCCGCGGCAGCCTCGGTCCTCGTCGCGGTAGGCGACCGGCTGCTGGGAGGGCAGACGCTGTTGGCCGAGACCGCAACCAGCTGATCCAGCCTCAGGGTCCAGCCGCCAACTCCACCGGGCGGACCACCGAGGCGCCCGAGATGCTCTGGGCGATCTGGCGGTAGGGCGGAGGGAGCTCCACCACGCTGCCAAACCTAGAGGGGGAATGGCTGAAGTAGTTGCTGACCCAGAGGTTACCGGAAGCATCGAAGGCCAGACCCGTGGGGTAGTCAAAGATCCCCTGGATGGTCCTAGAGGGCTTGGCCGCAACCCGACCCGCTACCGAGGGGTATTCGACCAGGTCCCCGGTATTTCCAGGGGTCTCCAAGTAAAAATTGCTGATCCAGAGGTTGCCGGAGGGGTCGAAGGCCAGGTCCGTGGGATTGCTGACGCCCTGGGTGATCTGGCGGGCCGGGTCAGAGCGGATATGCCCGGAGTGGTCCAAGAACTCGGTGGCACCTCCTAGATCGCTCTGACCGGCTACAGCGTAGAAGTCGAGCACCCAGAGGTTGCCGGAGGGGTCGAAGGCCAGAGCACCCGGGTCGGAGACGCCGCGGGTAAGGTTACGCCGCCAGCGCCAACGGCCTCGCCGCTTGACGAATTCGGCCACATCGCCCAGTCCGTCATTGATGGCGGCCGGGCTATTGAAATTAGCCACCCAGAGGTGGCCCGAGGGAGAGAGCGCGGCGGCGTAAGGGTGGTCGATATGGCGGGTGAGGTGCAGGGCAGCTCCTGGCTTCCCAGGCAGCGGGAGACCTAAGACACTACCCAAACCGCCGTTGACCGAGGCAGGGCTGCTGAGATTGACGATCCAGGCTCGGCTGGATGAGAAGGTGACCTGCCTGGGGCTATCGATCCCGACCGGCGCCGCCAGCCGCTCGCGTAGGGAGGGGGAGCCGCCGCGGATCCGGTAGATATCGATCCAGCCCGGACTGGAGCCCAGACCGGCGTTGGGTACCCACAGCGCCGACCCAGGTGCGCTCGGCCCCACGCCAGCCGGCGGCTGCCGCCGGCTGGCGTGGGGCGAGTGGCGGCAAGCTACCAGACCTAGGGCTAGCAATGAGACCAGAAGGGGTCTCGCGCAGAAGTCCCCAAAGGAAAACCGCCTCACGGCTCGCCGCCGGCCGACCAGAGCGACCCCTGGTCCAGCGCAGACAAGAAATTGTGCACCGGCAAAGTCCCCAGATCGTGTTTCCTGCAAAGCAACGCTAGATTAGCCGCGATGGCCGGATTCCCGGGATCGCTGGTATTGCCCCCGTCCAGGTTCACCCGCACCCGAACAGTCTGCCTGGGCAACATGGTGATCCGCGCGCAGGATTGTACCCGGAGATACCAGTCCCAGTCCCAGTAGTAGGGCAGCGCTGGGTCGAAACCACCCAGCTGGTCGTGGAGGCTGCGGCGATAGACTACCGAGGAAGCCAAGATCGGATTGGTCCTGCGCAGCAGTCCTGGGTGGAATTCCGGGTGAAAGGAGCGCCTCTCCACCAGATCGCCGCTCCGGTAGAGGTCCAGCGAACCCCAGGAGCAGACGAGTCCGCGGCCATCTCCCAGAGCAGCCAGCAGCCGCTCCAGATGATCTGGTTCCCAAGTATCGTCGTCGTCCAGGAGAGCGATCCGTTCCGCGCGGGCAGCTTGTAGGGCCAGTGCCCTGGCTGGTACCTGGCCGGTACCTGGCGTCTCGATCAGCGCAGCGCGCAGCTCCTGCCCGCGCAGGAGCTGCGCGGGGCTCTCCCCGCCGTCGTTCACGACCACGACCTCGATCTCGCTGGCACCGATGGTCTGCCCTACCACGCTGCGGAGAGTCCGCTCCAGCAGGGGGAGACGGTTGCGAGTCGGGATCAAAACGCTGACAGCCGGCGAGGTCACCGGCCGGAGTATAGCGCGGTCCGCCCCTCTCCCGGTGTAGGGACAGGCAATCGGCTACTGTGGAGGTCGATGAGCCTTCTACAAGTCATTTTCATCAGCTTGGTCCAAGGTGTTACCGAGCTCTTCCCGGTCAGCAGTCTGGGGCATACCCTGCTGCTCCCCAGCGTGGTGGGGTTCTCGCTGACTACCAATACGCCCAGGCTGCTGCCTTTCTTGGTCATGCTGCACCTGGGAACCGCCCTGGCCTTACTTTGGTATTTCCGTGGACGCTGGCTGGCGCTGTGGTTTGGCTTCTGGAGGGCGGTCTCCGGCCAGCGAAATCCGGATGGGCTGCTGGCCTACCGCGTCATCCTGGGAACCGTACCGGCTGGTCTGGTCGGCCTGATCTTCCAAAAGCGGATCGCCAAAATCTTCCATAACCTGACCGTGGTAGCCATCGCCCTGGCCGTCAACGGGCTGGTCCTACTGCTTGGGGAGGCTTACCGGCGCCGAGTGCGGAGGCAAGACCTCGACCGGCTGAGCGCCAGGCAGGCCTTCTGGATCGGGATCGCCCAGGTGGGGGCGCTGATCCCTGGCCTGTCACGCAGCGGGCTGACCATGGTGATGGGCCTGGGGGTGGGGCTCAGCCACGAAGCGGCGGCCGAATTCGCCTTTCTCCTAGGGACCCCGATCATCCTGGCCGCAGGGCTATTGGAGGTTCCGCGGCTGTTCCACAACCACACCCAACTGCTCACCGCCCTGCTGGGAGGGGTGCTCACCGCCATCATCGCCTACCTGAGCGTCCGCTTCCTGATGCGGTACTTCCAGCATGGACGGCTCAACGGTTTCGCCTACTACTGTATCGCTGCGGGCCTGATCGGGCTGGTGCTGGTGCGCTGATAGCCGGCCAAGGCGCGACCTTAGGACAGAAGTCCTGAGCAGATTTTGCGCAGGCTTGCTAATTTGAGAGAGCTGTGGATGAGGTCTCTCCGCCGCAGATAAGGACCGTGCTATACTCCGGCCGGACGCCAACCGGTCTTCCGCAGGCGCGAAGAGGTGGATTTATGGAACGCAACGACGCAACCATCCCCACGGTCGCCATCGTCGTGGCCGCCTTCTTCTGGATCGTGTTGCTCTTCGCTTACTCGCAGCAGCAGGTTCCAGGCGCCGCCATCACCGCCAAAGTGCTGATGGAGCGTTCTCCGATCGTTCCCGGCCACACAGGCGCCGCAGCGGAGCTGGTCGATCTGTTCCTGGCCACCTTCACGATGGTGCTCACCATCTACGGCGTCATGGGCCTCTACTCGGTCTGGGCAGAAGGCCGCGAGCTGGTTCCAGGAGTGCATCGGGTGCACAGCGGCAACCTTCCCTTGGTGGCGATCCTCTCGGCGATGGCCATGACCATCTTCTGTGCGGTCATGTTCGTCCGGCAGATCGCGATCGGCCTGGCCGGTATGAACACCCAGAAGCCTATCGACGTGACCGGGGAGGGGATCTTCGCCGCCGGAATTCTGCTCTTTCTGACTGTGGTCTTAGGGCTCTACAAGAAGTATTTCATGGATAGCGAAGTGACGGTCGAAGACGCCAGCGGCGAGTTCCCTTGGTGATTTGCGGAGAAACGAGGAAGCATGACCAAGACCAAGCGAGAAGACCCCGAGCTGTCCAGGAGGCGTTTCATCCAGGGCGCTCTCGGCGCGACAGCCGGAATCGGCGCGCTCAGCTTCGTGTCGGTATTGGGCGGAGTCAAGCCCGCCAATGTGATCACCCCCAATAAAGAACCGCCTGCGAAAGGAGATCTCTTCGTCTACGCAGCAGGTAACAAGGCCGGCCAGCCGGTACCGCTCTCCGACGTCAACGATAAGGGCATCATCCAGGCCTGGCCCAAAGGCAAGGTGGTCAAGGACGGCCTCAACCTGAACATGGTCATCCTGGCCCGCTTCAAGCACTACGGCCCCCCCACGGTCATGGCCGATCTGTCTCAGGAGGTGGTCTGCTACAGCGCGGTGTGCACCCACCTCTGCTGCCTGCCCAGCTGGAATGCCAGCGACCCGGGTACGCTGCTCTGCCCCTGCCACGGCAGCCGCTACAACTTGCGGGACGGTGCCAAGGTGTTCGCCGGACCAGCTCCGCGCCCGCTCCCGCAGATGCCCATTAAAGTCAAAAATGGCCAGATCTACTGCGACGGCCCGTTCAATGCTCCTCCAGGGTGCTCTATCACATGAGCCATGAGCTGCGCTTACCCAACCGATCCACAGGGAGGAAGCCATGAATGAGTGGCTGGATGAACGCTTAGACATCAAACGCCTCAACGACAAGTTCCTGCGCAAAGCCTTCCCAGTCCACCACTCCTACTTCCTGGGCGAGATTACCATGTTCTCGCTGATCATCCTGATCCTGACCGGAATCCTGCTGATGTTCAGCTACGAGCCCAGCTCCAGGCTGGTCCACGGAGTCCCCGCGGCCTACGCCTCGATCCTGACCATCGATGCCCTCCCCTTCGGCTCCATGCTCAGGAGGATCCATCACTGGACCGCTTACGTGATGATCGCGGCCGCGATCCTGCACATGATGCGGATCTATTTCACCGGTTCCTACAAGAAGCCCCGGGAGATCAACTGGTGGATCGGCCTAGGTCTGCTGATCTTCAGCGCCCTGGCTGCCCTGACCGGCTACAGCCTGCCGGACGACAACTTCGCGGTCACCACCCTCAACGTGATCTCAGGGATCCTCAACAGCATCCCCTGGATCGGCCCTTGGCTAGCCAAGGCCGCTTTCGCGATCGGCAGCAGCTCACCGTCGGTCGGGACCATCCCTAGGATGTACGGCTACCACATCATGTTGATCCCAGCGGTGCTGATCGCCCTGACCGCAGCCCACATGACCATCATGATCAAGCAGAAGCATACCCAGCCGGGCTACGCCAAGAAAATCGCCTACAAGAAGATCGTGGGGGTGCCGCTGCTCTCCCAGCAGAGCATCCTGATGATCATGCTGTTCACGCTGACCTTCGGCATCATCACCCTGTTCAGCACCTATATCCCGGTTCATCACGTGCAGAACTACGGGCCCCCCAGCACGGTCACTCCCAGCATCAAGCCGGACTGGTTCTTCCTTTGGATCTTCGGCCTGCTGCAGATGATCCCCAGCAGCTGGCACTTCACCTTCCTGGGCGGTTCGTTCGGCCCCGAGTTTTGGGGCGGCATCCTGGTACCCACCCTGGTGATCCTGCTGTGGCTAGCGGTACCTCTGCTGGACCGCTCTCCCGAGAAGCTGTACTACGCCGAGAACCCGACCGACCATCCTTACCGCCTAGCCGGCGGAGTGGCCATGATCTCCCTGCTGTTGGTCTGGTTCGTAGCTGGTTTTCGGGTCAACTTCAACTTCGCCCTGGCGCCGCTGTGGATCGCCACTTTCGTCGTGCCCATCTTCAGCTACTTTCTGACCTTACTGATCGTGCGGGGCATCCGCCGTTTCCGAGAGCAGGATGAGGCCGAAGCGCAGGCCGAGCAAGAGCGCCTCTCCAAGATCTCCGCGGATGACTGAAGGCCAGTGCGCAGCCTAGGCTGCGCTGCAGCCTGGTTGCTGAGCTGCTTCTTCGCCTTGGCTCAGGCGCATTCGTCCCTGTTCGCACGCTACGTGGCCTTAGGGGATTCCTTGACCGCCGGATACCGGTCCGGCGGCCTTTTCGCTGCTGGGCAGCAGGCAGCCTATCCCCTGCTCATCGCCCGCTGGGCCGGGCATCCCATCGCCGCCCCCTTGGTAGCTGGGGCTGGGTGCCCACCGCCCATAGGGGCGACCGGGGTCAAGGACTGTCACCGGCTGGACCCAACGGCCCGCGTCTCCGACTTCGCAGTTCCTGGCGCAGCGGTCGGTAGCCTGTACCAGAGCTCGGTAGAGACGGTACCGGCAGACCGGCGAGCGCTCTACCACCTGATCCTCAGGGGGCGCACCCAGGTCCAGGCCGCGATCCGACGCAACCCCACCCTGATTACGCTGTGGATCGGAGCCAACAACATTCTGGAGGCGGCCTTCCAGGCCAAGCTTCGCCTGGCGACCTCTGTCCAGAACTTTTACAACGAGTATCAGGAATTGCTGAACCTATTGGTCGGGCAGACCCAGGCGCAGATCGTCCTCTTCACCATCCCCGAAGTCACAGCCGTCCCCGGCCTAATCCCCGGCAACGACCTATTCTGGATCGGAATCGGAGGGCTGGACTGCCTGGATAACCCCCACCGGATTTCCATCGTGACCGCCTTCGGCAAGGGGGCCCCGCGGCCGGTCGACTGCAACGCAAGCTACGCCCTTACCCGACGACTGACAAGCCAGATCGACCAGCGTGTCCGGGCGTACAACCGGATCATCGAGCAGCTCGCCCCCCTATACGGAGCCCTGGTCTTCCACGTCGGGGCCTTGCTGCCGGAATTGCAGGGCGGTTTCTATCCGTTCAGCGGCCGAGCGCCTTTCGGGCCAGGCTTCTCCCGCGACGGAATTCACCCGAGTGCCCTGGGGCAGTACCTGCTAGCCCGCCGCCTCGCCCACTTTCTGAGCAAACACCTGGGCCAGCACTTCAAGATCCCAGCCGCGCCCTGAGGGAAGTCAGCGATCCACCGTCACCTGGATGATCAGGCGGGCATTCAAGCTGGCAGCCACTGAGCAGTACTTCTCTCCCGAGAGCTGCGCGGCTCGCTCCAGCTGGTCTTCGGTCACGCCCTCTCCAGAAGCGATGTGGTGAACGACAATCTCCTCGAATCTCTTGGGATGCTCGCTGGCCCGCCGACCGGACAGCTCGATACGGTAAGCCCGCAGGGGAGTCTTGCGCTTCTCCATGATCGACACCACGTCGATAGCGCTGCAGGCGGCCAAGGAGGCCAACAGGGTCTCCATGGGTTTCATACCCAGGGCCAAATCCGGGCTGGCGTCGATCACAGTCCGGTCACCTCGCGCGTTCTCGCCTAAATACCTCGCCCCACCCAAGTGATGGACCACCACCTGGGTTTCAGCTCGCTCCGCCTCCAGCTCTGCCATAAGGCAGAGCCTATCACGGCGGCGGGCTCCCGCTCCGCTACGCCTTGACCCCCCCCATGGCCATCCCCTGGAGCAGTTGCTTCTGCAAGGCCAAGTAGATGATCAGCAAGGGAATACTCGCCAAGGTAGCGCCGGCCGCGAACAGACCCCAATCGGTATAGCCCCCGCCCTGGCCATTCGACAGGACGTGCAGACCCACCGCCAAGGTGTACGTGCTCGGCTTCTGCAAGACGATGCTGGCCAACATGAATTCGTTCCAGGAGCCCATCAGCGACCAGATGAAGAGCACAGCCAGCATCGGGGTGGACAGCGGCAAGATGATGCGCCAGAAGATGACCCAGTTGTTGGCGCCATCCACCTTGGCTGCCTCATCGATCTCCTTGGGGATACCGTCGATAAACGCCTTGAGCATCCAGATGGTGAAGGCCGAGGTCCCGGAATAGACCAGGATCAGCCCGATCAGCGTCCCTTCCAAGTTGGTCTTGATCAGCAGGTAGTAGATGGCCACGATCGACATCCCCGCCGGAAACAGCTGGGCGATGAAGACCGCCTGCAGCCCCCAAGCGCTCCCCCAAAACTTGAGCCTAGAGAAGGCGTAGGCCGAAGACGCCGTCACCAGCAGGTTGATCACGCCGACCGAGATGCCCACGATGATGGTATTGAGCATCCACCTCGGGAACTCGGAGTGGTAGAGCAGGCGGTCGTAGTGGCTGAAGGAGAGGCTGCTGGGGATGAGCTGCCCCAAGAAGATGGAACCGCCCGGCTGTAGGGAAGCCAAGACCATATAGATGACCGGGGCGATCGTCAGCAAGCTAGCCAGGATCAGGAAGAGGTGAACCCAACCGAAGCCTCCCGAACGCTTGCGCACTGGGCGAGCGGTTTGGGCGATCGGTGAAGTCTGCGCGCGCGTGACCATCAGTTGCCCCCTCGCCGGGGCTTGCTCCCGAAGACGCCAAAGGCCCGCATCTGAATCAGGCTGAAGGCCCCGACGATGATGAACAAGACCACGCCGGCCGCGGAGGCCAACCCGTAGCGCTGGTAGGTGAGCGTCATCGAGTAGATAAAGCTGGAGATGACATCGGTGTGCCCAGCGAACTGCGTGCTGACCCGGGAAGGACCGCCGCCGGTCAGCAGGTAGATCACGCCGAAGTTATTGAGGTTGTAGGCGAAGGTACCTAGGAGCAAGGGAGCGGAGAATTGCAGCAGCAGGGGCGCAGTGATGTAGCGGTGCTGCTCCAAGACCGTCGCCCCATCGAGTTGGGCAGCCTCATAGAGGTCGGTCGAGATCGACTGAAGAGCGCCCAGCAGAGACACCATGAAAAAAGGAAAACCGAGCCAGAAATTGACCAGGAGGATAGCCAGGTAAGCTTGTGGGATCGAAGTCAGCCAAGGGATTGAAGGCAAGCCTATCCCCTTGAGGATGACATCCAGGGCTCCGAAGCTGCGGTTGAGAATCCCGCTCCAGACCAAGATGGTGATGGTCGAGGGCAGCGCCCAAGGGACGATCAGCAAGCTGCGGTAAAGCGACCCGCTCCAGCCGAGTTTGCGGTTATTGAGCAAGATGGCCAGAATCAGGCCGCCCAGAAAGTTGACCACCGAGGTCACGATGGCGAAGACGAAAGTCCAGATCATGACCGGCAGGAAGCTGGTCGCCCAAGGCCCGGCAAAGAGCGCGAAGAAGTTGGCCAAGCCGACGAAGTGGTAGTCAAAAAAATGGTAGAGGTCGAAGTTAGTGAAAGCGATCCACAGGGTGTAACCGATCGGAATGAAGCTCAGAACGATCAGGGTGATGAGCGCGGGGAGGACGTAGAAAAAGGCGCTGCGGCCCTCCCTCCGCACCGCTCTAGGCCCAGCCTTCCCGAGGACAGTCACTGCCAGACCTCCTTGTTCTGCCAGCTACCCATCATGCGCCACCTCGCTCTACCTCTGCGCAGGGGGGTCGCCCTTCAGGAAGTTCCCAGGGCGACCCAGGGGCTTACCGCTGCGTCGCGATGCCGGTCTTGATCTGCTGGACCACCACCTTGGCCGCCTGTTGGGGAGTGATCTTGTTCTGGATCAGCTCAGAGACGATGTTGAGAGCCGGTGTCCAGACCGCGTTCA
>JAJZIR010000017.1 GCA_021810505.1 bacterium
GAGCACCTCCAGCTAGAGGCTGGAGGTGCTGCGCCTTCTCCTGAGTCCCGAGCCGAGCAAGCCGGTAGCTGCACCCTGACCATCCAGGACACCTACCTAACCTACCTAACCTACCTAACCTACCTAACCTACCTAACCTACCTAAGGACGCCCATCCAGGACACCTACCTAAGACCACCTACTCAGGACACCTACGGGGATCAGCTGCAGCTGCCGGTCACCGCCGCCACCAGCTGGAGGTGCTGCGCTGAGGGCCGGGAGGTTAGCACAACCTATTAGGGCCGGTCAGCTGTGGCTTAGGGAAGGGGTGGACCTAGGTGGAGTCGTGGCGCTGTACCGCCGAGTCCCTCAGGGTTGATCGAGCGACCTGCGCAAGATTCAGGTCTGGGACCTAGTCCGCTCTCTAGCCCGCCACCTAGGGGTACCGAGTACCATCACCGACAAGGCTCCTACCGCCGACCTCGAACCAGATCAGACTGACGAGGGCGATCTGGGAATCCGCTATCCGCGGGCTGACGCCATCTTGCAGCACCTGATCCTAGGGAGGGATCCAGAGCGTCTGCTGCGCACTGGCTTCCAGCCTTCGCAGGCGACCACGCTCGCCTAATTGGCTGCCTGCGCCGGGCATCGAGCGCGACAAGAGCAACCCACAGTATTGAAAATTGCGCCTTTGCAAAGGCGTAGCTTCTCAGATCCAAAACACCTCGATATGCGGGACGGGAGCCCGTAGTCACTTCGGATGACCCATGCACAGTGCAAGTTTGATTTCTTGTTAGATTCTACCTAGACGTGCGCCGCTTCTAACCCGAGCGCGCTGCTGCGGTCCAAGACTTCCCAGCAAGCCCGGCTCTGATGGTAGGGGCACTCCCAGGGGCCGACCTTGACTCCCTGGTAAGGGACCCCAGAGGGGCTGAGGATTCGGTGCCAGTCCCCACCGATCCGGTCGACGACATGTAGGTCGGTGAAGCGCAAAACACCGTGTAAGCTGTCCCAAAAGACGGCCGTCCCAGTCTCCTGATAGGCTGCAAGGAAGCCCACCAGCGCTTCGGCTTGCACCCACCAATGCTTGTCGGCGCTGCGTTCCTGGCCGTCTTGTTCATAGCAAAGCCCCCCGCTCTGATCGATGCCTGCTAAGGTGGCTTCGGCTACCCGCCGCAGCACAGCCCTGGCGCGCTGGTCCAGCTCGGGAAAGCCCAGCAGCTCAGCCGCCCGCAGGATCAGCCAACCAGCCTCGATGTCGTGCCCGAAAGAAACGGTCTGGCTCTGAGGCCTCAACTGGCGGTCGAAGAAGGGCCAGAAGTGCCCCCGATCGCTGTCGAAAAGCTGGGTGGTGGCCAGGCTGGTGAGCTCGGTCAGCCTGGCGCGCAGCAGTGGATCCGGCCAGGTTTCTAGCAGGTTGGTAAAAGCCTCAAGCAGGTGGAGCAGCGTGT
The DNA here is from genome assembly GCA_021810505.1 of bacterium. Lineage (GTDB taxonomy): Bacteria > Deinococcota > Deinococci > Deinococcales > Deinococcaceae > JAJZIR01. The sequence continues at coordinate 1,431 of JAJZIR010000017.1, forward strand.
TGAGGCTTTTCTCGCTAGGTGGCTCCTTCGAGGAGAGCCTGGAATCCTCGGCCTCGCTCCACTCCCTGTTGGAGGCCTCGCGGTATCCCAGCCCCCCCGGGTCGTGGGCTTGCTCCAGCAGTTGGAAGATCGCCTTGGCCTGTTCCTGGGCCCGGGCGTGGCCCAGCTTGGCGTACTCGCTCAGGCCGTAGATGGCGAAAGCTTGGGCGTAGCTATGCTTGCGCAGGTCCAAAGGAGCATTCTCCTGGTCCAAGGTGAAGAATACCCCTCCGTAGAGCGGGTCTACGAACTTCTGCAGCTGGCCGTAAGCCCAGTCGGCCAGCGGGCGGTATTCCGAGCCCTGGCGGCGGCTGGCCACCGAGAAGGTCCAGAGCAGCCGGCTGGCCAGGACTGCCGACTGCGGCAGGCTCTGCTGGGCTGGCTGGCCGCTTCCGTCCAAGGTCAGCAACCTTCCGACCGAGCGGCTGCGCTCAGCGTAGCTGACCCAGAAAGGCAAGATGACCTCTCGGAGCTGCTGATCGGCCCAGTGGCCGAGGGCCGCGGTCTGCTCTTCAGCGGATGGGGGCATGGTCATACCTCCTCGGCGCCTGCTCGCAGTGCGCCACCTTGCATATCGATGTGGTGGAGCCGGACTCTCCCCGAGCCGACCTCCACCCGCAGAGTCTGCTCCCCTGCCTGCAGGGTTACTTGGACGCCCAGATCCTGCCAAGACCCTCCCCCGGCTCTGAGCGGATAGATTGCCCCTGCTAGCTCCAGGCGCAGCTCCGCTTCTGCGCTCTCGGCTAGGGCGCGTACCTGGAGCTGCCACCGGCCCCCTTGGGGAGCGAAGAAGCTGTAGGCCAGCCACTCCCCTTCGGTGAGGCCGAAGACCTCGTAGCCCCCTTCCCGGCTCAGGGTGATGTTGACGTCCTCCCAGCGGTATAGATCCCCCGCGTTCCCGCTCTGCTTGGTGGAGTAGCCGATTCCTTGGCCGCCGCGGTCGTAGTCGCAGGCGTTCAGCCGGGCGGGGAGGCGAGGCGCTGGAAACAGGAAAGCCCCCCGCTGGGGGACTGCCTGCGCTGGGGCTCCGGCTCTCGGCCAATCCCCCGGATCTTCTCCTAGAGCCGCCTGCAGCTGCAACTCTGGTCCAGCCGCCACCTCGATCTCCAGCTGGCCTAAGTGGGGGAGGTAAGTCCAGCCTCCCAACGCCAGTCCAGCTGCAGAGTTACGGCGCTCCAGCAGGGCGCCGCCTAGCCGGACGCTGACCGGTTCCGACCGGATGAGCACCGAGAAGCGCAACCTTTGCTGGAGCGCCGCTCCCTGTCGCTGAGCGAAGCGCAGCTCCAGGCTGCGCCCAGTTAGCCGGCAGCGCAGCTCGGACAAGCTGCCGTCCACCGGCCCGTCCCCGGCATCCTGATAGAGCAAAGCCTGGCTCTCCCCGTGGGGGAAGACCAAGATCTCCAGCCGCTCCTCAGGGGGATAACCGGCCCTGACCAGCGGCGCCAGTGGGATCAGGCTGCCGGCCCGGACGAACAGGGGGATGCGGTCCGCCTCGGCGGGCACGGTGGCTGGTCCCGGCGGATACGCCAGCTTGCTGTCCCAGTCGATCCAGAGCCCCGCTGGGAAATAGACCTGGCGGCTGACCGCAGCTTCTTCTAAAACGGGAGCGACCAGCAGGGCGTCCCCGAACAGGAACTGGTCCCCCAGGTCGGCGGTCTGGGGATCTTCGGGATAATCGAACACCAGCGGCCTCAGCATCGGTAGCCCTTCGGTGTGCTGCCTCCAGGCCGCGGTGTAGATGTAAGGCAAGAGCTGACGGCGCAGCTCCAAGTACCTCCGGCAACCCGCCTCCACTAGCTCCCCGAAGTCGAAGGGTGAGGCTGGCCCGGCGTGGTGGGCGCGCATGATCGGACAGAAACAGGCGAATTGCAGCCAACGCTGGTAGAGCCGTCCGTGCTGGAAGGGGTCATTGCGGTAGAGGTGAACCTGCGGTCCTTGCCCTTGGCTTTCCGAGATGAACCCCCCGCTGTCGCAGGTCCAGGGGATGAGGCAGAGAGAGGCTTGCAGCGCCTCCGGTGGGTGAGCGGCTAGAGTGGGGTAATCGCTGTAGGTGTCCCCGCTCCAGACCACCGCCCCGTAGCGCTGGATCCCAGAATTCCCGGTCCGGGTCAGGATGAAGGGGCGGCGTTCTGGCGCTTCTCGCTGCTGTATACGGAAGTAGCTCTGGGTGAGCAACAGGGAGTAGATGTTGTGGACCTCGGCCCTGGGGGCGCCGCGGTAGATCGCCTCTGGGGGATCTCCCTCAGGTTCGGTGAGGTCCAGCCACCACCCAGAGATTCCGGATTTCAGCAGCGGCCGCAGCTGAGGCCAGAGCCAGCTGTCGAATCCGGGGGCGGTGACGTCCAGGAGATTTCCCCCGTAGTGCCCGCAGCGCACCGGCTGTCCCGAAGGGTCGGTGACGAACAGGCCGAGCTCCAGCGCGCTCGGGTGGTTGGGGCTGTCCGGCCGGATCATCGGTCCGCTGTTGGAGAGGATCAGGTGGACGCCACTCCTCAGGTACTCGGCCACTTTCTGGGGGCTCTCCGGACCGAAGCGGGAGTTCCAGCTGAAGTCGTGCAGGTGCGCTGCCCAGTCGTAGTCCAGAAAGAGGCCGTCCAGCGGGAGGCCTCTAGCGGCGAAGCTGCTCACAACTTCTTCTACTTCTTCCCAGTTCTGGTAGCTGCAGCGGCTCTGCAAGAAGCCGTAAGCCCACTTGGGGAGCAGGGAAGGCCTGCCGGTCAGCGCGCCGTAGCGGGCCACCACCTCCCCTGGGCTGGGGCCTGCGATCAGGTAGAAGCGCAGCGGCCCCCCGCTGGCTTCCAGGCAGATTGCCTGCGGATCAGATTGGGCCAGGTCGGCGCTGAGCCGGTGCGAGCTGTCGAAGAAGACGCCGTAGCTCCCTGCTGCCGGATCGTTGGCCAGCAGGAAAGGGACCGGGATGTCCGCCGTCACCTGCCCGCTGCGGATGCGCTGCCCGGTCACCAGATCCCTGCGGCTCCCCCGGCGGTCTAGGTGGCCGTTCCCCTGGTTATCCTGCCCGAGGCCGTAGAAGTGCTCGCCCGCTCCGACCGAGAAGGTCATCCGGACCTCCGTCCCCTCCCAGCTCAGCTGGCAGCGGTGCTCCTTGCGGTCGCTGGTCCGGAAGCCGAACCAGCTCTCCCCGGAGCTGAGGTCCATCGTGAAGTAAACACCCCCCGAGCTAGCCCCCAGCTGCGCGCCCTGCTGCCGCGCCTCCAGCTGGCCGGCCGGGAATTGGTCGACTGCGTAGGAGCCGGCGCGGAAGCGGCCGGTCTGGTCTAACCAGCAGCGCAGCGCGCCCGGGCCAGCTGCCCGCAGCTCCAGGGCCGGCTGGCCGGTCCCGGCCAGCCGTAGGCTGGCCGCTCCGGTCCGCTCCCAGGCCAGCACTCCGAGGTCGGCTAACTTCAAGGCGCTCCCCTGCGCTTCACTCGCGCACCGCCCCGTTCACGATGCCGGCGAAGATGAAGCGCTGCAAGAGCAGATAGAGCAAGACCACCGGGATGGCGATGATCAGCGAGGCGGCCAGGATCAGGTTGGGGTGGGCGTTGTAGGGACCTCGGAAGCGGAACAGGGCGGTGGAGACCACCCCCAGGCTGCTGGAAGGCATGTACAGGTAGGGGCTGTACAGGTCGTTGTAGATCGCGATGGTCTGCAAGATGGCCACGGTGGCGCTAGCCGGCATCAGCAGCGGGAAGATGATCGAGCGGTAGATTCGGAAGTAGGAAGCTCCTTCCAGCATGGCGCTCTCGTCCAGCGACCTGGGGATCCGGTGGATGAACTGCAGGTAGATGAAGATCTGCACCACGTTGGTTCCCAGGTAGAGCAGCACCAAGGCATAGGGGGTATCGAACAGGCCCAGCGAGCGGATGATCCCGAAGACGGCCACTTGGGTGGTGATGGTCGGGATGAACTGCACCACCAAGTAGGCGGCCAGAATCACCCCCTTGAAGGGGAAGTCGAAGCGGCCGATCACGTAGGCCACCATGGTCCCCAGGGTGACGTTGCCGATCACCGACAGCACCACGATGTAGAGGGTGTTCAGGAAAGCGTGGCCTAAGTCGCCCCCGGCCCAGGCCACCACGAAGTTGTGCCAGTCCAAGTGGATGGGCAACTGCAGAGGTCCTAGCCGGTTGGAAGCGCTGTTGCTCTTCAGCGCGTTGATCAGCGCCACCCAGATCGGAAACAGCACCACCAGGCCTCCGGCGATCAGGGAGAGGTACTTGAGGGTTCCCAGCAGCGTGTTCTGCAGCCGCAGGCTCATACCGCGTCCCTTCCGATACCGACCAGCCAGCGCTGCAGGATTAGGACCACGAAGACGATGATCAGCAGCACGATGGCCATCGCCGAGGCCAGACCGAAGTTATTGAACACGAAGGCCACGTTGACGGTGTTGGTCAGAAAGGTCGCCGTCGGCGGCGAGCCATTGGTCATGATGAAGGGGATGTTGAAAGCCTCGATCGCTCCGGAGATAGTCAACAGCAGATTGATCTGCACGATGGAGCGGATGTTGGGCAGAGTGATGTGCCACAGCGTCTGCAGCCTTCCAGCGCCGTCCAGCTCGGCTGCCTCAAACAGCTCGTGAGGTACCGACTGCAGGGCGGCCAGGTAGATCACCATGTTGAAGCCGAAGTATTCCCACAGCGAGACGAAGGCTAGAGACCAATTGACCAAGGAGAGATTGCCCAGCCAGTCATGCTCCAGAGCTTTCAAGCCTAGGCCTTGCAGCAGGGCGTCCAGGGCTCCTTGGTAGCCGTAGAGGAAGCGGAAGATAAACACGACCGCCACCGCGTTCATCACGAAGGGCATGAACAGGACCGCGCGGAATAGGTTTCGCCCCCGGATTTTGGAGTTTAGGATCAGGGCGAAGTAGAGGGCCACCACGTTCTGGATCAGACCGCCGACCAGATAGGCGAAGTTGTGGCCGAAGGAGCTGAACAGCAAGGGGTTGCTGAAGATGGCCTTGTAGTTGGCCAGCCCGACCCAGGGATAGCGGGGGCTCAGGCCATTCCAGGAGGTGAAGCTGTAGAAGATCAGTTTGAGCGCCGGGTACAGCGACAAGGTGGCTAAGAGAACGATGGGGAGGATCAGGAAAGCGGCGATCAAGACCGCCTTCTGGGCCTTGTAGCTCAGGCTGAAGCGTTGTCTGCTCACCTTTTCCCCTCCGGGTAGCGCCGAGCCGCACGGGGAATGTCATTCGCCCGCGCGTATTCCTCTGCTCACCTTTTCCCTTCCGGATAGTGTTGGTCCGGTGCCTAAGAGCACCGGACCAACACTATCCGATCATTTGGAGGCGAGGCCCAGCAGGCTCCGCGCTGAAGCCCAAGCCTGATTCATCTGTTGCAGCGTAGCGTCCAGGTTGCTGCTGGTAAACAGCGGCTGGACTGCGCCCCCGCCGGTCAGGTCGAGTTGGGCGGCGTTGGCGATCTTGGTCCAGGTGGTCGATCCGGGGAGAGCGGTCAGAATCTTGGAGGCGTCGCGCTCGAACTGGGCGATCTGCGGGACACTCGACTTCTGGCTCTTCAGCGGCGGGAGGCCGCCAGCGTAGTTGGCGTAGCCTGAGTCCTCGATCATCCACTTGACGAAGGCCATGGCAGTGGCCAGGTGCGCGCTGTGCTTGTTGACGGCGTACATCCAGTCCGGCCCGGCGATCGCGATGTTCTTCCCGCTGTTGCTGGTCGGGAAGGGAAAGAAGCCGATGTCCTTGCTGGGAGCCCCGGCGCCGATGATCTGAGGAACCGCCCAGTTCCCCAGGAACATCATCGCGAACTTGCCCTGAGCCAGCATCGGCTTGGAGGTATTCCAGTTGGTGTTGAGCGGCTGCGGCTCGGCCCAACCGTGGTGCACGATGTTATAGACGATGGTCAGGGCTTTGCCCATGGGGGTGTTGGGTGAGAAGGGTGCGTTGGAGTGGACCATGGTGTTCTCCCAGTTGGCGTTCTGGGCGATCAGGTCGGGCAGGACGTTGCTCCAGTTGGCTAGCGGCCACTTGGCCGTGTAGTTCAGCGCCATCGGGACGATACCGGCCTTCTTGAGCAGGGCCATGTCCTTGTAGAGCGCGTTCAAGGTAGTGGGGACGTGGGTGATCCCGGCTTTCTTGAAGGCGGCCTTGTTGTAGACGATACCGTTGACATCGCCGAAGGAGGGGAGGCCATAGACCTTTCCCTTGTACTCGTTGAAGTTGGCGAAGTAGACCTTGTGGTCGAGGCCTAGGCTGTTCAGCGGAGCGAAGTAGGTGGACAGCTCCGGCTTGGTGATGTTGGGCAGGATTAGCATGACGTCGGGATAGACCCCGCCGCTCATCTGGGCTTGGACGGTGCTGTTATCGACGAAGGTCTGCCACTTCACGGTGGTGCCCGGATAGAGCTTTTCGAACTCTTGTGAATACTTGGCGAGCATCCCGTTGGCCTGCATGTCGGTCCGGTTGCTCAGGACGGTGATGGTGCCGGTGATCGCCGAACCCGCAGCCAAGGCTCCGCTGAGTGGCAGCAGAGCTGCAAAAGACCCGAGAAGGCCAGCTACCTTGATCGCCGAGGTGACCCGATTGCCCACTTTCGCCATATCCCTATACGCCTCCTTTTGATTACTAAACAAAGTGATACTAGCATCTCCGCGCCGGCCTGTCAAGTTCGGGTGGCTGCGCCCGAGATGGAGCTCGTGCCGGTAGCTCTACAAGGGCACCACTAATCTCGAGGCGGCTCGGGCTGGGTCCGGCGGGTATTCGCTGCTCCCGCCCCGCTGCAGTTTCAGATTGGGAGCCAGCTCGGGCGAGCTGCGGGACCGGCCCGGCAGGGGCCCTCAGAGCAGCAGCCGGAGCTCCAGAACAGCCAGGGTGAGCAGCAAGGTAGGGATGGTCAGGACCAGACCGGTCGCCAGGTAGCGGCCCCAGCCGACATGCAGGCCCCGCTTCTCCAGGACGTGCAGCCAGAGCAGCGTGGCCAGGCTGCCGATCGGGGTCATCTTGGGCCCGATGTCGACCCCGACCAGGTTGGCGTAGACCAGAGCGCGCCGCTGCAGGCCGTGGGCGTGCAGCTTGCCGATGGCCAGCAGCCCGATCAGGACGGTGGGGAGATTGTTGAAGACGGCGGAGAGGAAGGCTGAAGTCAGGCCGGTCGCGAAGATGGCCGAGCTCAAGCTTCCCAGGTGGGCGCTGAGCCAGCGGCTCAGCAAAGCGGTGAAACCAGCGTTGTTCAGCCCAAAGACTACCAGATACATGCCCAGCGAGAAGAGCACGATATTCCAAGGCGCTCCGCGCAACACCGGGCCGACCGTCTTGGGGAGCTCTTTTCTGGCTACTGCCAGCAGCAGGCCGGCCAGCAGCAAGGTGATCAGGCTGACCGGCAGGTGCAGCGGACTGGAGAAAAAATCTCCGATCAGCAGCAGTGCGCTCGCAGCCAGACCCCAGCGGAAGACCACCTGGTTCGCGATGGCTGTCTTGGGCGCCGGTAGCTCCCGCTGCTCATCTCTCCCCCTGAGCTGGGCGCGGAAGTACCAGCTGAGGACTAGAAGGGCGGCGAGCAGGGCGCCCAGGTCGACTGGGACCATCACGCCGGCGTAGCGGGCGAACCCGATCCCCTCGTAGTCGGCGCTGATGATGTTGGTCAGATTGGAGATGACGAAGGGCAGGCTGGTCGCGTCGGCCACGAAGCCGATCCCCAGGACAAAGGCTAGAGACACCGCGGCCGGGTAGCCCAGCAGGGTGAGGACTTCTAGGACGATCGGGGTCAGGATCAGCGCCCCCCCGTCGTTGGCGAAGATCCCCGAGACCAGGGCGCCCAAGGCCATCAGCAGCAGGTACAGGCGCAGCCGGCTCCCACCTGCCCACCGGGCCACGTGCAGGGCCGCGTAGCGAAACATGCCGGCCTTATCCAACAGGCCGCTGAGCACGATCAAGCCGATGAAGGTCAGGGTAGCGTTCCAGGTGATCTCCCAGACCTGCACCAGGTTGTGGATGGAGACCAAGCCGCTCGCCAAGGCGACCAGCGCTCCGGCGGTGGAGCTGATGGAGATATCTAGTCCCTTGGGCCTCCAGAGGATCAGGCCCAGGGTCAAGGCGAAGAGCGCGGTGGCCAGGGCCTGCACCGGCCCAGCATAGCAGCGCCCAGAAAATTTCTGGGCGCTGCCGGCGGGCGGTCAGGGGACCTGCTGCTCGCTGCTCTGGTAGACGATCGGCTGCGCCGAGGTGACCACGCTGACCGACGTGGTCGTCGGGAAGTAGGGGGGAGTGAGCCCGTTCCCGAGCCGGGGGTCGTAGGTGAAGCTGGTGAGCACTCCGGTCGAGAGCCCCCCGCTGGGGTTGGCGTAGCCGTAAATCCCGTCGGTCCCGTCGATGACGCCGCCCAGCAGCGAGAACCGACCGGTCTGGGTGGGGCTCACCGTGTTCCAATTCTCCTGATCGACGGTGTTGGTGGCCATCAGGCTGGCGTCCACGGTCAAGTTGGTCGGCGCCGTCTCGCCAGCGGCGCTGCCGTTCCCCAAGCAGATGGTGCCGCCGCCGTAATCCACCCCGTTCTGCTGCAAGAGGTTGCAGACCCCGTGCTTCCCGCTGCCCCCCGAGCTGTAGATCCCCAAGACGTTGAGGGGCCCCGAGGTGGCGCAGGTGGGGATCTGCACCGTGCCGTTGCTGTTCCGCTGCAGGGCGCCGTTGCAAGGATCGTTCTGGTACTTCAGGTCGCCAGTGATCCGGACGTCCCCTTCGGCGGTGACGTTGAGCTGGGCGAAGCTGGCGACAGCCGGCGGGGCGCTGGCCGGGTCGGTGGGGTTGCTGCGCGGAGGTCCCAGCAGCCGGTGGACGTTGCCGGCAGTGTAGATCACCCCGTTGAAGCTGGAATCCAGGTTCGTCCAGGTTCCGCCGGAGCCCTGCTGTTGGAGTGGCCCGTTCTGGGTGTAGCGGTAGAGGGTGGGAGTTGGGCAGATTCCGCTGTTTACGGCCGTGGAGCAAGCCTTGATGTATTGGTAGAGCGTTCCGCCGCTCTGGGTGACCCACTGCCCGCTGGAGAGCGTGAGCGGGTTGCCAGCCGGCCCGCCGGCGTAGAGCTCGAGCGAGTACAGGCCGGAGCTGAACAGCAGGCCCGAGTTCTCCGCCGCCACTTTCTGATTGTTGGAGTTGGTGGGGAAGGGAATATCGGCGGCGTTCCAGTCGACCCCCTGGGTGAAGTCCGGCTGGGTGTTGCCCTTGCTGGGCGGGCTGAGCCGCGAGGGGCTGAAGAAGCGGAACGCTCCCCGGGTGTAGTACCAGGCCCCCGGCCTCCCGGCGTCCGTAACCCCTGCGCTGCTGACTGGACCGCCGAAGTAGACCTGCCCGGATCCCGGGACGTTTTGGCTGTAGGTGGAGCCGGCGAAGGCGAAGTTGCCGTTGGTGTGGACCGGCCCGTCGTAGAGGTAGCTGCCGTTCAGGAAGTTGATGCCGCCTCCGGCCTGCTCGGCGTTGGTGAACGAGGCGTAGCGCGAGAAGCTCCCGGCCCCCAGGGTGAAGTCGTACTGGCCGCCGATGACCAGGGTGCGCCTGTGGGCGGTAGCGCTGGTCGCCGTCACCACCATGGTGTAGGGCAGGCTGTAGGTCTGCTGCCCGTTGGCGGCGCCGCTCAGATAGGCGCCGAAGGCCAGGGGCTCCTTGAGGGCCGGGGAGTTCCCGCAAGACGGCAGGTTGTCAGGGGTGGTCGAGTTAGACCTGACGAAGCTGATCTGCAAGGTGAGCTGTTCGCTGGATCCCAGCGGGATACCGCTCACGCAGCCCTTTCCCGGTAGGGCGCTCTGCAGGTTCTGGCCCACCGTGGCCAGGTTGGTGGCCACGGTTCCGGGATCGGGCTGGCTCCCCGAAGACCCGGGATCGAAGGCCCAGGTCCCGGAGTTGCCGATCTCGCCCTTGCTGTCCATGCTCTCGACCACGCTGTTGAGGTCGCTGCGGACCGGTCCGCTGAGCAGCGCGGCCCCGTAGTTCTCCCCGGCCTGGGCGGCGGCCAGCGTCCGGCTGATCGCCAGATCGCTGCGGCTGTGCTGCAGGTCGCTGACGGTGAGATAGCTGCCCAGCACCATCAGGCCGGCCAGGACTGCTGCGATCACCAGCACGGTGATCAGAGCCAAGCCGGACTGGTGCCCAGGTGTTCCTAGGCGCGGCCGGTTCACGGGCACCCCGTGGCTTGTGTGCTGGAAGGGTAGAAGGTGATGGCCTGGCCGCTGGCCCCGAAGACCGAGTAGCGGTTGGTCAGCTCGATGTAGCCGGTCAAGGAGCGGCTCGGTTGCCCACCCTGCCCGGCTGCGGTCATCTTGATGGCGATCTGGCTCACGTAGTCTCCTGCTGGGACGCTAGCGATGCTGGAATAGGCCACCCCCTGGGAGATGTAGCTGACCTGGAACCCGCTGATGTCGAAGGCGACCGGCTGGGTATTGCTGGCGCTCAGGCCGGTGCTCTCGACCAAGATCTGGTGGGCAGCGTCGTAGTGAAAGCCCAGGGCGGTGGCCTGCATGGCCACAGTGTTGGGGCTGAAGCAGACCGCGTTGTATTGGCGCGGCTGGTTGTGCACCACGTTGTAGTAGTTGGCGGTCTGGCTGATCTGCGAGGCGGTGATGAAGGTAGCCTGATGGGCGTCGGGGTTGAGCAGGATGAACGAGGTGCCTGTACCCCAGCTCAGCGTAGGGGCGTAGATGTTCACGTTGTCCGCGCTGGTGAAGCAGCTCGACTGCCGGCAGCCGGTGGCCCCGACGGTCTGGTAGGCTGCGGTGGAGTTGGCGTCCAGCACCGAGATGTCGCTGGAATCGGAAGGGTAGGGAACCGAGGCCAGGATGCCGAAGCTGTCGTTACGGATCGCCTCGGTGACGATCTCCATGGCCCTCCTCAAGTTGCTGCTCTGGCTGACGAAAATCTGCTGGGCCCGGTTGGTGTTCAGGTATACCTGGCTGGCGACTAGGCCGACCACTAAGACGACGGCCAAGACCGCCAGGGCGATCAGCATTTCCAGCAGGGTGAACCCCTCCTGCCGCCTACTCCAGGGTGGTTGCGTGGACACAGGCCTCCCCTCCTCCTCGGCTACTCCAGCACACCGCGACGTAGTAGGAGTTCATCGGCGTGCTGAGCAGGCTGCTGGGGTTGTAATCCCCTTGGTTGGTCGCTGTCCCGCAGAACTGGTCGGGGTGATCTCCACCCGATAGGTAGCTCGAGCAGGACGAGGGTGGCGATCCGCTGGACAAGACGGTGGTATGCGGTGTATAGAGGAAGACCTGGGAGCTGCTGGGGGCGAGCAGGATCTGCTGCTGCTCGATCTGCGCGGTCAATGTGCTCAGGATCTGGGACGCCTGGGTCTGCAGCGAGGCGTTGCTGGCGCTCTGCAGGTTGAAGATGAACGGCGCGGTGATCGAGACCAAGACGATCGCCAGCACAGCCACTGCGACCAAGACCTCGACCAGGGTGAGGCCGGAGCTGCGGTTCACGATTTCACCTGACCGCTGACCGCCACGATCAGCTGGCGGCTGATCCCAAAGCCGCTCAGCTCGATGCACGGGAAAGTGTAGGTGCTGTCATAGGGGCAGGTCGCCGGAGCGGGGCTGGTGGGGAAACTGACCACCCCCGGGGGGGACATGCACAGCCACCCCGTGCCGCTGCTGATTCCGGACGGCGCAGCGATCTGGCCGATGGTGGGCGCGACGCTGGGCTGCCCCCCCTCGCACTGTGCGATGGTCCCCCCGGTGGGCCCCCACTGGATCCCGCTGGGCGAGTAGAGCAGGGCGTAGACCTGGTCGTTGGAGTTGGCCTGAGTGGTAGCCAGCGAGATGTTCTGAGCCACCGCGCTGCTGTACTGATTGAAGGCTTGCTGGTGGATCAAGTTGCCGATGACCGGAATGCCTATAGCTGCCAGCACGCCGGCGATGAAGACGACGAGTAGCAGCTCGAGCAAAGTTAAGCCCGACGAGAAGTGCATGAGATCAGGGTAGCCGGGTCTCACCTCGCTGACTATCCCCCAAGTGGGGGATAGTCAGGCCGGGGCGGCCGCGGCCCGGCCGAAGCGCAGCAGAGCCAGAGCGGGCAGGGACAGCGCCAGCAGCGCCCACAGCAGCGGGAACACCGCCCCGAGGCCCTGATCTTGCAGGTTGACCCAGAGGCGTACCGGGATTCCTTGCGGGAAGTAGGCGATCAGCAAGGCGATCCCGAACTCGCCCACCGCCCTGACCCAGCCGATCACCGCCGCCGCGGCCAGCCCCCCTGCGGCTACTGGGAACTCGACCCGCAGCGCCGCCCGCAGGGGACTGCTCCCCAGGCAGCGGGCCGCCGCAGCCAGCTGAGGGTCGACCGACCGGAAGGCGGCGCGGGCAGCGATCAGGAAGTAGGGGAGAGCTGCGTAGAACTGCGCGATCACGAAGGCGGCCGGGGTGTTGTCCAGGCTCCAGCCCAGGGTTTGGCTTAGAACCCTGCCGGCTGGGCTCCCCGGCCCGGTGAGCAGGATCAGGAGCAGGCCCATGGCCAGGGGCGGTGTCACCAGGGCGAAGAGGGTGATCAGCTCGGCGGCCCGGATCCAAATGCCCTGAGCCCTGGCCATCCAGTAGGCGGCTGGGACTCCGATGCAGGCGACGGCGCCCAAGGCGAGCGCGCTCAAGCTCAGGCTGGTCCAGATCGCGGCCAGATCCCCTGGGCTCAGAGGGCCTGGCTTTCCGGTGAGCAGCAGGGCCAGAAAGGGCAGCCCCAGCAAGCAGGCGCTCAGCGCGGTCCAGATTCCCCCCAGGCGGCTCAAAGGGGCGGGCCGCTCGGCGGGCCGTAGCCGTAGGCGGAAAAGGCCGCTTGCCCAGCTTGGCTGCGCAGATAGGCGAGAAACGCCTCTCCCAGCGCCGGGTCCGGCGCCGTCTTGGGCACCGCCGCGTAGAACACCAGGGGCGATACCTTGACCTGGCTGCCGCCCGGCAGCTGGAGAGCGACCTGCTGGTAGAAGCGCTCCAGCGCCGGATCGCTCAAGTTGACCGCTCCAGGGAGCGGAATATAGGGCAGGTGCAGCGATTTGACCGCGCTGAGGTACCCCGAGGTGGCGTCGATCTGCCCGGCCTGCAGCCGAGCCAGCAGCGAGGTCTCGGTGAAGATCTCGGCGGGGTTGAGCAGGGGCCCGAGGACCTTCCTCTCCAGCCCGGGCTGGTGGTAGTAGCGCTCGGCCAGCAAGAAGGTGAAGACGATGTTCTGCCCCTGAGGGTCGGTGCGCGGATCGGTGCGGCCGAAGCGCAGCCCTGGAGTCTCGAGGACCTGGTACCAGGGGAGCCGGCCGGCTGCGGCGGCGGCCAGCTGCCCGGCAAAGCGGCTCTTGGGGCTGTAGGCGATGACCATCTGGGTGCTGGCTACCGGGACGGCCCGCCGGATCAGGCCGCTGCGCAAGAGCAGCTCCATCGGCCCCTCGGTGATGGCGAGGAAGACGTCGGGTCGCAGCTGGCCGGAGGCGATCAGCCTGGCCAGGGCGTAGGCCCCCTGGCCTTCCCCCTGGTACGTCACCCGGTGCTCGGCTGCGAAGGCCGGGCCGATCGCCCGATCCATCACCGTCCCCATGGACCCGGCATAATCGACGGTGAGCGTTCCTGTCCCGCTGGCTAACCCAGCTGCGCTCAGCAGCGCGAAGCCGGCCACCAGGGCCCTAAGGGCCGAGCTGGCGGTAGCCCTCCAGGCTGGCCAGCTGCCTGCGGAAGAGGGCGCTGCCCAGGCGCTCGAGCAGCTTGAGGATTTGAGGTGAACCAGCCCTTTCTTTGGGGTAAACCAATGCATGGATCTCCTCTTCCAGGGGAAAGCAGGTGAGGTCTCGCGCTTTCGCTAGGGCCAGCGGAGCGATTCCCAGGTCGGCGCCGCCGCTGGCGATGGCCGCTGCCACCTCGCTGGGGCTCCAAGCTATCCGGGTCGCAGCTGGGAGCGGCCTGCCCGATCGGGCCAGCAGCTGGTCCAGGATGCGGCGCGCCCCTGAGCCGGCTTCCCTGGCGACCAGCCGCAGCTCCGGCCTGGCCAGGTCCGGCGGTCCCGAGACGCCCAGGGGATTGGCCGGGGCTGCCACCAGGCAGATCGGCTGGGTCCAGATCGGAAGGCCCACCAGGTCTGGGTGCTCTTGTTCGGTGGCGCTCGGCCCGTGCACGGTGGCGGCGGTGAGCGCGCCGCGCCGCAGCCGAGCGGCGGCGCGGCCGTTCCCCAGCTCCTCCCAGCGCAGCCTCTCGGAGCGCAGCAGGCCCAAGGCTGGGTCGCACCCACCCACCGTGACCGCTCCCGCGAGCTGCTCCTCCGGGACCAGGAAGCGGACCCGCCCCCCCTCTTCCACGACGCCGTCGGCGGGCTGGATGGGCGTGTTCCTGAGCGGCTCAGCCCACCAGCCCTGCGGCGTGCGGCTGATCCGGACCCGCGTTCCCGCCGCCAGCGGTCTCTCGGAAAGGATCCCCTGCCCTTGCCAGAACAGCGCGCTGACCTCGGTGTCCAAGCAATCGGCCAGTTTCAGGGCTACGGCGACGCTGGGTGCGTGGCGCCCCTGCTCGATCGCGCTGAGGCTTTGGCGGGATATCCCAGCTCGCTCAGCCAGCCCGCTCAGGCTCAGGCCGTTCCGCCTGCGCAGGGACGCGATCCGGTTGTGTAGGCCGGGCTCTAGCTGCTTGGCGCACACGCCCGGACTGTAATGTATATACACAGGTTTGTCAATTAAAGTTGACAGACCGCGCCCGAGAATCCCTGAGCCAGCTTCGCCCCTATGATGGGAAGGTGCGCCGTCCCTTCACCTCGCTGCTCCTCGCGCTGTGTGCGGTTGGAAGCTCCCTGGCCTGGTCGGCTCTGCCCCAGAGCCCCCATAACTTCACTGTCTTAGCGGTCTCTCGAGGCACCCTCTGGGCGGGGACTTACCGGTCCGGCGTCCTGCGCTCGCGGGATGGTGGTCTCCGCTGGCGGCCGGCCGGGTTGCGCGGCGACTACGTAGCGGCTCTGGCCGCCCGCTCCGGCTACCTGTACGCTGCGGCGCAGCGCTGCAACCATCAAGGGCTCTGCCGCAACCTGGGCATCTTCCTGCGCAAACCGGGAGGTCGGTCTG
Organism: bacterium; assembly: GCA_021810505.1. Lineage (GTDB taxonomy): Bacteria > Deinococcota > Deinococci > Deinococcales > Deinococcaceae > JAJZIR01. The sequence continues at coordinate 16,484 of JAJZIR010000017.1, forward strand.
GCTGGCTACCGGCCGGCCTAGCGGGGCGGCAGGTCACCGCCATCTCCATCTCCTTGACCACCCCGTTCCTGCTCGACGCAGCTACCCTGCAGGGGGTCTACGGCAGCCGGGATGGGGGTGCTCGCTGGAAGCTTTTGCTGCCCCAGCCTGCCCTGAGCTTGCAGGTCAATCCAGCCGACTCCAACCAGGTGCTAGTCGGGACGGCTGGGCAAGGGCTCTGGTATACCGAAGACGGGGGGGTGACTTGGACCTTGGTGCGCAAGAAGGGCCTTTGGACTGCGGTCGCCTATAACCCCCTGCAACCCGGAGAGCTGTTGGCCGGCCGTTCGCGTTGCGGGGATTCCGGTTGCGTCGGGGACGTCTTCGTCTCCTACGACGGCGGCAAGAGCTTCGCGGCTGCCGGTATCCCAGGAGCTGGGCCCGCCCAGATCCTGGTAGGAGCTGGAGGTCAATTGGTGGTGCGCACCTTCAACAACGGTCTGTACCTGAGCGCCAAACCTGCCCCCCCTTGGCGGCAGGAGCAGCCCAGCCCGGACCGGTCCGACGTCACCGCAGCGGCGTTCTGGGACCACCAGCTGCTCGCCAGCTACTTCGGGCGCGAGCTCTACCGGGGACGGCCGTGAGCCGGTGGCGCCGAGCGGTTCTGGGATGGCCGCTGGCGGCCCTGCTCTGCTCGGGTCTGGCGGCTGCCCGGCTCAACCCGTCGCCGGCCCTGCTGAACAGCGAGCCGCTGCAGGCCCCCCTGGTCCTGCCGGCCGTCCCCGCGGCGCCTCCCAGCGCCCAGCTGGCTAGCCCGGCTGCCGCCCCCATCGTCGTCATCGATCCGGGGCACGGCGGCTGGGATACTGGGACGATCTCGCCCCAGACCGGATTGACTGAAAAGTCGGTCACGTTGGCGATTTCCCTGGATTTGGCCCAGCTGCTGCGGGCGGCTGGGTTGCGGGTCCGGCTGTTCCGCTCGCAGGATACTGCTCACGCCCCGCCGGGCAACGTGCTGCTCAACCTGCAGCGCCAGGTCGAGCTGGCTAGACCGCCTTACAGCCTTTTCGTCGGTATCTACGTCAACTCCTGCCCCCACCACCTCTGCCCGGGCGTCGTTGGCCCCCACACCTACGATCTGGGCGGTCCGGTCAGCCCTGCCCTGTTGCTGCCCCAGGCTGGAACGCTGGCCCTGGCCCAGGCCCTGAGCGCTAGGAACGCCGCTCTGAGCGAGGTTTTGGCTGCGGATCTGCAGCTGGCCGCGTCGCTGAGGACGGGGTGGCCGGACAACGGCGTGTCGCCGGCTCCTTTTTACGTGCTCCGCTTCGCCCGCATTCCCGCCGCCCTGATCGAGGTCGGCTACATGACCGATCTAGCTGAGGCGCAGCAGATGGCGCTCCCGGCTTGGCAGTGGAGAATCGCGCGGGGCTTGGCTCAGGGGATTCTGGCCGACTTAGCGCAGCCCGAGGAGGCCAGCCAGCCGCGGCCGCTGCCCGCCCAAGCCGCCTCCCTCGGCCCCGAGCCGCCGCCGGGGCTCTCCCGGACGCAGGCAGCCCTGGCGCCGCCGCCCAGACTCCAGCTCAGCACCAGCCCGCTCCCGGCGGTGACGGTTCCAGGTGCTGCGTCCGCCCCCGAGGGGACCAGCTCCTCTCTGGTGCCCTACGTGGTGCGCTTAGGGGACACTCTCTACCACTTGGCCTTGGAGACAGGGAGCTCGGTTGCGGCCCTCATGGTCCTCAACGATTTGGCCTCTCCCAAGATCCGAGTGGGTCAGCATCTCCTGCTGCCCGCTGAACCGGTGGCGCCGCCGGCGCTGCCTTAAGGAGGTACTCACCTGGACGCCCGATACTGAGGCGGTCTGGGCCCATTGTGGATGGGCGCCTTGCCCCCAAGATGTCCCGGAGCTGAGGAGGAGTATGCTGCGAACTGCTACCAGCTTTTCCGTCGTTATGGCCCTTCTGGCCGGCTTATCCCTGGCTAAGGGATCTTCCGGGATGGCGGCTATGCCAGCTGAATTGGCTAGGCTCGGTTTCTCGGAGGTGCTGGCTACCGTGACCGTCTATCCGGAGCAGGGGGCCAGCCTGACGCTACCCGATCAGGCCACCACAGGGGCGCCGGCCGGCTACGCTACCTTCGACATCGCCCCCGGAACTTTTGGTCAACCGGTGGAGTTCCAGGTGTTGGCAGGTTCCAACCTCTCTTTCGACCGGCTGGTTTCCAAGAACCTCTTGGTTGTCGCTAACTTCGCTTATCGGGTCGTCTCTATCAAGACTGGGATGCTGGTTACCCGCTTCCTGCAGCCGATCACCTACGCTCTCAGCGACAGCATGGTCAATGCGCACACCCAGTACTGGGCCCTGATCCCCGGGACGACGCCTAAAGTGATGAAGACCTCGGCCCGGGTGGCGATGCAGGGGACGACCTTGCGCGCTGGCCAGGCGACGGCCTCAGTCGGCTGGCTGATCACCACCCCCAGGAGCGATCTAGCCGAGATGATGGGGACACCTGGGAGTTCTGCGCTGTCTTCTCCGGGGATGCGCGCGCAATCGGGGAGCAAGAGCTCGGCTAAGCCCTCTTCGGGGAGCATGGGCAGCCCGGCCAAGCCGTCCTCCGCGCCCACTGGTATGGTCACCCCTCTCGCGCCGGTTCGAGTCGGCCGAGCGCTGGTGGGCGGTAAGAGCGAGGCGGTGTTGGTGGACGCCGCCGGCATGACCCTGTACTACTTCACACCGGACAGCGCCCAGGCCTCGATGTGCACCGGTGTCTGCGCCAAGTTCTGGCCGCCGCTGCTGCTGAAGGGGATGACCTCTCTGCCTGCGCACCTCCCCAGCCTGCCCGGCAGCTTGCGCCTGCTCGAGGAGGCTGCGGGGCAGCAGTTAGAGTACAACGGCCACCCGCTCTACACCTTCTCCGGGGATAAGAAGCCGGGTCAAGCCAGGGGCGAGGGACTGGTCGGCAAGTGGTTCGTGGCCACTCCGGGGTTGGCGCAGCAGTAGCGCACTACGGCGGGTCCTGCCCTTGGCCCTCGTCGGAGGCGCCTTGATCACTCCGAGAAGGGCGCTTCCTGGCCACTCCGATAGCGACTGAGCCGCTCAGGACAAAGAGGATCACGAAGAGCGGGGGCAGGACGACCAGATAGACCATGACCAGAGAGACCACCATGACTGCGAGCAGAGCGATCAACACCACCCGTTTGGCGCGCAGGACCTGCGGGTCACCTTCCATGCCCCCAGCCTAGTCCAGATCGGTAAGCCCCGCGCTACCTTCGCCGGGGTAGAGCGCCCCCTCGAAGTACAGGCCCTGGGCGGGGAGGTTGGGATCTCCTCGGCTGCGGGGTTGGCCGCGCAGCAGGGCAGGCAGCTCTTCCGGATCGCGCCGCCCATATCCCACCTGCAGCAGCGTCCCGGCCAGACCGCGAACCATCTGGCGCAGGAAGCTCTCGCCCTCTAGCTGGATCTCGACGAGCTCCCCTCCTGCCAGCGGCTCGCTTCGGATCTCGACTTGGTAAAGCCGCCGCTCGGGATTTCTGGTCTCGGCTGTCGCCCACGCCGAGAAGTTGTGCTGCCCGACTAGAATCTGGGCCGCCCGGCGCATCGCGGGTAGGTCCAGTGGCCCCTTGACCCAGTGGCAGCGCCCCCGCTCTAGTGGCAGCGCTTGTGGGCCGACCAGCAGCCGGTAGCAGTAGCGCCGGCTTAGGCAGCTGTAGCGAGCGTGAAAACCCGGGGGAGCCAGGCGCACCGCCAAGACCTGCAGGTCTGGGGGTAGCCGGGCGTTCAGCGCCGCAGCGATCCTGGTCGCCTCCAGCCGCCAGCTTGAGCCATCGAGGTGGCAGGTCATGCAGCGGGCGTGCACCCCCGCGTCCGTCCGCCCAGCTGCCACCGGCCGCTGAACCTGGGCGGCTAGGGGGAGGCTAGCTGCCAGCAGGGTGTCCTGTACCGTGCGCAGACCCCTTTGGGCCTGCCAGCCCCAGAAAGCTGAGCCGTCCCACTGCAGCTCCAAGCGTAGCCGTAGCCATCCGGGATCTGGCCCCCTGCGCTGCGCCAGCTCCTCTGGATCGGCGGTAGCATGGGGCATGGATAAATCCTACCCGAGCGCTGCGGCGGCGCTGGCGGACCTGCTGAGAGACGGGATGACCCTGGCGGTGGGCGGCTTTGGCCTGTGCGGGATCCCCGAGGCCCTGATCGCGGCAGTCGCGGCCAGCGGTGTGCGCCACCTGACGGTGATCAGCAACAACGCTGGCGTGGATGATTTCGGCTTAGGTATCCTCTTGAGGCGGCGTCAGGTGCGCAAGATGATCGCTTCCTACGTGGGCGAGAACGCCGAGTTCGAGCGCCAACTGCTCAGCGGCGACTTGGAAGTCGAGCTGATCCCCCAAGGGACCTTGGCCGAGCGGCTGCGGGCGGCGGGTGCTGGGATCGCCGCCTTCTACACCAGAAGCGGGGTGGGGACTGCGGTAGCTGAGGGGAAACCCACCGCCGAGTTTGGCGGGGAGCTCTGCTTGCAAGAGCTCGCCCTCCCCGCTGACCTCGCCCTGGTTCGGGCTGAGCTGGGTGACCGCCACGGTAACCTGGTCTACCGCAAGACTGCCCGCAACTTCAACCCGCCGGCCGCGATGGCCGGGACCGTCACCGTCGCCGAGGTCCACCGCCTGCTCGACCCCGGTCAGCTCGACCCCGACCAGGTGCACACCCCGGGTGTCTTCGTGCACCGGGTGGTGTGCAACCCCCAGGCCGAGAAGCGCGTCGAGCAGCGCACGCTGAGGAGCGCCTGATGCCCTGGTTGCGGGAACAGATGGCCGCTAGGGCCGCGAAGGAGTTATGGGACGGCGCTTACGTCAATCTGGGTATCGGGCTGCCCACGCTGGTGGCCAACTACATCCCGCAGGGCGTCCAGGTCGTCCTGCAGTCCGAGAACGGCCTGCTCGGGATCGGACCTTATCCGACCGAATCGGAGCTGGATCCTGACCTGATCAATGCCGGTAAGCAGACGGTCACTGCCCTGCCGGGAGCCTCCTTTTTCGACAGCGCCACCAGCTTCGCCATGATCCGCGGCGGCAAGATCGACCTAGCCATTCTGGGCGCCATGCAGGTGAGCGCTCGGGGCGACCTGGCCAACTGGATGATCCCCGGAAAGATGGTGAAGGGGATGGGGGGAGCCATGGACCTGGTGGTCGGTGCCAAGCGGGTCGTCGTCCTGATGGAGCACCGCACCCGGGACGGATCTCCCAAGATCCTGCCTTCCTGCACGCTCCCCCTGACCGGGCGCGGAGTGGTCGACCGGATCATCACCGACCTGGCCGTTCTAGACTTGCTGGAGGAGGGAGGGCTCAGCTTGGTGGAGCTGGCTCCCGGCGTCTCGTTGGAGGAGCTAGAAGCGGCGACGGCGGTGCCGATCCGCCGCTAGGGTCGCTCTCCTTCAGCTCATTGCGTGTAGGCGCTGACGGACACGTTGGAGGCGCTGACCGAAAAGCTCTGGCCTTTGGTGTCGACTCCGCTGAAGGTCAGATCCATGGTCTGGGTGAAGGAGGAGCCTGGATTCTGCTCAGACAGGGTGACCGCCTGCTGCCCGATCAGGTTGAGCTGGACCTGGACCGGGCTGCCCAGCGCCGGGGTGGTGCTGGAGTCGGTGAGCGGGCAGATCGGTCCAGGGAGCGGGTTATTGCAGGTCTCCCCGGCCGGCACGAAGGCCGCGACCGACATGGTGGTGTCGGGTAGGGTCTCATCGATCGCGGTTCCGCCGGAAGGCGTTCCAGTCACTACGTCGTGGGTGACTGAGACGCTGGTGATCTGGCCGCCCATGGAGCCGGGAGCGGCCTGAAAGGTGATGGTGGCCGGAGTGTAGGTCGGGGTGAACGAGGTGGTGGTAGCCCCGTTGCTGTTCGTCACCGTGGTCGCGGTGATGGAGACGCCGGCATTTAGGGTGCTGGCCGAGACGGTGAAACTGGTGGCCGGGGCGAATTGGTAGGTTCCGCAGGACGCGAGCAGGACGCCGGTCAGAGCGAGCAGGGCTGTTTTCACGCGACCTCCTTGAGTCTCAGGGACAAGCTGCTTGCTGGCGGCAAGGGCTGGGGCTTCATGTGAAACCCAGTATAGCCTATAGTGCAGCGCGCTGCGTCAGGGGATTCGGCCACAGTCGGGTACAGGGCGGTGCCTTAAGCTGTCGCCATGCACGACGCAGCGAACAACCTGGCAGTTGCGGCCAGTGGCACCTTCCGCTTGGGTACCCTCGAACTCCACCGCCTGGGATTCGGCGCCATGCGCCTGACCGGTCCTGGGATCTGGGGGCCACCTGCCGACTTGGCAGAAGCGAAGCGGGTGCTGCGGCGGCTCCCCGAGCTCGGTATCAATTTCATCGACACTGCGGACGCCTACGGTCCTTTCGTCAGCGAGGACCTGATCCGTGAGGTGCTCTACCCGTACCGGGGTATGGCGATCGCCACCAAGGGCGGGCTCACCCGGCATGGCCCAGACATCTGGAGGCCGGTGGGCCGCCCGGAGTACCTGCGCCAGTGCGTGCTGATGAGCCTGCGCCGCCTCGGCCTGGAGCGGATCGAGCTCTGGCAGCTGCACCGCATTGACCCCCAGGTACCGAGAGAGGAGCAGTTCGGGGCCATCGCCGAGATGCAGCGCGAGGGGCTGATCCACCACGTCGGCCTCAGCGAGGTGACGGTCCCCGAGATCGAAGCCGCCCGCGCTTACTTTCCAGTAGTCAGCGTACAGAATCTGTATAACCTGGTAGTCCGCAAGAGCGAAGCGGTGTTGGACTACTGCGCTGCGCAGGGTATCGGCTTCATTCCTTGGTTCCCGCTGGCCGCGGGGAGCTTGTCTCAGCCGGGTGGCCCGCTGGGGCGCGTCGCAGACCGGATGGGAGCGACACCCAGCCAGGTCGCCTTGGCCTGGGTCCTGCAGCGCAGCCCGGCGATGTGGCCCATCCCCGGGACCTCCCGGGTTGACCACCTGGAGGAGAACGCCGGAGCGGCCCAGCTGCGCCTCTCCCCCGAGGACTTCGCCGAGCTGGACGCCCAGGGCCGCGCCGAGTGGAAGCGCCAGGAGGCCGCTGCAGCCGGCTGAAGCTGCGTGTAGACTGGCTGGGGGAGGCGGCTGGTGGCAAAGACCCGCAAGGAACAGATCTACCAGGTCGCCGGCGAGCTGTTCAAGCAGAAGGGTTATCACGCCACCAGCATGCGCGACCTCGCTTCCCAGCTGGGTATCCAGGGCGGGAGCCTCTACGCCCACATCAGCGGCAAAGAAGAGCTGCTGGTCGAGGTGATCGGCCATTCTGCTGACCTATTCGACGCTGCTCTAGAGCCGCTCCGCCACCTGGAAGCTCCGCCCACCGAGCGCCTGCGCTTGGCTCTGGCTGCCCACATCGACGTGGTGGCGCACAACCTCAACAGCGCTACGGTCTTCTTCCACGAATGGCAACACCTCAGCCCGGAGTCGCACCGCAGGCTTGCCGAGCGCCGTGACCGCGTGGAGAGCTTCTACCGCGACCTGTTGGCCGAGGGGATGGCGACCGGGGTGTTCCGGCCCGACCTGGACATCAAGCTGGCCGCCTTTCTGATCCTCTCGGCAGCCAACTGGACCTACGTCTGGTATAGGAGCGATGGCCCTTTGGGTCCCCAAGATATCGCCGACCGCTACACCGCGATGCTGCTGCGCGGCCTGCTCCTCAAAGCCCCGTAGCCGGCCGGAGGGACCTAGGCCGAGCTGGGGGTCCCTCCTGTTGGGGGGCGGTCTGCACCGCCGCCGCGCCCCGGGGACCTTTCCTGGACCAGGAGGAAGCTTGCAATGCGATTCCCAAGCCCAGTGCTAAACTCAGAAAATGCGGCTCGCTGAGCTGGAGCGACAACTCGACCTCGGCCTGATCCGCCAGGCCCTAGCAGAGCGCTGCGCGTGCGCCTTGGGGCGCGGCGCTGTCGCCGAGCTAGAGATCTCCTCGGACCCGGCTTGGATCGCTGCCCGCCAGGATGAACTCGAGGACGCTCTCTTTCGGGTCACCCCCCACTTGGGGGGAATCAGCGATATCCGGTCGCTGCTCTACCGGGCCCGTCAAGGCGGCAACCTGGAGGTGTTGGAGCTGCTGGAAGTCGCCGATACCCTCAGCTCGGCCGTCGAGCTGGCCGCCAGGATCGCCGAGGCCTCGGGAGGGCCCTTGTTGGCGGTCTCCGGGAGGATCGGCAACCACGGCTGGCTGATCGGGCGGCTGCTGGCTGCCCTGGACCGCAGCGGAGCCGTCCGGGACGACGCCAGCCCTCGGCTGGCCGCTCTCCGCAAGCAGTTGCCGCTGCTCCGACAGGAGATTTTGCAGGGCTTGCAGGCCGCTCGGCAATCCTGGGGAAGGGCGGTCCAGGACCAAGTCACCATCCGCCGCGACCGCTTCGTGCTGCCGGTCAGGGCCGGTGCCCTCCCCAGAGGCGCTGCGATCGTGGTGGACGTGTCGTCCAGCAGCTTGACCCACTTCGTCGAGCCGGTCGCGGTCCTTCCCCTGAACAATCGCTGGGTGACGCTGCGCCTGGAAGAGGAGCAGGAGGTGCTGCGCATCCTGGCCGACCTGACCGGCCAGATCGCTGCGGATCCCCAGATCGAAGCCACCCTGCAGGCTCTGGGCGCGCTGGATCTGATCGCGGCCGAGGTCGGATTGGTCAAGGACTGGCGGCTGAGCCGGCCGGCGCTCTCCGGTGAGGGTCGGCTCAGCCTGATCCAGGCTTGGCACCCGGGGATCCGCGGCCAACCGGTTCCCAACGACTTGGTTCTAGACGCCGAGCACCGGATCCTGCTGATCTCCGGGCCGAATATGGGCGGCAAGACCGCGACCCTCAAGCTGGTCGCCCTGGTCGCGGTGATGCACCAGCTCGGCCTCTACGTGCCCGCGAGTTCGGCTGAGCTGCCGATCTTTCAGGAGATCCTGGCCGATCTCGGAGATGAGCAGAGCCTGGAGGGCAGCCTCTCCACCTTCGCCGCCCACCTGGGGCGGATCTCGGCCATCCTGACCGGTGCGGGTCCCCGCAGCTTGGTCTTGATCGATGAGCTGGGGACGGGGACCGATCCCGGCGAAGGCTCCGCCCTCGCCCAGGCTCTGCTATCCCGCCTGGCTGCCCGCGGCCTGTTGGGGGTGGTCACTACCCACCTCGCGTCGGTCAAGCAGTGGGCGAGCCAGATCGCCGGCCTGCAGAACGCCAGCATGGGGTTTGACCTCTCTTCCCTGGCCCCTACCTACCGGCTGGAGGTGGGGAGTCCGGGCCGTTCCCACGGCTTGGACGTGGCCGCGCGCCTGGGCTTACCTCCTGACCTGATCGCCGAGGCGCGCTCCTGGCAGCAGCGCGGCGAGGGGATGCTCGACGCTGCCCTGGAGGAGATCCGACGCCAGCGCGAGGAGCTGGCCGAGCTCCGGGGGCAGTTGGACCGGGAGCGCGCCGCTCTGGAGGCCGAGCTGGCCCGGGCCGCCGAGGAGCGGACTCGCCAGGAAGCCGAGCGCGAAGCCCTGCTGGAGCAAGCCCGGCTGCAGGCCGAGCGCCTCTACGCCGAGGCTCTGGAGCGCAGCCGCAGGCTGGGCCGCCAAGCCAAGCAGCCCGGCCAGCGCGGGACTGCTCTGCAGGAGCTGACCCTGCAGCGCCAGCTGCTGGGCGCCAAAGCGCCCAGCCCACCGGCCGCCCCCAGCGGGATCGGTCCAGGGTCGTCGGTCCGCCTGCGCGATTACGGGACCGCCCGCGTTCTGGAGCTCCGCGGCGATCAGCTGCTGGTCCAGGCCGGCCCGCTCAAGCTCAACGTTCCGATGGGAGCGGCCACCCTGCTGGACCAACCGCAGCGGCCGGCTCCCTCGCTGGACCCGGTCCGCAGCTTCCTGCCCGAGATCGATATCCGCGGTCTACGCGCCGAAGAGGGCCTCGAGCAGGTGGAGAGCCTGCTTCGGGAGGCGGCAGCGCTGGGGAGCTCCCCGGTGCGGGTCCTGCACGGCAAGGGGGAGGGGGTGCTGCGCGCGGCCATCCGCCAGCGCTTCGGGTCGGACCGGCGGGTCGAGCGGCTGGAGGACGAAGCCCCCTTTCGGGGCGGCCACGGGGTGACCGTGATCCATCTGAGGGAGCGCAGCCTGGCTGGGGGCCGGACTTGAGCGCCGCGGCGCTGCGCCAGCTGGCCGGCCTCTTCCCGGAGGAGCTCCCCCTAGGTGGCTACCGCCTGGAGCAGCTGCTGGGCTGGGTCTACGGCCGGGGTGTTACCGATTTCTCCCAAATGCATACTCTGCCCGCTTCGCTCCGCGGGGAGCTGGCCGCCGCGTTCTCCTTACAACCCTTCGCGGGCCTGCAGCGCGTCGACGCCGAGGATGGCAGTAGCCGCTACCTCTTCACCTTGCTGGACGGCCAGCGCACCGAGGCGGTCTACATGCCCTACGCCGGCCACTCCACGCTCTGCGTCTCCTCCATGGTGGGATGCCCGGCGGCTTGCCGCTTCTGCGCCACCGGCGCGATGGGCTTCGGGCGCAACCTCAGCGCTGCGGAGGTCGTCGGCCAGTTGCTGGCGGTAGCCGGGGACCAGGGAATTTCGCCGCGCAGCCTGCGCAACCTGGTGTTTATGGGGATGGGTGAGCCGCTCCTCAACCTAGCCCAAGTGAGGCGCGCGGCCGAGATCCTGCTGCACCCTAGGGCGCTAGGGATGTCGGCTAGGCGGGTCACCTTATCCACGGTGGGGTTACCTGCTAAGATCCTGGCCCTGTCGGCCAGCGGGCCCCACCTGCGGCTGGCTATCTCGCTGCACGCCCCGGACGAGCCCACACGGCAGCGCATCATCCCCACCGCCCATGCCCACCCCATCGCCGAGATCCTCTCGGCGGCCTCGGCTTACCAAGAAGCCACCGGGCGGCGTATTTCTTTCGAATACAGCCTGCTCCGAGGCGTCAACGATCATGATTGGCAGGCAGATCTGCTGGCAGAGCTGCTCCGCGGCCTGATCGCTCATGTCAACCTGATCCCCCTGAATCCCTGGCCGGGCAGCCCCTATCGAGCCACCAGCGAGGCGGGTCTGCAGCGCTTTCTGGATCGCCTGGCCCTGCGCGGTATACCGGTGAGCGTCCGCCGTTCTCGGGGCCGGGAAGCGGGTGCTGCTTGCGGCCAGCTGGCCTTAGCCGCTGCCCCCAGAGCCGATTCCGCGCGTGGCCTATCTGCTCAGAATTCGAGTAGACTATGACCTGTACGAAGCTGGGGCTGATTAAGGAGGATGTGTGCGTAGACCATCGAAAGACTTCAGCGCGCGACCGCTCCGGATCGCCGCCTTTTTGGGGTTGACCCTGCTCGGGGCCGGGCTGGCGGTGGGTTCGGTGACGGCTTCGTTGTTGTCTTCCGGTCAGCGCCAACTGGCTGCCGGCCAATACGCCGCCGCCCGCGAGACCTTTCAGGCTGCGGTGACCCGCCACTACTCGGACGCCGCCGCCCACTTCGGGTTGGGTCTGGCCCTGGATCACCTGAAGGATTACCAGGCTGCCAGATTCGAGTTTCAGGAAGTGCTGAGGCTCAAGCCGGGCCTTCCCGAAGCCGAATACAACCTGGGAGTGGTCTACCAGCAGCTGGGCAACACCTCCGCCGCCATCGTGGCCTACCGGGCAGCGCTGGGGGGCTCCTCCAAGCTGACCGCGGCCCAACGGCTGGAGACCAACCGGAACTTGGCGGCGCTGGAGGTCCAGGCGGGCAACCACGCCGCAGCGGCCAAGCTGGATCAGGCTGCACTCAAGCTCGCCCCCAAAGACCTCAAGCTGTGGCTGGATACCGCGGAGCAGCTCTATCTGGCTGGACAAGCGGTCTCGGCTAGCTCTCCGCTCCACCTGGGCGGTACGGCTACTGCCTTGCCCTACGCCTACCACGTCCTGGCTCGGCAACCCGGCAACGTCAAGGCGGTGGAGCTGATCGCCGATGTCTACCTCTCCCAGAAGCTGACCAACCAGGCGCTCCAGGTCCTGCACGGTGGGATCGCGGCGGCGACCACCCCGCTGGACCGCGCCGCTCTCCTGCGGGCGCGTAGCCGGATTGAGGAGTCGGGGGGTCAGGTAGCCGCGGAGCTGGCGGATCTGAAGCGGGCCGTGAGGCTGGTCCCGGGAGATGCCAGCGGCCAGCTGCTCTACGCCCAGGCGCTGCTCCGCAACGCCCAGCCGCGTAGAGCCCTGGTGCACTTCGAGGCCGCCCTCATGGCCGATTCGACCAGCGGCGCGGCCATGTTGGGGATCGCCCTGGTCGAGGAGCACCTGGGCGCCAACCTCCTCGCTGCGGAGGACGCTGCCTCGGCAGTTCGGCTCACCCACACCGCCAGCGTCAAGCGGGCCGCACAGTTTCTGGAAGCTCGCAGCGACTACCGCAGCGGCCATTTCACCGAAGCCCTCCCCCTCCTCCAGGAATTGGCCGCTCAGAAGCCAACGGTCAGCGTGCAGCTCTGGCTGGGCCTGACTGAATTCTCGCTGAAGAAATACTCGGCGGCCATGCGGTCCCTGGCCGCCGCCGAGCAGGCTGACCCCCAGAACCTGCTGATCGCTGCCGATTTGGGCGGCGCGGCCTTAGCGGCCGGGCACTTCAACGCTGCTGCCAAGGTGCTGCGCGCCGTGGTCCAGGCGCAGCCGAAAAATGGCCAGGCCTGGTACAACCTGGGATGGTCCCTGCGGGGTCAGGGCCACCTCCTTCAGGCTAAAGCCGCGTTCAAGAAAGCGTTGGCCTTGGGGTACGCTCCGGCCAAGGCCGCGCTGGGAGGTTAAGTTCGCATGCGTTGGTGGTCTCGCAACTGGCCTGACGTCATCATCGTCTTCCTGATCTTGGTGCTGATTGCGGGATTCGTCTTGGTGCTCAGGGGAGGTCTCCACCAGGCTGCGCCGGGGCAAGCGGCTGGGAGCCCTGCCGGGGCGACGCCCCGGCAGGCTCCTGCTCAGCGGACGAGTCCCCTCGCGGTCTCCCCGGCGACGGCTACCCCATCCGCTTCTCCCCCTGCAGCTGCGAGCACCGCCCCTGGGGCGAGCAGCACCCCTTCTGCGCCGAATGCGGTGCCCACCATCCCAGCCCAGCAGGCCCAGCCCTCCCAAGCTACTTCCAGCAGCTCGGAGGCCAAGACCAGTCGGCGCCGGAGCGGTCCGGCCAGTCCGGCCCCACAGCCTGTTGCTGGGCGGGCGCCTTCTCCTAAGTCCCTGATCAGCGCCCACCACCCTCCTACCGGAGCGGACTACCGGATCAGCGCCGGGGTCTTTCGGATCCACGGCGACGCCCGGCGCATGGCTGCGGCGGTCGAGAAGACCGGCTTCCCGGCATACATCTTGACCAGCTCGGGCCATCAGTACGCTGTGCTCACCGGTCCTTTTGCGACCCGAGCTGCGGCTGAGCAGGCTTTGAAGGAGCTGAAGGTGGCGACCCCCAATCTCTTCATCTATGCTCCCAATCCGGGGAGCTCTTCCCCGGCGGCCTCGGCCTTCTCGGCGCATTCGGGCGCTGCGCCGGCGCGCAAAGACCTCCAAGTCGGTGCCTTTTCTCGCCAATCCGACGCCTCCAGGATGGAGGTGCAGCTGCGCGCTGCGGGTCTGCAGCCGACTCTGCGCGTGCAGGGTAGCCTCACACAGGTGCTGCTCGGCCCCTTCGGCCCTTCCGGGCTCCAGCGCACCGAACACCTCCTCGCCAAGCTGAAGATCCCTTACTTCGAGGTTCCACCGACGTGACGTCCAACATCCCCAAGGCCACCATCTCCCGCCTAGTGACCTATCTGAGAATCTTGGAGAGCCTGGAGTCTGAGGAGGTGAACCGGACGAGTTCAACCCAGCTGGCCGAGCAGGCCCAGGTCTCAGCCTTCCAGGTGCGCAAGGACCTGGCTTACTTCGGGCGCTTCGGCACCCGGGGTATGGGCTACACCGTCAAGGTGTTGCAGCGCGAGCTGCGGCGCATCCTCGGCCTGGACCGGCCCTGGAGCGTCGTGATCCTGGGGGTCGGCCGCTTAGGCCAAGCGATCGCCAACTATCCCGGGGCCAGCGATTACCACTTCCGCTTCGTCGGCCTGTTCGACGTGGACGCGGCCAAGATCGGTCAGCAGGTCGCTGGGATCACCGTCCAACATGTCAGCGCGCTGCCCGACTTCCTCGCCGGCCGGCGCGCCCGCAGCCTGGATGACGAGAAGATCATGGGTTTCTTGGCGGTTCCGCCTGAGCAGGCTCAGGCGGCTGCGGATAGCCTGATGGCCGCAGGGATCCGGGGTATCCTCAACTTCGCCCCCGTGGTGATCCAGACTGGTCCCCGCCAGGCCCAGGGTCAGGGCGCGGAAACCCACGAAGACTGGAAGGGCGTGGTGGTCGAAAACGTCGATTTTCTTGCCGGGATGAAGCGCCTAGCTTTTTTCATGCTCAACCCCGGCTTACGCGAGGATATCGCCCTCGCTCTGGAGGACTAGGGTGCGGCGGAGTCAGCTGCTGTGAAGCTAGTTTTTGCGATCGTCCAGGATGCCGACGCCGCCCATCTGATCCGTCGCCTCAGCGAGCAGGCCTTTGAGGTGACCAAGCTGGCCTCTACCGGAGGGTTTCTCAGGGAAGGGAACACCACCTTGTTGATGGGCATCGATGAGGAGCGCTTGGATGACCTCAAGCGCCTGGTGCGGCAGGTTTGCCGCACCCGGACCAGGCTGGTCAGCCCGGGGATCGCCCTCTCCGAGCAAGCCGAACCGTTGCTCAACCAGCCGATCGAAGTCCCGGTCGGAGGCGCGGTGCTGTTCGTCCTGAGCATCGAGGAGTTCGTCAAAGTCTGACCTGGGAGGCGACGTGGAAGGACTGCTGCTCGCCGCTGTCTTGGAGCGGCTCGCCCCGCTGCTGCCTGCCCCGACGGCCGGTTGGACCTGCCTGTCGCCGGACCAGCTGGTCTTGCACCTGGTTCCTGACTGCGATCTCTGGATCGACGCCGCTCCGGGTAACCCGCAGCTCGCCCTGAAGCCCTCTCGGCGCGAGCTGCCAGGGACGGCACCGAACCCCTTCCAGCGGGCAGTGATTGCCCGCTTGAGAGGACCCCTGCAGACCGCTTTCCAGCACCGCTTGGACCGAGTGGTGTGCTTGGAGTTCGGCGCGCAGCCGGGTTTTGTCCCGACCCCGGGCGGGCGGTTGGTCTTCGAGCCGGCTGGCCGGCAGGCTAACTTGTACCTGCTCGGCCCCGGAGAGGGGCTGGAGGGGCGCCTGTTGGCGGTGCTCCGCGAGACGGCCCCCGGCCGGAATAGATACCGGCAGCTCCGTCCCGGCCAACCCTATCTTCTACCCCCGGCGTACTCCAAGTTCGACCCCAGGCAGCTGGATCCGGACGCGCTCGCCCAGCTGGCAGCTTGTGATCCCGGGGAGTGGTACCGGCTGCTCGACGGGCTCAGTCCCCGCCTCTCCCGTGTCCTAGCCGAGCAGGCGAGCCGGTATGAAGAGGGCCCCTCCGAGCTGTTGGCCTGGCTGCTCTCCCAGATCCAGAGCGGTCACCTGGATCCGGGGACGGGATCGGTACCGGCTACACCGGCCGCTGCGCAGGGCGGCAGGATAGTTGCCCTGGAGCACCAGCTAGCTGAACTGGAAGGCCTGCCCGCACCGGACCAGAGCGCCCTGCGCGCCGAAGCCGACCTGATCTTGGCCGCCGCCTCATCGCTCCCGCGGGGCAGCCGAGAGCTGTCGGTGCCCGATCCGGTCACCGGAAACGCCCGGGTGATCGCGCTGGACCCGGCGCTCGATGGGGCTGAGAACGCTGCGCTGCGCTACCAGCGGCTGCGGCAGGAGATTCAGGAATACCGCCGCCGCCAGGCCAGAATTCCTCAGCTGCGCGCTGAACTGAGCCGCCTGCGCTCCTTGCAGGCCGATAGGGCCCGCCGCCCCCGCTCGCCCAAACCCCAGGAGCGCCTCCACGGCCTGGTTTACCGCCTGCCTTCCGGTGTAGAGCTGCGGGTTGGGCGCAACGCCGCCGAGAACGAGGCCATCCGTCGGCAAGCAAAGAGCCAAGACTACTGGTTTCACGCGCAGGGTAGCCCGGGTTCCCACGTGATCGCGCTGGCAAACCGGAAGCCGCTTCCGGTCACCGACCTGCTGGCCGCGGCCCAGGTCGCCGCTCACCACTCTCGCTTGGCCGGGTCTGCCCAGGTACTGGTCGACTACACCCTGCTCAAGCATGTCTGGAAGCCCAAGGGTGCCAGGCCGGGTGAGGTGCACTTCAGCCACCAGAAGACGCTGGTGGTCAGGCCCGACCTGCCCGAGGGCGTTGTAAAGTTGTAGGGGTGGAGGAAGAAGCGCCGCTGATCCTGCACGGTCAGGCCGTAGGGCCCAGCCGCTTGGCCGCGCAGCGGTGAGTGCGACTGCCCGGCCCGGCGAAGACGTGGTGTATGGCCAGGTCGCCCTGCGGCCGCTGGCCAAGCTCTCCCAAGACGACTGGAAAGTTCTCTACAGCTTCTATAGGGATAGAGAGATTGCAGCCTGGAGCAGCGCCAAGCCGATCCGGATTCCCCTGTGGCTCTTTCGCAAGATGTCTCTCCTGGAGGAAGCTTCCGGCGACCGCTTCGGCTTCGGCATTTTTTTGCGGGAGACTGCGCAGCTGATCGGCGGCGCGGAGCTCTATGACCTGGGTCCGGCGGGGGCTTCGCCGCCCCGATTTGCCACCTTGGGCATCATGATCGGGCGCAAGGAGCTCTGGAGCCAGCACTACGGCCGTGCGGCGGTGACGGCCCTGCTGCTGTTCGCTTTTGTCCACTTAGACCCGCCGTTGGAGCGGGTGCGCCTCACCACCCTGCAGTTCAACCAGCGCGCCCAGCGCGCTTTTCTAGCGGCTGGCTTCCGCGTGGTCGGCCGTGACAGCCCTCCCAGGCAGCCTCGCCTGCTGATGGAGTGTACCAGAGAGGAATGGAATGCTAGACACCCACCCGATCCTAGTTCACGAGCGCTATAGCGGCCTCCCGGAGGTTCCCGGGGTTCGCTGGATCTTCTACCGAGGGGAGCCGGCTAGCCCGGAAGCCGAGGGCCTCATCCTCTGGCCACCCCAGCCGGCCGAGCTGCAGAACTGGTTTGCCGGCCTGCCCAGACTCCAGTTCGTCCAGACGGTCACCGCTGGGGTAGACCGGCTGCTGCCGCTGGACTGGCCGCCCGGGGTACGGCTGTACAACGCGGCCGGCTTGCACGATCAGGTGGTCGCCGAGCACGCTCTGGCCATGATGCTCCAGGTGACCAGGAGCCTCTACCCGGCTAGGCAGGCCCAGCAGCGCCGCAGCTGGTCGCATGCTTATCCGCTGCGCAGCCTGGCCGGGCAGCGGGCTCTGATCTGGGGGTTGGGCCGCATCGGGCGCAGGCTCTCGGAGATGCTCGGGGCGATGGGGATGCGGGTGGAAGGGGTGCGCACCCGGGGCGGGGAAGAGGCGGGGATCAAGGTCTGGGGTCAGGGGGAGATCGAGGCTGCCCTGCCCGGCTGCGACTGGCTGATCTTGCTCCTGCCCAGGACCAACCAGACCGTGCGGATCCTCGATGCGGGCAAGCTCGCCCGGCTCGGCCCTCAGACTTGGGTCCTCAACCTCGGCCGCGGGGACGCCATCGACCTGGAAGCCCTGGAGCGCTCCCTCGCCTCCGGCCGCTTGGGTGGCGCCGCGCTGGACGTGACCGATCCCGAGCCGCTTCCCCTGACCTCGGCGCTCTGGGGGATGGACCAGGTGATCCTGACCCCGCACCTGGCGGCCCTGAGCGACGACCTACCCAGGCGTACCCTGGCTTTCCTGGCGGAGAACGCCAGGCGCTTCGTCCAAGGCCAGGCGATGGTCGGCGAAGTCGACCGTTCCAGAGGCTACTGAATGGTCTCTCAGCGCAGCGGCGACGCCCGCGCCCTTGGGGCTTCGCGGTGAAGACCATCTGCCTGATCGAGGGGGACGGGATCGGTCACGAGGTGATCCCGGCCGCGGCCGCGGTCCTCGCCGCGCTGCAGCCGAGCTGGAAGCTGATTTCGGCTGAGGCGGGCTATGACTGCTTCCGCCGCAGCGGCGAGAGCCTGCCGGCTAGGACCTTGGAACTGGCCAGGGGGGCGGACGCTGTCCTGTTCGGAGCGGCGACCAGCCCCTCGGTCCCGGTAGCAGGCTTCCGCAGCGCTATCCGCACGCTGCGCAGGGAGTTAGACCTCTTCGCCAACCTGCGCCCGGCCTTGAGCTTGCCTTTGGAGGGTCACAGGCCGGGTACCGACCTCCTGCTGGTTCGGGAGAACAGCGAGGGCGCCTACGTCGCCCAAGAACGCCGCTACGGTGACCTGGCTATCGCCGACGTCGTCATTACCAGGGCGGCTTCCCTGCGGATCGGTGAGGTAGCGGCCAGGGAGGCCCTGCGCCGCCGCGGCCGGCTGACGGTCGTGCACAAGGCCAACGTGTTGCCGGTCAGCCAGGGGTTGTTCCGCCAGAGCGTCCTCGAGGCTGCGGCTGGCTTCGCCGGCCTGGAAATCGAGGAGAGGATCGTGGACGCTGCCGCGATGGAGCTGGTCATGCACCCCGAACGCTTCGACGTTCTGGTCATGACCAACCTGCTGGGTGACGTCCTCTCCGATCTCTGCGCCGGCCTGGTGGGCGGGCTCGGCCTAGCTCCCAGCGCCAACCTGGGTACAGTCCACGCCCTCTTCGAGCCGGTGCACGGCTCCGCTCCGGACATCGCCGGCAGGGGAGTTGCCAACCCGTCGGCGGCGCTCCTCTCGCTGGCCCTGCTGCTGGAGCACCTGGGACAAGCCACCGCCGCGCAGCGGCTGCGCCGGGCCCTGTTGGCCAGCCTGCAGGCTGGGGTGCGCACGCCGGATCTGGGGGGGCAGGCGACCACGGATCAGCTGACGGGAGCTGTCCTGGAGCGGCTGGGGACCTGATCTGCTAGACTCAGCCATGCTGATCAAGCGGATCATCCCCTGCCTCGACCTGCAAGCCGGCCGGGTGGTGAAGAATGTGCGCTTCTTCGCCGACCACCGCGACGCCGGCGACCCGGTGGCCCTGGCCGAGCGCTATGAGGAGCAGGGGGCTGACGAGTTGGTCCTCTACGACATCAAGGCGTCTGCGGAAGGACGCAGGCTTACCCTGGAAGCGGTCTCCAAGGTGGCTGAGCGGGTGATGATGCCGCTGACCGTCGGCGGCGGGGTCGCTGGGGTGGGGGATTTTCGCGCCCTGCTGTTGGCCGGGGCCGACAAGGTCAGCGTCAACAGCGCCGCCCTGCGCCGCCCGGCGCTGATCGCTGAAGCCGCGGAGCACTTCGGATCGCAGTGCGTGGTGCTCAGCGTGGACGCGAAGCGGGGGAGCGGGCCGCTCCCCCGCTGGGAGGTCTTCGCCCAAGGGGGGGGCCAGGCGACCGGTACCGATTTGCTGGAGTGGGTGGTCCAGGGAGAACGCCTGGGCGCTGGCGAGATCGTGCTCAATGTGATGGACGCGGACGGCACCCAGGAGGGTTTTGACTTGTTGGCTACGCGCCTGGTGGCTGAAGCGGTGGGTATCCCGGTAGTCGCCTCGGGCGGGGCTGGGCGGCTGCAGGACTTTGTCCAGGTCCTCCAGGAGGGCAAGGCGGACGCGGCGCTGGCTGCGACCGTGCTCCACTTC
Source organism: bacterium (assembly GCA_021810505.1). GTDB lineage: Bacteria > Deinococcota > Deinococci > Deinococcales > Deinococcaceae > JAJZIR01. The sequence goes on from JAJZIR010000017.1 coordinate 36,010, forward strand.
GGGACCTTCACCATCCCCCAGATCAAGGATTACCTGGCCGCTAGCGGTGTCTCGGTGCGGCGAGGGCTCCATGCTTGAGGAGCTGCGTTTTGGGGAGGATGGTCTCCTCCCGGTGGTCGCGCAGGACCTGAACAGCGGAGCGGTCTTGATGCTGGCCTGGGCCAACCGGGAAGCCATCGAGCTGACCCTGCGCACCGGTTGGGGCACCTACTATTCGCGCTCCAGGCGGGAGCTCTGGATCAAGGGAGCTACGTCTGGGAACCGCCAGCGGGTGGTGTCGGTTCTCCAGGACTGCGATGCTGACAGCCTGCTCTACCAGGTGGAACAGCGGGGCCCGGCCTGCCATACCGGGCAGCCCACCTGCTTCCACGTTCCGATCCTGGGGAGCGCCCAACCGGTCGGTCAAGGTGTCCTGGAGAGGATCTATGAGACAGTCCTGCAGCGCCTCGCTGCCTCGCCGCAAGACAGCTACGTAGCCAGGCTGCATCAGGGTGGGATCGACCGGATTCTTAGGAAAGTCGCCGAGGAGGCTGGGGAGTTTCTTCTGGCAGCCAAGAACGGCGTCCAGAGCGAATTGCAGTCGGAGGCGGCCGACTTGGTATTCCACGTCCTGCTAGCCCTGGCCGAGTGCGGGCTCGGATGGGACCAGGTGCTCGGGGAGCTGGGGCGGAGGGAGGGCCGTTCTGGCCTCAAGCCCCCCAAGCCCGCTGGCTAGCCGGCCTTAACCCGAGATCCCGGACCGCGGGTAGCTGGTCAGACCTCGGCCGAGAGGACCGCTGCGCCGGCGCGGCTGATCCTCAGCATCTCGGCCGGATCGCTGATCTTGACCCGGGCGCAACCCAGCTGGCTTCCCAGCTGCAGCTCGTAGCTGTCCAGCCTCTTCCAACAACTTAGGTCCAGGCTCTGGATCCCGCGCTCTTCCAAAGCGACCTCGATGGGGAGCGCGCCTTGAGGCTGCTCCAGCTGTTCCAGATCGGCCAACAGGCTGGCTACCGTCTCAGCCGCGTCGGCCTTGTTGGTTCCGATGACCCCGCTGGGCCCGCGCTTGATCCAGCCGGCCACGTAGTCGCCGCTGCGCCCCTCCACCCGGCCGGCTCGGTTGGCCACCACCTGTTTGCTCGGGTCGAAGGGGAGGCCGGGAACCGGTTGGCTGCGGTACCCCACCGCGCGCACTACCGTCCCGACCGCCAGCTCCCGGCGCTGTTCTCCCAGAATCGCTTCCTGGGCCGGGCCGAGATGAGTCCGGCCCAGCTCCAAGCGCTCCGCGGAGGTGGAGCCGAGCACGCGCAGCGGAGCCCAGCGGAACAGCAGGTGGATACGCCGCCGCTTTCCGCTGGGCCGCTGCGCTGCGAAGCTGCGCAAGATCTCTAAGTTGCGCTGGACCTGGGGGCTGCGGTCGGCCTCGGCCTGGCTGACCGGGTCGAGCTCCAGATCGGCCGGATCGACGTGCACATCCGCTTCCTGGAGCTCGCCCAGCTCGCGCAGCTCCTTGGGGGTGAAGCGGGCCTGGGCCGGCCCTCTGCGCCCGATCAGATAGAGGTTCTCGACTGGGCTCTGCGCCAGCGCGGACAGCGCGGACCGGCTGATGTCGGTGGGGGAGAGCTCGGCGGCCGTCTTGGCCAGGATCCGGACGACGTCGATCGCGACGTTGCCCGCGCCGATCACAGCCACTGCTGGGCTGAGCCGCGGCGACAGGTGGCGGTAGTCCGGGTGGCCGTTGTACCAACCGACCAGGGCGGTCGAGGAGAGGTTTCCGTCCAATTCCTCCCCGGGGATACCGATCGCGCGGTCCAGAGAGGCGCCGGTGGTGAAGATCCTGGCCTGGTAGCGCGCCTTCAGGTCTTGGTAGCTGAAGGCGCTGCCGTACTCGGCCCCGGCGAAGAGGCGGACCCCTGCCTGCTCGAACACCCGCCCCAGGCTCTGGGTGACCGACTTGATCTTGTAGTGATCGGGCGCTACGCCGTAGCGGACCAAGCCGAAGGGGGCTGGAAGCCGCTCGAAGATATCGATCTCCAAGTCGAGCCCTGCGCCCTGCTTGAGCAGCGCCTCTGCGGCGAACAGGCCGGCCGGACCGGCCCCGATGATGGCCACTTTCAAGGGACAGCTCACGTTCTCTCCGTCCCCACGCTGTGTATCCCTGTCACAGGCCCTCCAGCGACGCTGAGTGGTCGGCTTTAGCCGACCACTCAGGGATAGCACGGACTGCTGGTTCGGTCGCGGGCTTTGCCTACACAGACCAGCTAGCTTTACTCCTCGGCGATGCGCTGCAGGGCGGCGCGGTCCAGCAGGCGGATTTTACCGTACCCCGCCGCGATGATGTGCTCCCGGGAGAGCTCGCCGACTACCTTCGTCACCGTCTCGCGGACTGAGCCCACCGCCGCGGCCAGCTCGTCATGGGTGGCGTAGATGACCACTTCACCGGCTTCATCTCGGGTCGCCAGAGCCGTCTCAGCCAACTCCAGCAGTTCGGCGGCGATCCGGCTGCGCAGGCGCTTGCCGACCAGCCGGTAGATCGACTGGTAGGCCCGGCCCAACGCCTTCACCAAGTGGGTGGTGACGTCTAAGCTCTCCTCGGGGCTGAGCAGAGCCGGATTCATCACCTGCACCACGCTCTCGGTGACGGCCTCGGCGAAGTAGCTGCGCTCCAGACCAGCCAGCGCCTCCTCGCCGAAGTAACCTCCGGGTTTGACGTACCGCAAGGTGAGTCCATTTCCATCGTCGTCGACAGTGTGCACGCGCACCAAGCCGCTGTGCACGCGGTAGAGCAGTTCGCTCGCACCTGGGTAAAGGATCACCGCTCCAGGGCGGTAGCTGACGGAATCGATTAGGGTCTGCTCGAGAATCATACGACACCCCTTCTGGGGCCCCCTCGGACCTCGGTCCTAGTGTAGCGCAGTGACCGATTTTTGTAAAGAAAAAGTATCTTTAATTTTGCCTTCTACTACTATAGAAGCCTGGGGAGAGGCGGACCGGCTGCTGGGTTGCGCGCGCCGGGAGGCAGAATAACCCCGCTCCTGCTGCGCCCATGACCGGGAGCGCCCCCCAGCTGCGGCCTCGGATGCCCGTGCGCAGGGGATCTCAGGGCTCCTCCTCGGAAGGAGGCGAGGTCGGCGTACCGGCCGCCAAGGGGCCCTCTGGCCCTTCTTCGGGGGAAGCAGCGAAAGCGCTGATGACCCGGTCCTCTTCGGCCAGCCGCATCGCCATCACACCCATGCTGTTCCGGTGGCGCAAACCCACGGCCTGAGCCGGGACGCGGATGACTTGCCCGTCCCGGCTCAGGAGCATCAGGTCCTCGTCTCCGCGAACGGGAATCAGCGCGACCAGAGCGCCGGTCTTGGCGCCGGTGTTGAGCGTGATAACTCCCTGGCCGCCTCGGCCCTTGCAGGGATACTCCTTCACCTCAGTGCGCTTGGCCAGACCGGTCTCGCTGACGGCCAGGAGCTGCTCCGGCCCGCCTGGCTCCAGCGTGGCCATACTGACGACCCGGTCCCCCTCGGCCATCCGGATGCCGATGACCCCTCGGGTGTCCCTGGAAAGCTCGCGCAGCTCGTCGATCGAGAAGCGCATGGCCTGTCCCTGGGCGGTGGCCAGCACCACGTCCGCTTTCGGACTGGCCAGCGCGACGCCGATCAGCTGGTCCCCTTCTTGCAGATCGATCGCGATGAGCCCGCCGGAGTTGATGTTGGAGTACTCGCTCAACCTGGTGCGCTTGACCATCCCTTGGGCCGTGGCGAAGACGAGCGATCCCTCTCCTCCGAGATCGCGCAGCGCCAGCACCGAGCCGACCGCTTCCTCCGGACGAAAAGGTAAGAGGTTGCGGATGTGAATACCCCGAGCGTCGCGGTGCGCTTCGGGGATCTCGTAGATCTTCTCCTTGAAGACGCGCCCCTGGTCGGTGAAGACCAGCAGAAAGTCATGGGTGGAGGCGATGAAGACGCCGGTGTTGACGTCCTCGCTGCGCAGCTTGCCGCTGCTCAGGCCGCGCCCACCCCGCCCCTGAGACCGGTAGGCGTCCAGCGCGGTGCGCTTGAGGTAGCCCGCCTTGGTCAGGGTGATCACCACCTGCTCCTCGCTGATCAGCTCTTCCTTGCTGGGGGCATCGATCAGATCGACGATTTGGGAGCGGCGATCATCGCCGAAGCGGTCGCGCAGGTCGCTGAGCTCTACCCGAATCACCGACCACAGCGCCTCTTGGTCGCTCAGGATGCGCTGCAGCCTGGCGATGGTCTCGGCGACCTCGCCTGCCTCTCGCTGCAGCCGGTCGCGTTCCAGACCGGTCAGCCTCTGCAGTCGCATGTCCAAGATGGCCTGGGCTTGGATCTCGCTGAGGCCGTAGCGGGCTTGCAGGGCGTCCCTGGCCTCGGCGGCGGTCTGGGCGGCGCGGATGAGCGCGATCACCTCGTCCAAGTTGTCCAGGGCGATTAGCAGCCCGACCAGTAGGTGGGCGCGTTCCTCGGCCTTTCTGAGGTCGTAGCGGGTCCTGCGGGTGACCACTTCCTTGCGGTGGTCCAGGAACAGCGCCAAGGTCTCCTTGAGCGAGAGAACTCTGGGCTCGCCGTTTACGATGGCCAGGTTGATCACCGTGTAGGTGCTCTGCAGCTGGGTGTACTTGTAGAGCTGATTGACCACCACGTCAGGCAGAGCCCCGCGCTTCAGCTCAATCACGATCCGGATCGGTTCCTTGCGGTCGGATTCGTCGCGCAACGCCGCGATGTCCGGGATCTTCCCCTGCTTGTACATCGCCGAGATGGTGGTGATCAGGTTGGTCTTGTTGACCTGGTAGGGGATCTCGTGGATGACGATGGACCGCCGCCCAGCCTTCTCCTCGAAGCGCACCTTCCCCCGGATGCGTAAGCTGGCATGTCCGTCTTGGTAGGCCTCTCTGAGCCCCTGCCGGCTGATTCTCCCCCCCGTCGGGAAATCCGGACCGGGCACGATGACCATCAGCTGATCCAGGTCGATCTCTGGGTGATCGATCATCTCTAGCAGGGCGTTGCAGACCTCTCTCAGGTTGTGGGGCGGGATGTTGGTGGCCATCCCGACGGCGATCCCACTGGCCCCATTGACCAAGAGGTTGGGGACTAGCCCGGGCAGCACGACCGGCTCAGTGGTGGTCTCGTCGAAGTTGGGTTTGAAGTCGATGGTCTCGCGGTCGATATCTGCGAGCAGAGTTTCGGCCAGCCTGGTCAGCCGGGCTTCGGTGTAGCGGTAGGCCGCCGCCGGGTCGCCGTCGATCGAGCCGAAATTGCCCTGTCCGTCCACCAAGACGTAGCGGAGATTCCAGGGCTGGGCCATCCGCACCATCGCCTCGTAGATCGGCGCGTCGCCGTGAGGGTGGTACTTCTTGATCACTTCACCGACTACGCCCGCGCTCTTGACGTACTTCTCCGAACTGAGCATGCCCTCCTTGAACATGGCGTAGAGGATGCGCCGCTGCACCGGCTTGAGCCCGTCGCGCACGTCGGGGAGAGCCCGGTCGACGATGACCGACATGGCGTAGTTGATAAAATTGGTCCTGACCTCGCTGGTGATGTCGATGGGCTGTACCGGATTTGCCATAGGATTTTCTTCCTCGCTGCCACGCCCCGATTTCGGTCCCAGAGCGTGGTGTTCGGGTTGCTGAGGTGGGCCTTGGACCCGAAGACTCCCCCTAGTTTAAGGCTCCGGCGGGTCCAGGTCAGCCAGATGGACGGCCTGTGACAGCAACGCATCGAACATCGGGGCGGTCAGGCGGCCGGTTTGGGTGTTCCTGGCCGAGACGTGGTAGCTGTCCACCAACCAGCGGTTTTCGGAGAGGGACCAGCGCTGGCCGTGGCCGAAGCGGTGCTGGCTGGGCCGCAGCCCCAGGTAGGCCAGCAGCGCGTCGTGGGCGATCTGGCCCAGCGCGAGGAACACCCGAATCGGCAGATCTGCGAGTTCCTGGACCGTCCAATCGGCGCAGTTGGCCAGCTCCTCCCGGGTGGGCAGGTTCCCCGGCGGGACGCAGCGCACTGCCGAGGTGATCCAGATCCCGCGCAGCTCCAAGCCGTCACCGGGGTGCAGGGACTCAGCCCGGTTGGACAGGCCACAGCGGTACAGCGCCGGGTAGAGGAAGCGCCCTGAAGCGTCGCCGGTGAAGGGGCGGCCGGTCCGGTTGGCGCCGTGAGCACCGGGGGCGAGGCCGATCAGGAGCAGGCGGGCAGCCGGATCGCCGAATCCCGCCACTGGGCGGCTCCAGTAGCTTTGGTTGCGGTACGCGGCCCGCCGGACTCGGCCGACCTCCTCGCGCCACTGCACCAGCCTGGGGCAACGCCGGCAGGCAGCGATCTGCTCGGCGATCTCCGGTAGCCGCCCGCTCAGGACAGCCATTCCTGCAGCGGGGTGACCTGCAGGTCGCAGCGGCTCGCGGCCAAGATAGCGCGCGCGGTCCACCGCGCTGCTTCCTTGGTGGTGACGATCGGCACCCCGCCCTCCAGCGCTCGCCGCAACAGGGAGGAAGCGGTCAGGTCAATCAGCAGCTCTGGTAGGGCGCCGGCGGCATCGGCCGGTTCACCTTCTGAGACCTCGAGGCCAGCTTTCCGCAAGTCCCCAGCCACCTCTTCCAGTCCCGCACCGACCAACCAGGCCGTCCCGGAGCGGGGTAGCCGCTGCCCTGCCCCGAGGGCCGCTCGGTAGTAGGCCAGCTCCGCGAGCGCGTCGATCCCCATGCTCTCCCCGGTCGAGCGCATCTCAGGCCCCAGCTGCGGGGCGACGCCTGCGAACTTCAGGAAGGGAAGGTGGACCTCCTTGACGCTGTAGTGTTTGGGGGCCGGGGGGCTGTGGAGGCCGAGGTCGTCCAGGCTCTGGCCGGCGGCGATGCGGGCGGCGTACTTGGCCAGCGGCCAGCCCACCGCCTTCGAGACGAAGGGGACGGTCCGGCTAGCCCTGGGATTGGCCTCCAGGATGTAGAGCTGGCCGCTCTGGACCGCGTACTGCACGTTGAGCAGGCCCTTTACCCCTAGGGCGAGGGCCAGGCGGACCGTGGAAGCCTCGATCTCGGCCAGCAACGCCGCGCTCAGCGAGACCGGCGGGAGGACGCAGGCGGAATCTCCGGAGTGTACCCCGGCCGCCTCGATGTGCTCCATCACCCCTGCGATTAGGGCTCTACGGCCGTCGCAGAGGCAATCGACGTCGATCTCGGTGGCATTTTCCAGGAAGCGGTCGAGCAGCAGACTGGGTTGGCCGGCTAGGTTCTTGTAGACCGAGGTGAGGTAGCTCTGCAGCTGGCTGGGGGAGCCGACTACCTGCATGGCCCGTCCACCTAGGACGTAGCTGGGGCGGACCATCAGCGGGTAGCCCAGCTGCCCAGCCAAGGTAAGCGCTTCCTCAGGAGTTTTGGCCACCGCTCCGGCAGGCTGGCGCAGGCCGAGCTCACCGCACAGTGCGTGGAAAGCGGCGCGGTCCTCGGCCCGGTCGATCGCGGTCGCCGGAGTTCCCCAGAGCGGAGCTCCCGCCTGGCTGAGCGGTCCAGCTAGCTTGAGCGGAGTCTGGCCGCCCAACTGCACCAGCACGCCGACCGGCTGCTCGCGCTCAACGACGTTCAGGACGTCTTCGAAGGTGAGAGGCTCGAAGTAGAGCCGGTCGGCGGTGTCGTAATCGGTCGAGACCGTCTCGGGATTGGAGTTCACCATGACCGTCTCGTAGCCCAGCTCGGACAGCGCCCAGACGGCGTGGACAGTGGCGTAGTCGAACTCCACACCCTGCCCGATCCGATTGGGTCCACTGCCGAGGATCAGCACCCGCGGGCGCTCGGCTTCAGCGACCTCGTCCTCTAGGTCGTAGCTGGAGTAGTGGTAGGGGGTGTAGGCCTCAAACTCAGCTGCACAGGTGTCCACGGTCTTGTAGACCGGCCGGACCCCTTGGGACTTCCTCAGGCTGCGGATGGCGGTGGGGTCCGATCCGGTCAGCTCCGCGATCGCCTGGTCCGAGAAGCCCATCGCCTTGACTTCCCTCCAGATCGCCGCACTCCAAGCAGCCGGGTCGCCGCTCGCCCGAATCTCCGCCTCCGCCCCTACCAGCTCGGCCAGCTGCCAGAGGAACCAAGGATCGATGCCGGTCGCTCCGCGGAGCAGATCGACCCCCCAACCGCGCCGCAACCCCTCGAGCACCGCCTGGATACGCCGTGGATTGGGTCTGAGCAACTCCCCGAGCTCCCGGTCATTCAGCTCGGCCAGACCCAGGCGGACGTCGCTCTCCAAAGACCGCAGCGCTTTCTGGAAGGACTCCTTGAAGCTGCGGCCGATAGCCATCACCTCCCCCACGCTGCGCATCTGGGTCCCTAACCAGGGCTCGGCGCCGGGAAACTTCTCGAAGGCGAAACGGGGAATTTTGGTGACGACGTAGTCGATGGTCGGCTCGAAAGCGGCGGGGGTGACTCGGGTGATGTCGTTGGGTAGCTCGTCGAGCCGGAAGCCCACCGCCAGGAGCGCGGCGATCTTGGCGATCGGGAAGCCGGTGGCCTTGGAGGCCAGCGCTGAGGAACGCGACACCCTCGGGTTCATCTCGATGACCAGCGTCCGCCCGTCGGACGGATCGACCGCGAACTGGATGTTGCTGCCGCCGGTCTCCACTCCGATCTCCCGGATGATCGCGATGGCGGCGTCCCGCATCCGCTGGTACTCGACGTCGGACAAGGTCTGGCTGGGCGCGACGGTGATGCTGTCGCCGGTGTGTACCCCCATGGGATCCACGTTCTCGATGGCCGTGATCACCACGACGGTGTCTGCCAGGTCGCGCATGACCTCTAATTCGAATTCTTTCCAACCCAGCACGCTCTCCTCGATCAGCACGCTGTGGACCGGGGAGCTTTGCAGGCCCTGCTCCACTATCCGCCAGAACTCCGCCTCGGTGTGCGCGATCCCGCCTCCGGTTCCTCCTAGGGTGAAGCTGGGGCGGATGACGGCCGGGAGGCCGAACCTCTCCAGGGCACCCCGGGCCTGATCGGTGCCGTGGACCAGCTCGCCCCTAGGGGTTTTCTGCCCGATCCCGTGCATGGCCTCTTGGAACCTGGCCCGGTCCTCACCCTTGTCGATCGCATCGGCCTTGGCTCCGACCAACTCCACCCCGAAGTGGGCTAGCGTGCCGTCCCGGTCCAGCTCCATGGCCAGGTTGAGGGCGGTCTGACCGCCCAGGGTCGGGAGCAGCGCATCGGGTCGCTCCTTCGCGATCACCAGCCGTACGAAGTCGGCAGTGAGCGGCTCGAGGTAGGTAGAGTCGGCTAGATCTGGGTCGGTCATGATCGTCGCCGGGTTGGGGTTGATCAGCGCGATGCGGTAGCCGAGCCGCCGCAGGGCTTTGAGCGCCTGCGTTCCGCTGTAGTCGAACTCGGCGGCCTGGCCGATCTGGATTGGCCCGCTTCCCAGGATGAGCAGTTTGTGGAGATCGCTGCGTGCAGGCATTCCAGCCAAGCAGCATAGCACGTTGCTGGGACCGCTATTCAGGAAGCGCCCGCCTCGCTGCCCCCCTGACCCGGGGAGTCAGTCAAAGTAGACCCCGTCCCCAAGATACTTTTTCACAGATAGGGCTGGGAGCCCTGCTGTCCAGCAATTTGTATTTTTATCCAACCAAGTGTATAGTGAGCTGCCCGGGAATCCGGGAACTTTGCTGCCGGGCAGGTAGCGAAGGCCGAACCGAGGTGGAGCGTGAAGGTTGTTCTGGCATATAGCGGTGGACTCGACACCAGCATCATCCTCAAGTGGTTGCAGATCGAGCGAGGCCATCAGGTCATCGCGTTCACGGCGGATCTGGGTCAGGGGGATGAGGTGGAGCGGGCCAGGCAGAAGGCCCTGGCTACCGGGGCGGTGAAGGCCTACACCCTGGATCTCCGGGAGGAGTTCGTCCGCGATTTCGTTTTCCCGATGCAGCGCGCCAGTAGCCTGTACGAGGGCGCCTACTTGCTGGGTACTTCCATCGCCCGGCCTCTGATCGCCAAGCACCTGGTCCGGATTGCCCAGGAGGAGGGCGCAGATGCGTTGGCCCACGGCGCGACCGGTAAAGGAAATGACCAGGTCCGCTTCGAGCTCTCCGCGTACGCGCTCAAGCCCGACATCGTCACCATCGCCCCCTGGCGGGAATGGAGCTTCCGCGGCCGCCAAGACCTGGAAGAATTTGCCAGACAGCACGGTATCCCGGTACCCACTACCCCCAAGGACCCCTGGAGCACCGACGCGAACTTGCTGCACATCAGCTACGAGGGGGGCCTCCTCGAGGACCCCTGGAGCGAACCTCCGGAGCACATGTTCACCAGGACGACGGATCCCCTGAAGGCTCCGGACCAGCCCGAGTACGTCGAGATCGACTTCGAGAAGGGGGATCCGGTCGCGGTGAACGGCGAGCCCTTGGGGCCGGTGGCGCTGCTCTGCCTGCTCAATACGCTGGCTGGCCGCCACGGTGTGGGCCGGCTCGACCTGGTGGAAAACCGCTTTGTGGGGATGAAGTCCAGAGGGGTCTACGAGACGCCGGGAGGGACTGTGCTGTACCACGCTCGGCGGGCAGTCGAGTCGCTCACCCTGGACCGTGAGGTCCTGCATACCCGTGACCAGCTGGCGGTCAAGTACTCCGAGCTGGTTTACAACGGCTTCTGGTTTTCCCCGGAGCGAGAGGCGCTGCAAGCTTATCTGGATCACGTCGCCGCTTCGGTGACCGGGACGGCTCGGCTCAAGCTGTACCGAGGCGGCCTCCAGGTGGTGGGTCGGCGCAGCCCGCTGAGCCTGTACAGCCAAGAATTGGTCACCTTCGAAGCCGATCAGGTGTACCGCCAGAGCGACGCCGCTGGCTTTATCCGCCTCCAAGCCTTGCGCCTGCGGGTGCGGGCCGAGCTGCAGGAGAGGGGCCGGATTTGAGCCCTGGGCAGAGCGGTGCCCTCTGGGGCGGCCGCTTCGGCGAAGGAGTCGATCCTGGCTTCCAGCAGTTCGGCGCGTCGGTGGGCTTCGATCGCCGCCTAGCCGACCAGGATCTGCGCGGTAGCCTGGCCCACGTCGCCATGTTGGTGCAGCAGGGAATCCTCAGCGGTCCCGAAGGCGAGCTGCTGCGCCAGGGCCTAGAGGGGATACGAGCCGACTTGGAGGCGGGTTCGCTGCAGTGGTCGGTCGCCCAAGAGGACGTGCACCTCAACATCGAGACCTGGTTACACCAGCGCATCGGCCCGCTGGCCGGTAAGCTGCACACCGCCCGTTCCCGCAACGACCAGGTGGCTACCGACTTCCGCCTCTTCGTCAAGGAGGCGGCTGGCCAGCTGGAGCTGGACCTCTTGGAGCTGCAGCGCACCCTGCTGGCCCAGGCGCGGCTGCACCTAGCGGCAGAGACGCTTCTCCCCGGCTATACCCACCTGCAAGTGGCGCAGCCGATCCTCTTGGCGCACTGGTTGACCGCGTATCTGGAGATGTTCGCCCGCGACCGAGCCCGCCTGCAGGATGCGAGAGCGCGCATGGACGAGTGCCCGCTGGGAGCTGCTGCCTTGGCCGGGACGTCTTGGCCGATCGACCGCTGGGCCACTGCCAAGCAGCTGGGTTTCGCCAGGCCCATGGCGAATTCGCTCGATGCGGTAGCCAGCCGCGACTTCGCCTTGGAGTTCCTGGCCGCCTGCGCCATCGGGGCGTCCACCCTGAGCCGCCTGGCCGAGGAGCTGATCCTCTATGCCAGCTTGGAATTCGGCTTCGTGGAGCTGCCGGACCGCTTCAGCACCGGGAGCTCGATCATGCCCCAGAAGAAGAACCCAGATGGCCTGGAACTGATCCGCGGCAAGAGCGGGCGGATCTACGGCGACCTCATGGCCTTGTTGGCTGTGGTCAAGGGGTTGCCGCTGGCCTACAACAAGGATCTCCAGGAGGACAAGGAACCGGTCTTCGACGCCTTCGATACCCTCCACGCCAGCTATAGGCTGCTCTCTGCGCTGCTCGGGGTCTTGGCCTGGAGAGCGGAAGTCACTGCCCGGGCGGCCGGGCGCGGTTACGCTACCGCCACTGACCTGGCTGACCGGTTGGCCCAGCAGGGCCTGCCTTTCCGAGAAGCGCACGCTGTCGTGGGCCGTTTGGTGGCACTCTGCCTGTCCAGAGGCTGCAGCTTTTCGGACCTCAGCGCAGCTGACCTTGAGGCCGTGCACCCGCAGCTGACCGAGGAGATGACCGGGTTGCTCAGCCCCCAGGCCAGCGTGGCTTCCCGGCGCTCTCTGGGGGGTACTGCTCCGGAGCAGGTCGCCTCGGCCTTGGACGCCTGGGAGAGCAGGCTCTCCGTGGAAGGGGGTGTCTGATGGCGCTCAGGATCCAATCCGTTCCTCTGGACTTCCATCCCGGTAACCTGAGTTTGCGGCGGGCCCGGCTCTCTGACCTGGGGGAGATCCACCAGCTGATTTCTTACTGGGCGGCCCGGGGGCGGATGTTGGTCCGCAGCGAGGCGCTCCTGGCCGAGACCATCCGCGATTTCTTCGTCCTCGAGGACCAGCTGGCCCCCGGCGAGGACCGCTTGGCCGGAGTAGTGGGCCTCCACCTGCTGGGGCCGGATCTGGGCGAGGTGCGGGGGCTCGCTGTGCACCCCGAGTACCAGCGGCGGGGTTTGGGGCGCTGGCTGGTGCTGGCCTGCGAGCGCGAGGCCAGAGACCTGGCCCTACCCAGCCTGTTCGCCTGGACCTATGAGCAGCGCTTCTTTGAGGCCTGCGGCTTCGAGCGCATTGACAAGAGCCACCTGCATCCCCGAGTCTGGAGTGAATGCCAGCGCTGCCCGTTTTTCGAGAACTGCCAAGAGATTCCGATGCGCAAAGTGGTCGCGCCGGGGGACTAGCCCGGCTTCTGGGAGGAGGTAAGCATGCTCGGCCGTGAGAGGGCGCTCTTGGTGCTGGAAGACGGGACGGTCTATCGCGGTTACGCTTTCGGCCACCGGGGGGAGACGGTGGGCGAGGTGGTCTTCAACACCTCCATGACCGGCTACCAAGAGATCATGACCGACCCGAGCTATTACGGTCAGATCGTCTGCATGACCTACCCTCACATCGGCAACTACGGGGTCGCCATCTACGATATGGAGAGCAACAGACCCTACGTGCAGGGCATGATCGCCCGGGAGTTCTCCGAGCACTATTCCAACCAGCGCGCCCAGCAGTCGATTGAGGAGCTGATGCGCGACCACGGGATCGTCGGCATCTCCGGCATCGATACCCGGGCGCTGGTGCGGCGGTTGCGCAGCGGCGGGGTGCTCAAGGGGGTGATCCTGCACCGGTCGGTCATTCACCCGGACGACCCGCTGGGCGATTTTGATCCTGAAGAGGAGCAGGCCTGCGTCCTGGCAGCTCTCCGCCATCCGGACATCGATGGGCGTGACCTGACCCCGGAGGTCACCTCGCCGCTGCCCCACGCCTTCCCAACCCTGCACCGCGGCAAGCGGGTGGTCTTGATCGATTTCGGTATCAAGCACACCATCATCGAGCGGCTGGCCGAGGTCGGCATCGAGCCGATCGTCGTTCCAGCTCAGACTTCTCCCAGCCAGATCATGGCACTGCAGCCCCACGGTCTGTTCCTCTCCAACGGTCCGGGTGACCCAGCTGTCCCCCGCTACGCCCACGAGACCGCCTGGAAACTTTTGGGCCTGCTGCCCACTTTTGGGATCTGTTTGGGCCATCAGATCCTGGGCTTGGCGGTGGGCGGGCGCACTTTCAAGATGAAATTCGGGCACAGAGGGGCTAACCAACCGGTCAAGAACCTGCTGACCGGCCGCATCGAGATCACCGCCCAGAACCACGGCTACGCCGTGGATCTGGAATCTATCCCTGGGCAGCAGTTCAGGGCTACCCACCTCAACCTCAACGACGGTACCCTGGAGGGTATGGTGCACGCCCGCTACCCGGTCTTCAGCGTGCAGTATCACCCTGAGGCTTCTCCGGGACCGCATGACTCGCGCTACCTGTTCGACCGCTTCGTCGAGGAGATAGATGCTTTCGACGGCGCGACCGGATTGCCGGTAGCACGCGCTAAGTCCCTGATCTGAACTCTTGCAACAGCGGGTTCCAGCGCCTATCCTGGTTAGGCCAGGCGGGGCGCTCCCGCGGCGATGTAGCTCAGCTGGTCAGAGCGCACGACTCATAATCGTGAAGTCGACGGTTCAAGTCCGTCCATCGCCACCAAACCCCAGAGCACCCTGGCCTCCCTGGATTTTCGCGCCCCGCTCGTATCATAGAATTTTCATGTCTTTCTCCTACACTTCGGGCATGTCTAGATTTTCTAGAAAGTTCAGGCAGTGCGCCTTGGTGTCGGCGCTAGGGGCCGGTTTGGCTGCAGCTCCTGCTCTGGCGGCGCCTTCAGGCACCCTGGTCTACGCCCTCCCCCCTGCGACCAACATCACCTACCTCAACCCGGTTACGCCGACGAACTACTACGACGTGGTCAACGCCTGGGCGTACGAGAGCATGTACAAGCCCCTGTTCTGGGTAGATCACCGCATCCAGGTCGATTACGCTCGCTCCATCGCCAGCTCGATCACCACCAAGGACGGCATCCACTACTTCATCACCCTCAACCCCAAGTGGCACTGGTCGGACGGCAAGCCGGTCACCACAGCCGACGTGATCTTCGATTACCAGCTGATCAAGAGCATCAGCCTCAAGAACTCCTCGAACTACGGCGGCTGGGGGATCGGCGGGATTCCTAACGACGTGGTCTCGGTGAAGGCCCTAGGGCCCTACCGGATGGAGATTACCCTCAACCAGGCTTACAGCCCCAACTGGTTTATCCTGAACGGGGCTGCCCAGCTGATCCCCCTGCCCAAACAGGCTTGGGACAAGTACCCCGGGCACCCGGCTAAGACCTTGGCGTACCTGCAGAAGCGCGGCGACAGCCTGGCTTTCTTCCGGGCGAGCCCAATCGACGGCCCCTTCCGGATGACCCAGTCCCAACACAATGTGCAGTTCGTGATGACTGCCAACGCTGAGTATGACGGGCACATGCCGCAGTACCACAAGCTGGTCTTCCGCTATTTCACCTCTTCCGACTCCGAGTTCAACGCTCTGCGCACCGGCCAGCTGCAGATCGGCTACGTCCCCTTCCACCTCTACGCCGAGTACCACAAGCTGTCCGGATACCGGCTTGCCCCCTCGACGTCCTGGGGCATCACCTACATCTACCCCAGCTTTCTCAACCCCTCCGCCAAAGCGCTGAAGGATCTGGTGGTGCGCCAGGCCCTGCAGATGGCGGTGGATCAGTCTGCCATGGTCAAGGTGATCTACCACGGGCAGGCGGTGGCCCAGTACGGACCGGTGCCCAGCCAGCCTTCTACCTACCTGAGCCCGTCGCTTAAGAGCGGCAAGGTTCCTTATCCCTACGACCCGGCCAAGGCCAAGGCCATGCTCGAGCAGGCCGGTTGGCACCCGGTGCACGGCGTGATGACTAAGGGATCCGAGCGGCTCGCCTTCAGTATGAAGTACGCCAGCGGATCGGCCTCCACGCAGCAGGTCGCCGAGCTCTTCGCCTCCGCGGCGGCCCGGGAGGGTATCAAGATCACGCTCGCTCCCCAGCCCTTCGATACCATCATCGGTGAGCTGGCATCGCCGAAGACTTGGGACCTGCTCTACTACGGCAACGGCTGGGTCTACTACCCGGACGTCTATCCGACCGGTTACGGGCTGTTCGGCACCGGGGGCGGATCGGACAGCTCGGGGTATTCGAACCCCACTGCGGACCGTTTGATCGCGGCCACCCACGCTTTCACTTCAGCCAAGAAGTCTCTGCAGAGCCTCTACGCCTACCAGGACTTCTTGGCCAAGGACTTGCCGGTGATCTCGCTTCCGGAAGCAGCCGGCTCCTACACCGGAGCGGTGGGCGCGCTGACAGTCTACGCCTCCGGCGTCGGCGGGATCTTGAACCACCTCAACCCGGTCGGCCTGCTCTCACCGCAGTACTGGACCCTCTCCAAGTAGAGGCTCAAGGTACGCCTCCCCGGACGGGACCCGTCCGGGGAGGCGCTTTCAGCTGGCCGGACCGATCAGGCTGGCGGCTTGCCGCTTGATCTCGCGAACGATTGCACCCATCCCGCGCAGCCTCAACGGTGTGATCAGCTCGCCTAACCCCATGTCGAGGTAGAAGGTATCGGGTAGCTCCCCGACCTGCTCCGGGGAAGTCCCCCGTAGCCCCTGTTGCAGGATGTGGGCGTAGCCCCGAACTGTGGGCGCTTCTGCCGGGACGTCGAACTCCAATACCAGTCCCTGCGCGCTTCTCTGAACGGTGACGAAGAAGGGACTCTGGCATTCGTGGACCTGAGCCATGGACGCCGATAGGTGGTCCTTGGTCACCAGTTTTTTGGAGTGATCGAGTAGGAGCGGCAAGCGCAAAGCCTTCGGTGCTTTGGTGAACTCCTCTACAATTTCAGCCAAGGGCTCTGGCAGAGCGACCATGACCCGACAATGCGCGCTAGGGCCCGCGCTGTCAACCAGTGCGCCCACAGTGAGCTAAGCCATGGCGCCGGGAGCCGCCCCTTACCTATAGTTGAACCGCCCTGCCTCGCGGCGCTCACTGAGCGCTTATTGGCCGGAGCAGGGCTGAGGAGTGTCTATGAACTATGCGCACTCAGAGGCGTTGGTGGATACCCAGTGGGTGGCGGACCACCTGCAGGACCGTGCGGTGAGGGTAGTCGAAGCAGACGAGGACGTCTTGCTCTACGAGGTGGGCCACCTGCCAGGAGCGGTCAAGGTCGACTGGCACCTGGACCTGCAGCGCGAAGACGCTCGCGATTTCATCGACGAGGGCGGATTCGCCGCCTTGATGTCTCGCCTGGGGATTGCGCCGGACACCACTGTGGTTCTCTACGGAGATCAGAATAACTGGTGGGCGGCCTACGCTTTTTGGTTCTTCGCCTACAACGGCCACACCCACCTCAAGATCATGGATGGGGGTCGGGCCAAGTGGGCGGCTGAAAACCGGCCACTCACTGCGGAGGTTCCCAGCTACCCTCCGGCGCCGTACCGAGTTCCCTACCGCGACGAGAGCATCCGGGCTTATCGCGATGGCGTCCTCAAGCACCTGCTGAAGGTGCGCGACGGCAAGGGTGCGCTCGTCGACGTGCGCTCACCGGATGAGTACAGCGGTAAACTCACCCATATGCCCAACTACCCCCAGGAAGGGGCTTTGAGGGCCGGCCATATCCCCGGCGCCCGGAGTATCCCTTGGGCCCGAGCGGTCCGGCCCGACGGTACTTTCAAGAGCGCCGATGAGCTGGCCGAGCTCTATCGGGACCAGGGAGTGACCCCGGACAAGGATGTGATCGCGTACTGCCGCATCGCTGAGCGCAGCAGCCACACCTGGTTTGTGTTGAAGTACCTATTGGGCTATCCCAAGGTGGCCAACTACGATGGTTCCTGGACCGAGTGGGGCAACATCGTGGGTATGCCGATCGAGAAATGACCCAGGCTCTTAGGTGAAGCGGGGGCTATAGCGCAGAGCGAAAGGGCGCGGGCGGCTGCAAGAGCCGTGGACCCGCCGTGCGGGATCGCTCTCTGATCCTCCTGGCGGTGCGCGGATCCGCGCACCGCTGCCCTACGCTTGTTTCCCCGCTCCGCCGGATGCCTTTTCTGAACTGCGGGGGCTGCGGCGGAGACTGTCCCGAAGCAGGTTGTTTCTGCCGGACGCCCCCTGGTACTGCTGCTTTCCGGAAAAGTTCGGCGGCTGCTTTTTGCATTGCAGTGTGCCGGTCCGCGTAGTAGAATTTCCAGGAAAGCGAGGTCTATGTGAGGAAACGAGTACCTGCGGTTGTCTCTGTATTGTCCGCTGCCCTGATCGCCCCCTTGGCCCAAGCCGCCTCGGTCCACCTCACCATCTGGTCCTTCTTGACCCAGCCCGAGGTCAACGTGGTCCAGAAGCTGGCTGATCAGTGGGCCAAGGCCCACGGAG
>JAJZIR010000005.1 GCA_021810505.1 bacterium
GCCTGGCTGATCTGCACCAGGGGTAGGGCCACCTCGATGAGCTTTCTGCTTCTGGGCCTGGCGGACCTAGCTGGACCTAGCATGCGGGCATGCTAACAGGCTAGGTGGACAGGGAGTGACAGAGGGAGGAACATTCGCAGCCCTGAACTGATTGAACTGATAAAGACCGGCGAGTTTTCCTGATCTCTCAACAGGGGTCTTCGTCTACCCCGTCAGAGGGAGCGTATCCCGTGCTCGCTCTGCGCTAGGCGAGCAGCAGGGGATTCCCCCGAGGGACCGAGAGAGATCGCCCGAGCTCAGAATCGGTCTTCTACAAACCTGATCTTCAAAAAGCGGGGGGTGCCGTTCAGATCACGACGCATCTCTAAAGCAGCCGATCCGGCTAGTTCTTGCAGAAGCGGGGCTACCCCTGAAGGGTCTAGTTCGATCATCAAGGCACCCCCTGGGCGCAGCCAGGTCCTAGCCTGCACGATCAGCGGGCGAATCAGGGCTAGGCCGTCCGAGCCCCCGAAGAGGGCTGCGGCAGGCTCACGGCGGACCTCTTCGGGCAGAGGCGCTCCTAAGGGTAAGTAAGGGAGGTTGGCCACGATCAAGTCGAGCCCCTTGGGGATAGAGACCAGCAAGTCCCCGAGCTTGAAGGAAATCTGCAGGCCCAGGCGGCGCGCATTGCGCCGAGCCAAGCGCAACGCCCGCGGGTTCAGATCGCTTGCCCACAACGCCACCTCGGGGTGCTGGGCCGCTAGAGCCAGGGCGACCGCACCGCTCCCAGTACCGACGTCTGCAACCCGCGACCAACCTGGTTGCCAGGAGCGCAGGGCCCAATCGACTAGCTGCTCGGTCTCCGGCCTAGGGATCAACACGCCTCGGCAAACCTGCAGGCGCAAGCCAAAGAATTCAGTCTCTCCCAGCAACCACTGCAAGGGTTCTCCGGAGAGCCTGAGGCGCAGCAGTCGGGTCAACTTACGGGACTGGCCTGGCAGCAACGGGGTATCCGGAGCCAACAGTTGGCCCAGGGAATCTATACCCGTTACCGCCTGCAGCAGCAGGGCAGCCTCTCCAGGAAACTTACCAGCTCGCTCGAGGGAAGCGCCGATCTCTCTGCGCAGCTCTCCCAGAAGCTTCACTTGGGATGGATCACCACGTGCCGATTCTCGCCCTCCCCTTCGGACTCGGTGCTGACCCCGGGCGACTCCTTCAGGACCAAGTGGATGATCCTCCGGTCACCAGGGGGCTGAGGCGCTAGATGAACTGCCTCCCCTGACTTCATCGCCTGGACCGCGCTGCGCTGCGCCAGTTCGGCCAGCTGCTCTTCATGGCGGCGACGGTAACCGGCGGCGTCGACCTGAACCCTGAGTTCGGTCCTGGCACAATCCCGCATCAGCCTGGTATAGGCCAGCAGCTCGATCGCCGCCAGCGTCCGACCCTCTTTGCCGATTAGCGAAGCAGCCCCGCTCCCCTCGATCTCGGCGGCGATGGTATCGCCCCGGGTATGCACGCTGAGTTGCAGAGAAGGCTTGATCCTGCGCAGCAGCCCTTCCAGAAAGGCGCGGACGACCTGTTCGGGGCTCTGACCTGGCAGGACACCCTCCGCGGCCGGCAGCGTGGCCGCCGGCTCCGCCTCAACCTCGCCGCCCTCGCTGATCCCCAGGTCGGCGAGATACTCGTCGAGATTGGTCTTTTTTTCCACGTTTCCAGTGTAATACACGCGGCGCAGCTGGCTGGGGAGAAATGACGCCGGCACAGCCAAGCGGATGCGCCGGGTGCGACCTCGCCTATCATCCTCCGGAGAGCTCCAGGCCGACACCTTAAGCCCTGTCCCAGCTTCCACCGGGCCCCCAGCTCGTTAGCTCCAGCCCCAGCCACGCGGCGCCGCGAACCGACCCTCAGAAAGTGGGGCGCAGCACCCTGCCTGGATTAGCGCAAGGTTCTCAGCTCTTGGCCAGCACCGGGGTGGTCAACAGCGGCTGCAGAGCGTCTTGAAAGCGGGTGAACCCAGCGAAATCAAGCTGCTGCTCGTTGTCGCTGAGCGCCGTCGCCGGGCTGGGGTGAACCTCGACGTGGATCCCATCGGCCCCTACTGCCAAGGCAGCCCGAGCCAGCGGCAGCAGCAGGTCCCGGCGGCCGGCAGCGTGGGTCACATCGACCACTACCGGCAGGTGGGTCTCCTGCTTGGCCAAGGCGACCGCCGAGAGATCCAAGGTGTTGCGGGTCCACTTCTCGTAGGTCCGGATACCGCGCTCGCAGAGAATTACCTCAGAGTTCCCCTCCGAGAAGACATACTCGGCAGCGTAGATCCACTCCTCGATGGTGGCCGAGAACCCCCGTTTGAGCAGGACCGGCTTGTGGGCCCGGCCCACCTCTCTGAGCAGCGAGAAGTTGTGCATGTTACGGGCACCGACCTGCAGGATGTCCGCGTACTCGGCGACGATCTCCACGTCGCGGGTATCCATCACCTCGGTCACGAACAGCATCTTGTTCTGGTCCGCCGCTCGCCGGCCTAGGATCAGGCCGTCGACACCCATCCCCTGGAAGCCATAGGGGCTGGTCCTAGGCTTGTAAGCACCGCCGCGCAGGATCTTGACGCCGCGGCCCCCTAGGAAAGCAGCGGTCTGCTCCATCTGCTCCTCGGATTCGATCGAGCAGGGACCGGCGATCAGCACCGGTGGTTCACCGGCACCGATGCGCACATCGCCGATGCGCAGCACGGTATCCTGCGCCTTGACCTTGCGGGAGACCAGCAGCTGCTTCTGGTCCTGATCCTCTTCGAGGTCTAGGCTGGCCTTGAAGATCTCCTTGAACAGCTTCTTGACTGTGGCCTCCGGAAAAGGACCGCGGTTGGCCTTGGCCAGATTGCGAAGCATCTCTTCCTCGCGGGCCGGATCGTAGTGGGGCTTGCCGAGCAGGGAGTGCTGCTGGCCGATCTGGACGACGATCCTGGCGCGCTCTGAGAGCAGATCGAGCAGCTGAGCGTTGATCTCGTCAACTTTGGCACGAAGGGTTGCGATCGAATCCATGGGCGGAGTCTAGCCCCCCACCCGACTGTGACGGGGGAGTTGCACAGTCAACTTCTAGACAGCATCTAGCTGGAGCTGGTCGCGGCCGCCGAGCGCCTGCGCAGCGCCAGCCAGCGACCTAAGGCGATCGCTCCTTCATAGAGCAGCAAAAGCGGCAGGAACACCAAGGTGGGGAGCACGATGGGGTCGGCGACCGGGGTAACCAGCTCGGCGAAAGCGAACATCGCGAAGTAGCCTACCTTGCGGTGTTTACGGAAGAACTCGGGGCGCACCAGACCCAGCGCCATCAAGGTCACCATGACCACCGGGAACTGAAAGCTGAGGCCCATGGCGATCATGAAGAACAGCGCCATGTTGATGTAAGCGGTGACCGAAGGCAAGTAGCGGATCTGGCTGCCGAACTGGGCCATCAGGAAGCGCAGCGCCGGGTTGAGCAGCAGGTAGCCGGCCAAGGCCCCCACCAAAAAGAGCACCACCACGCTGATCAGGGCCGGGACCACCACCCGCCGCTCCCCCCCGGTGAGACCGGGCAGGATGAAGGAGAGCAGCTGGTACAGCCAAAACGGCGAGGAGAGCACCAAGCCAGACCAGAAGGCCAGCTGCAGTCGGATGGTGAAGCCGTCGACTGGGCCGAAGGCCACCAGGTGCAGCCCCCCCAGCGGGCGGTCCAGCCAGAACAGCAGCCAGGAAGAGGCGAAGTACATGGCTACCGTAGCAGCGGCGATGAACGCCAAGGAAGCCAGGATTCTCCAGCGCAGCTCCTGGAGGTGATCGATCAGGCCCATGGCCGCCTGGCGGTCGCGCCGGCGAGCCACTCCGGATCAGGCCTTCTTCTGCTCGGAATCCGGCGCTGGCCGCTCCGGACGGTCGTCGAGCGCGCCCTTCAGCTCCTCCTGGGCGTCCTTAGCGGAGTTCCTGAAGTCGCGGATGGCCTTGCCGAGATTCTTGCCCAGCTCCGGCAACTTGGCCGGCCCAAAGACCAGCAGGGCGATCAGCACGATGATGACGATGTGGATGGGTTGCAGACCGAACATGTCCGACCTCCCAAAGGTGCGCCGGGGCGCGCTCAGCGCTCTAGCGGGACCTCTTTCTCAGTGTGCTCCAGCCAAGCCAACAGGACTGGGTGTTTGGCCGCCAACTCGCCGCGGTGCGCCGACCAGAACTTCCTGGCCCGGTCAGCCAAGTTCTGCTGGCGCTGCCGGGCGATGGCCAAGCTGCCCTCCGGGACGTCCTGGTAGATCGTGCTCCCCGCCGCGACCATGGCGCCGCGGCCGACCAACAGCGGGGCGATCAGCACCGCATTGGAGCCGATGAAAGCGCCGTCGCCCACCCTGGTCTCCGACTTCTTCAAGCCGTTGAAGTTGGCAAAGATAGTCCCCGCCCCGATGTTGACCTCTCGGCCGATCTGGGCGTCTCCTAGATAGGCCAGGTGGCCGGCCTTGGTGCCCTGGCCCAAGCGGGCGTTCTTCACCTCGACGAAGTTACCGACCTGTACCCCCTGATCCAGCTGACTACCTGGCCGCAGGCGGGCAAAGGGGCCGGCCGAAGCGCCCTCGGCCAAGGTAGCGCCTTCCAAATTGCTGTGGCTGGCGACTGCGGCGCGGTCCGCTAGGTAGCAGTCTTTGAGCTGGCTGTAGGCCCCGATCTGGCAGCCCTCGCCGATCTCGGTCCGGCCCAGCAGCAGGGCGCCCGGACCGATCAGGCTGTCTCTGCCGATCTGGACGCCGTCGTCGATGTAGGTCGCCTCCGGGTCGATCAGAGTGACGCCGGCGAGCAGGTGGCGCCGGTTGATCCGCCGCCGCATCACCCGGGCCGCCGTGGCCAGCTGGGCGCGGTCGTTGGCCCCCATGATCTCCTCTGGGTCGCTCACCGCCAGCGCCGAGACCGGCAGGCCGGCGGAACGGTACTGCGCGATCAGCTCGGTCAAGTAATACTCGCCGCTGACCGGAGAGGGGGGGATCTTCTCGGCCAGCGCGGCGGCCCTGCCGTCCATGGCATAGACCCCGCTGTTGACTTCGCGCAGCTGGCGCTGCTCAGGCGAGGCGTCCTTCTCCTCGACCACCGCTAGGACCTCCTGGCCGCTCCGCACTACCCGCCCATAACCGTGGGGATCAGCCAGCTCAGCGCTGAGCAGCACCAGGCCACCACCCTGCCGGCGGTGCGCCGCCAAGAGGGCATTCAAGGTCCATTCGGTCAGGAGCGGGGTGTCGCCGTACATCAGCAGGATCTGCCCGGCTGACCCCAGCTGGTAACGCCGCGCCGCTACCAGAAAGGCGTGGGCAGTCCCCAACAGCTCGGGTTGGCGCGCGTAGCGCAGCGGCCAGTCGGGCAGGGCTCCCTCGACCAGCTCGGCCTGGTGGCCGGTCACGACGATGGGGGAGGTTGCACCCAGGCGGATGGACAACCCCACCACGTGTTCCAGCATGGGCTTGCCACACAGGGGGTGCAGCACCTTGGGCAGCGAGGACTGCATCCTGGTCCCCTGGCCGGCAGCCAGGATGACAGCCTCAAGCGTTGCCATGGCGCTTCTGGGGAGCCGAATTGGACACCGGTTGCGGCTCCGGGTCGGGCTCGGTCCTGCGGATCCGGTAGAGCATGTAGGCGGACAGGATGATCACCGGGATAGAGGCCAACTGGGCCGCGGTGAAGAAGCCGATCCCAGGCTTGTGCAGCCCCTGCGAGAGGTACACCGGCCACCAAAGGGGGTTGAGGCGGAAAGGCTCCTCGACCAGCGACCTGAGGATGCTGTACCAGAGCAGGAATTGCCAGAAAACCCAGCCCGGCCTCCTGGAGCGCAGCCAGTAATAGGAGGCGATCAGCAGGATGACCCCGATCAAGACCCCGTACGCGTCGGTGAGGTGTACCGGACCCCGGAGCACCTTGCCGGCGCAGTAGCCACCGGCCAACACCATCTGGCCGTGGCCGTTGTTGGTGCAGATCCCCGGAAAGCCGGTCCAGTTGCTGGCGCTCCTGAAGATACCCAAGATCGGGGTGCCCGGCTTGGGCCAGGTAAAGCCGATCGGCCAGTCGGTGAGCCGGCCGACCGTGTCCGAGCCGTTGAAGAAGTTACCGATCCTGCCCCCGATGATGCCCAGAGCCACCCCTGGAGCCATCAGGTCGGCGTAGCGGTAGAGGTTGATCTTGTAGCGCCTCTGGTAGTAGAGCAGCACCAGAATTCCGCCCAGCAGCCCGCCCTGGATGGAGATCCCACCGGCCCGGATATCGATCATCTGGAAAAAACTGGCGCCTATGAACTGGTGGTAGCTGGTGATCACGTAGGTAGCCCTAGCCGCCACCAACCCCCAGATCACGCACCAGAAGATCATGTCGCCGAGCAGCTGGACGTTGAGTCCTCGCCTCCTGGCGAAGCGCTGCGCGATCACCACGCCGATCAGGATGCCCAGGGTGATCAGCACTCCATACCAACGAATGGAAAACCCGCCGATCTGTAGGAAGATGGGGTGCATATTGGTTTTACTCTAGTGCATCAGAGATGAAAAACCTAGGACGTTTTTCCCAACCGGCCCATGAGCGCAGCCAGGTCGATCGGGGCCTTGGCCAACACCTGCCCTCCGCGCACGAGCACCGGAATCTCCAGGCCGTAGCGGATCTCCAGCTCGACGTCGGTGGAGATATCAGTCCAGCGGAAAGGCACCCCTAAGGCGCGCAGCTGATCCGCTAACTCCTCGCAGAGGTGACAGCCGGAGCGGCCGAATAGGGTCAGCTGTGCACCGGGGCTTTTCATCCACCCTCGCTGAGGTCCAGGACCTGACCCCCACTCAGAGCGATCAGTTCCTGCGGGCTCAGCCGGGCCACGCTCCACCTGGATCCGGCAGCGATCCAGACGGCCGGCTCCTGCAGCAACGCGGCGTCGATCATGACGCGCAGCGCGCCTTGGTGGCCCAGCGGGGAAACACCGCCGGGCTCGAAGCCAGTGCAACCCAAGACGAACTCGGCTGTGGCCACTGAGACCTTGCTGCCCAGCGCAGCCCGCAGCTTGGCGGCCGAGACCCGGCGGTCTCCGGGGGCGACGACCAAGCAAGCGCGCTCGCCAGCCCGAAAGACCACCGACTTGGCGATCTGGCTGACCCGGCAGCCCACCGCCTGCGCCGCTTGTTCCGAAGTAGCCGTGGAAGCTGGATAAGTCCTCACCCGGTCCCCCAGGCCAGCTCGCTCCAGAGCCTCTCGCACCCGCGCAATGGCTTGTTCCCCGCGCGTGACGGGGTCTAGTTCCCCGCGCGTGACAGGATCCAGTTCCCCGGGCACGCCGGGGGGTGGTTCCCCGCTCATGGCGACGACTTTACCAGATCGACCACGCCCCCGGAGGTCACGTAGCGCACCGTCCCCAGGCCAGGGACGAAGTAGCTCTCCTCCAGGCTCTTGGCCCCTGAGGAGGTCTGGATAGCCGTCTCGATGATCAGGGCATTGAAGGTCCCCAGCGGCAGGCTGATGGCCGTCTCGCCGACCACCTCCGCCGAGAGGCGCACCCGCAGGCCACCCGTCTGCAGGGCCTGGCTGCTCCAGCGCAGGCCGGGGGTGAGGGGGGACTTGGGGTAGATCAGCAGGGGGGGAGTGTACAGCAAGCGCTTTCCGGAGATCTCCTGCCCGACCAAGTAGACCCCGCTGCTCCGGTAGCTGATCAGGTCCACCGAAGCCAACTGCTTACCGAACAGGTGGTCCAGTTCAGCGACCTGCTGGCCGCCGATCTGGACCTCGCGGGCGATCCGCTGCACCTCTCCGTCGCTGTAGGTCCAGCTCTCCTTGAGCTGGTGGGGGTAGTAGGAGGCCAGCGCGGCAAGGCTCAGCGCGGCAGTCAGGGCAGCGCAGACGGCCCGTCTCACGAAGCCAGGTCCTCACCTAGCTCCAGGCTGCGCTTGGTAGCCGCCTCAACCGCCTGAATCAGAGCGGCGCGGAAGCGGTAGCGCTCCAGCTCGGCCAGCCCGGCTATGGTGGTCCCGGCCGGGCTGGCCACCTCGTCCTTGAGGACAGCGGGGTGAGCCTTGGCAGCCAGCAGCTCCGCGCTGGCCGCCAGCACCTTCACCACCAAGGAGTTGGCCAGCTGCCTGGGCAAGCCCATACGGACTGCGCCATCGGCCAACGCCTCGGCGAAGACAGCCACGTAGGCTGGCCCGGAGCTGCTCATCCCGGTGAAGACGTTGAACAGGCTTTCCTGGATCTCGTAGACTTCCCCGACGGCCCCGAAGAGGCTCAGGCCGAAGGCATAATCCCCGCTCTCGACCGCCTCCCTGGGAGCGGTGATCGCGGTAGTCGAGCAACCGATGGTCGCAGCCAGGCTGGGCATGGCCCGTACCACCCGCCGGGTACCCAGGTGGCGAGCCAACGCAGCGGTGCTGACACCGGCCATGGTGGAAAGGTAACCGGTGGCCGGATGGGCCAGCTGGTCAGAGACGGGGAAGAACTGTCCAGGTTGTAGGGAGATCACCACCCGCTCCACCCCGGACAGGTCCTTCAGCTCCAGGTGGCGTACCCCGAAGCGCTCGGATAGGGAGGCGGAGCGCGCCGCGTCGCGGTCCAGGATCCCGATCTCCTGGGCTGGCAGCAAGCCGCGCTGCAAGACGCCGGAGAGCAGCGCCGAGCCCATCTTGCCCACGCCGACAATGGCCAATTTCACCGGCTCAGTATAGCCCGGCAGTTCACGCCCGGCAGGTCGGCGGGCTAGACTCCCAGGATGCAGAGCCAGCAGGTCATTACCGTCGCCTTCCAGGGGGTAGCCGGCGCTTACAGCGAGGAGGCGGCGGCCAGCCTGGGCCCCTCGGTCCAGGCCGAAGGTCTACCCAGCTTCGCCGAGGTCTTCGCGGCCGTGCAGTCAGGGCGCTGCGCCGCCGGCGTGGTCCCCATCGAGAACAGCTTGGCCGGCACGGTCTACCAGGTCATCGACCTGCTCTACAGCAGCGACCTCTACGTGGTCGGCGAGGCGATGGTGCGGGTACGCCACCAGCTGCTGGCCCGGCCGGGAACTCGCTTGGAACAGGTACAAGAGGTCCTGAGCCACCCGCAGGCCCTAGATCAGTGCGCCGGCTACCTGCGCAGGATGGGCCTGCGCGCGGTCCCGGCCTACGACACCGCCGGCGCCGCCCTACAGCTGCTCGAGCGAGAGGACCAAAGGGTGGCCTGCATCGCCTCCCGGCGCGCCGCCGACCTCTACGGTCTGGACATCCTGGCCGAGGACATCGAGGACGAGGACTTTAACACCACCCGCTTCTTGGTCCTGTCTCGGGACCGCACGCCGCTCACCGGGGGCAGCGACTACAAGACCAGCCTGGTCTTCGCCGTCCGCCACCAGCCGGGAAGCCTGGTGGCGGCGCTCAAGGCCTTCGGGGATCACGGCGTCAACATGTCCAAGCTGGAGTCGCGCCCAAGACGAGACCGCAACTGGAGCTACCTGTTCTTCGCCGACCTGGAGAGTGGCCTCTCCGACCCCGCCCTGCAGGCCGCCCTGAGCGAGCTGATGCACAGCGCCAGCTTCGTCAAGGTGCTGGGGTCCTACCCGAGTGCCAAGGAGAGCGCCTAAGCGGTCAGCGAGCTGGTCCGGAGCGGGCGTCCTTGGGCAGCGCGGCGATCAGCGGGATCGCCAGCAGCGAGAAGACGGTCAGCCAGGTGAGCGAGGCAGCCACGCCGAAGCGGGCCGAGAGCAGGCCCATCACGAAGACCCCTAGGGCTCCCAGGAAAGTTCCGGAGCCGAGGGAGATACCCGAGGCCATGGAGTGGCGCCCTGGGAACAGGTCCTGGCCCATCAGCATGGTGATGGGGGCAGTGGCGAAGGTCGAGATCCCCAGCAGAGCCAAGACCACCCACCACCAAAAACCGCCGCTGACCAGGAAGAGTGCTAGGAACAGGGTGGACAAACTGCTGGCTGCCAGCAGCACCCGCCTGCGCCCGAAGCGGTCGGCCAGGATGCCGCCGGAGAAATTGCCGATCACCCCCACGCCGAGCATGACGCTGATCAGCGAAGCGCCGCCGATCAGCGAGCCGCCCAGCTGGTGCCAGAACAGCGGGACGAAGGTGGCCACGCCGAAGGTCACCAGGCCGCGTAAGCCCACGAAGCCGACCAAGGCGCTGACCCGCGCCCAAGGAACCCGCAGCGCACCGGCCTGCGCCGCGCTCCTGGGGGTCAAACTGGGTGTCCGCGCCGCCAGCAGCGGCAGGGTGAGCAGGCCGGGGATAGCCAGCAGCCACAGCGAGGGGAGGCCGAGGGCGCTGACGATCAGCGCAGCCACGCTGGGCCAGACCCCCCGGCCCAGCTCGCCGCCGATCAGGAACAGCGACATGTGGCTCCCCTTGCCGCGCCCCACCGCCCTGGCCTGAGCCAAGGCCTGGGGATGGAAGATAGCGCTGCCGACGCCGGCCAGCATCAGGGTGGCGATGAGCAGGGGGTAGCTGCCGATCAACCCGACCGCGCTGGCACAGATCGCGCTCACGGCCAGGCCGGCTATGACGAAGCGGCGGCCACCCAGGTGGTCGGCTAAGGCACCGAATAATGGTTGGAGCAAAGACCCTAAACCCTGCACCGCCAGGATCAGGCTGCCGACTAGGCTGAGCGGGATGTGGCGCAGCACCAACAGGGCCGGAAGGACTGCCGGCAGGTAATTGATGTAGCCGTCGTTGAGGAAGTGCGCCCAGCCGAGCGCGCCGAGCGCGGCTACCGGGTGTTCGGCGGGGTGGGACGCTGCAGTAGCCATGGTGTCCTCCGGCGGCTGAGAGAGCAGCCGGAGCCATGCTAGGTCATGTGTCAGTCAAGATTCGGTGAGTTGGAGCACGCCGGGACGTATATCCTGAGAAAGTGGTGTATAAGATGAGACAGGGCTGGTGCCCGGAGGCGTGCGGTGCACATCCATTTTCTCGGCCAGAGCGAACTCAGCGGTACCCAGATCCCCCTGCAGGCCAAGCGCCTGCTCGGGCGCCTGATCGCCGTCCCTGGGAGCAGCAGGGACCAGCTCATCACCGACCTATGGGATGAAGATCCCTCGCCGGTCACCCACAACCGGCTGCGGGTGGCGCTGTTCCGGCTGCGAGCGGCGCTGGGGCAAGGAGCGGTGGCGGAGTGCGAGGGAAGGCTCTCGCCGGCAGCAGAGCTGCTGGCAGATTCGGACGTGGGCCGCTTCCAGGCCACCGCCTCCCTGCTGGGCCGCCCGCAGGCCGACCTGGCCGAGCTCCAGGCGGCTCTAGAGCTCTACGGGGGCGACTTCCTTCCGGAGGAGGCGGGTGCCTGGGCCGAGGCCAAGCGGTCAGAGCTGCGCTCGCTCTATGTCCAGCTGCAGCTGGTGCTGGCCGAGCGGGGCTGCGCCGAGCACAGCTGCCGGCTGGCAGTACGGGCTCTATCCGAAGCGCTGCGCACCGATCCCTTCCTAGGGGAAGATCTGCACCAGCAGCTGATCGCCTGCCTATCAGTGGTCGACGGCAAGTACGCCGCCGTCGCCCAGTACCGCCGCTTTCTGGACTTCCTGCAGCGGGAACTGCAGGAGCGCCCGATGCCGGAAACCGTCGCGCTGGTCGAGCAGATCAAGGCTGGCACGGCGGTCTGTATCCCCATCCGGTTGCGGCAGGAGAGCTGCCCTTACGTGGCCAGCGGTCGCTGCGGCCTGCGGGCGGCCTGGGAGGGGCTGTCCAGGGGAGAACTGGTAACGGAGCAGTAATGGACCGCTGACAAGCTAAGAGCAGGAGGTCGAGATGACGACGAAAGTGCCCAGACACCTCTCCCCGATCCCGGAACCGCCCGCCGCCCGCTGGCTGTTCAGCGATCTCCGCCTGGCCCCCATCTGGCTGGTGATCCGGCTCTACGCCGGCTACGAGTGGGCCAGCGCTGGCTGGGAGAAGCTGCACAGCCCAGCTTGGGTGGGACCCGGCGCCGGCAGCGCGCTGCGCGGCTTCCTCGGAGGGGCCATCCGGGCCGGCGCCGGCGCCCACCCGAACGTGCAGGGCTGGTACCTGTGGCTGATCCACCACCTCTTCCTGCCGGCCGCCCCAGGCATGAGTTACCTGGTCAGCGCCGGCGAGTTCGCGGTCGGTATCGCCCTGATCCTAGGGCTGTTCACCGGGATCGCCGCCTTCTTCGGCGGATTCATGAACGCCAACTACCTGCTGGCCGGAACGGTCTCCACCAACCCCGCCCTGTTCATCTTGGCCACCCTGCTGGTCTTGGCCTGGAGGGTCAGCGGGTATTGGGGAATCGACGCGTGGCTGCTGCCCGCACTGGGGGTGCCGGGATATCCCGGCAAGTGGTTTCGCGGGGCACAGCAGGGTCGCGTATGACCCGGTCTGCGGGGCGTGGCTGGTTCGGGGCAGGGGAATCTCTACCGACTACCTGGGACACCTCTACCACTTCTGCAGCCAGACCTGCCGCGATGAGTTCCTGAAGTACCCGGAGCTCTACGGGGATCAAGATCAGGATAGCTGAGGGCGCCCTCAGCTATCCTGAGGGCGTGCGCGCGCGGGCTCTAGGAAGACCCCCTTGCAGCTGAGCCGGCTGCTGGAGCTGGCTGGGTACGGGATCCACCTCCCGGGAGGGGATCCCGAGGTGGAGAGCGTCACCCACCACTCCGGCTGGGTGCGGCCGGGCAGCCTGTTCGTGGCCATCCGCGGGGCGACAGATGGACACCGCTACCTGGGGGCGGCCCTGGCTGCGGGGGCGGTGGCGGTGGTGGGGGAGGGACCCCAGCTGCAGCTGCCGGTACCCTACCTGGTCGTCCCCGACGCCAGGGCCGCCCTGGCCGATCTGGCCGCGGCCCTGGAAGGCTGGCCGTCGCGCGACCTGGCGGTGGCTGGAATCACCGGCACCGACGGCAAGACCACCACCACCTGGCTGCTACAACACCTGCTGCGCGGACCGGGAGAGCCCTGCGGCCTGCTGTCGACGGTGGGCTATGACCTGGGGGATGGCGAGCTGACGGAGTTCCCAGCGCACTTCACCACCCCGGAGGCCCCCCAGATCCAAGGGGTGCTCGCCGAGCTGCGCCGCAGGGGAACCCGCCGGGTGGCCATGGAGGTCAGCAGCCACGCCCTGGCGCTGCAGCGAGTGCGCGGGGTACGCTTCGAGCTAGCCATCTGGACCAACCTGTCCCCCGAGCACCTCGACTTCCACGGGACCATGGAGAATTACTTCGCCGCCAAGCGCAGCCTGATCGAGCGAGCTCCCTTCGCCGTGCTCAACGCCGAGGATCCTTGGGCTAGGCGCCTCGCCGACCGGCCGCACTGGTCCTACGGCCTGGCCCCCGCGGCCGACTGGTATCCCCTGCAGCTCCTAGATCTACCGGAAGGACAGGCCCTGCGGGTCCGCTCGCCCCTGGGCGAGCTGGAGACGGTGCTGCCCATGCTCGGGCGTTACAACGCCGCCAACGCCTTGGCTGCGCTGGCGGCGGCGGCCAAGATGGGCGTGCCCCTAGCCGAGCTGGCCCGCCGGCTGCGCAGCTTCCCCGGGGTGCCCGGACGGCTGCAGCTGCTGATCCACAACCCCTTCCGGGTGGTGGTGGACTTTGCCCACACCCCTCCGGCGCTGGGCAAGGTGCTGGCGACGCTGCGGGAGACCACTTCGGGGCAGCTGCGGGTGGTGATCGGCTCGGCCGGCGGCCGGCGCGATCCCAGCAAACGCGCGCCGCTGGGGGAGACGGCGACCACCTGGGCCGACTGGGCCTACTTCACCGAGGAAGATTGCCGTGACACCCCGGTGGAACAGATCCTGGCCGAGATGGAGCGGGGCGCGCTGGCCTGCGGGAAGCGCAACTTCAGCTCGGTCCCGGACCGCACCCAGGCCATCTTCACCGCCCTCAGCGAGGCCAAAGCCGGGGATACCGTGCTGCTGGCCGGCAAGGGCGTCGAGCCGACCCTGGAGCGAGGGGGTCAAGTCCTCCCCTGGAACGAAGCCGGGGTCGCCCGCAGCGCGCTGGCCGAGTTGGGCCTGGGCTGAAGGGCTGGCCGGCCCCAGCCTTTTTTGCTAGAGTGGGTTTCCACGCCGGGATCAGACCCGAGCGAGATGGAGGATCCACCGTGAAAAGCGAAATCCACCCCAAGGTTGTGCCTTGCAAGATCGTCTATCAGGGGCAGGTGGTCATGGAGACCCTCTCCACCCGTCCGGAGATCCACGTGGAGGTCTGGTCGGGTGTGCACCCTTTCTGGACCGGCCAGCAGCGCTTCATCGACGCCGAGGGCCGGGTGGAGAAGTTCAACAGGCGCTTCGGTTCGGCCTCGTACCGCAAGTCCAAGTAGTCCGACCTATCCAAGCCGTCAGGGCGGGGATGCATCCCCGCCCTGACGGCTTGGATAGGTCGCCCTCTACCAGCATTTCGTTCAACAAAAAATAGACAAAATACACGAAATTACGAGTTTAAGCCTAAATCTACCAGCGATCTCTGCAAAATGTATAAGAAAAAGTTGACGAAACGCCAGAACATCTCTATACTCGCCGCTAAGTGACCGGTGTCACTTCGCACCGCGCCCAAGGAGACCGCATGTTCAAGTCCGCCAGCGACCTGATTGCCTACCTGAGAGACCACGACGTCGCCTTCGCCGACTTCCGCTTCGTCGACCTTCCTGGCAAGGAACAGCACTTCACCGCCCCAGCCAGCGAGATCGACGAGAGGACCTTCTCGGTGGGCGTCGGCTTCGACGGATCCTCGATCCGCGGTTTTCAGGAGATCCACGAATCGGACATGCTGCTGCTGCCCGATCCGGCCACCGCCTTCCTCGACCCGTTCTTCGCCGACAGGACCTTGGTGATCACCTGCTCCGTCGTCGATCCCAGCAGCGGGGAGCCCTACTCGCGCGACCCGCGGCGGGTCGCGCGGGCCGCCGAAGCCTATCTGCGCGGCAGCGGGATCGGCGACACCGCCTATTTCGGCCCAGAAGCCGAGTTCTTCCTGTTCGACTCGGTCTCCATCGCGACCTCGGCGCACCAGAGCGGCTTCGAGATCGAGGCCGAGGAGGCCCACTGGGGGAGCGAGCTCCCCGGG
Organism: bacterium; assembly: GCA_021810505.1. Taxonomy (GTDB): domain Bacteria; phylum Deinococcota; class Deinococci; order Deinococcales; family Deinococcaceae; genus JAJZIR01. Next base: position 14,978 of record JAJZIR010000005.1, read on the forward strand.
GACGGCTACAGCATCCCAGCCAAGGGCGGCTACTTTCCGGTCCCACCGACCGATAAGTACCAGGACCTGCGCAGCCGGATCACCACGCTGCTGGTCGGGATGGGCGTGCCGATCGAGGTCCACCACCACGAAGTGGCCTCGGCCGGGCAGACCGAGATCGACATGCGCTTCGGCACCCTGACCGAGATGGCTGACCGGGTGCTCAAGTACAAGTACGCGGTCAAGAGCGCGGCCGCAGAGGCCGGCAAGACCGCGACCTTCATGCCCAAGCCGCTGTTCGGGGATAACGGGTCGGGCATGCACGTCCACCAGTCCCTCTGGAAGGGCGGCCAGCCGCTGTTCTACGAGCAGGGGGGCTACGCCGAACTCTCCGGAGTGGCTATGCAGTACGCTGCCGGCCTGCTGAAGCACGGTCCGGCTTTGGCGGCGATCACCAACCCCTCGGTCAATAGCTACCGCCGCCTGGTGCCCGGTTACGAGGCTCCGGTCAACCTGATCATCTCCGCCCGCAACCGCAGCGCGGTCATCCGGGTCCCTATGTACTTCCGCGGCCCCGAGTTCGCCAAGGCCAAGCGCATCGAGTACCGAGCGCCCGATCCGATGGCCAACCCCTACCTGGCCTTCGCCGCCCTGCTGATGGCCGGTCTAGACGGTATCGAGCGCGACCTCGAGCCGCCCAATCCGGTCGACCGCAACCTCTACAGCTTGAGCCCTAGGGAAGCCAGGCGGATCAAGACCCTGCCAGCCAGCTTGGATCAGGCTCTAGACGCCCTGGAGGCCGACCACGACTTCCTGCTCAAGGGAGGTGTCTTCACCGCTGACCTGCTGGAGAGCTTCATCGCCCTCAAGCGGCAGGAGGCCGACGCGGTGCGCTTGCGGCCGACCCCTTTGGAGTACGCCATGTACTACGACGCCTGAGTGCACTAGGGTGGCCTGCGTCACCCAGGTCACCTTCCCCTCCCAGGGAGCGGGTTAGAGTCGGAGCGATGCGGCCGGGCCGCATTCCTTCGGGGTGGGGTGGAATTCCCTACCGGCGGTCAAAGTCCGCGAAGCCGGGCCAATCCGGCCCGGCCCGAGCCGGTGCGATTCCGGAACCGACGGTCAAAGTCCGGATGGGAGAAGGAGTGCAGGCAGCGTGCCCCGTGCGCTGCTGTTTTGTTTGGCACAGCAAGCTATCTTCAGCGAGTCCGACGCGCAGTGGATGCGCCTGGCCCTAGAGGCCGCCGCGAGAGGGTTGGGGCGGACTTCGCCCAATCCCCCGGTGGGCTGCGCCCTGGTCTCGGAGGGGGAGCTGGTCGGGGTGGGCCACCATGCCAGAGCCGGGAGTGACCACGCCGAGGTGGTGGCCCTGCGGGAGGCTGGGGCGCGGGCCAGAGGGGCGACCGCCTACGTGACCCTGGAACCCTGCACCCACCACGGGCGTACCCCCCCCTGCAGCGAAGCGCTCTTGGCCGCCGGCATCCGCCGCGCCGTCATCGCCACCTTAGACCCCGATCCCCGGGTCTCCGGCCGTGGCCGGAGACGGCTGCTCCAAGAAGGGGTCGAGGTAGCCACCGGCCTGCTGGCTGAGCAGGCCCTGGAGCAGCAAGCCGGCTTTCGCAGCCGGGTGGTGCGCGGCCGGCCTTGGGTCACCGTCAAGTGGGCGATGACCTTGGACGGCAAGGTGGCCACCCCGGGCGGCGAGAGCCGCTGGATCAGCGGCGAGGCCGCCCGGCAGGAAGCGCATAGGCTGCGCGACCGCTCAGACCTGGTCGCCGTGGGCAGCGGTACCGTCCTCGCCGACGACCCAGCGCTCACCACCCGGCTCCCGGAGGGTGGAAGAGACGCGGTCGCCGTGCTGTTCGACCGCAGCGGCAAGATTCCGCTCGACGCCAGGGCGGTCCGCCCCGGCACGGTGGTGGTGACCGCCCCCGAGCAGGCTGGGCGCTGGTCGGAGCGGCCGGTCAGGGTCCTGCCCGCCCCCGATCTGGAAGAGGCTCTCACCGCTCTGGCCAGCTGGGAGTTCTGCAACCTGCTGCTCGAGGGGGGACCGGGCTTGACCTCGCAGTTCCTGGCCCACGATCTGATCGACGAGGTCTGGGTAGCTCTAGCCCCTAAGCTGCTGGGGGCGGGCCTGCCCCCCCTCCACGGCCCGCAGCGGCCGCTCCGCCTGGCCGCGGAGCTGCAGGGAGTCCGCAGCGCACCGCTGGGGGGCGACCTGCTGGTCCGAGGGAGGCTCCACCCGGTCCCTGAGCTGACCGCAGCCGAAGGAGGTGGCTGATGTTCAGCGGCTTGGTGGAACAGCGCGCGCGCGTCAGCGGCGCCGAGGTAGAGAGCGGGCTGCGGCGGATTACCCTGGTGCCGGAGCGGCCCCTGACGGAGCTGGCGCTGGGCGAGAGCGTGGCGGTGAACGGTGCCTGCCTCACCGCGGTCTCCTTGGACCCCTTGGGTTTTGAGCTCTCCGAAGAGACCCTGGCTCGCACCGCACCGCGCTGGGAAGTAGGGCAGCAGGTCCACCTGGAGCGGTCGCTGCGGCTGAGCGACCGCTTGGGTGGCCACTTGGTCCTAGGCCACGTCGACGGCGTCGCCGAGGTGCTAGAGGCCACCCGGAGCGAGGGCGCGCTGCAGTTGACCCTGCGCTTACCCGCCCAGCTGGGGCGCTACCTGGTCCCTAAGGGCAGCCTAGCAGTGGACGGGGTCAGCCTGACCCTGGCGGAGGTAGGGCCGCAGCCCGGGCTGGGCTGGGCCGACTGCCGGCTGTGGATTATCCCTCACACCCTACAGGTGACTGCCCTGGGGGAGCTGCGACCGGGAGACCTGGTCAACGTCGAGGCGGATTACCTAGCCAAGATCGTCGAGCGCCTGCGCAGCGCAGGGGAGGGCGCATGATCGCCACAGTCCCAGAACTGCTAGAAGAGTTCCAGGCGGGGAGACCCATCGTCTTGGTGGACGACCAGAACCGCGAGAACGAAGGCGATCTGGTGATCGCCGCCGAGTTCGCCAGCCCAGCAGCGATCACCCTGATGGCCCGCGAGGCCTGCGGGCTGATCTGCGTCTGCCTGACCCCTGAACGGGCAGCGCAGCTGGACCTGTCCCCGATGGTCGTCCACAACACCGACCCCAATGCCACCGCTTTCACGGTCAGCGTCGACGCCCAGGAGAACAGCACCGGCATCAGCGCCTTCGACCGGGCCGCGACCGTGGCCAAACTGATCGACCAGCAGGCCAAGCCGCAAGATTTCCGCAGACCCGGCCACATCTTTCCGCTGGTCGGCCGCCCGGGCGGCGTCCTCCGGCGGGCCGGCCACACCGAGGCCGCGCTGGATCTAGCTCGGCTGGCCGGGCTCAAGCCGGCAGCGGTGATCTGCGAGATCATGGGCGAGGACGGCCACATGCGCCGCCTGGACGACCTGGTCAGCTTCGCCCGGGACCGAGGCCTGAAGATCGGCACCATCGCCGACCTGATCGCTTTCCGGCTGCAACACGGCGACGGCTTCGTGCAGGAGGTCGCCAGGGCCAAGCTGCCCACCGACCTGGGGGAGTTCACCCTGATCGGCTTCGAGGATACCCTGCAGGGAGGCGAGCACTTGGCCATGACCATGGGGGACTTGGAGGCGGGGCCGGTGCTGGTCAGGGTCCACTCCGAGTGCCTGACCGGCGACGCCCTGCACTCGCTGCGCTGCGACTGCGGAGCGCAGCGCGACGCCGCGCTGGCCGCTATCGCGGCAGAAGGGAGGGGGGTACTGGTGTATCTACGGCAAGAAGGGCGTGGGATCGGGCTGCTCAACAAGATCCGGGCGTACGCGCTGCAGGATCAGGGACAAGACACCGTGCAGGCCAACCTCAGCCTGGGCTTTCCCGCCGATCTGAGGGATTTCGGGATCGGGGCCCAGATCCTGCACGCCCTGGGGGTACGGGCCATGCGGCTGCTCACCAACAACCCCAAGAAGCTGCACGCTCTGGAGGGGTTCGGTCTGGTCATCACCGAACGGGTACCCCTGAAGGTCGGGGCGAACCCGCACAACCAGCGCTACTTGGATACCAAGCAGAGCAAGCTGGGGCACCTGCTGTGAAGCGAGTGGAGGGCAGCCTCTGGGCTGCGGGGCTGACCGTCGCCCTGTTGGTCTCGCGCTGGAACGCCCTGGTGGTCGAACGGCTGGTCGAGGGCGCCGCCGAGAGCTTCCGGCAGCACGGCGGGCAAGCGGAGCGGCTGTGGCGCATCGACGTGCCCGGCAGCTTCGAGCTGCCGCTGGCGGCCCAGCGGGTAGCGGCGGGTGGGCGGGCCTCGGCCATCGTGGCCTTGGGGGCGGTGATCCGGGGCGGCACCGACCACTACACCCACGTCGCCTCGGCGGCCATCTCCGGGCTGGCCCAGGCCGGCCTACAGGCCGGTATTCCCATCGCGCTGGGGGTCCTCACCACCGACACCTTGGAGCAGGCGCTGGAGCGAGCCGGCGGCAAGGCCGGCAACAAGGGCTCCGAGGCGATGCTGGCAGCGATCGAGATGGCCAACCTGCTGGCGGCGCTGGGGGGACAGCCGTGAGCCTCACCGGGGTGCTGCTGGAGCGCCACCGGATCCGGCTCAGCGGGGCTGACAGCGTAGCCTTCCTGCAGGGACAGGTCAGCGGAGACCTGCGGGGGCTCTCCGAAACCAGCGTCTTGGACACGTTGTTCCTGAACCCGCGCGGCCAGATCGAACTGGCCGCCGAGCTGGTACGCAGGCCGGAGGAGATCTGGCTGCTGGTCCAGGAACCGTACGCGCAGGCGCTGGCGGCGCGCCTGCGCCGCTACATCGTCTTCGACCAGGTCGAAGTGGGGCCAGCGGAGCCGCTGCGGGTCCTGCACCTGCTGGGGCCTGAGTGGCCCGAAGGGTTCAGCGGCGCCCTGGAGCACGACCGCTACGGCCTGGGCGGACACGACCTGATCGGCGTTCCGGAAGACCCCTCGCTCGGCGGCCGCGTCGAGCTGGCGGAGGCGGCGGCGCTGGAGCGGCAGCGGATCCGCGCTGGCCGCCCCGACCCGGCCTCGGACCAGCTGCTCGGCCGGTTGCCCCAGGAGTGCGGCCTGGGCCATTGGGTGGCTCGGGGCAAGGGCTGCTACGTGGGGCAGGAGATCATGGCCCGCCTCGAGGCCCGCGGGCAGGTCCGCCACCGCCTGGCCCGGCTGCAGGCCCTCGGGCCGCAGCTCAGAGGCAGGGCGGAGGTGCGGCGAGACGGCAAGGTGGTGGGGTGGTGCGGAGCCAGCGATGGCGGGGAGGCGCTGGCCAGCCTGAGGAGCGAGCTGGCAGCCGACGACCTGGTGGAGGTGGAAGGGCAGGCTGCACGGGTCGCCGAGGTGCTGGGCTGAAGCGCGGCGGGCTCCTGGGGCTGCGGGCCAATTCGCCGGCCCGGCAGTGGCGCCGGGCCGCCAGCGCGCTGTTCTGGATCACTTTGGCCGGAATCGTCCTGCCGGCCGCCGCGCTCAGGGCCGCCCTGGGGGTCCAAGGCAGCACCCTCCCGGTGGGCGACTGGCTGGGGTTCTGCGCCCTGCTGTGGGTCGCCGTCGCGCTGCTCCCGCTCCGGCGCAGCCGGCCAGCCCCGGAGCGGTTGGCCCGCTCTTCGCTGGACGCAGCGCCGCCCGCGACGGCGCTGCTGCTGGCCCTGCTCAGCTGGCCGGACTGGGGAGGGGTGCTGCTGTTGGCTGCCCTAGCCGCCTTGGAGGTGGCAGCCTCGCTGCTGCGGATCCACGGCCGTTTTCCGGCCTGAATCAGGGGACGGCTAGGGCGGCCAGCCGCTCAGCCGAAAGGGCCCGCAGAGAGGCGAGATCGGCCGAACCGCGGGCCAGCCGGTCGCTGCCGCCCCCCTTCCCACCCAGGTCTGCGAGCAGCGCGGCCAGCAGCGCGCGCGCCGAGATGGCGCAGGAGGAGGCCACCAAGAGCTGGCTTCCGGCGCTGACCACGGTCAGCGCCGGGGGGAGGTCGGCGGCCAGGGTAGCCAGGGCGTCCAAGAGGTCCTCCTCTTCGGGCCGCAGCGACAAGTAGCGCAGCGCAGCTCCCGGGAGGGGGTGGGATTGGACTGAGGCCAGGCGCAACCCGGCCTCACGCAGGCGCAGCCGCCGCAGCTCGGCCTGCTGGTCCGCCAATTGCTCGGCCAAGCCGAGCACCCGCTCCGGGACCTCCTCGTCGCGGCAGGAGAAGCGAGCAGCCAAAGCCTGCAGGCGAACCCGGCCCTCTTCCAGATAGCAGCGCGCCTCCTCGCCGGCCAAGAAGTACACCCTGGTCCCGCCCTTGCGGACAGCCTCGCCGCGGAGCACCGTGACCGGGATGGCCTGGGCTGCCGAGGAGAGGTGGGTTCCGCCGCAAGCCGAGACGTCCCAGAACCCGCTGGGATCCTCAGGGTCGGCGACGGCCACCAGCCGCACCCGCCCCTGCACCTGCGGCGGCCGGCGCAATGGAAAGCGGTCCAGCTCGCTCTCCTCCACTTCAAAGCTGGTGATGGGCAGGTCGCGGTAGAGCTGGGCGTGTAGCAGGGCGCTGGCCGCCTGGATAGCCGCCGGATCGGGGTGACCGGCTAAGTCCATGGTGCAGCGGGGCTGGGACAGGTTGATCGCGAGCACCGAGAAAGCTCGGTCCACCCGAGAGAAGGCCTGGGCCAGCAGGTGCTGCGCGCTGTGGCGCTGCATGTGGCGCAGGCGCCTGGGCCAGTCCAGCTCCCCCACAGCGGGGTCGCCTACGGCGACCTCTCCGGCAGCGGGGCCCTCTAGGCGGTGCCAGACCTGGCCGTCCTTGGTCACTTCGGTCACGGAAAAAGCTCTGCCGGCGATCTCCAGCGTTCCCAGGTCGCAGGGTTGGCCACCGCCGGTAGGGTAGAAGGCGGTATCGAGCAGCCAGACCCACAGCGAGCCCTGCCAGGTGCGCAGGCCGCCGACCTGGCTCTGAAAACGGCGCCGGTAGGCGTCTCGGTGGTAGAGCATGCCGCATTCTGACACCCCGGCGGCTAGGCCCCTGGCTATACTGGATGGGTGCCCTGGCTGCGCCGTACCGCTTGGCTGCTCGCTCTGCTGCTGGGCGGCGGCCTGGCTGGCTCCCTACCGAGAACGGTCTATCTCCCGCACATCCCCCAGGTCTGGCAGACCTACGACAACTGCGGGCCCGCCAGCCTGTCCGAAGTGCTGGCCTATTACGGAATTACCCGGTCCCAGGGGCAGATCCAGGCGCTGCTCCGCCCGACCGGGGGGTACATGAGCGACCTAGTGATCCCCTGGTACGTCCAGCGCTTCGGGTTGCAGGCGACTATCTTCCGCGGAGGTACCATCGCCGAGCTGGAGAGGGTTCTGGCGCTGGGTATCCCGGTCATCGTCCTGCAGTGGCTGGACCAACCCGGCCAGGTCGCACACTTCCGGGTGGTGCGCGGCTACCAGCAGGTGCAGCGGCGCATCTGGGTCAGCGATCCGATGTTTGGGAACGCGGCCTACCTCTCCTACCACAACTTCCTCAGGCTCTGGACCGTGAGCGATGACGAGTTCATCCCGGTCTACCCACCGGCCTGGTCCGGACGGCTAGCCGGGGCGCTGGGGCTCAAAAACTCGTGACGGACCTGGCCATCGACAGCTCTGGGCCCTGGCTCAGCTTGGCCGTGCGGCGGGGTGAGCTCCGGGCCGAGCGGGCGGTCCACCTGGGGCGGGCCCACTCGGTACAGCTCCCGGCCCGAGTAGGGGAGCTGTACCGCGAGCTCGGCCTACCCTTTTGGGCCGATCGGGTGATTCTGGGCAGCGGGCCGGGGTCCTACACCGGCCTGAGGGTGGCCCAGGCCTACGCCCTGGGGCTGGCTTCGGCCTGGGGGGGAACGGCGCTGCTCGGGGTCAGCAGCCTGGCGGGCATGGTCCCCCTGGACCGAGCAGGCCGTTGGCTGGTCGCTACGGACGCCGGCAGGGGACGCTTCTACAGCGCGGCTTACGCGGTGGGCAGTGGGCACCTGACCTGCCTGGCGGCCGAGGCCAAGCGGGAAGAGGGGGAGCTGCGCCAGCTGGAGGCCGAGCTCGGCCTCCAGCTGGCGCAGGCCACTTTCCCCAGCGGCCTAGCGCTGCTGGAGCTGGCCGAGCTCGGCCTCGGCCGCGCGCCGCCCCAACTGCAGTACCTCTAGGCCACCGCGTGGTAAGCTGGAATTCCGAAGGCGGCCTGCCTTCGGTTTTGTTTTGCCGGCTGGACTCGGCCGGCGGGGGAGACATGAAATACATCTTCATCACCGGGGGAGTGGTCAGCAGCTTGGGCAAGGGGCTGGTGACCAGCTCGCTCGGCGCGCTGCTCCGGGCCAGAAGCTACGCGGTCACCGCGATCAAGATCGATCCCTATATCAACATCGACGCGGGGACCATGCGCCCCTACGAGCACGGCGAGGTGTTCGTGACCGCCGATGGCAGCGAGACCGACCTGGACCTGGGCAACTATGAGCGCTTCTTGGACATGGACGTCCCACCCGGGAGCAACCTGACTACCGGCCAGGTCTACCAGGAAGTCATCCGCCGGGAACGAGCCGGCGAATACCTCTCCCAAACCGTACAGGTGATCCCCCACATCACCGACGAGATCAAGCGCAGGATCCGGGAGGTGGCTGCCCGAGCCGAGGCCGAGATCTGCCTAGTCGAGGTGGGTGGGACGGTAGGCGACATGGAGAGCCTCCCCTTCCTGGAAGCCATCCGCCAGCTCCGCTTCGACGAGGGGGCCGACCGGACCGCCTACGTCCACTTGACCCTCCTCCCTTACCTGAAGAGCAGCCAGGAGTACAAGACCAAGCCCACCCAGCACTCGGTGGCCACCCTGCGGTCGGTGGGAATCAGCCCGGACCTGGTCCTGGTACGCTCCGGAGAGCCGGTTTCTCCCGAGCTCGCCCGCAAGATCGCCCTGTTTACCAGCGTCTTGCCGGACCGGGTCTTCTGTTCCTACGACGTCGATCAGGTCTACGAGCTGCCCATCGCCCTAGAACAGCAGGGGGTGGGGCGGGCTATCGAAGCCCTGTTGGGACTCGAGAAGACGGCTCCCAATCTGGGTATCTGGCAGAAGGCGGTGCAGATCCTGCGCCACCCCGAACACCGGGTCAAGATCGCGATCGCCGGAAAGTACACCGCCATGCCGGACGCCTATCTGAGCCTACTCGAGGCTTTGCGGCACGCCGCCATCGCCAATCGGGCGGAGTTGGTCATCCAGTGGGTCAACGCCGAGGAACTCGAAGACGGCCTAGAGCCCTTCAGCGAGGCACACGGCATCCTGGTCCCGGGCGGCTTCGGGATTCGGGGCATCGAGGGGAAAATCCGCGCCGCCCGCCACGCCAGGCTGCACCGCATCCCCTACTTGGGGATCTGCCTCGGCATGCAGGTCGCCGTCATCGAGTTCGCCAGGGAGGCTGGCCTCGCGGGCGCCAACAGCTCGGAGTTCGACCCCTACAGCCCGCACCGGGTGATCGACCTGATGCCCGAGCAGCTGGAGGTCAAGGGGTTGGGCGGGACCATGCGGCTGGGGGATTGGCCGATGGATGTGCAGGGAGGGACGCGGGTCGCAGCCATGTACGGCCTACCGGAGGGCGGAACGGTGACCGAGCGCCACCGGCACCGCTACGAGGTCAACCCTGCCTACACCGGCTTTCTCAGAGAGGCTGGCCTGGTGATCAGCGGGATCACTCCGGGGATGGCCGGCATAGGGCGAGGGCTGGTCGAAGCCATCGAGCTCTCCGACCACCCCTTCTTCGTGGGGACCCAGAGCCACCCCGAGTTCCGCAGCCGCCCGATGCGGCCGAGCCCACCCTTCCGGGCTTTCATCCAAGCGGCCTTAGAGTTCGCCCGGGGAAACCGCGGGCCGGGGGAGGCGGAGCTGCTCGGACACGCCGAGGCGGAGCTGCTCGGACACGCCGAGGCGGCGCTAGATCCCGCGCCCGAGCGCTAGGGATAGCCCGCTCAACCGGGCTGCAGCTGCAGGCGAAGGAGCAGGGCGTCCAGGGCAGCCTCCAGCTCAACCAGGCTTCCAGTATTCTCCAGGACAGCGCTGGCCAGGGCTCGCTTGGTGTCCGCCGGAAGCTGCAGGGCGTCGCGGCGACGGGCGTCCGCCTCCGGCAGCCCCCTGCGGCTGAGCCGCTCCAGGCGCTGCGGCAGCGGGGCGTCGACCACGATCACCGAGTCGTAGCTGCCCTGGAGCCCGCTCTCGTAGAGCAGGGGGACTTCCTCGAAGACAGTCTCGGCTCCCAGCGCCTCGCGACGGCGGGCCAGCTCGGCGCGCACCCTGGGGTGGATCAGGGCGTTAAGCCTAGCCAGGGCCTCAGGATCCCCGAATACCCGCCGGGCCAGGGCGGCGCGGTCCAACCGACCAGCCCGCACTACCTCCGGCCCAAAGGTGAGCAATTCGCTCAAGACCTCGGGGCAGCCGGTCAGCTCTCTGGCGATCTGATCGGCGTCCAGGACCGCGAAGCCTCTAGCTCTGAGCAGGCTCGCCACCGTGCTCTTGCCGCTGCCGATACTGCCGGTAAGACCGATGCGTTTCATGCTAGACTCCTCGCAGATCGGGCTTGACCTGCCGGAAGCCTAGCATAGCGGTGCGAGCCAGCTGGCTTCCGATCCTCCGCGCCGCGCGGGCCCCTTCTCACAACTGCTTCACATGGCTTCAGCCACTTGCCCCTATGATGCCTTGTGGCAGCGGCAAGCAGGGTACAGATCGGATCCGCCGGAGTGCCAGGCCAAAAGTGGAGCGACCCCGGAAGCTGGGGTTGGGAGGTTTATAGGTGAAGCGAATCTTGGTGTTTGGGCTGTGTGCGCTGTTGCCCCTGCTGGCAACCCTGACGGCGGCCGAGGCACAATCAACTCCGTCCAGTAGCACGCAATCCGCTCCCACAGGGAAGAACCAGCCATCCAACCTCAGCGCCAGCAACTACATCACCCTGGGGCGCTACTACTTCCAGATGGGCCAGTACGACTCGGCCTACGTCTCCTTCCGAGCGGCTCTAGACCTGGAGCCCAACAACAGCGAGGCGATGCTCTATCTGGGACAGGCCCAGATCCGGCTGGGACTCTACTCCTCGGCAATCTCCACCTTCCGCAAGCTGATCAAGATCAGCCACCACCACGTCGCGCCTTACATCTTCCTGGCCCAAGCCTACCAGGCCCAGCACGACCACTCTCGCCATCCCTCCAAAGTTGCCGGCGACCTGGAACGCGCTCTGGCGGTCTTGGACGAAGCTGTCCTGGTCAATCCCAAGTCCGCGGCGATCTATAACGAGCGGGCGATCATCTATAAGGATCAGGGCAACCTCAAGGCGGCCATCGGTGCCCAGAAGGAAGCGCTCTCCCTGGCGCCCAAGAACCCGGTGGTCCTAGCCAACATGGGGCACCTCTACTACAGCGCTGGGAACTTTCTCCAGGCCGACAAAGTCTTGGAGCGCGCGGTGATCGCCGACCCGCTCAATGCCCAGACCAGATCGCTCTACGCCCTGGTGCTGATGCGCATCGGCAATTCCAAGAGGGCTCTGCCGGAGATCGAGCAGGCGGTCAACATCAGCCCCAAAGACGCCGAGGTGGTCGGTAACTACGGGATCATCTTGTTCCTGCAGAAGAAGTTCACCAGCTCGCAGCAGAACTTGCAGGAGGCCGTCAAGCTCGATCCGCTCAACTACCCGATCTTCTACTACTACCTGGGGCGAATCGCCCTGCAGATGGGGCTAGCCAGGGAGGCGCGCCTCAACCTGACCAAGGCGGTCGCCTTGGACGGCTCGCAGGCGGCCTACCACTACTATCTGGGAGAGGCCCTAGTCGCCATCGGAGATGTCAAGGACGCCAAGCTGCAGTTCGAGCAGGCGCTCAAGATCGACCCCAAGAGCAGTTCGGCCAAGGACGCTCTAGCCAAGCTGTAATCCGCCGGGCGCGCACCGGAGCTAGACGGCACCACCTCCAGTGCGCTACACTCGCACGGGTCGCCCTGCGACCATCCGTCTGACTGCAACGCCGCAGAGGCCGGGAGTGTCCCCTGCGGTATCCATGCGGTGAGCCCGGAATCTCCAGAGCAACGCTCCCAGAAAGAAGCCGTATGTCCTACATCAGCATGAAGCAGCTGCTCGAGGCCGGGGTGCACTTCGGGCACGAGACCAAGCGCTGGAACCCCAAGTACCGCCGCTTCATCTTCACCGAGCGCAACGGGATTTTCATCATCGACCTGCAGAAAACGCTCAAGGAGCTGGATAAGTCTTTCAATTTTATCCGAGACTTGGCCGAGCGCGGCGGGGTCCTGCTGCTGGTCGGGACCAAGAAGCAGGCGCAAGAGATTATCGAGACGGAAGCTAAGCGGACCGGGATGCCTTACGTGACCCAGCGCTGGCTGGGAGGGATGCTCACCAACTTCCGAACCATCCGGACCAGAATCGACCGCTTGGCCGAGCTCGACGAGATGTTCGAGACCGGCGCAGTCAACGAGCGGCCCAAGTCGGAGCGGATCCTGCTCAAGAATGAGCGCGAGCGGCTGGAACGCTACGTCGGCGGTATCCGGGCCATGACCAGGCTTCCGGACGCCATCTTCGTCATCGATCCGACCAAAGAGATCATCGCAGTCCAAGAAGCTCGCAAGCTGGACATCCCGGTGATCGCGCTGGCCGATACCGATTCGGACCCCGACCTGATCGATCACATCGTCCCCGGAAACGACGACGCTATCCGCTCGATCCAGCTCGTCACCCACCGCATCGGCGACCTGATCGTGGAGGTCAGGGGCGGATCCGAGGAAGAGCAAGTGGAATCGGAGTTCGAGATCGCAGAGGACGCGCAGCTGCCCGCGCTGGACCTGGAGCAGGGTCAGGTCGCCCAAGAGGAGCTCTGATGCTGGAGTCGATCAAGAAGCTCCGGGAGATGACCGGGGCGGGCATGATGGACGTCAAGCGCGCCCTGGAGGACGCCGCGGGGAATGAGGAGCAGGCGGTAGCCCTGCTGCGGGAGCGCGGCATCGTCAAGGCCGCCAAGAAAGCCGGGCGGGAGGCCCGCGAGGGTCTGATCGCGATCGAGCTGGCGCCGGACGGCAAGGAAGCCGCCATGGTCGAGGTCGACTGCGAGACCGACTTCGTCGCCAGGAACAGTGACTTCCAGGAACTGGTGTCCTCGGCCGCACGGCTGGTCTTGGCTCGGCGGGACGCAGACCTGGACAGCCTGCAGTCCAGCGCGCTGCGCCCGGGGATCTCGGTGGAGCGCGCGCTGCAGGAGGCCATCGCCAAGATCGGCGAAAACCTGGTGTTGAGCCGGGCAGCCTACCTGCAGAGCCCCGGCGTGGTCGCGGGGTACGTGCACAGCAACGGGAAGATCGGCGTCCTGGTGGCCCTGGAAGGCGAGGGGGCCGCCGAGGTAGCCAAGGATATCGCCCTGCACGTCACCGCTGAGCGACCCCGCTACCTCAGGCGCGAGGAGGTCGACCAGGAAGTCCTCGCCAAAGAGCGGGAGATCCTGGAGAACAAGGCGCGCAACGAGGGTCGCCCGGAGAACATGCTCGAGCGCATCGTCAGCGGCCAGTTGAGCAAATTCTACGAGGAGAACGTCCTTCTGGAACAGAAATTCGTCAAGGACCCCTCCAAGAGCGTGGCCCAACACCTGGGCAAAGCCACCGTCGGCCAATTCGTGAGGTTCGAGATCGGCAGCTAGGCGAGGAGGGGTATGGGGTACCGGCGCGTCCTGCTCAAGCTCTCTGGAGAATTCCTTTCCGGCGAGGGGGGATACGGCATCTCCCCGGAGGCCACCTCGGAGCTGGCCAGGGAGATCAAGGGGGCGCGCGACCAGACCGGCACCGAGCTCGCGGTGGTGGTAGGGGGGGGCAACCTCTGGCGCGGCGGCCGCAACGGAGTGGGGATGGATCCGGTCACCGCCGACTACATGGGCATGCTGGCCACGGTGATGAACGCGATGGCCCTGCAGGACGCTTTGGAGCGGTTGGGGAGCCCCACTCGGGTCCAGACCGCCATCCCGATGAGCGCGCTGGCCGAGCCGTACATCCGCCGCCGGGCCATCCGCCACCTGGAGAAGGGGCGCATCGTGATCTTCGGCGGCGGAAACGGCAACCCCTTCTTCACCACCGACACCACCGCCACCCTGCGCGCTCTGGAAATCGGCGCCGAGGTGGTCTTGATGGCCAAGAATCAGATCGATGGGGTATACACCGCCGATCCCCGCCAGGACGCCAGCGCCAGCAAGATCGACGTGATCTCGCCCATGGAGATCGTCCGGCTGGGGCTGACCGTGATGGACGCCACCGCGCTGACCCTCTCCAGGGACCGCCACCTGCCCCTGATCGTCTTCGACATCTTCTTGCAGGGCAATCTGGCCAGGCTGCTCAGCGGCGAGAAAGTTGGTACACTGATCGCCTGAGCAACCAGCTTAGCCTGGAGGTGGCATGAAAGCGATGTTTCAAGAGGCAAGGCACCGCATGGACCGGGCCTTGGAGAGCCTGGAGAGCAATCTGGCCGTCCTCAGGACCGGCCGGGCCAATCCGGCGCTGCTGCGCAAAGTGGTGGTGAGCCATTACGGGACGATGCTCCCCATCGACCAGGTGGCGAGCATCACCGCCCTCGACGCCCGGACCCTGGCGGTCACCCCCTGGGACCGCAGCGCTCTCAGCGCGATCGAGAAAGCCATCCGGGAGAGCGACCTGGGGCTGAACCCAGCCAACAAGGGCGACGCCCTCTACATCGCCATCCCGGCCCTGACCGAGGAGCGCCGCAAGGAGCTGGTGAAGAACGCCAAGGCCTACGCCGAGGAAGCCCGGATAGCGGTGCGCAATCTCCGGCGCGAGCTGCTCTCGGAAGTCACCAAGCAGGCTGGGCTGGGCGAGGACGAGCGCAAACGAGATGAGGCTGAGGCCCAGAAAATCACCGATGAATACATCGCCAAGATCGACAGCGCGCTGGCCCACAAAGAACAGGACATCCTGAACTGAATCCGGAGGCGGGCTAAGGGTAGAACGTGAGCTCCTTGCGCTCCAGAACACTTTCGGCGCTGGTCGCGCTGGCGGTGCTCTGGGTGGTGGTGTGGGCGGGGTTGCCGCTGATGATCCCGGCCGTCTTGGTGGTGAGCTACCTGGCGCTGGGGGAATACGTCGGCCTGCTGCGCCGGCACGATATCGACGTGCGGCGCAACTCCCTGCTGCTCTTCGCTGTGCTGATCTTGGCCGCTTCCTACCCCAACCTGCCGATCGTGCCGTGGATCGGTGGCTCCTGGAGGGAAGTGGTGTTGACCGTGGCGGTAGGTTACCTGCTGATCGTCGAGGTGATCCAGCCCGGGGAGCGCCCGCTGGAGCGCATCGTCTACACCCTATTCGGCTTGCTGTACATCCCCTGGCTGCTGGGCTACTTCCTGCTGCTGCGCTATACCCCAGACGGGCAGCTGGGGCTGGGCTACTTGTTGATGCCGTTGCTGGCCTCCTTCGCCAGCGACGTCGGGGGATTCTTCTTCGGGAGCCTGCTGGGGAAGCGGCCTTTGGCCCCGGACATCTCCCCATCCAAGACGCTGGAGGGGGCCATCGGCGGCCTGGTGGGCAGCTTCTTGGTGGTGCTGCTGGGCGGGCTCTGGCTCACCCGGCTCAGCGTCACCCTAGACCCCTGGATGGAGCTGCTATTCAGCGTGCTGGTCAGCAGCTCCGCGCAGCTCGGCGACCTGACCGAGAGCCTGATCAAGCGCACCCTGGACGCCAAGGATTCCGGCAACTTCCTACCTGGCCACGGTGGGATCCTGGACCGATTGGACTCCCTGCTGTTCGCGGTACCGGCGACCTATTTTTTCATCACCTTGGTGGTCGCCCGCTAGGGAGGAAATCGGCCGTAGCATGTCGGCATGCGCGTCGTCTTGCTGGGTTCCACCGGAAGCATCGGCCGACAGGCCTGTGAGGTCGTCCGCCGGGAAGGTCACCGGATCGTCGGCTTGGCAGCCGGGAACAACCTAGAGGCCCTGGCCGAGCAGGTGGCCGAATTCTCGCCGGCGCTGGTCAGCGTGGAGGAGGCCCGTAGGGGGGAAGCCGAGCGCTTGGGCGTCAAGCTGGCCAGCCCTGGCGAGGTCGCCGAGCTGGAGTGCGACGCGGTGGTGGCGGCTATCCCAGGCCTAGCCGGCTTAGAGCCGGTCCGGCGGGCGCTGGCGGCGGGCCGGCGGGTCGCCCTGGCCAACAAGGAGAGCATGGTGGTGGCCGGGCCGCTGATCTGGGAGTTGGTCGCCCGCTGCGGCGGCTCCATCGTCCCGGTGGACAGCGAGCACAGCGGACTGTACCAGTGCCTGGTGGGAGAGCCGTTAGGCAGCGTCGCCGAGCTCATCCTGACGGCTTCTGGGGGACCTTTCCGCAGCGAGCCGGCCGATCTGCGCGCGGTCAGCAAGGAGATGGCCCTGCGGCACCCCACCTGGAGGATGGGCGCCAAGGTGACCATCGACAGCGCCACCTTGATGAACAAGGGCCTAGAGATCCTGGAAGCCGCCGAGCTGTTCGGGTTCCCCCTGGAGCAGATCCGCGTCCTGATCCAGCCCCAGAGCCTGATCCACGCACTGGTCCGCTTCGTCGATGGAAACTACAAGGCCCAGCTGGCTCAGCCCTCGATGGAGCTGCCCATCGCCTACGCTCTGGGCTGCCCGGGCATGCGCTGGCCCGGGGACGTCGCGGCCGGGCACCGCGCCGCCTTTGCCGGCGCACCGCTCCCGCTGGGCAGCTTCGAGCTGGGCGAGCCCGACCTGCTGCGCTTTCCCGCGCTCTCCCTGGCTACCGAGGCCGGCCGGCGCGGGGGTCTGGCTCGAGTGGCCCTGAACGCAGCCGACGAGGTGGCGGTGGCCGCGTTCCTGGCCGGACGGCTGGACTTCCCAGGGATCTCCAGGGTGATCGAGGAGGTGTTGGCCGGAGCACCTTCTGGGCCGCTGGATTGGTCTAGCATCGCAAGCGTGGACGCCTGGGCCCGCCGCAGGGCAGAGGAGCTTTTGTGAGCGCAGCCGCCTGGCTGGGAGCAGCCCTGCTGTGGCTGGTGATCATCGATGTCGGGGTAATCCTGCACGAGGGGGTGCACTTGCTGGTGGCCAGGGCCCAGGGCGCAGCGGTCAAAACCTTCTCGCTGGGAATGGGGCCAGTGCTGCTGCGCAGGCAGCTGGGCGGGACCGAGTGGCGGCTGAGCGCCTTCCCGGTCGGCGGCTACGTGGAGATCGACGGCATGGCCCAGCCCCCGGGGGAGCCGCCCCGGGGCTTCAGCCGGCTCCCCCTGCTGGGCAAGCTGGCCACCCTGCTCGCGGCACCTCTGTCCAACCTGGCCCTGGGCGTCCTGCTGCTCGCAGCCGTCTTCATGGGGCAGGGAGTGGTCACCGCCACGCACGCGGACCAAGCCGAGATCTACAGAGTCCTCCCGGGCAGCGCGGCCAGCCACTCCGGGCTGGAAGCAGGAGACCGGATTTCGGCTATCGATGGCCGGCCGCTGCCCAAGTCGGGCAGCGGCTACCTGGCCCTCGGGCGGGCCATCAAGGCCGGAGGGACCATCCAGCTGACACTGCTGCCACCAGGCCGCTCCCGGCCGGAGCAGCTAGCGGTGCACTGGACCCCACATGGCCACGCCCTGTTCGGCGTCTCCTACGGTCCCGCCACCATCACCCGCAAGCCGGGGATCCTAAGGGCCTTGGCCCTGGCGCTCGGGCGCACCACCTCGCTGCTCCCAGCTGCTACCAGCTCTCTGCTGCACGGGGTCGCTTCGGTGATCGCCCGGCCGCTACGGCCCAGCAAGCAGGTGGTCGGGCCGATCGGATCGGTACAACTGGTCGGCCGATCGGTGCAGCAGGGCGGGCTGTGGGGGTTCTTCGAGATCGCCTACCTGATCAATCTGAGCCTGGGGCTCTTCAATCTGCTGCCGATCCCCGGTCTGGACGGAGGCAGAGCGCTGCTAGTGCTCCTTAGGGCTCTGATCGGACGGCGCTTCAAGAGCACGCTGGAAGACGCGGTCAACCTGGTCGGCTTCGCCTTCCTGATCCTGTTCATGGCCCTGGTGGTGGTGAGCGACGTCGTCCGGGTGAGCCGCTGAGAGCAGCGGCTTGCCTCGCAGCGTCTTGGCTTGGTGTAGACTGAGCCGGGTGAGGTTTACATGGCCACGGTAGGAGTGATCATTCCTGCCCACAACGAAGAGGACACCATCTCCGAGGTGGTTTATGTGGCCCGATCGGTCAGCCAAGAGATCTGGGTGATCAGCGACGGATCGGTCGACCGGACGGCTGAGGAAGCCAAGCGAGCCGGCGCGCGAGTGATCGAGCTCCCGGAGAACGTCGGGAAGGGGGCCGCCATCGAGATAGGGCTCAGGCAGCTGAACACTGAGGTGGTGCTACTCCTGGACGCCGACCTGCTGGGCCTGACCGAGGAACACCTGCGCAGCTTGATCTCCCCGGTGTCCAGCGGGGAGCTGGATATGACGATCGGCGTCTTTCGGGATGGCGGTTTCATGACCGACTTCGGAAATCGGGTGATCCGGAACCTCAGCGGGCAGCGCGCTTGTAGGCGCTCCTGGCTGCTGCAGGTACCGGGGCTCTCGGCCGAACGCTGGCCGGAGCCGGCTATCACCGACCACCTACGCGGCTCGCTGGCCCGCTGGTCCTACGTGGAGCTTCCTAACCTCACGCAGGTGATGAAGGAGGAGAAGCGCGGCTTCTGGCGGGGAATCCAGCACCGGTCGCGGATGTACCTGGACCTGCTGGGGTACCGGCGCCGTACCCGCAGCCCCCTGTCTAAGTACTGAGTACCCTCTGGAGGCCGGGTTCCCGCTCGGCCTGAACTGCAGGGAAGGAGCAGGATGAGACGAGCTGTGATCGTATCGGCCAGCCGGACACCGGTTGGTAAGTTTCAAGGCGGCCTGAGCCCCCTCAGCGCAGTGCAGTTGGGGGCGTTGACCCTAAACGAGACGCTGAGGCGCGGGGGGATCGCCCCCGGCCTGGTCGAGGAGGTGATCCTGGGGCAGGTGCTGCAAGCAGGTTGCGGGCAAAACCCAGCCCGACAGGCCGCGCTGCAGTCTGGCCTCCCCAGCAGCGTGGGCGCCTTCACCGTGAACAAAGTGTGCGGCTCTGGCCTCAAGGCAGTCCTGCTGGCGGCGCAGTCTATCCTGGCCGGCGACCAGGACGTGGTCTTGGCGGGGGGGATGGAATCGATGAGCAACGCCCCCTACTTGCTGCCCGGAGCCCGCAAGGGTTACCGCTCCGGGCACGCTCAGGTCCAAGACGCCAACCTGCGCGACGGCCTCTGGTGCGCTTTGACCGATCAGCACATGGGTATGACCGCCGAGCGGGTGGCCAAGAAGTACGGCATCTCCCGCGAGGAGCAGGACCGCTACGCGCTGGAGAGCCACCGCCGCGCTATCGCCGCCACCGACGAAGGGCGTTTCAGCGAGGAGATCCTCTCGGTCGAGGTTCGGAGCGGTAAGTCGGTCGAATTGGTCTCCACCGACGAAGGGCCCAGGCGGGACACTAGCCTGGAGGCCTTAGCCCGGTTGAAACCGGCCTTCGACCCCAAGGGGACCGTCACCGCCGGCAACGCCCCGGGCCTGAACGACAGCGCGGCGAGCTTGCTGCTGATGTCCGAGGAGCGGGCCAAAGACTTAGGTGTCCGGCCGCTAGCCGAGATCGTCGGCTACGCCACTGCCGGCCTGGATCCCGAGTGGGTGATGATGACACCGGTACCGGCTACCCAGAAACTGCTCAAGAGGATCGGCTGGTCCAGCTCAGACGTGGGCCTGTGGGAGATCAATGAAGCCTTCGCGGTACAGGCGCTGGCCGTGACCAGGGAGCTGGGTCTCGACCCAGGGCAGGTCAACGTCCACGGGGGAGCCGTCGCCCTGGGGCACCCCATCGGCGCCTCCGGGGCGCGCATCCTGGTGACCCTGCTGCACGCCCTGCAGCAGGGCAATCTGCGCACCGGGATCGCCACGCTGTGCATGGGCGGCGGCAACGGCTTGGCCACCGCGATCCGGCTGCTGTGAGCGCCGAGGCAGACCGCGTCGGCGTGATCGGAGCCGGCCAGATGGGCTCCGGCATCGCCCAGGTGGTAGCTCAGGCTGGGCTGGAAGTGTGGCTGCACGACACCCCAGAAGCCCTGAAGCGCTCTAAGGCCAGCATGGAGGACAGCTTAGGGCGCCTCTCGGCGCGGGGTCGGCTGCAGGAGGCGCCGGGCGCGGTCCTGGAAAGGGTGCATCCGGCGGCGGAGCTGGAAGACCTGGCCGGGGTGCGCACCCTGCTGGAAGCGGTCACCGAGGACTGGGGAGTCAAGTCCGGGATCTTCGCCCGGCTGCGGGAGCTGCTGAGCGAGGACGCGCTGGTCGCCACCAACACCTCATCCATCCCGATCACCCAGCTGGCCAGCAGCTACGGCCGGCCGGGGCGCTTCTTGGGGCTACACTTCATGAACCCGGTCCCGGTCATGCCCCTAGTCGAGGTGATCCGGGGCCTGGGCACTGCCGAGGAGGCTGTCGCCCAGGCGCTGGATTTGGTGGGGCGTTTGGGTAAGACGGCGGTGCAGTGCAACGATTATCCAGGATTCGTCAGCAACCGGATCCTGATGCCGATGCTCAACGAGGCCATCCAGTGCGTGATGGAAGGGGTAGCCGAGCCGGAGGCCATCGACCAGATCATGCGGCTGGGCATGAATCACCCCATGGGACCGTTGGCGCTGGCCGATTTCATCGGCCTCGACACCTGCCTGGCGATCCTAGAAGTGTTGCACAGCGGTCTCGGCGACCCCAAGTACCGTCCCAGCCCGCTGCTGCGGAAGATGGTCGCCGCCGGGTGGCTGGGCAGAAAGAGCGGCCGGGGGTTCTACCGCTACTGATTCAGCGCCCGAAATACTCCGGAAGGTCCTCCTTGCCGATCAGCACCTCTCTGGGCTTGCTGCCCTGATGCTTGGAGACGATCCCCATCGCCTCTAGGAGGTCCATGAGCTTGCCAGCCCGAGCGTGCCCGACCGATAGCCGCCGCTGCAGCCGGGAGACGCTCCCTTGGCCCTCCTCGATGCAGATCTCAGCGGCCTGGCGCAGGTAGGGATCGGAGAAGTCCTGGGCAGTGGGGCTGGCTGGTCCCTGGCTCTGGCCGCCGTCCTCGAAATCGTCGGCGTAGCTCTCGGCGAAGTCGTCCTCGAAGATCTGCCTGCGCAAGAAATCGGTGATGCGTACCGTCTCGTTCTCGCTGATATAGGGAGCCTGCAAGCGCACCGGCTTGACCAGACCGGGCTGGTAGAAGAGCAGGTCGCCCATCCCGGTCAGGCGCTCCGCTCCGGTGCTGTCCAGGATAGTCCTAGAGTCGTGGGAGCTGGAAACCGCGAAGGCTAACCTGGCCGGGACGTTGACCTTGATCAGGCTGGTCAGGATGTCGACGCTGGGCCGCTGGGTGGCCAAGATCAGGTGCATACCGGTGGCCCGGGCCATCTGGGCCAGGCGCATGATGGCCGATTCCACCTCCTTGGGGCTGGTGATCATCAAGTCGGCCAGCTCGTCGATGATGATGATCAGGTAGGGCAGCGGGCTGCCCCCCTGCGCTTCGACCTTCTGGTTGTACTGATCCAGGTTCTTGGCCCCCAGCTGGCTCATCATCTTGTAGCGGCGCTCCATGTGACCGACTGCCCCCAACAGGACGCTGGCTGCCTCGGAGGGGTTGGTGACCACCGGGCGGACCAGGTGGGGGATGCCGTCGTAAGGGGTCAGCTCGACCATCTTGGGGTCGACCATGATGAAGCGCAGCTGCTGGGGCAGCAAGGTGTAGATCAAGCTCATGATCAGGGTATTGACCGAAACCGACTTCCCGGAGCCGGTGGAGCCGGCGATCAGCAGGTGGGGCATCCTGGCCAGGTCGGCGATCAACATGTCCCCGTCGATGCTCTTGCCCAGAATCAGCGGCAGGCGAGCCCGGCTGTGCAGGAAGGCGGCGTGGGCGGCAGCGGCGTGGAAAGTCACCGGCTCCCGCTCGGCATTGGGAACCTCCAAGCCGATCACGCTCTTGCCTGGGACTGGAGCTTCGATCCGCACGCTCCCCACTGCCAGGGCCCTAGCGATGTCGTTGGCCAAGCTGGCGATGCGGCTGATCTTCTCGCCGGGAGCCGGTTCTAGCTCGTAGCGGGTCACCGTGGGTCCCCTGGCCAGGTCAACCACCCGGCCCTGAAGGCTGAATTCGGCCAGGGTGGCATTGATGAGCTCCGCCCGGCTCCTGGCCTGGATCTCCAGAGCCCGGGTATCGAGGGCAGCTGCGGGAATAGGGTCCAGCAGGTCGAATCCGGGCTTGGCGACCGGGATGGCGCCAAGGCTCTCCTGGACGGCGTGGACAGGTGCTTCGGGTGGTCCGAGCGGTGCCTCCAAGGCGGAGAAGTCCAGCTCGAAGACCACCCCTCCCCCTCCTCTCGTGGGCTGAGTCCCGGAAGGGGGGAGGGCTTCCGATCCAGGCGGCGAAGCCGGTGGGAGATCAATGGGGGCTTGTGGAGGGGGCGCGAACTCGGCCAGGGCCGCCGCACACTCCGCGTCGAGCCGGGCCCAGTCGGCTGCCACCGGAAGGCCACGAATCCAGTCCACCCAAGCCGCGTAGGCAGCTGCCCCGGAGGCCCAGCCGTCCTGGACGGTCACCCAGCTCTTCCAGGAGGACAGGCGCTGGACATGGTCTCGCTGCGCCCGCAGCAGTTCCCCTACCGAGGCCCGCTCGGTCGCGCGCACCTGCTCCTCGGCGAGGCGGATCAGCTGCCGGGCTTCGGCCTGCAGCGAAGCCGCGTCCCCACGCAAGCGCTCCTGCCAGGCCTGCAGCAGCGGAGCGCTCCGCTGTAGCTGGGCGGGAACGCTGCAAGGAGGCAGCGCTGCCAGGCGTTGGACCCGGGCGGCCTGGTCTGCGGGCGCTTCCGAGGCGATGGCCAGGGCCAATACCCGCCTCTGGCGATCGGCCAAGGCGGCCAGGGCCTGCTGCCAGGCAGCCAGCTGGTCCCGGCTGGCGGCCCTGGCCGCCGGGTCCTGGGCCGCCAGCTCGGCGCTGAGCGAACGGGCGCGCTCCAGCTGCCCGCCCAAGTCCCCCCCGGACAGCTGGGCCAGGTCGGTCAGGTCAGCAGCGTAGCGTTCCACCTCGGCGCGCAGGGCAGACCGGTCTCGAGCCTCAGCCGCCAGGCGGCGGGCCTTGGAGAGCTGCGCGGCCAGCCAGCGAACCGAGCGACCGCCGGAGCGCGCCGCGCCGCGCAGCAGGCTGAAAGCCGGACGGCGCAAGATCCATTCCAGCGCCAGGCTGGCGACCAGCAAGAGGACCAGGAAGCTCAGCGGCTCGCTGAACTGCGCCGCCCTCTGGGCCAAACCCTGCAGCCAGCGCCCACCCAGTTCGGCGTGGACCATGTCGCTGGCCGCCAGGGCAGCACCGATCCCTGCCAGACCTCCCCATACCAGGCGGTGAACCCCTTGGAGGAGGCGGGGGAAGAACAAGGCCGCCCCGTAGAGCAGAAAGGGGAACGGCGAGAACCAACTCCCCCAGCCGAGGCCGGTGCGCAGCGATGACCTGAGCAAGCCCTCCAGGCCCCCGAGCGAACCGGAGGGCAAGTAAAGGCTGAAGGCTAGGAGGATCCCCAGAGCGGCCAAGATCAGCCCTGCCGCCTCGGCGTCAAAACGCGCCGACGACGGGGAGGCGGGGGGCTGAGGTCGCTTTCCCCGAGCAGCCATGGGGACTTTTCTCTTCGACCTTCCCCGAACAGCCTGCTTCGGTCTGGTCACGCCCGTAGGGTATCATGCCCAAGGAGGGGTTTGTGCGCGCCGGCGCCCCTGGAGAGCATGCCCCTATACCTTCCTAGATCCATCCAAGAGCAGCTCTGGGAGCGAGCCCTAAGGACCCCCGCAGAGGAGGTGGTCGGGGCTATCTTCCGCACCGGAACCGCGCTGCGGGTTGAGCCGCTGCGCAACCGAGCCAGGGACCGGGCAGACAGCTTCTTGGTCGACCCGGAGGAATGGATTCGCGTCTTCCTAGGCGGCCGCGCCCTGGGGTCCAGCCTCTGGGCGATCTACCACAGCCACCCACAGGGACCTGCCGCCCTCAGCGCCAGGGACCGAGAGGATGCCTACCCGGTCATCCAGCTGGTCCTAGACTTGCGCGAACTCAGGCTACACGCCTTCTCGCCCCCCCTCTGGACCGAGCTCGCCCTGCGGCCCGCTGTCCACCCCCGAGAGGGATCAGGCAGGGCCAGCGGCACCCCCCCGCGCCCACCCCTCTAGGGGCACCGCTAACGAGAATAGGGAATCAATAACTCTCATCTATATCAGCTAAGCTACCGGGGTGAGCGAGCCCGCATGATCGATCTCTGGAGCCCACCTTCGGGGCTCGCCCCGGCAGCGATCCTCTTGACCGCTGTGCTGCTCGGGATCGTGCACGGCATCACCCCGGACGAGCACACCTGGCCCATCACCTTCAGCTACTCCATCGGCAGCTACAGCGCCGAGGGAGGCCTGAAGGCAGGGCTGAACTTCTCCCTAGCCTTTACCCTGCAGAGAGCCCTGGCCAGCCAGCTGGCAGCTCTATCTCTTATCGGCTTCCTCCGCGACCCGAGCTTCAACGCCTACGTGTACCTGATCGTCGGATCGGTCATGGCGCTCTCGGGTTTCTGGATGTGGAGGGGCAGGGCAGTCCTCCACCTCTTTCACCAGCACCCGCTCTCCGGAGAACAGCCCAGAGCCCCTTCGGCGACCATGCCCTGGCTACACGGGTTTGTGGCGGGATGGGGGGTCGGGGCATTCGCGCTCATCACTTACAGCGTGCTGGCCCCGGCGATGCCCAGCGTCTGGCTGGGTTGGGCGCCAGGGGCCTGTTTCGGCCTGGGGACGACCTTGGTGCAGGCGATTTTCGGTGGCCTGTTCGGGCGCTGGATGTCCAAGCGCCGGTTGAGCGA
Source organism: bacterium (assembly GCA_021810505.1). Classification (GTDB taxonomy): domain Bacteria; phylum Deinococcota; class Deinococci; order Deinococcales; family Deinococcaceae; genus JAJZIR01. The sequence continues at coordinate 39,813 of JAJZIR010000005.1, forward strand.
GCGCGCGCGCAGCTACGTCGCCAGAGCCGTGGCCAGCCGGGTATTGCGCTGGGGGGGGTCAGCCTTCGTGGCCGCGGGCCTGGTCGGGGTAGCCGACCCCGCCGCGATGCGCTGGGGCTTGCCCACCGGTATCCGCGTGCACAACCTGCACAGCCTGGGCATCGGATTTCTTCTGGCGGTCATCGTCCTGTTCACCAGCGCCGCCTACGCTTTCACGCTCTCCCTCAGGGAAGCCAGGGCGCGCTTCGTGCTGGAGGGGCCTGTGGGAGAAGGGTAGGAGGCAGGTACCTGGCCAGGCTGGACTTTCGGACCCGTACCGCGCACACTGAAAGGTGTCGAGCCTGCTCTTGCTCACCGCTCATCTCAGCATCTATCCCGCTCTGGCTGCGCTCCGCCAGTCGCTGACCGTCCCCACCGACCACTTCAGTTTTGAACTCACCCGTTCGGAGCTGCAGGACCTGGTCCCCGGAAGCTTGCAGCTCCGCGGGGTCGGGGTTCGACAGGCCACCGAGAGCGCCACCGGTGGCCTGGAATCCGAGGTCGGACGGATCCTGGACATCCCAGGAAAGCACGGACCGCAGGCGGTCAAACTGATCCGGCTATCCGGTCAAGGGGAGGTCTGGGTCCAGAATCTGGTCCAGGGGGTCTATCAGAAAATTCCCTCTTCCGAACTGGAGTTCCCGATCCTCCCCCCGGAACGGCTCGAGCGGATCGCTTTCGTGTTGAGCCGCCCAGGGCCAGCCACCTTGAATTACCAGACCACGGCAGTCAGCTGGAGCGTGGCCTATCTCTTCCAGAAGCAAGCCGGTGGCCTCGGGACGATTACTGCCCAGGCCGAGATCAAAAATCGCCTGAATCGGGCTTGGAATGTCACGTCGGCGGAATTGATTACCCAGAATCCCGGCCAGTTCCAGCTCGCCGCCGGGCCCAGTTTCAACCGGATCGCCCTGGCTTCCCAGCCCCCGACCCCGCTCGCAGAGAGCGTGGTCGCTGGTGCGCACCGCTACCGGATCGATGGGCCACTCCGGCTCCCAGCTGCAGCGACCGTGACGATCCCGTTCTTCAAGGTATCCAGCGCGATGCGGCATTTTCTGGAACTCACCGCACCCTTCGAGCCCGCCAGCTCCCACGGCGCCTTGGAGAGCGTGTTCCGAATTCGTCCCAAGCGCTTCCTGCCGGCCGGTAGGGTCGCCCTGACCGATAGCGGCGTCCTGCTGGGCATTCAGGCGATACCCAACGAGGCGGCCGGACAGCCCTTTCAGATCGATCTGGGACCGGACCCTTCCGCCACCTACACCCAGACCGTCCGCCTGCTCCAGAAGACCTCGACCGCGGAGGTGTTCGCCGAGAGCTGGCGCATCGAGAACCACTCCAGCCATCCGATCGACATCCGTATCCGCCAAGACCTGCAGGCCTCCGAAGTAGCGGTGGGGCAGCGATCCGGGCAACCCATCGCGATCTCCGGGACCATCCCGGCCGAGGGATCGCTGGCGCGCACTTACCTGATCGACCTAGTCCTCGGCTCCAGCCACCCCTGACCTCTGGCAACTTCCCTCCGGCCACCGCCGTAGCGGCCGGCTTCCCCCTCCACCTGCGTGCGGCGAGCGGCCCGCCGGGCTAAACTAGGAAGGCGGGACTGAGTAGAAGGTAGCGGGGCGGGACTTTGCCTTATACTCCCATTGCTTTGCGAAAGGGGTGTCGGCATCTCGCAGGAAATTTGGTCTGACGTCTTGGAATTCGTGCGTAGGCACGTATCTGACGTTGAGTACCATACCTGGTTCGTCAACGTCAAACAGCTCGGGGTCCGCGATGGAGAACTGATCCTAGGCCTCCGCAACGCCTTCGCCCAGGACTGGTTTCGGGCGCACTACCAGGAGTTGATCGAGCGAGGTTTACGCCAGCTGGGCGCCCAGGCACCCAAGGTCAGTTTCCAGGTGCTCCCGGTGGTCCAAGAGGCGCTGCTCGGCAATGACGCCAGCTACCCGAGCGATGGGCTGACTTCCGTCGCGGACTCGGCAGAGACCGCGTCGAACCGGCTCAATCCCAGATATACCTTTCGTAATTTTATCGTCGGGGCCAACAACAATCTGGCGCACGCCGCAGCGATGGCGGTAGCCGAAGCGCCCGGGAGAGCCTACAATCCCCTGTTCATTTACGGCGATGTCGGCCTCGGGAAGACCCACCTCATGCACGCCATCGGGCACTCGGTAGCCAGCCGCAGCTCTGAGGTGCGGGTGGAATACGTATCGACCGAGAGCTTCACCAACGAGATGATCAATGCGATCCGGGATGACCGAATGGCCAGCTTCCGCAACCGTTATCGGTCGATCGACTTGCTCTTAGTGGACGATATCCAGTTTCTGGCAGGGAAAGAAGGTACGCAGGAAGAGTTCTTCCACACCTTCAATGCCCTGCACGAAAACCACAAACAGATCGTCTTGTCCAGCGATCGCCCACCGCGCGACATTCAGCCCCTGGAAAGCCGGCTCCGTTCCCGCTTCGAGTGGGGGCTCATCACAGATATCCAGAAGCCGGGGTTTGAGACCCGGGTCGCGATCCTAAAAATGAATACCGAGCGGCAGCAAGTGGTAGTCGAGCAAGAAGTTCTAGAGCTGATCGCTCGCCAGATCACCAGCAATATCCGCGAACTGGAAGGGGCGCTGATGCGGGTGATCGCCTATGCCAGCCTCAACAACCTGGAGCTCAACCGCAATACCGCCAGCAGAGCCCTCTCCGAAGTCTTCTTTACCCAGGAGGAAAAGCTGGAGATCGAGGATATCCTGCTAGCGGTCGGCGATCACTTCGGGGTCACCGAGGAATTGCTCAAGGCCTCTGGCCGGGCCAAGGAGATCGTGATCCCGAGACAGATCGCGATGTATTTGGCCCGCACCCTGACCTCCTATTCCTTGCCAGAGATCGGGCAGGTCTTCCACCGCGATCACAGCACGGTGATCTATTCCATCCAAAAAGTTACGGACCAGCTGCAGCACGACGAGGAGACCATCCGGATCGTCTCCCAGATCAAGCATAGGCTCAACACCAGGCAGGAGTGACCTCCCTTGCTGGAAAGCTCGTGAAAGAAACTAGGATTTGTGGATAACCCTGTGGATAAGCTGTGGATAACCCTGTGGATAAGCTGTGGATAAGTACGCCCAAAAAACTCCTGTGGATAACTGGCCAGTTATCCACAGCTTATCCACAGGTGTGGCCAGTTATCCACAGGAGTTATCGACAATGAATTTACTGTCTCAGACAGGCCGTAGGGCACTTCTCAACATTTTCCACAGGACCTACTACTACTACTACTATTCTTTTATTGTCTTTAGTAGTTATAGCGAGGGGCTCGGGAGGACGCCGAGTCGACATGGAGGCTCTGATGCGAGTGCAAGTAGATAAGCGCCAGTTGGACGGGTCCCTGAGCCTGATGCAGGGCGTCTTTTCCAGCCGTCCAGCTAAACCGATCGAAGGGTATATCCACCTCTGGGCTGGGGAAGGGGCGCTCACGCTCCTGGTGACCAACGCCGACCTAGATCTACGGGTAACAGCGCCGGCTGAAGTGACTTCAGCCGGCGCTGTCCTGGTCCTCGGGCAGCTTTTCCCGGGAATCGTCAACAACTGCCCGGAAGGGCCTCTGGATCTGTATACGGACGGACAGCTCTTTCGGGTAGAGGCTCCCGGTGCACACTTCAACCTGCAAACCGGCCCCTTGGCCGACTTTCCGGAGCTGGAATTCATCGGTCCGGGAGACGACGCGGTAGTCCTGGATAGCAAGAAGCTGCTGACTGCCCTAGAGAACGTCGAGTACGCCGCCGGCAAAAACTCCTATCAGGCTACCCTGCGCGGCATCAAGTTCGAGTTGGCCCCCGGTCACCTGCGCACGGTGGCCTCGGACGGCTTCCGGATCGCCCTGAGCGAATTCGAAGCCGAATTCGCTGGAAAGCGGGAATTCATCGTGCCTGTGGGGGCCGTGAGGTGGCTGGTCAAGATGCTCCAGGCGGGGGATACCGAGGCGCGCGTCGCTGCGGCTGAGGGGGTCCTTCGGGTGCGTTGCGGGCAAGCCGACCTGAACATCCGTTTGTTGGACGGCGATTTCCCAGACTACTGGCGCAGCATCCCCCCTGAGGCGAGATTCACGATCGAGTTGGAGGCTTCTGACCTGAGGCGGACCTTGGAGAGGGTCGATGTGATGACCGACAAGTCGACCCATCACGGCGTAGAGTTCGTGATCACCAAGGACCGGCTGCAGGTTCTCGGGGAAAGCGGCCTTGGACGGGCGGTCAGCGAGCTGGCGGTGCGCTCTTTCGGTGTGGAACAGCCCATCTCCCTGAGCCTGAACGCCGAATTCGTCATCCAGGCGATCCGCCAGGTCAAAGGTGCGGTGGCGCTCGGCATCAACTCCGACACCTCGCCCATCGTCCTCTCGGCGGCGACCCCCAACAGCTATAAGGCGGTGATGCTGCCGCTGCGAATCTGAGCCCGGCGCTGTGGCTTCCTCGGTGCCGCAAGCCACACCGGCTATAGTGTCTTGGATACGCCGTGCGATCCCCTGATCGTTTTGATGGAACGGCGTGGGAAGGAAAGTGCATGAGTAAGATCCGTGAAGTTCGGGCGCGCGAGGTCCTCGACTCCCGAGGCAATCCCACCGTGGAGGCCGATGTCGTGTTGGTCGACGGATCCTTGGGGCGTGCCATCGTCCCCAGCGGGGCCAGCACCGGAACGCACGAGGCCCTGGAGCTGCGCGACGGTGGCAAGCGCTACGGCGGCAAGGGTGTAGAGCGAGCTGTGCAGAACGTGCGGGATATCCTCGGCCCGGCAGTGGTGGGCCTGGACGCTCTGGACCAGGTAGCCCTGGACCGCAAGCTCTTGGATTTGGACGGCACTCCCAACAAGACCCAGCTGGGCGGGAACGCGATCCTGGCCGTCTCGTTGGCTGCCGCTAGGGCGGCGGCTCAGCACTGCGCTTTGCCGCTCTATCGCTACCTAGGTGGTTTGGGTACCCGTACTTTACCGGTCCCGTTCATGAACGTGATCAATGGCGGGAAGCATGCCGATAACCGGGTGGATTTCCAGGAGTTCCTGCTGGTGCCTCTGGGCGCTCCTACCTTCAAAGAGGCTTTGCGCTACGGCGTGGAGACCTTTCAGGCGCTCAAAAAGGTGCTTTCCAAGCGAGGCTACAACACCAATGTCGGGGACGAAGGGGGGTTCGCCCCCGACCTCAAGACCAACGAAGAAGCCCTCCAAGTGATCCTCGAGGCCATCGAGGCGGCTGGTTACACGCCAGGGGGGGATATCGCCATCGCGGTCGATCCGGCCTCCAGCGAGTTCTACCGGGACGGCCTCTACCATCTGGAGTCGGAAGGGAAGAAGCTGAACAGCGCCGAGATGGTGGCTTTTTGGAAAGACTGGCTGGGCCGCTTCCCGATCGTCAGCCTCGAGGACGGCCTGGCCGAAGATGACTGGTCTGGCTGGGTTACGCTGACCGAGCAGCTGGGTGATCGGGTGCAGCTGGTCGGTGACGACATCTTCGTGACCAACGTGGAGCGCCTGAGGCAGGGGATTGAGCGAGGTGTTGCCAACGCTATCCTGATCAAGGTCAACCAGATCGGCACGTTGACCGAGACCTTGGAGGCTATCGACCTGGCCAGGCGCCATGGTTACCGAGCGATGATGTCCCACCGCAGCGGGGAATCCGAGGACAGCCTGATCGCCGACTTGGCTGTGGCGACCGGGGTCGGCCAGATCAAGACCGGATCGCTGAGCCGGTCCGACCGCATCGCCAAGTACAACCAACTGCTCAGGATTGAGGAAGATCTGGGCGTCGGGGGGGTGTATCTCGGTCATGCCACCTTCTAAGCGCCAGCGGGCAACCAAGATCGTCGCGACCATCGGCCCGGCCAGCCGGTCAGTCGAGGTGCTCGGCAAGATGATCGACGCCGGCCTCAACCTGGTGCGCATGAACTTCTCGCACGGCTCCAAAGAGGATCACCGCCAGACTTGCGAGATGGTCCGCGACCTAGCTGACCGCCGCGGCGTCTCGGTCGGTATCCTCCAGGACCTGCAGGGGCCCAAAATTCGGGTGGGCCGTTTCGCCCAGAGCCCGGTCGTGCTCGAACAGGGGCAGACCTTCGTCATTACCGCCGAAGACGTCGTCGGGGACCAGCACCGGGTGTCGACCACCTATACCCTGCTCCCCCAAGACGTCCGGCCGGGGATGCAGCTCCTGCTGGATGATGGGAACCTGCAACTCGAAGTGATCCGGATCAACGGCCAAGACATCGTCACCCGCGTCGTGATCGGCGGCCCGCTCAGCAACAATAAAGGAATCAACATCCCCGAGGCCGATCTTTCCATCCCAGCGCTCTCCGAGAAGGACTTGGAGGATCTGGTCTTCGGCGCCGAGCTCGGAGTCGATTGGGTGGCACTCTCCTTTGTGCGCAGCCGCGAGGATCTAGTTCTGGCCAAGCAGCACCTGCAGAGCTGCCACTCGACCGCCAAGCTGATGGCCAAGATCGAGAAGCCCTCGGCCGTCGACCGCTTCCAAGAGATTTTGGAGGAAGCGGACGGGATCATGGTGGCTCGGGGCGACCTCGGTGTCGAGATGCCGCCTGAACAGGTTCCTTCGATCCAGAAGATTCTGATCCGCTCCTGCCGTGAGGCCGGGAAGCCGGTCATCACCGCGACGCAGATGCTGGAGAGCATGATCCACTTGCCCAGGCCGACCCGCGCGGAAGCTTCGGATGTCGCGAATGCTATCTATGACGGAACCGACGCGGTGATGCTGTCCGCCGAATCGGCCTCGGGGATGTATCCGGTCGAGGCGGTGGGGATGATGGACCGCATCGCACGGGTCACCGAGTCTACCGAGCTGTACCGGCAGATGGTCGAGAACACCCCCAGCGAGCGCAACGCTACCCAAGACAGCATCGCGCTGGCTGCCTGCGAGGTGGGCGAATACCTCGAGGCACCCCTCATCGTCTGTTTCACCGATAGCGGCTCAACCGCCCTGCGGGTTTCCAGGTACCGGCCCCACCGGACTATCCTGGCCTTAACCCCGAACCGCGCCGTCCGCGACCAGTTGGTGCTGAGCTCGGGTGTCCTCTCCTTTTTGGCTCCGGATCCCCGCGACACCGAGGATATGGTGGTCATCGCCAACGAAGAGATCAAGAAACATGGCCTGGCGGTGCCCGGGGACCGCTACGTGATCGCTGCTGGTGTCCCTTTCGGAAAAAAAGGTACCACCAACATGGTCCGGGTCGAGCGGGTGCGCTGACGCATACCCGAGAGCGCGGACATACGCTTTCCATGAACGCTCCGCTGGAGGATCCGTCAGAAATCATCAGCTTTCCGGTGTTATTCTCGGCGAGATGGCCAGCCTGAAGATCGTTCTGGGTGGTATACCGACCCTAGGCAGCGGGGAAGGCCACCTCCCCGATGCCTGAGTTCGTCGCCCTGATCTTAGCCGGAGGGAGCGGTGAGCGGTTCTGGCCGCTTTCCAGACAGCACAACCCCAAGCAGTTCCTAAAACTGGATTCCAGCGGTCTCAGCTTGCTGCAAGCGACGGCTGCGCGGCTCTCCCCCCTGACCTCGGGTACGGACCGGCTGTACGTGATCACCGGGGAGGCTTATTGCCAGCTGGTGGCTGCGCAGCTCCCGGATCTCCCCCCCGATCACCTGATCGTCGAGCCGGTCGCGCGCGATACCGGACCAGCTGTTCTGTACGCGGCTCTCCGGATCGCTGCGCTGCACCCGGATGCGGTGATGGGCGTCTTCGCTGCAGATCACCGCATCACCGACATCGGCCAGTTCCAGTCGACCATCCGCGGCGCTGCCGACCTGGCGGCCCAGTCTTCCTGGATCATCACCTTGGGGATCCACCCCACCTACCCCGCAACTGGGTATGGCTACATCGAACAGGGTGAGCAGCTCGGAGGTACCCCGGCAGCTTTTCGGGTGCGCCGTTTCACCGAGAAACCCGATGAGCAGACCGCCCGCCGTTTCCTCGAGGCTGGCGGCTACAGCTGGAACAGCGGGATGTTCATGTGGAGGATCTCCACTATCCTGCACGAGTTCGCCTGCCACCGGCCCGAGATGTTCCGCACCCTGCAAGCCGACCTCAGCCCGAAATCCTTCGCGAGCCTTCCCAAACTCAGCATCGACTATGCCATCCTCGAGCTTTCTGAGAACGTCGTGGTCATTCCCAGCGAGTTTGGTTGGGATGACCTGGGGGACTGGAACGCCCTGGAGCGCCTCCTGCGCTCGAACTCCCCGAATGTGGTGGTCGGTACCCATGTCGGCATCGACACCGCTGGTGCCCTGCTCTACACCACCAGCGGGGATGACCTGATCGTCACCATCGGGCTCGACGATGTGGTGATCGTGCGGGCCGGGGAGGTAACCCTGGTAGTGCGCAAGGACCGGACCCAGGACATTAAAAAGGTAGTCCAACAGCTCAAGGCCAATCCTGAGCTGGAGCGCTTCGCTTGAGCCCGGGAATGCTATCCTCGCCGCATGCACCCCTCTGGTAGCCCGCTGTTCAGCCCCAAAGTGGTCGAAAAACCCTGGGGAAGAGAGATCTGGTACGCCGAGCAGGCCGACTACGCCGGGAAGCTGCTCTACGTCCGCAAAGGGGGGCGTCTGAGCTTGCAGTTCCATCGCCGGAAGGTGGAGACCCTCTACCTTCTGCGCGGCGAGATCCTGTTGACTTACCAGCCGGCCGACGAGGCCGAGGCCGTCGCCCCGCAAGCCCTCACGACCTACCTGTGGGGAGCCGGACTAGCCCTGCACGTCCCTGCGCGCACCCTGCACCGCTTTGAGGCCCTGGAGGACAGCGAGCTGTTGGAAGTCTCTACCCCCTATCTCGGGGACGTCGTTCGCCTCTCCGACGACTACGGCCGCCAAGACGGAGACGGGGGGTGCTGAAGGCGGCCTCAGCGCCCCCTGGGGTCTAGGGCGTCCCTCAGGCCGTCTCCGATGAAGTTGACGGCCAAGACGGTGATCAGGATGGCCAGACCCGGGAAAGCGGCCAGCCAGGGGGCGCTGATCACGAACGACTGGGCGTTCTGCAGCATGGATCCCCAAGACGCCGTGGGCGGTTGCACACCGAAGCCGAAGAAGGATAGGACCGACTCGGTGATGATGTTGTTGCCCACGAGCAAGGTCGCGTTGGCGATCAAGGGCGCTAAGGCGTTGGGCAGGACGTGCCGCCACAGGATCCGCCTCCGGCTGGCTCCCAAAGCCTGCGCCGCCTCCACGTAGAGCTCCTGTCTCAGCTGTAGGACCTCTGCGCGCACGATCCTGGCGGTGTACATCCAAGACAGGATGGCGATGATCACGACGATCTTGGTGATCCCGCCGCTGATGATCACCGACAACACGAACAGGATCAGGTACAGGGGAAAAGACAGCATCAGATCGGTGAGCCGCATCAGGACCGCGTCGATCGCCCCGCCGACGAAACCGGCGATTGCTCCGATGACCGTTCCGAGCAGGACCGCCGATAGCATCGAGGAGAAACCGATGAGCAGGGAGATCCGGGCCCCGTATAGCAACCTAGACAGCACGTCGCGGCCGTCGGTGTCGGTTCCGAGCAGGTGCTGCCAGGAAGGGGGGAGGACCTGCTGGCTGGGGTGGATGGCGTTGGGTGGGTAGGGGCTGATCCAGGGCGCCAGCAGGGCCAGCAAGACGATCACGATGAGGACGACCGCTCCGGCGACCGCCAAGCGGTTGCGGCGGAATTTCTTCCAGGCCAGACTCCACTGGGTGTCGGCCTTGGGCTGTGCGGCGGCTGCCTTGGCGACCTGCATGTCAGGCTAGCTGGATCCTGGGATCCAAGACGGTATAGGCCAGGTCGGCTAACAGGTTGGCCACGATGACCACAGCGGCGGAGATCAGCAGGATGCCCATGATCACCGGGTAGTCGCGGTAGGTGAGCGAATCGTAGAACAGCCTGCCCATCCCCGGCCAAGCGAAGATGGTCTCGGTGATGGTCGCTCCACCGATGACCGATCCGACATCGAGGGCGAAGACGGTGACGAAGGGGATCAGGGCGTTGCGCAGAACGTGGCGGACGATCACTTTAGACCGGGTTTGGCCCTTGGCGTGGGCGGTGCGCACGTAGTCCTGCCCCAAGACCTCTAGGACATTGGCCCGCACGTACCTGCTCCAACGGGCCACGAAGAAGACCGTGAGGGTGATAGCTGGCAGGACCAAGTGGTGCAGGTTGCTCAGCAGGCTGGGGTTGCTGAGATTGTTGTAGCCCTGCACCGGGAAGATCGGCCAGGTGATCGAGAAGACCAGGATCAGCATCACTGCGAACCAGAAGACCGGCATGGAGACACCCAGGTAGGCCAAGAAAGTGAGCGCGTAGTCCAACCAGCTGAAGCGGCGCGTGGCTGAGACGACGCCGATGACCAGCGACAAGACCAGGGCAAAGGCGAAGGACGCGAAGGACAGTTCCAGGGTAGGGGGTAGGTGCGCCCCGATCAGGCGGATCACCTGCTGCCCGGTGTTGTAGGACCTGCCCAGGTCACCTTGCAGGACCGCTCCCAGCCAGCTGAAGTACTGGGTGATCAGCGGCCGGTCGAGCCCGAGGTCGCGGATCAGGGCTTTCTTGGCCGCCTCGGTGAGCATGGGGTTATTGGCGAAGGCGGCGAGCACGCCGCCGGGCATGGCGTGGACCAAGCCAAACACGGCGACGGTGCTGAGCCACAGGAGCAAGATGGACTGCAGGATCCGGTTGACCAGATAGCGCACCTTACTTGCTCACCCACCACTCCCAGCTATTCCAGGTGTCATAGGCGAAGTTGTTCTGGTTGTAGTTGTGCAGTCTGGTGCTGTTGACCGCCAGGTTGGGGGGGGCGTACAGGTAGATCATCGGCACCTGGGCGGCGGTGATCCGGCCGATCTCGTGGTAGATGTGCATGAGCTGCTTGGGGTTTACGGTCACGTTCATCTGGTGGATCAGGGCGTCGACCTTGGGGTTGTTGTAGTGTTCGTAGTTCTGCCCGTTGGGCGGGATCTTGTTCGACTCATAGAAGTTCGGCAGGTAGAGGCCCGGCGAGGGCAGGTTGAGCTCCTCGAACTCCATGGCGTCGGCCTTGCCCTTGGGGACGATGGTACCGAAGAAAGTGGAGGCCGGGTAGTTGACGATCTTGACCTGGATCCCGAGCTTGCCCCAGTCGGACTGGACGATCTGCTCGTCCTGAGAGCGCCAGGGGTTCCCGGAGGTGGTCGAATAGACGATGACGAAGGGTTTTCCGTTCTTCTCCAGCATCCCGTTAGAGCCCTTGACCCAACCGGCTTCCTTGAGCAGCTGAGCCGCCTTGGCTGGGTCGTAGGGGAGCGGCTTGATCGAGGGATCGTAGCTGACGTCGCCGGGCGGCTGGGCGTTGGCGATGGGCAGCGCCAGGTTGTGCCAGACGTCTTTGATCATCTGCTCGCGGTTGAGGCCGTAGGTCAAGGCCAACCGGACCTTAGTTGACTTGAGGGCCGGGTCCTGCTCGTTGAGCCAGATCGACTCCCAGCCTGGGGGCACGGTACCCAGGGTCAGCTTGAAGCCGCGCATGCTCTTGAGCAGGCTGTACTGGGTGATCGGCAGGAAGTAGCCGATGTCGGCCTCCCCGGCCTTGAGGGCCAGGAGCTGGGTGTTCTGGTCGGGGACGATCTTGAAAATGATGCTGTTCAGGTAGGGGTAGCCCTTGCGGTAGTAGTAAGGGTTGCGCACCACGGTGATGTGGTCGCCGACCACCCACTGCTTCAGCATGAACGGCCCGCTGTAGGCCCCCGGGTTATGCAGGAACTTACCCACGCCGATCTGGGAAGGCGGGGTGTGGTCCAGGATGTGCTTGGGAACCGGCATGTAGTAGTTGGCCCAGGCGTACAGGAAGGGCGGGAAGACTTTCTTGAGGTGGAAGACCACCGTGGTGCTGTTAGGGGTGCTGACGCTGGCGATGTCCGGGTAGCCGATCTTGGAGGTCCCGGCGTACTGAGGGTTTTTCCACAGGTTAGCGGTAAAGGCGATGTCGGCGCTGGTCAGCGGCTTGCCATCCGACCACTTCAGCCCCGGGCGCAGGTGAAAAGTGTAAGTCAGGCCGTTTTTGGAGATCCCGCCGTTCTGCAGGCTGGGGACTTCGCTGGCCAGCCCTGGGCGCAGGTTACCGTGCGGCCCGGTGTAGAGCAGCGGCGTGAACAGCGTGTTCTGCACCATCTCGGCGAAGACCATCGGCGCACCGGCGTTGGGCAGGATCGAATCTGGCTCCTCGTAAAGGGAATCGACCACTGTCCCGCCGCGCACCGGCGTCGCTGACTGCGCCAGTGCGGCGGGGATCAGGGTGCTGGCTGCCATCAGACCTACCCACAGGGACCACTGCTTCATGCTTGACCTCCCCGGCATTCAGGACGCCGTTGCCAGAATCTTATGGACTAAACCGATGAAGACGACGACCCCGTTGCGCATGGCCGCCTCGTCGATGGTGAACCTGGGGTGATGGTGGGGAAAGTCGCTCTCCAGATCGGGATTTCCCGATCCGACGATGAAGAAGCTGCCGGGTGCCTTCTGCTGATAGGCCGAGAAGTCCTCTCCGCCCATGCTCGGCCGGATCACCTCTAAGTGCTCCCCCCCCAGCTCGGAGCGCACCACCTCAGCGACCCATTCGGTGACGGTGGCGTCGTTGATGACCGGCCGGTAGCCCCTCCGGTACTCGAAGCTGTAGTGGGCCCCGTGGGCCTCGCAGATGCCGCGGACCACCCGCTCTAGGCGCTGAGGCATGCTGTCGCGCAGGGCGGGGTCCAAGCTGCGGACCGTTCCGCCCATCCAGGCCGAGCCGGGGATCACGTTGTCCGCTGTCCCGGCCTGGAGCTGGGTCACCGAGACCACGATCGAGTCCAAGGGATCGATGTTCCGCGCGACGATGTGCTGCAGATTGGTGATGACCTGGGCGGCGATGGCCACGCTGTCGACGGTTTGATTAGGATGGGCGGCGTGGCCGCCGCTCCCCACTACGGTGATGGAGAAGGTATCCGGGGCGGCCATCATGGCCCCCAAGCACACCCCGATCTTGCCGGTAGGTAGCGAGGACCCCAGGTGGGCCCCCACTACCGTGTCGACCCCTTCCATCACCCCAGCGTCGACCAGCTGCTGTCCGCCTCCGGGAAAGAGCTCCTCGGCGTGCTGGAAGAACAGCCGCAGCTCTCCGCGCAAGGAGCTGCGCTGCTCGGCCAACAGCTTGGCTGCCCCAAGCAGCATGGCGGTATGGCCGTCGTGCCCGCAGGCATGCATCACCCCCGGGATCTTCGAGGCGAAATCGAGCGCGTTCTCTTCTTGGATGGGCAGCGCGTCCATGTCGGCCCGCAGCGCCAAGGTAGGCCCAGGCCGGCCGGTGATGAGCCGTGCCACCACCGAGGTCTCGGTCGGTCGACTCAGCTCGTAACCCCCGAAATCGGCCAGCCGGTCATACACAAAGGCCGCCGTCTCCTGCTCCTGAAAGGAGAGCTCGGGGTGTTCGTGGAAATGCCTGCGCCAGGCGACTAGTTGGGGAAATAACCAATCGACCTTTTCCTGAATGCGATCTGTGAGTGCGGTCATCTCGCTCCCTTGAACTGCCGGTGCATTTCAGCGTCCGCTCGGTGAGCGAACGTCTTGCTGAAATATGACATTTACCATAGGGACCTGGCACAATCCGTACCATACGCCATATTGCTTAATTCCGAAAGTCGATTCCCTGAAGCGCGTCCCAAAGCAGCCCCGCGCCCCACCTGAAAGGCCGGGCAGCTATCCCCTCAGCGCCTTCCGAGGGGACATTGGACAATCGCGACCTGAGTCACTGTTACAGCGCCGCCGCCTTTTCTACGCTTTTAGTCGTCCAATGAAGACGGCTTCGGAGAGCCCGTTGAGTTTTTGTCGGATCGGTAGGGGAACGCGCAGGTACCAGATCTAAGCGCAGGATCTAGATGACACTGCGCCCGAACACCGAGTCCGCTGGGGGGTCACACATGTACCGATACCGGGTGCTTACAGGGATGGCAGTCCTAGCCGCGATGCTGGGCGGCGGCTTAGCTTTGGCGAACAGCGCCTGCGGGGTGCGCGGTGGGTCGATCACCATCGGCCTCAACGACGAGCCGATCACCATGGACCCTGCGCTGTCCGGGGCGGTGGTCGACCGCGAAGTGCTCCAGAATATCTACGCCAAGCTGATCGACACCAACGCCAAATCTCAGCTGGTTCCGGATCTGGCGACGTCTTGGTCGGTGAGCGACGGCGGCAAGACCTTCACCTTGCATTTGCGCTCTGGGGTGGTGTTCCAAGACGGCACCCCCTTCAATGCCCAAGCGGTCAAGTTCAACCTCGAGCGGGATCTGACCCTGAAGGGTTCCGTCCGGGTCAGCGAGGTCAACGACATCTCCAGCATCAAAGTGCTCAGCCCGCTCGAGGTCCAGATCAATCTCAAGGCCCCCTTCAGCCAATTCCTCTACGTCCTGACCGGTCGTACCGGGATGATGGTCTCACCGACCGCGGCCAAGAAGTGGGGCAACAACTACGCCCTGCACCCGGTAGGGGCGGGCCCGTTCCGCTTCGTCGAGCACATCCCTCAGGACAAAATCGTGTTGGCCAGGAATCCCCACTACTACGCCAAGGGTGAGCCCTGCCTGAACCAGGTGGTCTATAAGTTCTTCATCAACGGCAGCGCCAGGCTGGCCAATCTGCTCTCCAACAACGTCCAGATGGTCTACTTGCTGGATCCTTCTACCTTGTCGGAGGCTAAGGCCAACCCGGCGGTGGTCATCAAGCGCAATCCCTTTGGCTGGCAGGGGATCTACCTCAACATGACCAAGCCCCCGTTCAACAACTTGCTGCTCCGGCAGGCCTTGGCGGACACCATCAGCCGGAGGCAGCTGATCCAGGTCGCCCTCGATGGCGCGGGTGTTCCCGCCTTCGGCCCGATTTTCCCGGGCAACTACGCCTATCCAGGTATCCCCGCTCCACACCAGAACATCGCCGAGGCCAAGGCGCTGCTCAAGAAGGCCGGTATGCCCGGCGGCTTCACCTTCACGCTCAAGACCGCTACCGGGAGCGCCAATGCGCTCGAGGCCCAGGTGATCCAGTCGATGGCGGCCCAGGCGGGGATCCAGGTCAAGATCGACCAGGTAAACTTCGGGACCCTGCTCTCCCAGGAGCGAGCCCTGGACTACCAGGGTATGGCCTTAGGCTGGTCAGGGCGCCCCTGGCCGGACGGCAACATCTACGCCTTCGTCACCACCGGCGGCTCGTTCAACGAAGAAGGGTACAGCAACCCCAAGGTGGACAGCCTGCTCAACCAGGCTAGGACGACCTCCAGCGCGGCGCGGCAGAAGCAGCTCTACGGGCAGGCCGAGAGAATCTTGGTCCAGCAGCTGCCGATCATCTTCCTGTATTACCCCACCAACCTGTTGGCTTACCGCAATACGGTAACCAACTATTCCAACAACCCCGACAGCGTGATCCGCCTGACCGACGTCTGGCTCAAGTGAGCTGTCCCCACCTCGGTGGGCTACCGTGATCCAGTACGTTCTGCGCAGGATCCTCACCACTATCCCCACCCTCTTCCTGATCAGCGTGGCCACCTTCTTGGTGGTCCATCTGATCCCGGGAAGCCCGGCTCTGGTCCTAGCCGGAGAAGCCGCAACTCCCCAGGTCGTCGCCAACCTGACCAAGGTCTACGGCCTAAACCGCCCCTTGGTGGTGCAGTACGGGGCCTGGCTCTGGCAGGTCCTTCAGGGCAACCTCGGGTACTCCTATCAAGATCACCTCCCGGTGCTGAGCCTGCTGCTCCAGAAGATCCCAGTGACGCTGGAGCTCTCGGTCCTGGCCGTGCTGATCTCGCTGCTCATCGCCATCCCGACCGGCATCCTCTCCGCGCTGCGCCGGGGGAGCGCGATCGATCTGGGCGCCACTTTGGTGGCGCTGGCTGGGGTCTCTATCCCGACCTTTGTCGTCGGGATCCTGTTGATCCTCTGGCTGGCGGTGCTCTGGCCAGTGTTGCCTCCCAGCGGCTACGTGAGCCCGCTGCGCAGCCTGGCTGGCAACCTGAGCCACATGCTGCTCCCCGCGATTACCCTGGGGGCGGCCTTGGCTGCGCTCAACATGCGCCTGATCCGCTCCAGCCTGATCGAGATCCTGCGCAGCGACTTCGTCCGCACCGCTTTCGCCAAGGGGCTGCCCAAGGCCAGGGTGGTCTGGCACCACGCCATGAAGAACGCGGCGATCCCGGTGGTCACCGTGGCCGGTTTGCAGCTAGGAACCCTGCTGGGCGGAGCCGTGTTGACCGAGCAAGTCTTCAACATCCCGGGTTTCGGCCAGTTGCTGATCAATGCCATCTACAGCCGCGACTACCCGACCCTGCAGGGAGCGGTTCTATTCGCCGCCTTGGCGGTCGTTGTGGTGAACCTCGTGGTCGATTTGCTCTACGCCCTGCTCGATCCCAGGATCCGGTTACGACCTTGAGATCTAGGGCCCTGCGCCGCTTTCTCCGCAACCGCCCCGCTGTGGTCGGTTCAGCTGTGGTGGTCGCCTTCATCCTGTTGGCCCTGTTGGCCCCCTGGGTCTCCCCCTACAGCCCGACCGCGGCCAACTTCTTGGCAGTCATGCGGCCTCCTTCTCCGGCCCATCTCCTCGGTACGGACGAGTTGGGCCGCGACATCCTCAGCCGAGTCATCTCGGGGGCCAGAGTCAGCCTTTCGGTAGGGGTAGTGGCCGTGGCCATCGCCATCCTGATCGGCGTGCCCATCGGTATGGTCGCGGGGTTGGCCGGCGGCTGGACCGAGGAGCTGATCATGCGGGTCACCGACGCGCTCCTGGCCTTCCCTTTCCTCATCTTCGCGCTGGCCTTGGCGGCTATCCTGGGGCCTTCTCTGCAGAATTCCATGCTGGCGATCGGCTTTGCCTCCTTGCCGGTCTACGTGCGGATCGCCCGGGGGCAAGTAGTGGCGGAGCGAGGCAAGGAGTACGTCCAAGCGGCGGTGGCTCTGGGATCCGGCTCTGGACGCCTGCTGCTGCGCCACCTGCTCCCCAACATCGCCAGCGTCTTGCTGGTTCAGGCCACCCTCAACGTGGCGACCGCGATCATCGCCGAGGCCAGCCTGTCTTTCCTGGGCCTGGGTGTCCAGCCACCGACGCCGTCCTGGGGCTCCATGCTCAATACCGCCGACAACATCGGCTACCTCCACGCCGCGCCCTGGATGGCGGTCGCCCCCGGCGCCACCATCCTGATCGCAGTGCTGGCCTTCAACCTGTTGGGTGACGGCCTGCGCGATGCCCTAGACGTGGCTAGCTGATTCCCCCCAGAGCCACGGCCTCCCTGTGTCACACTGGGAGGTGTACGTCCCAGCCCCTTTCCGAAACCAAGACGCCGAGGTCCTGATCGCTTTCATGCGGGAACACGGCTTTGCGACCCTCATCTCCGCTCCGGGTGGGCGGCCCTGGGCGACGCATCTCCCCTTGCTGGTGGAGCGGTCTGGTGACGCTCTGCTGCTCAGGTCGCACCTGGCCAGAGCCAATCCGCAGTGGACCCACTTTCCTGAGGCTGACGTCCTAGCCATCTTCGGAGGACCACACGCCTTGATCGACCCCTCCTGGTACTTCTCCAGACCGAACGTTCCGACCTGGGACTATATCGCTGTCCACGCCTACGGCCCGGCGCGGCTCGTGGAGGGTCCAGCGACTCGCGAGATCGCTTACGGCTTGGTGCAGCGCTACACTCCGGCGATGCCGCCCATCCCCAAGGACTTCGAGGAAGGGATGCTCAGGGCCGTAGTCACTTTCGAAATCGAAGTGTCTAGCCTGATCGCTAGCTACAAGCTCAGCCAGAACAAGCCGGCGGCTGACCAAGACAGCGTGGCGCAGCACCTCGCGCAGAGCCCCCTGGAGCACGAGCGGGCTATCGCCCGGGCGATCTCGCTGCTGAGGGAGAGGGGGGAGGCGGACCGGTGAGGATCCTCTCGGTCAACCTAGCCGGGCCGCGCCCGATCCAGCTCGCGGGCGGGCCCCAGCTGACGGGGATCTACAAGCAGCCGGTCTCCGGGGCCGGGGTCGGCCCGGATGGCTTGATCGGGGATGCGGTCGTCGATGGCCGCAATCACGGTGGACCGGACCAGGCGGTCTATCTCTACAGCTGGTCCGACTATCAGGTCTTTGCCGCCATGGGCCTGGCGGTTGCGCCGGCCCTCTTCGGCGAAAACCTCACCGTAGACTTCTGGGACTACGCCTCTCTGCGGATCGGCGACCGATTGGTCGCCGGGACGGTCGAGCTGGAACTGGCCGCTCCCCGGATCCCCTGCGCCAAGCTAGCAGCCCGGGTGGGCCGGTCGGACTTCGTCAGGACCTTCACCGCCGAGCGCCGCTTCGGCGCTTACGCCCGGGTGCTCCGGGGAGGTGAGGTGGCTGTTTCCGACCAGGTCGTTTGCCGGCCCGCTCAGGGCACGCCCACCTTGCTGGAAGCCTTCGATCTTTTCCTCTCACCCCAACCCGACCCCGCTTTGCTGCGCGCGCTGCTGGCTGCGCCGGTGGCCCAGCGGATCCGCGCCCGCTACCTGGCCAGCTGACCGAGGTTCTAGGGTCTCGCCTGGGGTCCGCTCTGGGTTTGCTGGTCGAGTTCGCTGATAGCGGCGGCCAGACCGGGGTCCTTGCCGCTCTCGGTGAGCTCCAGGGGTGGGCTGGAGACCAGGAGATTGGGCGTGACCCTGGCGGGATAGGGGTCCTTGGGAGCGAACAGGCTGCGGGCTACGGCGACGCTGAGCCCGCCGCCGCCTGGGAGCGAGAACAGCTCGGTGACCGTGTTGGCGATCCCGTCGGTAGGTTCCCCGATCACCGTCGCCCGGTGGTAGTGCTGCAGGGTGAGCGCGAAGGCCTCCCCGCAGGAGGCGGTTTGCCGGTTGACCAACACGGCGACCGGTGCGTTCCACAGGGCAGCTACCCCGGGCTGTTCTTGGTAGGAGCCCGACCCCCTGCCCGCCCCACTGCCCACCAGCGTCACCGTGATCCGCCCCTGGGAGACCTCGTAGCGGTACAGCGCGTGCCTGGACTCCTCGTAAAAGTTGAAATTGGGGACGAACGAGGAAGCAGCGGTGTAGCACTGCACCAGGGCCCCCCCGGGGTTATAGCGCAGATCGATGATCATCCCCTTGGCCCGATTCTGCTCGGCTCGCGCGACCAGCTGGCTGACGGTCTCCGCGGTTTTCGGGGAGGTGAAGCTGGGGATCTGCAGGTAGGCTAGATCGCCCAGCATGGCCAGATCAGGAAGTTGGTTGGAGTTGCTCGGCCGAGGGGAGATCTGGCGGAGGAAGGTTTTTCCCAGCTGCTCGACCGTGAACAGGGCGCTCTTGCCGTCCAGCCTGGTCCGAGTCAGGGCGCTCTGGGTGGCCGGCTCCCCATCCAGCTCTACGATCAGGTCGCCTCGCTGTAGGCCAGCTTGGGCGGCTGGCCCTCCCGGCTGGACCTGGGCGATCCACAGCCCCGAGGGGAGCGCGATAGTCGATATCCCGAAGCTCATCCTGCGGGAACCGGCGATGGCGTGCTCCAGGGGCAGCAGCTGCGCGGCGGTCAGGTAGAAGGTGTGGGGATCCCCGAGCTGCTGCAGCAGCGAGTCGATCAGAGCGCCGACTTGACGCAGCGAGCAGGGGCGTGTGGCCGCTGCCGCGCAGGTGTGCTGTAGATCTAGCTGGTAATCCCCGAGTAGGCTGGGGAGCGCAGCGGTGTGATACCCGAAGTAGTGCTTGGATAGGTCGTGGCGCACGGCGCCGAACAGCGAGATCCCCTCTCCGGGTCCGACCGGCTTGGCTAGGCCGAGGGGCAGAGCCAGTATCAAAGCTACAGCGAGTTTTTGCCGCCCTCGCCACATCTCCCTGAGTATAGCCAGCTCCTTCGCGCTCCCCTAGGGACAGCGCCACGGTACCGCGTGCTAAGCTCCACAAAGCTTACGCGTGCTAAGCTCCAGAAAGCTCAGCGGTTTTCTGGGACTGCGCGCTGTCCGGTTGAAGAAATCCTGATAGGGGGTGATCTAGGCGGGAAGCTTATGTCTCGGCTGCCAATTTGGTGAGGGGTCCCAGTGAGGAGGCCGGGGAGCTATTGCCAGAGAGCTAGCTGGCCGGGGGGGTCGGCTGGGGTCGCGGGGTGAGTGGGCGCCTGCCCCAGGGTCCGACTTCCCCCCTGAGCCCCAGAGAGCTCCAGGTCCTCGGCCTGGTGGCCGGCGGGGCGACCAATAAGGAGGTAGCTCGCCTCTTGCAGATTAGCCACCGCACAGTCCAGGTGCACCTCTCCAGCATCTACGGCAAGCTGGGCGTGCCCAACCGTACCGCTGCGGCCCTGTTGGCTCTGCGCGCAGGGTGGATCGGCCGAGATGAGCCGGGCGACTCGGGCGGCGCGCTTCCTTGAACCCCCGCTCGGTTAGCCCCCGGCCTTGGGTGGTCGGCGGGGCGTCTCCGGCGGCGTCGGATCTGGGCTCTGATATGCTGCGGGCATGCCCCAGAACTCCCGATATCCACGGGTTTGCCAGAACCCGTGAGCAGGGCCTGGGATCCGGGACCGGGGAATCCGGCGAGGATCTTGGTCGTGGACGACCAGAAGACCAACTTGCTGCTTCTGGCCCGCTTGCTGGAGCGCGGTGGGTACCACCAGATCTCGACCCTGGCTGACTCCAGGGCGGTCATCCCGGTGGTGCGCGACTTCCTGCCCGATATCATCCTGCTCGACCTGCATATGCCCGGAATGGACGGTTTTGCAGTTCTGGAGCTCTTGGCTGCCGAGATCTCTCCGGAAGACTTCCTGCCGATCATCGTCCTGTCGGCGGACGCCGCGGCGGAGTCGCGGAAGCGCGCCTTGAGCCTAGGGGCTAAGGATTTTTTGAACAAGCCTTTCGACGAGATCGAGGTCCGATTGCGGGTGCGCAATCTGCTGGACGCGCGCGCCATGTATCAGAGCCTGCAGAGCCAGAACCGCAATCTCGAGGTCCAAGTCCGGCACCGTACGCTGGAGCTGGAGAACTCACGCTTCGAGGTCCTGGACAGGCTGGGGCGGGCAGCTGAGTACCGCGACGACGTGACCGGAGGGCATATCCGCAGGGTGGCTACCCACGCTGCCCGGCTGGCCACGGCCCTCGGCCTACCCTCGGCTTCGGTCGAGCAGATCCGGAGGACTTCTGCTCTGCACGACGTCGGCAAGATCGGGATTCCCGACGCCATCTTGCGCAAGCAAGGCCTGCTCACCTTAGAGGAGCAGCGCGTCATGCGTACCCACACCGAGATCGGCCAGCAGCTGCTGGAGGGGGCCGAGTCGGACCTGTGTAGGCTGGCCGAACAGATCGCCTATGCCCACCACGAGCGCTGGGATGGCCGCGGATACCCCAGGGGGCTGGTTGCCGGCGAGATCCCCTTGGCCGCCAGGATCGTGGCCTTAGCCGATGTCTACGACGCTTTGATCCAGGAACGCCCTTACAAGCCCTCCTGGCCGGCCGAGCAAGCCAGAGCCGAAGTGGCCAAGGGCCGCGGGACCCATTTCGACCCTGAGCTCACCGATCTGTTCTTGCAGCTCCTCTGAGCGGACCTGACACCGGCGCTCCGGTTCGCCCAGGAGGCTCCGTTTTTTGGGCGTTGGCCGCGCAGCCTGAGCTGGTACTCGGCCCTATCCAGTCTGAGAGGCGGGAAACCGCTAGACTTAGCCCGTGCAAGCGCGCGATGCGATCCGCCCATCCGAGCTCCCCCCGGTGCATTTTGGCTTTAGCCTCCCCCCGGAGTGGGCCCCGCACGCCGCTACCTGGACCTGCTGGCCCTCCGGAGAAGAGCTCTGGTCTGGGTACCTCTCCAGCGCGCGTCAAGAGATGGCCGATCTGATCGAGGCGATCGCTTCGGCCGAGGGGGTGCACCTGCTGGTCACCGACCAAGAGGCCGCCGAGGACGCGGCGGGCCGGCTGGGCTCGGGGGTCACCCTGCACTTAGTCCCCCTCGACGATATCTGGCTCAGGGATAGCGGCCCCATCTTCTTGCGCTCTGGGCCGGACGTCAGCCTGATCTGCTTTCAATTCAATGCCTGGGGAGAGAAGTTCGCCTACCAGAACGACGCGGCGGTGGCGCGCTGGATCGCCCATTGGCTCGGCGCTCCTCACTTCCTGAGCCAGCTCACCTTGGAGGGTGGTTCGGTCGAGGCCAACGGAGCTGGCTTGGCGATGACCACCCGGCAGTGCTTGCTCGAACCCCACCGCAATCCCGGGTGCAGCCAGGGCCAGCTGGAGTCGGAGCTGCGCGCCGCCCTGGGGGTGGACTTGATCTGGCTGGAAGAGGGCTTGGAGGGGGACCACACCGACGGCCATATCGATACCCTGGCTCGCTTTGTCTCTGAGCGCCAGGTGGTCTGCTGCCGAGAACGGCGCCGCTCTGACCCGAACTGCGAGGTCACCGCGGGCAACTGGCAGGTCCTGAGCCGCTTTCAGGACGCCCAAGGTGGCCTCGAGATCACCGAGCTGCCTCTCCCGCAGCGCCGCCTGGAGCAGGACGGCGCCCGCCTGGCAGCCAGCTACGCCAACTACTACCTGGCTGGCGACCTGATCCTAATCCCGCAATACGGCGACCCCAATGACTCTCTGGCCCTGGATATCCTAGCCGGCCTCTTTCCGGACCGCAGGGCCATCGGGCTTTCCGCTCGGGCGTTGATCACCGGCGGCGGCGCCTTCCACTGCGTCACCCAGCAGCAGCCGGCCGGCCGGCTCTGGAGTATGCGTGGCTGACACCCTGCGGCTGGCGGCCGCGCAGCTCTCCATGGCCGAGTCGGTCGAGGAGAACCTGGGCCGTGCCGAGGAGGCGGTGCTCCGTGCGGCTCGGCTCGGGGCCAAAGTGGTGCTGTTGCCCGAGCTGTTCGCCTACCGCTACTTCCCTCAGCGCGAGGACGAAGCCTGGTTCTCTTGGGCCCACCCGGTGGAGGGCCACCCCTACTTGGGCCGCTTCGGGGACCTGGCCCGCCGGCTTGGACTGGTCCTGCCGGTGAGCTTCTTCGAGCGGGCCGGGCAGGCCTACTTCAACAGCCTGGCCCTGCTGGGCCCGGAGGGTCTGCTCGGGGTCTACCGCAAGGCGCACATCCCCGACGGCCCGGGTTACGAGGAGAAGTTTTATTTTGCCGGCGGCGACCGCGGTTTCCCCTGCTGGGAGACGCCGTTCGGGCGTATCGGTACGGCGATCTGCTGGGATCAGTGGTTTCCGGAGGCGGCGCGCTGCATGGCCCTACAGGGCGCCGACCTGTTGCTCTACCCCACGGCGATCGGCTCGGAGCCCGAGGAGGCCGGGGAGCTGGATACCCGGGCGATGTGGCGTTTGGCCATGCTGGGCCATGCTGTCAGCAATTCCTGTTACCTGGCCGCCGCCAACCGCGTCGGCCAGGAGGGCGCGGCCATTTTCTACGGAAACTCCTTCATCGCCGACCCCAAGGGCACGGTCCTGGCCGAGGCTTCCTCGGAGGCGGAGGTGATCTTCGCGGATCTGGACCTGGCTTGGGCCCGCCGCTTTCGAGCTGGGATGGGGTTCTTCAGGGATCGTCGCCCGGAGCTCTACGCCCCTCTGCTCACCCTGGATGGGCGCGGCGGGTCCGCTAAGTAACCCCTGCGCTCGGTATCCCGTCGGGATGGCTCGGGGCGCGGTGTAAACTCAGCCATGCCACATCTGGTGCTCGGCATCGATATCGGTGGGAGCGGCATCAAGGGGGCTCCGGTCGACTTGGAGACCGGAGCCCTGCGGGCCGATCGCTGGCGTATCCCTACCCCCCAACCGGCCACTCCGGAAGCGGTGGCCCAGGCGGTAGCTGAGTTGGTCCAGCACTTCGCCTGGAGCGGACCGGTCGGCTGCGCCTTCCCGGCCGTGGTGATTTCTGGGGTGACCCGCTCGGCAGCTAACGTCGATGCCGCCTTCATCGGCCTGAATACTGGACAGCTGTTGGCCTCGGCGACCGGTTGCCCGCTCCATCTGATCAACGACGCAGACGCAGCTGGGCTGGCCGAGGCCCGCTGGGGTGCCGGAAAAGGCTGCTCCGGGCGCATCTTGCTGCTCACTTTCGGCACGGGGATCGGCAGCGCGCTGATCGACAGCGGGCGCCTGATCGCCAACACCGAATTGGGCCACCTCCAGCTGGGCAAGCATGAGATAGAGCCCTGGGCCTCCGAGCAGGCCAGAGAAGAGCAAGGTCTGAGCTGGAAGCGCTGGGCCAAACGCCTGAACAGGTACTTCGCCCTGCTGGACCTGCTGTTCTCCCCGGATCTCTACATCTTCGGCGGAGGTGTCAGCAAGCACTTCGAGCACCTGGAAAAATACCTGAAGGTGGCTACCCCGGTGGTCGCTGCCCAGCTGCACAACGACGCTGGGATCGCCGGCGCAGCCCTGTCCTGGCAGCTGTTCGGGTCCTGAGCGGCCGGCCCTCAGTGGACCGTGACGGTGCGGGCCCTCCCCGCCGCATTGATCGCCTCGATGGTCATGCTGCTGCCTTGCGCTTGGGCGTAGAAGGGGACCCGGCGGCCGGGGGTGACCGGTAGGGGGGTGCCGTCGACTCGGATCTGGGTGACCTCGGTACCGTCGGAGGCGATCCCGCTGACCTGTAGGACCTTCCCGCTCCGGCCGATCCGGCTGATCTGCAAGCTGGGCCGACTGCTGCGGAAGCGGATCGGCAGGACCTCGGTCGAGCTCAACCCGTGACCGTCGGTCGCTTTGATGGTGTAAGCGGCCGGTCCGCCTGCGCCCGCTGTCTTGAAGGCGAAGCTGACGATGTTCTTGCCCCGCTCTGCGGCGAACTGCGGGAGCCGGAAGAGGTTATGCCCGTTGACGGTCAGCGCGCGCACCCCGCCGTAAGCCAATACCTTGCCTTTGACCTCGGTGACCCCCGAGCTGGCTACTGTCCCAGCTCGGGGGCTGGTGATGACGATGACCGGGTTGAAGGTATCGGTGGGGAGGGCGCAGCCGGCCAGCGATCCGGCGAGGAGCAGCGCTCCTGCACCGTGGATGCAGCGGGTCAGCAGGCGGCGTCGCATACCCTAGAGTTTAGCGCGGCTCCATGAGAGCGGCGCGCCTCCAGCCCGTATAGTGGAGGAGAGGAGTGCCCGTGCCGATCATCCCTGAGGGAACCCGCTACGTCCTTCCCCCGGAGTGGGAGAGGAGAGAGTCGTTGCGGCAAAGCCTCCAGGAGCACTTCGCTACCTGGGGCTATCAACCCATCCAGACTCCGGCCTTGGAGTTCTACGACCCCCTACACCCCCTGGCCGAGCGCGCTTTCAAGCTGATCGACCGCGACGGTGAGGTCTTGGCCCTGCGCAGCGAGTACACCACCGCCCTCGGCCGCCTGATCCGCTCTGACCTTTCTGCCGGCCAGCTCCCGCTGCGCCTGAGCTACGCGGGGCAGCTGTGGTTGCGCGACCAGATCAGCGAGCTCGGCCGTATGCGCGAGTTCAGCCAGGTGGGGGTAGAGCTGATCGGGCCCAGCAGCCCCTTGGCCGACGCCGAGCTCCTGGAGATGGCCGCCGGCGCCCTGGAGCGCGCCGGCGTGCGCTTTCAGCTGGAACTGGGCCACCCCGGTTTCGTCCACGCGGTGCTCCGCTCCACTGGCCTTCCTGAGGCGGCGCTGGCTGACCTGCACCGGGCGGTCGACGGCAAGGCCCAGCCGGAGCTAGCTGCACTGCTGGACCGCTGGTCCGTCTCCGGCTGCAAGCGGGCCGATGTCCTTCGGCTCACCGACCTCTACGGTGGGGCCGAGATCCTACCGGAGGCCAGGGCGCTCTGCTCCACCGATGAGGCCTCCTCCGCGCTGGACTGGCTGCAGGAGACCATCGGGCTGCTCGGCCCAAGCGACCTTCTGTTGGACCTGGGGATGTCTAGGCGCTACGGCTACTACACCGGCCTCACCTTCCGAGCGCATACCCCGGATCTCGGTCTGCCGCTTCTCGGCGGAGGCCGCTACGACGCGGGGATCCCCGGGGCCGGTTTCGCGATCGGCCTGGAGCGCCTGCTCGGGGCGCTGGGAGAGCCGCCGGTCAGCCCCGGCGCCGAGGTTCTGGCGGCCGACCTGGCCAGCGCCCGTTGGGCCCGGTCACAGGGTCACCGCGCCGAGCTAGCCCACTGCCCGCCGGCGCAGCTGATCGATGAGGCCAGGCGTAGGGGGGCTCGTTGGCTGGCTCAGGCTGGCCAGCTGGTCCCGGTCCGGGCATGAGCGGCCCGCCGCTGACCATCGCCCTTCCCAAGGGCCGGGTCTTCGAGGAGAGCGTGGCGCTGCTGGCGCGCGCCGGGTTGCCGCTCGCGCTGCCCAGCTCCTCCAGGGCGTTGCGCCATCAGCAGGGGGAGCTCGCCTTGCTGGAACTGCGCAACACTGACGTCCCCATCTACGTTGACCTGGGCGTGGCTGACCTGGGCGTGGTGGGAAAGGATATCTTGCTGGAGAGCGGCCGGGAAGTCTATGAGCCGCTCGATCTAGGTTTTGCCCGCTGCCGGATCGCGCTGATCCGCCCCAGAGGCGCCGAGGGGCCGGTCGCTAGGGTGGCGACCAAGTACCCCAGGTTCACCAGGAGCTACCTGGAAGCCAAGGGGATGACCGCTGAGGTGATCTACCTGAGCGGCAACATCGAGCTGGCTGCCGTCACCGGGTTGGCCGACGCAGTGGTGGATATCGTGCAGACCGGTGAGACCCTGCGAGCCAACGACCTGTGCGAAGTGGAGGTCATCGCTCCCTCCAGCGCCAGGTTGATCGTGGCCAGGGCTAGCCTCAAGCTGAAGCGCCAGGCCATCCGCCCGCTCATCCATCGTCTGGCTCAGCTAACGGCCGCCACAGCCGCTGCAGAGCTAGGAGTGCTGGGCTATCCGATGGATCCTGGCCGTAGCTGAGCGCTAGGTAGAAGCTGGTCCAAGCGCCCAGCGCCCACAGGTAGAGCGCCTCCCCGTAGCTGCTGAGCCCTGGGGGGGCACTGACTCGCTGTACCTCGTCGACCCGGCTGGAGAGCACTTTCTCTAGCAGCGCGCTGCCTGGATCGTCTCGTCCGATCAGCAGGGCGACCATCTGGTCACCGGTTTCGTGGCGGGCCTCGAAGCCTCCGCTCAGAACCAGGGCCGGTAGGTGCTCGATGACCACGCTGAAGCTTTTGCCGATCCGGGCGATCAGCGTCTGCCAGCCCCAGGCCGGTAGCCAGCTCCCCGGGCTGGAGAGCAGCACCGGCAGGCGGGTCCAGAGCTGCCAAGCCAGCTGCTTGGCGGGATTCACCTCGCTGGATACCGCGAATTGGCAGCGCTCGGCCAGCTCGGTCAGCGCTGCCTTGGCCTGCTCGGCCTCCTCGGCGTGGCCGGTGGCCCGCGCCAGGTACTGGGCGTAGCGGTAGGTGCTCAGCGGTCCAGCTTCGACCCCTAAGGACAGAGGGATTTCCTCGGTCGGCTGCCCCAACCAGCAAAACCTCGCACCTTCTAAGCCGGCCAGGTGTGCGAACTCAGCGGCTTCGCCGCCGTCAGAGCCGTCGCTCAGGATGAAACGGGTTCCAGGGCCGAGGCCTGCGCCGATCCACTGCTCGCAGAGGCTGAGTGCGAGCTCCGGTTCGCCGTAGGCCACGCCCCCGTAGGGGCCAGGTAGGGGCTTGAGTTCGGCCTCGCCGGCGTCGCTGGCTGCGAGGGCCAGCAGCTGCCCGTGCAGGTCAGAGCGGTCGTGGCGCAGGATCTCGGCCTCATCGAGCATGCCTTTAGCTTAGCGCCTGAGCTGGCCTGGACTCCTTCTCATCAAAAGGCACCTCCCCGCTCAGCGGCCTGCGTGCTAGAATCCCCTGCGTGCCGGAGAAAAGTCGGGTCGCGCGCTGCTCTGCCCAAATCGACGGAGAATGGTGCACCCGACAGGGCTCGAACCTGTGACCTTTGGCTCCGGAGGCCAACGCTCTATCCAGCTGAGCTACGGGTGCGCGGCGTCAGGCTAGCACGCCCTCAAGGAGGAAGTCAAGTGAAATCCAGTCCGCTCGCCGTTCGGATCATTCTGGCCATCTTGGCGGTGGTCTTGTTGGGGGGACTGATCTACCAGTTCACCCCGGCGCTGAACACTCTGACCGCTGGGACCAGCAGTTCAACGCCGGCGATCAAGGTGAACGGCCAGACCGTCTCGGTCCAGACCCTCGATCAGCTCCGCCTCAGCAACCCCGTCTACTCCATTGCCAGCGGCGGTCTCCTGGGAAGCGACCTCAGGCAGGTGGTGTTGGCGACAGCGATCCAACAGCAGGTGTTGGCGCAGGACGCCAGCAGCATTCCCGTCTCCAACTCCACGGTCAACCAGCAGGTGAGCGCCATCCGCAAGCAAGACGGCCTCACCAGCAACAAGGCCTGGACCCAGGCGCTGCAGCAGCACGGCCTGACCGACCTGGAGTTCCACCAACTGATGCGGGAGAACCTGCAGATCCAGGCCCGAGCCAACCAGATCACCAAGGGCCTCAAGCCCACTACCGCCGAGGCCAAGCTGTTCTGGGAGATCAACCCCAGCCAGTTCCAGAAAGGTGCGCGGATTGCTGGCCGCGAGATCGTGTTGTCCAGCCGGTCCAAGGCCCAAGCGCTGCGCAAGCAGCTGCAGGCTGGGGCTAGCTTCTCCAAGCTGGCCGATCAGAACGGTTCCAAGGACGGTGGAGCCCTGGGGACCCCTGGCAAAGGCGGCGCTCTGCCCCTGGTCAGCAAGCTGGCTCTGCCCAGCGCGGTGGCCACCCAGGTCTTCGCGCTGGGTAAGCCGGGCCTCTCTCCAGTCATCGCCGACGGGGGTAAGTACTACCTGGTCGATGTGGTGCGCTACGTTGGCAAGCACGCCGAGAGCTTCGCCAGCGCTAAGACCAAAGCCTTGGCGGCGGTCAAGCAGGAGCTGCAGAACGCCGCTCTGGAGAAGTGGATCGACCGGCTCACCCAGCAGGCCAAGGTCAAGACCATCGACCCCACCTGGAAAGTGTTCAACCCGGTGGTCGCGACGGTGAACGGCCACAAGATCTACTACGCCGACGTCCTATCGGCGCTCTACAGCAACCAGCAGATCGCCTCGGTGCTCCAGCAGGGCGGTGCTCAGGCAGCTGGCTTCATCAACGCCTTCTTCAAGCCCCAGGTGCTCAACGGGTTGATCGACCAGTGGGTGGCGGTCCACCAGGTGAAAGCCCAAGGCCTACCGATCGTGGGCAGCAGGGCCGAGGTGTTAGCCAACCTGCTCGCCTACCACACCCGTAACCTCAAGGTCACACCGGCGCAGGAGCGCGCCTACTACCAAGCCAACCTCAACCAGTACAAGACCGCCGCTTCCGCCGACCTGACCGAGGCGACTTTCAAGACCAAGTCCGCAGCCAACGCCTTCCGGACCGCTTTCCTCAAGCACCCCAGCGGGTTCACCGCGGCAGCCGGCGCAGTGCACGCCAACGTCAATCAGTTGGGCCGGGTGAGCCAGGGGGCCAAGACCTTAGCCGCCTCCCTCGGTTCGGCTGTCTTCGGGGCCTCGGCCAAACTGACCTCTGCCGGGAGCGCGGAGCTGACCCCAGTGCTGGCCCAGGGCAAGCAGTTTGTGATCCTAGAGGTCAAAAAGCTCAAGCCAGCCGGCCAGATCCCCTTCTCCCAAGTCCAATCCCAGATCGCCGCTACGGTCCTCCAGCAGCAGCAGACCAAGGTGGGCCAGTCCTACATCGCCGCCCTGGCAGCCAAGGCTAAGGTGGTGAACCACCTGCAGCAGGTTTTGGCGGAGCAGCAGAAGCTCTTCGCCCCGGCCAGCACCCCCAGCGCGGCCACCAGCACCCCCAGCGCCGGGAACCAGGTGACCATCCCCAGCTCGACCCAGCTCACCGCTCCGGTGAAGCCCAAGACGCCCTCCTCGGCAGCGCACGGCGGCTGAGCCGCTCCGCTTGCGGCGCTGAAGGGGGCTAGCCCCCTTCAGCGCCGCTTCCGGGGAGGGCGCTGGCCAGCTCGGCCAGCAGGCGAACGTAGCCGAGGACCCCCATTCGGAAGGAGTCCAGCCTCAGGAACTCGTCCGGTGCGTGCAGGGCGTTGTCCATCTCGCCGAAGGCGAAGTAGATCAGGGGGAGCCCCAGCTCCCTACCGATCAGGCTGGCCGCGGGGACCGTACCCCCGGAGCGGACCAACAGGGGCTCCGTCCCGTAGAGCTCGCCCAGCACCTTCTTGGCTGCCCGGGCCGCCGGGTGGTGGCTGGGGACCGAGTAGGGCCACTCCCCCTCTCCGCGGGTCTCCAGCCGGACGGTCGCCAGGGCAGGGCTGTTTTGGGCCACCCAAGCTGCCAGCAACTCCGCGATCTCGCCGGGGTCCTGATCTGCGACCAGGCGGCAGGACAGCTGCGCGGTCGCCCGGCTGGGGACGCTGGTGTTCAGCCGCACCGGGTCGAAACTGCCTCCGACGCTGTGGACTTCCAGGGTGGGCCTCCACCACAGCCGCTGCAGGGGGGTGAAGGCCGGGTCCCCACCCCAGCCCGGAACGCCGGCGATCTCGGCCTGCTGAGCCTCGTCGAAGGGGATGGAGTCTGGCTCAGGGGGGCGGACGCGGTCGTAGAAGCCGGGTACGCGGACGCGCCCCAAAGGATCCACCAGCCCGGCCAGCAGCTGGATCAGAACCTGCAGCGCGTTCGTGGCTAAGCCCCCGTAGTGCCCGGAGTGCAGGTTCTTGGCCGCAGTGGTCACCTCCAGGCTGAAGGCCAGCAGCCCCCGGCTGCCCAGCCGCAGCGAGGGCGGCCAGGCGCTCCACATCCTCCCGTCGGAGCTGAGCGCCACCTCGGCGGCCAGGCGGGCGCCGTGGCGGCGGAGCTGGCCACCGAGGTGGCGGCTGCCCACCTCCTCCTCACCCTCCAGCAAAACCTTGACCCGCAGCGGGCAGCCTCCAGCGCGTTTCCAGGCGCTCAAGGCTGCCAGCGGCATGAGCAGGCCGCCCTTGTCGTCGCTGGCCCCGCGCCCGTACAGCCTGCCGCCCCGCTCGCTGGCCTGGAAGGGCGGGCTAGACCACTCGCTGAGCGGCCCGGGCGTCTGGACGTCGTAGTGCCCGTAGATCAAGGCGCTGTGGTCCCCGCTGCCGCCTTCGATCAGCAGCAGGGGAGCCCCCTCTCCGCGGAGCTGCTCGGCCCCTAGGCCCTCTTCTAGGGCCAGATCGCTGAGCCACTCGGCAGCGCGCTGCAGGTCCCCTGCGTGCTCCGGATCGGGGCTGACGCTGGGGATGGCGATCAGCTCGGCCAGCCGCCTCTCCCACAACGGCAGGGACCGCTCGGCTTCGGTCAGCGCTCTCTCTAGCCGCTCCCCGCCCATCAGGAACCCCCCCAGAAAGCCTTCAGGCTGCGCGCTCCCCGGGCGTGTCCCAGCAGGGGGAGGCCGAAGGAGAGCTCCAGGGTGCGCAGCAGCGAGTAGGGGGTGTAGAGCAACCCTGAGCGCAGCGGGCGGCGCCCACCTCGGACGATCAGGATGGTCGCGATCCGGCCGCCCCCAGCTGACGGGCTAGGGGGGGTTCGGCGGCTGACTAGGCCCTCGTCGAAGGTGATGACGATGAGGGCGTGCCCGGTCCAGGCCTTGGAGCGGCGGATCGCCGCCACCCAGTGGGCTATAAAGCGGTCCCCCGAGCGGTTCAGCCTGGGCCCGGCCGGACAGGAGGGCGCGCCGTGCAGGTCGTGGCAGACATCCGGGATGATCAGCGAGAGCTTAGGGACCTGGCCGCGGCTCAGGTCCTTCCCCAGCTGGTGCAGCGGGACCACCTGCTCGGCCAGCGCGCTGCCGGCGATGGCGGGGAAGAGCATGGCGGGATCGTGCTTCTTGGCGTAGACGATGGCCGTTCGCCCGGCGTAGTCACCTCGGAATCCTGGGTTGGGCAGGCTCTGCTGATAGGATTTCCAGCTCAGCCCCGCTGCGCTCATCTGGCTGAGCAGATTGGGGCCGAAGAAGCGTTGGGAGGGATTGTCCGAATGGCTGCCGAAGGTCCTGCCGGCGATCAGAGCTACGTAGTTGGGCAGGCTGGGGTGCGTCGCCGCGTAGAAGCGGGTGGCCAGGTCGTAGTGCGAAGCCAGGCGGTTGAGTTCTGGGAACTGCGGATTTCCGATGACCTGGCGGTAGCCCCGGTTCTCCAGGATGAATAGGAAGACGTGGCTGAATCGGGGGATGGCCGCTGCCCCGGCCAGGCCCAGCAGCCCCAGCAGCAGCGCAGCCAGCGGCCTCAGCAGCAGCGCAGCCAGCGGTCTCAGCAGCGCGGCTGGGAACCCGCCGCGCATCAGAACTCCTCGGCCAACTCCACCAGCTCCAGCAGCGTTCCGCCGGTCGCTTGGGGGTGGACGAAGGCTACCTTGGTGCCGGGGCGGCCCGGCCGGGGCTGGCGGTCGATCAGCTGCGCCCCCAGGCCGGATAGCCGGCGTAGCTCATCCTCGACGCTGGCTACCCGGACCGCCAGGTGGTGCAACCCGGGTCCCCTGCGCGCCAGGAAGCGGTGCAAGCTCCCCTCCTGCATACCCCCCAGCGGGGCGATTACCTCGATCAGGTCCTCTCCGAGCTGCAGCAGGCGGACTGCGACTCCCTGGTCGGGGATGGCTGCGTCGCCCAGCCAGGAGGCCCCGGCGGAGCGATAGAAGGCGCTGCCCTGATCCAGCTGCCAGGCCGCGATCCCGACGTGGTCGATGTGCATCTTCCCAGTATGCGCCGCTCTCAGCGGATCCGCTCCACCAAGATGGTCTTGAGGTAACGGGTCTCCGGGACCCCCAACAGCTCCGGGTGGTCGGCGGACTGGGCGCGGCGCTCCAGCACCCGCAGGCTCTGCCCGAGGTCGGCGGCGGCTTCGGCCACCAGCTGCTCGAGCAACGTCGGTGCTAGGTGGAACGAGCAGCTGGAGCTGCACAGCAACCCGCCCACGTCCAGCAGCGCCAGGGCCCTGCGGTTGAGTTCGCGGTAGGCCCGGTAGGCGGCCGGCAGGTCGGCCCGCTTTCGGGCCAGGGCCGGCGGATCCAGGTTGATGGTCTGGAAGCGCTGACCCTTGGCGGCTAGCTCGGGCAGTTCCCGGAAAGCGTTGGCTCGGACCAGCCGGGCCCGCTGCGGCCCCACGCCGTTCCTCGCCAGATTGGCAGCGGCCTGACGCAGCGCCGGCAGTGAAGTGTCGACGCAGCGCAGCGACCGCACTGCGGGGGAGCGGGCCAGGTGCACCGCGAAAGCCCCCTGGTAGCAAAAGACGTCCAGGGCGTCGCCGTGGGCCAGCTGGCCCAGCCGCTGCCGGGTCTCCCTCTGGTCCAGGAAGGCTCCGGTCTTCTGGCCACGGTAAGGATCGACGAGCAGCTGCAGGCCGGCCTCCCAGACCTGCAGCTGCTGCGGGACTTCCCCCAGGAGCACTCGGCACTCCCGGGGCAGGCCCTCGCGCTCGCGGCTGGCCTGGTCATGGCGGGCCAGAACGCCCCTGGGTGCCAGCCGCTGCGCCAGCCAGCGGATCACCCCTTCCAGCTGCGGCTCGAAACCGGCCGCTCCGTTCTGAATGACCAGCACCTCGCCGTAGCGATCGATGACCAGACCCGGTAAGCGGTCCCCCTCGCCGTGCACCAGCCGGTAGGCGTCGCCGTCGATGTGCAGGGCGGAGCGCAGCGCCAGGGCGCGCTCCAAGCGCTCCTCCAGGGCGCGCTCGCTCCAGTCGCGTCCCAAGTCACGCACCGCGATCTGGCTGTCGGGATTGAGCAGGGCGGTGGTGAGCACCTCCCCGTCCGGTGCCAACACTGTGCCGATTCCGGCGCGCTGCGGGAGCTCTAGCAGGTCGGAGCGGTAAACCCAGGGGTGCCCCCGGCGCAGCCGCTGCTCGCCCCTGGGGGCGAGGATGGCCCTAAGAGCGGGCAAGGGGCTCAGGGTCCCTTCCAAGCTGGTAGCCTGGTCCAGGAGGGAAGGTGCAACTAGCTGTCAACGGCATCGCACAACTCTACCAGCTCCCCTTGGAGCAGCTGCCCATCGACCTGATCAAGTGCCCGCTCAGCCCTGATTCCAGGCCGGAGGTGCAGCGCGCCCGCCGCCACCGCCCGGTGCTGCTGCACGGCTGGGGACCCCCCGAGTACGCCATCACCCAACCCGAGGTGCCACAGCCCGAGCTGCTGGCCGAGCTGCTCAGGCTCAGCGGCAGCCCCGCGCTGTCTGTCCACCTGGACCTACGCGGACCGGCCGGCGAGGCCGGCGAGGCGCTCGCCCGCGTGGCCAGGGGGGCTAAGGAGCTGCGCACCCACCTCTCCTCCCTGCCGCTGCGGATCGAGAACGTGCCTTACTACCCAGAGCGCCCCCGGCCGCGCTACCTCAGCGATCCGGACTTCATCGAGGCCGCCTTAGACGCTGCCGGTGCCGATCTGCTGCTGGACTTGGCCCACGCCAGAGTGTCAGCGGACGGCCGCAGCGAGGACTTGGCTGCTTACCTCTCCTCCCTGCCGCTCGGCCGGGTCCGCGAGCTCCACCTCTCGGGGGCCCGGCTGGAGCAGGGGCGTTGGCTGGACCGCCACATGCTCCTGCAGCCGGCGGATCTCGAGCTGGCCCGCTGGCTGCTCCAGCGCTGCCCGGGCTTAGAGGTGATCACGCTGGAGTACATGGGCCGCTCCAGCTACCGCCGGGCCGATGGGTCTCTCTCGGACCCTGAACCCAACGGCCCCGAGGTGGTCTGGGAGCAGATCCTGCTCCTGGACGCCCTGCGCCGCGGCGCTTAGCCGACCCGCTTGAGCTTGCCGTGCCGCTTGGCCCAGCGCTCGGCCACGGTGAACACCGCCAGGCCCAGCGGGACGGTGAGCAGGCCGAACAGCAACAAGATCCCCAGGTCGGGGAGGACGCTGACCAGGCTGGCTCCTCGTACCAGCTGGGCCTGTCCCGGGACGATGCCCAGCAGCTTGCGGCAGGCGCTCAGCGCGTAGGTGGCGGGGCTGAGGCGGGAGAGCGGCTGTAGCCAGGTCGGCAGGTACTTGACCGGCGCGTAGATCCCGCTGATCAGCAATAGAACCCCTTGGACGATGTTGGTGGCCTGAGCCCCGTTCTCGGTGCTCATCAGCGGCAGCACCGCCGCGATCAGGCCCAGCCCCATGAAAGCGATCGACGCCACCGCCAGCACCACCAAGCAGCCGAACAGGTTGGCCTGCCCGATGGCCACGTGGGTGAAAGACAGCAGCGCCAGGGAGACGATGACTACCCGGACCAGAGCGTAGACCCCCGCGAAGGAGGACACCCCCAGCAGGTGGGTGAGCCGGGAGACCGGCGCCATGAAGGTGTACTCGATGGTCCCCTCCCAGCGCTCATAGGAGATGCTGTTGGCGATCTCGCCGAACAGCCGCGACAGGAACGACCACATCAGCACGCCGAGGATCAGGGTCAGGGTGAGCCCAGTGCTCCCCCCGGCCACCCCGATCAGCACGATGGTCGCCGCGTTGACGATGTCGTAGAAGGCGAAGACGATGAACCAGGAGGCGTAGCGGCGGGTCAGGTGGTAGTCCCGGAAGACGAACGCGCCGCCGGCGCGCAGCTGCCTGAGCAGCCACCCGGTCCAGCGCCCGCGCCTCCTAGATGCCTCGGTGATCTCTTGCATTAGCCCTCCCCGGTATCTGACTCCAGGTCGTCTCCGGTCAACTTGAGAAAGGCCTCTTCCAGGTCAGCGGTCCCGGCGACGCCGCAGAGCTCGCCGGCGGTCCCTTCGGCGACGAAACGGCCGCCGTGAATGAAGGCGATCCGGTCGCAGAGCCGCTCGGCTTCGGGCATGTCGTGGGTGGTGAGGATAATGGTCGCGTCGTGGACGTTACGCAGCTCCAAGACGAACTCCTGCACGTCGCGGCGCGACTTGGGGTCGAGCCCCGTGGTGGGTTCGTCCAGCAAGACGATCACCGGGGAGACCAAGAAGGCCCTGGCGATGGCCACCTTCTGCTGCATCCCCCTGCTCATCTCCTCGAGCGACTCGTAGAAGGCGCTCTCGCGCAGCCCCAGCCGTTTGAGGATGGCCAAGCTGCGCAGCTCAGCCTCCCGCGGATCGAGTCCGTAAAGCCTGGCCGAGTAGAGCAGGTTTTCCCGGGGACTCAGCTTCTTGTAGAAGGCGGCATCGACCGAGACCCGGCTGAGCAGCCTGCGGATCCTAGCCTGGTCTTTGACCAAATCCAGGCCGAAGATCCGCACCTCTCCGGAATCCGGGATCAGCAGCGTGCTGATCGCCCGGATCAGGGTGCTCTTGCCCGAACCGTTGGGGCCGAGCACGCCGTAGATCTCACCTCGGCGCACCGTGAAGCTGACCTGGTCGACCGCCACGAAAGGCTCCCTGCTCTTGCGGAATAGGCCCGATCTCCTGGCAAAGCTCATGTGCAGGCGGTCCACCGAGATGGCGCGCTCGCGGTCCGGCAAGTCCGCCGTGGCGGAGATTTCCCCGCTCAGGGGCATAGACCCTCCTGGGTGTATGAGTTTTCTAAAGACAAACCAACCCGGGTCCGTCTGGACGGACCAAAACCAGCGGCCGAGCAGCCGCCGACCGTTCTCCTTGTGGTGGATCGCGCTCCTATAGCATGAAGGGCACCCGCTGCAAGAGACCGCCGGCCGGTGCCAGACCAGGGCCGGGACGTGCAGGCTGACTCAGTCTAGCACGGGCGCCGGCCCCTCGGTCAAGCCGCCCTGGCCACCCGCCGCTTCTGGCTGCCCTTCCACCACAGCAAGGAGAGGGTCGCGGCCAGGTAGCCCAGGTATAGGGCGACTTGCAGCGGCTGCGGCCTAGGGTCGTAGCCGAAGATCCCGTGCAGCAGGTTGCCGAAGAGATTGTCCCGAGCCAGCAGCCGGGAGCTGTCCCACAGCGGGTGCCCGGTCGGCAGCACGCCCAACGCCTGTAGGTCGGAGGCGGCGTTGGCTAGCAGCCCAGCTGCGCTGAGCAGCAACAGCGTCCCCATGGTCAGGAAGAAAGACTTGAGCGGCAGGCGGCGGCCTAGCCGGCCCGCCAAGTGGGCTGCCTCCAGGCCGGCACCGAGCCCCAGCGCCGCCCCCAGGATCAGCCAGGGGGAAGGCGTCTGTAGGGCGATGGCCAGGGTAAAGACCACCGTCTCCAGGCCCTCGCGCCCGACCGCCTGGAAGGCGATCAAGCCTAACGACCAGCGCGAAGTTCCCGCCCTGGCCACCTGCTCCCCCAGCTTGCCCGTCAGCCGGCCGCTCTCCCGCTGCATCCAAAAGGTCATGTAGGTGATGACGGCTGTCGCCAGCAAGAAGGTGGCTGTCTCGAAAGCGGTCTGTAGCCTTGAGCCGTCATACTGGCGGATCAACCAGAAAGCCAGCGCCCCTCCGGATAGGGCCAGGGCTAGGCCGGCCGCTACCCCCAGGTAGACCTCTCTGGCTCGCTCTGCACAGCCCAGCCGCCGCAGCATGGACAGCAGGATGGAGACGATCAGGCTAGCCTCCAATCCCTCTCTCAGGAAGATGACTAAGGTGCCCAGCACGGGTCACCCACCGGCCGGTACAGAGCAGCTCGCATGGCTGGATTCTAGCATATACTAATGTAATCCGATTTAGATACTTGGGATTACCGGTACCTGTGCTGCAGAGCCCGGGAGGCGGCCGGCTCGCCCCCGAGGTCTGAGCGGCCCGCGGGCCGGCGGCGTCCAGTCCAGCTGGCTGAAAACTGGCTAAGAAGAGGCTCTGAGGTAGGCCAGTCCGCGGCCAAGGACGCCTTCGGGAGCTGCGAGGCTAGCGCCCGCGCCGCCTAGTACCCCGCTGCCTGGCCGTCGGTGCGCCCCTCCGATCCGGCCACCAAGGCCTTCCCCTGGCGCCAGATGATCTGGCCGCGGCCGAAGCCGCCGCTCTGTGCGGTCACCAGGACCTGGTGCCCCAAGTCCTGTAGGGCCAGGGCCAGATGCTGCCCGAAGGCCATCTCCAGCTGCACCTCCCTCCCGCCGGTCCACTGCCAGCGCGGAGCGTCCAGCGCCTGCTGGGGGTCCATGCCGTAGTCCAGGGTGTTGACCAGCACCTGCAGGTGGCCCTGTGGCTGCATGAAGCCTCCCATCACCCCGAAGGGGCCGACCGGCTGACCCGCCCGGGTCAGGAAGCCAGGGATAATGGTGTGATAGGGCCGTTTGCCCGGGGCCAGCGCGTTGGGGTGCGCCGGGTCACAGGAGAAATTATGGCCGCGGTTTTGCAGGGCGATCCCGGTTCCTGGGATGACGACGCCGCTGCCGAAGCCCTGGTAGTTGGACTGGATCAAGCTGACCATTCCCCCCTGGCCATCGGCGGTAGCCAGGTAGACCGTCCCGCCCGGGCCGGGCCGGCCCCGGGTCGGCTCCCCGGCCAGCTCCCCGATCTGCCCGCGCCGCTGCTCCAAGTGGGCGCGGCTGAGCAGCCGCTCGGTGGGCACCTCTACCTGGCGCGGATCGGCGATGTGGGCCAAGCCGTCGGCGAAGGCCAGCTTGATCGCCTCGATCTGCAGGTGCAACCCCTCGACCTGTTCGCGCACCCCGGGCAGGGTCAGACCGTTCAGGATGCCCAGTGCTTCCAGGGCGACCAGCCCCTGCCCATTGGGTGGTAGCTCCCAGACCTGATGCCCTCGGTATTCGGTGCAGATGGGATCCACCCACTCGCTGCGGTGTCCGGCTAGGTCGCCTGCGCGCAGCAGGCCGCCGGTCTCTTCGGCGAAGCGCAGGATCTGCTCGGCCAAGCCGCCTGAGTAGAAGTCGTCGGCTTGGGACTTGGCGATCGCCTCCAGCGTCCTCGCGTGCCCCTCGCTGGCCCAGAGCGCCCCCGCCCGCGGCTCAAAGCCCTCGGGCAGGAAGGTCGGCGCCCAGCCGGCGTACTCGGGGCCGCGGCGCCTGGGGTAGATCTCCGCGGCCCGCTTCCAACCCCTGGCCAGCACCGGCGAGAGGGGGTAGCCCTGCCGGGCGTAGCGGATGGCCGGCTCGAGCAGGCGGCCGAAGGGCAGCTTCCCGAAGCGGGCGTGCAGGTCGGCCCAGGTCCTGGGCGCCCCGGGTACGGTGACCGGCCACCAGCCGCTGCTGGGCAGTTGCGCCAGCCCGGCTGCGTGCAGGGCCTCCAGGCTCAGCCCGGCTGGCGCGGCGCCTGAACCGTTGATACCGCTGAGCTGCCCGTCCATCCAGACCAGGGCGAAGGCGTCCCCGCCGATCCCGTTGGAGGTGGGCTCTACCACGGTGAGGGCCGCCGCGGTGGCGATCGCCGCGTCGACGGCGTTCCCCCCCTCCCTGAGCACGAACAGCCCAGCCTGGGTGGCTAGGGGCTGCGAGGTGGCGACCATCCCCCCGCTGGCGTAGATGGGTTGACGGGATCCGGCGTAGGGCATCTGTGGCATGGAAACCTCCGGTCTAGAGCGCCCGCTCGGTGGGCCAGTGTCGTCGGATGGCCATCAGGTCGACCTGCCAGCCCAGCAGCTGCTCGAGCTGGCGTTTGAGCCGCCAGGACTGCCAGACCGAGGGGTCGACCCGCTGCAGAGCGGCTCCCCCCAGCTGCTGGCCGCTCAGGTCGATCAGGGTGTGGTAAGGCTGCAGCAGGTCGCGCCCGGGCGCGGCGGCCAGCGCCACGACGTCGCACTCCAAAGCCAGCTCGGGCAGCAAGGGGTCTTTTTCCCAGAGCACGCGCACTCGGGGGCCAGGTGGGACCGTGGCGGCGGCGCGCTCGCCTAAGGGGAGCTCCGGGGTGGCCAGGATCACTGCCGAAACGCCCAGCCGGGCCAGGGCCAGGGCGGCCCTGGCCCTGGCCCCTCCGCCGAGGACCAGCAGCTTGGATCCCTGCAGGGCTAGCCGGACCTCCAGAGCCGCGTCCACCAGCGCGGTGGCCAGGGTGTGGTGGCCCGAGAAGCCCAGGTATCCTCCCGGGGGGACGCTCAGGGTATCGGTGGCCTGGACTGAGCGCGCCTCGGGCGAAGTCCTGCCCACGTGGGGGTAGAACGCCTCCGCCAGATCGTCGCCGACCAGCGCGCCGGCGAAGCCGAGCTGGTGCAGGCTGAGCAGCGCCGAGGCTGGTTCGGGGTCGGGTAGATGGACCGGTACCAGTGGCCACCCCCCCTCCTCGCAGAGCGCGCGGAGTAGCTGCCACCAAGAAGGGTCTAAGCCCCATAGGGCCAGCGCAGCGGGAGGGTTCACCGAGGGCCTTCCAAACCGCTCAGAGGATATCCCGGACGGTGCCCCGTTGGCGATAGTTGAGGGCGTTTTTGCGCAGCCGCAGGGCCAGGTAGGTCGGGGCAGCCAGGGCGCTGAGCCGGGCGTCGTAAGCCGGGTACCACAGCCGATCCCCGCCGAAGTTCTCCTTCATGCGGTAGACGCCGTAGCTGTGGCTCTGGGGGTCCAGGACCCGGGGGATTCCCCAGAAATCGAACAGGCGGTACCCCCGCCGCCGGGCGTCCAGCATGGCTTGCCAGTAGAAGGCGGTGGGCGCTTTGACGTCCTTGCGCCCTCCTTCCCCCTCGGCCTTGGGCTCCCGCAGGCTGCCACCGTAGAGGTAGTAGCTGCCCTGGCCCATGCCCAGGAAGAAGCCGCCGGCCAGAGCTCGCCCCTCGTGGCGGGCCATCACCAAGTAGGCCTCGCCGCCCCGCCCGCCGAAGCTGTCCCAGAGAGTCTGGTAGTAGGCCCGGGGGAACTGGCCCAGCTTGGAGCGCAGGTTGGTCTGCTCAAACAGCGCGAAGAATTCCTCGAAGCTGCCCTCGTCGCTCTCTCTGGACACCTCCACCCCGCAGCGAGCAGCTACCTTGAGGTTGCGGCGCACCATCGGGTGCAGCCGGGCTAGCAGTTCCTCCTCGCTGCGCTCCAGATCCACCGCGATGGTGTGCTCGGGCTGCTCGCTGCTCGAGCGCTTCCAGGGCCCGTATGCCGGCGGGATGGGGCCGCCTTCTGGGACCGGTCGCGGCGGTTCGATCTTGATGCTCAGGTCGCGCGGCGAGGCCCACTCCCGCAGCGCCGGCAGCAGGTCGGGCAG
Organism: bacterium; assembly: GCA_021810505.1. Lineage (GTDB taxonomy): Bacteria > Deinococcota > Deinococci > Deinococcales > Deinococcaceae > JAJZIR01. The sequence goes on from JAJZIR010000005.1 coordinate 80,684, forward strand.
GTCGGCCGGGTCGCGCAGGGCCGGTCCCCTGGGGGCGTAGAGCAGGCTGGCCCCTAGCGGCAGCGGCTTGCGCAGCAGCTGCAGCGCCCCCACCACCTGCTGGCCCCGCTGGAGCAGGAAGCGGTAGGGGAGCTGCCCGAGCTCTCTTCGGGCTTCCCCGAAACCCCAGCCCTGCAGCGCGCTGCTCAGGGGCAGCTGCGCCACCAGCGCGTCGTACGCGCAGGCGTCCTCGGTGGGGTGGAGGCTGAGCGCGGGCACGGCTCCACTGTAGCACCGGTTGGGAATCTGGCCCGGTGGCTCGGGCAATGTCGTGGCGCTGACAGTCGTCGGGCCCTACCACCTTTAACCTACCGGTAAGTATGGATACCAAGACAGCACTGTTAGAGGCGGCCAGACAGTCTTTCCTGGAGCGGGGCTACGCGGCCACCTCCCTGGAGACGCTGGCGGCCGGTCTGGGCCTGACCAAGGCAGCCATCTACCACCACTACGCCAGCAAGCGGGCTCTGCTGGAAGCCCTCTTGGAGGAGTCTTCCCGCGCTGCCGAGCAGGCTCTAGAGGGCCACGCCGACATGGAGCAGGCCTTGCTGGCCTTCGCCGATGCCTACCGGGAGCGCTTGGAGCCGCTGACCATCGTGATGACCGCGCTGTCTGGGCGGCGGGGAGGAGACCAGGAGGCTGCTGGTCTGGCCAGCCGGGCCATGCAGCGGGGCATGCTGGCTCTGAACCGCTACTTCGCCGAGCGCGGTTACTCGAAGCCGGCCGAGCTCTCGGCCACGCTGAGCTCGATCGTGCATGGCGCCTACATGCTGGCCAAGCACCTCCCTGGCCTGGAGCTGCAGCCCCTGCTGCGCCGCGGGGTCTCGGTCTTCGTCCGCGGCCTGTCCGCCGAAGGAACTCCCCGGTGAGCCCCTTGCTGCTCATCTCCCTGATGATCGGCGTCTTCATGGGGGCGCTGGACAACTCCATTCTGGCCCCGGCCATCGCCGCCATCGGCCACAGCTTCTCGGTGAGCCCGGCGGCGGTGGTCCTGGCCTTTTCCATCTACTCGGTGTTCTACGCAGTAGCTGTCCCGGTCCTAGGTAAGCTGGCCGACCGCTTTGGCTACCGCCAGATTTACGCCTTCTCCATGGCGCTGTTTGCCCTGGGCAGCGCCGGCTCGGCCCTGTCGCCCTCGCTCAGCTGGCTGGTCGCGGCCAGGGTGGTGCAGGCGGTGGGCGCGGGCGGCCTCTTCCCGGTCGCCCAGGCCATCATCGGGGTGACCCTGCCGCCGGAACAGCGCGGCCGCGCGCTGGGGGCGGTGCTAGGGGTCTTCGCTCTCGGAAACGTGTTGGGCCCGAACCTGGGCGGGCTGATCGTGCAGTACGCCAGCTGGCACTGGGTGTTCTGGATCAACGTGCCGATCGGAGCCGTGGGGGTCTGGCTGCTCAGCCGAGTTCGCTTGGCCAGAACGGACCGCCCACCGGCCCGGCTGGACCTCTGGGGAGCGGCGCTGGTGGCGCTGACCTTCGCCTCCTTGGTTTTAGGTATCCAGACCCTGCAGTCGGTGGCGGCTACCGGCTTCTTCAGCTGGGTGGTGGGCGGTAAATTCCTGCTCGCCGCCGCTGGCTTGGTCGCTCTGATCCTAGTGGAGCTCCGGCAGGCCGACCCTATCTTGGACGTCCGCCTGCTGTCCTCGCCGCAGCTCGCTCCGCTGCTGCTGGTCTCGGTTTTCATCGGCTACGCCCTGCTGGGCGGCATCGTCTTCAGCCCCACCTACGCCCAGATCGCTTTCGGCTCCTCGCCTTTCGCCTCCGGCGCGCTGCTGGACACCCTGGCTGTCGGCCTAGGCCTGACCAGCGCCCTCTCGGGCAACCTGATCGCCAAGGTCGGCGCCAAGCCGTTGGCGCTGATCGGTGCTGCCGGGACCGCGGCCGGCTTGGGGGTGATGAGCTACGCCAGCTCCAGCTTGGGCGGGCTGCTCTTGGGGCTGACCCTGCTGGGCCTGGGCCTGGGCCTGGTGCAGGGCCCTCTCAGCTACCTGGCCCTGGGGGCGGCCAGCCGAAGGGATCAGGGTCAGGTCTCCGGGCTGGTCTCGCTGACCAGGAGCTTGGGGGGAGCGGCCGGTATCACCCTCTCCGGCGTCTTCCTGGGCCAGGCTAGCGCCAAGCTGGCCAGCTTGGGCGGTCCGGGTGCCGCAGCGGGCGTCCCTTCGGGAGCTAGCCTGGCCTCGGCTCCGGCCTTCGTCCGCCGGCTGGTAGTGCACACCCTCTCGGGCGGTGTGCTGACCGGATGGCACTGGGCCTTCTTCGCCGCCGGCTTGGCCCTGCTGCTCACCCCGCTGATCCCCGGCCGCAGGGAGGAGGGTGCCCAGCCGGCCAGCCGGGGTGAGGCCTAGCGGCTTCCGGTGCCAATCCCTACCAGCGGGTCGTTGGCGTTCATGGCCAGGCTGGTCACGATGAACAGCACCACCCCAGCCTCCGGGCTGAGCGCCTGGCTGACCGGTTCGCCCAGCAGATCGGTCAGGTAGCCGATGGTCTGCCCCTTCTCCACCTGATCCCCCGCCTGGACTGCTGGGTGCCAGAAGCCGGCCGCCTCCGCCCGCAGCCAGGCGAAGCTGCTCAGCTGCCTCGGCGGCGTAGGGACCGCCAAGGCCGGGCCGGACCACATCCCCAACTTGGCCATGACCCGCAGGGTGCCCTGGTAGAGCGCGGAGACCGCTGCTTCCGGCCAGAGACCGTTGCCCCCCGCCTCGGCCAGCACCGCCGGAAGGCCGAGGCGGGAAGCCGCCGCTACCGACATGGTGGTCCCGCTGTCGGCCAGCATCCAGGGTAGGCCGAAGGCCCCGGCCAGCTCGGCTGAGGCCGGCTGCCCAGCAGGGTAGAGGGCGAAGGGGGTCAGCTGCTCGATCAGATCCCCTCCGTGCAGGTCCAGGTAGGCGTCGGCTTGGCTCATCCAGCCACCCAGCCAGTGGGCCAGCCTGGAGGCGAAGCTGCCGGACGGGTCGCCCGGGAACATGCGGTTGAGGTTCTGGCCGTCGACGGGATTGAGGTAGATGCTCCGGGCGAAGAAGCTGGGGGGATTCACGACCGGCAGCACGGCCAAGGTACCGCTGAGCTGGGAGGGGTCCAGCCTGGCCAGCTGGTTGGCGGCGGCGATGGAGGCGTACTCGGCTCCGTGGACGCCGGCGGTGATCAGCAGCCGGGGCCCGGGCCGCTCGCCGCGCAGCAGGTGCACCGGAATCCTCACCGGATGGCCCAGCTCCGGCTCCAGCAGCAGGCGGGTCGCACCGGTGGGAAGGTGCTTCAGGTCGGGGATGCCTCCACGCCCTTCCTGGCCGGCCATCAGGCCCAGCCTCCCTGCAAGAGCTCCCGGGTCTCCTCGACCGCGACCTGCCAGATGGCCAGCATCTCCTGATCGGAGCGCTGGTAGCGCCCGCCGTAGTTGCCGTCCCCCAGCAGCGCCCGCACCTGCCTGGGCGCCTGCGCCCGCATCCTGGCGGTGTCGGTGGCCGGCTTGACCAGATCGGGCATCTCCACTCCGGCCAACCGCGTCCAGGGGAAGTTCTCCATCCAGGAAGCGTGCGAGGCCAGGGGATCCACGCTCAGGACTTTGCTCCAGGTCTTGGATGCGTTCCACCAGTTGTGGAAAAGCACTTGGACCTCCGGGTGGTCGCCCATCCATTCGGCGGCCAAGCTCTGGGCTGGGGTGTTGCCGCCATGCCCGTTGACCACCAGGATCCGCCGGAAGCCCTGCTCGCGCAGCCCGTCTAGCAGGTCGGTGATCACCCTGAGGTAGGTCGCAACCCGCAGCGACAGGGTGCCGGGATACGCCCGGAAGGAAGGGGTGATCCCGTAGGGCAGGGCCGGGAAAACCGGTACCCCCAGCGGCTCGGCGGCCTCGCTGGCCACCCGCTCGGACAGGATGGCGTCGACCGCCAAGGACAGGTAGGCGTGCTGCTCCACCGACCCTAAGGGCAAGACGGCGCGGTCCTCCCTGCCGAGCTGGTCTTCGATCTGCATCCAGTTGCGCTCTGCTACTTTCATGGAGACCCCCCTGGCTTCCGGGGCGCTGAGGCCCGGAAGCGTACGCCGTCACTGTAACACTGCGCTGGCGGGGAGGCTGGATGGGTGGGCTTGTGCCAGATCCCCGCGCCCGGGAAGTTCCTTGACCCGAGGGGAGAGGGTGTGTTACAGTCTGACAGCACATAGGAGGAAGGTTGTCTGAACCGGGAGTGCGCGGGATCGCTGAGCTGAGGCAGGCCTACCTCCGAGGGGAGCGCTCCCCTGGGGAGGTGGTGAGAAGCCTGTTAGAGGCGGCCAGCCGGGATGACCTGCGCGCTGTCGCCTGGCTCGACCCCCTAGGCGCCGCGCGTGGAGCTGCTCAGGCTGAGCTCCAGGCTAGTTCGGGTAGCCCCTTGACCGGGGTCCCCTTCTTTACCAAGGACATCTTCGCGGTAGCCGGTCGGCGGATGGGCGCTGGATCGCGGGCGCCCCACCTAGAAGTCGCCCGCGAGGATGCTCTTGCGGTGGCCCGGCTGCGCCAGGCCGGGGCGGTGCTGTTGGGCGGCACCGCCCTTCTGGAGTTTGCCCTGGGCTTACCGCACCCGGCTATCCCCGCCACGGCCAACCCCTGGGATCCGGAGAGAACCGCGGGCGGCTCCAGCGGGGGATCGGCCGCTGCGGTGGCCCAGGGCTGGGCCTGCTTCGCGCTGGGGACCGATAGCGGCGGCTCGGTCCGGATTCCAGCCTCCTACTGCGGGGTAGTCGGCTTTAAGCCCAGCTACGGTTGGGTCCCCACCGAGGGCGTCTTCCCTTTGGCCCCCTCCTTCGACCACGTGGGCTTCCTGGCCCAGAGCTGCGCCGATCTCCCGCTGCTGCTGGAGCTGACCTCGGGCCGGTCGCTGGAGGACTTCTCGGCCCTGGGCCTGCGCGGCTTGCGGCTGGGCCGCCTGCGCTCGCCTGGGGACTCTCCGGAGGTGGCGGCCGCCCTGGAGCGCAGCTGCCAGTCGCTGGCAGAGCGGGGCGCGCAAGTCGTGGAGCTGGACCTGGATCCTCTGCTGGATCCGCTGCGGGCCAGCTTCGGCGGCCTTTTGCTGGCAGAAGCCGGCGCGGTACACCTGCCTTGGCTCGAGTCGGGGGAAGGCTACGGCCCGGCCACCTTGGCTCTCCTGCGCGCGGCTGCCCAGCTGCGCTCGGTCGATACCGCCAGAGCCCGCTGGCAGCTTGCCGGCCTGAGCCGGCAGTTGGCGGCGGCCATGGCCGGGGTCGACGCCCTGATCAGCCCCACGGTTCCTTTTCAAGCTCCCCGGGAGGACCCCGCCCCAGGGAGCCCTGAGGGCGACAGGGAGGTGCACTACACCGCCCCCTGGAACATGACCGGCTTCCCCGCCCTCTCCCTGCCGCCCGCCCGGGCCGGCGCGCCGCCGGGCAGCCTGCCCACCGGCTTGCAGCTGGTTGGCGGGCCCGGTCAGGACGCCAAGCTGCTGAGGTCCGGCGCCCTGATCGAGGCTGCCCTGCACCCTGATGGACTGCCCAGACCTCGCCTCGCTGCCGCCTTCCCTTTCCCGTTTCAGGAGGATGTATGAAGAGAACCCGTCTCAGAACGCCCCTAGCCCCCCTGCTCGTCCTGGCCCTGGCCCTTCCCACCGCCTTGGCTCAGCAGGCTTCTACCGTCACGGTTGCCCTGCCGCCCGCGACCAAGATCACCTACTTATTCCCGATCACCCCCTCCCAGTCGGAAAGCAACTACAACTTCCAGGTGCAGTACGTGCTCTACAAGCCGCTGCTCTGGGTGGGCAAGAACATCGCGGTCAACTTCCACCGCTCGGTCGCCGACGCGGTGACCACCAAGGATGGGGTACATTTCCTGATCCAGCTCAACCCCAAGTGGCACTGGAGCGATGGGAAGCCGGTAACCTCCGCCGACCTGCTGTTTTTCTGGAAGCTGGTTCACAGCATCAGCGCCAAGAACTCCAGCGCCTACTACGCCTGGGGTATCGGCGGCGTCCCTCAGGACATCCGCAGCCTGACCGCGCTGGGGCCTCACCGGCTCGAGCTCACCACCACCCACCCGGTCAGCGTCCAGTGGCTGGAGTTGAACGGCTTGGCTCAGTTCATCCCCCTGCCCAAGCATGCCTGGGATCGCTACCCCGGGCATCCGGCCAAGACCCTGGCCTGGCTGCAGGCGAGGGGAAATAAGATCTCTTTCTTCCGCAAGAGCCCGGTGGACGGTCCCTTCCAGGTGGGAACCTTCGTCCCCGATCAGCGCTACACCCTGCTGCGCAACCCCCATTACAGCGGTTACCAGCCCGGCTACGCCAAGCTCACCGAGCTGTATTTTACCTCCTCGGACGCTGAATTCAACGCGCTCAAGGCCGGCCAGGTCGACGTCGGATACCTTCCCGCCCACCTCTATGCCCAGCGCCACGTCCCCGGAGTCCGCTTCGCTTCCAAGTCGGTATGGGGTTTCTACTACATCTACTTGAATTTTCTGAACCCCGCTTCGGCGGCGCTGCGCAGCTTGACGGTCCGCCAGGCCCTGCAGATGGCTATCGACCAGCCGGCCATGGTCAAGGTGATCTTTCACGGCCAGGCCGTCTCCGATTACGGTCCGGTCCCCTACCGGCCCTCCACCTACCTGAGCAACTACCTCAAGTCTCAGGTGCCCTACCCCTACGATCCGGCTGCCGGCAAGAAGCTGCTCTTGGCCCACGGCTGGAAGCTGGTAGGCGGGGTGATGCAGAAGGGCGGGCAGCGCCTCAGCTTTACCTTGCAGTACGCCAGCGGAACCGCCACCATGCAGCAGCAGGCCGAACTCTTCGCGCAGGCCGCTGCCGAGGAGGGAGTGAAAATCCGGCTCAAGCCTTCGCCCTTCGACACCATCTTGGGCGAGTTGGGCAGCGTCAAAGCCTGGACCATGGTCTACTGGGGTGGCTGGACCTACCAGCCCGACTACTACCCCACCGGGGACGGTATCTTCAACACCGGTGGCGGTTCCAACCAGGAGGGGTACTCCAGCAAGACCATCGACCGCCTGATCCAGCAGACCACCGCCTACGCCAAGACCAAGGCGGCAGCCCAGGCGGCGCTGAGCGCTTACCAGAACGCCTTTGCCAAGCGGCTGCCGGTGCTGTTCCTGCCGGTCAACAACCAGCTCCTCGAGGTCTCGAGTCGGGTCCACGGGGTCTTGTCCAGCTATAACTCCACCGTCACCAACTGGTCTCCGCAGGACTGGATCCTGCGCTGAGGCCCCAGGAGGGAACTTTGCGCGCCGCCCAGTTTCGGTTTTCTGCCCTTCTCCTGACCCTGGGAGCCGCTTTGGCGGCCCCCAGCCAGATCGTCACCGCCCTGCCGCCTTCGGTCAGGATCACCTACCTGTTGCCAATTCAGCCAGCTCCGGAGTACACCGTCAACAACGGCCAGGTCTCCGAGCTGCTCTACCGGCCGCTGCTGTGGGTGAACAGCCGTATCCAGATCGACTACGCTCGCTCGGTGGCCAGCTCGGTCACCACCCGAGACGGGCAGCACTACCTGATCCAGATCAACCCGAAATGGCACTGGTCGGACGGTAGGCCAGTCACCGCCGCCGACGTGGCCTTCGACGCCGACCTCTTGCGGTCGATCGGAGCCAAGCAGGCCAGCCAGTACGGCGGCTGGGGGATCGGCGGGATTCCCAACGACCTCAAGTCGGTCAAAGTGCTGAGCCGCTACCGGTTGGAGATCACTCTCAAGCACGCCTACAGCCCGACCTGGTTCATCTATAACGGGGTGGCCCAGCTCTACCCCCTGCCCAAGCACGCCTGGGACCGCTACCCTGGCCATCCGGCCAAGACCCTGGCCTGGCTGCAGGCCAGGGGAGATAAAGTCTCTTTCTTCCGCAAGAGCCCGGTAGACGGCCCCTTCCAGGTGGGGACTTTCTCGCCGCAGAACTACCAGCTGCTGACTAACCCCCACTACTCGGGCCATCGAGCCAGCTACCACGCGCTGGTGCTGCGCTACTTTGCCAGCTCAGACGCCGAGTTCAACGCGCTCAAAGTCGGTCAAGTCCAAGTGGGTTACCTGCCCTTCCACCTCTACGCCGAGCGCAGGATCAGCGGCTATCGCTTCACCACGACCCCGTCTTGGGGCTTCAACTACCTCTACGTCAACTTCGCCAACCCCAGGGCGGCGGCGCTCAAGGACTTGGCGGTCCGCCAGGCCCTGCAGCTGGCCATCGACCAGCCGAAGATGGATCAGGCCCTGCTGCACGGCCAGGCGGTGGTCGGATACGGCCCGGTGCCCTTCGAGCCACCGACCTACCTGAGCCCCAAGCTGAAATCCGGTTGGGTACCCTACCCCTACAACCCGGCCGAGGGCAAGAAACTGCTCTTGGCCCACGGCTGGAAGCCGGTAGGCGGAGTGATGCAGAAGGGCGGGCAGCGCCTCTCCTTTACCCTGGACTACTCCAGCGGCGCCGCTTCGGTCCAACAGCAAGCCGAGGTGATCGCCCAAGCTGCCGCCCGGGAGGACATCCAGATCCGGTTGGCCCCCAAGCCGGTCAACACCATGGCCAGCGAGATGAGCAGCCCCAGCGCCTGGGATCTGATCTACTTTGGCGGGGGCTGGTTCTTCCTGCCCGACTACTACCCCACCGGTTACGGGCTGTTCAACTCCAAGGGCGGCTCCAATTCCGGCGCCTACAGCAACCCGGAGATGAACCGGCTGACCGAGCTGACCCACGCCTTCTTCAAGACCAAGGCGGCCCAGCTGCAGGCTCTTTACCGCTATGAGGACTACGCCGCCTTTCAGCTGCCGCTGCTGTGGATGCCGGAGAACAAGCTACTCAACGAGATCTCCGCGCAGCTGGTGGACGTGAACCGCCACATCAACCCCAACAGCAACTGGTCGCCGCAGTACTGGCGCTACCGCTGAATGGGCTGGCAGTTTAGCTTCCTCTGACGGCTCCAGATATCCGCGCGCCCCGGCTCCGGGTTCAGGCTGGAGCTGGGGCGCCTTGTCCTTGCAAGCAGGCCGCGCAGCAGCTTTCCAATTGAATCCGACGAGCGAGGCGGGAGTGGACCGGCGCTTGCCTCGCTCCCGCGAGCGATTGCAGCTGCGCCGCCTCACGCCTTGCGCACGCGACTTCCTGTGAATTGCGCTGCGTAGTGCTAGCTGCGATGCATGCGTGCGGGTTTAGGAGCGCTGACGCTTGAGGCCGAGCGCTGCGCTGCGGCTGCCCGGCGAACTTGGATGAGGTGCGGGGTACCTCCAGCCAGGTGGGCGGGGTGCAGAGCCGCGCCGCTAGGGTGTTCACGCGCTGCGGCGCTAGGTAGAAGCGCGCTGGCATCCCCTCCTGACTGCGGGCAGTGTAGTCGGCCTGGTGCGACCAGTGATATGCGCTGTCCCGGGCTTGGATAACCGCCCGGCCAGGCCAGCACCCTAATCCGGCTCCTGACCGGATGGAGGCGGTGGGAGGGTGTAGATCGGCGCCCGGCTGGGTGCTCTCGGCGCTCCGCCTTAGAGGCCGGTTAGACCCCGTAGTCCCCTGGACGCCCCGAGCGCGAGCGGCGCCTCGCCCGGCGGGATTTGGTGAGGCAGCGCAGGGGACCCAGGCTCCGGCAGGGTAGGCCGGAGCGCTGCCCCTCACCACTCCCCGAGCTCCTTCTGCAGGTCGTCGACCCCCAGCTGCGCGTAGGTTCTGGTGGTGTTGACGTCGGCGTGGCCCAGGTGCTTGGCCACCCTGGCGATGTCTTTCACCTGGGCCATCAGCCGGGTTCCGGAGTACTTGCGGAAAGCGTGGAAGCCACGGAAACGGATTCCCGACTCCAGGACCGCTCGGTGCAGTCGCTTGACCGCCCCGGAGCGGCCCCGGAAGGGGAACAGCCGCTGCTCGGCAGCTCCTCGCGGCAGCTCCCCGAGCGCAACCGCAAGCGAGCGGCTGATGCTCACCACCCGCTGCTTGCGCCCCTTGCCGCGGTTGACCCGCAGCCGGCTCCTCTCCAGGTCGAGATCCTGCCAGAGCAGGTCCAGCGCCTCGCTGATCCGCAGTCCCCCGTGGGCCAGCAGCAGGATCAGGGCCCGCTCGGTGGGGTCGGCCGCCGCCAGCAGCCGCTCCAGCTCCTCTTCGGTGTAGGGCTCGCTGCGGTCCCAGGGGTTGGTATTCTCCACGGGAACTTTAGTGTCCTCGAAGGGGTCGCTGTTGGTGGCCTCGCACCAGCGCAGTGCCCGGTAGAGCAGGCGGACCGCTGCTAGCCGGGAGCGGACCGTCTGGATGCTGCGCCCGGCCGCCAGCAGGCTATTGATGTAGAGCTGGCCGTCGCTGCGCCGAGGCCCCAGCCACTGCCAAGAGTTCTCTCCAGCGTATTCCACGAACTGCAGCACCCCGGTCCGGTAGCTGCGCACGGTGTGCGGCGAGGTCAGCAGGGTGTTGACGCCGTAGAGGGTCAGGTAGCCCAACACGATCGACCACAGCGCCGCGCCGTCGTTCTCCCGGCAGGCCAAGACGGCGCGGCGCTTGAGTTCCTCGGGCTGGAGCCCAGCCAGCTGGCGGGCGTGGGCGTGCTGCGAGCCGGTGTAGAGCGCGAGGTCGCTCATAGCGGAATGATATCCAGAATCTAGGCGGCTGGGCCGGAGAAGGCGAGCGCCCTCCAGACCGCCAGCGCCTGAGCGTGCTCGGCCACCGCGTGCACCCGCAGCAGGGCGGCGCCTTCCAGGGCAGCCCATAGGTGCAGGGCCACGCTGCCCGGATCCCTGGCCTTGGGGTCCTTCTCTCCGGCGATCGCCCCGATGGTGCCCTTGCGCGAGCCGCCCACCAGCAGGGGGTGCCCGAGCGCGGTCAGCTCGCGCAGGCCGCGCAGCAAGGTCAGGTTATGCGCCGCGCCCTTGCCGAAACCCAGCCCGGGGTCGAGCAGCACCGAGGGGATTCCGGCCCGCAGGGCCAGTGCGGCTTGCCCGGACAGCCAGGCGCTCACCTCGGCCAGTACATCCTGGTAGCTGGCTCCGCGCTGCATGGTGGCCGGTTCGCCGATCAGGTGGCACAGCGCGGCCGGGGCGCCCCGCTCCGCGCAGGCGGCCAGCATGTCCTGGCCGCGCAGGCCGCCGACCAGGTTGACCAGGTGGGCCCCGCTGGCCAGGGCCGCGCGGGCCAGCGGGGCCTTCCGGGTGTCGACGCTGATCAGCACCGGCCAGCCGCGGGCGGCCAGGGCCTCCACCAGCGGCAAGACCCTGCGCTCCTCCTCGGCCAAGGGTACCGGTTGCGCCCCCGGCCGGGTCGACTCGCCCCCCACGTCCAGCACCAGCGCTCCCGCCCTTACCATGGTCTCGGCCAGCGCCAGGGCCCGCTCTAAGCTGGCCAGCTCACCCCCGTCGCTGAAGCTGTCCGGCGTCCGGTTGAGGATTCCCATCAGCCCCGGGCCTCGCCAGGTCAGCCGGTGCAGCGCGGCGGACGGCTGGCTACCCGGAACCGGGTAGCCGAAGTCCAGCCGGTGCTCGGCCGAGAAGGCAGCCTGCAGGGAGGCCAGCAGCGGCTCCACTCAGCTGCCGATCAGCCGGGCGGCGATCTTGGCGCTGGAGACCACCCCGGGCAGCCCGGCCCCCGGGTGCGTTCCGGCCCCTACCAGGTACAGGTTGGGGACGTCGTCGGAGCGATTGTGCGGCCGAAACCAGGCCGACTGGGTCAGCAGCGGCTGCAGCGAGAAGCCGGCTCCCAGGTAGCTGCGCAGCTCGCCGGCGAAGTGGGTGGGATCGATCCAGTGCTCGGCGACTAGGGACTGGCGCAGGCCGGGGAGGTAGTGGGCCTCCAGGAAGTCGACGATGCGGTCCCGGTACCTGGGGGCCTGTTCGGTCCAATCGGTTTTGCCCAGCAGGTTGGGTACCGGCGAGAGCACGTAGAAGCACTCCCCGCCTTCCGGGGCCATGCTGGGGTCGGTGTAGCTGGGCATGTGCAGGTAGAGCGAGAAGTCCTCGGCCAGCACCTTCTTGTCGAAGATGTCGTCCAGGAGGCCCCGGTAGCGCGGTCCCAGCAAGATGTTGTGGTGGCGCAGCGCGCCGTCCCTATAGCGCCTGTTGGTCCCGAAGTAGTAGACGAACAGCGACATGCTGTAGCGGTAGCGGGCGATGCGCCGGTCGGACATGTGCCGCCGCTGCTCTTTGGGGACCAAGTCCAGATAGGTGGAGGCGGCGTCGGCGTTGCTGACCACCGCGTCGGCCGGGCGCACTTCCCCTCCGGCCAGGCGCACCCCCACCGCTCGCCCACCGCGCACTACCACCTGCTCTACCGGCGCGTTCAGGTGGATTCTCCCACCTAGCTCCCCGATCAGCCGGCCTAGGGCCGACACCAGCGCTCCGGTCCCGCCCATGGCGTACCAGACCCCATACTCGCGCTCCAGGTAGTGGATCATGGCGTAGATGGAGCTGCTGTCGAAGGGATTTCCCCCCACCAGCAGAGGGTGGAAGGAGAAGCACTGCCGCAGGAAGGGGTGCTCGATAAACTGGGAGACGTAGCGGTAGACGCTCTGGTAGGAGCGCAGCCGAATCAGGTCCGGTGCGACTTTGAGCATGTCCCAGACGGTCAGGAAAGGCTGATCGGCCAGCTCGGTGAAACCCTTGTCGAAGATCGCCTTGGTGGTGGCCAGGAAGTTGAGGTAGCCGCGTTTGTCTCCTGGGCTCCAGCGGTCGATCTGCTGCAGCGTGAACATCTCGTCGTCGCTGTAGTCGAAGCTGCGCTGCTGGTAGTCGAAGATGCGGTAGAAGGGGTCGCACTTCACGAACTCGACGTAATCGGACCGCTCTCTGCCGACCAGGCTGAACAGCTCGTCGAACAGGAAGGGGGCGGTGAGGATGGTGGGCCCTCCATCGAAGGTGAAGCCATCCTTGCGGTAGACATAGGCCCGCCCGCCCAGCTGATCCCTGGCTTCGAACAGGTCGACTCGGTGGCCTTGGGCCAGCAGCCGGATGGCTGTGGCCAGGCCGCCGAAGCCGCCTCCGATCACGCTGACCTGCTTCATATCTCCTCCCGGTCCCGGCCTGCCGCGGCGGGCTGCGGCTTGCGCTTAGAGTTGGACGCCGCTGACCAGGTCCAGGCAGGTCTTGGGGACCAAGGCCAGCTTACGCGCCATCGGGACCCTAGCCCGCCGGGAGAGGTTGTCGTAGCCGTTGCGCTCGATGGCGCCGAGGATCCCCTCGTAGGCCCGCGCGGCCAGGGCGACCGGCAGCGCGGCGCTGGGCGAGAGGTCGCGGATCCCCCGGTTGCCCTCGCGGTACCACTGCCGAGCCAGCGCGATCAGCTCGCTGGTGAGGGCCCGCCACGCGGGGCTGTCCCCGGACTGGGCCAGAGCGTCCCTGCTGAGCCCGTGGCGGGCCAACAGGTCCTCGGGCAAGTAGACCCGCCCGAGCCGCAAGTCCTCGCCGACGTCCCGCAAGATGTTGGTGAGCTGCATGGCCATCCCCAGGCGGACTGCCCGCTCGCAGGTCTGCTGGCCGCCGCGGTAGCCGCAGATCGGAGCGATCATCCAGCCCACCACCCCGGCCACCCGGTGGCAGTACAGCTCCAAGTCCTCCTGGTTGCGGTAACACCAGCCGTCCAGGTCCATGCGCAGCCCCAGATAGAGCTCTTCGAAGGCCGCCTGCGGTACCGGGAAGCGGTGGACCGCCCAGCGCAGGGCGCTGAAGGTGGGGTCTGGACTGGGCTGCCCCGCGAAGGCCGCCTGTACCTGCTCCCACCAGCTATCCAGCTGCTCCCTCCCAGAGCGGGCGGGGCTGTCGGCGATATCGTCGCCCAGCCGGCAGGCTGCGTAGACCGCCCAGACTGCCTGTCGCCGACCAGCCGGGAAGAAGCTGGAAGCGAAGTAGAAGGTCTGCGAGTGGGATCTGGTGATGGCTTGGCAGCGGGCCAGGGCGGGCTTGGGGGGATGGAGAACCCCGCCGCCTCGGAGTGGTCTGCTGCGCTTGCCCGTTTCCATAAGCCTGATCCTCATTCTAACCGGAAGGTTAGGTGGACATTTTGGGATTTGCTACAGAGCGCTCCTGCTTCCGATACAGCTCCAGCGTCCAGTTGCGCTCGCTGCGCTGCTGTAGCCGGGTGAGTCCGCAGCGGGCCAGCTGGGTGCCCACTGCGGCGGGAGCGCAGAAGCGCACCCCCGCCGCGCGGAAGGGCAGCTGGGCCAGCCACCCCCCGGCGCCGCCCGCCGGCTTGAGGTACATCAGGAACAGCTTGCCTCCAGGGCGCAGCGCGGCGGCGGCCCGGCTGAGGGCCAGCTCCGGCTGGTGGCACTCGTTGAGGGTGGCCCCCATGGCTATCCCGTCGGCGCCCTGGCCAGCCAGGAAGCGCTGCAGCCCTGTCCCCTCGATGTCCGCGCAGAGAAAGTCGATGCCGCTCAGGTCTCGGCAGCGCCGGGCCGCGGCGGCCAGCATGGCCGTAGAGAGGTCGACGGCGGTGACCCTGGCGCCCTGGCTGGCCAGAGTGCGGGCGTACAGCGCGGTGCTGCAACCCAAGTCCAGCCAATACTGGCCTGGACCCGCCCCGCTCCAACAGCGCAGCGCCTCCAGCTCACTGGCCAAAGACCAGCGGCCGCCGGTCAGCCAACCGGTCGAGCGCCGCCGCCACAGCTCGTAGCCCCAGGCGGTCAGCTTCAGCTGATTGGAGCGCTGGACTGCCGTCACGCGCTAGACTGTAAGGGTCCCTGCCTCCGGAAAACCGCGGGATCTCCGACAGTTGAGGGGCAGGCAGGCCTGAGCCGCCTTGGGAGCTCGAGGCCGGTGCGGGAAACTTAAGAGGAGGCGACGTGCAGCCGACCTGGAGATTGCGGTGAACGAACCGCCCAAGAGTTTGGGACAAGCCATCTCGGACGTTCTGGAAGCTCTCTTCGGCTACATCCGAGCTGAGATCCGCCACTTCGGAGAGGGCTTGGCCAGGGCGGTCCGCCGCCGAGGGCTGGGTGTCCTGCTCCTAGCCGCTGCCCTGCTGCCGATCCTCGCGGCCATCATTTTCGTACTGCTGGCGATCTATCAGGCCCTCACCCTGGCCCTGCCCCCCTGGCTGGCCTCGCTGGTGATGGCCATCTTGGCTCTGGCTCTGGCTGCCGTCCTGGTGGCCGCCGGCCTGCGCCGACTAGGGGGTGATCCGGATGTCCGATGAGCGCGAGGCGGCTAGGGCCAAGCTGCGCCAGAGCGTCGACCGCCTGACCGAGCAGGTCAGCCTGCAGGCCAAGCTGCAGCGCTCGCCGCTGCAGCTGCTGGGGGCGCTTTCTGGGATCGGCCTGACCCTCGGCTTCCTGCTGGGCCGCCGGGGAAGGAGCGCTGCGGTCAGGCGCGCTGCCGCCCGCGCGGCCTCCAAGGTGGGTAAGGCGGCGGCCGGCTTCGAGCTGCGCGGCTTGGTCCTGGGCGCGCTCGGACCTCTGCTGTGGAGGATCGCCCAGGACAAGCTGATCGCCCCCTTCCTGGAACAGGGGGCTGACCGCCTGATCGAGCGGGCCAAGAAGCGCCGCTCCGAGCCTCCCCAGGACAGAGATTCCTGAGCGCCCCGCTCCGGCTAGCTTGCACTTCTGTCTACAATCTGGCATAGTGGGGTTCTGACCCAGAAGGGTCACGGGGCGGCCGGTCTCCCTTTCCTCAGAGGTTTTCGGGAGGATACGGTCTCCCAGAGGAAGGGGTACATGTTGTTCCGTGATTTCGAGCTGAGCGCTGGAGTGATCCAGCGGATGCAGGACCGTGGCATCCTAGAGCCCTCCCCGATCCAGGCCGAGAGCCTGCCGCACACCCTGAAGGGGCGCGATCTGGTCGGGCGGGCTCGCACCGGGACCGGGAAGACCCTGGCCTACGCGCTGCCGATCCTGGAGCGCTTAGAGCCGCAGAGCCGCCGTGGCCGGCTGCCCAGGGCGCTGGTGCTGGCACCTACCCGCGAGCTGGCCAAGCAGGTGGCCGGCGAGTTCGCCGCCACCGGGCCGCAGCTGCGGGTGGTGACCGTCTACGGCGGCGCCCCCTACGGGCCGCAGGAGCGGGCCCTGAGCGACGGCATCGACGTGGTGGTGGGGACCCCCGGGCGGATCATCGACCACCTGGAGCGCGGCAACCTGCAGCTCCAGGAAGTCCAGGTCGCCGTGCTGGACGAGGCCGACGAGATGCTGCAGGTCGGTTTCGCCGAGGACGTGGAGCGGATCTTGGGAGCTACCACCAACCCGCAGCGCCAGACGCTGTTCTTCAGCGCCACCCTGACCCTGGAAGTGCTGCGCTTGGCCCAGCGCTACCTGAAGGAGCCGGTTCTGGTCGATCTGGTCGGGGAGGAGCGGGGCAAGACCTCTCAGACCGTCCAGCACGTGGCTATCCGGGTGGGGCGTTCGCGTACCCACCTGCTGGCCGACTTGCTCACCGTCCACGACCCGGAGCGGGCCATCGTCTTCACCCGGACCAAGAAAGAGGCCGACGAGCTGGCCATGGAGCTGATCCACCGGGGCCTGGAGGCCGAGGGGTTGCACGGCGATATGGCCCAGTCGCAGCGTGAGCGGGCCATGGCCTCCTTTCGCAGCGGCCGGACCCGGGTGCTGGTGGCCACCGACGTGGCCGCCCGCGGCTTGGACATCCCGGAGGTGGACTTGGTGGTCCAGTACCACCTACCCAGCGACAGCGACGCCTACATCCACCGCACCGGCCGCACCGGCCGGGCTGGCCGAAGCGGCACCGCCATCGTGCTGTACGGGGACCGCGAGGGCAGGGCGCTACACCAGTTGGAGTACGCCACCGGCGTGACCTTCGAGCGCCGCGAGCCGCCCAGGCCCCAAGACGTCCAGCAGGCCGCGGTGCACTCGGCCTCTCAGCTGGTCTGCGAGGTGGATCCGGCCCTCGGCGCCCCCTTCCTGGAGGAAGCCGAGGCGCTGCTGCGCGAGCACGGTTCCGAGATCCTGGCTAGGGCCCTGGCCAAGGTGGCCGGAATCAGCGAGTTGCCCAAGCCCAGCTCGCTGCTCTCCGGGGAGGAGAGCATGACCGCCTTGCTGATGGTCGGCGAGCGGCTCAGCGTCCCCAGGGTGGTGGCGCTGCTGGCCCGCCGCCTGGATGACGCCCGCCGCCTGGGCAAGATCCGGCTCTGCGCGGAGGGCGCGGTGGTCGACGTCCCCAACGAGCTGGTGCCCGGCCTGCTGGCGCTGAGCCCGCTGGAGGGCAACATCCGCCTGGAGGTCCCCACCCAGCTGCCCGAGCTGCTGGAGAGCTCGGATGGGCGGCCGCCCAGGGAGCGGGACGGCCAGGGTATGCCCCGCCGGTCTCGCCCAGGGGGCCGTTACCAGAGCCGCGGTGAGGGGTACTTCGAGCGCCCGCGGCGCTGAGCGCCCACCACCTGTGGTGGACCGGTGTGTTGCAGGTTCGGTGGCTTCTGGGTAGGCCACCCCCGGCTGCATGGCACCCGCTTTGGAGTTCTTGTCCCGGTAACCTCCCGGAGGTGGTGGGGACGTCTGGATCGGGGCGCTACGAGGAATTGCCCAGTTTACCCGCACACCGATCTGACCTGGGGTCGACGCCTTCAGGGATCTTGGGAGTGTGCAAAGTCGGCGAGGGCTTATGTTATCTGAGTGCGCACGGGTAATTTCTCCGGCCGCTGCTAGAGATAGTTCGCCCCAGGGAATGGTTGGATCTTAGGGAGGTGCAACCGCTAGGCCTTCGGGCTTATCCTCACTATTTTCATAATAAATTCCCTAAAATGTTCTTAAATGAAGCTGAGCCTTCTGGCGATCGGGTTGGCTCTGTTCCTGGTTGCCTGCAGCCAGGGAGGGGCTCCAGCGCCTTCTGCGAACTCTCTTTCTCTGAGCGCCGGTTCGGAGATCGCTCTCTACCAGGGAGAGAGCGGGTCAGAGGTTCTCACCTTGAGCAGCCAGGGGAGTTCGAGCGGTACAGTAACTCTCGGCTATCAGGTCAGCGGAAACGGGGCTATCCTTCCGAACTCGGACTTCAGCTTCAGCCCCAGTTCGGTCACTGTGGCGAGTGGGGCTGCCGTCACCCTGCAAGTGAAGGTGACTACCTCCCTGCAAGTAACCCCTGGGACCTACCAGATTGCAGTTTCGGCTCAGGAGGGAACGGCCAAAGCCCAGACCAGCTTCCAGGTTCAGGTCAGCTCAGCGCTGTCCTTTTCGAAGGCTACCCCGCTCACGGTCGCTCAGGGAGAGAGCGGGTCAGAGGTTCTCACCTTGAGCGGTCAGGGGAGTCTGAGCGGTACAGTGACTCTCGGGTACCAGGTCAGCGAGGACGGGGTTGTTCTCCCCCCCTCGTCGGGCTTTGATTTTAGCCTGACCAACACGACCCTGGCAGCTGGCAAAGCGGTGCAGATTCCCGTGAGCGTGAAGACTCCCTCTGACTTGGCTGGTCACTACCAGGTCAAGGTGATCGCTACCCTCTCCTCTGGGGTGAACGCTGTTGTCGCCCTCCCCCTGACCGTGGTGGGGGAACAGGTGATCCATACCTTCGGAAGCTCCCCCGGGGATGGCGCAAACCCCCGAGCTTCTCTGATTTCTGGCGGCAACGGGGACCTGTACGGGACAACGATGCTTGGTGGTAACTCGAACTTGAGTGGCACCGTTTTTGAGCTCTCACCCAGTGGGAATACTTGGACCGAGACGGTGATCGTTAGCTTTAACAGCGGCGATCCCTTTTTGGGTTCTCAGCCCCAAACTCCTCTGGTTCTCGGCAGCAACGGAAACCTGTACGGGACGACGTCTGATGGTGGCGCAAACAATGCTGGTATCGTCTTTCAGCTCTCGCCCGCCGCTGGAGGCGTTTGGACTGAGGCGCTTCTCTACAGCTTCGGCACCGGCAGTGACGGTGCTTTCCCCCAAGCTCCTCTGGTTCTCGGCAGCAACGGAAACCTGTATGGGACGACCTCAGCCGGCGGCGCAAATGGCAACGGTACTGTTTTCCAGCTCTCGGCCCCTGTGACTGCTGGGGGTAGCTGGTCCGAGGCAGTGCTCTATAGCTTCGGGAGCTCTAGCTCCGGCGATGGCAATAATCCTGACGCTCCCCTGACCCCCTACGGGGGGGACCTGTATGGGACGACCTCAGCCGGCGGCGCAAATGGCAACGGTACTGTTTTCCAGCTCTCGCCTTTTGCGGGGGGTGGCTGGACTGAGACAGCGCTCTACAGCTTCGGGAGCTCTAGCGGCACTGAGCCTACCTCCCTGGTCCCTTACAACGGCAATCTGTATGGGACGACCTCAGCCGGCGGCGCAAATAGCGACGGTACCATCTTCCAGATCTCGGTTAGTGGGAACACCTTGAACGAGAAGGTCCTGTACAGCTTCCTCGGCGGGAACGACGGAGCTGCCCCTTATGCCTCCCTGGTCCCTTACAACGGCAATCTGTATGGGACGACCTCAGCCGGCGGCGCAAATGGCGACGGTACCATCTTCGAGCTCTCTCCTCCGGTGAGCGCTGGAGGTAGCTGGTCTGAGAAGGTCCTGTACAGCTTCCTCGGCGGGAACGACGGAGCTGCCCCTTATGCCTCCCTGGTCCCTTACAACGGGAACCTGTATGGGACGACCTCAGCCGGCGGTGCAAATGGCGACGGTACCGCGTTCAAGCTAGTGCTCTGAGCCTGTAGTTCCAAATCGGGCAGATAGCTAGGAGTCCAGACCCATCACGCACCTGGGGCAGAGCGAGGGTGGCCGGTTTGGTTGGGTTTGGTCCTTTCTCCGGCGCGGGTTCTTAGGTGCTGGCGCACCTGGGTGTTTTGGGCCATCTCTGCGCCGCTGAGGCGAGCTATAGGCCCGGCCGAGGGTCTTGGCCATGGGCGTTTAGGCGTCCCGCACCTACCCCCGGATAGCGAGGTGGTGAGCCGAGAAAGCCTAGGCCTGAGCGGCTGCTTCCTGGCCCCCGAGAGCGCCCCTCTCCCGGACCAGCTGGTGGTGCTGCCGGCAGCGGGCCTCGTAGCGCTCCGAGGCGCCCACCAGCACCACCGGCCCATTCGGATCGGCGGGCTCCCCGCCTAGAAGCCGCTGGGTACGGGTAGCTGTTCCCCCGCACACCACGCAGATGGCGCTGAGCTTGTCGATCTGCTCCGCCCTAGCCAGCAGGTCGGGCAGGACCCCAAAGGGCTCCCCGCGGAAGTCCAGGTCCAGCCCGGCCGCGATCACCCGGACTCCCGCCTCTACCATCTCCGAGATCAGCGCGCTCAGGTCCGCTCCGAAGAACTGGACCTCGTCGAGGGCGATCACCTGCGCCGGCACCTCCAGGCTCCGCCAAGCAGCGGCCAGCTCGGGGGTACCGGCGACCGGGATAGCCTTGGCGGTGCGCCCGGAGTGGCTGGTCACTTGGCTGGGATGGTAGCGGTCGTCGGCGGCGGGTTTGCAGACCAGAACTTCTTGGCGGGCGATCAGCGCGCGGTTGACTCGGCGGATCAGCTCTTCGGACTTCCCGCTGAACATCGGCCCAGTGATGACTTCCAGGCGCCCCTCGGCGCTCCTCGACCCTGGCGGCATGCCCGATTCTAAGCCGGGGCGCCCAGCTCCCCGGCTAGGGCCGCTAGCTGCTGCGGGCTGAGCTGTTCGGCCCGGACCGCAGCGGGCAGACCCAGCCGCTCCCAAGCGGCCTGGAGCTGACCGCTGCGGTAGCCGCTCAGGCCGAGCGCGTTGCGCAGGGTCTTGCGCCGGTGGTGGAAAGCCAGCTGGAGGAAGGCTTCCAGCTCCTCGCCGGGGTGGTGGGGGTCGCGCAGCTGCACCAGGCTGCTGGTCACTTTGGGGACCGGGAAGAAGGCGCCGGGAGGGATGTGGCGCAAAACCCTCGCCCCGCCGCAGAGCAGGGCCAGAGCGCTTAGGGCGCTGTAGGGGCGCTCTCCCGGGCGCGCGGTGAGCCGCTCGGCGACCTCGCGCTGCAGCAGGACAGTCAGCTGCGCGAAGCGCCCTGAGCGCAGCAGCTGAGCGAGCAGCGGGGTGGCGACTTGGTAGGGGAGGTTGGCGATGAACAGGCTACCGGCCGGGACACCCCTCCAGTCGAAGTCCAGCGCGTCCCCCCAGCGCAGGTCGACCGCCAACCCTTCCAGGCTGCAGCGCAGCGCTGGCTCCAGGCGCCGGTCCAGCTCGATGGCGGTCACCTGAGCCCCCCTCTGGCACAAAGCGGCGGTGAGGCCGCCCAGACCCGGCCCCACCTCGTAGACCGTACGGCCCACCTCCGCGCCGCCCAGGTAGGCGATCTGATCCAAGATCTGGGCGTCGGTCAGGAAGTTCTGCCCCAGGTCGTGGTCAGCTTGCAGGCCGAAGGCGGAGAGCAGGGAGCGGGCCTGGGTGGGCCGCAGGGGAGCTTGCACGCTCAGGCTGGTACCGGACTCAGGCCGGCAAGCACAGCGCCAGCTGGTCCTCGACCTGCGCCTCGGCGCTGCTGACCGGGATGGTCAGGGCCACCGCCATCTCGGTCACGATGATCGACTTGGCCTCTTCGTAGATGGCCCGTTCGGTGACAGCCAGGCTGCGCTGGTGGCTGCGGCGGTGGAGGGTGCCGACCAGCTGGGCGATCTTGAAGATATCGCCCTCCGAGAGGAGATTCTGCTCCCGGCGGTGCCTGGGGGTCCAGGCCACCGGGAGGTCGATGTCCGGCGGGTCGAAAGCGCTCAGCAGTGCCGGGATGTTCTCGGCAGCGGTGATTCGGCGCAAGCCCAGCTGCTGGGCGCGGGCCAACGGGACCATGACCTGCAGGCCGCCTTTGAGCAGCTCGATCTCGAAATAGGCCTGGCGCTTCCCCATGACCTCCCGTTGGCTGAGCCGCATGATGACGCCTGCGCCGTGGTTCGGGTAGACGACGTGATCGCCCACGTTCAGTTCCAGAAGATCGTCCATAATCTGACCTCGGTCGTTCGGCCGCTTCGGGCCGTCAACACTCCATGGTACCAGCCGAAAGGCCGAAATGCGTGAGTACCCAGGGCCGGCTCAGCGCGGCTGCCGCGCCGGGAATAGGTCGGAGCGCCGCGGCAGCAGCCGCGGCGGGCGGCAGCGCAGCAGCAGCGGGAAGCAGAGATAGCTGGCTAGCAGGCGCATCCCGGTCCCCGCGGCCAGCGCCAGCCCGGCGCCGACCAGGCCGTCGGTCGGGACCAACCACAGCAGCAGCAAAGCGCTGCTGCCCACCGACAGGCCGGAGAGCAGCGTCACCACGCCGGGCCGGTTCACCGCCAAGAGGGCCTGGCCCATCAGGTTGGCCGCCCCGGCCAGGACCGCTTCCAGCAGCAGCAGGCGGAAGACCGCGCTGGCGGCCGCGAAGCGGTTCCCGTAGAGCAGGCTCAGAGCGGCCGGGCCGGCCAGGGCCAGCAGCGCGGCGGCCAGCAGCGCGGCGGCGTTGGTGACCGACAGGGCCCTGTCGGTCATGCCCAGGACCTCGTCGGTGCTGCGCCCGGAGGCCCTGGGGAACAGCACCAGGCTGGCGGCGCCCTCCAAGCTGCCGAGCAGGCGGGCCAGGTTCTGGGATACCACGTAGAGCCCCAGCTCCCGGGGGTCCAAGAAGCCCAGAACCAGCAGGCGGTCCAGCTGGCTCCCCAGGGTGCCGAGCAGGTCGGCCCCGTACGAGCGGATCCCGTAGTGCAACAGGGCTGAGAAGCTGGTCCGCCGGGGCCGGGGCCGCAGCTGCCCCAGCAGCGAGCGCAGGTTCCAGGCAGTCGCCGGCAGGCTGCCGAACAGGTAGCACAGCGCCGCGCTGCGCGCGCCCAGGTGGCCGGTCAAGGCCAGCCCGACCAGGCCGGCCAGGGTGAGCAGCGGCGCCGAGTAGCGGCTCAGGTTGAGCCTCCTGAAATCCCCCTTGCCCTGCTGCCAGGAGGTCAAGATGGACGACAGCAGCACGGCGATCGCCAGCGGCATCACCGCCTGGGCGAAGCGGACGTCTGCCTGGGAGTAGGCGTGCAGCGCCTCGGGGATCAGGAAGATCCCCGAGGCGCTGGCGACCAAGCCCAGCAGCAAGCTCAGCCACAGCGCCGCCCCCATCAGGCCGGGCTCCTCTTGGGGGCGGTTCCTGAGCTGGAAAGTCAGCGCCCGGGGGACCCCCAAGTTCAAGCCGTAGGCTAGGAACTGCGGCCAGAGCAGCATGGCGGCCAAGCGACCCCGCCCGTCCGGTCCCAGCACCCGGGCGGTGAGCAGGCCGGTGGCCACGTTGACCGCCAGGATGGCCAGGTTGGTGGCCAGGCTCTGCAGGGACGCGGCCAGCGCTGGCCGTCCCGCTAGCAGCGCCCGCACCCGCTCCCTCACCGGCTCAGCATAGCCGGGAGCGCCGGCCGGACCGCTCGGGGCTGGTATACTGCAGCTGCCCGCGGGTGGGCGCTGCGATGACGCGAATCGACGGAAAGTACCAAGTCCTGCGCGAGCTGGCGCGCCAGGGGTCCCAGGTCGACTTCGAGGTGCAAGACGACCGGGGAGAGCACTGGAAGCTGCGCTGGTTCGACATCGCCGACAACCAGACCCGCGCTCTGTTCCACCGCTACCGCTCGGTGCTCCGGGCGCTCAACCCCCCCGCCCTGCTGGACGTGATGGCCCGGCCGGGGGCGTACTACAGCATCTGGTCCTGGCCGGACGGGCAGCCGCTCGGCGACTACCTCAAGCAGCCGGTCAAGGACCCGGAGGCCGCCGAGGGGCTGGAGGCGCTGGCTGCCCAGCTGGGCCAGCTGGGCAGCTCCCTGCAGGACGCCGAGATCTTCTTGCAGGATGGCCGCCCCCAGCTGTTCTGCCTGCAGCCGGCCGAGCGCAGCCAAGAAGAGATCGCCGAGCTCAACGCTCCCCTCCTCCAGCAGCTGCGCAGCGGGCGGATGCGCCGCAGGCGGCGCAGCGGGCCAAAGGCTGAACGCCTCCGGCTCAGCCCCTGGGCGGTGATCCCTGGCCTGGTCCTGTTGCTCCTGGCCGCTGTGGTCGGAGACCAGGCCGCCCAGATCTACCTCAACCCGCCGGTGCGGGAGGTCCCCCAAGTCACTGGGGAGCCCTACCAGCAGGCCAGCCAACGGCTGGTGGCTGCCGGCTTCTCGGTCCAGGTGACTCCCGGCAGCTCGTCCAGCCAGAAGGCCGGCGTGGTCCTGAGCAGCAACCCCCCGGCCCAGAGCGCCCTGCACGCCGGGCGCACGGTGGTGATCACCGTGAACGCCCCGCCCAGCCGGGTAGTCCCCGCGCTGAGCGGCCTGACCGCCTCGGAGGCCCAGACCGCCCTCGCCGACCAGCACTTGCCCATCGGCCAGACCGACCACGCCTACAGCAGCAGCGTGCCCTCCGGGCAGGTGATCGCCCAGTACCCCCCTACCGGGACGGTGCTCCTCCAAGGCGGGCGGGTCCGCCTGTTGGTCAGCTTGGGGCCCCACAAGGTCCGGACCTATCTGCCCGACTTGACCGGCTTGAGCTTCGCCCGGGCCCGCAGTGCGGTGCTGGCCGCTGGCTTGGTTCTGTCCAAGGTCTCGCTGCGCAGCTCCAACCGCCCGCTGGGCACGGTGCTGTCCCAGTCCCCGAGCCCGGGCACTTCGGTGCCGAGCGGATCGGCGGCCACCTTGGTGGTGGCCGAGCCGCCGCTGGCCAGCCCGCCCAGCCAGCAGCTCCCCGGCCAGATCACCGGGGCCACCGCCGGGGGTGGCTTCCTGCTCACGCCCAGCAGCACTGCGGCCCTGCCGACCGGCGGGATCGTGGTGACCAACTCGGCGGCCAACTCCCTGCCGGTCGCGACCCCTTCCGCGGCCAACTCCCAGCCGGCCGCGACTCCCTCCTCCGCGCAGCAGCTGCCTCCCACTTCCGGCAGCTCCAGCGCTGGATCCGGCAGCTCGCGGGCCAGCTCCGGCAGCGCGGGGTCCAGCGGGTCTGCGGGTTCCAGCTCCCAGACCCGTACGGTCAGCTTCGCCTACACCTTTCCCAGCGACCTCCCCTCCGGGGTGGCCACGCTGGAGTACACCGACGCGACCGGCACCCACGTGGTCGTCAGCCAGCGCGACGCCGCCGGCCTGCTGGTCCAGGTCAAGATCCAGGTGGTGGGACCGGCGCTCTTCGAGGTGGTCGAGAACGGCCAGATCTATGACAGCTTCCGCCAGTGACCCGGTCTTCTTCGATCACGCCTCGACGACGCCGCTGCGCCAGGAGGCGCTGCAAGCCTACCTGAGGGCCAGCCGCGAGGTCGGTAACCCGGCCAGCCTGCACCAGCTGGGCGAGCGGGCCAGGGACCTGCTCGAAGAGGCCAGGGAGCGCTGCGCCCAGGCCCTGGGTCTGAAGCCCCGCGAGCTGCTGTTCAACTCGGGGGCCAGCGAGGGCAACACCCAGGTGCTGCTGGGCCTGGGCGGCGCCTTGGGGACCAAGCAGCTGGCGGTCAGCCGGATCGAGCACAGCTCGGTGGTGGTCCCGGCCCGCCGGCTGGAGGCCCAGGGAATTCCGGTGGCCTGGCTGCAGCCGGACCGCGCGGGGGTGGTGCGCCCGGGCGCCCTGGCCGAGGCGCTGCGCCGCCCCACCGGCCTGGTCAGCGTGATGTACGCCAACAACGAGATCGGGAGCGTCCAGCCGGTGGCCGAGCTGGCCGAGCTGGCCCACGCTGCGGGCGCCCTGCTGCACTGCGACATGGTGCAGTGTCCCGGCGTCCTGCCGGTGGATCTCTCTGCCCTGGGAGCCGACCTGGCCACCTTCAGCGCCCACAAGTTCGGCGGGCCCAGGGGAGTGGGCCTGCTCTACCGCCGCCGCGGTATCCGGCTGCCGCCGCTGATCCTGGGCGGCGAGCAGGAGGACGGCGAGCGGGCCGGGACCCAGAACCCGGCCGGGGCTCTGGCCTGCGCGGTCGCCCTGGAGCTGGCGGTGGCCGAACAGGTCGAGGTGGCTGCGCAGCTGCGCCAGCTGCAGCGGGCCCTGCTGTCGGCCATCCGAGATCTGCCCGGGCTGCTGGTCAACGGCTCCCCTGAACAGGGCAGCCCCAAGGTCTTGTCGGTCAGCTTGGCCGGCGTCCACGGCGAGTCGCTGCTGATGCAGCTGGACTTGATGGGGATCTGCGCCAGCGTGGGCAGCGCCTGCGCGGCCCTGGCCATGCAGCCCAGCCACGTCCTGCTGGCTCTGGGCCACAGCCAGGAGCTGGCCCGGGCCACCATCCGCTTCAGCTTCGGGCGCACCAACACCTTGGCCGAGGTGGAGCGGGCCGCCCGCGCGCTCAGGGAGGCGGCCAAGTCTTCGGCGCTGCAGCCCTGACGCCCGCTTCCCTAAGGGACCTGCCCGCAGGGAGAACGGGCTGCGGGGCGCATAGGGAGAGAAGCCCCGGACCGGTGCTGGTTTCAGAGAACTCGGCTGCTCCCTGGGGGCCTTGGGGGTTCTCCCTGGCTAGGTAGCGCCGAGGGCTGTCCCGGCGAACTTCCTCAACTTCTCGGCTAGGCGGTCGTAGCAGCTAGCCTGCATGTCCAGGATTTCCGGCTTTTCCGCCTCCATCGAGAGGGGACGGTTGGGGTCCCTGTGAAGTACCGCCGATAGGCACTGGTAGCGCACCTTGTCTGAGATCTCCGCGGCCCGGGTAGGCGGCCCGGTCCCTGACCACGCCCTTACCCCCTCCGCGCACTCCAGGTACGCTTCCAAGCAACTCCGAAGGCCCGGGTATTGCGCACAGAGGTCTTCTGCGCAGAGGCTCTCCAGACTACCGGCTCGGTCGTCGTCGGGGACTAGGCTGATCTGTACCGTCAGGGCTTGTTCGCCCGTCTCCCCCGAAGCCGGGAGCGAGAGCACCTCCGGTAGGGGATACTGGAAATCCTTTCCGTCTTTCTGCAGCTGTCGGTTGGCTGCTTTGATTTGGTTCTGCAGCTTGTTCAGCTTGCTTTCCCCGTCATCCCCGCAGTCGCTGAGCAGCAAGATCCCCTGCAGCTGCTCAAACCCATCCGCCAGAAGGATCTGGACCAGTTTCTTGCCAAAATTATCTTGGCCATCTACGGCTAGGCACTGGGGACCGGAGATCTCCCGCTCGCGCAGCAGGCTCGTTAGGAAGTTGGCATCTGCCTTACCTTCACACAGGATCAGCAGCTTTTCCCTGATCCTGAAGGGCTCGGAGGACTCGGGCACTGCTATCTTTTACGGATCTCAAGGCCGCTGGCGATGGCCTCGGCCACAGAGGGCCCCGGGGTCAGATCGGCCAGACTACGCCCGCTTCTCTGGTGGACCTGGATCAGCGCGAAATCCTCAGCGGCAGCTCTATCTGGATCTTGCATGAGCTCGGCAGCAGCCCTCAGGCACTCCTGGCTGTGGGTGCTCAGGAACAGCTGGACATCGCTGTCTTTTGCGAACTGGTACAGGGCGCTCCAGAGTTTGGGGAGCAGGCTGTAGTGCAAGCCGTTCTCGATCTCGTCGATCAGCACGACCCCGCCTTGGAAATTCCGGATCCCGCTCAGGATCAGGACCAACTTGCTCGCCGCCGAGGATACCAGGCTGATGGGGATCTTCCTGGGCAGGTGTTGCATCGTAGCTACGATGCAGGGCGCCCCTTGGAGTACCGCGATGGACAGATCGCCGATCTCCGGGAACTCTTTTCGGATGAAGTCGGTGACCTCTTTGGCATTTTTTAGTACGTCCAGACTTGAGAACCACTGGACTGCCTGAGCGGGGTTGCTGCGGGGGTCGAAGTTGAGCACTTCCGAGACGGGTACGAGCCCGGCCCCATGCGGAAGCTGCAGCTGCAGCTGCAGGAAACCGGCCTGAAGATTCAGGCTGGCTTCGGTCTTTTCCGTGATGCCAGGTACGAAGTTCACTCGCTCGAAGATGATGGGCAAAATCTGTCCCGTGACCGGTGGTGGGCTGCCAGCCCAGCTGGGCTGGGGCGGCGCTCCGATCAGCTGCGCTGTCCCCCAAGCGCTGCCCATGCGGATGGTCAGCTGGGCTTGGCGGGGCTGCTCGTCTCCTATTGGCAGTAGTTCAGACTGGAACTCGATGGGCTCTGACAGGTCAAAAGAGCCGAAGAGCGATCCCCAGAACTCTTCGAAGACCTGCGCGGCCGAGAAGACCTGCGCGGCCGGTAGGAAGGAAGGTACCCCCTGAGGGATTCCTCGCTTCACCTGCAGCTCGTAGGCGATCTGCGCAGTTCCCCCGAGCCCCAGGCGGAGAGCCTCTAGCAGGGCAGTCTTGCCGGAGCCGCTGCCTCCGACCACGATGTTGACCCGCCGCAAGCCCCGCAGGCGGATCTCCTGGAATCCGCGGAAATTCCTGCACTCGAAACGGCTGATCACGGCTGAGGAGGCTCCTGTTCCGTGGGAGTTGCGCGGTTGGGGTCGCCCCCAGTAGGCGCCGTCCCACTTCCATATGCTTTCTCATCCTAACATTGCCAGAACCGCGCGCGGTAGCCCTCCAGCCGGAGGCTCTCCGGCTGGAGCCGCTAGGGACCTCGGAGCCCTGGTGGCAGCCGGATCTGGGGTTAGGCCTGGGCGCCCAGAGGTAGCTGAGCTGCGCGGGGATCCCTCGAGAACGCCCCCAGGCAGCGGCGCGGGGCCTCCCGGGCTGGCCGGTTTTCCGGACCGGGCATAGCTTCACCGACCTCCATGCAGCCCGCCACAGGTACCGCGAGTTCGCGAAAGCCGAGGTCGCTGACCGGCGCGCGGTCAAGAGCGTGGCGGCCGCCGAGACCGTCGCCTCGTCGATCTTCGAGATGGTGCTCGCGGGTTCCCTCATCCGGACGATCGAGGGAAGCTCCGCACGTCCCAGTTGACGATCCCCCTGCGGTACGCAGGGGCGTTCGGCTCGCTCTGGCGGCGGCGATCGCCGTGTACGGGGTTCGTCCTTCAGTCCGGCCGCACGGGGACGGGTTCAGGCGTCGCTCACGGGTCGGGGACTGTTGAGGACACCCCAGTAGGCGAAGGCGAGCAGCAGCGCTCCGGGAACGACCGCTCCAAAAGTGGCCACTATCGTCCCCGACGCTGCTTCGCTCGCTGCGATCAGACCCGCGATCCCGGAGGTCGCGATGGCGGCGCCTAGAACATGGAACAACCGGGTCCGCCAGATCGCCCCGAGCGCCACGAAGTGCACGCCGACGACGACTGACACCCAAGCGACCACTCCTCGCCCGGGCAGATCGAGCAGCCCGGTGAGCAGGGCGCTGCCCCCGACGATGGCAGCGCCCTCTGCGGCCACGATCAGCCAGTAACCCCTTCCGAATCCTCCGGCTCCAGGGTGCTCGGTACCGGGGCGGTCCGCTCCTCGGGTAATGATGAGCAAGCTGACCAGCCCGGCGAACGCCGCTGCGCCGGCGAGACGCAGCGCCAGCGCAGCTGGCGCTGGTAGTGATCCCGCGTTGGCTTCCAGGTAGACCAGCCCGAAGACCGCCCCGATCAACGACCCGAGCCGGGGTCCGCTCAGCTGGTTCCTTGGATGTCCGGCCCGTAATTCGTCCCTGCTCGTCTCATCCGCCATGATGGAGTGTACATATTTACTAGTGCGCACTACGCCCAACTATCGATACGTCAGGGACCCTGACGGTGAACCCGGTGGGGAGCAGGGCAAAGGCGGAAGAGGCCGCTACCACTCCCCGCTACGCCAGGAGCGCGCGAACGACACCCGCCGGCGGATCACCACCGCCAGCCTGGAGCTGTTCGCCGACTGCGGGTACTGGTCGACCACCATCGCCGCGATCGCCGAGGCCGCCGGCGTGACGGTCCAGACCGTCTACGCCACCTTCGGCTCCAAAGCGGGGATCATGAAGGCGCTCCTCACCCTGATGGAGAACGACGCGCAGGCCCCCGTCTGGAGGGAGCGCATCGCCGCCGCGGCCGAGCCCGCCGACAAGCTGCGGGCCTTCGCAGGGTGGACTACCAGTATGTTCTCCGCCAGCAAACGAGCGATTGCAGCCGCGCAGGAGGCCGGAGGCGCCCCTACCCTCAGCGAACTGAAGGTCGAAGGCGACCGCCGCCGCCGAGACGCCCTCGACCGCCTTCTCGCACCGATGGAGGGCGAAGGCGTCCTCCGTGCCGGACTCGACCGTCATTCCGCCACCGACCGGGCGTGGTTGCTCACCGGCGTCGAGTTGTACCTGGCGGCCACCACCGGCTGTGGGTGGTCCGACACCAACTACACCGACTGGCTCGGAGACCTACTCGTCAACCAACTGCTCGCCACCAGGAACATCGACCCGTAGGAGCACCATCGTCACCGCCCCCCTGTTGCGCGCGTCCGGCATCCCAGTGCCGAGCGCCGGAAGGTGGTCGGGCTACGGGACGGTCATGATCGTCAGGCTCTCGGCGGAGCCGCTTCGGACTCCTCGGAGTAATCCGCTCCCTGGTTCTCCTGGATCTGTTCGACGGCGAGTCGGTAGATGGCGTGCTCGTCTCGGATGCCGATGGCCACCACGGTCCGGGTATCACGGCCAAGGTCGCCGTAGACGAGCCGGAATACTTGTTTAGCGGATATCCACTACCCGCGAGCTGATTGCGGTAGGCATGTGTCGGAGTCGAGCGGAGCCGGGTGATCGGTTCTTGTTGTGGCGCGTGAAGCAGCGGGCAATCTGGTGGCGAGGGTGGCTGAGTTGGAGTTGCTGGCGGCGCGCCTTGAGGCCAAGTTGGCGGCACAGGAGAAGCAGATCGCCCGGAAGGATGAGCCGTTGATCGAGAAGACCAACCGGATCAAAGAGCTCGAGAAGGCACTCGAGGACGCCCATCGCCGATCGAAGCGCCAGAGCGCCCCGTTCTCCAAGGGCGACCCGAAGGCCGAGCCGGCCCGCTCGGGGCGCAAGTCCGGCGAGGCCCATGACCGCCACGGGCATCGCAGCGTTCCAACGGTGCCGCCCGACCGTGAGCTCGATGCGCCGCTTCCGGCCTGCTGCCCGCACTGCGGCGGCGAGGTGGAGCACGAACGTGACGGCGAGCAGTGGCAGGTGGATGTGCCAGAGGTGCGCCCGACGACCACCCGCTTCAAGGTTGGGATGGGACGCTGTCGGTCCTGCAAGCGCCGCATCCAAGGACGCCACCCAGAGCAGACCTCTGACGCTTTGGGTGCTGCCGGCTCACAGATCGGGCCGGTGCTCAAGGGTTGGGCGATGTTGCTGCACTACCGGATGGGGTTGGGCTTCGGAAGGACCGCCGAGGTGCTGGCACGCTTCGGGGTGAAGGTGACCGCAGGGGCGATCTGCCAGTCCTCAGCGCGTGCGGTCTCGACCGATCTGCTCCCGGTGCACAGAGAACTGGTCCGGCGGGCCAACCGCTCGGCGTCGATCACCATGGACGAGACGAGCTGGAGGGTCGGCGGTCAGAGGAAATGGCTGTGGGTAGCGGCCAACAGCGAGCTCACGCTGTGCGGGGTAGGGGACGGGCGAGGCTTCGACCAGGCGATCGAGGTGATCGGTGCCGACTACGAGGGCGTATTGGTCCGAGACGGATACGTGACCTACAACCGATACGACAAAGCTACCCATCAAAGCTGCATTGCTCATCTCGCCAGGCGCTGCCACGAGATGGAGGCCGGCCTTCCCGCAGCCGATCGTGACGTGCCGGGCGCGGCCAAGGCCATCCTCTCTGCTGCTCTGCGCGCGAGGGACCTGCCTGAAGAACGAGCCGCTGCTGGGGTCGAGCTCAAGGATCGCCTCGACGCGCTCGCCGTCACTTCCGTCGGCAACGACGCCAACCGCCTCCTCGAGCATCTGGGAAAGCAAGCGCTGTACCTGTTCACCTTCCTCAGCGTCGAAGGAGTCGACGCCACGAACTTCCGAGGCGAGCAAGCCGTCCGGCCCTGCGCTGTGAACCGCAAGACCTGGGGCGGCAATCGAACCTGGAACGGCACACGAACCCACGGTGTGATCACCTGCATCCTCGCGGCGGCCGCCGAGCACGGCGTCGACACCGTCGACTACCTCGCCGCCCGAGCCCGCAATCCCGACCCCCGGCCCGCTGTCCTTCTCGGCTGGCGTCCCGGCCAGCCGATACCAGTCGTGAGCTCAACGCACTCTGTCTGACCCCGGCTACGGCGACGGGCGACGATCCACTCGCAACTTGAAACCCTGCTTCAACGCACCCTGCAACCCGCTAACCAATAACCGATCTGGTAGCGCGCCGGCTTGACCCGGCGAGTCACTCCTGCTTGGGCTTGGAGGCCTTCTTCGCCTCAGCCAAGGCCGAGACGAGGCCCCCCTCGCTGAGCCACGGTCGGCTCTCGGCTAGCCGCCGACGGGCCAGGTCGAAGTCCAGTTGGTCTTCGGCGCGGGCGAGCAGCTTCTCCCAGAGGCGATGGGCACGAGTACCGCCTGGGCGCGACGGTGCGAGCCGAAGAAGACGGATTCGGGGTCGACGGCGTCGAAGCGCTTGGTGATCTGACTAAAGGCGGCCCGGACTTCGCTCGTTGGGACCACGTTCGCGTTGGATAATCTACACCTCCTGCCTGGGGGATTTTGGGTGACCAAAGGTGGGGGATTTTGAAGTGGCCAACGGGGATGTACTATCTATCTATGAAACAAAAGGAGGGTGCCTATGCAAACACATACCGCAGGATTTCCTCACCCTGAGCTGATCGGGACATTCCGCCAGTTCGGGCCGTTTGGGGTCCCCTACCAGATACTCAAGGAAGGGCACCATACCGACAAGGGTTGGACTGTTGAAATTGAGGTGCCAGAAACCGGGGAGCGTTTGGAATATCCACTCGATGCCATCCTGGATGACCCGGAAGCTCGCTAGTGTTCGCCATCGCTTTTGATCTGACCGTCAAGGAAACCGCCAAACATCATCCCAAAGGGGTGCCCTCCGCCTATTCGGAGATTGGGGCCACCTTGGCAGGATATGGGTTCCGATGGGTGCAGGGCAGCATCTACGTCTGTGAGAACGAGGATATGGCCAATCTGATGGATGCTATGGATGCCCTGACGGGCCTGACTTGGTTCCCATCATCAGTACGAGATATTCGCTCCTTCCGCGTGGAGCAGTGGTCGGATTTTACCGACAGGGTGAAGCGTCGGGGTGGCTCAAAATGAGCCAATTTTCCATGCCCAGCTTCTACCTGTCGAAATAAAATACTTTCCGCTAACAGAGTAATGATCGAATATCCTCCGGCCGCTCGCCCTATTGCCGATCGCCGGGTTCAGCGCGGTGGTCACCCTGGCGGCGCTGTACCTGGCGGGACGCCGGGACCTCGGCGCCGCCACGTTACCCAACCGGGCCCAGCGCAGGCCGAGGCTGCGGCTGCTCTTCGGCCAGCTCGGCCTGAGCATTCGCCTGGTCGGCTCCAGCGTCATCGGGTGGGTCTGCGCCCTGGCGATCACCGGGATGGTGCTGGGCTTGACCGCCAAGTCGGCTGAAGCGAGCATCTCCGGGTCGTCGGTGAGAGCCGTCTTCTCGCGCCTCGGGGCGCCGGGAGCTGGCACCCAAGCCTTTCTCGGCGTGTCGTTCCTCATCGTGGCCGTCCTGGTCGCCTTCCTGGCAGCCGGGCAGATCGGCGCCGCGAGGAGTGAGGAAGCCGAGGGGCGCCTGGACCACCTGCTGGTCCGGCCAGTCGCCCGCCTATCGTGGCTGGCGGGACGGGCTGCGATCGCCGTGGCCATCCTCGTCGCGGGAGCCCTGGTAGCCGGTGCGGCGACTTGGCTCGGAGCCGCCTCGCAGGGCGCCGCAGTGAGCTTCACCGCTCTGATCGGTGCCGGGGTGAACACCGTGCCACCGGCGCTGTGCCTCTTCGGCATCGGGGTGCTCGCGCTGGGAGCCTGGCCGCGGGCCGCGCCGTATGTCGTCTATGCCGTGTTGGGCTGGTCGCTTCTCGCCAGATCGCCGGTTCGGCCGCCACCAGCCGCTGGCTGGCCGACACGTCACTGTTCCACCAGATGGCCGCAGCCCCTGCAGTCAGCCCCAACTGGGCGGCAAGCACCGCCAGGATCGGGACCTGGGTCGCGTGCGCCGTCGCTGGCGCGGTAGCGTTCAGGCTGAGGGATATCCGAGGCACATGACTACCGAGCGACCTGAACCCAAGCCCGCACTCGCTGACTGGCGGGCCGGCTTCGTCGAGGAGCTCGGCGCGCTCGGTACCGAAGTCGGTATCCCCCGGGCAATGATGCGCGTCCTCGCCCGGATGACCGTATGCGAACCAGCCGAGCAGTCCGCCCAGCAGATCCAAGCAGCTCTCCGGCTTTCGCCAGCCGCCGTCAGCGGAGTCACGCGCCAGCTGATCGCCGCAGGTACCATCGAACGGGTGTCGCGCCCGAGCGACCGGCGCATCCGCTGCCGCCTCGTCTCGGGGAGCTGGGAGGCGCCGATACGGGCGAAGCTCCGAGCCCTGGGCCGCCTGTGCCAGGTCGCCGAGCGAGGACTGGCTGCCGCGGGCGACCAAGCCGACGCCCGTCTCGCAGGGCTTCGGGACAGCTTCGCCTACTTCGAGGATGCGCTCGACCGGTATGTGAGCCGGCGACAGCGACCCAAGGGGAGCACCCGCCCGGAATAGGTCGTCCTGCGCTCGCCGCTATCTCCCTCACCCGCCCGGGCGGCCCGCCGCCGTGCTGACCAGCCGCTACACCCTCCGCCACCCGGAATTCCATGCCGCCGTCACCGAGCACCGCCAGCATGGGAAGGACGCCCTCCCCCTCACCGGCCTGGCGGTGCAGCTTGGCCAGCTTCGTCGATACCTCGGAGCAGTCGCTGCCGAGGTACGCCGGCACGAAGAGCAGCACCGCAAGCTCAACCGGGCGCCGTCCAAGCGGAGTGGACACCGATTTCCCCGACCCCGGCGGCGAGGCCTGGGCTCCGGTTAGCGCATAACTCGCAGAACCGGACCTGAACGCCTCCGCTCATCCGGTTCCCATCGCCCAGCCGCCTGTTCGTACGAGCTTCTAGTGAGCGAAGAGGGTCGGAGATCGCCTGGTAACGGCCGCCAACCATGCCTTGGCTCGCCGGGTATGCCCCCGCAATCGCTTGTACTTCCGCATGGCCCAGCGAACGAGACCGCCGTTGATATGTCGTAGCACCGGATACAACCAGGGCTTGTAGGAGCGCCCGTAGTAACTGATCCATCCGGTCACGATGGGGTTGAACATGCGCGCCAGGTCCGAGGTTGAACATGCGTGCCAGGTCCGAGAGGGACTTGTCACTGCGCCTCGTGATGCGAGCTGCGGCCGCAGTGCATTGCCGTTGCACGTAGCGCAAGCAAAAGCAAAGGCCCCACCGGTCGGTAGGGCCCACAAGCACCGCGCTGGACTGCAATCTCCCTTTCTGCGCGGTGGCCTCCCTTAGGAGGACTTGAGCCCGATGCGTGAGCAGAGCGGGGACAATGAAACTATAGAGGTTCAAAGGTGGAGCGCAGGATAAAGGGAGGCGCGCCCTGCTGCAGGTCCCCGGGCTCCTTTGGCTCCGGCCTGCGTTAGGGTCGGTCCGAGCGTCTCTCCGCCAGGTACCTGGGGCCCCGCTGCGCGCGGAAGCTGCCCGCCGGGTACCGGAGCAGGCTAGGGAGCGGATCCCCTGTAGTTGGTGTCGACGGCTCCCTCGAAGCGCACCACATCGATCTCGAAGCGCGAGATGGAGTTTTCGATAGTCTGCGCCGTCACGCCGCCGCGCAGGTCCAGCTTGCTGAACAGGACCGGGTCGCCGTCCGAGAGCAGGTAGGCGTAGGAGAAGTGCCGGTCGTTCCAGGCCACCGAGCCATTCCAGTCGTTGATGGCCGGCCACTGCACCGGCTTATGCATGAGCAGCGTGACGCTGAGGTAGAGCATCCCGCAATTCCAGGTCTGGTGGTTGCAGGCCTTGAAGTCCAGAAATGCGGTGGTACGCAGGAAGTACAGCTGGTAGTAGGGGCGGCCGCTTTTGTGGAACCGTGGCTGGTACGAGGCCAAGCCGCTGAGCAGGCCCTGGATGGCCTTCTGGCTGATCTCGGTGTAAAGGCGCGTAGCTGGGGCCGCGGCTCGGCTGCTGGGCAGGGGAGAGCTGCTGCCACCGGCCAGCGGGGAGGCGCTGCTGGCCAGGGCGGCGCTCAGGCTGAGCAGGGCCAGCAGGCTGAGACGGGCCAGCTTGGACGATGGGGGCGTGGGGTCTAGGGCTCGCTGGGGGATCAACTCGCGCATCTCGGTCCTCCTTAGGGGACGGGCGGCTTCATGGGAGCCGCTGGAGAGTGCTCTGGCCGGGGCCGCAGGCTCCGGTGGTGACTCCGCCACCGGAATTCAGGCAGAGGCTCTGTGGTCCAGTCTGGAACTGGGTGTTCAGGCTGTAGTAGGACCCGGAGGTCGGATCCTTGTAGAGCGTCTGTCCAGCCAGGGCGCTGTCCCACATCGCTCCCACCTGGGTGTTGGTGGCCATCTGGCTGGAAAACTCCTGCCACTGCATCTGCCGCATCTGCTGACCCCAGCTGGCGATGGTCTGATCGGTTTGGCGGAAGATCGCCAGGCTGGTCTCGGCGCTATGGATGATGATGAGCCGCTCCAGGGCCAGCTGGATCTGGCGCTCCATGGCGGCGTAGAAGGACACCAGGCGCTGCAGCGGGGCCAGCAGCCAACGCGCGGAGGGCTGGAAGGTGCTCAGGATGGTGCCGCAGGTGGCGAGGTCGCCCTGGTTGAGGGGAGCGCCGCGGCGGCTGCACAAGCTGGCCAGCACCCAGGTCTCGCTGGCGCCAGCTCCCCAGACCGGGCTGGGCGTGCGGATCAGGCCCAGCTGCAGCTCGGCGCCGTAGACCACGCCCCCCCGCTGCAGCGCCGCGCTGAGCTCGGCCCGGTCGGAGGACTGCGCGGTGAAGTGGGGATGGCCGAGCGGGCCGAACAGGGCTGCCATGCTCTGCAGGATCAGGGATTGCACGGATTGGATCCCCCAGGGGCGGCGGTCGAACTGCTGCATAGCCTGCAGCAGGCTATGCATGCAGCGCAGACCGCTGCGCTGCTGGAAGCAGCGCCGGTACAGCGCTTGGTAGCTAGGGGAGGAGAAGGCCAGGACCGAGAGCGAGGTAGGAGGGAAAATTCTCACCTCGAGGCCTCCCCCCGGGGAGGTAGCGGCGACGTCACCGCCCCGGCCGCCCAGCTTCCAGCCTGCGGGGAGGGCGATCTGGTAACCGGCCTGGGCAGGCAGCTGGGCGGGGCGCAACACCGCGCCGAACTTGAAGGCGGTGACGGGTTCGGGCCCGGCTGTGGCCGGCCCCCCGCCCTGTACCTGCGCCGCGCTGAGGCAGCCTCCCCTGCGGTACACCGCGGCTTCTTGCTCAGCGAAGCGGCCGGGCTTGCCCAGAA
Source organism: bacterium (assembly GCA_021810505.1). Taxonomy (GTDB): domain Bacteria; phylum Deinococcota; class Deinococci; order Deinococcales; family Deinococcaceae; genus JAJZIR01. Next base: position 117,712 of record JAJZIR010000005.1, read on the forward strand.
AGAGCAGCAACTTCACTTCGGGCCGGGTCTGGGCCGTCGCCCGCACTTCCACGGCGGTGATTTTTGCGTCCCGGGTCTTGGCCTGTACGTGTACGGCCAGGTAGGTCAGCAGCGCCTCGGCGGTGTGGTCCCCGGGGGTCTGGCAGCGGGCCAGCAGGCGGAACCGCGGCTTGGTGTCGAAACCGGAGATCATCCGGTCCAGCACCTTGTTAGCAGGCACTACCTTGGTCGGCTGGCTGGGCGGCAGGGCGATGAAGATGGCCTGCTCCCCCGACGGGGCGGTGAAGAGGAACTCAGAGGTTGCCGGCTCGCTGAGCTTCCAGTCCCTGGGAATGCGGTAAAGCGGCGCGGCCAGCTGGCTGGCCGCCACCGGCGCCGCCGTGCTGGGTGCGGCGCCCCTCTCCGGCTGCGCCGGCCTCAGGCAGCCTCCCCCGCGGTAGAGCGCCGCTTGGCGCTGGGGGAACGACGCCGGAGGGGCCATGAACAGAACCAAGGCGTCTCCTTGGGGGCTGCTCATGGCGGTGACCCGCTCTTCCAGCGGGCCCTGGGGGCCGGTAAAGCTCCACAGCGCCTCGGCGGTGTGGTCCCCGGGGGTCTGGCAGCGGGCCAGCAGGCGGAACTGCGAGTTCTTCTGATAGTCGGCCAGCAGCTGGTCCAGCAGCGCGCTGGCCGAGCCGGAGAAGGGAGCCGGGCTGATCACGTCGACGGTGGCCTGACCCGAAGGAGATGTGAAGATGGTCTGGGGTCCCTGTTGGCTGTGCTTCCAGGTGTTGGGGATCTGGTACAGCTGCGCCGACGCGCTGCCCAGCGCCAGGAGAATGGCCCAAGCTACCCACCGTTGCCTCCGCACGCTTCCACCTCCAGCGCCAGGCTAGCGCGGGGGCCCTTACATCCCGCTTAAAGGCGAATTGCAGCGTCCTAGCGCGGAAGTTTTCCCCTTCGGCCCAGGTCGCTGAGCAGCTTGTTGGTCTCCGGGAGGGGTTCTAAGGAGGTTTCCTCCCGGAGCTGCGCGGCGAAGTCGGCGTAGCGGCGGACCGCCTCGGCGCGCTCGCCCAGGAAAAGTAGCAACCGGAGCAGCTCCTGGAGCGCGCTCTCGTTCAGGGGGTCCAGGCTGAGGGCTCGTTCCAGCCAGCGCTTGGCCAGCTCGGGGGAGTTGCCGGCCGAGCTGCGGGTCAGCAGGGAGACGACCTGGCGCTGCAGCTCTTCGCGGGCCTGGTCGACCGCCGGTAGATCGATGCCCGGGGCCAGCGGGCCGCGGTAGAGGGTGTAGCAGCGCTCGGCGTCTTCGGAGAGCAGGGCGCGCTCGAGCTCGCCTAGGTCTGAGTCCACCTGGCTGCGCAGCAGCGCGGAACCCACCAGCTCCCCTTGGGCGAAGAGCCCCGCCTGCTTCCTGAGGCGGTGGAGTTGGACGCCCAGGGTGTTGTGCGAGCGCTCCGGGTCCTGCTCGGGCCAAAGCGCCTCGGCGATCTGATCCCTGCTCAGCCCCAGCAGCGCCAAGACCAGCAGCTGCAGGGGCTTACCCCGCAGCGCGAGGGGCTGCTCGCCGCGGTGCACCGCGATCTCTCCGAGAAGGCGGACCCGCAGCGGGGGAATTTCGGAGCGATGGCGCTGCGCCGCCTCCTTCCAGCCGGCGCCCAGCACCTCTTCGGCCGGATAGGCGTCGGACAGCTCCGGGCGGTTCCTGGGGAGCTCCCGGATTGGGATGAGGGCCGGCAGCACCTTGGCCCCGCTGGCGGTGAGCGCTAGGAGCTCTTGCAGGTCCCTCGCGCGCCGGCCCAGCCGGTAGCGGGTGGCCTGCCACTCCAGCTGCTCCAGACGGCTCAGCGGTTTGGCCGGCAGGTCGCGCAGCTGCGCCCTGGGCTGGCTGGCCAGGCAGCGCAGCAGGTCGGCGCTCAGCCCCTGGGTTCCGCTGAGCACCGCGCGCGCTTCAGCCAGCTGGCCGCTGCCCAGGAGCACCTTGGCCCAGCCAACCCGGAGCTGGCCGGTCAGCTCGGCCGAGCTCCAATGCTCGCTCCTAGCCACCAAAGGCGCGAACGCCTGGCTGCTTCCCCGCAGCTGCGCGCCCAGACCCTCCGCGGCCAAGGCTTCCAGCGGGGCCCGGCGGCTCTCCTTGACCGCCAGGTCCAGGTGGGCGAGGGCGCGGCCCCTCTCGGCCAGCAGCCAGTGCAGCTCGGCCAGCTCGCGGTGGGCCTGCGCCAGGTTGTGCGGTAAACCTCGCTCCAGATCGGGTAGCGCCTCCTCCTTGAGCGCGACCCAGCCGGCCAGATCGCCGCTCTGCTCGAAGCGGATCCTCCCTAGGTTGTCCAGCGCCGACGCCCTCTCCCCGCTGCCCTGCGGCAGGAGCTCGAGGGCCCGGCGGACCAGTTCGCCGGCTCTGTCCAGGTCTCCTCCCTCGAAGTACACCCGGGCGACGTCGTTCAGGAAAGCCCCGGCCAGCGGCGCATCGACCTGGGTGAGCAGGGTCAGCCCGGCTTCCGCTGCGGCCAGCGCCTCGGCCTGGCGGTGGCCGGCCAGCTGGAAAGCGATGTGCCCGTAGGCCTCCAAGCGCAGCGCGGGCGGCGCCTCCCCACCGCTCAGCAGCTCCCGCAACTGGTCGGTTCCCAGCTGCAGCTGACCGGAGCGCAGCAAGGCGATGGCCCGCCGGAGCTGGCGCAGCGGGCTGCGGGGTAGGGCCGCCGCTGCCTCCCAGCGCAGGAAGCGCTGCGGGTCGGCCAGGGGGTCCTCGTCCAGCCAGGCGGCCTCCAGGAGCTCGGCCAGCTGCGCGGCCGATCCGGCGCTGCAGTAGGCCTCTGCGCGCAGGGAAGGGGGTAAGCGCCGCGCTTCCTGCGCAGCCGCCTCCCGCACTGGGCTGGGATCCGCCTCCAACAGGCTGCTGCGCAGGAAGGGGTGTAGCCGGTACCCACCTTCCAGGCGTTGCAGCAGCCCGGAGGCGTCCAGCTCTAGAGTCGCCCCGGTCGCGGCGGCGCTGGGCAGGTAATCTAAGTTGGCCAGAAACTGCGCTTCCCGCCAAGCCTCCGGGCTGACGCCGTCCCGCCAGCCGGTCAGAATCGCCTCGGTGTCGGCCAGCTCCGGGCTCCGCGAGAGCAGGTGCAGGGCCAGCGGCCAGCCGCCGGTGCGCTCCCAGGCCGCGCGCCCCTGGGCTTCGCCCCCGAAGAGCAGCCCAGCTTCTTCTGGGGTAAAAGCTAGCTCAGCCGCGCCCAGCTCCAGCAACCGCCCGGCCGCCCGCCACTTGGGCAGGGCGGGGACGGCTAGGGCGGAGCGCGAGGCCAGCAGGATGAGACCCAAGGGCGGTTGGAGCAGGGCGTCCAGCTCGGCTCCCTCCTGACCGCTCAGGTCTTCTACGACCAGCAGGGTGGGGACCTCGGAGAGCCGCTCCCGGATGAGCCCCCAAGGGGCGTCCCCGGGCAACTCCAGCTGCTCCACCAGCAGGGAGTGCAGCGGCTGGCCACCGGGTACTTGCCAGAGCACCCGGTGGCCCGAGGACTCCAGGGCTTCGGCCCATTGGGCCGACAGGATGCTCTTGCCGAAGCCGTAAGGTGCGCGCAACCAAAGCACCCAACCGGGTTCGCTGGGGAGCAGTCGGATGAGCCGGGGGCGCAGCAAGTAGCGGTCCCCGGTGCGGGGCCGTAGGTTGCGCATTGGAATCAGTGTAGCAGCAACCCTGCGGCGCATACCCGGCTGAGCGGGTGGGGGAGGGCGCGGCCTCGGCGGCGCACCAGCGCTCTAGCTCGCCGCTGCCGCCGGCTTGGTAGCCGCGAAGCGAGCGCGCCGGGCCTACCAAGCGGGAGGCCCGGCCGACCCCGACTGGGAGCTGCCGGGAAAATCCCGTTCGCGCTGGCAGGCAGCGGCCATGATCATGGTTGGGCGCGCTCGGTCCCCGGGCTAACCCCGCGCTCCGCCCGACCTGTGCTTGGCATAGCTGCGCGCCGCACGCATCCGATTGCCGCAGCGCTGGCTGTGCCAGCGCTGGCGCGGGTCGGTGCGCAGGAACAGGACGACGCAGTCATCCGCGCCGCACTCGGCGAGGTTCGCGGACGAGTCCGCGGCGAGCGAGATGATGGCGCTCGCCAGGGCCGCGAAGAGTTCGGTCAGGTCGCGCGGATTCGCCGATCCACTCCCGCTGAACCGAAGCGATGCCCGCCAGTCCTCGCCGAGTTGGTCCGAGCGCGGTGCGGCCGCGCTGCTCTGGTTGAGGAGGAGCAGGTCATCGGGGGCGGGTGCGCTGCCGGCCAGCCGCGCCCGGAGTAGGCGCTGTGCGCTGTCTCGCAGCGCCAGGAGCCGCGCGTGCTCGGCTTTCTCGAGGGCGCGCGCCTGTTGGTAGCCGAGTTCGTGCTCCAGCCAGGCGGACGCGGCCGCCGGGTCGCCCAGCGACTCGATCCGGCCAGAAGGTCGGTCCCGGCGGGTGTTCACGAACGCGAGCGCTGCGCCCGAATCGAACATGCCCCGATGATATCCCTAACGGAAGACGTTGACATTTCTCGTTATGAGGATCATAGTCATCTCATGGCAACTACAGCTATTTCCCGTGAGAAACATCGTTTGGCGATCGGCCTGATCGGCGGCTCGACCGTCGTGATCGACTACGGTGGCTTGCGCCTGGTGACCGACCCGACCTTCGACCCGCCCGGTTCGTACGGGTCCCTGACCAAGACCGAAGCTCCCGCGCTCGGTGGCGGCGAGATCGGAGAAGCCGACGCGGTGCTGCTCAGCCACGAGGAGCACTCCGACAACTTCGATAATGCCGGTCGTGCCTACGCCGCGAGAGCCGCGCGGACGATCACCGGCACACACGCGGCGCAGCGTCTGGGCGGAAACGCGGTCGGGCTTGCACCGTGGCAGACCGCGGAGCTGACCCGACCGACTGGCGAGCTCGTGACGGTGGAGGCCGTCCCCGCCGACCATGGACCGCGGGACGGCAAGCGCGACCCATGGGACAACGTCAATTGCGAGGTCGTCGGGTTCCTCGTCACGTCGGACGGCTTGCCAAGCCTCTATATCAGCGGGGACAACGCCAGTATCGAGCGCGTGCGCGAAGTGGCGGCGAAGTTCCCGCAGATCGACATCGCGATCTTGTTCACAGGGGCGGCGCGCGTCGATTTCAAGGACGAGGGCCGGCCGCTCACTCTGACGGCCGAGCGAGCCGCCGATGCAGCGCTCCTGCTGGGTGCGAAGCTGGTCGTTCCGGCGCACTTCCGCGGCTGGAAGCATTACAGCCAGACCCCCGCCGAGCTGGTGGCGGCATTTGGGGATGCCGGGATCGGCGACCGCCTTCGCGTTCCGGAGCCGGGCGTCTGGACAGTACTGGACCCCGCGTGACCGACCAGATGCGGCCGTGCCGAGCGGGCCACGGCTGACATCTCCGGGCTGCAGACCGCACTTCCCAAGGCCGCCGCTGGCGGCGACCGCCTCCGCACCCAGCTCCCCGGCCACGCCTACGCGGGGCGCGTTGACGCCGCCCACGGCCTGGATGGTCTCCCGCTGCGCCGCCCACGCTTCGCCCGCGCCGGCTTGGTAGGCGCGGGCGAGCGCGCCTGACTTCCAGCTCAGGGCCTTCCCAGCTGCCGCCTCTGACCGCGGCGTCGCTGGTTGGACCCCGCGGCCCCACCTGGAATCCTATGCGGGCCCCTGCGCCCGCGAGCCCCCGTGCGGCTCCGGCTTTCTCCCAGGCCGAGCGGCAGCTACCCGCCCACCCCGTCCGCACCGCCCGCACCGGCGAGGGATTGCGCTGGATCAGGAGCCCCTGCCCCCTGCGCGGCGACCCGCTCCAGCTCCTCCACGGCCGCGCGGACGACCTGCGCTAAGCTGCGCCCCTCGCCCTGGGCCCAGGCTGCGAAGGCGACCTTGAAAGCGGCGATCCCGGCTTCGGCGGCTAAACTGGACGGCAGCTCCTGGACACCCCGCCGGCGCAGCGCGGCGGTGATGCTCTTCGCCAGAGCCGCCAGCTTGATCAGCTCGCGTTCCTGCAGCTCTGGGTTGGCGGAGATGATCTTTTGGCGCCGCCACAGCAGCTCACGCCGCTCCTCGAAAATCTCGCTGGCGGCCTTCTCTAAGGCACCTGTCACCGCGGCGAGGGGGGACGCGGTGGCAGGTGCCTCTTCGACGCTGCGCGCCAGGAATTCCTGCAAGGCCTGACTTCCCCAGAACAACACCTCGCGCTTGTCCGCGAAGTACCGGAAGAAGGTGCGTTCGCTGAGCCCAGCGCGCTCGGCGATCTCGGTTACGGTGGTGTTCTCGAAACCGCGCTCGCTGTACAGCTCCAGTGCGGCGTATTCGAGGCGCCCGCGCGCACCAGGAGCCCAGCGACCCATGGCCCGAATCTATCACGGGGCGGCAGCGGTAGTGTTGACAGTGCCCGCCATCATGCCTTAGAGTCATGGCGGTTGCTGTCATGACTCGGGGAGTTACCGCGTACCCTGACAGCCACCCGCGCTAGGAGGTTATGGCCATGCGGGTATTCGTCACAGGTGGGTCCGGGCACATCGGATCCGCGCTCATCCCCGAGCTCACGGCAGCTGGCCATCAGGTGGTCGGTTTGGCGCGCTCGGATAGGGCGGCAGCTGCAGTGGCCGCGGCCGGGGCGGCGGTGCACCGAGGTTCTCTAGAGGATCTCGCCGGCCTGCAGCGAGCCGCTGCGGCCGCCGATGGAGTCATCCACCTGGCATTCATGCATGAAGCGATGCGGGCCGGGGATTTGGCCCGCGCGGCCACGGCCGATCTGCGGGTCATTCGGGCGATCGGTGACGCGTTGGCGGGTAGCGATAGGCCGTTGGTGAGCACCTCAGGGACCCTGCTGCTGACCCGCGCTGGTCTGGGGCGCGCCGGGACGGAGGCCGACAGCTTGCCTGCTGGCCCGAGGGTGGATTCCGAGAACCTGGCCGTCGCCCTCGCCGATGAGGGAGTTCGTTCCGCGGTCATCCGGCTTCCGCCGACTGTGCACAGCGCTCTCGACCACCACGGCTATATTCCGGCTCTGATCGGGATCGCCCGCGAGCAAGGCGTGTCTGGTTATGTAGGCGACGGCGCGAACCGCTGGCCCGCCGTGCACACCCTCGACGCCGTGCGGCTGTACCGGATGGCCCTCGAAAAAGCTCCGGCTGGCTCGCGCCTGCACGCTGTTGGGGATGAGGGCGTACCGTTCTACGCGATCGCTTCGGCCATCCACCGCGCCCTGGATCTACCGCTGCGGAGCGTCCCGCTTGAAGAAGCTGCTGCGCACTTCGGCTTCCTCGGGCCCTTCGTCGCCCTGGACAACCCCACCTCGGGTGCGTGGACCCGGGAGCTCCTCGGTTGGAGTCCAGTCTATCCCGGGCTTACCGACGACCTGGATCAGGGTCACTACTTCCGGGGTTAGCGGGGGCTGCCCCTGCGCTGGGGAGCCCGCCGCCGCGGCCGACCGAGCGGGAACGGCTCAACTATGAGGGACCTGCCGGGGCTGGGGGCGGCCGCCCCTCCCAAGTCCCCAGTGCCGCCGCGGCAGGGTCCCTCTGGGCGCCGCCGGACCACTCTCCCGGCCGGGCACCCTTGGCCGCGCCGCTCAGGGCAGCTGGCGCCCTAGAGGGCTGTTCTGCGGCGCTCCGGGCAGCCCAGCGCAACTCTGCCGGCACTCCCCTCGTACTGCAAGGCGTGGCTACTGCCTGCAGCATCGAGACCGCCGGCCTGAGCCGCCGCTTCGGCGCCGTGGTCGCTCTGGACGACCTAGGTCTGCAGGTGGAGCGGGGCATCGTCTTCGGCTTCCTGGGACCCAATGGGGCCGGCAAGACCACCACCATCAAGCTGCTCCTGGGTATGCTCCAGCCCAGCCAAGGGGAGGCTAGGGTGCTGGGTGTCCAGCTACCCGCGCAGGTCGCTAAGCTGCGGCCCCGGGTCGGCGTCCTGTTGGAGCATAGCGGGACCTACGGGCGGCTCAGCGTCTCGGAGAATCTGGACTTCTTCGCTGGCATCTACCGGCTGCCCAGGGAGCCGGCTCGGCGCAGGGGCCTGGAGCTGGCCGAGCGCTTGGGCCTGAGCGGCCTGCTCAGCCGCAAGGCCGAGCAGCTCTCCACCGGCGAGCGCCGCAAGTTGGGCCTGGTCCGGGCGCTGCTGCACAGCCCTGAGCTGCTGTTTCTGGACGAGCCGACCGCCGGCCTGGATGCCCCCAGCGCCGCGGCGCTGCGCAAAGATTTGGCCGAGCTGGTCTCGCAGAGCGGCCTGACCGTGTTCCTGACCACCCACCACCTCGAGGACGCCGAGCGGCTCTGCCAGCAGGTGGCGGTGATCCGGCGCGGCCGGCTGATCGCCACCGGGACGCCGTCCCAGCTGGCCGCCCGCTTCCGCGAGCCCCTGGTCAGCCTGCGCGCCGATCAGCCGGAGCTCGCCCTGGAGCTGGCCCGCGCCCAGCCGGGGGTGGTCTCGGCCGAGCAGCTGGGGGACAGCCTGCAGGTCCGCTACGCCGAGGCCCCCGACAGCGCCGCCCTCAACCGCGCCTTGGTCCTGGCCGGCGTCGCGGTGCGCGAGCTGCGGGTGGACAGCGGCGAGTTCGAACGCGCCTTTCTCGAGTTGGTCAAGGAGGACTGATGTTCCCGCTCTACCGGAAGGACCTGCGCGAGTGGCTGCAGGCTGCCGGCTTGGGCCAGAACCGGGAGCGCTTGGGCCGCTACTCGGTCCTGATCGGCCTGCTGGTAGTGGGTGTCTTGTTCCCCCTGACCCAACCGGCCCCGGTGGCCGGGGGAGTGATGGTCGCGGCCGCGGCTTTCTTCGCCAGCCTGTCGCTGAACGCCGCCATCGCCGACGCTTTCGCCGGGGAGAAGGAGCGCGGTACCCTCAGCGCCCTGCTGATCTCGCCGCTCTCCGACCTAGAGATCGTGGGCGCCAAGCTGCTGGCCGGCCTGAGCTACGCCCTGCTGCAGACCGCCGCGATGCTGCTGGTGGGCTCCGCGGTCCTGCTGCTCACCGGCAAGGCGGCCCCTCCGGCTTGGGCCTACGCCCTGTCTCTGGCGGCCACGCTGCTGCTGGGCGGCTTCTTCGCCAGCTTGGAAGCCTGGGTGGCCATCGGCGCCGAGTCGATGCGCCAAGCCCTCTCGCTGGTGAGCCTGCCTTTCACCCTGGTGACCCTGGCCTTGGCCTTCGGAATTCCGGCGCTGCTGCGCCAGCTGAGCCCGGCCCAGCGCGCCGCCCTGCTGGCCTGGATCTCCCGGCTGTCCCCGGGGGACTGGGCGGCTGCCCTGGCGGCCGCTCTGCTGCTGGCCGACCTGCTGATCCTGCTGGCAGCGGTCCGCAGGCTGTCCCGGCTGCGGCTGGAGAGCTGACGCCGTTCAGGCCCTGGCCGCGGCCCCACCACGAGCGCACATGGGCTAGAGACCGGCGGCCTGCTGTCCCCGCGGCCAGGTCACCCTGGCGGCGGGTTGCCGGGACGAGGGCGGCGGCCGAGATGAGGCCGGCTGGGGTCTTGACAGCGCGGCCGCGCTGATCTATGCTCTTCGCAGACAACTAACACGAGTTAGTAAACGCGCCAATACCGATATCTGCCCGTTTCCGCCGCCCAGGTTTCCAGAGAACGCCCCGCCCGAGCTGCCGAATAGCGCCCTCCCCAGCCGCCCACCTAGATGTGCCCAGAGCGCACATGCAGCCCTGATCTGGAGGTCCGATGTCCGAGCCAGTGGTCCCACCGAGTCCCGCCGCCCAGGTGATCCAGCCGCGCGCCGCCTCGCACGCCCGCAGGCCCCCGCCGCTGGGGCGCGACTTCGGCCCAGCGATGCTCTTCATCCTGCCGGCCCTGATCGGCTTCGCGGTGTTCTTCCTCTACCCGGCCATCCGCGCCGTGATCGTCAGCTTCACCAGCTGGAACCTGCTCAACCCGCCCCAGAACGTCGGTTTCCACAACTACCAGCACGCCCTGACCTCCCCCCACTTCTGGCACGCGCTGTGGGTCACGGTGCTGTACGTGCTCTACAACATCCCCATCCAGACCGTCTTGGCCCTCCTGGTCGCCATCCTGATCCACCGGACCACCAAGAGCGTGCTGATCCGGGCGCTGATCCTGGTCCCGTACCTGCTCTCCAGCGTGGTGGCCGGCCTGCTGTGGCTGTGGATGCTCAACCCGGTGCTGGGGATCCTCAACGCCATCATCGCCCACCTGGGCTTCGGCCACCAGGCTTTCTTCGGCTCCCCCCAGCAGGCCTTGGCCTCGGTGGCGGCGGTCAATATCTGGCAGTTCCTGGGCTTCAACGCCATCTTGATCTTCGCCGGCCTGCAGTCGATCCCGGCCGAGATCTACGAGGCCGCCGCCATCGACGGCGCCGGGGAATTGACCCTGTTCGGTCGGATCACCCTGCCGCTGCTGCGGCCGGTTCTGGTCTTCGTCCTGGTCACCAGCATCGTCGGCTCCTTCCAGATCTTCGCCACCATCACGGTGACCACCCAGGGCGGCCCGGCCAACGCCACCAACGTGATCGTCTGGTACATCTACCAGAACGCCTTCCAGTTCCTGAAGATGGGCTACGCCACCGCCACCTCCCTGATCCTGTTCGTCCTGCTGCTCTTCTTCACCATCTTGCAGTTCCGCCTGCTCCGAGGAGGTGAGTCCGACCTGTGACTGCGCTGCCTGCTCCCCACCGCCGCCGCCCCAAGTACGGCCGTTACCTGGCCTGGCTGGTCCTGGCCATCATCTTGGCCATCGCCCTGCTGCCCATCTGGGTGATGGTCTCCACCGCCCTCACCTACCCCAAGGACCTCTTCGACAGCAACGTCTCGCTGATCCCCAGGGGCGCGAGCTTCTTCAACTTCGCCCGCGTCTTGGGGATCGTCTCGGCCAACGCCAGCCACGCCGCTGGGGGCAGCGGCGCCAGTATCAACTTCGCCCTGGCCCTGCGCAACACCGTGCTGTACGCCGGGGTGATCGTCATCGTCCAGACCCTCCTGAGCGCGATGGCCGCCTACCCGCTGGCCAGGATGCGCTTCTTCGGCCGCGACTTCCTGTTCTACCTGTTCATCTCGGCCCTGATGATCCCCCAGATCGTCCTGTTCATCCCCAACTTCATCCTGATCCGCCAGCTGGGCTGGATCAACACCTTCGCCGGCCTGATCGCTCCCACCGTCTTGTTCAGCCCCTTCTCGGTGTTCTTCCTGCGCCAGTTCTTTCTGGCCCTGCCCAAGGAGATCGAGGAGTCGGCCCGGCTGGACGGCGCCTCGCACTTCACCATCTTCTGGCGGCTGGTCTTGCCGATCAGCTGGCCGCCCATCGCCACTCTGATCCTGCTCAACAGCATCCTGATGTGGAACGACTTCTTCTGGCCCTTCCTGGTGGGCCGCAACTCCCAGACCCGGCTGCTCACCACCGTCCTGCAGTTCTTCCAGACCCAGACCCCCAACGGGGTGCCGGACTGGACCGGCCTGATGGCCGGATCGACCCTGGCTTCTATCCCGGTGCTGATCCTTTTGGTGGTGCTGGGCCGGCGGGTGGTGCAGTCCATCCAGTTCAGCGGGCTCAAGTGACCATGGACCGCGCCCGCCCCTGCTCCGCTCGCCCCTCCCGCTGGTCCGGACCGGGACCGCCCAGCCGAGCCCCTGCCCGCTAGGTCCAACGCACCGAATTCTGGACTTCTTCTGAGGAGGAGTGTATGGGTAAGTCGCGTCTGTTCGCCCCGCTGTTCAGCTTAGGCATCTCCCTGCTCGGCCTGGCCGCCGCGCAACACGTCACCATCAAGTACTGGCTGTGGGATCCCAACGAGGAGGTCGGCTACAAGGGCTGCGTGGCCAGCTTCGAGCAGCTGCACCCCAACATCACCGTCAAGATCACCCAGACCGGCTGGGCCAACTACTGGAACAACCTGCTGACCAGCTTCGTCTCCGGGACCGCCCCGGACGTGTTCTGGGACCACGTCTCCCGCTTCCCCCAGCTGGTGCAGTCCGGGCAGCTGCTCAACCTCAAGCCCTACATCCAGCAGGCCCACCTGAAGACCAACATCTACACCTTCAACAACCTGACCAAGCTGTGGGATTACAAAGGTGGGGTCTACGGCCTCCCCAAGGACTTCGACGCCATCGCCATCTTCTACAACAAGAACATGTTCAAGGCGGCCGGCATCAACCCCAACATGGCCAACTCCTGGACCTGGAACCCCACCAACGGCGGGACTTTCGGCCAGGTCATCCGCAAGCTGACCGTGGACAAGAACGGGGTGCGCGGTACCAGCGCTAAGTTCAACCCCTCGAACGTCAAGACCTGGGGCTTCACCCCCTTCTCGGGCACCGGCCCGGGCGGCAACGTCGGCCAGACCCAGTGGAGCTGGCTGGCTTACTCCAACGGCTGGCAGTACAGCCCCGGCAGCAAGCCCGGCCAGTGGGTCACCCACTTCGACTACAACAGCCCCAAGCTGGCCCAGACCTTCCAGTGGATCGTCAACTGGCAGAAGGCCGGCTACCTCTCGCCCTACTCCACCACCACCTCGCTGGGCGGCGACAGCCTGTTCCTCTCCGGCAAGGTGGCCATGACCTCGGACGGCGCCTGGATGGCCGGGTATTACTACTCCAACGCCAAGTTCCCGGTGGGCGTGGCCCTGCTGCCGATCGGTCCGGACGGCCGCAAGAGCATGTCCAACGACCTCTCCGACGCCATCTGGTCGGGCAGCCCGCACAAGCAGCAGGCTTGGGAGTGGGTCAAGTACTTGGCCTCGCCGGCCTGCCAGAACATCGTCGCCAGGTACGCGGTGGTGTTGCCGGCGATCAAGCAGGCTTCCCAGCTGGCGGTGAAGACCTTCGAGTCCAAGGGGATCAATATCCGCCCCTTCTACCAGGAGGCCGCGAACCCCAAGACCGCCTTCCTGTGGCCTTTCAGCAAGAACGGCAACGAGGTCTACAACACCGCCCACTCCGACCTGCAGAAGGTCTTCTTGGGGGACGTCTCCAACATCCAGAGCTACCTGGACCAGATGAATAAGCAGATCAACAGCATGGTACAGTGAGCTGCTCGGCGGGAGCGGCGGGGCGGGGGGCCAGCGCCCCGCCCCGCCCCGCCGCTTTCCCGTCAGCTCGGTCGCGCCCACCTACCCACTGCAGAGGAGCCCATGCCGATCAAGCCGGTCAAGATCACCTTCATCGGAGCAGGAAGCACCGTCTTCGCCAAGAACCTGATGGGCGACATTTTGAGCTACCCGGAGCTGGCCGACTGCCAGCTCTGCCTCTACGACATCGACGCTGAACGCCTAGCCACCTCCGAGGTGGTGGCCCGCCGCGTCGCCGGAGTGCTGGGGGTGCACCCGGCGATCGCCTCCACCACCGACCGAGAGAGGGCGCTCTCTGAGGCCGACTACGTCATCTCCATGGTCCAGGTGGCCGGTTACCGGCCCGGGACGGTGACCGACTTCGAGGTCCCCAAGCGCTTCGGGCTGCGCCAGACCATCGCCGACACTTTAGGGATCGGAGGGATCCTGCGGGCGGTGCGGACTATCCCGGTGCTGCTGGAATTCTGCCGGGATATGGAGCGGCTCTGCCCCCAGGCCCTGCACCTCAACTACGTCAACCCCATGGCCATGAACGTCTGGGCGCTGCGCAGGGCCAGCCCGGTGACCACCATCGGCCTGTGCCACAGCGTCCAGGGAACCGCCCACCAGCTAGCCCACGACCTGGGTATCCCCCCAGAGGAGATCGACTACCTGGCCGCCGGTATCAACCACATGGCCTTCTACCTCAAGCTGGAGCGCGGCGGTGAGGACCTCTACCCGGCCCTGCGCAGGGTCGTCGCGGAGGGCCGGGTTCCCGACTGGAACCGGGTCCGCTACGAGATGTTCCTGCGGCTGGGCTACTTCGTCACCGAGTCCAGCGAGCACTTCAGCGAATACGTTCCGTGGTTCATCAAGCGCGACCGTCCCGACCTGATCGAGCGCTTCAACATCCCGTTGGACGAATACATCCGCCGCTGCGAGGAGCAGCTGGCCGGCTGGAACAGCCTCAAGGCCGAATTGGAGGCCGGGGATCAACCCCTGGAGGTGCACCGCAGCCTGGAGTACGGCTCGCAGATCATCCACAGCTGCGTGACCGGTCAGCCCCGGGTGGTCTACGGCAACGTACCTAACGGCGGCCTGATCTCCAACCTGCCGGCTGAGGCCTGCGTGGAGGTCCCCTGCCTGGTCGACCGCAACGGGGTGCAGCCGGTGAAGGTAGGAGCCCTGCCGCCGCACCTGGCCGCGCTGATGCAGACCAACATCAACGTCCAGGCCCTCACCGTCGAGGCGGTGCTGACCGGAAAGCGCGAGCACCTCTACCACGCCGCCATGTTGGACCCCCACACCGGGGCCGAGCTGGATCTGGACCAGATCTGGGCCTTGGTCGACGCCCTCACCGAAGCCCACGGCGACTGGATCCCCAGCTCGCTGCGCTGAGGGGCGGTGGCGGTGAAGCGTCCCCACCCCAGGCGCCGGGCCACCAGCAGCGAGGTGGCCCGGCTGGCTGGGGTTTCCCGGAGCACCGTCTCCTTCGTGCTCAACCAGACTCCGGGGATCGCCATCGGCCAGGAGACCAGGGAACGGGTGTTGGCCGCCGCCGCCGAGCTGGAGTACGTGCCCAACGCCCTGGCTAGGGGTCTGGTCAGCGGGGAAGCCAAGACCATCGGCCTGCTGGTCAGCCGGGCGGCCCACCTGCGGGTCGACGCCTTCATCCCCCAGATGCTCTACAGCCTGGCCAAGTACAGCCACGCCTACGGCTACCGGGTGCTGCTGGAGACCACCGACGACGCCAGCCAGCCGGAGGCCTACCTCAAGCTGATCCGCAGCCGCCAGATCGACGGCCTGATCGCCCTGAACATGCGCTCCGACGACCGGCGGGTGCTCTCGTTGCTGGAGCGCAGCTTCCCTCTGGTGCTGCTGGGGTCCACCCCCAAGGGCCAGGCGGAGGTGGACGGGGTGGTCTCGGCCAGGAAGGCCACCCGCCACCTGCTCCAGCTGGGCCACCGCAGGGTGGCCCACGTCGCCTTCGCGCCGGAGGCCTACCTGGCCACCCAGGACCGCCTGCGCGGCTACCGGTTGGCCCTGGAGGAAGCCGGCGTCCCCTACGACCAGGCCCTGGTGCGCTACGCCGATTTCAGCGCCGAGAGCGGCTACCTGGCCATGCAGCCGCTGATCGCCGAGCGGCCCACCGCGCTGTTCGCCGGCAACGATACCGTGGCGCTGGGGGCCATGGCGGCCATCCTGGAGCGCGGGTTGAGGATTCCGGACGACATCGCCGTGGTCGGCTACGACGATATCCCCACCGCCGCTTACTTCGCTCCCCCCCTCACCACCATCCGCACCGACCCGGTGGAGCAGGCCAAACTGGCGGTGGAGCTGCTGATCCGGCGCATCCAGGGTGCGCCCAGCGATCCCCCGGAGCTCCCGGCCGACCTGCCCCTGATCGTGCGCGACTCCTGCGGGGCCAAAGCCAGGAAGGCGGGAGCGCCGCGCCCGGATCCCTCGGGCTAGCCCGCCTCGGCGCCTAGGAGTAGCTGGGGCGGACTCAGCCCGGCTAGGCTGGGCTCGGGACCTGCTCTGGGCAAGCCGGCCGGGGCCCTGCCGCGCGGCCTCCTGCCTTGCCCGGCTCCGGGGGCGGCTTAAGAGCCCTGCTCGCCGCGCAAGGCCTGCTCGACGCTGGCCAGCTCCCCCGCGCTGAGCTCCAGCTGGGAGAGGGCTGAGACCGCGCTCCCTAGCTGCTCCACCCGGCTGGCGCCGATCAGCGCCGAGGTGATCTCCGGCCAGCGCAGCACCCAGACCAGGGCCAGCTGGGCTAGGCTCTGGCCGCGCTCCCTGGCTATTCGGTCCAGGGCGCGCACCTTGCGCAGCACCTGCTCGCTGACCTGCTCGGGTTGGAGGGCGCTCCCCGGGCGGGCCGCCCGGCTGCCCTGCGGGATGCCCTGCAGGTAGCGGTCGCTCAGCAGCCCTTGGGCTAGGGGAGAGAAGGCGATCGCTCCCATGCCGGTCATCCGCAGGGCGGCCAGCAGCCCGGACTCCACCCCGCGGTCCAGCATGCTGTAGCGGGGCTGGTGGATCAGGCAGGGGGTTCCCAGCTCCCTGAGGATCTGCGCGGCCTGCAGGGTCAGGGGTGCTGGGTAGTTGGAGATCCCGGCGTAGAGCGCCCGGCCGCTGCGCACCGCCTGGTCCAGCGCCCCCATGGTCTCCTCCAAGGGGGCGCTGGGGTCGGGCCGGTGCGAGTAGAAGATATCGACGTAGTCCAGGCCCATCCGCTTCAGGCTCTGGTCCAAGCTGGCCAGCAGGTACTTCCTAGAGCCCCACTCGCCGTAAGGCCCCTCCCACATCAGATAGCCGGCTTTGCTGGAGATGATCAGCTCGTCCCGGAAGGGGGTGAAGTCCTCGCGCATCAGCCGCCCGAAGTTGGTCTCGGCCGAGCCGGGAGGGGGGCCGTAGTTGTTGGCCAGGTCGAAGTGGGTGATGCCCAAGTCGAAGGCACGCCTGAGCATGGCCCGGCCGTTTTCCAGCGGGTCGACTCCCCCGAAGTTGTGCCACAGGCCCAAAGAGATAGCCGGCAGCTGCAGGCCGCTCTGGCCGCAGCGGCGGTAGGTCATCTGCTGGTAGCGCTGGGAAGCGGGTGTGTACATGCTGCCAGCTTACCGGGAAGGTACGGCGCAGGTTAGGACTTGGCGGCTTTGCGCTAGCTGGGCGCTGTTCCTCGGTCTGCCGCCGGCGCAGGCGCACTTGAGCTGGGGGTGTCGGTGCAGTCACGGGCCTGCTGCGCAGCATCGGTCGCGGATCGGTGGTCCGCCCCCCCCCGACCACGGCGAGCGGGGGGTCCCGCGCACAACCCAGCAGCGGCCGGCCCGCTCTGGCGGCTGTTTGAATAGAAGCTGTTGAATAGATGAAACCGCCGCGCGAGCTAGCGCCCGATCGTCCCCAGCCATTCGGCTGCGTCAGCCGCTTCTGCGGCGCGGGGACCACCTGGCCACGGCGATCGTCGATTCCCTGTTCGCGCCTGCTGCTGGGCTTGGAGCTACTCTCAGCAGGCCGTCCCGGCTTGACTTGTACGAGAATACACCGTACAATTTGGAAGGGGTCAAGAAATGACTAAGTCCAACTCGTCCAAAAATCAGCGCATCGAAGCCAGGATCGCGCCGCAACCTCTCGCCGCGATTCAGCGAGCCGCCGAGCTGCAGGGGCGGAGCCTCAGCGATTTCATCGTGACCTCTGCGTTCGAGAAGGCGCAGAGGGTGATCGAGGACACCCAGATCATCCGCTTGTCGCTAGAGGATCAACGCGCCTTTGTCCAGGCCATCCTCGACCCACCGCCCCTGTCTCCCGCCCTGGAGAGGGCAGCCTCTCGCTACTCCTCGCTGATCGCCACGCAACGTTGAGCGCCCCCTACACCATAGAGCCCCTTATGACTTCGCATGATCGTAGGAGTTTCTCTTGTGGCGTCCCTTCTCTAGACCGCTATTTCCGGGAACAGGCGGGTCAGGATTTCAGGCGGCACCTGGCCAAATGTTACGTTGCGGTCAGTCACGACCAAGCCGTTGCGGGTTTCTATACCCTCTCGGCTACCAGTCTGCTCATCTCTGAGCTTCCCCAAGGCGCCGACAAGAAGCTACCTTACCCCTTGGTACCGGCTGCTTTGATCGGTCGCCTGGCGGTCAGTCAAGCTCACCAGCAACAAGGGCTCGGCACGGCGTTGGTCATCCACGCGATCCGGTGCACCCTAGAGGCAGGTATGGCTGCTTTTGCTCTGGTTGTCGACGCCGAAAACCCTTCTGCCGCCCGGTTTTACGAACATCTGGGATTTCAGCGTCTGCAGACCCGGGCGGAGCCGACCGGCAACCCGAGATCACGGCTGTTTCTTCCCATCTCCTCGAGGTTGTGCGAGCGCGTTCAGGGCACGTTGGAATAATGGAGGTAAGCCGCATGCTGTAAGAGGGTGTTTACATAATCAATATGACTTTGCGGCTTTGCGCCAGCTGGGCGCTGCTCCTCGGCCTGCCGCCGGCGCAGGTGCACTCGAGGTGGGGGTTTCAGCGCAGTCGCGGGCCTGCTGCGCGGCATCGGTCGCGGATCGGTAGCCCGCCCCCACCTCGACCACGGCGAGTGGGGAGTCCCGCGCACAACCCAGCAGCGGCCGGCCCGCTCTGGCGGCTGTTTGAATAGAAGCTGTTGAATAGATGAAACCGCCGCGCGAGCTAGCCCTCCCATCCCGCTACCTTCCAGCGCCGGCAATCTCTGGCCCGGTGGCGCCCGATCGTCCCCAGCCATTCGGCTGCGTCAGCCGCTTCTGCGGCGCGGGGACCACCCGGCCACGGCGATCTCGTTCCGCTCCCTGCTCGCACCTGCTTTCGGGCTTGGGACGACTCCTGCGGGGCGGTCCCTGGGGAATGCCCCCTGGACGTGCTTGGCTCGACTCGAGCCCACCCCTGCGGGATCCCTGATTCGGCCACGGAAGAACACCGCACAAGTTGACCTTGCTCCGCTGACCGGCTCTTGAAAAGTGTCAGAAACTCGCTTATCTTTCTGACAAGAGGAGTGGAATGCCGAGATTGGCTGAGCAGATTTTGGAATTGGTCCGCTCTTTGCCCGAGGGGACCCCAGTAACGGCCAAGGGCTTGCTCCACCTGGGCAACCGGGCCGCAGTGGACCAAGCGCTATCGCGCCTAGCTGCCCGCGGCCTGCTCCTTCGCCCTACCCGTGGTATCTATCTCCGCCCCGCTAGGGGCCGCTTCGGGGTGCTTGCCCCGGGGGTCGAGTAAGTCATCCTAGCGCTCGCTTCGCGGCGGGGTGAGACCATCGTTCCCAGCGGAGCCGCCGCCGCGAATGCGCTGGGGCTCACGGTACAGGTGCCCGTGCGGTGGGCGTATCTGACCTCAGGCCGCAGCCGCAGCGTACGCGTGGGCAAGCAGGTCATCGAGCTCCGGCACGCTCCCTCCTGGCAACTGGCCTTGGCTGGTGGGCCAGCTGGGCAGGTCATTCGGGCCCTGGCCTGGCTTGGGCCGGCAAGAGTAGAGGAGGCCTTGGCGGTCCTGGGGCCCAAGCTACCTCCGTCCCTGTTCGGCGAGCTGGGTGCAATCGCGCCAAGGCTCCCGACCTGGCTAGCCCAGAGTCTGGACAAGTTCGTATATGGCTGAAGCCTTCTTGGGCCTGCCGGTCCAGGACCGCCGAGAGGTGCTCGAAGTCGCCGCCACCAAATCTGGGCGGCCAGCGTACCTTCTGGAAGTGGCGGAAAAGGCCGACCGAAGCTCCGGCGCTGAAGCAGTCGCTCGTGCAGTGGAGCTTGCGACATTGACGATTGCGGAAGATACCGAAGAGACCTCGCGCGGTCGATGGGCAGGTGTCCTACCTGGCGTACATCAATTCGAATTTAGAACCGGCCCCGATTACAGCACCACCCGTGGAAGAGTCAGCCGCGCGCGTGCATGTGAAGCGCGTTCGCTGCGGCGGCACACTCGTTCGGGAGAGTTTTACGCTTCTCGCGCTCGACTTGCCCGAGGGCGAGCAATCCGCCTTTCCTACCTTCTGCGCGCTCCTAGGTTCCCCTGCCCCTAATTCACGCTATGAATGATCATCATTCATAGCGTGAATATACTTTCCCGTTAGCTGATTCTGCGTTATTAACCAGGCCCCTAAATGCACGACATTTTGATAAAATGTTGGCACAGGCAAGATCGATGCGCGCAAGCTCAGCGTGGAGAGTCGGGCCCTGTTGCGGCAGATGGTACTACGGCTGCGCAAGCA
>JAJZIR010000006.1 GCA_021810505.1 bacterium
GGTAGGTAGCGGTGACGTGGATGGCGCTTTGGCTGGCGTTGAACTTGGCCACGATGGCTTGCAGGGTCTGGCCCAGGTTACCCCCCAGGCCGTACCAGAAGCTGAGCTGGACCGGGGAGGCGGAAGCCAAACCGGTGGCCAGAATACCTAGGGCGAGCGGAACTCTCCATGTACGCACGTAGACCTCCTCGGCACCGCGGTGCCAGGTTGAGGGAGAGGGTCTGCAGGGGCGCAGCGAGCGCCCGCCGGAGAGGCGGCGGGCTGGGAGCGGAAGCCGCAGCCGAACAGCTGCTTTCCGGAGATCCCACCGGCCTTCCAGCTTGGAATTCCTGCAGCCACCGGACCAGTGAAGCGCCGAGAAGTCAGCGCAGTGTCATGAGCGAACCCGGCAGCGCGCAGCAGAAAACGTGTCAGAATCGGTCTGGCAAGAGTGGACCGGCAGGGCGTCCTGCCGAGGGAGGCGCGAGTTGTTCAAGACATTCACAGAACGTCCCATCGCTCTGATCGGGGACGACGGAAAGAAGGTGGCCAGGCAGCTCTACCCCTGGCCACCCGAGACCTTGCTGCAGCTGCTCTGGGATATGCTCCGGGCCCGCTTGGTGGATGAACGGCTGGTGACGCTGCTGCGCCAGGGGAAGACCAGTTTCTACGCCCAGAGCAGCGGGATGGAGGCGACCCAGGTAGCCCTGGCCCACGCCATCCGTATCGGCCACGACTGGGTCTGGCCCTACTACCGAGACCAGGGCCTGGTGCTGACCATGGGCCTGTCGCTGCCCAGGTTCCTAGCCCAGCTGCTGGGGACCAAGCTGGACTACAGCAAGGGGAGGCAGATGCCCCACCACTTCTCGGCGCCTGAGCTGCGGCTGGTCTCCATCTCCTCCTCCATCGCCAGCGAAGTCCCGCCGGCGACCGGGACGGCCATGGCCCAGAAGTACCTGGGCACCGACGAGATCACCGTCTGCACTTTCGGGGACGGAGCCACCTCCGAGGGGGACTGGCACGCCGGCCTCAACATGGCGGCGGTCCAGCAGGCGCCGGTGCTGTTCGTCTGCGAGAACAACCAGTGGGCGGTCAGCGCCGGCCTGCGCACCCAGACCGCCGCACCCAACCTGGCCATCAAGGCGCAGGGGTACGGGATGCCCGGCTACTACGTCGACGGTCAAGACGTTCTGGCCTGCCTGGCGGTGCTGAGCGAGGCCGCCGAGCAGGTGCGCAGGGAAGGAAATCCGGTGTTGGTGGAGTGCCTCAGCTACCGCTACGGCACCCACTCCTCGGCCGACGACGACAGCAGCTACCGCAGCCCGGCCGAAGTGGCCAGCTGGAAGGCCAGGGATCCGATCCAGCGCTTCCAGCGCTTCCTGGAGCGCCAGGGGCTTTTACCCAGCGAGGAAGAGCGCCGGGCTTTCGCAGCCCAGGTGCAGTCTGAACTGGAAGCCGCCGCCAAGGAGGCGGAGGCCGGCGGCAGCCCAGCGCCGGAGGAGCTGTTCGATGACGTCTACTCCGACCTGCCCGACCACCTAGCAGTCCAGCGGGCGCTGCTGCTCTCCGAGCGATGAAACTCAACCTATGCCAGGCGCTGGGCCGGGCCATGCGCGAGGAGCTGGCCCGCGACGGCCAGGTGGTGGTGCTCGGCGAGGACGTCGGTCGGCGTGGCGGGGTCTTCCTGATCACCGAGGGGTTGCAGGAAGAGTTCGGGGCGCGGCGAGTGATCGATACCCCGCTCTCCGAAGCCAGCATCGTGGGGGCCGCGGTCGGCATGGCGGTGCGCGGACTCCGGCCGATCGCCGAGATCCAGTTCGCCGACTACATCTATCCGGGAATCGACCAAATCTTCAGCCAAGTGGCCAAGATCCGCTATCGCTCGGGCGGCCAGTTCTGCGCGCCGCTGGTCATCCGGGCCCCCTCGGGGGGAGGCGTGCGCGGCGGCCACCACCACTCCCAGAGCCCCGAAGCCATCTTCGCCCACACCCCCGGCCTCAAGGTGGTGATGCCCTCCACCCCAGCCGACGGGCTGGGCTTGCTCAAGGCCGCGGTGCGTTGCGACGACCCGGTGGTATTCTTCGAGCCCAAGCGGCTCTACCGCGCCTCCAAGGAAGAGGTCCCGGACGGGGAGCACCTCGTGGAGCTGGGACGCGCAGCGCTGCGCAGGGAGGGCAGCGATCTCAGCCTGATCGGCTACGGCGGGATGATGCCCGAGCTGATCAAGGCCGCTGAGGCCCTGGGCGGCCAGGGGGTCTCGGCCGAAGTCTTGGACCTGCGCTCCCTAGTCCCCTGGGACCGGGAGGCGGTCCTGGCCAGCGCGGCCAAGACCGGCCGCGTCCTGCTGGCCTCGGAGGCGCCCAGGATCGCCAACTTCATGGGCGAGGTGGCCTACGTCGTCCAGGAGGAGCTCTTCGACCAGCTGCTGGCCCCGGTGCTGCAGGTAGCCGGCTTCGACACCCCCTACCCCTACGCCCAGGAGAAGGAGTACTTTCCCGGGGCCAACCGCGTCCTGAAGGCAGCCGCTCGGCTGCTCGCCTACTAAGCCATGCGCAGGGAGATGCAGCTGCCCGAACTGGCCGAGTCGGTGGTCGAAGGGGAGATCCTCAAGTGGCTGGTCGCCGAAGGCGAGGCGGTGAGGCAAGACCAGCCGGTGGTGGAAGTGATGACCGACAAGGTCACCGTGGAGCTGCCCAGCCCCTTCTCCGGGATCCTGCGCGCGCAGCTAGTCAAAGAGGGGCAGGTGGTCGCGGTCCACTCCCCTATCGCGCTGATCGACGAGGAAGGAATCTCCGGGGCAGCGGAGGCGCCGGCCGGAGACCGCGGCGCAGAGCGCCCAGAACCGGAGGATGACCCCTCGCTGTTCAAGGCGGTGTCCATGGAAGCGCCGCTGCGGATTCCGGTGTTCTCCCCGGCAGGGCTGAGCGCCCCTCGGGGAGCAGCCAGGCCCAGAGCGGTCCCAGCCGCCAGGCGGCTGGCCGCCCAGCAGGGCTTGGCCCTAGAGGGGATCAAGGGGAGCGGGCCCTTGGGGAGGATCCGCGTCCAAGACGTCCTGGACGCAGCGGAGCGGGGGCGAGTGGCCGAACAGGCGCCGGTCCGCATAGCCGGCGCGCTGGCTCAGATCCCTCCACCGCAGTACCGCAGCCCCAAGGGCTACGAGGACCTCGAGGAGCGCAGACCGCTGCGGGGCCTGCGGCGGGCGATCAGCCAGCAGATGCAGGCTTCCCACCTCTACACCGTGCGGGCGCTGACCGTCGACGAGGCCAACCTCAGCGCCCTGGTCGCCCTTCGGGCCAGGCTGAAGGAGCGCGCCGAGCGCAGCGGGGTCAAGCTCAGCTACCTGCCCTTCATCTTCAAGGCGGTCGCTACCGCGCTCTCCCGCTTCCCCAGCCTCAACTCCAGCCTGGACGAGGCCAGCGGCGAGATCGTGCTCAAGCGCTACTACCACCTGGGCATGGCGGTCGCCACCGAGGCCGGCCTGGTGGTCCCGGTCATCCGCAACGTCGACCGCAAGAGCTTGCTGGCCCTCGCCGGCGAGATCAGCGAGCTGGCCGAGCAGGCCAGGCTAGGCAAGCTGCACCCCGAGCAGATGAGCGGCTCCACCTTCAGCCTGACCAACATCGGCAGCATCGGAGCGCTGTTCTCCTTCCCGATCATCAACGTACCCGACGCGGCGATCCTGGGGGTGCACAGCATCGTGAAGCGGCCGGTAGTGGCCGAAGACGACCAGATCGTAGTGGCCCACATGATGTACCTGTCGCTGTCCTTTGACCATCGGCTGGTCGACGGCGCCGAGGCGGCTCGCTTCTGCAAGGAAGTCATCCGGCTCTTGGAGACACCGGAGCTGCTGCTGCTGGAAGGAATCTGAGGGTTAGAATCGCTGGGGCTGCTCGCGCAGCCAGGAGGAACCATGCCGGAGTACGACCTGCTGGTGATCGGAGCGGGACCGGGGGGCTACCACGCCGCCATCCGGGCCGCTCAGCTCGGACTCAAAACAGCCGTCGCCGAGATGGGAGAGGTCGGCGGCGTCTGCCTGAACATCGGGTGCATCCCCACCAAGGCCCTGCTGCACGCTGGAGACCAGCTGCACGACGCCCGGGCGGCAGCCAGCTTCGGCCTGCACTACCCGGAGCCCAAAGTGGAGATCTCCGAACTGAACCGCTGGAAGGACGGGGTGGTGAAAAAGCTGACCGGCGGGGTGGGCACCTTGCTCAAGGCCAACCGGATCGACCTCTACCGAGGCGCCGCCCACTTCCTGGACCCCCACACCGTCGCGGTCGGGGAAACCAAGGTCAGCGCCCAGCACATCATCGTGGCGGTGGGTTCCGAGCCGGCCACCCTCGCCGGCTTCGAGGTCGACGGCCAGCAGGTGGTCGACTCGACCGGGGCTCTGCAGCTGCCAGACCCCCTACCCAAGCGGCTGCTGGCCATCGGCGGCGGCGCCATCGGGCTGGAGTTCGCCCACATCTACAACAACTTGGGCTGCGAGGTGACGGTGATCGAATACACCGATCAGATCGTCCCCGGCGCGGATCAGGACGCCAGCAAGGCGCTGGCCAAGGCGCTCTCCCAGCGCGGCATCACCATCTCGACCGGCACTAAGGCGACGGGGCTCAGCCGCTCGGGAGGGGCGCTCACGGTCACCCTGGAAGCAGCGGCGGGCGGCCAGGCCAGGCAGCAGAGCTTCGACCGGGTCTTGGTGGCGGTAGGGCGCAAGCCGCGCAGCCATACCCTCAATCTGGCCGAGGTGGGCGTCACGGTGGACGCCCGCGGCTTCATCCCGACCGACGACCGGATGCGGACCAACGTCCCGCACATCTACGCCATCGGCGACGTCGCCGGAGCCCCGCTGCTGGCCCACAAGGCCATGAAAGAAGGGCTGGTCGCCGCCGAGGTGATCGCCGGCAAGGCCAGCTCTATGGATGCGGTGGCGATCCCGAACGTGGTCTACACCACCCCGGAGCTGGCCACGGTGGGGCTCAGCGAGGCGGAGGCGAAGGCGCGGGGCTATTCGGTCAAGATCGGCAGCTTCCCGCTCTCGGCCTCCGGGCGGGCTATGACCCTGAACGACACCGAAGGGATGGTCAAGATGGTCTCTGACGCCGAGACCGACCTGCTGCTCGGCGTCCACATCGTGGCGCCGCACGGCAGCGACCTGCTGGGAGAAGCCAGCTTGGCCCTGGAGATGGCCGCGACCGTACGCGACATAGCTCTGACCATCCACGCGCACCCCACCTTGTCGGAGACCCTGCTGGAAGCGGCAGAGAACGTCCACCGCCAGGCCATCCACATCGTCAACCGCTGAGCCGTTCGCTCACTTGCGGCCGAAGTTTCCGCCAGAACCGGGCGCAGAGGTCTGGGGGGGCTGGGTTCCCGGCCGGGGGGACTGGGGGAGCTGGGGCTGGTCCTGCGAGCTGAGCCTGGCAAATTCCTTGGGATCGACCGAGCGGGACAGGGCGGTGTCGTAGCTGATGAGCCGCCTGCGGTACAGCGATGCCAGGTGCGAGTCCATAGTGATCATGCCGTACTGAGCCCCCATCTGGATCTGGCTGACGATCTGGAAAGACTTGTTCTCGCGGATCAGGGCGCGCACCGCCGGCGTGGCGACCATGATCTCGTGGGCCATAATCCGGCCACCACCCGCGGCCAAGGGGAGCAGCTGTTGGGTGAGCACCGCCACGATATTGTTGGCCAGCTGGACCCGGATCTGCTCCTGCTGCTCTTCGGGAAAGACGTCGACGATGCGGTCGATCGACTCGGCGGCGCTGTTGGTGTGCAGCGTGCCCATCACCAAGTGGCCGGTCTCGGCTGCGGTGACCGCGGCCTTGATGGTGTCGAAATCGCGCATCTCGCCGACCAGGATCACGTCCGGAGCCTGGCGCAGCACCGCCCGAAGCGCCCGCTGGAAGTCCAGCGTGTCCGCGCCGACCTCCCGCTGGTTGACGATGCTCTGCTTGTGCTCGTGCATGAACTCGATCGGATCCTCGATGGTCACGATATGGCGGCGCTTGTTCACGTTGATGTAGTCGATCATCGCTGCCAGGGTGGTCGACTTACCCGACCCGGTGGGGCCGGTGAGCAGCACCAAACCCCTGGGGTTGTCAGCAATCTCTTTGACCACTGGTGGCAGGCCCAGATCGTCCAAGGTCTTCACCGCCATCGGGATGGTGCGCATGACCCCAGCCACCGCCCCGCGCTGCATGAAGACATTGACCCGAAAGCGCAGCTGGCCCGGTAGGGAGAAGGAGAAGTCGAGCTCGCGCACCTCCTCGAAAGTCCGCTGCTGGCGTTCGTTCATCATGCTGTACATCAGCTGGCGGGTGTGGACCGGGGTCAGCACCGGGAAGTCCGAAGTGACGAAGTCGCCGTTGACCTTGAACTGCGGCGGGAGATCGGTGGTCAGGATAATGTCCGAAGCGCCCCTATCGAAGGAGAACCTGAGGATGTCGCTGATGTCGATCTGCTTGCTTCCCATGGGCTGCATGTCGCCTCCACGCTGATCAAGCCAGCGCTCAGTTGGCCGTCGATCCGAGGATCTCCTCTAAGGTGGTCAGGCCGGCCATGGCCTTCATCAGGCCGTCCTGCCTCAGGCTGCGCAGGCCGCTCTGGCTGGTAGCCAGGTCGCGGATGGCCTCGGTTCCTTGACCCAGGGCCACCGCCTTGCGCAGCTCGTCGTCGATGACCAACAGCTCGTGGATAGCCATGCGCCCCCGGTAACCAGTCCCGTTGCAGCGCTCGCAGCCGTGGCCGCGGTATAGCTTGGCCCCGACCAAGTCGGAGGGCTGGATGCCCAGGCGCCGCATCACCTCCGGGTCGGCCTTGGCCTCGACCCGGCAGTTCAGGCAGACCCGGCGCACCAACCGCTGCGCCAACACGCCGATCAGGGCGGCCGAGATGTTGAAGAATTCCACGCCCATCTCGGCTAAGCGGGTGATCGCGCCCACCGAGTCGTTGGTGTGCAGCGTGGCGATGACCAGGTGGCCGGTCAGAGCGGCCTCGGCGGCGATCTTGGCGGTCTCGGTGTCGCGCACCTCGCCGACCATGATGATGTCCGGATCTTGGCGCAGGAAGGCCCTGAGCGCCCGGGCGAAAGTCAGGCCAGCCTGCGGGTTGACCTGGGTCTGGTTGATCCCCGAGATCTCGTACTCGACCGGGTCCTCGATGGTGGTGGTGTTCTTCTCCGGCCTGGCGATGCGCTTGAGGAGGCTGAAGGTGGTGAAGGACTTACCCGAACCGGTAGGGCCGGTGATCAGGAAGATCCCGTAGGGCTTCTCGATCAGGTCCTTGAAGCGGGAGAAGTTGTAGCTGCTGAAACCCAGGTCCTCGATCTCGGGGATGTTCGCGGCCTTCTGCAGCAGGCGCATGACCACCTTCTCGCCGTAGACGGTCGGAAGGGTGGAGAGGCGCAGGTCGATGTCGATATTCCCCTTCTTGAAGCGGACCCTGCCGTCCTGAGGGAGGCGCCGCTCGGCGATGTCCAGGTTCCCTAAGATCTTGATCCGGGCGACCACGCTGGGGGCAGACACCTTGGGGAGGTCTAGGTAATCCCGCAGGGCGCCGTCGACCCGCAGGCGAACCCGCAGGCGGTCCTCGGTGGGCTCGATGTGGATGTCGCTGGCCTCGGCCAACACCGCCTCGCGGATGACGTTGTCGACCACCCGGACCACGGCGTTGTCGTCGAGGTTGTCCAGCGGCACCGCCTCGGCTTCCCGGCGAGACTGCGCCAGCTCGCGGTTGAGGGCCTGGACGTCGCTGCCCCCGTAGACCCGCTCAATTGCCTTCTGAATCTCGCGCTCGGAGCCGACCGCCGGGATGATCTCGCGGCCAGTTACCAGCTTGAGGTCGTCGAGGGCGAAGACGTTGCGGGGATCCTTCATCACCACCACCAGGGCCTGACCCTCCAAGTGGTGGGGGACGACCTGGTAGCGCCGAGCAGCCGCCTCGGGGATGAGCAGGGCGATGCGGGACTCCGCCGGCCGGTCAGCCAGGCTGATGTGCTCGTAGCCGAGCTGGACGGCCAGCGACTGCGCCAACATCTCCGGCTTGATCTGGCCGGACTGGACCAGGGTGTCCTCTAAGCGGCCGCCACCGGCGCGCTGCTTGGCCATGGCCCGCTCGACGTCCTCGCGGCTCACGAAGCCCAGTTCCACCAGCACCTCGCCGAGCGGCTTAGATTTCAGCTCCCTGCGCTGCTCCTGCAAAGCATCGCGCAGCTGCTCCTTGGCCAGCGCGCCCTCGGAGATGAGCACCTCGCCGATCCGCTCCCGTTCGGGGTAACAGCGCTCGATCAGCCCGCTCACCTCGGCGGGGAGCGAGAGCGCCAAACGGACCGGGCGGGCAGCGCTGGCCTGGATATCGGACCGGTTCCTCGGCTCGCTGGTCACCACCAGCAGGCTGTCCCCCTCGTCCTCGATCGGGACCGCCTGCAACCGCAGGACATCGGACCTCAGCAGGGAGGCCAAAGCTGAATCGGGAGGGCGGAAAGTCTCCAGGCTGCGCAGGAAAGGAACCCCTAGCTGTTCGGCCAGCGCTTCGAAGAGCTGCTCCTCGCTGAGAGCGCCCAGGCCGACTAAGATCTTGCCCAGGGGGTCGCCGCTCTGCAGCTGCAGGTTGATGGCGGTATCCAGCTGGGCCTGGGTGATGATGGAGCGCCGCAGCAGCCGCTGACCGATCGGCTCGAGCTGCTCGTCCACCCACTGCTCCAGGTGGGGGACGAGCAGCTCGAGCTCCGGATAGTTGCGGGCTAGAGCCCAATCGAACTGGTTGCGCAGGACCTGGTAAGGCTCCACCCGCAAACCGCTGAGGTCCTCGATCAGCTCGGCGGCCACGCTGTTCATAGGATCGACGAAGGCGACCCTGAGCAGCTGCTGGGCAGCATCGATACCGAAAGGGATGGCCTGGTATTCCTGGGCGGTCTGGGCCGGAACTTGGGCCAGGGCCTCGGCCGGGATATCAACCACCGCCAAGTTCACCAGAGGGATTCCGATAGCCTCCTCGATCACCTGGGTGATCCGGCGCTCGGTAACCAAGCCCTCCTCGATCAGGACGTCGCGCAGGCGCCCCCCGCGCTCCTGGTAGAGAGCCAAGGCGCGCTGCAGGTCGTCGTCGCGCAGGTAACCCCGCTCCAACAGGATGGCGCCCAGGCGGCGGTCCCCTAAGGCCAGAGCGATCAACTGGGCCTCCTGGGCCAGAGGTCGCCCAGGATACGCCGCTCCAAGGAGCGGGCCAACCGGGTGTGCGCGGGGGCCCGCTCCGAGATAGCCTTGACCAGGAAGGTGTGGCAACCGATCATATTGCCCCCTAGGATATCGGTGAACAGCTGGTCGCCGGCGATCCCGCACTGGCGGGCAGGCAGCCGCAAGCGCTTCAGGCTGAGCAGGAAGGCGAAAGGGAGCGGCTTGCCTGCCAGAGCCACTCCCTCACATTGTAGGCGCTCAGACCAGATCCTGACCCGCAGCGGCTTGGCGTTGCTCAGCAGGAACAGCGCGACGCCCGCCCGCTGCAGGTCGGCTCCCCAGAGGGGGAGTTTGGGATCGTGCTCCAGCGAGCCGTGGGCGACCAGGGTGTTGTCCAAGTCGAGAAGCAGTCCTCTCAAGCCCAGCCGCAGGAGCAGAGGGGGTGTCAGGTCGGTGACCTGTTCCACGACGGTGTCCGGCCGGAGCAGGCCGCGCAGGCGGCCCCCGATGCTCACTGCGCGATCACCGCCCACATCCGGCCGGTCTTCCCGTGGTCGCGGCGGTAGGAGTAGAACAGCTCCGAGGTGGTGCAGCGGCGCAGGTGCAAGACCCGGTCCCGCCGGACACCCCCAGCTAAAAGTTGCTCGGAAATAGCGCCGCGCAAGTCGAGGTGCACCCCACCCCCGCAGCGCAGGAGGTAGCGGCCGAGGCCGGCCCCCGAGAAGGCCGAGGCGACCTCGGGTCCCACCGGATAGCGCTCGGCGCTGATCCCCGGCCCGACCAAGGCGGAGATACTGTCGGGCGCAGCTCCCAATCGCCCCATGGCGGCCAGGGCAGCCGGCACCACCCCGGCCAGGGTCCCGCGCCAGCCAGCGTGGACGGCCGCGATCACGCCGGCTCGGCAGTCCTCGAGCAGGACGGGATAGCAATCGGCCGTGGCGATCACCAAGCCCAGACCGCGCTCGGCGCTGACCAGCGCGTCCCCTCGCTGCAGGCCCGGTCGGGCTAGGCAGACGGCGGCGGAGTGAAGCTGGTGCAACCGGGCCAGCGGGCCCTGAAAACCTAGCTGGCTCAGCGCCGAGCGGCGGTTCTCCGCCACGATCTCTGGATCGTCCTCGCGGTCATCTAGGTTCAGGCCGGTGAAGGGGCCCAACGAACGGCCGCCCGAGCGGGTGCTGAAACCGTGGAGCGCGCGCAAGTCCCCCTGGAGCCACACCGGCTAGTGTACCGCGGCCGCGGGGGCAAGCGTGGTAGCGTGAGGCATGATCCAAGTCGATCTCAGCGGCAAGCAAGCCCTGATCATGGGCGTGACCAATGCCCGCAGTCTGGGGTGGGCCATCGCTGAACAGCTGCTCCAGGCCGGAGCTCGCTGCGCCTTCAGCTACCAAGACGAGCGGCAGCGCCCAGAGCTGGAGCGCCTCACCGCCCCCTACGCCGGCTCGCTGCTCCGGCGCTGCGACGTGGGGGTGGAGGGTGAGTTGGAAGCGCTGTTCTCCGGGCTGACCCAGGATTTCGGCCGCCTAGACGGATTGGTGCACGCCATCGGCTTCGCCCCTAAGGCGGCGATGGAGGGCCGCTTCCTGGACACCGCGCGCAGCGACTGGACCCTGACCCTAGAGGTCTCGGCCTACAGCTTCCTGGCCGCCGCGAGGGGGGCCGAGCCGCTGCTGAACCGGGGAGCTGGCCTGCTGACGCTGACCTACCACGCCAGCCAGCAAGTCTATCCCCGCTATAACGTGATGGCGGTGGCCAAGGCGGCCCTGGAGACCACCACCCGCTACCTGGCCTACGAGCTGGGGCCGGCGGGGGTCCGGGTCAACGCGATCAGCGCTGGAGCCATGCGCACGGTGGCCGCCCGCTCCATCCCGGGCTTCAGCTCCATGTACGACCACGCCGCACGGACAGCGGCGCTGCAGCGCAACGCCACCCAGGAGGAGGTGGGGCGCTTGGGCCTGTTTCTGGTCTCGCCGTTGGCCAGCGGCATCACCGGTGAGGTGATCTACGTCGACGGGGGGCAGCACATCATGGCCATGCCCGCCGATCCGAGCGGCGTAGCCAAGCCCAGCTGAGCGCGCCTCCTAACCCGCTCCACAGCGCCCCCGGCCGGGACTGGGCGGCCGGCGCACTGTCGAACAGGTCGCAGACCAGCGACCAGGAGGGGGATAGAGTGAGCGGGTGAAGCCGGAAGTGATCTTGGAGCTGCGCCTAGCGCACCTGAAAGCTCAGAGAGCCAGGGAGGCGGGCCGCTGGCACGTGGCCGTCCAGCAGTACCGCTGCTGCCTGGAGCAGGCCGAGCGCTGCTGCGACCCGCGCTGCACCAGTTTCTTCGCCAGGCAGCTCAGCGAGTGCTACCGGCAGCTCGGCCTGCTCGAGAAGGCCGCGCACTTCCACGCCCTCAGCGAGCTGCCGGCGCCGTTCGGCGACCCCCTGGAGTAAGGGGGGACCTTTCAGCCCTGGCGGCCAGCCCAGCTGCGCATGGCCTGGGCCAGGTAACTCGCCAATCCGGGTTGGAGCGCTTCGAAGCGGGCCACGAAGTCGGGGTGCTGGGTGTAGAGGTCGGCTAGAGCGGCGTAGGCTTTCGGGCTGCACTCCTGAGCCCAGCCTTTTTGTACCCAGGCCCGGTGGCGCTGGATCAGGGAATCTAGCTCGGGCGAATCGGCCGAGATCCCCCGGCGCAGCGCGCCGGCCAGACCTTCCTCGACGGAGCGGATCTCGGCCAGCGCCCAGGTCCGCTCCGCATCTCCCATCGCCGCAATCCTCTGGCTCCCAGCGGCGACCTGCTCGCCGACTTCGGGGCCGTAGCGTTCGGCGAGCCAAGCCTCGTACTCGGCCTGCTTGGCCGGTGAGACCACACCGGAATAGAGCTCTTCGTCCTTCACGTCCTCTCCTCTCAGCCTGGCCAGGGTGCGGTCGGTGGCCAGGACCAGCGCCAGGTAGCGGTCCAGTTGTCCGAGCAGCTGGGCGCGCTGCCGTTCCAAAGCTGCCTGCAGGTCGCCGCCCTCCGCGTCCAGCAAGGAGGCGATCTGGCCCAAGGGGAAGCCGAGCTCCCGGTAGATCAGAATCCGCTGCAACCTGAGCAGCTCGGCCTCGGCGTAGTAGCGGTAACCGTTCTCGCCGGTGAAAGACGGCGCGAGCAGGCCGATCTGGTGGTAGTGGTGCAGGGTGCGCACCGATATCCCGGCCAAGGCCGCCAGTCGGGCCACGGTGTAGACCTGCTCGGGCGACTCCTTCCGCACCTACCGAGGGTAATCCCTGACGCAGCTTCAGGGTCAAGGGGCGCTCTTCTGCGATAATGCCCCTGTGCCCAAGGCCACCACACCGCCCAGGAGCCTGCTGCGGCGTAGCCTCCCACAAGCTCCGGTCGCGCTGGCCATGCTGCTCACCGGGCTGGCTAATCTTTACACCGGGATCTCCCTGCCGCAGCTGAGCTTGGGGGGGCTGACCGTCCACGGGCTGCAATCCTTCTCGCACCAGCAGTCGGTGGCCATCTTGGGCCACGGCGCCCAGGTGCTCTTCGCCGTGGCCAGCATCCTGGTCGGCTTCGCCCTGCTGTGGCGCTTCCAGGTCGCCTGGACCTACGCCGTCCTGTTGCTGGTGATCACCATCGGCATCCACCTGTTCCGGGGGGAATACGGCTTGTCGCTGCTGATCACCGTGGCCAGCCTGGCCGCTCTGCTGGTCTGGCGCTCGACCTTCTCGCGCAAGACCCTGATCGGGGGCTATCTGATCTCGCTGGCGGGAGTGGTCAGCGTACTGGTCTACGGGACCCTGGGCACCCTGCTGCTCGGTCGGGACTTCCACCCCAAGGTCTCCAGCTTGGGCACCGCACTCTACTTCACCATCGTGACGCTCTCGACCGTAGGGTACGGCGACATCACGCCGGCCAATCAGACCAGCAGGATCTTCGTCATCACCCTGATCGTCCTGGGAATCTCCATCTTCACCACCGTCTTGCTCAGCAGCCTGGGACCCTCCATCACCCTGGAGATGGCCAAGCTGTTCAGCCCCCAGAGGAGGCGGATTATGCTCAATCAGCACGTCATCCTGGTCGGTTCCGGTGCCCTGGCTGCCAGCACCGCCTTGGAGCTCAAAGCCCGCCAGCTGGAGTTGGTCCAGGTCATCGCTCCCGAGAAGGCGCCGCCCCTCCCCGAGGAACCCTACGTGCAGGGAGACCCCAGCACCGAGGAGACCCTGCGCAAGGCCGGTGCCCAGAGAGCCCGGCTGCTGATCGCTGCCCGGGAGGACGACAACGAGAACGCCTTCATCACCCTGGCAGCCAAAAACCTGGCGCCGGGACTCAAAGTTTTGGCCATCGCCAGCTCAGCGCGCTCCATGCGCATCCTGAAGTTGGCCGGGGCCGACCTGGTCTTCTCGCCGGTGGCCTTGGGCAGCCGCCTGCTGGCCAATTTAGTGCAGGGAGAGGAGCTCCCGGCCGATTTTCAGGACCTGCTGACCTGATCCGGACCGGGCCGCCCCGAGCGCTACCGCCCCGGGATCCGGGCGAGGTAGGTCGCACTGCCCCAAGGGACGCGCGGGCCAGGGCGGCCGGAGGCCGAGCGAGCCTTCACACCCTCCTGGGCGGCGAGCTGATGGTGAGCAGCAGGGCGGGGGCCGCTCCCAGGTTGGAGACGCGGTGGGCCAGGGCGGCCGGATACACCGCAGCGTCCCCCGGAGCCAGGGCGATCTCGAGCTGACCCTCCACAGCCAGCTCGACCTGACCCTCTAGGAGGTAGAGGAAGTCCTCGCCGGCGTGTCCGACCGGGTTGGATTGGGACGCTCCGGGGGCGATGGTGAGCAGGACCGGCTGGATCCTAGCTGAGAGGTCCGGATCCAATAGCCTGGCCGTCACCCCTTCGGCCAGCGGCGAGACAGCCGCCTGCGACGCCCGCAGCAGCCGCACCAGCTGCCCGCCCCGGCTGCTGGGGAGGAGGTCGGCAGCGTCCAGTCCGACCGCCCGGGCGATCTTGCCGAGCATGGTGGCCGACACGTCGGTCCCGCCGCGCTCCAGGGTGCTCAGAAACGAGGCCGAACAGGGAACCCTGGCGGCCAAGTCGCGCAGAGATAGGCCGCGGGCCTGGCGCAGGGCTCTCAGGCGCAGCCCCAGCCGGGGATCCAAGGACCCTGGCACCTCAGGCACCGCCCACTCGGGGGATCGGCCAGAGCTCTTCCTGCAGCGGGCTGAGGTAGCGCGTCTGCTCCTCTCCGACCAAGACGCTCTCTTCGACGATCATGCTGGGGCCGGGAGAGAGCAGCACGGTAGGCTCTAGGGCGTAGATCTCTCCGGCCAGAACCGTTCCCTCGACCAGGGGGCTACGCCCCGGGGGGCCCAAGATGGTCCCGCCATCGTGGACGCGGCGGCCGATTTGGTGGCCGGTACTGTGGCGGATCTCCGGCCAGCCGTCTGCGATCAAAGACTGCCTGGCCGCCGCGTCCACCACCCAGCCGGGAACCCCGGGGCGCAGCGCCGACCTAGCGGCTTCAGTCGCCCGGCGGATAGAGCTGAACATCCGCTGCAGCTCGGCCGGGGGCTGCTCGGCACCCTCCGGCAGGGCGTAGAAGGTCCTGGCCAGGTCCGAGCGAAACCCGTGCACCACCAAGGAGGTATCCAGGATCAGCAGGTCACCAGCTTCCAGCTGCGTCTCGCCGGGAGCGCGGTGGCTCATGCCGGCCCGGCTGATCAGCACCAGCGGTCCCCCGAAATCGCCGGCATCGATCTGGTAGCCGAGTTGGGAAGCGAGGCGGTTCACCAAGTCCTGGATCTCCCGCTCGCGCATCCCCTGGCGCAGCTGGGGCAAGAGAGCCGCATAGAGCTGAGCGGTCTGCGCGGTCGCCGCTTGGATCCTAGCCAGCTCGGCAGCGACTTTGACCGAGCGGAGCCGGCGCAGGATGTTTTCGCTGGAAGCCAGCAGCGGAGCTGGCCGCAGATCCATCGCCAGAGCCTCCAGCCGGTCGCGCAGCCCGGCGGTGAGGCCATCGCAGAGGGCATCCGCCGGGCTGACGTCGAGCAGGATGCGCTGGGGCGCGAGCCGGCCGAGGAGCGCCTGGAGGTCGGCATAGAGGTTGAAGCGGTAGGTCTGAATGGATAAACCGCAGAGCCCCTCCAGGTGACCTGCGTCGATCCCAGACACCAAGGCGCCCGCCTCCCCCACAGTCAACCAGAGGGCCAGCTCGCCGACCAGCTGCCGGCCGAGCAGCAGAGAGACCGCCGGGTCAGATCCTTCCCTGGAGAGGATCAGCCACAGATCCCCAGGGGTGAGCGAGCTTCTAGCCTGTGCGAGTTTTTCTGCAGGTAGCGTGTCGTCCACTAGGAGGTCCTTTCGCGGGAATTTGTTCTTTATATCGTACATTGTTCAGTATATTGACAATGCCTCCTAGCACAGCTTAGACTGCCTCATCCTTATGGACGACCTGAGCCTGCTGGAATTCCGAAGGCATTTTCCAGAAGCGGAAGGGCGGGTACACCTGGCCAGCTGCTCCAAGGGTCCGCTCTCCGACGTGGTAGAGGCGGCCGCGCTGCAGTACCTGCGCAGCTGGAGAGAGCTCGGTGCACCCTGGGAGCTCTGGAGCGCCGCTTGGGAGGAGAGCCGGGCGCGGATGGCCGGGCGCCTGGGGGTGCTCTCCAGCCAGGTCGCCCTAGCTCCCAGCGCCAGCAGCGCTCTGGGCTGGATCCTGGCCAGCCGCCCAGCCGGCAGCAAGATGGTGATCGACGCGCGCAGCTTTCCCAGCGCCCTGCACCTGGGCGACGCCCAACGGGCCCGCTGCCAGGTGATCTACAGCGAGGACCTACCCGGGGACGATGATGACCAGCGGCTGGCCGAGGCGGTCGCCCGCACCGGGCCAGGGGACCTGCTCACTCTCCCAGAAGTCTGCTTCCGGACCGGTGCGCTGCTGGACTTAGCCGGCGCGGTCGCGGAGGTCCACGCCCGGGGCGGCGCGGTCCTATTAGACGGCTACCAGGCCTGCGGGGTAGTGCCCAGCCAGGTGGCCGAGCTGGGCGTCGACGGCTACGTAACCGGCAGCCACAAGTACTTGTTGGGCAGCGAGGGGCTGGCCTTCCTGTACTGGAAGGACAGGGATTTGGCCCCATCCAGCCCGGGTTGGATGGCCGCCGCCGACCCGCAGGCGATGGCTAAGCCGCGCCGGCTGGCTGAGGGGGCCAGGCGCTTCGAGCAGGGGACCCCGACGGTCAGCGCCTGCTACGCTTTCAACGCTGCCGACCAGCTGCTCAGCGCCCTGGATCCGCAGCTGCTCTCGGCGCATTGCCGGGAATTGGTGCGCGGTCTTCGGGAGGCGTGCAGCGAGCTGGGCCTGCTCACGCTGACGCCGCCGGGCCGGGAGGCGGCAATGTTGGCGGTGGCCTCTCCGGACCCGCAGAGAGCCTGCCAGGAACTGGCCGGCGCCGGCCTGATCGCCAGCCCCCGGGGGGGCGCCGTCCGCTTTGCCTTTCACGGCTTACACACCGCGGGTGACCTGGACCGGCTGCGCAGCTGGCTGTCCGCGCACCCGTCGCTCTTCGAGGTGCGGCGTGCCGCCTGAGCGGATCACCGTCGTCGGGGCCGGCATCGTCGGGGCCGCGGTGGCCGACCGGCTGAGCGCGCTCGGCGCCGACGTCACCGTGATCGACCCGGCGATCGGCCAGGGCATCACCGCGCTCTGCCCGGGCGGGGTGCGACACCAGTGGAGCAACCGCGAGACCGCCGAGCTGGTAGCGCGCAGCCTGCCCTTCTTCGAGGGCGTCTCCGAACTGGACCCCGGGCTGCACTTCGACCGCTGCGGCTACCTGTTCGTCACCCACCGGGCAGAGGGCGTCCAAGCGCTGTCCGAGCTGGTGGAGCAGCAGCGCGCTCTGGGTATTCCGGCCGAGCTGCTGGACGGCCCGCAGGCCAAGAAGCTGGTCCCCAGGCTGCGGAGCAGCGTGGTGGCGGCCAGCTACGGGCCCAGCGACGGGTTCGTCAGCGATCCTATCCGGCTCAGCCAAGCCCTGATCCAGCGCGCCCGCTCTAGGGGAACCCGCTGGCTGCCCCAGCAGGTCACCTCCATCCAGCTGCGCGGCGAGGCGGTCTGCGGAGTCGAGTTGGCAGGGGGGGCGCAGCTGCCCTGCGACCAGCTGGTGGTGGCGGCCGGCCACAGCAATCAGGAGCTGCTGGGCCAGGTCGGCGTGCAGCTGCCGTTGCGCCGCGAGGAGCGCAGGCTGCACTACCTCAAGAGGACGCCGCCGGGCTTCTGCCGCCCGCTGGTCGCCTCCTTAGAACAGCGTTGGGCTGGGAAGCAGTTGGGGGGCGCCTTCTACCACAGCTACCTGGGGACCCCTGTGGGGAGCGAGGACTTTCTGGAGCTGAGCCGCCAGAGGGGAGCAGCGGTCCTGGACGGGCTGGAAGATCTGGAGCACGACCGGGTGGTGCAGGGACAGTACAGCTCGACCCCTGACCACCAGGCCATCGTGGACCGGGTCGGTCCCAGCGGGCTGACCGTCTGCGCCGGCCTGAGCGGCCACGGCCTGATGATCGCCCCAGCCGTCGCTGAGCTGGTCAGCCAGCTGCTCTCCGGGGGAGCGTCCCCCCTGCTGCAGGCCCTGAGCCTGCAGCGCTTCGCAGCGCCCGCGGCCAGGGACGAGCGGGCGGTGATCTGATGCTGCAGCTGAATTTCCCTGGGG
Organism: bacterium; assembly: GCA_021810505.1. Classification (GTDB taxonomy): domain Bacteria; phylum Deinococcota; class Deinococci; order Deinococcales; family Deinococcaceae; genus JAJZIR01. The sequence goes on from JAJZIR010000006.1 coordinate 17,809, forward strand.
TCGAGCTGCGCGCCGAGCTGACTCAGGCGCTAGCCCCCGAGAGCTGCGCGCTGCTGGCTAGAGCTCTGGAAAGGCCACTCTCCTGCACCGCCCGCCACGCCATCTGGACTGGACCGGAGATCTCCATGCCGCTGCCCACCTGCCAGCAAACTGAGCCCCTAGCCCAGCACCCCGCCGAAGCCTTGAGCGTCTTCCCCCAGCCGGGCGACCTGCTGCTCACGGCGCTCCCTCCCCACGCCTGGCCGGGGCAGGCCGGGGCGCTGATCGACCTGGGCCTGTTCTACGGACCCCAGGGGCGCTGTTTCTTCCCGCTAGGCTGGCTGGCTGGAACTTTAGTGGCCAGGCTTCTCCCAGAGGACCTGGCGGCGGCGGCCGAGCTGGGGTCCGACCTTCTGCGCCGCGGGGAGCAGCTGGCCGAACTGCGCTGGTTCCCCTGAACCCCTAAGGAGAGACGATGAGGCGTACCTGGATGCTTGTAGCCGGCCTGATCGGCCTGAGCCCCTTCGCTCTGGCCAGCAAGACGCTGGTGGTCGCCCTGCCGCCAGCCACCAAGATCACCTACCTGCAGCCCTTAGCCCCCGGGGACGTCTACACCTTTTACGACAGCCAGGCTTCGCTGCTGCTCTACCGCCCGCTCCTGTGGATAGACCGCAACATTCAGATCGACTACGCCCGCTCCATCGCCAGCTCGGTGCGCAGCCAAGACGGGAAGCACTACCTGGTCACGCTGCACCGCAGGTGGCGCTGGTCAGACGGGAAACCGGTCACTGCCCAAGACGTAGCTTTTGCGCTGGATCTGCTGCGGAGCGTCCCCGCGTCCAACGTGGCTGCGGATGCCAATTGGGGGATCGGCGGCATGCCCCAAGACATCCGCTCGGTCAAGGTGCTCGGGGAGTGGAAACTGGAGATCACCCTGAACGGCCGCTATAACACCAAGTGGTTCCTGTACAACGGCCTGGCCCAGATCGTCCCGCTACCTCAGCAGGCTTGGGACCGTTACCCTGGCCAGCCGGCCAAGACGCTGGCTTACCTGCAGCGCGAGGGGGACAATCTCAACTTCTTCCGCGGCAGCCCGGTGGATGGGCCCTTCCGAGTGGGGCGCTTTCGGGCGGGGCAGAGCTACCGCTTTCTGGCCAACCCGGAGTACGCCGGCAGGAAGCCGGATTACCAGCAGCTGGAGCTGGCCTACTTCACCAATTCGGACGCCGAATTCAATGCGCTCAGAGCCGGGGAGGTCCAGGTAGGGTACCTGCCCGCCCACCTCTACGGCCAGCAGGGCAGCTTGCCCAGCTACCGCCTGATCGCCGCGCCGCAATGGTCGGTCAACTACCTCTATCTCAACTTCAAAGCCTCCGGCCCCGGTAAGGCTCTGCGGCTGGCAGCGGTACGCCAGGCCCTGCAGATGGCGGTCGACCAGCCGGCCATCCTCAGGGTCATCCTGCACGGTCAGGGCAATCTGGCCTACGGTCCAGTCCCCTACCGGCCCTCTACCTATCTGTCCCCCTACCTGCTGACCCACGTCCCTTACCCTTATGACCCCGCGGCCGGCCGGCGGCTGCTGGAAAAGGCCGGCTTCCGCGGGCGAGGCGGGGTGATGCAGAGAGGCCGGCTAAGCCTGCGCTTCACCCTGCAGTACGCCAGTGGGATCCAGAGTATTCAGCTCCAGGACGAGCTGATCGCTGCGGCCGCGGCGCGCGAGGGGATCCGGATCCAGCTCAAGCCGGTCCCCTTCGACACGCTGCTGGGCGAGCTGGGTTCGCCCAAGGGCTGGAGCATGGTCGATTACGGGGGCTGGTCCTACCAGCCCGACTTCTACCCCACCAGCTACGGCCTGTTCGGTTCCAAGGGCGGGTCCAACCTCTCCGGTTACGCCGACCCAGCGGTGGATCGCTTGGCCGAGGCGACCCACCGCTTCGGCAGCCCTGCCCAGGAGCAGGGAGCGCTCAACCGCTACCAGAACGCCTTGGCTGAGAAATTACCGGTAATCTGGCTCCCGGCTAGCGCGCAGTTGAACGAGGTGAGCGAGGCGGTCTCGGGATTCCACTACAACCCCACGGGGAACTGGTCACCGGAGCGCTGGCAGCTGCGCTGAACCGCCGCCCGGGGACCGGCCAGTGTATGATGGCCGGGTGAAACTCGATCCCCCCGCGCAAGTCGGCGTCGTGGTGGGCAGCCGCAGCGATTTCGAGACAGTGGAGGCGGGCTTGGAACTTCTCTCCGAGCTCGCCGTCTCCTATGAGCTGCGGGTCCTCTCCGCCCACCGCACCCCGGACCTGCTCAGCAGCTACGCCGGCTCGGCCAGAGCCCGCGGCCTCAAGGCGATCTTAGCCGCCGCCGGGGGCGCCGCTCATCTTCCCGGCATGCTGGCCGCCCACACCACCCTGCCGGTCTTAGGGATTCCCGTGCGCAGCCAGGCGCTCTCCGGTTTGGATTCGCTGCTCTCCATCGTACAGATGCCCGCGGGGGTTCCGGTCGCCACCTTCGCGATCGGCAGCTCCGGGGCAGCCAACGCCGCGCTGTTCGCGGCGGCGATCTTAGCCACCGCTGACCCCCAGCTGGCGGAGCGCTTGCAGCGCTGGCGGGCGCAGCAGACCGCCTCGGTGCTGGCCAATCCGCACTTCGCCGGTCACCCGGCCGCCCCAGAGGGCCGGCCGTGAGCCTAGCGGTGGGCAGCACCATCGGGATCCTAGGTGGCGGGCAGCTGGGCCAGATGCTGGCGGTAGCCGCGGGGCGGCTGGGATACCGCACGGCTTTCTTAGAACCCGACCCCCTGGCTCCAGCCGCCTCCTTCTCCAGGCAGATCCAGGCCGCTTTCGACGATGAGGACGCCATCTTCCAGTTGGAGAGCCTGGCCCAGGTGATCACCTTGGAGTTCGAAAACGTCCCCGCCCCCACCCTAGAGGGGCTGGAGCGGCCGCTGCGGCCAGCTGCAGCCATCTGCCGGCTGGCCTCGGACCGACGCCTGGAGAAGAAGGCCCTGGAACAGGCCGGCCTGCCGGTAGCCCCCTACCGGGTTCTGGACCCCCAAGATGACGATCTGGTCCTGCAGCGCGCCCTCTCCGAGCTAGGAAGTGGCCTGCTCAAGACCGCCACGCTGGGCTATGACGGGCACGGCCAGGCCAGGGTATCCGACCTAGCCGAGCTCCGGGAAGCTCTAGGGCGCCAAGGCCCCTCGGTGCTGGAACAGGAGGTCCCTTTCACCCGCGAGCTGAGCGTCCAAGTGGCCCGCAACCCTTCGGGCCAGGTCGCCCTCTCCGGAGTGATCGAGAACCTGCACGAGGGGGGAATTCTCAGGAGATCGCACTACCCCCCTCAGGCCAGCCCTCAGGTCCAAGAGCGGGCGCGCGAACTGGCCAGGCGGCTGGCCAACGCCTGGAGCCTGGAGGGGTTGCTCACCTTAGAGCTCTTCGAGCTACCCGACGGCAGCCTCCTGGTCAACGAGCTGGCCCCCCGGGTCCACAACAGCGGCCACCTCAGCCTGGACGGCGGTGGCTTCAGCCAGTTCGAGATCCAGATCCGCGCGGTCTGCGACCTCCCGCTGCTCGACTTCGCCCCGGAACGCGAGGTATTCATGATCAACCTCTTGGGCTGGCCGAGCCCAGAGCAGGAACCAGACCTCGCCGCGCTGCTCAGGCTCCCCGGGACCCACCTGCACCTCTATGGCAAGCGCTGGCGGCCCTTGCGCAAACTGGGCCACGTCAACGTGACTGGTCCACAGGCAGCCGAGATCGCCGCAGAGGTCAGTGCCCTGCTGCGGTGAGCTGGACCCGGGCGCTGACCCTCTTCGCCGGAGCGCTGCTGCTCGCCTCTGCCGTTCTGGCCACGCTGGGCGCTCCTACCGGGGCACCAGCGCAGCGGGTGGTGATCACCCCCGGGATGGGTGCCGGTCAGGTGGCCGAGCTGCTGCGCCGGCGTGGCCTGATCCGCTCAGGCGTCCTGCTAAGGACGCTGCTGCGCCTGCAAGGCGCCGCCGGCGCCATCGAAGCCGGGGCCTACCGCTTCAGCGGAGCCCAGAATCTGTGGGAAGTCGCCCACACCCTGGAAGGCGGCGGCGCCCCGGTGACGGTCAAAGTGGTGATCCCGGAAGGCTACACGCTGCGCCAGGTGGAGAGACGGCTGCGAGCTGCCGGCTTGGGGAGCGTCCAGACCTACCACCGGCTGTTCGCCCAGGCTGCGCTCAGCCGCTACGCCCGCGGCAGCTTGGAGGGCTTCTTGTTCCCGGCTACCTACGCCTTCACGCCGGGGGAAGCGCCCGAGCAGGTGGTTTTAGCCATGGTCCGCAGGATGGAGCGGGAGTTCCTCCCCTCCAGGTTGGCCGAAGCCCGCGCGCTGGGGCTGAGCCCCTTCGCCTGGGTCACCCTGGCCAGCATGGTGCAAGCCGAAGCCGGGTCGAACGCCCAGATGCCCAGGGTCGCCGGCGTCTTCCTGAACCGGCTGCGCGCGCACATGCCGCTGCAATCGGATCCCACTGTGGCCTATGGGCTGCACATCCCGGCCAACCAGCTGGACTACGCGCGGGGTGATTTTGCGAAGCCCACCCCCTACAACACCTACTTGCTCCCGGGCCTCCCGGCCGGTCCGATCGACAACCCCGGACAGGCGGCGCTGCTAGCGGTGCTGCACCCCTCGCTGACCGTCCACGGGAAGAAGGCGCTCTACTTCCTGGTGGGGCGCCACGGCCACCTGCACGTGACCGCCAGCTACGCAGGGCACCTGCGCGACCTCAGGCTCTACCGCTGATGGAGCTCCCCGGACTTGCAGCCGGCAAGGAGGCCTGGCGCGCCTGGGCCCAGCGCACCAGGCGCGGTCTCCCCGAGGTCAGCCAGGAGATCTGCGCCCAGCTGGTCAGCTGGATGGAGGGGATCGGCATCCGCTCAGCCCTGAGCTACCGAGCCTTCGGGAGCGAGGTGAATCTGGAAGCCTTGCCGCAGCTGCTTCCTCAAGTAGCTTTCTACCAGCCTAGAACCGAACCGGGACGAAACCTGAGCGTCCACCGCTGGGAGGCGCCGCTGGCGCGCAGCCCCTTGGGGATGCTGGAGCCGGTGCAGGGCGACCCTCCCTGCCAAGTCAGCCTCGATCTGGTCCTGGTCCCAGGGCTCGCTTTCGACCGCAGCGGCAGGCGGCTGGGTTGGGGTGGGGGCTACTACGACCGCTTCCTGCGCCGCCTGGGCGAGGGCCCGCTGCGCGTGGGGGTGACGCCCGCGGCGCTGCTGGTACCCGAGCTACCTGGGGAGGCCCACGACCAGTTGGTCCAGATCATCGCAACCGAGCGGGGGATATGGAAAGCGGGCTCGGCAGTTTCTTGACAGAAGGTTGAGAGGATCCTTAGTATAGAGGCTGGCTAAGATTTTTCATCTTGACGCCGACGACCGGTCTCGGGCCGGATCCAGGGGGGAGGTGAAGCGAGAGCCGCCCCGAGGCGGCTAAGGGGAGTTCGGGTGAACGGCAGCTTTCTCCACTCTGGGCCAATTCGGGAGCGTTTCTGATGATGCTATCCATACGCAGGACTTGGTTGCTTCTCGCCGCCCCAGCTCTGCTCGCGGGCTGCGGCCTCCTGGCACCCGCCCCCTCGCAGGGGAGCGCGCCGGGCAACTTCGCGCTGTCAGTGACCCCGCCCAGCGCGACGCAGTTCGTGGGCAAGGCCAGTACCTACCAGCTCGCAGTCCAGGGCGCCTCCGGCTTCCAAAACACCGTCAGCGTCAGCGCTCAGGTCACCTCCGGCACCGCCAGCGACGTGACCATCAGCCCCAACCCGGTCCAGATCAGCGGCAACGCCAGCGCCCCGGTCCAGATCACCATCGACCAGGCCGGAGCCTACAAAATCGTCTTCACCGCGACCTCGGGGAATTTCACCTCCCAGGCCACGCTCAACTTAGAGGCTAGCAGCACCGCCGGGGTCGCCGGCGTGCTCACCGACGGCTCCAGCGGCGCTGCCCTGGCGGGTGCCGAGATCGACCTGCTGTCCAGCAGCGACAGCTTGGTCGCCCAAACCAGCACCGACAGCAACGGCTTCTACAGCTTCAACGCCCCTCCGGGGGACTACACCGTGCTGTCCCCCGGGCAGCAGATCGACGCGCCGCTGAATCAGGGCGGCAGCGGGCCGATCTTCTTCGCCTCCAGCCAGGTGGTCGGCGTGCAGATCCAGGCCGGCAGCATCGCCCAGCAGAACCTGATCCAGGTCCACGCTGCCAGCCAGAGCCTCTCGGCTACCCCCCCGCAGATCGCTCTGAGCGGCTTTAACGGGACCGCCTCCAACAGCAGCGACCTCAGCGTGTCGGGCAGCGTGACCGACACGGCGCTGCCCAGCGGCCTGAATGGGCCGCAGAGTGGCTTCGTGATGATGGCCGCGGTCAACCACGATCCCTTCCTGTTCGGCCCCGGAAGCTGGCTGGACGGCAACCCCACCGTGACGGTCTTCAACGGTCAGGCGATCCAGAATGGGGTCTCCGACTTCAGCGCCAGCTTACCGCTGGGCAAGATGGCCGCCGGGGTCACCGGGAACGCCACCTTGGAGATCGCCACGGTGGACGCCAACTTCAACCGCACCCTGCTGCTGGTCCCGCTGCAGCTGAGCGGCGGCAGCGGCGCCAGCCTGTCCGCTGCGGTGAGCGGGCTGCAGGCGGTAGCCCTGACGGTCAACGACACCCGAGCCCAGCTCTTCTCGGTCAGCCCGCAGAGCGCGCCCAGCGGGACTAACCTGTTCGTTGCCCTGAACTGGCTGCCCTACAGCTTCCCAGTGGCCGCGACCGCCCAGAACCCCTACCCGGGCGAGGGCTACGACGTCTACCGCAGCGTGAACGGCGGCCCCTCCACCCTGGTGGCCAGCCTGCCGTACTACTACAGCTTCTCCAACGCAGCGACCGAGAACCCCTTCAGCTGGAACGACCCCAGCAGCAGCTTGGCGCCGAACGTCCCGGTCAGTTACCAGGTGGTGGCCTTCGACGGAAGCCAGATGGCTCCCGGCAGCAGCTCGGCGCAGACCACCCCGCTGCCGGCTTTCAGCGTCACCTTGACCGGCCCGGCCGACAACGCCACCGGCGTCTCCACCACGCCGGCCTTCAGCTGGCAAACCAACGGTATCGGCCAGGGCGAGCTGTTTGTCCCGGTCTACGGCGACACCATCCAAGGGGGATCTACCTTCAATTCCTGCGGCGTAGCCACCAACCCGGTTTCGGCCAGCCAGGCGGGCTTCACGCCCAGCGCGCTGTGGGACGAGCTGCAGAACGCGACGCTGTTCTACGCCCGCGGCTTCGCGGTGGGCGCGCCCTGCGGCGTGGTGGGGGGCACGGCGGCGACCAGCTACGGATTTACCTACACGCCTGGCTCGGTGAGCGGAACCACCCCGCCCCTGGAGTTCGACCACCCCTACCAGTGGCAGCTGTTCGAGGCGGTCGCCTACAACCAAAGCACGTCGGGGCAGATCAACGCCCTCTCGGTCTACTCTGACGCCGGGCAGCTGTTCTGGACCTACGGCACCGGCCTGTTCCTGTCGCAGACGCTGGAAGGCGATCAGGTCTACACCTTCACCACGGGGAGCAACTGATGAAGCAGGTCAAGCAGATCCTCCTGGGCGGCCTCGGCCTGGCCCTGCTGGCCGGCTGCGGCCTGCAGGCCGCTCGGCCGGCACCGGCCAGCAGCCCTAGTACCGCTCCTTCCCTAGCGGGGCTTCCCCCCCACGCCGCCCACCAGGTCATCGTGGGCTACCAGAGCCTGAGCGCGCTCAGCGCGGCGGCGCAGGCGGTGGGTGGGCGGGTGCTCTCCACCATCCCCAAGCTGCGGGCGGCCCTGATCGAGCTGAACAGCCTCAGCACCGGCCAGGCGCTGTTCGCGCTGCAGGGAGTGAAGGGTATCTCCTTCACCCAGCCCAACTGGCAGCGCAAACTCTTCCCGCTGGAGACCAGGCCGCTGCCGGCCGGCAGCGGGCAGCCGGTCACCGCTTCCGACAAGACCAGCGCCGGCCTGGTCTCCAGCCTGAACGGCGACCCCACCAAGGCGCCCTACTTCGGGTTGCAGGGCGCGCTGCAGGGCCCGCCGGGAGGGCTCAACGTGGTGCAGGCCTGGCAGGACCTGGCTCAGGCCGGGGAGGGTGCCGGCTCGGTGGTGGGAACGAACGGCAGCCAGCCGGTCACGGTGGCCTACTTCGCCGAGCCGCTGGCCCCGGTCCCGGACTTCGCCGGGCAGGTGGTCCCCGGCTTCGACTTCAACGCCTGGGCCTGCGGGACCTACCCCAACAGCTATCTCCCAGATCCCAGCTCGCCCAACTACTCGGTCAGCCAGAATCCCCAGACCGCCTGCAGCGCCAGCAATCCGGCGCAGGTCCTTAACAACAGCACCTCCTTCGGATCCTCTGCCCCGGCTAATGTCCTGCCGGGCGTCAACTACAACACGCCCAACAACCCCGGAGGCGAGTCGCAGCTCGATGTCTCCAACATGGTGGCCAACGGAACCGGCATCACCGGGGTGGCCTACGACGCCCAGGTGATGCCGCTGGTGGTCTTCAGCAACAACAACCCCTACGGTGGGGCGGGTAACTTCGAGGGGGACTTCGCCTACGCCGCCGAGATCCTCTGGGCGGCCGGCCACGGCGCCCAGATCCTCAACAATTCGCTGGGCGGGCAGGGCTACTCGCCCTTAGACGCCCTAGCCTTCAACGAGGCGCTGCTCGGCGGCGTGACCGCTGTGGCGGCCTCCGGGGACAACGGCGACGCGCTGGTCTCCAACCCAGCCGACATCCCCGGCGTGATCGCGGTCACGGCCACCACGGTGGGCGGCAACCTCTCCTGGTTGGGGCAGATCGCCCCTTACGTGCAGTTCGGCGCCCCCGGCAACTGGATCCTCACCGCCGGGGCAGCCGGCTTCCAGAGCTGCAGCGCCGCCAACCCCGACTGCCCGCTGGGGGTCTTCCCGGTCCCCGGCTACGGCTACGAGGCCGGCACCTCCTCGGCGTCCCCCTACCTGGTGGGCGTCGCCGCCCTAGTCGACGGGGCCTACGCCCAGAAGTTCAGGAGGTTCATGACCCCCGGCGAGATCGACCAGGTCTTGGCCCAGACCGCCACCCAGGTCAGCGGCTCCCAGACAGCCTACGGGATCCCCAACGCCGCCGCCGCGGTGCAGCACGTGAACAACCTGAGCGCCCCGCTGACCAACCCCACCGGCTACGCCGCCGTCTACGTGACCGACTCGCAAGGTCAACCGGTTCAGAACGCCAACGTAGTCCTCACCAGCACCAGCGGCGGGCCCACTTACTACTCCCAGACCCTAATCGGGTTGACTGAGACCACTGCCACCTCACCGGCCTATTTCTTCAACATCCAGCCCGGAACTTACAGCGTCCAGGTGACTGCCGGCTTGCCCTTCGGGAACTTGGACTTCGCGGGGACCGGCAATCCCAGCGACGAGGTTGCCGTCTCGGGCACCCTCACCGTCGCGCCTACCTCGCTGAGCGGCCTACAGAGCGCTCTCAATAATGAGACCCTGCAGACCGCCCTGGGCAGTAACGTGCTCAGCTTGTCGCTGCCCGCGACCACCGCGACGGTGACGCTGACTACCCCGCACGTCCATTTGGCTCTGGCCATCGGCGAGCCGGGCAACACCACCAGCTGCCCCCACGTCAGCGGCTACGTGTTGGATAGAGGGAACGGCGTGACCTGCGGGACAGCGGAGGACGGCAGCTTCAGCGTCAGCCAGTCCGGATCAGACTACACGGTCAGCTACACGCTGGGCAGCTCTTACGCCCTCGGAACCTACGCGATCGGCCTGAGCGCCCGGCATGTCACTACCCCAGTCGCAGGGAATAATACCCACCTCCAGATCACCGAGAACGGCGTCACCACGAGCTACCCGGTACCCGCCATCACGCCGGGTACGACCCTAGTCAGCGTCGGAGTCCCCGTCACCGCCCTCAGCGTCAAGCCTTAAAGCTTTAGCCTCGAACCGAGCTGGCGCTGGGAATCCCAGCGCCAGCTCCCCGTTACAGCCAGGCGAGGTCGACCGGGCGCAGCCGCGAGCTGGACACCGCCCGGCGTCCAGCCTTGGCCACCTCTCTCCAGCCGCCCGGCAGCCGCACCCGGACCACGTCGGCGGTGAAGTCGTTGGTAGTACCTTCCTTCTGGCTGTTGCTGAGCAGGCTGCTCCCCACCCCATAGACGTCCGCCGGAACCCCTAGGCGCTCGAAGGCCCGGATCCGCTCGGCGCTGAAGCCGCCGGTGACCACGATGCGGATCCGGGCGCAGAACGCCCTGGCCAGCTCCTGCTCCCCGGGGAGCAGTTCCCAGGCCAAGTAGGCCGAGCGCAGGGCGGAGTGCAGCTGGAAGACCAGCCGGGGATTCACGCCCAAGTCCAGGCGGGGATCGCCCAGGGGTTCCACGCTGCGGTCGCGCAGCGTGGCCGCGGTGTCCGGGCGGACGCCGTCTAGACGAAAGCGGTCCGCCTCGGGGTCGCCCGAGCGGCGGCGGCGGATGTGCTCCTCCCAAAGCACCCTAGCTACCTGGAGGCTCTCCCCTAGGCAATCGTTGTTGAAATCGACCAGGGCGATCCGGGGGACCTCCGAGGGCACGTACCTGGCGAAGTCCAACATGGCCCCGGCGGTGTCCCCCAAGTAGCAGGCGATCAGGGAGTGCGCTACCGTGCCGCCGCCAGCTCCTCCCCACCAGTCCCCCTGGGCGTCGGTGCTGATCTGGGGGTCCGGGCCGGGACGTCCGGCGTCCAGACGGTAGCGCTGCACGGCGATCTGGTAGGCGTAGCCGTCCGCGGCCTGGATCTCGTGGGCGTCGAAGCGGGCCGGAAAAAACAGGACCGGCTTGCCGCGAGCGGCCTCCAGGACTTCATAAACGTTGGTGGCGATCCTGGTTCCCCTGGTCAGGACACCCAACAGCGGCGTCTCCAGCAGCGCGAAGTCGCGGTAGCGGCCCCGAATCCTCAGAGCCGGCTCGACCTCCAGGGGGTCTCCACCATAGGCCAGCCACTCGCCGTCCTGCAGGGCCTCCACCTCCAGCTCGGACCAGGTCGGAACGAAGCGGCCTCCCTCGAAATAGCCGCAACCCTCCTTGAGGATGGCCAGCGCTTTGTCCATACCGACCAGCAGGCTGCGCGGCTGCCTGCGGGTGAACACCTGCAGCTCCACCCAGGCCTCTCCGGGAAGGTAGCCAGCTCCCGGTCCGGCGGCAGCGTTGCCCTGCAGGGTCCTCAGGATGTTAGAGAAGTACTTGTCGCTGTACCAGCCCGAGCGCAGCCGCTCGCTGTCCAGCTTGAAGGTGGAGGCGGGTAGCCGCTCACCGTCAAAGGTGCTCAAAGGAGGACCCGGCTCACCACTTGGACCCCTAAGCGAGCCAGTTGGTGAAGGAACAGCAGGTGGTAGAGGTCGCCGGGGTGGTCGGGAGCGTCCCAGGTCTGCGCCGCGTTCTCCGGGACGATGATCCGCTGGCCCAGGGAGCGGGCCTGGCTGCGGGTGATCAGGTGGAGAGCCAAGGCGTACAGGCACAGATCGGTCACGTCACCCACTGCCACGATCTGGCGGGCCGGGCAGCGCTCCAGCCAAGTATCCAGCGCTGGATTGCTGTGGCTGGCCACGCTGTTCTTGGGAAGCCGGGTGAACTCGGGCCAGGCTGCCAGCGCGCGCAGCTCGGCGGCCGGCTCAGCCTCCTGGGTGGCCGAGATGCAGTGGGGCGGAAAGGCCGCAAACTCTTCCGCGGACTGCGGGTGGTGGTCCTCCAAGAACAGCACCTGGCTGCTGGGCATCCCGCGTTCCAGCAGGCCGCCCACCAGCTGAGCCGCCGGAGGCAAGATGGCAGCCACCCTGGGGCTAGATAGCGGTCCTACCCTCGAGAACCCCTCCAGTAGGTCCACGCCGATCAGTGCCCACTGGTGGGAATCTCCCTCCAGGGAGAGCGGGGCCAAACTGCGCTGCCAGTCCGCCAACAGGCTGGCATGCCTGAGAGCCTGAGTTCTGAGCGTCTCGTCCACCAGTTCAGTTTAGGGCTGCCAGGAGCTCTCTAGGTCCTCTAGGGCCTCCAGCGTCCGCTCAGCCCCGGAAGGGGAGCTGGGTGGCGGGCGGTCCCACCAGCCGGCCAGAGGCGAGCCGCCCGCCACCTGGGGCCAGGGGCCCGGGCTGCTGCGCTGCAGCGCCCGCAGCAGCAGCAAGGTGGATCTCTGGCCCAGGGGGCCGCCCTCCGCGCTCACAGCCAGAACCCGGCCAGCGCAGTGGAGGTCTGCCTGGGCCACCGACCGGCGAAATAGAGCGTCCAGGCCCTGGCTGGTGAGAGCGCCACCCCGAGCGGCTAGCCGCCGCTCGGTCCGGCTGCGCAGGACCAAAAGGTCGGGCAGGATCCGAGCGAACAGCGCTGGCAGAGCGGTATCCGCCGCGGCCAGCAGGGCTTGGTCCCCTCCTTGCGCCACCACCTGCAGCCAGCCCGGCCCCGAGCTCCATCGCGCCTGGGATCCCAAGTCCAAGGCGAAGCGGTATCCGGAAGCTAGCCGGGGCGCTTTCTGGTCTCCTAGGTCGATCAGCAGAGGCCGCTGAGCCCAGCGGCCTAGATCCGGCAGGGCGGCGGATCCCAGATCTAGGGCCAGAGCGGCGCCCAGGCGGCCGGAAGCCAACTCCCGCAGAGCGGCCTCCAGGTCAGGAGCGGCTAGGGAAGCCCCGGCAGCCTGCAGCAGGGCCAAAGTCGCCTGGAGCTGGTGATCCCCGGCCCCTGCCAGCAGGGCGGCGACCCGGGTCACCCAGACCCACTGGAGGGTAGGCGGCCAGGTCCGCTGGAGCTAGGCTGCGCGGTCAGCCACATGGCCCTCTCATTATAGCGCCCGAGCGGCACGGGGCTGAGCCGGTGTAACTCCTCATGCTGCGCCCCTATACTCGACAGCGATGGCCATGCTGAACCGCTACCTCTGGCGCGAGGTCAGCCCGCTCTACCTGGTCGGCTTCTTGGTGTTCATGATCCTGCTCACCACCGACCTGATCAGCTCCGTCGCCGGCGTCGTCCTGCGCAACCACACCCCCTTCCACTTAGCCTTCTTGCTGTACTGGACCAAGATCCCGGAGATGCTGGAGCGGGCCCTGCCGCTAGCTGTACCCTTCGCGGTGCTGATCGGTCTAGGCCGGCTGGCCCGAGACAGCGAGCTCAAAGCCGTCTGGGCCTCGGGAGTACGGCCCAGCAGCCTGCTCTGGCCGCTGCTGGGCTTGGGGCTTTTGGTCAGCGCGGTGACTTTCCTCAACGACAACCTCTGGCTGCCGAGCGCGAACGCCAGCTGGGAGAAGGTAGCTTACCGGGTGTGGTACAACAGCCCTCCCCCGCACGACCGGGTGCTCTATACCAGCGTCGTCGGCGGCAACCTGTACTACGCCGGCAGCGTGCAGCAGACCGGTCCAGACACCGCCAGCCTAGAGGGAGTTCTGGTCCGCACCCCGACCGCCGTCTACACCGCGAGCAGCGGAGTGTGGAACTCGCTGGCCCGCAGCTGGCGGCTGTTCGGGGTATGGGTGGATCGTACCGGCCAGAAGCCGGTCTTCCAGCCGCAGCTCACCGTGCCTCAGGGAGCTCCCTTCGCGCCGTACACCCCGCAGCTGAGCCAGCAGAGCCTGGGGCAGCTCATGCGCGCGGAGCTGCAGCCCGGCCTCTCGGCCCACCGCCGGCAGGCGCTGCGCTTCGAGCTGCAGCGGCGGCTGGCTGACCCCCTGGCGGCGCTGGCGCTGGCGGTAGCGGCAGGCTGCCTGGGGCTGCTGCTCAGAAACCGCTCCTGGAGCTTCATCGGCGTCATCGTGATGATCTTTCTCTACTACGTGGCCTGGACCTACGCGCCGCAGTTCGCCCAGAGCGGGGCGCTGCCGAGCTGGTTAGCCGCCTGGTCCCCCAACCTGCTGATGGTCGCCTTCGGCCTGCTGCTGGCCGGCCAGCTGCGGTGAACCACAGCTGGCGCTGGCCCGGCCTGGGGAGGCTGGACCTCTACCTGATCGAGGAGCTGGTCCCGTTGATCCTGGCCGGTCTCCTGGTCTTGATCTTGCTGTTCCTGCTGGCGGCGCTGATCCAGGTACTGGCCCCCATCTTGGCCAAGGGAGCCAGCGCCTACCTGATCGCCCGGCTGCTGGCCTTCAGCATCCCGCCGGCGATCGGGCAGGGTCTACCCATCGCGCTGCTCTTCGCCGTGTTGCTGGTGCTGTCCAGGATGGCCAGCGAAGCGGAGATCAAGGCGCTGCTGGCCGGCGGGATCGCCCCGGTCCGCCTGCTGCTCCCAGTGCTGATCCTCTCCCTAGCTGTCGCGCTGCTCAGCTTCTTCAACAACCAGCTGCTGGTCCCCCGAGCCTCCCTGGACATCCTGCGCACCCAGCGCCAGATCATCTTGGAAGACCCCAGAGTGCTGATCCGGCCAGGCACCGTCTTCAAGGACGCCGCGGGGCGGGCAATCTACGTGCGCAGGATCGGGCGCGGTGGTCAGCTCGGCGGCATCACCATCGTGCAGATGGCCGCCGCCGCCCCGCCCAGCGAGGTGATCACCGCGAGGAACGGCACCCTCTCACCCAGCCAGGGAACGCTCGCGCTGGGAAGCGGGCAGCGCATCAGCTACCAGAACGGGCGGCCGGTCGCGATCACCAGCTTCCAGCAGGGCCAAGTCCCGGTCAGCGACCTGCAGGGACAGCTGGGTGGCTTGCAGGGTCAGATCAAGCCGGTCGACCTCCCCTTAGGGCAGCTGCGCGCAGAGATCGCCGGTTACCAGGCCCACGGCGTCCCCACCTTCACCCTGGAGACCGCCCTGCAGCGTAAGTTCGCCGAGCCCCTCGCCAGCGTGGCTTTCGGCTTTTTCGCGGTCGCTCTAGCCCTCTTCGGGCTGCGCTCCGGCAGCGGCCTGGGGCTGGCCTGGGTGCTGATCCTGACCTTCGCCTATTACGCCACCTGGAGCGTCTTCAAGGTGATGGGGGCTCAGGGGGCCATCCCGCCCCTGGTGGCCGCCTGGGCCCCAGACCTGCTCTACAGCCTAGCCGGCGGGATACTGCTCTCGTTCTCTTTCCGGAACTGAGCCAGCGGAAGCTATGATGGGCGCAGGAGGCAGTATGGGTAGAGTCCAAGGAGAGGCGCTGCGCGCAGCCGCAGAGCGCTTGGGGTGGTCGGGGGACGAGAGCGGCATCGCGCGCGAGTTCCGCTTTCCCAGCTACGAGGCCGGGGTCGGCTTTGCGCTGGCCGTCGCGCTGCTAGCCCAGCGCCAGAACCACCACCCCGACGCGCTGAGCATCGGCTGGTGCACCGTCCAGGTCCGCTACGTCACCCACTCCCAGGGCGGCGTGACCGATCTGGACCTACAAGCCGCGGAGGCGGTCAACCAGCTAGCCACGGCATGAAGTTGCGGTCGCTGGGCTACCGGACCGACTTGATGGTTCGGGGGCAGGAAACCGCTGTCGAGGACCGCGGAGACCTCCTGCTGGTGCGAACCCCTAGCAACCCCGACTTTCGCTGGGGCAATTTCTTGCTCTTCGGTGGGCCTCCTGCCGCCGGGGACCTGCCGCGCTGGACTGCGCTGTTCCGCCAAAACCTCCCGGGCTGCCGGCACTACGCTTTCGGCTGGGAAGGGGGAGCCGGCCAGGTCGGGGAGTTTCTGGCCAACGGTTTCCGCCTGATCCTGAGCGACGTCCTGGTCCGGGCGGCCGGACCGGCCCCGGCCCGGGAGCTACCGGTCGGCCTCCGCTTGAAGCCCTTCCGCCGAAGAGACTGGCGGGCGTGGGCGGAAGTGGAGCTCCTGGAAGAGCGCGAGCGGCCGGAAGGCGAGCGAGAAGAGCTGACCAGCTTCGCCCGCTACACCGAGCAGCGCTGTGCAGAGAGGCAGGAGCTGATCCGCTCGGGGCGGGCGCAGTGGTGGGGAGCCTTCCTGGGGGAGCAGCTGGTCTCCTCCGCGGGCTTGGTCTGGGAGGGCAAGCTAGGGCGCTTCCAGCACGTAGCTACCCATCCGGATTACCGCCGTCGGGGCTTCTGCCGGGCTCTGCTCTCCGGGGTGTTGGGCAGCGAGGAGGCGCTGGCCCTAGAGCAGCTGGTCATCGTCGCCGACCCCCACTACCACGCCGCGGCTCTCTACCTGCAGCTGGGCTTCGTGCCAGCGGAGCAGCAGTACGGCCTGGAGCGGACGAAACAGCTGCCCTAGCACAAGAACCGACCCCAACATCCCTTGACAATCCACGGAGTTGTTTCTACAATTCGTTCGTACAGTGGACGAATCAATTATAGGAGAGCAGGAGGAGTGGGCATGCAGCAGCTCAAGAGGGTTGGCCAGGGCTTGGTGGGCGCAGACGGGCGGGAGGTGATCCTGCGCGGCGTAGCGATCGGCGGCTGGCTGAACATGGAGAACTTCATCACCGGCTTCGCGGGGAACGAGAGCGCGCACCGCCAGGCGATGCGCCGGGAGCTAGGAGCCGAGCGGGCCCAAGCCTTCTTCTCGGCGCTCTTAGGCAGCTTCTTCACGGAAGCGGACGTGCACTACTTAGCTGGACTCGGCTGCAACACCCTGCGGGTCCCCTTTGCGAGCCACCACTTCCTCGACCAGGAAGGAGAGGTGGACCCTGCCGGCCTAGCGCGGCTGGACGCGGTGATCTCCTGGGCCAAGGCACAGGGGTTATACATAATCTTGGACCTGCACGCCGCACCCGGATGGCAGAACCGCGGCTGGCACTGCGACAATCCCTACGGGATCTCGCTGTTTTGGGGGGACCGGCACTTCCAGGAGTGGGCTCTGGCTATCTGGCGGCTGGTCGCCGACCACTACCGGGATGAGGAAGCGGTGGCCGGCTACGATCTGCTCAATGAGCCGGATGCCCCAGAAGACAGCCAGGTGGCCGAGCTCTACCGGCGCTGGATCCCGGAGATCCGCCGCTGCGACCCCCACCACCTGCTGTTCCTGGAAGGCAACCGTTACGCCAGGGATTTCGGCGGGATGGAGAGCCTGCGCGTGCTGGACCAGCAGACCGTCTTCAGCTCGCACAACTACATGCTGCCCACGCACCAGGCCAGCAGCTACCCCGGATCCATCGGCATGGAGCCAGGGCAGAACCCCAGGGGCGGCCAGGCCGCGGGACCAGTCTGGGTGGACCGCAGCTGGGTAGAGGAAGAGTACCGGGGCGCGGGGGCCTGGTTCACCCAACAGGGGGAACCCTGCTGGGTGGGTGAATTCGGAGCGCTCTATGACGGAGGGGTAGGGACTCCCAGCGGCGCCGACCGGGCCAGGCTGGCTGCTCTGGCTGACCAGATCCGGATCTTCAACGCCCACCAAGTGCACTGGACGCTCTGGACCTACAAGGACGTGGACATCCAGGGCCTGCAGGTGGTCCGCAAGGACTCTGAGTTCGGCCGGCGGATCGCCCCCTTCTTGGCCCTCAAATCCCATCTGGGGGTCGACCAGTGGACTGCCCGAGGGAGGGGACCCCTGGTATCCCAGGTGGAGCGATTGGTCAACCAGGTGGACCAGGCGGTGACCGAACTAACCCACGACTTCGCCCTGTCCCGAAGCGACCTGAGAGACATCTTGACCCACCGCGCCATCTACGGCGACGTCGCCAACCACCTGAATGCGGTCTACGCCAGATCCTTTGCTGACCTAAGCGTTCAGGGAATCGCGGAAGTGGTGCGCAGCGGCTTCGACCTGCAGAGCTGCAGTGAACGCCGGCCGCTGGCTGAAGTCATCGCCGCCGGCTGCCATGGGGAGCTCTGAGCAGGGATGACGCCCCCGGACCTATGCCTCAGCCAGACGCGAGCTGCTCCGAGCCCTGCAGGGCGGCTTCGCCTGATCTGAAAGGAGCTATGGACTACCAACCCAAGCCCGAGCACCGCTTCACCTTCGGACTGTGGACGGTCAGCAATCCCGGCGCTGACCCCTTCGGAGCCCCCGTGCGGGAGCGCATCCCCCCGTCCAGGGTGGTCGAGAATCTAGCCAGGTTAGGGGCCTTCGGGGTCAACCTGCACGACGACGACCTGATCCCACCGGACAGCAGCCCGAGTGAGCGCCGGCGGCTGATCTCTGAGTTCCAGCGCTGCCTGAAGGACCACGGACTGGTCGTCCCTATGGCCACCACCAACCTCTTCAGCGATCCGGTCTTCCGAGCCGGCGCCTTCACCGCTCAGAACCCCAAGGTCCGGGCCTACGCGCTGCAAAAGACCATGATCGCGATGGACCTAGGGGCCGAGCTGGGAGCAGAGATCTACGTCTTCTGGGGCGGGAGGGAAGGGTCGGAAGTCGACGCGGCGGGCTACCTGCCGGACGCCCTGGCCCGCTACCGCGAGGCCATCAACTTGCTCTGCGCCTACTCCAGAGAACAGGGCTACCCTTTCCGCTTCGCGCTGGAGCCCAAGCCCAACGAGCCTAGGGGGGACCTGTTTCTCCCCACCGTCGGGTCGATGCTCGGCTTCATCGCGACCTTGGACCACCCGGAGATGGTCGGGGTGAACCCAGAGTTCGCCCACGCCGCCATGGCCGGGCTCAACTTCGCCCACGAGGTCGCCCAGGCTATCGACAGCCGCAAACTCTTCCACGTCGACCTCAACGATCAGCGCATGGGCCGCTTCGATCAGGACCTCCGCTTCGCCTCGGAGAATCTCAAGACCGCCTTCTTCACCGTTTTGCTCTTGGAGGAGAGCGGCTACCAGGGCCCCCGCCACTTCGACGCTCACCCGCTGCGCACCGAGGACGAGCGAGGGGTGTGGGAATTCGCCAAGGGCTGCATGCGCAGCTACTTGATCCTCAAGGAGAAAGCGTGGCGCTTCGCGGAAGACCCAGAAATCCAAGAGGCGCGGCGTACCCCGGCACAGCCGCTGCCTGACCTGCGCGAACTCAGATCCATGCCCTTCGACTTGGACACCCTGCGCGGCGAGGGTGCCGGCCAGGAGCGGTTAGACCAGCTGCTCTTCGACCTGTTGACCGGCGTCCGCTGATGGGAAATGGTGCCGTCTGGCTGCGCAGCCCGGGCGGTGCAGCGGCGCTGCTGCTCCCAGAAGAAGGGGGCCGCCTGGAGCAGCTCCGGTTGCTGGGGGGCGCCGGGCAGCCCCGGGACCTGCTGGCCCCTACACCGCCAGGCCAGAGGGGCTGGGGAAAAGTTCGGGGGATGCCGGTACTGTTCCCCTTTCCTGGCCGGGTAGCGCAGGGGTGCTACCGCTGGGAAGGGCGCAGCTATCAGCTCCCCCGGAACGATCCGGACTCGAGCTCGCTTCACCACCTGCACGGCTTGGCGGCCGATGTGGCCTGGAAAGCCGAGGCGGTCACTGCCCAGCGGGCCAGGCTCAGCCAGCGCTGGGAGCAGCTCCCCGCGGAGCTGCGGGAGGGCTATCCCTGGAGGTACCAGCTCGAGGCCGACTACCGGCTCGGTGACCGCCGGCTAGCGATCGCCTTCACGCTGCGCAATGCCGGAGAACAAGCCCTACCCTTCGGATTGGGCCTACACCCTTACTGGCAGCTTCCGGGCGGAAGGCTCTCCCTCCCCTCGACCAGCCACTGGCCCCAAAGGGAGTTCATCCCGACCGGAGAGCGCCAAAAGCTCCCCACCGAGCTAGACCTGCGGCAGCCCAGGGAGATTGCAGAGCTCAGGGGTGATCCTTTCAACGCCACCTACTGGGGCAGGCGGGGGCCCATCGCCGACCTGGAGCAGCCGGGGAGCTGGCGCCTGCGGATCCGAGCGCGGCCCAGGAGGGATTGGCCGGCCGTGGTGGTCTACCGCCCACCAGAGGCGGGAATCATCTGCACCGAGCCGCAGACCTGCACGCCGGACGCCGTGCACCTAGGGGAGCGGGCTGGCCTGCGCGCGCTCCTGCCCGGGCAGCGCTGGCGGGGCGTGGTAGAGTTCGAGCTACGTTGAACGGCCCGTCGGTCCCCGCCCTCCCCGCTCAGCGCCCGGTGCGCGGGACCTCGGAGTACCTCAGGAACCTCAACCGCTCAGCAGTTCTGGCGGCCATCTGGAAGCAGCCAGGGCTCTCTCGAACCGAGATCGCCGAGCACTTGGGACTCTCCAAGTCGACGGTCAGTACGGCGGTGAGCGAGCTGGTCGGCAGGCAGCTGGTCAAGGACGCTCAAGGGCGAACCGGGCACAAGGTCGGACGGCCCAGCCGGCCGCTGGAGCTGGACCTGGAGAGAAACGCGGTGCTGGGCTGGGAGCTGGGGGTCGGCCTGGTCCAGCTACGGGTGATGAACCTAGCCGGCCAGGTGATGGCCAGCCGCCAGACCGACGCAGCGGGTCTGGGCCCTGCTGAGACCCTGGAGTTGCTGGGGGAGCTGAGCGAGGAGGCCCTGGCCGAGACCGGCTGGCCAGTCCTGCGCGGCCTGGGGCTAGCGGTCCCGGGGCTGGTCAGCCCGAGCGACGGTCAGCTACAGCTGGCGCCGAATCTGGACTGGAGCGGCGTCCCCCTAGGTGTTCTGCTGCTGGCCGAGGCCAAGCGCTTCTTGCCGCGCAGCGGGGACGAAGGATTTCCGGCCGTTCTGGACAACGAAGCCAACGCCGGGGCGGCCGCTCTATTGGACTGGCCACAAGCCAGGGCCCGTAACCTGGCCTACCTCAGCCTGGACATCGGGCTGGGTGCTGGGCTGATCCTGAACCACCGCCTATTCACCGGGGGGAGGGGCTACGCCGGCGAAGCCGGCCACCTCTGTATCGAACCGACAGGGCAGCCCTGCCACTGCGGCAAGCGGGGCTGCGCCGAGACCCGGATCAACCTGCGGCGCTGGCGCCAGGCCAGCGGGGACCGCAATCGGTTGGCCGAGGAGATGGGCGGCGATCTCGGCCTGCTGCTCAGCCACCTGGCCAACCTGCTCGACCTGGACAGCATCGTGCTGGGCGGACGGCTGCTGGAGGAAGCTGGGGGGGCGTTCTTGGAAGCCAGCCGGGAGAGCCTAGCCACCCACACCTTAAGGGGCGTCCAGGCCCACCTGCAGCTGCTGGTCTCGCCGTACGGCCAGGCCACCTCGGTGATCGGGGCCGGCGCCCTAGCCGCCCAGGTCTTCTTCTCCCAGCCCAGGCCAGAAGGCAGCCTGGAGGAATGGACCTCCTTCACCGCCTGGCTGCGCCCGGCCGGCTGAGGCCCAGGAGAAGGTCAGAAGCGTGCGCGGAGCCCTGATCGGGATCGATTTGGGAACCAGCGGCCTCAAGGGCTTGCTGGTCACACCTGGGGGAGAAGTGCTGGCTCAGGCTCAGGCGAGCTATCCCCTACTCACCGAGCGGCCCGGTTGGTCCGAGCAGCGCCCAGAAGACTGGTGGGTAGCCGCCCAGGAGGTCCTCGGGGGGCTGGCAGCCCAGGCCAGGCGGTTGGGCAGAGAGCCGCTCGGCTTGGGCCTGAGCGGGCAGATGCACGGAGCAGTGGTGTTGGACCGGAAGCTCAGCCCGCTGCGCCCGGCGATGCTCTGGAACGACAGCCGCAGCGAGCAGCAGTGCCGCTGGATCGAGCAGCGGGTAGGAAAGGAGCGCCTGAGAGAGATCTGCGGGAACCCTGCGCTGGTCGGCTTTCAGGCGCCCAAGCTGCTGTGGCTGCGCGACCGAGAACCAACCACCTACGCAGCGATCCGCAAGGTGGTGCTCCCCAAAGACTACTTGCGCTTGCAGCTCAGCGGAGAGCTGGCTACCGATGTCTCCGATGCTTCCGGAACACTGCTGCTGGACTTGGCAGCCAGAACTTGGTCAGCTGAGCTGCTGGAACTCCTGGAATTGCCGGTAGACTGGCTCCCTGCGGTGCTGGAAAGCCCAGAAGTCGCCGGGTACCTGAGCGCGGAGGCAGCCGGAGCCACCGGCCTGCCCGCGGGCCTGCCCATCGTCGCCGGAGCCGGCGACAACGCCGCTGCAGCCTTGGGTTGCGGCGTCGTCGAGGAAGGTCAGGGCTTGCTGTCCCTAGGGACTTCCGGGGTTCTCTTCACCCCGACCCCCCAGCTGCGCACCGACCCTTCCGGCGCCATCCACGCCATGTGCCACGCCGTACCCGGAAGCTACCACCTGATGGGCGTGACCCTATCGGCCGGGGGTAGCCTGCGCTGGTTCCGGGAGCGCTGGGCTGGGGAGTCGAGTTACGCCGAGCTCGACCAGCTGGCGGCCGGGGTGGAGCCCGGCGCGGCCGGGGTGCGCTTTCTGCCTTACTTAACCGGAGAGCGCAGCCCACACCGCGACCCCCGGATCCGGGGGGCCTTCTTAGGTCTCAGCCTGGCCCACGGCCGAGCCGAGCTGACCCGAGCGGTCTTGGAGGGAGTGGCCTTCTCGCTCTGGGAAGTCGCTCTAGCCATGGAAGCCCTGGGGGGGAAGCCCCAGTCCCTGCGCGGCAGCGGCGGTGGGCTGGACAGCGCGCTGTGGAGGCAGATCCTGGCTGCGGTCCTGGAAACTCCCATCGAGCGCTCGGGCAGCGAAGGGCCCGCCCTGGGGGCCGCCGTCCTAGCCAGCGTGGGCGCTGCGGTCCATCCGGATGTCCGAGCCGCAGCGGCCGCTATGGCCAGCTCCGCGGGGACCGAGATGCCTTCCCCGGACTTGGCCTCTCGCTACCAACCCCTGCGCGAGGAGTACCGCCGGCTCTACCCGGCGCTCAAGGCCAGCGGGCTGTGGTGAAGGCTGCTCAGATCTGGCCAGGAAGCTCGTCGGGGAGAAAGGGGCGGCCGGAGCGGATCAGGCCCCTGGCCTGCTCCACCTTCTCCCAGACGCCGAACAACAGGACGCCGCTCAAGCGTTCCCCTTGCAGGTAGTAGACCACGCCCTCGCGGTAAGGCTCCTTCCAGTCCTCGACCACCCGGAGCCCGGCGTTCAGCTCGCCGACCGCCTCATAACCCAGCTCGAAGAGGTCGGAGTAGAAGAAGGGAATCTCCAAGTAGGGCTCGCCGGCGCCAGCCAAGTTGCGGCCTACCAGCTCGCCGTGCAGATCGGCGTGGTTCTCGTGCTCGACCCGGACGCGCTTGCTCAGGAAGGGGGAGAAAAAGTTAGCCACGTCGCCGGCGGCGTAGACCGGCTGCTCGCCGACCTGGCCGAAGGGATCGACCAAGATCCCGTCGCCGACCGGCAGGCCAGCCGAAGCGGCCAGCTCGGAGTTAGGCTGGATACCGACGGCGCAGACCACCAAGTCGACGTTGAGGCGCTGGCCGTCGGTCAAGAGCAGCTGCTGGCCGGAACTAGAGTGCTCTTGGGCCTTCACCGAGGTCTCGGCATGCAGCCGTACCCCCTGCTCAGCATAGAAGCGGCCCAGAGCCTCCACGAGCCCAGGGGGGAAGATCCTGTCCCCGATCCCCTGGCCGGCCGTGATCAGGTCGACCTGCTTGCCCGCCCTGGTCAGGGCTGCCGCCAGCTCGCTGCCGACGAATCCGGCGCCTACGATCGCCACGCTCTGCACGCCGGCCTCCAAAGCACGGCGCAGCGCCCGGTAATCGGCTAGATCGCGGTACAGCAAAGCTCCCTCGAGTTCAGGCAGCCGCCTGGGGCGACCCCCGGTAGCCAGCAGGAGCTTGCGGAAACCGTGGCGCTCGCCGCGGTCATCCTCGACTTCTCTGGAGGCCAGGTCGATCCGCAAGGCCCTGCGGGAGAGCAGCAGCTCCGCCCCGTCCACCGGTAGGGGCAGATCTGCCTCCTTTTCCCCCGACCACAAGCCCTTCGAGAGCGGCGGCCGGCGGTACGGGGGGTCGCCCTCGGCCGAGAGCAAGCCGATACCGGCGGAATGGTCGAGGCTGCGAATGCCGCGGACAGCGGCTGCAGCCGCCATCCCCCCTCCAACGATCAGATAATCGTAGCTGGACATGTTTCCCCCTCTTCGCGGCAGCGCCCCCGCTCCGGAGAAACCAGGGAGGGGTCGCACGCCCCGAGCGCCCACACGGCGTCTTGACCAAAGCATACCCCCGGCGGGAGCTCCCGCCGGGGGTACTGGATACAGATCGTTCAGGCACCAGCGCCGGGTTGGGGAGGCTCGCCGGTAGCGGGCGGGAGGAAGTCCCGGGCTCCCGGAGCGTTGCTGCCAGATGGGGCGTCGGCCTGATCCGAAAGCAAGACCTTGTCCAAAACTTCGGAGACGTCGCTCACCGCATAGATGGTGAGGTCAGCGCGGATAGCCTCTGGGACCTCTTCTAAGTTGGGCTCATTGTCTTTGGGGATGATCACCTCGCGGATCCCGGCCTGATGGGCGGCCAGCAGCTTCTCCTTGATCCCGCCGATGGGGAGCACCCGGCCCCGCAAGCTGATCTCGCCGGTCATGGCCACGTCCATCCGCACCGGGCGCCCGGTCACGGCGCTGGTCACCGCAGTAGCGATGGTGATCCCCGCGCTCGGACCGTCCTTAGGGGTGCTGCCATCCGGGAAGTGCAGGTGCAGGTCGCGGTTCTTATAGAACTCCGGGTCAGCCCCGTAGGTGGCAGCGTGGGCGCGCAGGTAAGCGATCGCCGCTTGGGCCGACTCCTTCATGACATCCCCTAGGCTACCGGTCAAGCTGATCTTGCCGGTCCCCGGGGTGGAGAGCGCCTCGACCACCAGCAGGGTCCCGCCTACCGCAGTCCAGGCCAGGCCCTGGGCAGCGCCGACCTGGGGCTGCCGCTCCATGCGGTCCGGGTGCACCTTGGGTACACCGAGGTAGTGAGGAACCTCGGCGGCACCTACCACCTTCATCCCCTCCCAGGGGTGTTCGAGGTATTCCCTGGCCGCCTTGCGGGCCAACTTGCTGATCTGGCGGTCTAAGTTGCGGACACCCGCCTCCTGGGTGTACTCGGCGATGATCCTGGACAAGGCGCCTTCCTCGACCGTGAGCAGAGCCTTCAGGCCGTGGGCTTCCAGCTGCTTGGGGAGGCGGTACTGCTCGGCAATGGCCATCTTCTCGACAGCGGTGTAGCCGGGCAGCTGGATCACCTCCATGCGGTCCAGAAGCGGCCTGGGGACGGTCGAAAGAGTATTGGCGGTGGTGATGAACATCACCTGAGATAGGTCGTAGTTGACCTCGAGGTAATGATCCTGGAAGGTGGAGTTCTGTTCCGGGTCGAGCACTTCCAGCATCGCGCTGCTGGGATCGCCGCGCCAGTCCGAGCTCATCTTGTCGATCTCGTCCAGGAGCATGACGGGATTGATCACCCCGGCGGTCTTCATGGCCTGGACGATCCGGCCGGGCATACTGCCGATGTAGGTGCGGCGATGACCGCGGATCTCGGCTTCGTCCCTCACCCCACCTAGGGCCATCCGCACGAACTTGCGGTTGAGGCTCCTGGCCACACTTTTGCCCAGCGAGGTCTTGCCGACACCGGGAGGCCCTACCAGGCAGAGGATCGGTGCCCGCAGCTCCAGATCCTGCCGCTCCTTCCCCGAGCGCAGCTGGCGGACCGCCAGGAACTCCAGAATCCGCTCCTTGACGTCCTGCAAACCGTGGTGGTCGTCGTTGAGGATCTGCCGGGTACGCTCGATATCTAGAATCTCTTCATCCCGGACACTCCAGGGAACGTCCAGCATCCAATCGAGGTAGTTGCGGATGACCGTACCTTCCGGGCTACCACCTGGGGTGCGCTCCAGCCTGGCCAGCTCCTTGAGGGCCTTCTCCTGAACCTTGTCCGGCATACCGGCCTTCTGGATGCGCTCCTTGAGCTCTTCCAGCTCGGCAGGTCCGTCTTCCCCGCCCCCCAGCTCACGCCCGATAGCCTTCATCTGCTCGCGCAGGTAGTACTCGCGCTGGTTCTGGTCCATCTGCTCCTTGACTCGGGCAGCGATCTGCTTGTCCAGGTTCAGGCGCTCCAGATCGCGGTTGACCAGCTTGACCGCCAGCTCCAGCCTGGAAGCGGTGTCGAAGCGGGCTAGGATGTCCTGCTTCTCCTCGGGGCTCCAGCTGCAGTAATGGGCGATCTGGTCCGCCAGCAGCCCAGCGTCCGAGACGGCGCGCAGGGATTCCAGCTGCGGGCTGTCCAGGCGAAGATTCTTGTTCTGACGGGCGTACTCGTCGAAAGCTTGTCGAGCCTCGGAGATCAGCACCTCGGTCACCCTGGGGTCTCCCGGTTGGCTGTCCCTGGTATCTACCGTCACCCGGAGATAGGGGGCCGGCAAGAACTCTAGGATCTCCGCCCGCTGCTGGGCCTCGATCAGCACCTGCAAGGTGGTGTCAGGCAGCCGGACCACCTGCTTGATCACCCCCAGGGTGCCCAGGTCGTACATCTCCGACCCAGTCGGATCATCGGTCTTCTGATCCCTCTGGGTCAGCAACATCACCCGGCGGTCACCCGCCTGTGCTTCCTCGATGGCGCGCTTGCTCTTGGTACGCCCTACATCGATGTTGACGGTCGTCCCGGGCAGGACCACCATGTTTCGCAGAGCAATGACGGGAAGTTCCCAGCGCATATTCTCCTCCTTCTCCCTAGAGGCCCTCCAGGCCTCGTCCCTACGCGCTCACATCCGACTCGCGGGGGTCAGCTCGCGGGGCCGGGAAGGACGGGTAGAACCACTCAACCCAGGTAGAGCGTAGCGCAGAGCTGCCTGGCAAGCTGTGACAAGGCTTGCTTTTACGCAGACTTCTTGAGTCCATTAGACTCAAGAAGTCTCAAAGGATCATCAAGGTGGTGGGCTTCCAGGGTGAGCGCGCAGGGCTTCTCCAGCGGCAGCTCAAACAGCAGATCGGTCATCGCCCGCTCCAGAACAGCCCGCAAGCCCCGGGCCCCGGTGCGCCGCTCCAGGGCCCGGCGGGCCACCTCGCGCAGGAGGTCTTCGGCGAAGTGGAGGTCGACCCCCTGCAGGGCGAATAGGGCTTGGTACTGCCGGACGATCGCCCGCTTGGGTTCGGTCAAGATCCGCACCAGGGCCGCCTCATCCAGCTCCTCGAGCTGCACCAGCAGAGGAAGGCGGCCGACGAACTCCGGGATCAGGCCGAAGTGGATCAAGTCCTCTGGGATATAGCGAAGGTCCTGGTTCTCCGGACCTTCGCCGCGGCCAAAGCCGACCGAGCGGCGATCCGCCCGGGCCCGAGCGATGGCCGACAGGCCCTCGAAAGCTCCGCCGACGATGAACAAGATGTTCCCAGTATCGACCGAGACCAGCTCCTGCTGGGGGTGCTTGCGCCCTCCCTGGGGGGGGACCTGGGCGACCGTCCCCTCGATGATCTTGAGCAGGGCCTGCTGCACCCCCTCACCGGATACGTCTCGGGTGATGGAGGTCCCCTCCGACTTGCGGGCGATCTTGTCGATCTCGTCGATAAAGATGATCCCGCGCTGCGCCGCTGCGACGTCATAGTCGGCTGCCTGCAGCAGGCGAACGATCACATTCTCGACGTCATCCCCGACGTAGCCGGCCTCAGTCAGAGTGGTGGCGTCGGCGATGGCGAAAGGGACCTGGAGCATCTCGGCTAGCGATTGGGCCAGCAGGGTCTTACCCGTCCCGGTCGGACCGATCAGCATCAGGTTGGACTTGGCCAGATCCACTTCGGGGTGGGCCAGGCGCTGGTAGTGGCTCACCACCGCCACGCTGAGGGCTCGTTTGGCCTCTTCCTGCCCGATGACAAAGTCGTCCAGGTAGCGCTTGATCTGCTTGGGAGCTGGAAAGTTCTCGAGCGAAAAGGGGGTGGGGGAAGATTGGCTATGCAACATCTCCCTGGCGCGCTCGACGCACTCGTTGCAGATGAACGCGGAGCGGCTGGGGGCTTCGATCAGGTGGGCGATCTGCGGGTGGCTGCGCCCGCAGAAGCTGCAGCGATCAGCCATGGCTGGCATCGAACTCCTCTTGCTGGCGCAGCTGTTTGGGCAAGCTGCTGACCACCTCGTCGATCAGGCCATACCCCCTAGCCGCCTCCGGATCCATGAAAAAATCACGCTGCATGTCAGCCAGCAGCCGTTCTCTGGTCTGGCCAGTGTGTAGGACGTACAGGTCGATCATATTGTCGCGGAGAGCGAGGACCTCCTTGGCCTGAACTTCCAGGTCGGGGGTGTTGCCCCGAAAACCAGCTGAACCCTGGTGGATCATGATCCGGCTGTGCGGGAGAGCCTTGCGTCGGCCAGCGTCACCCGCCATCAGGATGACCGAACCCATCGACATGGCGATCCCCACGCAGATCGTGGAGATCGGGGCGCTGACGTAGCGCATGGTGTCGTAGATGGCCAAGCCAGCATAGACCTCTCCGCCGGGGCAGTTGACGTAGATCTGGATCTCGCGCTCGGGGTTCTGGCTATCCAGCAGCAGCAGCTGCGCGACCACCGTGTTGGCGACCGAACTGTCGATCGGGGTCCCCAAGAAGATGATCCGATCCTTCAGCAGCCTGGAGTAGATGTCGTACATCCGCTCTCCCCGCCCAGTCTGCTCGATGACATAAGGAATCACGCTCATCCCTGCATTATGTCAGAACTTCCGAGGTCCCGGAGAGATGCCCGCAACAAAGAGCACCGCCGGTGGGTGGCGGCACCCGGCGGTCCTCCCTTAAGGCTGCTGTCTTCCGACCCTGACCTGGTTCGGGTGCCGCCGCTGCGCCACGCCGGCGATGCCCATCTAAAGTAGCACGGCGGAACTGGCTAGGCCAGCCGACCGGAAGCGCTTGGGTCGGCCCTTTACAACCAATCCTAAATCTGTGTAGTATATCTAAAGAGCTTCTCTCCGACCCAACCGACGGTGATGTTCTCAGTAATTGCAGTCTTGGAGCCAAGTGATCTTAGTAGAAAGGATTTTTGTGGAAAGCCGATCTACCACGCATAGCTCAGGTTTTTCATTGGTCGAGCTCCTGATCGTGATCGCCATCATCGGTATCCTCGCGGCGATCCTGATCCCTTACACCCTCCATGCCCGGGTAGTTGCAGCCGACCGGGCGGCCCAAGCCTACGATTCCAACGTGGCCACCGCCTTGATCTCGGCGATCGGCAGCAGTGGGCAGCTCAAACCCAGCGACTTTTCTAACAGCAATCTCGGCTTTCAGGCGGGGCAATGCTACCCAGCCAGCGCTGGGCCGAGCGCCCAGATCGCCCAGCTCACTTTCCGCAAAGTAGCGGGCAAGCCGGCTACCCCCAGCTTCACCCTGCACTACGGCTGGGGACCCCAGCCCAGCTCGGTCAGCAGCTGCGTGATCTCGGGCACCGACGCGACCGGAGACATCTCGGTCAGCGTCACCACCACCACCGGCCGGAGCTACGTGAACGGATTTCATCGCTGAGCTCCTGACCTCGGGCCCAGCAGCTCCGAAGCCAGCCTCGCTGTCTGCTAGAATCACCCGGAACTCGGGGATCTGGATAGGAAACCCGTCCGGGTTGGCTTCGCGGCCCAGATCCGAGAACAGGAGGGATGATGGACCGAGGCAAGCCAAGGACTACGCGCACCAGCTATGGGGTCGGGACCGGACAGCGAGTCGCCAGCGGGATCTTCTGGGCCGCGCTGTTCTTGGTCTATCCGTTGGTGCTCAACTATCCCCTGTTAGTCACCACCCGAGCTGCTCCCAACGGCGCCTTGGCGACCGTCGCTGCCAAGGCGGTAGCCCTGGTCGCGCTGACCATCTTGGGGATCCTGCTGTGGCTGATCACCACCCCGGACCTGAACCTCCGCGACCTGGGGCGCAGGTGGGCGGCACAACCCAACCACTGGAAGTGGCTGACGATCTTCCTGATCGTCCTGGTCGCCAGCGGCCTGTTCGCGATCAAGGGTTTCTTCTACGCCCTCCAGGGGGACAGCGTCCGCTACGACGGCTTGCTGTTCGAGCTGTGTTGGTACCTCATGGCCGCGCTGGCCGCGGCCATGGTCCGGCGCAGCGGGGATCCGGTCCCGGCCCTACGCTGGGCCGCCGCCGGGGGATTAGTCATTGCAGCCTGGGCCACGCTGCAGGCCTACGGGATCGAACCCTTCTACTTCCTGAACCACATCTTCGTGCTCTACACCTACGGTATGCCAGCTGCCAGCCTAGGCCATCAGGCAATTGTGGCCGGGTATCTGGCCACGCTGACGGTGATCTGGTCGGCCTGGCTAGTCCTGGAGGGAGGCCGCCAACCCAAGCGGCTGCTGGGAAGCTGGCTGATCCCGCCCGCCCTGACAGTCGGGTTGGTCGCCAGCGGAGGACGGGCTGGCTTAGTCGCCGCGGCGGTCCTCTGGATCGTTTTCTTGGTCGCCTGGGGGCGCCAGAAACCCTACCGGATGGTGGCCCTGTGGGTGAGCCTATCCCTGCTGATCGCCGGGATGGCCGTAGCGCTCACCAACCACCACGGTGGGCACCGGATCGACAGCCTGGCCGTCGCCGCTAGGGGGCAAAATCCCAGCCTCAACCACCGCTTTATCACCTGGGAAGCCGGGCTCAAGGCCATCCTGCACCGACCGATCACCGGCTACGGACCCGACGCCTTCGCGATCGAGGTCTGGAAGTACACCTCGCCGGCGCAGGCCAGGCGGCTGTTCACCGAGTTCATCCCCAAAGCCGAGGCCGCCCATGCTGTGCGCAAGGGCACCGCGCTGGTCTACGTCAACCCCAAAATCCACCGGGTCGGCGTGCTGAACATGAACTACGACAAGGCCCACAACTATTTCATCGACCTCGGTGTCGCCAGCGGGGTGGTCGCGCTGGCGCTGTTCATCGGTTACCTGCTGAGCAGCTGGAGGTTCCTGCTGCGCTACGGCGGAGCTTTCGGGATAGCGACCACCCTGGCCATCTTGACCTTCCTGCTCTTCGCTGAGGCCTGGTTTTACACCATCGACATCGATCCGATGATCTGGGGGCTGCTCGGCTTAGGCCTAGGCGTCGCCCAAGCCCGCAAGGCCGGCCAGGCTGCGCGTCCTTGACCGCCTGGGCCGGCAATGCTACAGTGATGCCCGCGTCGAGGCGTAGCGCAGCCTGGTAGCGCACTACCTTGGGGTGGTAGGGGTCGTGAGTTCGAATCTCGCCGCCTCGACCAGATGGCCGCTGACAGCGATGTCAGCGGCTGATCTGTGACGCCCACCCGCCCGCGCGGAGGCCGCAATCCTCTATGCTCGCAGGGTGAGACGATCCCAGCTCAGCGCTGTCGCTTTCGACTGGGGGGGCGTGTTCACCGAGGGGACCTTCGACGGCAGGATCACTGCCAATCTGGCCTCAGCCCTCTCCCGGCCAGTCGAAGAGGTCAGGAAAGCGTACTTTGCCAAGGTGGAGGAGCTGGAGCTGGGGCGCTGGGGGCTGGACACCTTCTGGGAATGGATCCAGCAGCAGCTCCCCGGGGCCGGTCTGGCCAGTTCTGAGTTCCGCCGCATCTTTCTCTCCTCGGTCCAGGAGAACGCCGCCATGTACGACCTCCTACCCCGCCTGCCCGACTCGGTGGAGCTGGGGCTGCTCAGCAACAACTACCCCGAGCTCAGCACCCTGCTCAGAGCCGACCCCCGCTGGTCCCGGTTCCGTGCACTGATCTTCAGCAACGAGCTAGGGCACAAGAAACCAGCGGAGCAGGCTTTCCTCGCTCTACTGAGGGGACTAGGCTGCCCGGCCGAACACTGCCTGTTCGTCGATGATGTCCTAGAAAACCTGGAGGCCGCTGCAGCTCTCGGCTTCCAGGTCCTGCAGTACCGAGAGCACCAGACCTTCACCGCCGGCCTAACCGAGCTGGGACTGCTGTGAGCGGGCGGGCGATCAAGCTCCTCCAGGGTTACCTGTGGTACCCGGCCCAGCTCCCCCTGACCCTGTCCGACTGGCTCCCCCAGGAACTATCCGGAGCTCAGCTGACCTGGGACCGCGTCGAGCCCCCCTTCGCCTTTTTCGAAGACGGAACTCCCAGCCGGAGCCAGGCGGTGCTGCAGTTCACTGCCCTGCGGGTCTATCCGCTGCCCACCTCCCAGCAGGAGCTACACCGCGACGCAGCAGCCCTCAGTGCCGCGCTCGAGCCGCTCCTGGAGAGGCTTCCCCAAGGTGTCGGCTGGCAGCTGGCCGAGGACCTGCGCCAGGTCTGACCGGGCCTGCAGGGAACCGGCATGTCAGACTGATGGGGTGCGCTGGATAGCTCTCTATCTCGACAATGATCCGCACCCCCGGCTCTTCGATCGCGCCGACAGCGCTCTGCACTACCTGGAATTCTGGGGGGTCAGCGAGAGCGCCCTGGAGCAGCTCGCCCAAAAACTCCGGGAAGAGGGTGCGGCGGAGGCGATCAGCGGCAGCCTGCGCTGCCGCCTGGAGGTCACCTAATGGACAGCCAGGTCGGGATCTTGATCTATTCCGGTGTCAGCGAGTTGGAGCTGGGGTTATTGCTGGGGATCCTCAAGCTAGCTGGAGACAGCGCGCCACCGACCACCCTAGCCAGGAGCAGAGCCTCCATCCAGGGGCAGGCTGGGATGGTGATCACCCCGCACGCACCGCTCACCTCTACCACCAAGCTCCGCGCCCTCCTGATCCCCGGGGGAAGCGGGGCGGCCAAGGCGGCCCGCGACCTCTTGATCCGCGATTATCTGCGCCGCGAACCGGCCGAACTTCTGGGCGTCAGCGGGAGTGGAGCCTTGCTGGCCGGGGAGGCCGGCCTCTTGACCGGCCAGCGGGTCGCAGCCAGCCCCAGCCTGGAACCGCAGCTATGGATCCACGGACCCAGCGAGGTAGTGGTAGCCGGGTTATGCAGGAACCCGCGGCTGCTCTCGGCCAGCGCTGGGCTGGGAGCCGGCGAGCTGGCTTTGGCCCTGGTCGCCGACCTCTACGGCGAAGAGCGCGCCGGGAGCATCCGGGAGCGCCTAGGGCCCGGCCCAGCCGACGCGCTCAGCGGTGCAGGGCCAACTGCACCACCAGCTGGCTGAGTTGGCTGCGCGGGTCACAGCCCGACTTGATCCTGAGTTCGCAGCGCAGGGTGGCGCACATATCCCGGTACATCCGGTCCTCCGTGCGCCCCCGCACCGCCTGCAAGGCCCGTTTAGCCGGGAACTCCTTTACCCCCAAGCGCCGGGCGACGTCCGCCGGACGCACCGCCCGGTCGGGCGGGGTATCCTCCACCACCGCCAGAGTCCGCACCATCAGCTGGAGCTGCCAGCTCAGCGCCCCCAGAACCTTGAGGGGGTCCTCGCCGGACCCCAGCAGCAGCTCCAGCTCACCCAGCGCCTGCTGCGGCTGACCGGCCAGGACCTGCTCGATCACCGAGAAGGCGTCTCCGGAATAGTCGGCGGCGACCCATCTCTGGACCTCGTTCCGGTCGTAGGTTCCCCTGCCCAACAGGGCTAACTTGCTGATCTCCGAGTTCAGGACTGCCAGCTGGTCAACCCGCTCAGCTAGCCAGACTGCGGCCTCTTGGCTCAACTGGACGCCGAGCTGCCGCGCCCTGGAGCGCACCCAAGCGACCCGCGCGCCGCGCTTAGGCTCTGGGCAGTCGCGGTACTCCCCTAGTTCGCGGTAGAGGTGGGCGCGGGCTGGCGTGGCCTGGGCGTCGAGGATCAGGAACCGAACCGGGCTAGCCGCCAAGCGCGCCAGCAGGGGTTTGCCGATAGCCTCACCGTCCAGGTCGAGCAGGACAGCGCTGGGACCGAATAGGCCGGGTTGGAGGTAGGGCTCCAGCTCCTCTCCCACCGCACCCTGGTAGGGGACCAGCTCGGCCGCCCGCTCCGGCCCGAGGTCATCCAGCATCGCCTCGCGCATCAGCAGCGGGTCCCCGCTGTAGGCTGTCAGCATGCGCAGAACCGTACCGGAAATCCTCTCACCGGAGCATTCTAAGGCAGAAACGGGCTTCGAGCTGGCGTTGACCGAGCGCCCCCGCCGGCTACGCCGCAACGAACGGCTGCGCGGCTTGATCCGCGAGACCAGCTTGCAGGCCAGGCAGCTGATCCTCCCGGTCTTCATGCAGGAGAGAGAGGGCAGGGAGGCGATTCCTTCCCTGCCCGGGGTGACCCGGCAGGGTCCGCAGGCCCTATTGGCCACGGCCCGGGAAGCGCTCGGCTTGGGTCTAGCCGGCCTGGCGCTGTTCCCGGTCCTACCCGAGGGCCAAAAGGACCCGGAAGGCCTAGCCGGCCTGGACCCAGAGGGGCTGCTCCCCCAGAGCGTGCGGGCGCTCAAACGGACCTTCCCCGAGCTGCTCGTCATCACCGATATCGCTCTAGACCCCTACTCCAGCACTGGGCACGACGGCCTGGTGGGACCAGGGGGCGAGGTCCTCAACGACGCCAGCGTGGCACGGCTGGCCGAGATGGCGGTCATGCACGCCCGAGCCGGAGCCGACGTGGTCGCTCCTTCGGACATGATGGACGGGCGGGTGGGGGCAATCCGGGCTGCGCTGGACCAGAGCGGGTACCAAGAGGTCGCGATCCTCTCCTATTCGACCAAATACGCCTCGAGCTACTACGGGCCTTTCCGGAGCGCGCTGGATTCGGCGCCCCGCCACGGGGACAAGGCGAGCTATCAGATGGATCCAGCGGGGGGATACCGCGAGGCCATCCGCGAATCCAGGTTGGACAGCGAGCAGGGGGCCGATTTCCTGATGGTCAAGCCGGCGCTGGCCTACCTCGACGTCCTGCGCATCCTGCGCGAGCGCTTCGAGCTGCCGATCTTGGCCTACAACGTCTCCGGCGAGTACGCCATGGTCAAAGCCGCGGCCGAGCGAGGGATGCTCGACGAGCGCGCGGTGGTCCTAGAGAACCTGCTCAGCATCCGCAGAGCGGGAGCGGACGCGATCTTGAGCTACCACGCGCTCGATGCCGCGCGGTGGCTGCAACAGGTCTGAGCCAGAACTGCAGCCGATCCGGATCAGTGACCGGGCTGCTGGCCGATTCGACGGAGAAGAAGCCGAGGTCGAACCAGCAGCCCGGCCGTAGCCGCTCCCAGACCCGGGCTACCTCTGCCGCAGCTACCGCCCGCAGCAGGATCTGGCTCCCCGGCCTGCTCAGCTGCGGGCCACAGCGCCCCTGCCCCAGGTAGCAGAGCAGGTCGCCGTACCAGCCGTTGTGGTATCCGGAGAGCCCGTAGTCGAGCAACAAGCTGAGGCCGCCCGGAAGCCTGCGGATCCCTATCCGCCCGCCGTGCTGGCTGAGCACTGCCGCCCAAGGATAGGGTCCCTCCCGCCGCAGCCAGCTGGGCCCTGGGAAGCCGGGCTCAGCCGAGGAAAGGCTGATAGCTCACCGCCAAGCGCAACCCCTGCCTGGCCAGCAGGGCATGTCCCTCGCTGAGCGGGATCACCGCGAGGTCCTCGATCGGGAGCGCTGGAGAACCGGGCAGGACCACCGCTACCGCTCCGGTGTAGTCGGCCCGCAGAGTCAGCGCCCGCCCGCGTACCATCACGGTGATCGGATCCCCCCGGTAGCCGAGCAGCGCGACGTCCATAGGGTCATCGACCCGCAAGGCGTTGTCTATCAGGCCGGGATTGGTGGGGGTAGCCGATCTGGACAGCTCCCCCAGCAAGCGGGTGGACCGCTCCGGGCCGGCACCCAGCGCGGCGCCCACCTCCCTCAGCCCAGCCTGCAGTTGGGCCAGGGGCAAGCGGTCGACCCTGCCCAGCAGCTGTTCGGCGCCCCGCCTAGCGAAGGCGGTCAGCTGATCGGGGGGAGTCCTCCCGTAGCGAGACCCATCGTCTTCGGACAGCTGCGCGGCTTTCAGCTGGCCCTCCCGGAGCAGGGAGAGCAGGCCGCGGACCAAGCGCAGGTTGAGGTAGTGCTGGCTGGGATCGAGCAGCAGCGCGGTCCCCCTGGCCAGCCTGAGCAGCTCGGCCAAGCTACCCTTGGTCCCCTCGACCAGCTGGAACAGCGCGTACTCGCCGGACCGGAAGATGCGCAGCTCGAAGGAATCCGAGGGGATGATCAGGCGCTCGGCGATCAGATAGCGGGCCGGCCCCACATCGACCAACCAGTCCTCACCTGAACGCTGCCAGCGCAGCGTGACCTTGCCGATCTTGGCCTCACTCGGCTCCGCCAGGCGGACCACCATCCGGCTCTCCGCGACCGGCTCGCGCATGGCCCGGCGCGGCGAGGCCGCGAACAAAACCTGCTTGGCCGGGCTCAGGGCGACACTGCCGCCGAAGCGGTCGAGCAGCAGGTTTCTGGCGTTCTCGAAAAACTGGATCAGGCCGGTGCTGAGCTGATCCTGCTCCCTGCGCTGGACCGCCTGCAGCCTCTGCTCGCGCTGGACCGCCGCCTCGAATTGAGTCTGGAGCCGCGCCAGCATCTCCTGTCTGGCCTGAGCCCCCAGCGGCTCGCGGCGCACGCTCTCCATGTGGCGGGCCAGCTCCTTGGAGCTGGGACCGGGCTGAGCCGGTTCTGGGACCGAGAACGCGGACTCGGCGACCAGTTGGGCCATCTTGCGCAAGTGCGCCAGGCGCTCTACCTCAGGTAAGGAGAGCTCGGGAAACCAGTTCGGGAAATCGAGGATGCGGTCGAAAACCGCGCGCACCGCCTTGAAGGCCGCCTCCTCGTCCTGAAGCGAGACCAGGGGATCGTTCTCG
Organism: bacterium; assembly: GCA_021810505.1. Classification (GTDB taxonomy): domain Bacteria; phylum Deinococcota; class Deinococci; order Deinococcales; family Deinococcaceae; genus JAJZIR01. Next base: position 54,046 of record JAJZIR010000006.1, read on the forward strand.
GCGGGCACCGCCTTGCGGACCTGGAAAGTCCGCAGAGCAGCGTCTTTTCGCCCTTCAGGAAATTGGGCGTGCAGGTCGAAGTTGGCGACCAGGGCGTACAAGCCGCGGAGCATGATCTTGCTGGCATCCTTGCGGTAGCCTTCCGAGAGCGTCCGGATCCCCTCGTCGAGCTGATAGGACCAGGCTAGCTCCTCCAGGCGCATGAGCGCTTGCCGCTCTGGATCGGCCTCGGCGAGGCTGCCGACAGAGAAGTCGATCGAGAGCGCCGGGATCTGCAGATCCATCTGGGGCTCGGCGGTAGGCGGTGCCGCGGGGGAGGCCCCCTTATCCGCCCCCAGGAAGCGCTCGTCGATCTGGCGAAAGCGGCGGAGCAGGGCGGGATCGGCCAGCTGCTCCCGGAGCTGATCGCGCAGGGCGGCGACGCCGATGGCGCCGTGTTTGGCCGGTCGCCCCTGCCTCAGGTCCTCCACCTTGTACTCGTAGAGTTCCAGCAGAACCAACAGCGGATCGAGTTCTAACGAGAGATCCAAGGCCACCCCCCAGGCTGCCGGGCTACCTTCTAGACAGCATGCCCTTCCATGATACGATGAACACCACCGGCAATGGGGGGTCACGGTGCAGACGCTCTTCCAATCGGGATCCGGTTCGCATCCAGGGAAGGTACGGGAAACCAACGAGGACCATCACCGCATCAAGCTGTTTCCCACTCCCAAAGGAACGCTCCACCTCTTCGCCGTCGCCGACGGGATGGGCGGTGCGGCGGCCGGCGAGCAGGCCAGCAAGTTGGCTGTGGAGACGCTGACCGAAGCGCTGAGGGTCTACAGCGAAGCGCTGGCTCAAGGTCAAGCGGTGATCCCTCTGGACCGAGCGGTCGAGCGGGCCTTCAATGCCGCCAACCGAGCGATCTACCGGGCCTCGCTGGTCCACGAGGATATGGCCGGCATGGGCACCACCCTGACGGCCTGCACCATCTGGGACGGCCAGATGGTGCTCGGCCACGTCGGCGACTCCAGGGCCTACCGCTACCGCAAGGGACACCTAGAGCAGCTCTCCCAGGATCACTCCTGGGTGGCCGAGCAGGTTTCCCGCGGTTTGCTGAGCAAGGATGACATCCGCTCCTATGCCTACCGCAACGTCATCACCAGGGCATTGGGGACCAAGTCGCAGGTCACACCGGATATCGAACGGGTCGAGACTTTCCCAGGAGACCTCTTCTTCCTAGCCACTGACGGGCTCTACGGCCTGATCGAAACCGTGGAGCTCGAGGACGAGTTGGCCCGGGGCGGGGACCTGCAAGCCTCAGTGGACTACTTCATCTCCCTGGCCAACGGGCGCGGTGGGCCCGATAACATCACTGGTATCCTGTTCCGAATCCCGTGATGATCCTCCTGGCGCTGTTCCTGGTCTCGATCGCCCTGCTGGTTCGGCTCTCGGAGCGCGTGCTGGTCTGGGCGGTTGGCCTAGCCGTCCTGGCTTTCGCCCTGTTCCAGGCCAGCCTGAGCAGCCTGGGCCGCGCCGAAGGGGCAGTCGCGATCGGCGCCCTGCTGCTGGGTGGAGCGGCCGCAGCGGGCCGCGAACGGCCGCTGCGGCTGAGGGGTATCCGGCTCAGGCTCCCGGCCAGAAAAGGGCCTGAGCCAGTATCCGGACCCCAGACCGGCTTCCCGGACCTCCCGGAGTACGAGATCGTCGAGAGGGTCGGTGTCGGCGGCATGGCCAACGTCTACCGGGCCAAGCGGCGCAGCGACGGCCTGCAGGTAGCGCTCAAGATCCCCCAGGAACGCTACGTGGCCGACGCCAAGTTCATCCGCCGCTTCCACCGCGAGGCCGAGGTCCTGCGCAGGCTGGAACACCCGAACATCATCCGGGTCTACGACCACAACACGGTCAGCACCCACTACATCGCCATGGAGTACGTCCGGGGAGACAGCCTGGAGCTGCTGCTGGAGAACCGGACCATCGACCTCTCCAGCGCCGTGGTGATCATGCGAGCCTTGACCAGGGCCCTGCTGTATATCCACGCCCACGGCATCGTCCACCGCGACATCAAGCCAGGGAACGTGATGATCGCGCGCAGCGCACCAGGGCAGGCCCTGCAGGCGGAGCAGATCAAGTTGATGGACTTCGGCATCGCCGTGGGCCGCGTCCTGACCAGGCTGACCAGTACCGGAGCCAGGGTGGGTACTCCCATCTACATGAGCCCGGAACAAGCCAAGGGGGGCAAGGTCGACGCCAAGAGCGACATCTACAGCTTGGGCCTGGTGTTCTATGAGATGGTCACCCTGCGGAGCGCTTTCGGCGGGGAGTACGAGGCGGTAGTGCACCAGCAGATGTTCCACACGCCGCCGCCGCCCAAGCAGGTGCGCCTAGAAATTCCCGCCCGGATGAGCGAGCTGATCATGGCCATGATCGACAAGGATCCGGAGCGGCGACCCGATCTGACCCGGATCCTCGAGGCCATCGAAGGGGATATCTTGGAGCCAGACCAACCTCTTGGGGACTCCGAGTACCTGGTAGTGGCCGTGCAGGCCGACCAAGGACCTCTTCGGGTTCTGGACCTAGACGGCCAGCTGCGCTCCAGTATCGAGCGGCCAAGGGAAGGGATCTGGAATACCCCACCGACGGCGCTCAGCTGCACGCCGAACGGCGAGCTGCTGGTCGCCTCGGAGCTCCCCGAGCAGGACACCCCGGCGGTCTTGATCCGGCGCATCCTGCTCGACGGGACTGAGGTAGGCGCTTTCGGAGACTACGGGCTGGGTGTTGGGAAGCTCCTGCAGGTACAGGCAATCGCTACAGCGCCTTCCGGGGACATCTACGTTCTAGATGGCGAGACTTGCTGGATTCAGCGCTTCTCGGCAGACGGGCTCGCGCTGGGGCGGTTCGGCGGCAGGGGTGACCGGCGCGGCGAATTCAGCGAGCCGCGCCAGCTGGCTTGCGGACCAGATGGCCGGATCTACATCTTGGACAGGGCGCAGCGCCAGGTGCAGTGTTTTAGCCGTGACGGGATCTACCTCTCCAGGTTGGCTTTCCGGGTATCCAGAGAGAGCGACGAGCTGCGCGAGCTGGACGGGCTGGCGGTGGGATCAGAGGGGACGGTATGGATCGGCGACCGAACCGGTCACCGGATCCGACAAGTAGGTCCAGACGGCAAGCCCCAAGGGAGCTTCGCGCTCGACGGCCTGAGGAGTGGAGCCGGCGATATCCTGATCGCTCCCTGCAGCTCAGGGGACATCTACATCGCCCAGAAAGGCGGCCAGACTCTACAGCGCTACCGGCCGAGCGGCCAGCTGGCCTCGGCGGAAGAGAGCTACGCGCCGGTCCTGGCCCTCGCCGTTTGGTACAAAGCAGGTACCGCGGCTCCCGAGAAAGGCAAGGATCCGATGGTCGGAGTCCTATCCTGGGACCTGGAAAGCCCGGATCAGTCCGAACCGCTATGATCTGGACATGCCCGATGCGGACAACTACGGCAATCCCGACTACCCCGCCCAGCTCGCCGAGATGGCTAGGGTACTCCAGCTCCACCGAGGCCCTATCGCCATCGCCAGCCACGTCGACGCCGACGGAGACGCGGTGGGCTCGGTGCTCGGCCTACAGAGGGCTTTAAGGGCGCTGGGCAAGCCAGCTCAGGCCTTCCTGCGGGTGCCCAATTATCTGGCCTTTCTCCCCGAAGCGGGAGAGGTGTCCCCACCCCGCGCGCAGCTGGAGCCAGGAACACTCCTGGTCGTCTTGGATGTCGACAGCAGCGATCCCCTGCGCGTCGAAGGGGTGGCTATCCCCAGCGGGGCCGAGTTGGTACTCAACCTAGATCACCACGGCACTAACAGCAGGAGGGCCGACCTGTCTATCGTCGAGCCGGGTAAGGCGGCGACCTGCCAGCTGGTGAAAGAGCTGGTCGACAGCTTGGGAGTCCCCTGGACCGCGGATATCGCCACGCCGGTCCTGCTCGGCTTGGTCACCGACACCGGCTCGTTTCGCTTCATGAACACCAACGGAGCGGTGCTGCGCTGCGCTGCGGAGTTGGTGGAGTGGGGCGCCTCTCTGAGTTGGATCAACAACCATCTCAGCCAACAACCCAAGTCGCACTACGCGTTGCTGGTCAGCGTACTGAGCAGCATGGAGTTCCATTTCAGCGACCTGGTCGTCTCAGCCCAGATCAACCAGGCCATGCTCGATTCCGCCGGAGCCGGCTGGGAGGAAGCCGAAGCCTTTGTCAACACCATCCGGTCTGCCCAGGGCACCGAGCTGGCAGTCCTGTTCAAGGATTACGGAGACAACGTCAAGATCTCGCTGCGCTCGCGGGGCCGCGTCAGCGCCCAGGCCATCGCCGTAGCCTGCGGCGGCGGCGGCCACCATGCCGCCGCCGGGGCAACCCTGAACTTGCCCTACCTAGAAGCCCGGGCAACCGTCCTGGGAAAGATCGAAGAGCAGCTGCAGATCGACGGGCTGCGCTGAGCGGGGCCTAGCCCGCTAGATCTTGGGCTGGATCAGGTCTTTCAGGGCGACTTCCAGCTCTGCGCTCTTAGCCGCCTCGCTGGCGATATCTCGGAAGAGCTCGCTAACCCAGTCCGCCAGGGGCAACTCGTCGGAGTGGATCGCCACACCCCCGGAGCGGTGGGCGCGCTTGGCCTGGAGTTGCTGGTGGTTCAGCTCCAAGATGTACTCCCGCTCCCCCAGAACCAGCTTGACTTCCTGGACTGCCCCGCGGCCGAACAGACCGCGCCGGACTTGCAGGTGGTGGGGGAACAGGATCGATAGGCGCTGCGCCAGAGATTCCAGCCAGGCGGAGGAGTTCTCCGCGGCACCGCTGAGCTCGAGGCCCAGCTGTTCGAGCTGAAGGTCCAAATCCTCGGCCACCGGCTAAGTCTACTCCAGCCGGGCTAGCTCAGCAGCAGCGAGGTCGGCCTGGCCCCCAGCGAGCATCTGCCGTACCATCCAGGAGAGCATCCTGGCGCTCAGGCGATGGGCTGCCGCCTGAGCGCGTCTGGAAGGGAGGGGCGCCGCAGCGAGGAGTTGAGGAGCCTCCTGCGCGGCCAGCTGCCGGGCCACCTCCTGGGCGGCGGCGATCTGAGGGCCGAGCCGGTGACCGAGGAGCCAGGCGCGATAGCGCTCCAGCGCCTGCTCGATCAAGGCCTCCGCTTCTGGGAGGTAGCGAGCCCGGTCGGCGAGGTGGTCGGCTACCAGCTGCCGGAGGTCGTCCAAGTTGTAGAGGTAGACCCCCTCCACCTCGGCGCAGGCCGGGTCGAGGATCCTGGGAACGCTGATGTCGATCAAGAACAGCGGGGCGCTGCGGCCGGCCATGACCTGCTCGACCCAGGTGCGCCTCAGGACGTAGTGCGGAGCGGCAGCCGAAGCGATCACCAGGTCGGCGCGGGGCAGGATCTCGCGGAGGCGGTCGACCGGACAGGCCGCCGCACCCCAGCGCGCCGCCAGATCTCTGGCCCGTTCTTGGTTGCGGTTCAGCACCAGGGCTTCCGCAATCCCAGAAGCCCTGAGGTGGGTCAAGGTCAGCTCAGCGGTCTCCCCCGCCCCGATCAGGACGGCTGTCTTGCCCTGCAGCTCTCCGAGGATGGTCTGGGCCAACCGCACCGCCGCGTAGCTGACGCTGACCGCCTTGTCCGAGATTCCCGTCCGGCTGCGCACAGCCTTTCCGGTCTCGATAGACAGCTGGACCGCGCGGTTGAGCCGGGGCCCGGTGGCCCCCAACGACCTGGCGGCGTCCCAGGCCCGGCGCACCTGGCCCTGGATCTGGGTCTCTCCCAGGACCAAACTATCCAGGCCAGAGGTCACGCGCATCAGGTGCCGCAGGGCCATCTCTCCCTGGTAGACGTAGAGGTAGGGGCGCAGGCTATGCCCCCAGGCCCCCTCGAAAGCGGCCAGGGCGTCGCCGCGCAACCCAGACAAGTACACCTCGCTGCGGTTGCAGGTGGAGAGGATCATCGCCTCCTCGGCGTGCAGGTTGAGGTGCGCCAGCGTGGGGGCGAGCTCCTCCGGCCGCAAGGCCGCGCGCTCGCGCACCGAAAGCGGTGCGCTGCGGTGGTTCATCCCGATGGCGAGCAGCGTCACTGGACCGCCTCGGGCAGACCCAAGAAGGCCCGAATCTCCGAGCGCAGCGCGCTCAGGCCGTCCCGGTCCTCCAGCTCCAAAGAGCGCTCGCGGCGCGCGGTCCAACCGGGCAACCGCTCGCCCAGGCCGGCCGGCAGGGTAGCGGCAAAATGGTCGCGCAGGGCCTGAGCCAGGAAGGGGAGCTCGCGGCCACTGGAGAATTGCGCCAAAAGGCTCTGCTGCTGCCAGGTCGCTCCCAGGCGGAGGTCTCCCGATTCCGCTTGGCCAGTCTGGTTGCAGAACACGCCGGCCTCCCTGGCCCAGATAGCGACCTGATCGTTGACCGAGGCGCTGTCAGCGCAGGCGAAGGCTAGGCGGACCCCCGACAGATCCTCGCGGCAGACCGGGCGCCGGTGCACCTCAGCAGCAGCTGCCGACAGCTCGGGGCTCACTTCCGGGGCGACCACCCTGAGGACCGCCCCAGCTCGCAAGAGACCCCTAGCCCGGCGGCCGGCCACCTCGCCCCCCCCTACGACCAGAATTCTCTGCCCCGCCAGCTCCAGCAATACCGGGAAGAGGCCCATACCCGCTGAGTATAGCCAGCGCTGCGCGCTAGGGCTCAGGCAAACGTCCCCTGAAACTTCCACTACAATGGAAAATCATGCCCCTCAGAGCCACCGCATGGCTGTGGTCGGCTGGGTTTTGCGCAGCCCTAGTCGGCGTCTCAGGAATGCTCCTGGGTTCAGGGCTCTCCGCCTTCTTACCCCTGGCAGCCTCGGTCGCAGCGACCTCCAGCCCGCTATGGGCGGCGGCCGGAAGCGGGTTGGTCTTGCTGGCCGGCTGGCTCCTCCACCCTGACGCGGGCGCGCTACTCTGGCCCATCTCGGCGGCCTCGGTATTGGCTGTGCTAGCCGGTAGCGCGCTGCATGGGTTAGGAGGCAGCCCCGCTCTGCAGGAGCGCGAGCGGGGAGCGGACCGGTTGCTCGCCGAGGCGTTGGGAGCGCTTTCCCAGCTGCCAACCCGCGCAGAGATCTTAGAGCGCCTGCCCAAGCTGCTGGCCGAGCTGTCTCTGGGGCACGTCACCGTCTTGACCAGGTCGCCGGCCGGCGACGGCCTGCTGCTCCTGCACAGCAGCTTTCCCATGGAGTGGCCAGCTGAACGGGTTCTCCCCTGGACTTCGGTCTGCGGGCGCAGTTGGCGGAGCGGGCAACCGATCTACGTCGCCGACGTCCGCAGCGACCCAGGGTACCTCCCCTATCCGGGCCGTCCTACCCGCTGTGACCTCGCCCTGCCGTTGCGCCAGCAGGGCGAGGTCACAGCGGTGCTGAATTTGGAAGACACCCTGCCGCTATCGCCCTGGAGGCAGAGCAACCTGACCCGCTTCGCCACCACGGTCGGGCACCTGCTCAGCACCCTGGCTGAGCGCGAGGAAGCCAGGTTATCGCAGGAGCTGGCCCGGTCGATGGCCGGCCAGAGCAGCCTGGAGCAGGCCGCCGAGCAGGTAGACCGGCAGCTCCGGGAGGCATTGGGATTATCCGGCACGCGGCTCCTGCTGATCCGCCGGGGCAGGCTTCAGCTGGTAGCCGGGGAGAACACAGGCTCTGAGCCGGGAGCCGAGCTCCCGGCCGGCGCGGTATCGGAACCCCGCTTCGATGACCGGGCTGGGACCGCACTGCTACCGATTCAGGTCGGACCACGGCCCAGAGCTCTGCTCGAGATCCACTACCTCCCGGGGAGCCTGAGCGCCGCCCAGCGCACCCAGGTCAGCGACCTGGCCAGCCTGATGGGCCCGATCCTCTCGCGGTTCCTCACCGAGGAGCGGACCGCCACCCTGCTGCGGCTGGAGCGCGAGCTGTTCGAGCTCCCGGAAGAGCAGCTACTCGGCCAGCTGCTGGAGTCGGCGGTGACGTTGGTGCCGGGGGCCGAGGCGGGGAGCTTGACCCTGCGGGGAGCGGACGACCGCTTCAGGCACTGCGCCTGGGTGGGGTATACGCTGGAAGGCTTAGCTGGTCCGGGTATGTCCGAAGAAGACGAGCGGCGCTGGTACCACGCCGGCGAAGCGGGCTGGGAGGCCGGCGAGCCGAGGGTCTTGCGCGGGGAGCAGGTGCGCGCGATTAGCCGGCTCGGGGAAAACCCAGGGGCAGGTCTCAGCGGCATCGCGGCCAACCTCTGCATTCCGGTGCGCTACGGCGGAAAGGTTCTGGCGATTCTGAACCTGGACGCCCGGCAAGATCCGCAGGCTTTCCAGGATGACTCGTGCCGCGCCGCCCGGCTCTTCGCCACGCAGCTGGCCGCCATTCTGCACGAGGCGGATTCCCGGCGCCGCCTGGCCGAGGCAGCTAGGCGCGACCCACTCACCAACCTAGCCAACCGCCGGGACTTCGACCTGCATATACGCGAATGGACCGCGCGCAGCCTGCGGCATCGCGAGCCGCTGGCGCTGATGATCCTGGACCTGCAGGGTTTCAAGGCCATCAACGACCGCCTGGGGCACGCCAGGGGCGACACCGCGCTGCTGGAGGTGAGCCAGGCGCTAGAGCAGAGCTGCCGCGCCGACGACCTGGTCTTTCGCTGGGGGGGAGATGAATTCGCCCTGCTGCTACCCAAGACCGGAGCAGAGGGCGCCTACCGGATCGCCCTGCGCCTGGCCGAGCGGATCGGCCAACTCCGAGTGGAGGGGATCCCTCTGGGCGCCAACATCGGCTTGGCCTGTACTGATCAGGATGGCCAAGACCAAGACCGCTTGTTGGCGCTGGCCGACCAGCGGATGTACTGGGCCAAACAGCAGGCGCTCGCCTGCCTACCGATCTCCCAGGCTTCCGGAGACGGGGCCGCGCTGGACTGAGCGGCTGGCGTAGTGCAGAACCCGCTCGGCTAGCTCGGGCCGCTCCGAGATCAGGCCGTGACCGCCGTCGAGCAGGCGCAGGGCGGCTAGGGATGGAAATCTCTCGGCGAGCCTGAAGGTGTCCGCCGGCGACACCGCGAGGTCGCGCGATCCCTGCAGGATATAGACCGGGCAGCGCACCAGGTAGGCCCCAAGGTACGCGTCCAGCCCCAGGGAACGCAGTTCCCAGAGAGCTCGCAGCGGCATGGCCAGCTCACGGGTCAGCCGGGAGCGCAGCTGCGGGCTGTTCAGGTCCAGCTCCGGGGCGACTTCGCGGATACGCGAGATCAGGCCGGGGTCCTGTAGGCCCTGGCGCCCGAGGATCCGGACCCGGCCGCCTAGTAGGCCAGCCAGAGAGGCCAGGCGCACCGCTGGGTTGGCGTGGCGCCAGAAGGGGGCCACCAGGATCAAGGCGGCCGGCTGGAGACGGGGCGCGGCGGCGATCGCCAGCGAGGCCCCCATGGAGTAGCCCAGCAGCAGCTGCGGCTGGGCCAGCCCCCGCCAGGCCGCTCCGGCCGCCCGGCTCCAGTCCAAGCGCGTCCTCTGCGCCAGCTGCAGGAAGTCCGAGCCGAAGCCGGGTAGCTGGGGCACCGCGACCTCGAAACCGGCCGAGCGCAGTGCCGCTGCGATAGAGGAAAGCTCGCCCGGGGTACCGCCGAAGCCGTGGAGCAACAAAGCCCCTGGGGGAGGCGCGGCGATCATACCTCAGGCCGGGGGGTCAACAGCTCGAGGGCCGCAGCCACCAGAGCGTCCAGATCGGGGCGTTCCGCCAGGTGAATGCGCTGAAATCCGCCCTGGCGGGCTGCCTTAGCGGTCTGCGGCCCCATCCCCACCACCGGACAAGAAGCTTTGCGGTCATCCGGGACCAGCGCGGCCAGCGCGCTGGCCGCGCTGGCCGAAGCGCATATCACCGCGTCGCAGGAGAGCAGCGCCTGGGCCTGCTGCGCGTTCGGGGTGACCGGCAAGGTCCTGTAAGCCTCCGCGCGCTGGACCCGCGCCCCACGCGCCAGCAGGCGCTCCTCCAGCTCCGCCTCGGCCAGCTGGCTGGTGGGGTGCAGGGCGCGCTGCCCCGGCAGGATGGGCAGCTCCTCGGCCAAGGGAACGGCACCCGGATGGCTGGGCAGGAAGTCGGCGCGCAGGCCTTGGCCCCCCAGGGCAGCGGCAGTCCCAGGGCCGACCGCAGCGATCCGGACCCCAGCCAACGCGCGGGCGTCCTTGCCCATCTCGGCCAGATGCCCGAAGGTGGCTGCCACCGCCTGCGGGCTGGTCAGGAGCAACCAATCGAAAGCGCCGGAACAGAGCTGCTCCAGCGCGTCCCTCAGCTGCTGCGGCTGCCGGCTCTCCCCATAGCGCAGCAGCGCCAGCTCGAGCACTTCGGCTCCTAGCTCGAGGAAACGCCGAGCCAGCCGGCTGTTCCCTTCACGGCTCCTGGTCAGGACAATCTGTTTACCCGACAGCGGGCGGGTTTCGAACCAGGCCAGGCGGGGGCGCAACTCCACCGCCCGACCCACCACCACGATCGCCGGGGCACCCAAACCAGCCGCCGCAGCCTCTGCGGCGATGGACTGCAGCGAGGACTGCACTGTGCGCTGCTTTGGGGTGGTCCCCCACTGCACCACCGCGGCCGGGGTCGCCGCTGGCCAGCCGCTGCGCAGCAGCTCGGAGGCCACCGCGGCGAGAGTCTTCAGGCCCATCAGGATCACCAAGGTGTCCGCTTTGGGCCAGGGGGAAGGCGCAGAGCCAGGGGCCTGCTGGCCGGTAACCACCGCGAAACTGCGGCTCAGGCCGCGGTGCGTGACCGGAATCCCGGCGTAGGCCGCGGCGGCGATGGCGGAAGTCACGCCGGGAATGACCTCGAAGGGAATACCGGCCTCTCGGCAGGCCAGCAATTCCTCGCCGCCCCTGCCGAACACGAAGACGTCCCCACCCTTCAGCCGAGCCACCCGCTGACCTCCCCCGGCCAGGGCCTGCTCGACCAGCAGGGCGTTGATCTGCTCCTGAGGCAGGGACTCCCCGTACCCTTCCTTCCCGACGTAGATGTGGCGGGCCTGGGGCGCGTGGGCGAGCAGGTCCGGATTGGCCAAGTGGTCGTAAAGCACCACGTCGGAGCACCCCAGCGCCTCGGCGCCGCGCAAGGTGAGCAGCCGGGAATCGCCCGGACCCGCTCCGATCAGAGAGACGAAGGCGCGCACGCCCCTAGGATACCGGGCGAACCGCCGAGCGCGTGGCCGCTTTGTCCCTCAGCCGGTTGCTTCCGCCGCCTCAGCGGCGCAGAATAAGGCCATGAGCGAGCTCGCTACCTTGGCTGGAGGATGCTTCTGGTGCCTGGAAGCGGTCTTTGTGGAGCTGGAGGGGGTAGAAGGCGTTACCTCCGGCTACACCGGAGGATGGGCCGAGCAGCCCAGCTACGCGCAGGTCTGCAGCGGGCGCACCGGCCACGCCGAAGCGGTCCAGCTGCGCTTCGATCCAGCACAGATCCCTTATTCGGAACTCCTGGAGATCTTCTTCGCCATCCATGACCCCACCACCAAGGACCGCCAGGGCCACGATATCGGGCACCAGTACCGCTCGGCCATCTTCTACCACGACGAGGGGCAGAAGGCGGTGGCCGCAGGCCTGATCCGCTCCCTGGACGAGGCGGGGGTCTATCCGGCCCCGATCGTCACCGAGCTGCTGCCGGTGGGGATCTTCTATCCGGCGGAGGTGGGCCACCAAGACTACTTCGCCAGAAATCCGGACCAGCCCTATTGCCAGGCGGTCATCTCACCCAAGCTGGCTAAGTTCCGCAAGCGCTTCGCCCAGAAGCTGCGCGCCCCGGTCTGAGCTAGCCCAGCTTGGCCCGCAGGGCAGCCACCTGGTCGGTGCGCTCCCAGGGAAACTCGGAACGGCCGAAATGCCCGTAGGCAGCGGTTCTGGCATAGATCGGGCGCTGCAGATCCAGCTGCTCGATGATCGCTCGGGGGCGGGCGTCGAAGGGGTCTCCCCCTTGGATCAGATCAGCGATCTGCTGGTCGGAGACCCCGCGCAGGCCGGTCCCGAAGGTCTCCACCCGCACCGAAACCGGGTGGGCTCGGCCGATGGCGTAGGCGATCTCGACCAGCGCGCGGCGGGCCAGACCAGCGGCTACCAGGTTCTTGGCGATGTAGCGGGCGTAGTAGGCCCCAGAGCGATCGACCTTGGTGGGGTCCTTTCCGCTGAAAGCACCTCCGCCGTGCGGGACGGCACCGCCGTAGGTGTCGACGATGATCTTGCGGCCGGTCAAGCCGGTATCGCCGTGAGGGCCCCCGGTCACGAACGGGCCGGCGGGGTTGATGTGGCGGTGGGTCGCCTCGCGGAGCAGGGCTGGGGGGATGACCGGCTGCACCACCTGCTCCCAGACGTCCCTGCAGATCGTCTCCTGGGATATATCCTCGCGGTGCTGCGTGGACACCACCACGGTGTCGACCCAGACCTCGCCGCTGTCCTCGCGCACCACGGTGACTTGCGCCTTGGCATCTGGGCGGAGGTAGTCGAGCTGGCCGCTCCTGCGCAGCTCGGCGAGCCGGCGTACTAGGCCGTGGGCCAGCACCAGCTGCAAGGGCATCAGCTCCGGCGTCTCATCGGTGGCGTAGCCGATCATCAGGCCCTGGTCGCCGGCTCCGACCTGGCTCAGGCGGTGCGCAGGGTCGCGCCGCTGAGCCTCGGTCAGGGCTCGCCACTCCTGCGAGGCGTTGACGCCGGCTTCGATGTCTGGGGACTGCTCGTCGATGGCGGTGATCACCGAGCAGGAGTCTGCGTCGAAGCCGAACTTAGCCCTGGTATACCCCACGCTGCGGACCGCGTCGCGCACCACTTTGGGGATGTCGACATAGGCATCCTTGGCGGTGATCTCGCCGGCCACCATCACCAAGCCGGTGGTCACCAAGGTCTCGACCGCAACCCGAGCCGCCGGCTCTTGCCGCAAGAACTCGTCCAAGATGCTGTCGCTGATCAGGTCGGCCAGCTTGTCGGGATGGCCCTCCGAAACGGATTCAGATGTGAAATACTGGCGCATCGCCACCTCCCGCGCCCCGGCGGAACGCCGCGTGAGTATAGCAAATGCGCCGGCGGCCTTAACCGTTGACCGAGAGGACCACTTGGGGATGGGCTAGGGCCGGGGAGATGTCCCCGGCGATCGGGAGCACCGCCGTGCCGATGGCGAAGAATTCGATCACGTGGGGTTGCCAGTTGTGGTTGCGCTCATGCACCACCACCCCGGTCACCCCTTCGGCGCCGGCCCCCAGGGCCTCCTTCTGCATCCGCTCCATGGCCAGCTCGCGGGCGTCGTAGAGAGCCTGGCTGAACTGGGTGATCTCCACGTTGCGGCCGATGTTCCCCAGAGAGCGCATGACCCCCTGGTGAGCGACGTGGTAGACGCAGCTCCCCATCACCATTTCCAGCGGCCGGTATCCTGACTGCAGCAGCGTCCAAAAATCCTGCCCGGACAGATCGGAGGTGAAGGGCTGCCCTTGGAGACCTTTGAAACCTTCCTTGCCCTCGCGGTGGACCACCGCCGTACCGATGGCCATAAATTCCAGCAGGTCCTTGTCCCACTCCAGAGCCTTGACCTCCAAGCGCACACCGACGATGCCGTCGGCGTGGCAGGCCTGAGCCTCCTGGCGCATACGGGCCATGGCCAGCTCACGAGCCTGGTACATCGCCTCAGACAGCACGGTCAGCTCCTGATTGCGGCTCCAGCTGCCGTACTGGATTCCGACGTGGTAGATGCAGCTGCCCAACACCAGACCGACCGGCTCGAAACCGACCTCGCGCACCAGCAGGAATTCATTGACCGTGAGGTCAGAAGTGAAGATGCCGCCGTGCTGGCCGCTCTGCCTGAGATTGGCCAAGCGCTCCAGCGCGGCTGCAGGTAGTTGGTCGCTCATAAGGGCTCCTGTTGCAGCGCGTCCCGCTGCAGGGGGCTGGTGTCTTCGAGGTCTAGGACCGGGCGCACGCCCAAGCTGCCCACCGGGCTGGGCCTAGCCGTCCGGCTGCCGTCCAGGATCGCGGTACCGACAGCGATGTGGCGCGCGAGGTAGCGGTTGGGGTTGTCCTCCCCGCCTTCAAAGCAGAGCAGCTCCGAAAACTGGGTGCTGCCCAGCACGCCGTTGCCCTGGCGGGCGGCGTCTTGGCGCATCCCCTCGATGGCCCTGAGCTGCACGCTCCTGGCAAAGTGGGAGAGCTGCCCGGCCTCCTGGTTCCACCAGGTCATCTGGCCAGCTGCCCGCCCGGACCAGTCGGTCAGCCACTCGTAGCTGGCCCCCACGGCCAGGCCGACGGGCAGAACCCCCAGGTCCAGCAGGCGGACAAACTCCAGGGCCGGCACCGAGGCGATGGGCACTTCCTCGGCAGGAGCCAACCCGTCCACCCGGACCGCCGTCCCCACCGCCATGAAGTCCATGCTGTCGACCTGGCCTAAATTCCTCGAGGTCTTGAGCGTCACGTCGACCACCGCGTTGGCCCCTAAGCTCCTGGCTTCTTGCGCGAGCCGGGAGAGGGTCAAGTCCCAGCCTTCCCGGTGGCCGTGGGTCCAGGAGTAGCCGAAGTGGAACCAGCAGGTCCCGGAGACCAAGCCGAGCGGGTGGATTCCCTGGCTCCTAGCCAGGGCCAGCTCGGCCGGCCGCAGGGTGCTGATCCAGGGCACCTTCCCCGCAGCCGTGTCGGCTAGGCGCTGGTGGACGAATTGGGGCAAGGCACCGCGGGAAAGCGCCTCCGCCCACTGCTGATCGCGCAGCTGTTCCTCGGGAGAGGGCTGCTGCGGCGCGAGGCCGGCCAGCTGATCCTTGAGGTTCTTGAAAAATCTGTCCAAGGCGTACGCCTCCCTGGTGAACGCTAGCAGTGTAGCGCAAGGCAGGGTCCGGTGTCTTTGGTGGATCGCACACCGCCCAGCCGGGCAGCCAACCTTAAAATCGAAATGGGGTTGACGACTTGGATTACGACCTGATCGCCGTCGGCGGAGGGCACAACGCTCTGGTCGCCGCCGCGTACGCCGCCCGCGCCGGGCTCAGGGTGGCCGTCTTCGAGCGGAGGGAACTGATCGGTGGGGCGGTCTCCACCGCCGAGCTGGTCCCTGGGTACCGCTTCGACCTGGGCGGCAGCGCGCACATCCTGATCCGGCTCACCCCGATCGTCGAGGAGCTGGAGCTCACCCGCTACGGGCTGGAATACCTGGAACTCGACCCGCTATTTCACTGCTCGGATGGCTTTCGCCCCTGGTTCATCTGGAGAGATGTCCAGCGCACCTGCCGGGAGCTGGAAGACCGCTTCCCCGGGCAAGGGGAAGCCTATGCGCGCTTCCTGGAGGACTGGACGCCCTTCGCTGAGGCAGTCAAGGAGGTATTCCTCAGCGTTCCCAGCCCGCTGGAGCTGGGCCGCAAGGTGGTGTGGGGAGCCGGGCTGGGCCGGGACTGGAAGCGGCGGCTCGGACAGGTGCTGCGGCCCTACGGCGAGGTGGCCAGGGAGTATTTCCTGGACGAACGGGTACGGGCTCCGCTGGTGTGGATGGCGGCGCAGTCCGGGCCTCCTCCCAGCGATCCGCTCAGCGCCCCCTTCCTGCTCTGGCACCCGCTCTACCACCAGGGAGGTATCGCCAGGCCCAGGGGAGGATCCGGCGGGCTGACCCAGGCGCTGGCAGCCGCCATCTCCGCCCACGGTGGCGAGGTCCACCTGAGCGCGCAAGTCGAGCGGATCCTGATCGAAAACGGCAGGGCCAGCGGGATCCAGCTGGCCGGCGGGGAGCGCTACACCGCCGGCGCCCTGCTGAGCGGGACCCACCTGCTGGAAACCGTCCGGATGCTCCCAGAGCAGTGGGTCCCTCCAGCGGCCAGGGCAGTGCGGGTCGGCAACGGCTTCGGGGTGATCCTGCGCCTGGCCCTCCGGGGACAAGTCCGCTACGCCGCGGCGCCTGGCCCAGAAGCCCGCACCGGCCTGGGCCTGCTGATCCGCGGCGAGCGGCAGCTCCAGCGAGCCTACGGGCAGTACCTGGCCGGCGACCCCACCTCGGATCCCCCGCTGGTGGCGATGTCCTTCTCCGCGGTCGACCCCAGCCTAGCCCCCCCAGGGGACGAAGTGCTCTGGCTGTGGGCGCAGTACTACCCCTACCAGCTGGCCAGCGGGAACTGGGAGCTGCGGGCTGCCGAAGTGCGCGAGAGCTTACTGCGTAGCTTCGAGCACTACGCTCCGGGAACCCGGGAACAGATCGCCGGCGAGTTGTTCCAGACCCCGCTTTGGCTGGAGCGCGAGCTGGGACTGCGCCGGGGCAACGTGATGCACCTGGAGATGAGCCTGGACCAGATGTTCAGCATGCGCCCTTTCCTGGGAGCGGCCCAGTACCGCTGGCCGGGCCTGCAAGGGCTGTACATCACCGGCGCCAGCACCCACCCAGGAGGCGGGATCATGGGGGCCAGCGGGCGCAGCGCGGCCCGGATCCTGCTGCGCGACCACCGGCGCCGCCGGGGATGACCTACCTGGAGTTCCTGCTCATCTTCCTGCTCCCACCGCTGGCTTGGCTGCTGGCCCACCCTAGAGGGCCAGCCGGCCAGCGCTGGCTGCCCCTCCTGATGTCCGCGGCAGCCCTGCTCTACACCGCACCCTGGGATAACTATCTGGTCTTCAAAGGAGTCTGGGTCTACGGCCGCGGCCGGGTCCTCGGAACCATCCTGTACGTCCCCATCGAGGAGTACCTGTTCTTCTTGTTGCAACCCCTGGCGACCGGCTGGTGGGCGCTGTGGGCTGAGCCAGTCGAGCGGGCGCTGCCTCAACGAGGCGCGCTGGTGCGCTGGGGGGGCCTAGCCGCCTGCGCATCCCTCAGCCTGCTGGGGGCCGCGCTGCTGCTGGAGGGGCGCCACGCGCTCTATCTCGGCTTGATCCTGGCCTGGGCCGGCCCAGTCCTAGCCGCGCAGTGGGCTTTCGGGGGCGACCTGCTGTACCAGCAGGTCGCCCCGCTGCTGCGCGGCGTGGCCTTGCCCACCCTCTACCTGTGGGCCGCCGACGACCTGGCAATCCACCTGGGAATCTGGCGGATCAGCGCGCAGTTCAGCTCAGGGTTTCAGCTGCTCGGTTTACCCCTGGAAGAGGCGGTGTTCTTCCTGGTCACCAATGTGCTGGTGGTGCAGGGGGTCTTGCTGCTCCGCCACCCTCTGGCCAGGGCGAGAGCCCTGGCGCTAGGTCGGTCGCTCCGGCCCTGGTCCCTGCTCTTGGCCTTAGGGCTGGCCCTCAACATCCCGGTACCGCTGTGGCCGAGGGGGTTTCTGGACCTGGCCACCGCCTCGACGGTCTGCCTAGCGCTCTCGGCCCTGCTGTGGGCCGGAGAACGGCTGGGCGGGCGAGCCATCCTGCTGGCGCTGCTGGTCTGCGCCATCGGTTGGGCAGTGGAGTGGGTGGGGAGCCACAGCGGCCTACCCTTCGGTTCCTACCGCTATCCCGAGCAACCCCTCACGCTGCTGGGGGTCCCGCTGCTGGTCCCACTGGGCTGGTGGGCTATGAGCGTGGCCGCCCTGTCGCTGGCCCGGGGCCGGGCCTGGCTGGCTGGACTGCTGATGGTAGGTTGGGACCTCGGCCTAGAGCCGCTGATGACCCACTACCGGGTCTGGACCTGGAGCGGCGGGAGCAGCTACTATGGGGTGCCTCTGCTCAACTTTGTGAGCTGGTGGTGGGTGGGGTCGTTGCTATGCTTGCTGATCACTTGGTTGGCTCCCCGATTGAAGGAGCGAGAATTTGCCTGGACGTACCGGCTCGAAACGCTCTTCTTGCCCGCAGGCCTGCTTCTGCTCGGCTTCTATCTGGCCGCAGCCCTCACCGCGCTGGCGATGGGGTTGCTGACATGGATCTCGTCGCTCGGGGCTTCCAGCGCCTGATCCGGCGGTCGCTGCAGCGAGGCCTGCGCGGGGTCTGGATCCGCGGTCAGCCCCCTGTAGGCCCCGCCATCTACGCGGCCAACCACCACGGCTGGTGGGATGGGTATCTGGCCGGATTCTGGCTGTGGTCAGCTGGCCTGCAGCCCGGGCTGCTGATGCGAGCAGAGCAGCTCCAGCGCTTCCCGCTATTCCGGAGGCTGGGGGCGATCGGTAGCGGTGAGCTGCGAGGAGCGTTGGAGCTGCTGCGCAGCCGACCGCTGATCATCTTCCCGGAGGGGCGGATCCTGCCGGCCGGACCGTTGGGGGCGCTCGCCCCCGGGGCCACCTGGCTAGCTAAACAGGCGAGTGTACCGCTGATCCCGCTGGCCATTCGGACAGCGCTGCGCGGACACGAGTTCCCCGAAGCCTACCTGCGGCTAGGGGAGCCCTGCAGCGGCCGGCAGCTCCCTTCCCAGCTCGCTCACCTGGTCTCTCAAACCGACCTGCTCGCCCAGGTGAGCGACCCCGAGCGGCCGCTGCCGGGCTTCTCGCTGCTGCTGCGCGGCCGCAGCAGCAGCAGCGAGCGGCTGGGAGCGGCCAACCGCGCACTTGAAATCCTCTTGGAGAGAGGGGCATGAGATACCTGCGCAACTTCTTGCTGCTCCTGCAGAGCCTGCGCCTGGGTGTCCTGCTAGTGAACCTGATCAGCTTCCCCACTTTGCGCCCGGTGCGCGCGGCCCCCACCGGGAAGCGCCCCAGGGTCAGCTTGCTGATCCCTATGCGCAACGAGGCGCACAACCTGCCCGAGAACCTGCCCAGCTGGCTCAGACAGGGTGCCGACGAAGTCCTGCTGCTGGACGATCACTCTGAGGATGACAGCCGCGCGCTGGCCGGCGCGCTGGCCGGCCACAACCCCCACTTCCGGCTGCTCGCCGGGGAAGACCTCCCAGCTGGCTGGATGGGCAAGACCTGGGCCTGCATGCAGCTGGGGCAGGCAGCTAGCGGCGACATCCTGATCTTCACCGACGCCGACGTGCACTGGGAAGACGGCGCCCTGGACGCGCTGCTCGACCTGGTGCAGCGCTCCGACGCCGACCTGCTCACGGTCTGGCCTAGGCATCAGGTCGGCTCGCTGGGGGAGCGGCTTCTGGTCCCCTATCTGGACGTCATCCTGCTGACTACTCTGCCCTATCCGCTGGTGTACACCCGTTACCCGCTGGCTTCGGCGGGTAACGGGCAGGTGATGGCCTTCCGCAGAGCGGCCTACCAGCGCCTAGGTGGGCACCAGGCCGTCCGCAAGGAAGTCCTGGAAGACATGATGTTCGCCCGCAAGCTCAAGGCCCAGGGGGGTAAGCTCCGCTTCGCCTTGGGTGGACAGATGATCCGAGTGCGGATGTATAAGAACTACAAGGAGGTCTTGGAGGGCTTCGGCAAGAACTTCTCGGCCTTCCACTGGGATAGCCGCAGCTTCATGGTCTTCTCGGCGATCGGCTATTTCCTGATCTACACTATACCTTTCCTGTTCCTGCCCAAGAAAGGGTGGCGGCGCCTGATCGCCCTGGTGGCCCTCGAGCGCCTGCTGGTCATCCTGAAGAGCGGCCGCCGCGGCCTGCTCGACCTCTCCGAAGTGCTGCTCACCCCGCTGGCCCCGGTCGCCTCGCTGCCGCTCTACCGGCGCTCCTTCCGGCGCAGGTACCGCTGGAAAGGGCGCGAATACCGCCGGTGAGGCGGGCTGTCGTGATCGGAGGCGGGCTGGCCGGGCTGGCCGGGGCCCTGCGGCTGGCCCAACAGGGCAGCGAGGTGGTGGTTCTGGAGGCAAGCCAGAGCTGGGGCGGGAAGGCCTCGGGCTGGGAGGGTCTGCCCAGCGGCCCGACGCTGCTGACACTCCGCGAAGTCCCGGCGACCTTGCTGCACCGCCTGGGCGCAGACCAGCTAGAGCTGACCGAGCTCCGGCCGCTGACCCGCTACCGGTACGCCGACGGGCGCAGCTTCTCGCCGGAGCGCGCGCTGGGGCCTACGCTGGCCCAGCTGCTCCCCCGGGAGGGGCGCAGGTACGGCTGGCTGCTCGCGCAGGCCGAGCAGCTGTTCGAGGGAGCCAAGACCACCTTCCTGGCAGCGCCGCCCCCGGGTCCCGGCGACCTGGTGCGCTACGCGCTGGGGGCGGGCCGAGCGGCCCACCCCGGCCGGTCCCTGGCGGGGCTGGTCGGAGACGACCCCTACCTGAGCCCCTTCTTCCTGCGCTTCGCCACCTACGTCGGCGCCAACCCTTACCGGGCAGCCGCGGTGCTGCACAACGTCGCCTGGGTGGAGCTAGGCCTGGGGAGCTGGCACGTGGTAGGGGGCGTGCGCCGCTTGGTCGACCGCCTCCTCGAGCAGGCCAGGCGCCTGGGTGTCCAGCTGCGGGCCGGTGAGCAGGTCAGCGCGCTGGAAAGGCGAGCAGGACGAGTCACTGCTGCTCGCACCGATTCCGGCGTCTACCGGGGCGACCTGTTCCTGAGCGCAGCGGACCGGAGTTGGACCCGCAGCTGGCTGGGGCTCCCCCCCGAAGGGGGTCAACCCAGCCTCTCGGCCCTGGCTATCGCCTTGGAGCTGCAGGAGGCGCAACCGCTCTCCCACCAGGTACTCTTCTCGGCCGATTACCGAGCGGAGTGGGAGATCTTGCAGGGGGGAGGCCTGCCGGCTGATCCGACCATCTACCTGCACACCGATGGCCGGACCGCTTTCCTGATGGTCAACGCTCCAGCTGGCTCCAAACCGCAAACCAGCTACGCCGCACACGTCCTCGCCCTGGCCAGGCGCCGGTCAGGCCAGGCTCTGGCCAGCCTGCGGAAGCGAGGTTTCACCCCGGCTGACTACGCCGCCTGGGGCGAAGGGGGGGCGCTCTACGGGAGGGCGCCGCACGGGCTGCTCGGCGCGCTGCGGCCGGGATGGCGCCTGGGCCCCGACAACCTCCGTCAGGTCGGAGGGACCGTCCACCCCGGGGGCGGCGTCCCGCTCGCCCTGCTCTCGGGGTGGAACGGCGCCGGAGAGCTCCTCGGTCTCCCCTACGATCCCTTGGGGTTGGCTTGAGCGCCTTGGAAGGCTACCCGCTGCTCGGGCACCTGCCCGCCTGGACCGGGGAACCGCTCGAGCTGCTGGAGCGGCACGCCGAGAGCGGGCAGCCCTTCTGGCTGAGGCTGGGCCGGCCCGCCATCGTCGGCTTCCATCCGGAGTGGAACCGCTGGGTGCTCGGCAACCTGGAAGCGCTGCGCAGCCGAACCAGTTTCAGCCGCTGGATCCCGCACTTAAACGGCGGGGTGATCACCCTGGACGCGCCGCAGCACCGCCCCCGGCGCAAGGAGCTGGCCGAACCCTTCGGCGCGACCTGGCTGCAGCGCTGGCGCGCCCGGTTGTCCACCGCCGTCCGGGTCCCCCCGGGCCGCTTCGAGGCGCTGCGCTGGTCGGACACCACCACCTTGGAGCTGCTCAACCAGGTCTTCTTTTCCGGAGACTTCGATCCGGAGCTCTTGGGTCGCTACTTGGCCCCGCTCAGGCGGCCCTTCCCGGTCCCGATGGTGCCCAGGCCAGCTCTGCTCCGCTCGGTGCAGCGGGAGCTGGCCCGCCTCACCGAGCTGCGCCGGGGGCAACCCGGCCGCGATCTGCTGAGCAGTCTCGGAGGGCTGGAGGGCCGGAGCGAGGAGCTGCGGATCGCCCTGGGAGCAGCCCACGACACCACCAGCCACGCCCTGGCCTGGACCATCTGGCACCTGGCGCTGCACCCAGAGTGGAATACCGAGGAAGGCCGAAGGCTGGCTTTCCGGGAGACGCTGCGGCTCTACCCACCCGGCTGGATGGGCAGCCGGGTGGCGGCGAGGCCCCTCACCTTCGGCGCGCTGCAGATCCCTAGAGGCAGCCTGGTGCTCTACAGCCCCTACCTCTGCCACCGCAGCCAGGTCTGGGAGAGCCCGCTGAGCTTCCTGCCCGGGCGCTTCCGCGGGCGAATCCCGGCCTGGGGTTATCTGCCTTTCGGCGGCGGGGAGCGCACCTGCTTAGGGATGCACTTAGCCGAACTGATCGTGGGGGTCGCCCTGGAAGCCCTGGGTGGGCTGAGGGCCAGTTGGGGCAACCCCAGCCCGGTCGCCGGGGTGACCCTAGGCCCCAAGGGCCCACTTTGGGTGGAGCGCGCAGCTATGGCAGGGAGGGCGCGGTGGCAGCAGGCATCCCAGACGCCCTGATCGTGGGGGGCGGCCTGAGCGGCCTGGCCCTGTGCCAGGTCCTGTGCGCGGCCGGGCAGTCGGTCACCGTGCTGGACCGAGGGAGACGGGTGGGGGGGCGCTGCGCCACCTTCCAGAAAGGAGGGTGGATTTTCGACCACGGCGCCCAGTTCTTCACCGCCCGCCAGCCCAGGCTCAGGCAGCTGATCGAGGATTGGCGGGGCCCAGGGAAACCCGTCCCCTGGCTGATCGGACCGGGCGGCCAAGTCCGCTACGCCCTTCCGAAGGGGATGTGGTCTCTGGCTGCCCAGCTGCTGCGCCGCGCCGAAGAAGGCGGGGGAAAGCTAGCGCTGCACACCTCCTGCCAGGTGGACTTCCTGCACCGCTCCAGCGCTGGCTTCACCGCCCAAACCCGGGGTGGGGGGGCTTTCACGGGCCGGCGCCTGTTCCTGACCATGCCGGCACCGCAGCTGCTGGGCCTCGCGGCGGAGCTGCTGCCGCAGGAGCTCCGCCGGGAATTGGAGGCCGTGCGCTACCGGCCGACCTGGACGGCCCTGCTGGGGCTCTCCGAGCAGGGGCGCAGCCTAGCTGGGGGCTGGGCGGTCGAGGATCCGGTGCTGCACTGGGTCTCCGCCGACCACGACAAGGTAGCCGGAAGCCTGCCAGCGCTCACCCTGCACGCCGGCGAGGGTTGGAGTGCAGCCCATCTGGAAGATCCCCCTGCCTCGGTGCAGCGCGAGCTGCTCGCCGCTTCCAGGAGGATCCTGGGGGAGTTGCCGGTGGAGTGGGCGATGGTGCACCGCTGGCGCTACGCGACGGCCCTGCCTGCCCCTACCCCGGGCGGCTACCGGTGGGACGCTGCCGCCGGCGTCGGGATAGCTGGCGACGGGCTAGCCGGGCCCAGGGTGGAATCAGCCCTAGAAAGCGGTTGGGGGCTGGGTGAAGCCGCGTCGGGCTGAAGGTGGGCGCGGGACCGCGGGCCAGAAGGTGAGCCGCCCAGCAGCCCGGTCGAGGTAGCCCGCTGGGCGCGAGGCGGGCCAGGATGGGAGCGGCCTCAGCGGTGGGCGCGGGGTGGGCCGAGCAGGTAAGCCTAGGCCCCGAGCAGGCGGTCAGCGGGGCTGCAAAGGCAGGGGTCCAGCGCGCAGCGAGGAGTTTTCTAGCGCCACCCTAGCCCTCCTGACGTGCTCGCGCATCTCGCTCTCAGCCCGCTCCCCGTTACCGGCCGCGACCGCTTGGGCGATGTTCTGGTGTTCTAGGAAAGACTGCAGCAGGCCGCGCTCCGGGAGCAGCGCCGAGGTGGGGATCAGCATGCGGATCAAGCCCGCCGAGGTCTCGGCGATCTGCTGAAGCCGGGGGTGGGCCGACGCCTCCCAGAGCGCCCGGTGAAAGGCGATATCCAGATCGCCGTAGGTGTCGGGCCTCGGGGACTCCGAATCCACCTCGACCCGCATCGCCGCCAAAATCACCTCCAGCCGAGCCGCCAGAGCGGGTCCGGTACGCTCGGCCGCCAGGCGCGCCGAGAGCCCTTCTAGGACCTCGCGCAGGCGGTAGATCTGCCCGACGTCCTCGGCGGTCACTTTGGGAACCCGGTAACCGCGGTGCGGGATCGCCTGCACCAGGCCCTCCCGCTCCAGAGCGCTGAGGGCTTCCTTGATCGGAGTGGGCGATAGGGCCAGCTGCTCCGCCAAGATCCGCACGATCAGCTTGCTGCCCGGTTCCAGCTGGCCGGACAGGATGGCCGAGCGGAGCCGCCAGTAGGCCTCCCGGCTCAGGGTAGTCCGGGTCAGGCCGCTGATCGGCTGGCTCACAGATTCAGTGTAGAACAAAGCTCTTGACAGGTCAAAAATTTTAGATATAGAATCTAAAAGTCAGAACGGAGGAGACTGTGGCACATCGTGCTCTGATTCACCGCGCCCAGGATGACGTCGCCGTCGCCGTCGCCGATCTGGAACCCGGGGAGAGGCTGGAAATCCCCTGCCAGGACGGCAGCCAAACACAGCGGGTCACCGCCGTCCAAGCCATCCCGCTCGGCCACAAGTTGGCCCTACGCGACCTGCCCGAGGGGCACGAAGTCCTCGAGTACGGCCAAGCCGTCGGCGTCACCACCGCCCCTATCCGCCAGGGCGAACACGTCCACGTCCACAACCTGCGGTCCAAGCGCTGGGGCAAGAGCGTGGCCGGTCAAGCCAGCCAAGCCAGCTAGGTTGCCGCCAGCGCTCAGCGCAAAGGAGCAGTATGCCCGAACTCACCGGATACGTCAGGCCAAACGGACGCGTCGGACTCCGCAACCACGTCGCCATCCTACCCGTGGACGATCTCTCCAACGCTGCGGCGGAGGGGGTCGCCCGGCTGATCCAGGGCTGCCTACCCCTCAGCCACCCCTACGGTCGCCTGCAGTACGGCGAAGACCTGGATTTGACTTTTCGCACCCTCAGCGGGCACGGGCACAACCCCAACGTCTACGGCACGGTAGTCATCGGGATCGAACCCAACTGGACTGACCGGATCGCCGGCGCGATCGCCGCGGCCGGAACTCCGGTAGAGGCTTTCTCGATCGAGCGGTCGGGGGATCTCACCACCGTCCAGCGCGCCAGCCGGGCAGCGTACCGGTTCGTGCAGGAGGCCAGCTCGCAGAGCCGGGAGGCGGTCTCCGCGCGCGACCTGGTCCTCTCGATCAAGTGCGGCGAATCCGATCCCACCCTGGGGCTGGCCGGAAACCCGGCGCTGGGACGGGCCGTCGACGCGCTGATCGACCAGGGGGCCTCGGTCATCTTCGGCGAGACCAGCGAGCTCACCGGTGCGGAGCAATTGATCGCCGAGCGCTGCAGCAGCCCGGATCTCCGGGCCAGCTTCGAGCGGATCTACCGGGACTACGTCGACTTCATCGAGCAGCAGGGGGCGAACCTGCTGGGCTCGCAGCCCACCGAAGGCAACATCCGCGGTGGGCTCTCCACCATCGAGGAGAAGGCCCTGGGGAACATCGAAAAGACTGGGCACCACCCGGTCTCGGGGGTGCGCGCCCCGGCTGAGGCGGTCTCCCCCGGCTCCGGTCTGGTCTTCATGGACACCAGCAGCGCCGCCGCCGAGATGGTCACCCTCTGCGCCGCTGCCGGGAGCGTGCTGCACCTCTTCACCACCGGGCAAGGCAACATCGTGGGCCACCCGCTCATCCCGGTGATCAAGATCTCGCCCAACCCGCTGACCTGCCAGACCATGTCCGAGCACATCGACATCGATCTGAGCGCCCTGCTGCTCGGAGAGATCAGCCTGGAAAGCGCCAAAGACCAGATCTTGGAGACCTTCCTCCGCACGGCCAGGGGGCGCATGACCGCCGCGGAGCTGCTCGGACACCGGGAGTTCGTCCTCACCAAACTCTACCGCAGCGCCTGACGTGGGGGCAGGGATGATCGTCGTCAGCGAGTTCATCGATGACGCCGGGCTGCAGCGGCTCCAGCGAGGGCAGCACGCCATCGAGTACCGAGCCGACCTCTGGAAAGACCGGGAGGCCCTGCGCGCCGGCCTGCAGCGCGCCAGCGCGCTGATCGTCCGCAACCAGACTAGGGTGGACGCCGACCTGCTGGCCTCCGCTCCCCACCTGCGGGTGGTCGGCCGCTTGGGGGTAGGGCTGGACAACATCGATCAGCAGCTGCTGGCCGGGCGCGGGATCCAGCTGTTCTACGCTCGGGGTATCAACGCGGTGGCGGTGGCCGAATACGTTCTGGCCGCTCTCCTGCACCTCTCCAGGCGGTTGGACAGCGCCTGGGAGCACGTCCGGTCTGGGGGCTTCGAGCGCAGCCGCTTCGGGGGCTTCGAGCTGGCCGGCCAGACCCTGGGCCTGCTCGGCCTAGGGGAGACCGGGCTCAGGGTGGCCCACCGGGCGAGGGCTCTGGGCATGCGGGTAATCGCCCACGATCCGGCCAGAGTACCCTGGGAAAGCGCGGTCGAGGACGGCGGGGTCGGGCTCGGGTCCCTCGAAGAGCTGATCGCCGCCAGCCGTTTCCTCAGCCTGCACCTGCCCGGACAGAGCGGTCCACCCCTGCTGGACGCCGCCAGGCTGGCGCTGCTGCCCCGAGGGAGCTATCTGGTCAACACCGCCCGCGGCGACCTGATCGACCAGACCGCGCTGGAGGCGGCGCTGAGAAGTGGCCAGCTGGCTGGCGCGGTGCTCGACGTCACCAGCCCGGAGCCGTTGCCCGGGGATCACCCGCTGCGCAGCTGCCCCAACCTCTGGATCACCCCGCACGTGGCCGGCCTGAGCAAGGAGTCGCAGGAGCGAGTCTCGCTCCGAGTCGCTGAAGGGGTGCTCGCCCTGCTGGAGCGCTGCGATGCGGCTTGAGATCGCCGATCTCCAAAGGCAGGTCGCCCAGTTCTTTGGGGGGCTAGGGTTGAGCGAGCTGCACGCGGAGCAGTTCGCTGAAGTCCTGATCGAGGCGGAGATCGAGGGCAACCCGGGACACGGCCTTTCCAGGATCCCCATCTACGCCCGCCAGCTCAGGGCCGGCGGCCTGAACCCCAGGCCAGCCCTGCGGCTCAGCCATACCCGCCCGGGCACCCTGATCCTGGACGCGGACGGGGCTCCGGGGCCGGTCGCCCTGCACTTCGGGATGGAGGCGCTGGCGCCGCTGGCTCGGGAGCAGGGAGTAGCCAGCCTAGCGGTGCGGGCGGCTGGCCACGTGGGGGTCCTCTCCTTCTACGTCAAGAGGCTGGCCCAGCAGGGGTACGTCGCGATGGCTGCGGCCAACACGCCCCCGGCCATCGCGCCCGGCCCCGTACTGGGCACCAATCCCTTGGCGCTGGCCGCCCCCACGGGGGGTGACCCAGTAGTGATCGACAGCTCCATGTCGGTGGTGGCCAGAGGGAAAGTCCTCGAGGCCCAGCGCCAAGGCCTCCGCCTGCAGCCGGGCTGGGCAGTGGACGCGCAGGGCGAACCGACCGAGGATCCACAGCGCGCTCTGGCCGGGGCGCTGCTGCCGATCGGAGCGGGCAAGGGCTTGGCGCTGGCCTTGCTGGTCGAGATCCTGGCTGGAGCGCTGGCTGGAACCCTGCTGTCACCCGACCTGCCCCTGCCCTGGGTCGATCCCAGCCGGGCGGCTGGGCCGGGCCTGTGGCTGTTGGCCATCGACCCGGCAGCGCACGGCGATCCCACCGGCTTCGCCGCGCGGATGCAGCGCTTAGCTGGAGCGCTGACCAGCTCGGGCGGGCGGCTACCCGGCGAGCGCCGCCGCCAGCTGGCTGAGCAGGCCAGGCGCAGCGGCAAGGAGATCGGGGACAGCTTGGCAGCTAGCTTGCGCGAGGTGGGCCTGGAGCTGCAGGGGGCGGCGCCATGAGCCCTCCCCCGGCCTGGGCCAACTCGCCGCCGGCCCGAGCCGAGCGAGCAGCCGCGCTGTTCTCCCCAAGCCACCACTCTCCCCGAGGAGGAATACCATGCAACCGATCAAGTTTGTCTGCCTAGGAAGCCTCGCCCTGCTGGGAGCCAGCCTGCTGGGAGCCGGCTCGGCCAAGCAGGTCACCCTGCACGTCTTCGTCGGCGGCCAGGAGCGGCCCAACGTGATGAAGCAGCTGTTCAAGATGTACGAGCAGAGCCATCCGGGCGTGACGGTCAAGCTGCAGGTCGGCGGAGCTACTTCCAACGTCCAGCAGTCCTATCTGACCACCGTGCTCAGCTCCCACGATTCCTCGATCGACGTCCTGCTGCTGGACATCATCCGGCCAGCCCAGTACGCGGCGGCCGGTTGGGCAGTCAACCTGAACCGGTTCATGACTCCTGCCCAGAAGAGCAAGCTGCTGAGCCAGTACCTCCCGGTCTACAGCCACGCCGACCAGGTAAGCGGCAAGCTGATGGCGCTGCCAGCCTTCGCCGACGCCCAGTTCCTTTACTACCGCAAGGACCTGCTCAAGAAGTTCGGCTTCCAGCCGCCCAAGACCTGGGGGCAGCTGCTCCACGAGGCCAAGGTCATCCTGGCCAAGGAGCACAAGACCAACCCCTACCTGCAGGGGCTGCTCACCGCCGGAGCGCCGATCGAAGGGACGGTCTGCACCTTCTTGGTCCCCTTCTGGGGCGCAGGTGGCACCCTGGTGAACAGCCACAACCAGGTGCAGGTCGACACGCCGGCCGGCAAGAAGGCCATGAACTTCTGGCTGACCGCGATGAAGGAGGGGGTGGTCCCTAGCAACATCGCCGGGGTGGTCACCGACGGGATGCGCCGGCAGTTCCAGAATGGGGACGCCATCTTCGAGCAGCAGTGGTCCTATGCCTGGAACCACTTTCAGAGCAGCTCCTCCAAGGTGCGCGGCAAAGTGGGTGTGGTTCCGCTACCCAGCTTCGCCGGCGGTAAACCAGCCACCTGCATCGGCGGTTGGCAGTGGGCCGTCTCCAGCTACTCCAACCACCCCAACGCCTCCTATAAGCTGATCCGCTACCTCTCCAGCCCGCCGGCCTCCAAGTTCTTGGCCATCCACGCCTCCAATCTGCCGGTGTTCCCAGACCTCTACACCAACCCAGCGATCCTGAAAGTCGATCCCTGGTTCAAGGAAGCTCTGCCGGTGGTGCTGACCGCCCGCTCCCGCCCCATCTCGCCGCTCTACCCCAAGATCTCCGAGATCCTGCGCGACGACATGAACGCGGTGCTGGCTGGAACCATGTCGGCGGACGCGGCCCTGAAGGACATGCAATCTCGCCTGCAGGCGGTCTATGACCAGTCTGCCGCGCACTGAGCGGTGACCAGGGTAGCGCCACCGGCGCGCAGGGGGAGGGACCTCTCCGAAGGGGCGCTGGCCTTCTGGCTGCTCCTGCCGGCCTTCTTGCTGCTGACCCTGGTGGCGCTCTACCCGGTGCTGCGGCTGCTCTACACCAGCCTGTTCCGGGTCAACCTGGTCAGCTCCCAGGCTCAGCCCTTCGTCGGCCTGGTCAACTACCTCCACGCTCTGCGCGATCCGCGCTTCTGGCAGACGGTCAGGACCACCCTGCTGCTCACCGTCATCACCGTCCCGGGGGCGCTGGTGGTCGGCCTGGTGTTGGCGCTGCTGGCCAACCTGCCCTACCGGATCCGCTGGCCGGTCCGGCTGGGACTGCTGCTGCCCTGGGCGATGCCGCTGGTATTCTCCGGCCTGGTGTTCCGCTGGTTCTTCAACAGCCAGTACGGGGTGATCAACGACCTGCTCACCCGGATCGGCCTGAACCCGCAGCTCTGGCTGATCCGCCCCAATCTGGCCATCTTCACCATCTCGGTCGCCATCATCTGGAAGACCAGCTCCTTCATGGCGCTGGTCATCTTGGCCGGGCTGCAGACGCTGCCCAAGGAACTCTACGAGGCCGCCCAGGTCGACGGGGCTAGGCCGGCGCAGCAGTTCTGGAGGATCACCCTGCCGCTGCTGCGGCCGGCCATCGCGGTGGCTTTGATCTTCCGGACCATCACCGCGCTGCAGACCTTCGACATCCCCTACGCCATGACCGGGGGTGGCCCCGGCAACGCCACCGAGACGATCGCCATGTACATCCGCAGCACCACCCTCAGCTACCTGAACTTCGGCTACGGATCGGCGCTGGCCGCGCTGCTGTTCGTGGTCAGCTTGGTGGTCACCCTGGTCTACCTGCGCTACCTGCGCGCGGGGCAGGAGTGAGCGCCCCAGCCCGCCGCGGCCGGCGCAGCCAGCTGCCGCTGCGGTTAGGTATCTGGATTGCCGGGCTGTTGGTGCTGCTCAACGGCATCATCCCGCTGGGCTGGATGCTGCTCACCTCGCTCAAGACCTCCGCCGAACTC
This sequence comes from bacterium, assembly GCA_021810505.1. GTDB lineage: Bacteria > Deinococcota > Deinococci > Deinococcales > Deinococcaceae > JAJZIR01. The sequence goes on from JAJZIR010000006.1 coordinate 83,774, forward strand.
AACCAGCTGCCCATCACCTACCTGCCTCAGGCTCCCACCCTGGCCAACTACGGCGACGTCTTCTCGCAGCAGCCGATGCTGCGCTACCTGCTCAACAGCCTGATCGTGGGGCTCAGCGCCACCGTGCTCTGCATCTGGATCGGCACCATGGCCGGCTACGCCCTGGCCAGGCTGAAGCTGCGGCGCAGGAACCTCCTCCTCTCGCTGCTCATCGGCCTCTCGCTCTTCCCCACCGTGACCATCCTGGTCCCGCTGTTCCAGGTCATGCGCAGCGTCGGACTGCTGAACACCTACCCGGCGCTGATCCTTCCCTACACCGCCCTCTCGCTGCCGGTGACCATCCTGGTGCTGATGAGCTTCTTCAGCGGCATCCCCAGAGACCTGGAGTCGGCCGCGATGGTCGACGGCTGCACCCGCTTGCAGGCGCTGTGGCGGGTGGTAGTCCCGCTGGCCGCGCCCGGAGTGTTCACCGCGGCGATCCTGGCTTTCGTCAACTCCTGGGATGAGTTCCTTTTAGCCCTCTCGCTCACCACCGCTCAGTCGATGCACACCGCCCCAGTCGGCATCACCCTGTTCGAAGGGGAGTTCGCCTTCCCCTGGAGGCTGATTTCAGCGGCGCTGGTGGTGGCGATGATCCCCATCACGGTGATGATCGTGGTCTTTCAGGAGCGGGTGGTCAGCGGGTTGACCACCGGCGGCCTGAAGGGCTGACCGAGGTGATCCCCCTGAACACCGCTCCGCTGCGGGTCGCACTGGTCCCGCTGATCCGCCCGCTCTTCCGCGGCGCCCGGCTGGGCCTGGACCGCTCTGCCCTCTCCGAGCTGAGCCCGCTGCAGGGGAAGCTCGGCATCGCCCTGGAAGCTTTCTCGCCGGTGACGGACGCGGCAGAAGCCCAAGCCGCCAGAGAACGGTTGCTGGCCTCCCCTCCGGACCTGCTGCTGGTGCTCTACGTGACCTTCGCGACCAGCGACCTGCTGCTGCCGCTGCTGAGCTCCGGCCTCCCCGCAGCCCTCTGGGCGCTGCCGGAAGCTTGGGAAGAAGGACCTCTCCCCCAGAATGCGCTGTGCGGCCTCAACCTGGGCCTCTCGCTCGATCACCCGGGGCCGGTCAAGTGGATCTACGGGGCTGCCAGCGATCCCAGGGTGCACCGCGCGCTGCAGGTCACCGCCGGAGCGCTGCGGGCCAGGCAGCTGCTGACCCGGGGGAAGCTGCTCTGGCTGGGTGGGCCGGCACCCGGTTTCGACGCCTTCTCGGCCCTGCCCGACTTCGGCCTCCAGGTCGAACGGGTGGATCACGCGCCGCTCTGGGAAGCCCTGAGCCAGGTGGACCGGGATCAGGTCGAGCAGCTCCTCGCCGAAGCGGAGCCGGTCCAGGACCAGCAGGCCGAGCGCTCGCTGATCGCCCTGGAGCTGGCCTTGCTCCGGTTGAGCCACGGCTACGACGGCGTAGCGCTGCGGGAGTGGCCGGAGATCCCCGACCGGCTGGGGCTGATGCCCTACCGCAGCGTGTCCAGGCTGGCCGAGGCGGGACTCATCTGCGCCACCGAGGGGGACTTGCTGGGGCTGGCCTCCATGCTGGCCCTGCAGCGGGTGGGCGGCACCCCCCCCTTGCTGCTCGATCTGGTGCACCTGAGCGAAAAGGGGCTGATGGTCTGGCACGCCGGCGAGGCCGCCCCCAGCTGGCGGGAGCCGGGGAGCGCGCTGCGGGTGCTGCCGCACTTCAACCGCGGCCTGCCGGCCATGCACGACCTCACCCTGCGCTCCGGCCCGGTGAGCGGGCTGCGGCTACTCCCCAGGGCCGCCGCGGTCTACGGCGGCCGGCTGAGTGGCCAGCGCGGCTTCGACGGCGACGCTGGCTGGCTGGCGGAAACCTCCTGGTCCGGCGAATCGCTCAGCCCGGAGCAGTTCCTGACCAGCTGGCTCAACCGCCGGCTTCCCCACCACCTGCCGCTGATCGCCGGCGAACATCAGGAAACCCTGCTGGAACTCTGCGACTGGCTGAGCCTGCCGGTCCTCCCGGCTAGCTGCGGGCGGACGCTGATCCGGTGAAACTGGTCTGCCTGGGATGGACCTGCCTGGACCAGCGGCTGCAGGTGGCCAGCTTCCCGCCCTGCTCCAGCCGCAGCGAGGTGTTGGGTTTCCGCTGGGCCGTGGGCGGCCCAGCAGCGGTGGGGGCCCTGGCTGCAGCGCGGCTGGGCGGCCAGGTCAAGCTGCTCTCCCGGAGGGCCGACGATCCGGTGGGGGCGCAGCTGGCCACCCTGCTGGCCGGGGAGGGGGTCGAGGCCCAGTTCAGCCTAACCCGGGGCGGCGAGAGCCCGGTAAGCGCCGTGCTGACCGTCCCGGGCGGAGAGCGCTACATCTTCCGCTACCGCGGCCGGCTCGGGGAGCAGGCCGATTGGAACCCGAGGGAGGCGCTGGCTGGAGCCGACGCCGTCTTGATCGACCAGCGCTGGCCAGCCGCCGCCCTACCCCTGGCCGACGCCGCCAGGGAGCGCGGCGTCCCGGCGGTGCTGGACCTGGACCGGGACGAGCTGGCTGGCTGGGAGCTGGCTGCACGCTGCAGCCACGTGATCGCCTCCGAGGAGCTGGCTCGCGCGCTGGGCGGGGTGGGAGCGACCTTGGAGCGGATCGCGAGCCTGGGCGCCTGGGCCGCGGTCACGCTGGGCGAGCGAGGGGTGGTCTGCGCGGAGGGCCTCTACCCCGCTCACGCCGTGGAGGCCAGGGACAGTACCGGAGCCGGCGACGTGTTCCACGGGGCTTTCACCTGGGCGCTGGCCGGCGGATACTCCGAGGCGGCGGCCCTGCGCCTGGCCAGCGCCGCCGCCGCGCTGCACGTCCAGAACGGTCACCCCCAAGACCACGCAGCGGCCCTGGCCTTGCTGCGCTCGAGAGGAGAATGATGCTCACAGCCGGAAAATCTAGGGCGCTCGCGCGGCTCTCCGACGGACAGCTGCGCTTCTTCGCCGTCGCCATCGACCAGCGACCGCCGCTGATGGACCTGGTGCGCCGGGCTGTCGGCGACCTCGCCGACGAGGAGTTGGAGGGCCGGGTCCGCGCGCTCAAAGGCCTGCTGGCCGAGACCTTATCCGACCTGGCCAGCGCCGTCCTGATCGATCCCCGCTACGGCCTGCCCACCGCTCTGCCCAGGGTGCCGCGCGAGACCGGCCTGCTGCTCACCTTGGAGCACCACCGCTTCGAGGAGCGCGGCGGATTCCGCCTGAGCGGCCTGATCCCTGGCTGGTCGGCCGAGCGGGCGGTGGCCGCCGGGGCGGACGGCCTGAAGCTGCTGGCCTGGCACAGGCCGGAGGCGCCCGCCGAGATCACCGAGCAGCAGGTCGCGCTGGTGCGCCGCGTCGGAGAAGCCTGCCGCCAGCTGGACCGCGCCTTCGTGCTGGAGCTGCTGCCCTACCCGCTGCCCGGCGAGAGCCCGGAGAGCTACCGCCGCAAGCTCCGCGCCCTCTCTCAGGATATCCTCGACCCTTTCGCCGACCCGGGCCTAGGCGTCGATCTCTACAAGCTGGCTCTCCCGGTGGCAGCCGACTCGGTGGCGGACTGGGGCGGGGACGGGCCCAGCCTGGCCGAGCTGGAGGGAGATCTGCGCGCTTATGGGAGGCTCCCAGCTCCCTGGCTGCTACTCTCCGGCGGTCTGGACGCCACCCAATTCGCGCAGGCCCTAGCCGCTGCGCTGCGGGCCGGGGCCAGGGGGTACCTGGCCGGGCGGGCGGTATGGCTGGAGCCGCTCTCCGGCTACCCCGATCTGATCGCCTGCCGACAGGCGCTGCTGTCTAGGGGTAGGCGGACCTTGCAGCAGCTCAGCGATCAGCTGGCGATCCTGCCGCCACAGCAGCTCGAGACCGACTGGGTGCAAGCCGGGGTGGGCGGATGATCCCCCACCCGCTCAAGGCACCGCCGCTGAGGACCGGGGCGCTCAGCGCCCGCGGAAACCGCCTGGAGCTGGAAACCGAGGCCGGGACGCTCAGCGCCTCCTGCTACGCCCCGGGAATCTTCCGCCTACAGTTAGGAGGATCCCAGGGTCCCGACTACCAGATCCTCAGCGGCGCAGAGGTGGTTGCCCCCTGCCAGGTAGAGGTCGCCGGGATCCGGGGGGCGCTGCGCAGCGGCGGCCTGAGCCTGGAGCTGTGCGCCGAACCTTTCGGGCTGCGGCTGCTCCGAGGGGAGCGCACTCTGCTGGAGAGCAGCACCGACCAGCACATCAGCGGCCGGCTGCGGGTTCCCCGTCTGATCTCGGAGGGCCAGCTCAGCGGGCTGGCCCTGGCCCTGGGCAGCGGAGAGGCGGTCTATGGGCTGGGCGAGCGCTTCGGGCCGCTCAACCACCGCGGCGAGCTGGTGGAGTGCTGGGACAGCGACGCCCTGGGGGTCAACTCCGGGCTGGCCTACCTGAACGCCCCCTTCGCCTGGAGCCCGTCCGGCTGGGGGGTGTTCGCCCACACCCCAGCCCGCAGCTGGCACGGGGTGGGCTACCCGAGCTGGTCCCACCGCAGCTACTTGCTGCTCTGCGAGGAGCCGGGCTTCGACCTCTTCTTGCTGGCCGGAGACCCCTGCAGGCTGCTGGAGCGCTACAGCTACCTGACCGGGCGCCCAGGGCGGCTCCCGAGCTGGAGCTACGGGGTGTGGTGGAGCCGCTGCTACTACCGAGACGCCGCCGAAGTGCTGGAGGTCGCTGAGGAGCTGCGCCGGCGAGCGATTCCCGCCGACGTGATCACCCTAGACGGTCGGGCCTGGCTGGAGGTGCGCACCCGCTGCACCCTGGACTTCGACCGGTCCCGCTACCCGGACCCAGCCGGTTTCGCCGCCCAGCTAAGGGAGCTGGGGTTTCGGCTCTGCGTCTGGGAGTACCCCTACGTCTCCACCGAGAACCCGGAATATCCGGAGCTGGAGCAGCTGGGCTACTTCCTGAAAGACGGCTCCGGGGCGACCTACATCTACCGTTGGGACCAAGAGCCCTTCGGAGCGCTGCTCACCCCCCTGCCGGACTCCGGCCTGATCGACTTCACCAACCCCGCCGCAGCGGCCTGGTGGCAGCAGCGCCACCAACGGCTCTGGGATCTGGGCGTGGACGTGATCAAGACCGACTTCGGCGAGCAGATCCCCGAGGACTGCCGGGCTAGCAACGGGGACCGGGGCAGCCGGCTGCACAACGCCTACCCGCTGCTCTACAACCGGGCAGTCCACCAGGTCAGCCCCCAGGGCCTAGTCTTCGCCCGCAGCGGCTACAGCGGCTCGCAGCGCTACCCGCTGCAGTGGGGGGGCGACCCCCAAAGCGACTGGGAAGGGCTGGCCGCCAGCGTCCGCGGCGGCCTCTGCTGGGGGATGAGCGGGGGCGCCCACCAGACCCACGACGTGGGCGGCTTCTACGGGCCACCCCCAGACCCCGAGCTGTACGTCCGCTGGACCCAGGCCGCCGCCCTGGCCTCCCAGATCCGCTTTCACGGCACCAGCCCCAGGGAGCCCTGGTTTTTCGGAGAGGAGGCCGAACAGATCGTGCGGCGCTGGCTCAGGCTGCGGATCCGGCTGCTCCCGCAGCTCCAGCTACTGGGTGAGGAGGCCTCTAAGAACGGCCTGCCGCTGCTGCGCGCCATGCCGCTGGCCTTCCCGGGGGACCGGTTGGCGGCCAGCTTCGAGCAGCAGTTCCTGCTCGGAGACAGCCTGCTGGTCGCCCCGGTCACCCGCCCGGGCGGCCGGGTCTCGCTCTTCCTGCCCGCAGGCGGCTGGTTCGACCTGTGGAGCGGCCAGCGCCTGCAGGGACCGCTGCAGCTGCAGCAGCAGGTCCCCCTGGAGCGCATCCCCCTGTACGGGCGGGAGGGAGGCCGCCTGCTGCTGGGTCAGCCGGGCGACCGGTCTCCGGCCGGCTCGGCGGAGCAGGTGGTCTGGCGTTTCGGTGGCCAGCCAGCCGCAGGGGAACTGCTCTGGGATGGCCAGAGCAGCTGGCCGCTTCTGGAAGAATAGGGACTATGGCCAAGGAGAGCAGATGAACAGCGCGGCGCTGGACAAGCTGCGCCGCTGGATGGAAGCCCAGGGGTTTCCCCGCTTCGCGGTCAGCACCCCGGCCAACTTCGCCTGGCTAACTGGGGGCGACAACACCGTGGTGACCAACCAGAGTGCGGCCTGGCTGGAGGTGGAGCCGGCGGCGGTCATCTTGTGTACCTCGGCGATCGAGGCGAGCCGGCTGCGCGAGGAAGAGCTGGATGGCCCGGGCGCCCAGCTGCAGGTCTGGCCCTGGCACCACCCGGCCGCCCTGCCCTCGCCCAATGACTTGGAGCACGACCTCACCGCCCTGCGGCTGGTCCTCTCACCGGGCGAACAGGACCAGCTCAGGGAGCTGGGGCGGGATTGCGCGAGGCTGCTCGGAGACCGCCTGCGGGCCGCGCACCCGGAGCTGAGCGAGCGCCAGCTGGCTGGCCAGTTAGCCAGCCAGCTGATGGCGGAGGGAATCCGCCCGCTGGTCCTCTTGGTGGCCGGCGAGCGGCGGGTCTTCCGCTACCGCCACCCGCTGCCCAAAGCCGAACCCTTGGGCCGGCTGGCCCTGGTCGGGCTGTGCGGCCAGCGCGCCGGCTTGATCGTCTCGGTGAGCCGGCTGCGCAGCTTCGGGCACCCGGGGGCGGCCGCGCGCAACGCAGTGGTCCTGGAGGTGGAGCGGGCCGCCCTGGAGCTGAGCCGGCCCGGGAAAACCCTGGGTGAGGTGGCCAGGGCGATGCGGGCTGCCTATCAGGAGCGGGGCTATCCCGAGGCCTTCGAGGAACACCACCAGGGGGGACTGGGCGGCTACCGGACCAGGGAGGTACTGGCCACCCCGCAGCAGCCGACCCGCCTGGAGGCCGGCATGGTGGTGGCCTGGAATCCCAGCCTGCCCGGAGCCAAGGTCGAAGACAGCTTCCTGATCGGCCAGCACGGCTTGGAGGAGCTGACCACCGACCCAGCCTGGCCCAGCACCGAGGTGGGTGGGAGGCGGCGGCCGCTGGTCTTGGAGTAGGGAGGGGGCCCCTCACCCTGTTAGACTGGCGGCATGCCCAGCTACCGATCCATCGGCAACAGCGGTCTGCGGACCTTCCCCATCGCGCTAGGGACCATGCAATTCGGTTGGACCACCGACCAGGCCAACTCCGAAGCGGTCATGGACGCCTTCGTGGAAGCCGGCGGCAACCTGATCGACACCGCCGACATCTACACCATCTGGACCAAAGGCAACCCCGGGGGCGTCTCCGAGGAGATCATCGGCCGCTGGATGCGAGCGCGCGGGAACCGCGACCGGATCGTCTTGGCCACCAAGGTGCGCGGCGCTATGGGCGAGGGGGGTTCCGAGGGCTTCGATCACCCGCTGCAGCGCGAGGGGCTCTCGAGGCGCTGGATCCTCAAGGCCTGCGAGGACTCGCTGCGCCGGTTGCAGACCGACCACATCGACCTCTACCAGGTGCACTGGATCGACTCCCACACCCCCATCGAGGAGACGCTCTCGGCGCTGACCGACCTGGTGCGCAGGGGCTACGTCCGCTACTTGGGCTGTTCGAACTTCTCGGCCTGGCGCCTGATGCAGGCGCTGTGGGCCTCCGACCGGCTCGGACTGGAATCCTTCATCTCGGTGCAGCCCGAGTACAACATCACCCAACCGACCCGGGCCAACTTCGAGCGCGAGCTGCTGCCGGTCTGCGAGGCCTATGGGGTGGGCATTCTGCCGTACAGCCCGCTGGGCGGCGGCTTCCTGACCGGCAAGTACCGCCGCGGCCAGGAACTCCCCGACAGCGCGAGGGCCCAGGAGATCCAGCGGCGGCTGTTCAACGACACCAATTGGACGATCCTGGACGCCGTGTTGCAGGTCGCAAACGCCCACCAGGCCAGCCCGGCCCAGGTGGCGCTGGCCTGGCTGCTCAGCCGACCGCAGATGGCCGCCCCGATCATCGGCGCCAACACCGCCGCGCAGCTGGCCGACCTGCTCCCGGCGGCTGACCTGGCCCTGGAAGCCGCTGAAGTCGAGCAGCTCGACCAAGCTTCCAGCTGGGCGCGCAGCCGCACCGAGCTGGAGCGCTGAGGGCGCAACCGCTCGGCTGAAGGGGGTCAACCTGAGCTAGCGGGCCGGAGCCCGCTCCTGCCGGGGACCCCAGCGCAAAATGCGGCAGGGACGCGGTTTAGAGGCGTGGCCTAGGGCCCAGGGGCGGGCAGTCTAGAAGCGCGCAGGGGGCTGGCGAGCGGACGGCTTAGACTGGGGCGATGAAGACACCCATTACCGTGGCCTACGGAGACGGCATCGGGCCGGAGATCATGCGGGCCACCCTGCACATGCTGGAGGCGGCCGGGGCCGCCATCGCACCGGAGAGCATCGAGATCGGCGAGGCCATGTACCTGCAGGGCTACAGCTCGGGTATCCCGCCGGCCGCCTGGGAGAGCCTACGCCGTACCGGGGTCCTGCTCAAAGCGCCCATCACCACTCCTTTGGGAGGGGGCTACAAGAGCCTCAACGTCACCCTGCGCAAGAGCCTGGGGCTCTACGCCAACGTGCGGCCCTGCACCGCCTACGCCCCCTACGTCCGCACCCTGCACCCGACCATGGACGTGGTGATCATCCGCGAGAACGAGGAAGACCTCTACGGGGGGATCGAGCACCGCCAGACCCAGGAGGTCTATCAGACCCTCAAGCTGGTCAGCGAACCGGGCAGCGAGAAGATCCTGCGCTACGCCTTCGAGTACGCCCGCACCCAGGGCCGCAAGAAGGTCACTGCGCTGAGCAAGGACAACATCATGAAGCTGACCGACGGCCTGTTCCACAGGATCTTCACCGAGGTCAGCCAGGAGTACCCGGACATCGCCTCCGAGCACCTGATCATCGACATCGGCACCGCCCGGCTGGCCGACACCCCCGAGCGCTTCGACGTGATCGTGACCGGGAACCTCTACGGGGACATCCTCTCCGACGTGGCCGCCCAAATCGCCGGGTCGGTCGGTCTGGCCGGCAGCGCCAACATCGGCGACCACGGGGCCATGTTCGAGGCCATCCACGGCTCGGCCCCCGACATCGCCGGAAAGGACTTGGCCAACCCCTCCGGCCTGCTACAAGCCGCCATCTCCATGCTGCACTACATCGGCGACGGGCAGACCGCCCAGACGCTGCAGAATGCCTGGCTCTGCACCCTGGAGGACGGCGTCCACACCGCCGACATCTTCGAGGCTGGCCGCAGCAGCCAGAAGGTGGGGACCTGGGCTTTCGCCGAAGCGGTCACCGAGCGCTTGGGGCAGCGCCCCAAGCAGCTCCCCCCGGCCCGGCCCGGCCGCCAGCAGCGGCTCGATACCCGGCCCAGGCTGGCCAGGCGGCAGGAGAAGCGCCTGGTCGGCGTCGACGTCTTCTTGTGCTGGGAGGAGCCGGGCCGGGACCCGGAAGTCCTGGCCGAGCGCCTGCGCGCGCCGATGGGGGGTCCCTTCCAGCTGGTCATGATCACCAACCGCGGCGCCAAGGTCTGGCCGAACGGAATCCCCGAGACCTTCTGCACCGACCACTGGCGCTGCCGGATGGAGGGCCAGGGGCAGCCTGCCGACATCGCCGCCCTGCTGGCCGCCCTGGCGGAAGCCGGCCTGGAAGTGGTCAAAACCGAAAACCTCTACACTTTCGACGGAAAACCGGGGTACTCGCTGGGGCAAGGGCAGTAGTGGACCAAATCGTCCTAGTCGGCAAGCCCAACGTGGGCAAGTCCAGCCTGTTCAACCGGCTGATCGGCCGGCGCGAAGCGGTGGTGGCCGACGTCAGCGGGGTCACCCGAGACCTCAAAGAGGCGGTGATGCTCTACGGCAACCGCCGGATCACCCTGGTCGACACCGGCGGGCTGTGGAGCGGCGACCGCTGGGAGGCGGTGATCCGCCAGAAGGTGGAGCAGGCCATCTGGGCCGCGGCGGCGGTGGTCTTCGTGACCGACCCGCGCGCCGGCCTGACCGCCCAGGACCAGGAGGTGGCCGACTGGCTGCGCCGCTTCGGCAAACCGGTGGTCTTGGTCGGCAACAAACTCGACGCTCCGACCCACGAGCCGCTGCTGGCCGAGCTCTGGGGCTTGGGTTTCGGAGAGCCCTTGGCGGTCAGCTCTGAGCACGCCAGGGGCTTGGACCGGCTGATGGAGCGGCTGACCGCGCTGCTCCCCGAGGACCGAGCCGAGGTTCCGGAGATCGCCCCGGTCCGCATCGCCCTGATCGGGCGCCCCAACGTGGGCAAGTCCAGCCTGCTCAACGCCATCACCGGCAGCGAGCGGGTGATCGTCTCCGAGCAACCCGGGACGACTCGGGACAGCATCGATGTGGAGTTCGACTACGCCGGACAGCGCTTCGTCATCGTGGACACCGCCGGCCTGCGGCGCAAAGGCGGCGACGCGGTCGAGGAATACGCCATGCTGCGCTCCCGCTCGGCCATGGAGCGGGCCGACTTGGTCTGGCTGGTGCTCTCCCCGGAGGAGCTGGGGGACTTCGAGCTCAAGCTGACCCAGGAAGCCTACCGCGCCGGCCGGCCGGTGGTGTTAGTGGTGAATAAGTGGGACCTGATCGAAGACGCCCGGCTGAAGGAGGTGGAGCGCGGACTGGAGCAGCAGTTCGCGCTGCTGGGAGGGGCGCCCAAGGTCTACACCTCCGCGCTGAACAGCTACGGGATCCACGACATGCTGGCCGAGGCGATCAAGCTCAGGGAGCGCTGGCAGTCGCGGCGCTCCACCGCGGAGCTCAACCGCTGGCTGGCGATCTGGCAGCTCAGGCAGCCCACCCCGAACTTCAAGGGCAAGCCGTTGCGGCTCAAGTTCATCACCCAAGCCGAGACGGCACCGCCCACCTTCGTGATCTTCTGCAACCGCGCCGACTACGTCACCCGGGCCTACGAGCACTTCCTGATCAACCGGATCCGCAGCGACCTGGACCTAGCCGGCGTCCCGGTCCGGCTGGTCTGGAAGGAGCGCAGGGACCGCCACAAGGAAGAGGATCAGGAGTCCAAGGCAGCCGGCTGAGGACCCAGCTCCTCGAGCAGGCCCTTGTAGAGGTCGAGGGCCAGACGCCTGACCATGTCGATGCTGTCTGGGCCGCGGCGCAGCGGGTCGACCCGGCTGTTGGCGACGTCCACCGCCCGGGAGAGCAGCTCGGCGTAGAGCGGCCAGGAGGTGGGCTCCGAGCGCTTGGGCTGCTCAGCCGGAGCCGGCTGAGCAGCCTTGCGGCCCCGCCTGGCCGGCTTGACCGGCTCCACGCCCAGCTGCTCGGTGAGCAGCTCCAAGGTGAGCTGCGCGGCGATGCGCTCGGAATCGCGCTTGCTGCGCCCCTGACCGGTGGCTTTCACTTCTCCGTCGATGAGCACGTCAGTGATGAACAGGGGGTCGTGCTCGGGGCCGGTTCCCCTGGTCTCGAACTTGGGCGGACGCAGCTTGGCGTTGCGGCAAAACTCGATCAAGTCACCCTTGGGGTTATCCATAGCGTTCTCCTTGCCGGGGGCCTGCGCGCTTCGGCGGACCCTCGGGGGTTAGAGGTCTCTGCGGTCGAAGAGGTAAAAGCAGCCGGCGACGAACAAGACCAGGTAGATCGCCAGCAAGACGGCCGAGCTGCCCACCGTGGAGGGGGCGGCCTGATAGAGGTCCAGGTGGGAGGTCAGCAGCAGCGGGCGGATGCCCGGGAAGACCACCAGCAGCCGCATCGCCGCTAAGGCCACGATGGTCGCCAAGGTGGCCAGCGCGGTCTGCAGCGACCAGACCGCGCAGAGCAGCGCCAGAGCGGCCACCGGCAGCAAGCTGCACCAGGCCAGCAGGTAGGCCCGGAGGATCTGGCCGAGGGCCAAGGCGGGCGAGGTCAACCCCAGGCCGGCGAAGCCGCCAGCCCCCAGGCCGCTGCCGCCGTAAAAAGCACCCAGGCCGAAGCGGGCGCCGGCCAGCAGGCTGCTGACCAGCAGGATGGCCAGCAGCAGCAGGGGGTAGATCAGCGCCACCGCCAGCTTGGCGGCCAGGATCTGGCTGCGGGTCACCGGGCGCAACACCGCCGTGGCCAAAGTCCTGGCGGTCACCTCGGCGCCGATCAGCTCGGCCACCGAGACGCTGACCAGCAGCGGCAGGACGAACTGCATCACGGTGAGCAGGCTCAGGGTGGGCATCTGATAGGCGCTGACCAAGGCCAGGCCGTAGACCTTGGGGAGGTCGGGGGCGAAGCTCCAGATCCAGGGCAAGACGAAGAGCACGCCGGCGGCTAACCACACCGATCGCAGCGCGCGCAACTTGGCCAGCTCGATCACGAACACCGACATGTGCCCCCCTGGTGGCCGCCCGGCGGCCGTCAGTAGACCTGCTCCATCCGGTCGCGGTAGTACTCGTAGAGGTCGAAGACGTCCGGGCCGACTTCGAAGACGGCGACCCCGTCGCTCTGCAGCTGCCTGAGCGCACCGGGGATCACCTGCTCGCTGTCCAGCAAAGCGACCGCGTAGGGGCTGCGGGTCTGGGCCCTGCGCACCCCGGGTAGGCTCTGTAGGGCAGCGGCGGCCTTGGCCGGCTGGTCCACTAGAAAGCGGTAAGCTCGCTGGCGCAGCTTGAGATCGACCTGGTCGATCAGCCGGCCGGCACCCAAGATCCCCACCACGCTAGCGTAGCTGGCCACCTCGCGCAGGTGGTGGGTGGAGAGCAGGACCGCGCAGCCTTCGCTGGCCAACTCGGCCAAGACCCGGTGGATCAGCCCGATCCCTAGGGGATCTAAGCCGCTGGTCGGCTCGTCCAAGATCAGCACCTGGGGATGGCCCAAGATCGCCGCAGCCACCCCCAGGCGCTGGCGCTGGCCCAGCGAGTAGACCGAGACCGGGCGGTCGGCCACCGCCACCAGCTCGAGCAGGGTGAACACCTCGCGGATGCGGTCCTCGGAGACCTTGAGGCCGCCCCGAGCGGCCAGGCGGGCGTGCAACCGGAGGTTCTCGCGGCCGCTGAGGTGGCCGTAGAAGGCGGCGGGGGACTCCACCAAAGCCCCCATCTTGGCGTGAGCCGCCACGCTGCGAGCGTGCACGTCCTCGCCACCCAGGCGGACTTGGCCCCTGGTCGGGAAGGTGAGGCCGCAGACGCAGTGGATCAAGGTGGTCTTGCCCGAACCGTTGGGCCCAGCCAAGGCATAGACCTGGCCGGGCTGGACGGTGAAGGAGATCTGCTCCAACACGGTGCGGCGGCCGAAGCGTTTGGCCAGGCGGTCCACCCAGATACCGCTCTCCGAGGTGCCCTCCACCGTCACAAGGTGGCCGACTCGCCCTCGGCCAGGGGCGGGAAAGCCTGCTCGAAACTCTCCAGGACGATCCGCTCGGCAGCGCGCCGCAGGAAGTCGACGGTCGAGAGGGCCTGAGAACGGTGCGCCGCGATGGCCCGCAGCTTGGTCACCACCTGGTGGGAGACATCCCGGAACAGGCGGCCAGCTGGCTCCCCTCCCGGCCTGGTGTAGTACCAGAGCTTGCCCGGCCTCCCGACCCGCTCGAAGGCGGCCCTGGCCAGCTGGCTGGCGGCCACGTGGTCGGGGTGGCCATTGCCCCCGTCAGGCGGGAAGGTGAGCAGGATCTGCGGCGACCACTCCGCGAGCACCGGGCAGAGAGCAGCCAAGGCCTCCTGCTCCGGCACTTGGGCCAAGGCGCCATCTGGATAGCGAAACTGGCGGTGGTTGCGGACCCCTAGGAGCTGCAAGCAGGTCTGCAGCTCGCCTCCCGGCCCGGCGCGCAGCTGGGCCAACTGCTCGGGGGTCTGGACCAGACCCAGGGTGCGCCCACGCTCGCCCTGGGTCAGGGTGACGATGCCGACCTCCTCTCCAGATTCCAGCAGGTCCAAGATCGTCCCGGCGGCGCCGTAGACCTCGTCATCCGGGTGCGCGACCACAAGAACCAGTTTCACAGCTCCACTCTAGCAAGCTTGCCCGTACAATGGGCCGGTGCCCGCGTCGCTGTCCGTCTCCCTCGCCCTGCTGGCAGCGATCCTGGGGGCCCTGATCGGATCCTTCAGCAACGTCCTCATCTACCGCCTCCCCCGCGGCGAGTCGGTGGTCCTGCCCCCCTCCCACTGCCCTCACTGCAACCACCGCTTGAGCCCGCTGGACTTGATCCCGGTGCTGTCTTGGATCTTCTTGGGCGGCCGCTGCCGCTACTGCCACGCGCCGATCAGCCCGCGCTACCCGCTGGTCGAAGCCATCAGCGCGGCCGGCTACCTGGCTTTGGCGATGCTCTTCCCGCCCTGGCAAGTCGGCTTCCGGCTGCTGGGGCTGTGGTGCCTGTTCACCATGCTGCTGGTGGCCAGCAGCATCGACATCGACCTCCAGCAGATCCCTGACGGCATCTCCCTGCCCGGAATCGCCATCGGGCTGCTGTTCGCCTTGGGGGGGAGGGTGAACGGCCTGCCCAGCCTGCCGGGTTTCGGCGGAGCGCTCAGAGGGGCGCTGCTGGGGGCAGGGCTGCTGGTCTTGATCGGGACGCTGGGGGCTTGGGTGCTGCGGCGCCTGCGCGAACCCCGCCATCCCGAGTACCCGGTGGGCTACATGCAGATCGGGCTGGCCGGCTTGGTGGGGGCCTGGCTGGGCCCCTTAGTAGGCCTGCTGGTCGGGGTAGCGGCGGTGGGGATCAACCTGGCGCGCAGGCGGGTGCTGCGCGTCCCTGACTGGTTGACCCAGGGCGGGCTGCTGCTCTCGGTGGTCCTGGGGGCCGACAATCTGGGGCCGGGGCTGATCAAGGTCGTCCAGGGAGCGCTCCAGGGGGCAGGGGCCATGGCCATCCTGGCGGGCCTGTACTGGTGGACCAGGCCCGAGGTGGAGGGTCAGGAGTACGACCCCGTCGCCATGGGCTTCGGCGATGTCAAGCTGGCGGCCATGATCGGGGCTTTTCTGGGAGCCGAGAGCCTGCTGATCGCGGTAGCGGTGGCCGTTTTCCTAGGGGCTGTGCTGGGGAGCCTGAACCGGCTGATGAGCGGGAATAGGATCTTGCCCTTCGGCCCTTACCTGGCCGCTGGGGCGCTGGCCGCCCTGCTGCTGGGAGGCGTCCTCGCACCCTGGCTCACCCGGGTATTCGCCTGAATTCAGGTCAGCGGAGCGGCGCAGGCTGGAAGGGGGCCCCAGGTTTGACAGCCTGGATGGTCGCTGAGACGACGTAATCCGCGACACTGGTTCCCGGCGCCCAGCCCCGGATGAACTGCTCGCTGGCGCCCTGAGGGAGCACGCGGATCTCGGTGAACCCGCTGGCCTCCAGCACCGCCTCGATTTCTGAAACTGTAGAGGCGCCCGCCACACAACCGACATAGAGCGCCATATCCTGCCTGACCTCTTCCGGCAAGTCGGCAAAGGCGACGATGTCCGATATGGCCAGGCGACCACCCGGCTTCAGAACGCGTAAGGCCTCGGCGAACACCCGGAGCTTATCGGGCGACAGGTTGATCACGCAGTTCGAGAGGATGATATCTACCGTCGCGTCCGCAACGGGCAGGTTTTCGATCTCACCGAGCCGGAATTCGACGTTCTGATAGCCACCCGAAGCCGCACCAGCGCGCGCCTTGGAGACCATTGCAGGCGTCATGTCCACGCCGATGACTCGCCCAGTGTCCCCGACCGCCCGTGCAGCCAGAAAGCAATCGAATCCGCCACCGCTACCTAGATCGAGGACGACTTCCCCAGGCTTCAGCGCAGCGATCACCTGGGGATTCCCGCAACCCAGCCCCATGTCGGCTCCCTGAGGGATGACGCTGATCTCCTCAGCGCTATATCCCAGTTCCCGGGAGCAAGTCCCCGTGCTGGCCACGAGCACTTCCGGGCCGCGACACCCGCAGCTCGCATCGCTGCTCTCGGCAACCTGGCTGTAGCGCTGCCGAACCGCCTGGCGTATCCGGTCGTTCTTCAGATCCTCCATACTCCGCCTCTCCGGGCCTCTAGCCCGTCGCCAGTCTACAGCTAAATATATGGAAAATCATATTTTAAGTCTCTAATCCAGCGGGACAACCGACCTGGGTGGTGCGCGGGCCTAGAGCAAGTAGAGTAAGCCTCCGGCCGAAGATCACGCCAGGGACCGAACGGGCCGCAGCGCCGAGGGAGCCCTGCGATCCGAGAGCCGCTCAAGGTAGTCGCGCACTCTTCGGTCAAACTCGCTCAAAGCAGGTAAGCGGCGGCACGCTGCTTTGGAGCTCCTGACGGCTAGCTTGGATGCGCTCAGCAGCAAGAAGAAGACCGGTGAGCCTGGACCAGCTGGAGGACGGAGGCAGGTCTCTACTCTTCAGGCCCTTACCTAGCCGATCTGGCCGATCTCACCGTCTCGGAGGCCGCAACTCCGCCCGGCCTGGCGCAAGGCCACCGCGCGCTTGCGGCCGAGCCCGCTCAGAGCAGGTGGGCCACGGCGGCGCGCTCCTCTAGGAGCTCCTGATGGCTAGCCTGGATGCGCTCAGCGGCGAAAGGAATGACCTCGAGCCCAGGGACGATCTGGTACTCGCCGTCCTGGCAGGTAACCGGGAAGCCGAAGACCACCCCTTCGGGAATCCCGTAGGAGCCGTCGCTGAGAACGCCCATACTGACCCACTGGCCCGGGCCAGTCCCTAGGACCCAATCGCGCATGTGGTCGATAGCGGCGTTGGCGGCGCTGGCGGCGCTGGAGAAGCCCCTGGCCTCGATGATGGCCGCACCGCGCTTCTGCACGGTCGGGATGAAAGTCTCTTGGATCCAGTTCAGATCCACCGCTTCCCAGACCCTGCGGCCCTCGACCAGCGCGTGGCTGAGGTCAGGGTACTGGGTCGAGGAGTGGTTGCCCCAGACCGCCACCCGCTCGACCGCCGTCACCGGCACCTTCAGGTGGGCGGCTAGCTGGGCCACCGCCCGGTTGTGGTCCAGCCTGAGCATGGCCGTGAAGTTGCGGGCGGGCAAACCGGAAGCGCTGCGCAGGGCGATCAGCGCGTTGGTGTTCGCCGGATTCCCCACTACCAGCACCTTGACCTGGGGATGGGCGGCTTGGGCCAACGCCTTGCCCTGCACGGTGAAGATGGCGCCGTTGGCCTCCAGCAGGTCCTTGCGCTCCATGCCCTTGCTGCGCGGGCGGCTGCCCACCAGCAGCGCGAAGTGCGCTCCCTTAAAGGCCACCGTGGGGTCGTCTGAGGTCTCGATACCAGCCAGCAAGGGGAAGGCGCAGTCCTGCAGCTCCATCACCACGCCGCGCAGCGCAGGCATGGCGGCCGAAATCTCCAGCAGCTGCAGGATCACCGGTTGGTCCGGACCGAGCATCTCGCCGGCAGCGATCCGGAAGAGCAGGCTGTAGCCGATCTGACCGGCGGCTCCGGTCACTGCCACGCGCACGGGTTCACGCATCATTTCCTGACTTTACACCAAGGCCCGCGGCGGCGCAGCAGCCCCCGGAACAGCCGCTCCCCCGCTTCCTAGCCTAAGATGGCTGCAGGAGGAAGCCCATGCAAGAGCAAGTTGTCGCTTTCCGTTCCATCCGCGCGCCGCTCCAGGAGCTGATCGCCAAGATCCCCGAGGAGAAGGGCGGCTTCTCGGCCTGGTCCGGGGGGATGACCATCACCCAGCTGGTGGACCACCTGATCAATTCGGGCAACCGCATGGTCGGCAGGCAGGCCGAGGCGGCGCAGTCGAAAAGCCTGGGCGAGGCCCGGGCCGCCCTGGACAGGAACACCGAGGAAGTGAGCGAGCTGCTGGCCTCGCTGAGCCAAGCGCAGCTGCAGGAGACCGTAGAGGCCCTCGGCAGGAAGCTCACCAGGGGCCAGCTCCTAGGCATGCAGCGGGTGCACGAGTCGCACCACAAGGGTCAGCTCTGGATGATGGCCCGGATGGTGGGCGTCGAGCCGCCCTTCTTCTTCAAGACGGCCTGAGCGCAGCGTAGCGCTCCAGGTAAGCTCGGGCCGGCCCCTCCCAGGACCAGTCCAGGCGCATGGCTGCGCGGACCCGCCGCTTCCAGTCCCGACTCCCCAGCAGGTCTGCAGCCCTATCGGTCGCGGCCAGCAGCGCCTCCGGCTCGGGCCGGTCGAAGAGAAAGCCGATATCGGGAGAGACGGTGTCGATCAGGCCACCGGTGCGCCGCACCACCGGCAAGCAGCCGTAACGCTGGGCGATCATCTGGCTCAGGCCACAGGGTTCGAAGTGGCTGGGCATCAGGAAGGCGTCGGAGCCAGCGTAGATCCGGTGAGCCAGGGCCTCATCGATCCCCGACCTGTAGGTGAGCAGGCCCGAGCGAGCGAGCTCCGACAGCTGGGCCTCCATGCCGGGGTCACCGCTGCCCAGCAGGACCAGGTTCCAGCGCTCGGACAGGCGCTCCGCAGCCGCGAGGACCAGGTCGATGCCTTTCTGCTCGGCGATCCTGGTAACCATGCTCAGGATAGGCCGGCGGTCCAAGCGCAGCGCAGCGCGGAGCTCCGCGCTGCGCTGCGCGCGCTCGGTCAAGCTCTGAAAGGAGGCGTAAGGGTCGTGCGCCGGATCCCAACGCTGCTGGTCCAGCCCATTCAGGATCCCGACTAACCGGCCAGCGTCTCTGACCTGGCGCAGCATCCCGTCTAAGCCCTCCCCGCGCTCCGGAGTGGTGATCTCGCGCGCGTAGGTCGGCGAGACGGTGGTCACCAGGTCGGCCCAACGGATTCCGGCCTTCATCAGGTTGGCGTCGCCGTAGAACTCCAAGCCGTCCGGTCCGAACAGCTCGGCCGGAAGACCCGACCAGCTGCGAACCTCTTCCAGGTTCCAGCGGCCCTGGTAGTTGAGGTTGTGGATGGTGTAGACCAACTTGGCCGAGCCCAGCCGGTTAGCCTCCGGCCCGTAGCGGAGCAGCGCTGGCAGCAGGCCGGTCGCCCAATCGTGGGCGTGCACCACATCCGGGCGCAACCCGGCTACCTGCAACGCGGCGATCACCGCCAGGTCGAACTGCACGAACCTCCAGACGTCGTCTCGGTACCCGTAGAGGTCGGCGCCTTCGAACATCCGGCCGCCGATGAGCAGGTGAATCACCCCCGCGAGCTCGACTCGGCCCAGGCGGAAGACCTCCCCGGCGCTTCCAAACTCACCCAGCAGCTCGGGCTGACCCTGCAGGCTGCCGTACCAGGGAGAGACGGTGAAGACCTGATCGGCACCGACCTGGCGCTGGGCCGCCGGCAGGACTCCCAAGACGTCGGCGAGGCCACCGCTGCGTGACAGCGGGTACACCTCGGAGCTGGCGTGGAGGATCACCACCCCAGCAGTCTACGCGAGACCGCGGGTCCCGAGGGCGGGAGCTCAGGGCGCGCTGCTCACCTGTACGGCGAACTGCTGGCTAGATGCCAGCATGCCCGCGCTGGCCGTGACCGTCACCAGGTAGGTTCCAGTCCTACCCAGAGAAGAGACGGTCAAGGTAAAGGGCAACGTGCCGTCGACCGGCAAGCTGACCTGAGCGGGAGCGAAACCCAGCGCCCCGTAGCTGACACCGGTCCCGGAGAGAACCTGCTCGCTGAGCTGCACCGGACCGCCCAGACCCCCGGAGGCCTGCAGGGTCATCCGCTCCTGACCGCTGCTGCCAGCTGCCAGCTGCAGGGCGGATCCGCCCCGCAGGGACAGCTGATCGCTGTTCCCGGAGCAAGCGGCCAGAGAGGCGGCCAAAGCGAGTCCAGCAGCGGCGGCGCACAGGGTTCTCAGGTTCACTCCAGCACTCTAGGGGCTGGAGGAGGGCCCGGTCAACTGAGGATCCCCCCTCGCGTTGACACCGTCAGAAACATGGTGATAGACTCCGGCGGCCGGGGCTCAGCCTGAGTCCGGTACCTGGCCCGGGCTCTTAGCTCAATGGTTAGAGCAGTCGGCTCATAACCGATTGGGTACAGGTTCAAATCCTGTAGAGCCCACCATGGGCGGTTGGCTCAGCGGTAGAGCACTCGCTTCACACGCGAGGGGTCACAGGTTCGAATCCTGTACCGCCCACCACAACTAGCTGGGAAGTGCAGCGAGGCGGTCCCTGAGCAGGTAGAGCTGGGACCGCCTCGGGCGCAGAAAATGGCCGTGGGCTTCCGGGACAGCTGACCCCGCCCGCGCTGCGGAGTTGCCGCAGGGGCAGCGCCCCGCCCACCTCGCGCCGCAACCGGTGGGGTAGGGCGACCGAGGGAGAGCGGCTCTGCGCATCTCCCCAGCTCTGCCACCAGCGCGGCGCAGGGCTAGTGAGCTCTCTGGCCGAGCGCTCAGCGAGCGCGTCCAACCAGGGAAGCCGGAGCGATCTAGGCGGCGGAGCTGAGCTTGGGCCCAGGGCCGGTCCAGTTTCCCGAAAACTACAGCCTTTCTTCAAGCCGAACGGCTTAGCGCTCGGCCCAGGGCGAGGCGGCAAAGACCTGTTCGGGACCGATCCGCCCCAGCAGCTTGAATGCGTGTTGGCTCTTGCTGTAGGGGCCGGCCTTATCGGGCGGCTCTGCGCGGGAAGAACGTTGTCGTGAGAGCCCTCGCCAAAAAAGCGGCTAAGTGCTTCCCGGTCCGCCAGAAACCAGCTTTCCATCACCTGCACCATCAGATGGCAGTCGGTCTCGCGCGCCCCCTTTGGCTTATCCCAACGGTCGCCCGAGCGCTCCCCGAGGTGCTTCTGAGGCTGCCAATCCTCCCGGTCGCCAGATTGCTCAGAAAGGCGGCTGCCCCATAGGCTCTCGTTGGGGGCCCCCACCGTTAACAGAGGCTGTGTGGGGATGAGATTCTGGAAATCCCGATTCTTGGATAGCGACTACTCGTCGGTTTTTTTACATACCCTTGTATTTTTTACTAGGATAGAACTACTATTTCCTCGCTCGTCCGCGCCCCGGCGGGGAATCCCGGGGCTAGGAGACTCCCTATGGCCAACCCAAGGTCCAGCTCCCTCAAAATTGCCTTGGCGTTACACAGCGCTTTAGGCCATTCCTGGGCGCTCCTGCTTAGCAAGCCTACCTCTGAGGAGGCAGCCGCCCTCCGAAAAAAGTGGTTGAGCGCTGCAACCGCCCCGGAGGCATTCAGAGCCGCCAGGCAGGCCCATAAGTTGGCTTGCCAGGTCGCCTCCGAGCCCCAGACCGTGGGCCCTGTCTTGCCTCATGCCCCTGAGATCGGAGAGCACGAGTCGCTCCATTATTTTAACTTTAATCTTCCTAAGATTGAGATGCTCTCGTGGCACGTGTGGATACCCAAGTCCGAGCGAAGCGTCTCTCTTCGTATTGCAAAGGAAAGGACGGGAAAGAAGTTCCATTACGTTTTGACGTGGGACTGGTATCCAGATAGGGAGCCTAGCTGGGAGCTGGGGTTCAATCTAAGTGAGGACTGCGCTGTGGTCATCCAGCAACTGAAGCCGGTGATCGGACCCGAAATTGTCCGCGCTGCCTGGGAAGAAGTGGAGCAAGCCAGCGACAGCCACTAAGGTTAGCTGGCGCAGAGGAGGCACTCTAAGTGCCTCCTCTGCGCACCCTCCGCCTCTCGCCCGTACCCTGGCGGCTTCCCAGACAAAGAAGAGGGCCAGGTACCCCGGATCTATGCTAAGTCTCCGGTTTTCTGGCGGTCCCGGAGGGGCCACCCGACCCGAACAAGCTCAGCGGCCGCGTCTTGGATTTGGCCGCGCAGCCTCGGTCGCTGCGGATCGGAGCAGATTCCCCTGAGCTAGCTCCAGCCTACGCTCGCGGGTGGGTTCTCGCCGGCGCCGAAGTAGCCCCCGATGCGGATCTCGGCTGGAAGGTCACCTCCACCGGTACTGCAGGTGGGCTCCTGATCGGCGGGCACCCCGGCCCAAGCGCAGTGGCCGCGCGCCCAGCCCTGCCGGCTACCCCGGAGAGGTGGGACGCGCTCTGGGCAGTCTGTGAGCCCCGACCTCAATTGGATCCGAGAGGCGAAGTAACCCGGTAAAGGAGTCCGCTCAGCCGGCCCAGCTGAGCGGGCCCCGGCGGTTCGCCGTAACTGAGAAAATTGGTGAGCTGGATGGACCTGAGCACCCTAGCCTCCTACCCTCCTAGCGGCAGCCGAGCTGCGCTGCGCCTTCGCCCCCACAGCGCTTCCCCGAACCCACCCTGGGGACCCCACGCGCAACAAGGGGGTGGCTGGCTCAGGTCCGCGCGGCTCACACCAGCATCTTCCCGTCGGCTTTGACCCAACGCCCGCCCTTGAGGACCCAGCGCACCTCGGCGGGGTCGGCCAAGGCCGCCAGGTCGGCGAGCGGGTCCTTCCGGAGGACCACCGCGTCGGCGAGCTTGCCGGGCTCCAGCGTCCCGACCCGGTCCTGCCAGCCCAAACACCCGGCGGCCACGGCGGTGGTGGCGACCAGAACCTGCATGGGCTCCATCCCCACCTGGCGCATCAGCTCCAGCTCCCGGAGGTTCTGGCCGTGCGGCATGACTCCGGCGTCGGTCCCCATGGCCACCTTGACCCCAGCGCGCACCGCCTCGGCCACGCTCTCCTTATGGACCTGGATGACCTCCCTGGCCTTACGCACCCCCCACTCGGGCAGGGCGCCGGGGTGGGCGTCGGCCTGCTCCAGCACTGAGACCGGGGCCAGCAGCGTCGGCACCAGAAAAGCGCCCCGCTCCAGGAACAGCTCGATGGCCTCTTGGTCTAGGTAGATGCCGTGCTCGATGGAGTGGATCCCAGCCCGCAGGGCCCGCTTGACGCCGGCCGCACCCTGGGCGTGGGCCATCACCTTGACGCCTCCGCGGTCGGCCCCCTCAGCGACCATGACCTCCAATTCAGCCAAGCTGAATTGGGTGAAGCGGGGGTTGTCGGTCGGGCTGAGCACACCGCCGGTGGCGTGCACCTTGATCACCTCGGCGCCGGCCCGCAGCACCTCGCGCACCTTGGCGCGCACCTGCTCCACGCCGTCGCAGCGGCCGTCCGGGCGGCCGGGGTAGGTGGCGAACAGGCCGGTCTCCATCCCCGAAGGGGTCCAGCCGTCGCCGTGACCTCCGGTGATGGTCAGCGCCGAGATGCTGATCTGCATCCTGGGACCGGCCACCAAGCCCTGCTCCACCGCCAGTTTGAGCCCCAAGTCGGCCCCGCCGGCGTCGCGCACGGTGGTGATTCCGGCCTCCAAAGTCCTGCGCATGCGGTCGATGGTCTGGTAGAAGTTCAGCGAGAAAGGCGTCGCAGCGCGCCGGTCCAGCCGGAATTCCTCGGCGGTGAGGTGGACGTGGGTGTCGATCAGGCCGGGGAGGATGTAACCCCCGGCCACGTCGACCAGCTCCGCGCTCTCCGGGGCTGCGAAGCTGGAGCGCGCCCCAGCGGCGACGACGCGCTCCCCCTCGATCAGGACTGCGCCGTCCTTGACCGGGGGGCGGCCGGTTCCGTCGATCAGGGTTCCACCAGAGATCAGCAGGGTCATAGTTGCCTCCTGAACGCATCCTACCTGCTGGGCGGGGTAGCCGCCCCGCGGAGCGGTTCAGGCTCCCTGAGGGCGATGGTCATGCTCTCGCCGCTCTGGGCGTCGTAGACCCAGAGCCGGCCGCGCAGCTGCGGAGGCTGGCCGAGCAGCAGCCTGAGCCCCTCGGCAGCCATCACCGAGGCCACCATCCCGAGCAGCGGGATGAAGACGCCGGTCACGCTGCAAGCCGGACCGGCCGCCTCCAAGGAGCCGAAAATCTGGCGCAAGCCCGCGGGCGGGACCAAGGTGGAAACCATCCCCTCATAAGCTTGGGCCGCGCCCCAAATCCAGGTCTGGCGCGCTTGCAAGCAGCTGTCCTCGACCAAGAGCCTGGAATCCGGCGTGTCGGTGCAGTCGAACACCAGGTCACAGCCGGCCAGCAGCTCGCCGGCGTTATCGGCGCTCAGCGCCGGGCGGGGTTCCAGCGAAGTGGCTGGGCCCAGGGCCGAGAGGCGCTCGGCGGCGACTTCGGCTTTCTGGCGGCCCAGGTCGGAAGGCAGGTAGAGCCACTGCCGCTGCAGGTTGCTGGCGCTCACCTGGTCGGAGTCGCTGAGCCGCAGCGCCCCCACCCCAGCGGCGGCCAGCTGGGTGAGCAAGGGAACACCTAAACCGCCCAGGCCAACTACTAAAACCCGGGAGCGCAACAGCCGCTCCTGACCGTCCAACCCCCAGCCAGGTAAGACCAGTTGGCGAGCGAAGCGCTCCAGCTCGGGTCGGCTCAGGGGCACCGCTCAGGCCGGAGAGGGGGTGTGGAGAACTTCCCTGTAGATAGCTGGATCGGTGGGGTTGGCCGCAGCCAGGAGCGCCTGGATCTGAGCTGGCCCGGCCGCCCAGACCAGCCGCTGGAAGTCGTAGGGGGAGATGACCGTCTCCTTGAAGTTGGTGACACCCTGCTGCTCCAGCCAGGAGACCAGCTCGCGCAGGGCCTGCGCGCCGGCCTCTCCGTAGCGGGGACCGAAGGTCGGAGGTGCCAGCTGGGCTTGGCCGCCCTGTTCGAGCAAGAAAGCGTAGCGGGCCTGCTCCCTCTTGCCCTGCCAGTCGGTGATGAACACCGCCTTGGCGGCAGGGGTCGGCTTGAGTTGCTGCTGGAGCTCTTCTAGGCTTTCGCGCGGCGCTCCAAGCCGGCCCACCCATGCGATATCCACAGCGTCAGCCTAGCACGTATAGCGCGCGCGGAGCGCTGCAGGAGCGCGCTTCCCCGGCCGGTCACTTCGCCGGGAACCCGTCCAGACGGGTTAGGCTAGGGGAATGACGGAGAAGTCCAAGGACCCCGCAGAGGAGCTGAGGCGGCTAACCCGCCTGGCATTAGGCGGGCGAGTGGTCCAGAGCGAGTTCATCCGCTTGGAGGGGGTGCACCCGGCCGTCCAGGAAGGCGACGTCCGGGTCAGGGTCTCGGGTGGGTTTTCCGACGCCGAGCGGGTGGTCATCCAGGCCTACCCAGCCGCCATCCCCTCAGTCGACGACCCGGTGGTACTCTACCGGGTCTCCGGAACGGGCCTGGCCGGACACGACGAGGTCAGCCTGCGCGCCGCCCTGGTCTCAGCCGGTCTCCCGGAGGGGCAAGTTGGGGACGTCCAGGAGGAAGGTGCCGAGCTGCGGGTGGCTGTCACGGGGTCAGCCGCCCGCCGCCTCCCCGAGGTAGCAGAGCGGCTGCAGCTCTCTGCGCAGCGTGAGCCCGCCAAGACCGCCCAGGCCAAACAGCGCCAAGTCACCGTCCCCAGCCTGCGGGTCGACGTGGTGGGAGCCCGCGGCTTCGGGGTGTCGCGCACCTACTTTCAAGCCGGCATCGAGCACCGGCACGTGTTCAGAGACGGAGTCGCGCTCAAGGGCAGGGATGAATTGGCCGCCGGCGACCTGGTCGTCGCTCAGGGTTTGGGGCAGCTGCGGGTCTGCGAGGTACAGGGCACCACCCGGCGCGGCAACTACAAGGTCCTGATCGAGGTCGTCCGATAAGCGCGGCCGGGGCCCAGCTCAGCGCCCCCCCGGCTGGCAGGAAAGCTTGGGCGTCCCTGCTGGAGGCCGGCCTACCCAAGCGCTTCGCTGGCGCCTCCTTCGAGAACTACCGCAGCGATCCCGCCTACCCCAGCCAGGAGCAGGCGGTGGAGAAGCTGCGCCGCTTCGCGCGGGTGGTCCCCGCAAGGCGGCGCTTCTTCCGGAAGAGCGGGCAGGGGATCTACCTGGACGGCGGCTTCGGGATCGGCAAGACCCACCTGATGGCGGCCTGTTTCAGGGCTCTCCCCCAGCCAGCCAGCTGGTTCAGCTTCCAAGACCTCATGTACCTGGCCGGCGCCCTGGGAATACCGGCCACCATCCAGGGGCTGCGCGGACGAAGCGCGCTGGCTGTCGACGAATTCGAGCTCGACGATCCCGGGAACGCCCAGCTCGCCGGCAAGATTATCGGCGATCTGATGGACCAGGGCGTCTGGGTGATCTGCACCAGCAACACCCCTCCTGAGCAGCTCGGGCAGGGAAGGTTCGACGTCGAGCGCTTCCAGGCTCAGTTAGCGCGCCTCGCCCAGCGCTTCGAGGTCCTGAGGATCGAGGGGGACGATTATCGCAAACGGCTCCAGCCAGCCAGCGCCCCAGCTGGGGAACTCGGCTCGCTGCGCACAGCCCGGATCCGCGCGGGGGAGCTGCTGGAGCAGCTGAGAAAAGTCCACCCGGCGCTGTTCCACCACCTACTAGAAGGCCTAGACCTCTTGGTGGTGGAGGGAGATCTCCAACTGGCCAGCTTGGACGACGCGCTGCGCCTGGTCCACTTCACCGACAAGGTCTACGAGAGCGGGACCGCCATGGTCCCGCCGGAGGGCGATCCCTTCGGCGGCAGCTACCGCAACGGGCCCTTCCAGCGCAAGTTCAGCCGCTGCCTCTCTCGGATGGCGCAGCTGCGCGGGGAGAGCCAGCAGCTCTGGCTCAGCCCGGCGGCTGCAGGGGGCGGATAGCGGGGCTGACCGGCCGGGCGGGGCCGCCCGAGCACCCTTCCCCGGTTCCCACCCCCTTCACTCAGGCTGGACCCCCCTCTGCTTTCCAGCACAGGCGAACGCAGCGGATGGCGCGCCTGGCGTAGGTATAGCTCAGAGCCAAGCGGTTTCCTGCCGAGATCAGCGCCGGGTAGGAGTACTCGCCCGGGTGGCGCTCGAGGACCAGCCACTCCTGCCAGCGCTTCAGGTCCGGACTGCCCAGGGTCAGCTGCAGGGGATAGCGCCCGTCCCGCTGCACCGGATCCAAGATGTCCGAAATCGCCGAGCGCCCGGGGTTGTGCGCCAGCAGCACCGGACCTTCCGGCCAGAGGCGGACGGCGTCCAGTCCGCTGTTAGGGTTACCGAGACCGGTAGGCTCCGGAGCTGTCCAAGTGCTCCCTCCATCGAGCGATGTCATCTTGAGCAGCTCGCCCAGGTCCGACCTGAGCAACAAAGCGGTCGGGAATCCGGGCAGGAGGCTACCCTGGATCGCCCGCACTGGACAGGCCAAGCGCTGCAGCTCCCAGCTAGCTCCGCCGTCGTCCGACCAGAGCAAGCAGGGCGTCCAGGTGCGCTCGTCGTAGGCGGGGAGAGCGAGCCGGTCGCCGATCCAGCAGGGTTTGTTCTTGATCAGGATCCCCGCCTGGCCGCACAGGACTCTGGGGGACGACCACGCCACCGCGTCGCGCGAGGTACGGAACCAGCTGACTCCGTCCCCGCACCACTCGCCCTCGCAGCGGAAATAGGCCAAATACACCGTCCCTGCGACCTCGAACAGGACCGCGTTGCCGTGGGCGCAGCCTTGCGCCGGGATGACCAGCTCAGGCGCCGACCAGCCCGCATCCCAGCGCGGGCTCCTAGCTAGGTAGATCCCGGTGTCAGGCTCGGCCTCGAAAGTGCCTCCGAACCAGGCTGCCAGCAGCGAACCGTCCTGGCGGAGCAGCAGCGAGGAACCGTGAGAGAAGGGGGTACCGGAATCCGGCTGCTTGATCCAGGACCCCGAGAGCGCGCTCAGCTCGATCTGCACAGACTACCTCCCGGGTTCCAACTACCCCGGCGGAGACAACCGCCTGCCTCAGGTTGCGCGCCGCGCCGAGCAGAGCCTCCAGTCCATCACCCACCCGCTGGTCCGGGGAGATAGCCAAGACTCCAGGCCCGCTTCGGCAGGGAGCGCCCGAGTTCAGCCCTTGAGGCTACCCGCCATCAATCCGCTGACGAACCAGCGCTGCACCAGAGCGTAGACGATCATCGGCACCATCGACAGGATGGTCAGGATGGCGAAGAGCTGGCCGGGATTGGTCATGAAGGGGCCCTCGTAGTAGAGCGGAATCAGGGGGAGGGTCTTCACCTGGTTCTGGGTCATCACCACCAGAGCCAGGAAGAATTCATTCCAGCAAAACAAAAACTGCCAAACCACCACGACCAGGACGGAGGGAAAGATGATAGGGACGATCACCCGCGCGAGCACGCGAAGCGGCGTAGCTCCATCCACCACCGCCGCCTCCTCGAGCTCCTTGGGCAGGGCGTCCATGGCACCCTTGAGGACGACGACCGCGAAAGGGATCCCCAGCGCGGTGTAGGGTCCGATCAAGCCGAAGTAGTTGTTGGTGAGGCCTAGGACCCTCAAAAGGACGGTCAAGGGTACCAGCAGGGCTGCGAGCGGCAACATCAGGGCCGAGAGGATGAGCAGGAGGGCCGCCGTGCCGAACACCACCCTGAGCCGGGACAGCGCAAAGCTAGCCAGCAGCCCAAAGACCACGGTGAGCAGAACGCTGGACAGGGAGACGATCACGCTGTTGAGGAAAGAGCCGAGCAGGTGCGGCTGCACGATGACCTTGGCGTAGTTGTGCAGGCTAGGGTGCGGGCTGATCAGGACGGGATTGAAGCTCTGCACGCTTCCCCGGAGCGACATGTCCGCCATGTAGATGGTGGGGAGCAGGCTCAGAAGCGTCGCCAGGATCACGACCGCGTACGCCAGGGAGCGCGAGGTCAGCGATACCCTAAGCACGCGAGGGTCTTTCCCGGGTCAGCAGGTACTCGGCGGCAACCAAGATCACCGCCACGGCGAACAGGACTATCGAGATCGCAGAGGCGTAGCGCATGTCGTTTTCGACAAAACCCACCTGAAAGATGTAGGTAGCGAGGACCTGGGAAGAGTTGGCAGGACCGCCCTGGGTCATCAGGTAGATGAGCGGAAACTGCTGGAGCGCCTGCAGGGTCCCCAGGACCAAAAGGGTGATGTGGGTGGGGCGGACCAGCGGCAAGAAGAGGTAGCGGATCCGGCCAAATCCCCGGATACCATCGATTTCCGCGGCGTCCAGCAGCTCGCGGTCGACCTGGGCAATCCCCACCGAATAGAGCAGGACGAAGAAGCCGGTCCACTGCCAAGCGTTGACCAAGATCAGGGCCAGCGTCGCGGTGTTCGGGGTTCCCAGCAGGGCTGGGAAGGCGTTGGCTAGGCCTAAGCGCGCAAAAATACCGTAGAGCAGGCCGTAATCTGGGGCGTACAGGGTGGTGAAGACGATGGCGATCACTGAGGGGGTGATGACCATGGGGAGGAAGAGCAGGGTGCGGAAAAGGGCGCGGCCCTTGACCAGGTACGCCTCGATCAGCAGGGCCAACACGAAGCCGAGCACCATCTGAATCGCCAGGGTGAGCACCACCCAGATCAGCGAGTTCTTGAGGGCGGTCCAGAAGATCGGGTCGCGGAACAGGTTCTGGTAGTTTTGCAGGGCAAAACCGCCCCGGTGCCCCTGCAAGCTTCCGATCAGGTTGGCCACCAGGGGATAGGCGATGAACAGCGCAAAGAAGAGCACCGCAGGGATCAGGTACAGCCATCCCTGCGCGACTGCTCGGCGCCCGTAAGCGCTAGCCAAACTCGTCCGCATCGGTCGGTGGATGGTTCCCCCTAGGGTCCCGGCGGGCGCCGCCCGCCGGGACCTATCTCATTTCTGGGCCAGGGCGGTGGACTGGACCACGGCCATCCCCGCGGATGGGGTGACCGTACCGGCAGCGATAGCCTGCAGTTCGTTGACCAAGGCCTCGTAGATGGTGGTGTTGCCGATGGCGTGGGGGTAGGCGTGCTTGAGCTCGGCGATATAGGTGCGGTAGAGCGAGGCCAGATGCGCGGGCAAGGCCACCGTAGGCTTCATGCCGGCAAAAGCCGGGAGGTCGTTGAGCTGGTTGAGAGCGACCTGCTCTCCGGCGCCGCTGATCAGCTCCTTCAGAACCACCTCGGTGGCCTTGAGGGTCGCTGCCGAGCGCGCCGCGTTCTTGGTCACCCCCCAGCCCACATCCACGCCGCCGATCGGCGGCGTGGGGTGGCCGCCGGGAAGCACCGCCGGGAAGAACAGCTTGCCGTACCCAGCCATCCCCTTGAGGGCAGCGGGAACTCCGCTAAAGAAGGATTCCTGCATCCACCAGGAGCCCAAGGACATCATGCCCACCCGGCCGGCCGCGAAGAGGTTGGCGCCGGTCGGATACTGCAGGCTGCTGAGCGCTCCGGGCTGGAATAAGCCGCTAGTGAAGAGTTTTTTCCAGACCACAGCGGCTTTGACCATGCCGGGCTGGGTCCAGACCGCCGCTCCCTTTTGGGCCTTGAGCAGGCCGCTGAGGTCGGTCTGGGCGGCGAGCTGCATATACACCCACTCATCGAACAGGCCTGTCCCGCCGCCCTGGTAGAAGGGGATAAACCCAGCTGCCCGGATCTTGGCGGCGTCAGCGATCAGCTGGTTGAGCGTCTTAGGGGGGCTGGCAATACCGGCTTTCTTGAAGATGGAGCGGTTGTACCAGAGGTTGATGACCTCGGCCTCCTCTGGGAGCATGTAGTAGCCGTGGTTGGCCGCCGGATTCCCGAACTGGACTTCAGAGAGCAGAGCCGGCGGGAAATCCGAGCGCCAGCTGGGCCCCCAGAGCTTGGCCGCGACCGGCCCCAAGTTGAGCAGGTGTGGGCGGTAAGCCTGCGTCACAGCGCCGGGAGAGAGCCCGACGATGTCCGGCATGGTCCCAGAGGCGGCGGCGGCTTTGAGCGCGGTGAAGTAGGCCGTATGCGGCTCGATGGTGATGCGGATGTTGATGTTGGGGTGCTGCTTCTCGATCGCCGCGACCATGGCCTTCATGGTCGACTCGACCGGGCTCCAAGACCACAGGGTGACCGTCGTCTTGGCCAGGGCAGTGCCGGCCAGGGCAGCGCCGATAGCGCCCAAGGCCAAAGCGATGTTCTTAGTCCGCATATTTCGCTTCACGTCCTACCTCCCTCGTAACCTAGGAATATCCCCGAAGTTCTAGCGGCTGGGTGGGCGGATAGGGTCCTGGTGGATCGCGCGCGGAGCCCATCTCAGCTCTCCAGCCAGGATTGATCAGCTAGGGGGGTGGCGCGCAGGGCAGAGCGCAGCCGCGCCAGCGAGGTCTCGAGCATGCCCTCCCCCAAGGGAGGCAAAGGAGCTCTCCCCCACCCGATTTCCTGGCCGATCCGCCTGGATAGCAGCGCCTTGAGCAAGGAAAAATTGGAGCCCTGGAGCAGAGCTTGGCTCGCCGCCAGGATGGCTCGGTAAAAGGTGATAAACTCCCCGGCTGCTCCCGAGGCGTGGGCGGCGGCCAGCCCGACGTAGAGCTCCGGGAGCACGTTGGCGAGGCCGGAGACCAGCCCAGCCGCGCCAGCCAGGAGGGCCGGGGCGGCAAAGGGATCGCTGCCGGAGTAGACCTCTAGCCCTCCGACTTCCAGGTAGTCCAAAAGCATGGTGATGCTGCCCGTGGAGTCCTTGATGCCCTTGACGTTCTGAACCTGGATCAGTTCCCTGGCCAGAGACACCGAGATCGCGTTACCAGCCCGCCCGGGAATGGTGTACAGGTAAAGCGGTAAAGGATCCGCCGCAGCTGCGACCGCTCGGTAGTGCCGGGCCAGCTCGGCCTCGGAGAGGGCGTAGTAATAGGGTGTCACGCAGGCGACCGAGCTGGCTCCAGCGTCCCGCGCGAAGCTGGCCAGCTCCAGGGTTTCTGCCGTCGACGCGCAGCCCACTTGCAGGGTCACGCCGATCCGGCTGCCCGCGGTTTCCAGAGCAGCCTCGGTGAGCTTTCGCCGCTCCAGAGCGGAGAGCAGCGGCCCCTCCGACGTCGTCCCGGCGATCCAGAGGGCATCGACACCGGCAGCCGCGAAGAAATCCACGAGCTTGGGGACGGCACTGAGCTGCAGTGCGCTGTCCCTGGTGAGGGGCGTGAGCAAGGGGACGATCACCTTTGGTCGCTGCATCAGGTACCTTTCGGAGCCATAAGGGCCCGCTTGCAATCGATTACATACAGGGAAAGACGGAGCAACCGGCGCACAGTCGAGAGGTCAGTGTGCTTTTGCAATCGATTGTACAGCGGGAGTATAGGGCGCGCGCTCCCTCTTGTCAAGCCGCTCTGGCCGGGAGCCTGGGGTGCGGCGCAGGGAGTCGCAGGCTCCGGGGCAAACTAGTTCTCTGTCCAGGAGAGCTATCCACCCCGGTAGGCCAGCGGACGACCGAAGGGGCCGCCGGCGTACCTGCGACCTGTTACAGGGACACCCCCCTAGCCGCCTGTGGCCGGCTGCGCCTCAGTGGGGCGGAGCGGCTTCCCAGCCACCGCGCTGCGCCCAGGGCTCAGTTCGACCAGCCCCCATCGATCAGATGGACCGCCCCGGTGGTGAACGCAGCCTCGTCTGAGGCCAGGTAGAGCGCCAGGTGAGCGATCTCCCCCGGGCGACCCACCCGCCCGATCGGCTGCCTCTGGATGAAAGCCTGGCGCACCTGCTCTTCCTCCAGCCCAGCCTGCCGCGCCTGCGAGACCACCCTACCCCGCCAGGACGGGCTGTCCACCGTGCCGGGGCAGATGGCGTTGCAGCGGATTCCCTGTCCCACGAAATCAGCTGCCACCGACTTGGTCATCCCGATGATCGCCGCCTTGCTGGCCCCGTAGAGGAAGCGCTGCGGCACGCCTTTGACCGAGGAAGCCACGCTGGAGACGTTGACGATCGATCCCCTGCCCCGCTGCAGCATGGCCGGCAGGGCGGCCTGCATGGTCCAGAACATGGAGCGGGCGTTCAGGGCGAAGGAGGTCTCCCAGTCCTGGTCGCTGCACTCCAGAATGGTCCCGTGGTGCACCAGGCCGGCGCAGTTGAACAGGATGTCCAGAGGGCCGGCGGCCCGGATCTGCCCGAAGACCGCTTCCCGGTCGGTGACGTCCAGGGGGGCCACCTGGCAGGCCAAACCCTGCAGGGAATCCGCCCGGAGGTCGGTCGCGATGACCTGCGCCCCCTCGGCGATGAACAGCTCGGCTACCGCCCGGCCGATGCCCTGGCCCGCCGCGGTGAGGAAGGCCCGCTTGCCCGCTAGTCTCTCCATGTCCACCTCTCCATAGCCCAGACCCGCGCTGAGCGCGGCCCAGCTATCCGCCTCAGGCAGGCGGCTTACCCTGCCAGGCTGCTCCATCTGGAAAAGCGTAGCTGCTCAGCGACTCCGGCCGCATCTCGCTGCTGAAGCCGGGGCGGCTGGGGGGCTGGTAACAGCCCCTGCGGATCACCACTGGATCCAGGAAGTGCTGGTGAAGGTGGCCGACGTACTCGACCCTGCGCCCCTCGAGCGACCCGCTCACCGCCAGGTAATCGAACATGGAGAGGTGTTGCACGTACTCGCACAGCCCCACGCCGCCGGCGTGCGGGCAGACCGGGACGCCGAACTTGGCCGCCATCAGCAGGACCGCCAGCGCCTCGTTGACCCCGCCCAGCCGGGCCGGGTCGAGCTGGCAGAAGTCCAGAGCGCCGGCCTCGAAGAACTGCTTGAACATCACCCGGTTGTGGACGTGCTCGCCGCTGGCCACCCCGATGGGGCGCACCGCCTCGGCGATCTTGCGGTGGCCCAGAATATCGTCCGGGCTGGTGGGCTCCTCGATCCAGAGCGGCTGGAAGTCAGCCAGGGCCCGCACGTAGGCGATGGCCTCGTCCACCTCCCAGACCTGGTTGGCGTCGAACATCAAGGGGGCGTCTCCGATCTCCCCGCGCAGGAGGGCGGCCCGGCGCCGGTCCTCCTCCAGGGAGCGGCCCACCTTGAGTTTGAAAGCCCCCCAGCCTTCCCTCAAGGCCTGCCGGGTCAGCTGGCGGACCTGGTCGTCGCTGTAGCCACTCCAGCCCACCGAGGTGTTGTAGGCGGGGTACCCCTCCGCCAGCAGGTGGCGCTCGCGCTCTTCCCTGCCGGCCCTGGACCGCCGCAGCAGCTCCAGCGCCTCCTCGCGGGTCAGGGCGTCCCCCAGGTAACGGAAGTCCACCGCCGCCACCACCGCCTCGGGGCTGAGCTCGGCCAAGAGCTTCCAGAGCGGCAGGCCCTGTGCCTTGGCGTAGAGGTCCCACAGCGCGTTGACCACGGCGGCAGTGGCCAGGTGGATGACCCCCTTCTCCGGCCCCAGCCAGCGCAGCTGGCTATCCCCAGCCAGCGAGCGCCAGAAGCCGCCCAAGTCGGCGACCAGCTCTCTCAAGTCCTTACCCACCAGCAGCGGCGCCAGCGAACGGATAGCCGCGGTGCAGAGCTCGTTGCCCCGGCCGATAGTGAAGGTGAAGCCGTGTCCGGAGAGTTCCGGCCGCTCGGTGTGCAGGGTGGCGTAAGCCGCCGAGTAGTCCGGGCTGGGGTTCATGGCGTCGGAACCGGACTGGTCCCGGGAAGTCGGAAAGCGGACGTCCGAGGCGGTGACCTCGGTGATGCGCAATTTTTCCAGCTCTCTGAGCACGCAGACCTCCAAAAATCAGTATCCCAGGCTGGCCCCGCCCTCGGCCTCCAGGACCACCCCGGTCAGGAACGGCTGGGTGGCCAGGAACAGCGCCATCTCCCCGATCTCGGTCACGCCGGCCAAGCGGCCGACCAGCTGGGCTGAGGTGATCCGCTGGCGGACCGCCGCCGGGTCCTTCTGCTGGGAAATCCACTGCTCCATCAAGGGGGTGTCCACGTTGCCAGGGGCCAGGGCGTTGACCCGGATCCCCTGGGCGCTGAGGTCCAGAGCCAGGGATTTGGTCAGGCCGATCATCCCGGCTTTGGAGGACGCGTAGGCCGCGCCGTCGCGCTGGCCGAACAGGCCGGCCAGCGAGGTCATGTTGACGATGGCACCCCCGCCGGAGCGCAGCAGCAAGGGAATCGCTGCCCGGCAGCACAGAAAGGCGCTGGTCAGGTTGGTGGTGATCAGGAAGTTCCAGTGCTCTAGGCTGGTCTCCAAGGGACTCCCGGGGCGGTTGGTGCCGGCGTTGTTGACCAAGGCGTCCAGGCGGCCGAGACGGCGCTCCAGCTCGGAGAACAGCTCGGTTACCTGGCTCTCCTGGCTGACGTCGCAGCCGAACAGCTCGGCCCGCCCCCCTTCCGCGCGCAGCGAAGCCTGCGCCGAGCGGCCTTGGGCCTCATCGCGCTCGGCCATCGCCACCAGGTAACCAGCCCTGACAAAGGCCTGGGCGCAGCCGTAGCCGATACCGCGGCCGGCGCCGGTGATCAGAGCGACTTTCATAGGCCCATTAGACACCCTGCCTGCGCGCGGCCCGCCCCCCTAGGCGGTCGATCGCTGCCAGGGCGGTGTCCACCGAGATTTTCCCCTGCAGCGCCGAGCGGGCTTGGCGCCAGATCACCTCCTCGACCGCGGGGTAGTTGGGATGCTTGGGGGGAACCAGCAGGTGGACGGCCGCCTCGGCCAGCAGCCCCCAGCGCTGGGCGTCTTGACCCTCCGCCTCGGCGGTGACGCGTTCTAGAGCGTCCAGACGGGCCGGCAGGCTGCCCAAGCGGGCTTCTAGCAGCTGGGCAGGGAGCGAGGTGAGGTAGCGCAGCAGGGCCAGTGCAGCCGGCCGGTCGCGCGCGGTCTTGGGGACCGCGAAGCTGTGGCAGCTGGAGTACATCCAGCGCCCAGCCGGACCCTCGGGATAGAGGCTGACCCCCAAGCGGCCGGCCAGGCGCGGCGCGGAGCGGTAGAGGTACCAGCTGCCCGGCCAGTCAGTGGTCATAGCCGCCTGGCCGTGCAGGAAGCAGGCCGCCACCTGGTCGTAGTGCCAGCGCGGCGTGGAACGGGGGGCCGCTTCCGCCTGCAGGGCGACCAGGGTCTTCAGCGCCCAGCGGCTGGCCTCGGTCGCGGCCCTGGGAGCCGGAACCCGGGGATCTGGGAAGAGCTGGCCCCCAGCCATGGCGGTCAGCTCGAAGAAGTGGCCGAACAGGCCGGACTCCTTGCCCGGAAAGAGAAAGCCAAAGCGGGCCGGGCGCCGGGAGAGGGCGGCCGCTTTGTCCCTGAGCTCCCTCCAGGTAGCCGGCGGGGCGGAGAGCAGATCGCTGCGGTAGATCAGCAGCTTGACGTCGAGGTTGCGGGGGACGCTCAGCAGCGCCCCGTCTAACCTAGCCAGCTCCAGGGTGTGGGGCTGGAAGCTCCCCAGGTCGATTTCGGAGTCCTCTAGGGGGCTGAGCCAGCGGGCTTGGCTGGGAGCGTACTTGGTGTGGGTGGAGATCAGGTCGTAGTCGGCCTGGCCGGAAGAGAAGTCCCCGGCCACCCGGGCGTTGAGCTCGGGGTGGGGGAGCTTGGCGACCACCTCGACAGGAACCCGCTCCTTCGACGAGAACTCCTCCAACAGACGGTAAAGCGGGTCGTACATCGGCCCGCCCACCAACAGCACCCGCAGCGGGCGCCGCGTCACCGCAGGCGCCGCCTGAGGTTATCGATGTACACCGCTCCGATCACCACCACGCCCAAGATGACCTCCTCGACGTAGGGGGAGATACCGGCCAGCTGGGTACCGTTCTTGAGCACGGTCATCAGCAGCGCGCCGAGGAAGCTGCCCAGGATGGTCCCGACCCCCCCGAACAGGCTACCGCCGCCGATCACCACCGCGGCGATGGAATAGAGCTCGTAGTTGTTGCCGGCGGTGGGCTGGGCCGCCGAGGTGTAGGCCACGTAGACCACGCCGGTCAGCGCCGAGACCACCCCGGCCAGGCTGTAGATCCACAGTAAATGGGCCGAGACGTTGATGCCGACCCTCCGGGCCGACTCGGCGTTGCTGCCAATGGCCAGGGTATAGCGCCCGAAGCGGGTCTTATTGAGCACGAAGGCGGCGATCACCGCCACCACCAGGGCGATCCAGGCCATGTGGGGGATCCCCAGGAATCTACCCTCAGAGATATTCAGAAAGCTCTGGGGCAGGCCAAAGATGGGCGTCCCGTCGGTCGAGAGCAGGGCGAGGCCCAGGGCGATGGCCAGCATGCCCAGCGTGGCGATGAAGGGAGGGACGTTCAGCCGGACGATCGAGAAGCCGACCAACCAACCGGCGGCCGCACCGACCAGCAGAGCAGCCAGGATCGCCAGCAGGACCGGCCAGTGGAAAGTGACGATCAGGATGGCGCAGGTCATCGCGGTGAGAGCCAGGACCGAGCCCTGGGAGATATCGATGCCGGCGGTGGCCACCACGAAGGTCTGACCGACTGCCAACAGAGCGATCATGGAAACTTGCTGGGCGATGTGATACCAGTTGGCGTAGCTGAAGAAGCGGCCGTTCAGGAGCGAGAAGATCACCACCAGCACGATGATGCTGATCAGGGCGAAGCCGAGCTGGCGAAGGTAGCGGAGCAAGTTCAGCTGCGCCCCCTTGGGGGAGCTAGCCGGCCGCACAGCGCTCGAGTCGTTCATGGTCTCACCGTTTCACCTCGGTATTTCGGCGAAGGAAGCGCCCAGGGCCGGAGCAACCCGGCCCCAGGGGCGCGCGGCAGACCGCCGCAGCTCAGGGCTTGTAGCTGGGGGCGTACTGCTGGATGGCCTTGGTGGCCGCGTTGGTGGAGAGGTTCGAAGGGGTGAGCAGGAAGTAGGGGGTGTCGATCCGCTTGGGCACCTTAGTCCCCTGCAGGACATCGAGCGCCTCCAGAACGGCGTAGTAGCCCATGTCGTAGGGAGACTGTAGGATCGAGGCTTTGATGACGCCGGACTTAACGTACTTGATCTCACCCAGATCGGCGTCGAAGCCGACCACCTCGACCTTGGAGCCGGAGCGGGCCACCGCCTCAGCCGGACCCAGCGCGGCGCGGTCGTTGGCACCGTAGATCAGCTTGAGGTGGGGGTACTCGGTGAGCAGGTTGTTGGCTAGGGCGATGCTCTTGCTGATGCTGTTGTTAGAGTAGAGCACCGGGCCGTCGCGGGTGATATAGGAGAAGCTCTTCATGCCCAGCTCGAAGCCCTTGGGCCGGGCGATCCCAGTGCTGGAGGTGTGGTTGAAGTCGATAATGGCGTACTGGCCGGACTTCCCCATCAGGTGGGTGGCGGCGTAACGAGCTAAATCGGCCGCAGCCCCCACGTTGCTGGTGGCCAGGAAGCTGTCGGCGATGTTGGGGCTCAGCCCGGAGTCGACGGTGATGACCGGGATATGGGCCGCAAGGGCGCTGCGCACCGGGTTGAGCAGCGCTTGGGGGTTCTGGGCAGCCAGGATGATCGCGGTGACCCCGGCGGTGACCGCGTTGTTAACCATGGCGATCTGGGCCGCCAGGTCGGTACCGCTGGCCGGGGCCTCGAATTGCAGTTTGACCCCGAACTTGGCGGCGGCGGCGTCCGCGCCCTCCTTGACCGCCAGCCAGTAGGGCGAGGCGTTGGACTTGGTGATCAGCTCGAAGGTGTAGGGCTTGCTGGGCTTCCTGGGGACCGGAATCTGCTGCACCGTGGCCGCAGATTGGGCCAGAGCCATCGACAGCAGGGCGGTCAGTAGGGCAGCCAGACTCATTTGCTTGGACATGTTGCCTCCTTGAGAGGGCGAAGAGGGAAAGGGGACGGCTGATCAATTCAGGCTTCCACCCCCTTGTCGCGCAGGGAGTAGCCGGTCATGTAGCGCACCAGCTCGTCCTGAGAGGTCTCCTTGGAAGAAGCCTCGAAGACTTTGTCGCCGCGGTACATCACCATCACCCGGTCGCAGACCCCTAAGAGCTCCGGGAGGTTGTGGTCGATGAAGATCACGCTGATGCCCTCATCGGCCAGCGCGCGGGCCAACTTGACCACGTTCTTGGACTCCATCGCCGCCAGGGCGGCGGTGGGTTCGTCCATGATCACCAAGCGGGCCTTCCAGTACATCGCTCGGGCGATTGCCACCGCTTGGCGCTGGCCGCCCGAGAGGTCCATCACCTTGGTCTCGTGGTCGGGGATGTGGCTCTCGATGCGGCCGAGCAGATTGGTGATTTCCTGGGCGATCTTGGCGGTGTCGATCACCGGGAGAAAGCCCAGGGCCCAGCGCAGCGGCTCTCTGCCCAGGAAGATGTTGGCGCCCACGCCTAAGTGATCGGCCAGGGCCAGGTCTTGGTAGATGGTCTCGATGCCGGCAGCACGCGCCTCCCTGGGGGAGCGCAGCTGCAGGGGGGTCCCCTTGAGCAGCAGCTCGCCCTGATCGGGGCGGTGGACGCCGGAGATGGTCTTGATCAGGGTGCTCTTGCCGGCGCCGTTGTCGCCGGCAATCCCCAACACCTCGCCCTCCCCTAGGGTGAAGGTCACCCCCCTGAGGGCCTCCACGGCACCGAAGCGCTTCTTGACGTTTTTAACTTCCAACAGGGCAGTCATGCGGTCTCTCCAGGTACGAAGGGTACGGTACAGTTCCCGAGACTGGGCGCGGCGGGGGAGCGCGGCCGCGACAGGAGACGCTGCCGGTGGTGCCGGTTTCCATCCGCGCCCGACCCTTAGGCATAGCCCAGCTCCCCAGCTGCCGCACCCAGCGGGACCGGCTCGACCCCCAGGTTGCGGCAGACCTGCAGCAGGGCAGCGACCCAGTCTCCAGGAACGGCGTGGACGTGGTTGGAGGGAAAGCTCTGCAAGAAGACCTCGGCGCTGGCCTCCAGCTTGGCGAAAGCGTGCGGCCAGTTGGGCTGGACCTCAGCGATCACCTCGGCTTCCCTAGCCGGCTCTAGGCGCAGCAGCTCGGCGCGCAGCAGGTGCATGCGGTAGCGCCCATCCAGCCGCGACAGCCTGGCTAAGGTCACCGGGCCGGGTGCGGCGACGTGGAAGACGCTGGCGCCGCCGGCTGGGAAGTAGAAACCCTGGGGGTGCAACTCGACCTCGGCCAGGTTGACGGCGGGGTCTTGGCTCCGGGCCGCGAAGAAGGTAGGGTGCTGGCCGGAGTTGACCAGGTCGAAAATATTCTCTCCGAGGTAATGCCGCACGTCGGCGAAGAGGACCGGGCTGCCGCTGAGCAGGTGCAGGATCTGCATGGTCAGCGCCGCGTC
Organism: bacterium; assembly: GCA_021810505.1. Taxonomy (GTDB): domain Bacteria; phylum Deinococcota; class Deinococci; order Deinococcales; family Deinococcaceae; genus JAJZIR01. Next base: position 123,243 of record JAJZIR010000006.1, read on the forward strand.
CATATCCGCCTCGGTGGAGCAGATCAGGGGGGGATGCGGGCCCTCCCAGTCGTAGGGATCGTTGAGGAAGGCCTCGGGGACGTCCATGGTGGCGTAGTGCTCGGTCAGCTCGGGTTGACCCTTAATCCCTAGGAAGTCGAGGCCCTTCTCGGCCGCGAGCTCGCGCAGGGCGTGGTAGGCCGCCACCTGGCGCTCCAATTTGGCCGGGGTGAGCTGGACACCGTCGTAGTGGACCTTCCTGACCTGGTGCTCCAGCCAGATCCGGCCCCGCTTGACCCGCTCCGGGTCCACCGCGCTGGCCCGGCGCACCACCTCCCACTGATCGATATGCTCGACGTCGACGCCGAACTGTTTGGCCCACTGGTCGGTGTTGGAGACGGCGGTGTTGATCCCGATGGACCGCCCACCGATCAAGCCGTAGGTCTGCCCCCGCAGCGCCCTGCTGGCGTGGGCAGCTCTAGCCCAGGCGTCGACCCGGGCCAATACCGCGGGCTCAGAGATCTGGCCGAAGACCCGGGTGGGCAGCAGGCCGAGCTGCTCTAGGGCACCAGCGGCGGCCAGAACGGCGACCATACCGGGTTTGGCCGGGTTGATCTGGCCGAGCAGCAGCAAAGGCCCCAACGGGAAGCGCGAGGCCACCACGCTGAACTGCGGGAAAGCCCAGACCGCGTAGTGGAAGATGGTAGCCTCGACCCCGGCCCGGGCCAGGCGCTCGGCCTGATCCCGGGCGGTCTGATTGGAGTGCACCAGCTCTCCGAGCACCAGCTCATGGCCCAGGTCGGCCAGCGCCCGCTGCAGGCGCCTCTGGAACTCTTCGAGCTCGGCGATCTGGGGATCGTGGGCGTAAGAGCGGCCGTCCGAGAAGGTGAGGACCCCGATCCTGGCCATCAGCGCCTTTCCCAACCGAGATAGGCTCGGCTGGAACTGAAGGTTTTGCAAACGATTGTATCAGCTATTTGAACGCACATTCCTGGTTCCACGCACCTTTCTGTTTGCCTAGCTGCCCAACTGGGCGGGGGCGGGCGCCGCCACCGAGGCACGCTCCAGCAGCCGGGTAGCCAGCCGCAGGACGCCCGGCGGTGTAGGGCCGCGCTCGAAGAGGTCGAAGAGGATCTTACCGGCGGTGTAACCCATGTCGTAGGGGGATTGCTCGATCACGGTCAGGGGTGGATGCATCAGCTGGGCCCAGCGCGAGTCGTCGAAGCCGATCAGGGAGAGGTCCCTAGGGATCTGCAAGCCGGCTTCCAGGATGGCCCGGACCGCACCGGCGGTCATCTCGTTGTTGATGACGAACCAGGCGCTGGGCTGGCGTTCGGGTGGCAAGGAGAGCAGCGCGCGGGCAGCCAAGTAGCCACCTTGCTCGCGGTGATCGCCGTGCACGATCCAGCCGGGATCGACCGGCAGGCCGGCCCGCTCCATCGCGCCCAGGTAGGCGGACAGGCGCTCGCTGCCGCTGGTGATAGACAGCTTTCCGGCGATGATGGCGACGCGCCGGTGGCCGAAGGCGATGAGGTGGGAGATGGCCGCCTCGGTCCCCTCCTGGTTATCAGCCAGAACTGCATGAAAGCCGGGCAGGCCGGAGGTGCGGTCCGCCTCCACTACCGGGAGCTCGCCGATGGCCGAGAGCAGCCCAGCGCTGTTCTCGGTCGGCACCACCACGAAACCGCGCAGCTGGTGGGTGCGGAACAACCTGAGGTAGGTCAACTCCTTATCCGGGTCCTCGTCGGTATTGCACAGCAAGAGGCTGTAGCCGTGATCGAAGGCAGCGTCCTGTAGGCCCTTGGCCAGCGTGGCGTGGAAAGGGTTGAGGATGTCGGACACCAGCAGGCCGATCAGGCGGGTCACCCGGGTGCGCAGGCTGCGGGCCAGCAGGTTAGGCTGGTAGCCCAGCTCTTTGGCAGCTCGCTTGACCCGCTCCACCGTCTCGCTAGCGACCATGTCGGGGCGGGTCAGCGCTCTGGAAGCCGTTGAAACCGACACATCCGACCTGATTGCCACATCTCTCAGTCTGGGCATCACGCTCCTACAATCGATTGCGACAAGACTACTCCCCGGCGGCGGCGGCTGTCAAGTTCTCAGGGCGAGCGGCCCCCAGGCGGGTCCGGAGGCGGGGCAGCGCTGCCCTGGGGCGCGGCGGAGCGCCGGGCAGCTCCGAAGGGTGGGAGCCATAGGCCAGAGCGGGGCCGGCAAGGAACTAGGGTATGCTGCCGGGGAAGATGCGGCTGGAAGAGGTGGGGAGCGGGGTCCGCCTGCGCGGTCTGGTTCCGGGCGAGACCGCCCAGGTTTTGGCGGTGCAGAGGTGGGGCGAGGACAGCCTACAGGTCACCTACTCTCTGGAGAGCGGCGCGACCGGGCAGCGGCTGCTCTACCGGGACGACGCAGCCGGCTTGGAGGAGCTATCCGCCGCTCTCTTCAGGGACTTCCTAGCCCAAGGGAGGGAGTTCAAGCTGGCCTCCGAAGCGCTGCGGCTGAAACTGGCCCACCTGGTCGACCCGCTGCTGGCGGTCCACAGCTCGGCGATCGACCCCCTCCCCCACCAGATCACCGCGGTGTACGAGCGGATGCTGCCCCAGCGGCCGCTGCACTTCCTGCTGGCCGACGACCCGGGAGCTGGCAAGACCATCACCGCTGGACTGCTGCTGCGCGAGCTGATGGCCCGCTCGGACGTGCAGCGCTGCCTGATCGTCTGCCCCGGCAACCTGATCGAGCAGTGGCTGGACGAGCTGTCCGGAAAATTCTCGCTGGCCTTCCGGCCGCTCGGCGAAGGAGAGCCGCGGCTGCAGCCCGAAAACACCTTCGATACCAATCCCCTGGCCATCGCCAGCCTGGACAAGCTGGCCAGGGACGAGGTGGCGCAGGAGGCGCTCAGAGCGGCTAGGAGCTTCGACCTGGTCATCGTCGACGAGGCCCACAAGATGTCAGCCAGCTACTTCAGCGAGGAGCTGAGGGAAACCAAGCGCTACCGGCTGGGCAAGCTGCTGGCCAGCCGCAGCCGGCAGCTGCTGCTGCTCACCGCCACACCGCATAACGGCAAGGAAGCGGACTTCCAGCTGCTCCTAGCGCTCCTGGACCCAGACCGCTTCGAAGGTCGCTACCGGGCGGGAGTGCACACCAGGGACGCATCCGACCTGATACGCCGGGTGGTCAAAGAGCAGCTCTACACCCTGGAAGGCAAGCGGTTGTTCCCGGAGCGCAAGGCCGAAACCCTGCCCTACTCGCTGTCAGGCCCCGAGGAGGAGCTGTACCAGGAAGTGACCGCCTACGTCCGCGAGCAGTTCAACCAGGCCGAGCGGATCGCCAACAAGCGGCGAGCCGGCATGGTCGGATTCGCGCTCACCGTGCTGCAGCGGCGGCTGGCCTCGTCTCCGGAGGCGATCTATCAGTCGCTGCGCCGGAGGCGCGAGCGGCTCAGCGAGCGGCTGGAGCAGCAGCGCAGCCTCTGGGAGCAGGCCGGCCCAGAAGAGCTCGACATCGACGCGCTGGAGGATGACTTGGAGGCCCAGGAGGGCGAGGAGCTGGTCGAGCGCGCCTCCGCGGCGACCAGCCTGTATCAGCTAGAGGTCGAGGTCAAGACCCTGCAGCGGCTCGAAACCCTGGCCGCAGGGACGCGCAGCCGCGGCAGCGACTCCAAGTGGCGGGAGCTAGCCGAGCTCCTCCAGCAGCTGAAGCGGGCGGACGGCCGGACGGCCGGCGAGAAGCTGATCATCTTCACCGAGCACCGCGACACCTTGGCTTACCTGCAGGCCAGGGTGTCGGCCATCTTGGGCGAGGGAGCAGTGCTGTGCATCCAAGGGGGGCTGAGCCGGGCGGAGCGGAGCGCCGCCGAGCAGCGCTTCCGCAGCGACCCGCTCGCCCAAGTGCTGATCGCCACCGACGCCGCCGGAGAAGGCATCAACCTGCAAGAAGCCCATCTGATGGTGAACTACGACCTCCCCTGGAACCCCAACCGGATCGAGCAGCGCTTCGGGCGGATCCACCGCATCGGACAGCGCAAGCCCTGCTACCTCTGGAACCTGGTGGCTAGCGACACCCGCGAGGGAGAGGTGTACCGGCGGCTGCTGGAGAAGCTGGAAGAGGCCAGGAAATCGCTGGGAGGACAGGTCTTCGATGTTTTGGGCGAGCTGCGCTTCGGCGGAAAACCGCTGCGCGAGCTGCTGATCGAGGCGGTACGCTACGGGAACAGCCCGCAGGCCCAGGCGCGGCTCGATCAGGTGGTGGAGGCGGCTCTGGACCAGAAGCACCTGTCTCGGCTGCTCAAGGATAGATCCCTGCTGACCGAAAGGGCTGACCTCTCTAAGGTGGCTGACGTGCGCAGCCAGCTCGAGCGGGCTGACGCCAGCCGGCCGCAACCCCACTACCTCAGCGCCTTCTTCCTGGAGGCTTTCCGCGGGCTAGGGGGTCAGGCCCAGCCAAGCGCCAAAGGCTACTGGGAACTGAGCTCCCTGCCCGCAGCCCTGACCCACCCGGGCCGGCAAACCCGCTACCTGCACGCCACCTTCGACCCGGCCGCCGCCCGTTCGCTCGAGCGCGGAGACAGCGAGTACCTGGCGCTAGGGCACCCGCTGGTCGAAGCGGTCATCCGCGCCACTCTGGAGAGACACCAGGGCTCGCTGGAGAGGGGAGCGGTGCTGGTCGATACCAGGGATCCGCCGCGCAGCGCCGAGCCCAGGCTGCTGGTCTACCTGCTCAGCGATCTGCAGGGGAGGGTGGGAGGCCAGCAGGCGGTGATCTCTAGCCAGCTCAGCTACTTGGAGCTGGAGGCGGGAGGTGTAGCGCAAGCCTTCCGCTACGCCCCTTACCTGGACTACCGGCCCTTAGAACCGGAGGAGCCGAGCGCCGAGGAGATCCTGAGCTGGCCGGAGTGCACCCGGCTAGGCAGGGAGCAGGAGCAGCTGGCCATGAAGTACGCCGTCTCCGAGATGATCCCCGAGCACTTAGCGGAAGTGCGCACTCGCCGCACCGCCCTGAACGACAAGGTTGCCAGGGCGGTGCGGGAGCGGCTCACCAAAGAGGTCAGTTACTGGGATAACCAGGTTGCCGCCTTGAGGGAGCAGGAGCGGGCTGGAAAGAAGCCCGGCAGGATCAGCTGGCAGGAAGCGGACCGGAGAGCGACCGAGCTGAGCCAGCGCCGAGACCGGCGCCTAGCCCAGCTGGAGCTCGAGCGGGAAGTCACGGCGCTGCCGCCTAAGATCCTAGGAGCCGCCCTGGTAGTGCCGAGCGCCTTGTTGGCCAAGTCCAGAGGGGCCGAGGCGAGCCCGGGCGCCGATACCGCGGCCAGCGCGGCCCTGGCTAGGGAGCTGGTCATGGAGCAGGAGCAACGGCTCGGCTTCGAGCCAGTCGACCGGGAGCTCGAGCGCCTGGGCTACGACATCGAGAGCCGTGACCCAGAGACCGGAGAACTGCGCTTCTTGGAGGTCAAGGGCAGGCGGGAAGGCGCCCGCACGATCACGCTAACCCGCAACGAGATTCTCTTCTCGCTCAACGAGCCGGAGCGCTACATCCTGGCCATGGTGTCTTTCGGGCCGGGCACTCCAGAGGTCCGTTACCTGCGCGACCTCTCGCTGGAGGCCCCCGACTTCCTGGCGGTGAGCGTGAACTACGACTTCGACCAGCTGTTCGGCAAAGCCTCCTCCCCTTCCTGAGGCTGGTCCCACCGAGCTGGGCAAGGCGCCATGCGCGGATGGTCCTGGACCGAAACCGGCGGGTGGGTCTCGCTGCCGCTTATAGAATCGGGCATGCACGCGATCTCCTGGCTGGTAGCAGCGATCTCCCTGGCTGTCGGCGCTCTGCTGTCCTGGGCAGCCCTCAGAGGCAGGAATCAGCACGCAGTGGTCGAGCTGGCCTTGGAGAAAGAGCGCCACAAAGACGCTGAAGCCCGGGGGGCCTCTCTGAAAACCGAGCTGGAACAGGCCCGCCAGGAACTGGCCCGCGGGCAGGAGCAGCTCAGGGCGGAGACCGAGCGGCGGGCGACGGCGGAGGTGGCCGGGCAGCGGGCGCAGGAGCTCTCGGAGCAGGAGAAACTCCTCCGGGAGCAGCTCGCTGCGCGGGGCGAGGAGCTCTCCAGGGCCCAGCAGAGCGTCGCTGAGCTCCAAGAGCGCCTGGAGGCCGCTGAAGCCCGGGGGGCCTCTCTGAAAACCGAGCTGGAACAGGCCCGCCAGGAACTGGCCCGCGGGCAGGAGCAGCTCAGGGCGGAGACCGAGCGGCGGGCGACGGCGGAGGTGGCCGGGCAGCGGGCGCAGGAGCTCTCGGAGCAGGAGAAACTCCTCCGGGAGCAGCTCGCTGCGCGGGGCGAGGAGCTCTCCAGGGCCCAGCAGAGCGTCGCTGAGCTCCAAGAGCGCCTGGAGCAGGAACGCCGCTCCGCCCAGGAGAAGATCGCCCTGTTGGACGAGGCGCGCAGCAGGCTGACCGAAACCTTCGCAGCCCTCTCGTCCCAAGCCCTGCAACAGAACAATCAGTCCTTCCTGCAGCTGGCTCAGGAAAACCTGGAGCGTTACCAGCAGGCGGCTAGAAAAGACTTGGAAGGGCGGCAGCTGGCGGTCGAGCAGCTGGTCTCCCCGATCAAGGATTCTCTGGGCAAAGTGGATAGTCAGCTAGCCCAGCTCGAGCGGACGAGGACCGAGGCCTACGCCGCACTGCACCAGGAGCTGAAGTCTCTCACCGGCGAACAGCTCCCTCAGCTCCGCGAAGAGACCGCCTTGCTGGTGAAGTCGCTGCGCCAACCGGCAGCCAGGGGGCGCTGGGGGGAGATCCAGCTCAAGCGGGTGGTGGAGATGGCCGGCATGCTGGAGCGCTGCGACTTCGTCGAACAGGCGACGATCACCTCGGAGCGCGGGATCCAGAGGCCGGACCTGATAGTCCAGCTGCCCGGCGGCAAGCAGGTGATCGTCGACGCCAAGACGCCGCTGAACGCCTACCTGGAGGCGATGGAAAGCCCGGATGAGACCAAGCGCACGGTGTCTCTCAAGAAGCACGCCGAGGAGCTGCGCACCCACCTCCGGCAGCTGGCTTCCAAGGCCTACTGGGAGCAGTTCGGGGCCACACCTGAGTTCGTGGTCCTGTTTGTACCCGGCGAGGCCTTCTTCTCAGCCGCCCTGCAGCAAGACCCCAGCCTGATCGAGTACGGGGCTGAGCAACGGGTGATCCTGGCCACACCCACCACCCTGATCGCCCTGCTCCGAGCGGTGGCCTACGGGTGGCGCCAGGAGGCCTTGGCCGAGAACGCCATGGAGATCAGCAAGCTGGGCAGAGAGTTGCACGAGCGCCTCTACACCCTCAGCGAGCACTGGAACAAGCTGGGGGAAAGCTTGAGCAAGGCTGTGAGCAGCTTCAACCAGGCCACCGGATCCTTAGAGCGGCGGGTCCTCGTCTCAGCGCGCCGCTTCCAGGAGCTCAAAGCCGTCCAAGCAGACAGGAAGATCGGCGAGACCGACCTCGTCGACCAGACCCCCAGGAGCCTGGAGTCCCTCCGGTAGCCGGGCCCAGGGGGAGCCCCGGTCCAGCTGGGATTCGGCCCTGAGGCTGCCCGGAAGGGACCAGGGCTCAGCTGCAACCCCAGGTAAACCAGCGGTAAGCGGGGTCAGGTACAGGCGGTTAACCAGATAGACCTATCCGGGGAAGCCGGGCTAGGAGGTAACGAATGAATACCAAGCTGAAGGGTCTGATCGGTGCGGGGATGGTTCTAGTGTCGCGCCCCCGAAGTTCGTAGACAGGTGGCTCCGGTGGGAATCTCGCCGGCCACTTCGGTCCAGCTGGCTGCTCTGGTTCAGGTAAACGGCTTACAGCGGTCGTTGTAGGCGTCGGTGAACGCGCGGGTCGCGGTGGTCAGTTGCTGGACGCCGCCGCGGATTCCTCGGCGGATTGCCTGTCGGGTGATGGTCCCAAAGGACAGCTCGGCGAGCTTCAGCCACGACCCGGAAGTTGGGGGGAAGTGCAGGCTGATCCGGGAGTGCGGGCTGATCCGGGAGTGCGGGCCACCGGTGGATCTCGCCGTGCCTGTGGTAGTTGCCCAGCGCGGTGTGCAGCTCCCGCCGCAGCTAGGTCGCCACTCGGGGATGTCCAGGAACTCAGCCTCACCGCAGCGGTCCTAGTAGCGGGGTGATCTGGCCACTCGGAGCTCGAGCGCGGCAGACAGCTGGGGGGTGCCGTTGCGCTAACGGTAGGACTGGCTGCGTGCGGTAGGGCGCCTGGATCTGGGATCTCTCATCCGCGCACGGCAAGGTCGGTGAGTGGGCGAGTTTAGATGCCACACCAAAGACCTTCGCCCCCCAGCGCCGGGCCGGTCCCAGGGCTGCACCCAGGTACGCCACGCCTCCCAGATCCCAAGCTGCCGGCCTAGCCGCCGCGAGGATCGCGTCACCGATCGTTCTGATCCCGCCGGAGGCAACACACCCAGCGCGCGGGAGGTTGCCGGCATCCCCGCCCCGCCAGCGACCGCGAGCGCGCTCGCGCTGACCCGCCGGCGCCGGAGACCTAGTCCACGGCACCCACGCCCTACGATCCGGACCGGTGAGAACCAGCGCAGAAGAGGTCGTTAGACTAATTGTCCGGACCCCCAACCCAAACTGTCAACGAGCTTGAGCCGCGCGGCGCTAGCTCCCCGGCGATCCGGCTCCCGATTCCCTGACCCCGGAAGTCCCTGCGCGCGCAACTCCAGCGCACCGTGGTGGGCACCTGGCACCGGAGGCGGCTGGAAGTCCCCCCTGCGCACTCAATTCAAACCCACGCTCCCAGCCGCTCTATCCGAATCCTTACCCTACGGGTGTCCAACCGGATCAACCGGATCACCGGATCAGAGGACGATCTTGAAGACGGTACCGACGCTAGAAGTGCCGCCGCCATACGTCGTCCCGTACAGCTCCCTGTTGCTGCCGAAGATCAGGGAGGCGTAGGGGAGGCCGCCGTCACTCCCACTCCCAAAGTTATGCAGCACCGCCTCGGTCCAGCTACCCCCAAAAGAAATTGGAGGCGAGAGCTGGAAGACGGTGCCGCCATTAGAAGTGCCGCCGCCATACGTCGTCCCGTACAGGTCCCCGTTGCTGCCGAGGATCAGGGAGGCGTAGGGGAGGCCGCCGTCACTCCCACTCCCAAAGCTGTGCAGCACCGTCTCAGTCCAGCCGCTCCCAGTGGTAGCGGGTGCGAGCTGGAAGACGGTGCCGAGATTAGAAGTGCCGCCGCCATACGTCGTCCCGTACAGGTCCCCGTTGCTGCCGAGGATCAGGGAGGCGAAGGGGAGGTCGCCGTCACTCCCACTCCCGAAGTTATGCAGCACCGTCTCAGTCCAGCCGCTCCCAGTGGTAGCGGGTGCGAGCTGGAAGACGGTGCCGCCATTAGAAGTGCCGCCGCCATACGTCGTCCCGTACAGCTCCCCGTTGCTGCCGAAGATCAGAGAGGCGCGGGGGTTAGCGCCGTCACTCCCACCCTGAAAGCTGTAGATCACCTGCTCCCCGGTCACCGTGAGGGGAAAGGTCGCTGAAGCGCTCGCCCCCGATAAGCTAGCGGTCACCTGCACCTGATCGTGGCCGGCCAGGCTGGAAGGAGTCTTTACGGTCAAGGGAACCTGCACAGCCTTCCCAGCGGAGAGGGTCACGCTGCTAGGGCTGAAGCTGAAAGCCGAGCTAGGGAGCGCGGCCCCTCCCTCGCTGACTCGGTAGCTCAGCTGCACGGTCCCGCTCAAGCTCGGGCTGCTCAAGCTGAGGGTCTCCTTCCCGCTGCTCCCCTGCTGGACCGAGAGGGCCGCAGCTCCGCTCAAGGACAGGGCCGAACTGACCTGGACTGGGAAGCCGGCCTGGCCGCTCACCCCCCCTTCCCGGGCGGTGACTTGGACCTGGTAGCTCCCCGAGGCCACCTGCGCTGCAGGGCTCACCTGCACCTTGAGGTCGGAAGGAGAGCTGCTCACGGCCACCGAGCTGGGGCTGAAGCTGAAGCCGGAGCCGCTCTGCCCCCCTTGGCTTACCTGGTAGCTCAGCTGCACGGTCCCGTTCGGAGCGGACAGGCTCAGATCTTCCTGGCCGCTCCCCCCTGCCTGGACGCTCAGGAGTGTTCCCTGGCTCAGCGAGAGACCGGGAGCTCCCCCCTGGCTGCATCCGACCAAAACCAGGGCAGCTCCAGCTAGACAGCTGGCTAAGCTGATTTTCATAGCACAACCTAGAAGAACTACTCATAAGAAGTATGGGGAATGCGTGAGAAGAAATACGGCAATTTGCCCGCAGCAGGCCACGCCCGGATCTTGGGAGAGAGCCCCAAGGTCTCATGCAGATACGCACGAACGGCGACGTCTGCATTAGGCTCGGCGGCGGCTTCATGTAACGCTATTGTCGCACGATAACATAGATTTTGTTATCGTGCAAAAGTGCGTGATCCGCTGAGGGCGTGTCCCCTGTGAGCCCAGTAGGTCATTGCACAGCTCTTCCTAGAGCGCTGTTGAACAAGGCTCTCCCCAGTCGACCCGACGGGGCCTAGCCTTCGAGCAAGCCCTCGGGAATAAGCCTGCACCGAAGAGCCGGAACTGAGGGAGCAGGTCCGGTCGCGCTGGGTAGGGGTACTTGCCGACTCGTCTCTTCGCCACTCGCAGGTCCATCCTTCGCAACAGATCGCAAAGAATACTGTCTCCCTCCGAGGGGGCAGTTCATATTTTCTCATCCGGCGGTCTTCCAAGGTGGTGGATAATCATCCAGAAGGTGGTTGATTATCCACCACCAGGTGGACGATCATAGAGCCATGTTCCGCCGCAACCTCATAGGTCAGCTTATTGAGGCACTTGCGGATACCCCTGCAGTTCTCGTCAACGGCGCTCGCCAGACCGGGAAAAGTACGCTGGTTCGGTCCAAGGAAGTAGTGGAGGATGGCCGCCACTATCTCACCTTCGACGACCCAGGGGTGTTGGCCGCGGCCCGTAGCGACCCGAATGGTTTCCTTGCCGGTCTGCCGCTTCCGATCACGCTCGACGAAGTTCAGCACGTTCCAGAACTTTTTCCGGTGATCAAGGCCGCGATCGATCGCAGGCGTCAGCCCGGACAGTTCCTCCTCACCGGATCGGCGAATGTCATGCTGCTACCGAAAATTTCGGAGTCCCTCGCCGGGCGCATGGAGGTTCTTACGCTTTGGCCATTCTCCCAAGGCGAGATGAATGGCCACCAGGAGGGCTTTGTTGACTCGTTGTTTTCCTCTGAGCCGTGGAACCGGTCAGACGAACTGCAGAAAATCGAATGGGTGGCCTTGCTGGAACTCCTCGTTGCCGGTGGATACCCTCCGGCGGTTGCCAGACACATTCCAGCACGGCGAGACGCCTGGTTTCAGTCCTACACCACGACCATACTGCAACGAGATATTCGGGATCTTGCCCACATTGCAGATTCAACCGCCATCCCACGGTTGCTCTCGGTTGTGGCCACCCGCGCAGGAAGCCTGCTCAATTTTGCCGATCTTTCGCGCACGATGGCATTGCCGCAGACCACCCTGAAGCGTTACTTTGCCCTGCTGGAGGGTACGTTTCTCGTGCAATTGCTGCGTCCCTGAGCTAGGAATCTCGGGAAGCGTGTGATCCAGACTCCCAAGGTCTACCTCAATGACAGCGGACTGCTGACCTATAGCTTGGGAGCCACCGCGGATCGCCTGAAAGCAGAAGGGATCTTGACCGGTGCGGTGCTCGAAAACTTCGTCATGATGGAGTTGCGCAAGCAGTGCGCCTGGAGCGCTGCCCGGCCCGAGATGTTCTTCTGGCGAACAAACTCCGACGTGGAAGTGGACTTCGTTCTGGAAGACCGCGCCGGCAGGGTAGTCGGCGTGGAAGTCAAGGCTTCCGCGACCCTTGGCAGCCAGGATACCCACGGGCTCCGTGAACTGGCAGACGCCGTCGGGAAAAACTGGCTACGTGGCGTTGTTCTCTATGCAGGCAAAGAAGTCGTACCGTTTGCTTCCAACCTTCACGGTATCCCCATGGCGTCACTGTGGGCGTGAACATAAATCCGTTCAGTTCAGCACACCTCCGCCCGCTCCACTGCCATCTGCCGGAACGACAAAGGGTATTGCCGACTCGCCTCTTCGCCAGTTGCAGCTCCTCTCTGCGAAATACCGAAAAGACAAGCGTCTCGCTTTACGGGATCCGTCCACTTCATACACGATTTGGAGCCCAGCTCGACTAACGAACCGGCGATGGTACGCGTGGGGGGCACAGGCGCCGGAGCAATTTTGTCGAGCGAAGAGCGTGGCGGTCAGTGCGCATAGATCGGCAGCAAAGCACCCTGCACCACCCCGGCCGGCGGAAAACAAACGGCATGAGCGGTTCAACAATCGACGGATATCCGTGTGCGGAGGCGCTCCGAACAGCCGCCGACCCGCGATGGAACTGCGAGGCGCTCTCGTAGCCCGCAATGGCGCTTGCACTGCCTGCGCTCATATTTTGACCGAGCATGAGCTGCCGCGCTTCCTGCAGACGGAGCAGCTTTGGGAGCCGCATAGGGCTCATTCCGGAAATTGTCCGAAAGTGCCGCCGTAAGGTGGTGAGACTCATGTTCGCGCGTTCGGCCAGCGCCTCCACCCGCATCTCCTCGGCAAAATGCTGCCGCTTCCATATCACGGCCTGCGCAATGTCACGGCCGGCGCAATCCTTTGCGCCGGGCCGGTCGCATTCCCCAGATACTGCAAGACGCCCCGGCTGGTATCCGTGCGGCCCCGCCAACAACCGAAGCACCATCTCCCGCGAAATCAGCGGTGCGAGCCGTGGAAGTAGCGCTGGGTCTTCCAGCAGCGCAACCAGCAACCAGCCGGTACAGCGCATCTGGTACCGCGGCATCTGGCCTTTGCCATCCGGCCTTTGTAGGGAAATCGCTTCGGATGGAGTCGACCAGCAGGCCCTTGGCCCCGCCCCGCATTCCCCGCCCCGGGGTATCTATGCGGTCTTCCCTCGGGGTATCTATGCGGCCTTCCAGACCTCTCCCCTTCCCTCTGTCACTCCCTGTCCACCTAGCCTGTTAGCATGCCCGCATGCTAGGTCCAGCTAGGTCCGCCAGGCCCAGAAGCAGAAAGCTCATCGAGGTGGCCCTACCCCTGGTGCAGATCAGCCAGGC
>JAJZIR010000018.1 GCA_021810505.1 bacterium
CGCGTGCGCTTCGCTCCCACTGACCGGAAATATGGTCCTGCGTCACAAGCTGTCATTCTGCGCACCCCTCCTCGCGGAAGGGCGAAGAGAATCTTACGGCGCTGAGGGAAGGGTGTCAAGGGGGTAGAGTGGGGGCGTGGACGGGGAGACATCGCGGCTCGACGAGCTGCTCGATCAATTGGCCAACAACCTGGTCTGGAAGCTGGGCAAGTACGAGGGGAGTGAACGGGTGGTCATCCGCCTGGGCTACGCTTCCAGCACCCCGAATTTCACCGACCAGGAGAGGCTCAAGAATGTGGGTAACGCTGAGCTGGAAGCTGCCCTGAAGAACCGCGACTTCGATGTCGAGTGGGTCAGCTAGCGGGTCCTGGCCGTGCAATTCCATGCTCAAGCGCGCGTGGACGTGCCGCATCCTTTAGGCCTCCAGGCTGCCACGGCTTACCTCCGCGACCTCCCACGCAGCTTGCGGCAGGTCGCCTGCCTGCACGACCTCCAGGTCCAGGGGAACATTCTGCAAGGGGCTCTCGCTGTGCAGCTCCCGCTCCTGGACGTCCAGAGCTTCCCCTTCCAAAGCAAGACCGCCGACGTCCCAGGGGGGCTAGAGCTCTTCGGTGAAACGCTCCCGGAAGAGAGTTGGGCGCAGATCAGCGGCGAGGGGGAGGCCGACTCCGGCTTATTGCACTACAATCTGGACGTCTGGGTCCATGTCAACCTGCCCAGCAACCTCTCTTGGGGAGTGGGCGTGGTCCAGAAAATGGCCGAAGCTGCCGTGAGCCGGGTCACTCGGCAACTCAGCGCCGAGTTTCACGCCGGAGTCGCAGCCGGCCTCTTGGAGGTCAGCGCATGAGGATGCAATACCTGGGGCACTCGGTGTTCTACCTAGAAGTCGGTGAGCACCGGCTGCTGATCGACCCCTTCATCGAGGGGAATCCCCTATGCCCCTTCTCGCTCAAAGAGCTCCTGGAGAGGGGAATCAGCGACGTCCTGATCACCCACGCCCACGGGGACCACAGCAGCAATGCCCTGGACTTCGCCAAACGCGGCGCCCAGATCATCTCCACCTTCGAGATCGCGAACTACCTGGGTGCGCACGGCGCCGAGCACGCGGTCGGGCTGGGTATCGGCGGTAGAGGCCACTTCCCCTGGGGGAGCGTCCTGCTGACCCCCGCCTGGCACTCCAGCTCCTTCCCCGACGGGACTTACGGGGGGATGCCGACCGGCTTGGTCCTAGAGATCGAGGGGCAGCGGATCTACCACGCCGGCGACACCGCCCGGTTCGGCGACATGCACCTGATCGGCGAGCTGGGCTTAGACATCGCCTTGCTCCCGATCGGCGACCACTTCACCATGGGCATCGCCGACGCGGTGGAGAGCCTCAACCTGCTCCGCCCCAAGCTGGCCGTCCCGATCCACTACAACACCTTTCCGCCGATCGCCCAAGATCCAGCCGAATTCGAGAGGTCTGCACACCTGCACGGCTTCCACGCCGTAGCGGTCAAACCGGGGGGTTGGGTCTAGGAGGTCAGCGGCCGGCCGCGGACCACAGCGCCTGCAGGGCCGGGAGACCACCTTCCAAGCTGGGTAGGCGCAGGGCCTCTGCGGGGAAGGGGAGATCCCGAGTGACTGGATTGGTCACGACCACGCAGAGCAGGCCAGCAGCTAGGGCCGCCCTGGTTCCGTGCAGGGAGTCCTCCAGGGCCAGGGCCTGCTGGGCGTCCACGCCCAGGCGATCGAGCGCGAGCCGGTAGAGCGCGGGGTCGGGCTTAGCCGCAGCGACCTGGTCTCTGGTGCTGATCACCTCGAAGTCCTGGAGTAGGCCGAACTTACCGAACCAGCGCTGAATCCAGGACCGGTCGCTGGAAGAGGCGATGGCCAGGCGCAGGCCCGCCTGCTTGGCCTGGGCGATGAGCTGCCGTACTCCTGGGAGAAGCTCCTGAGCCTCCAAGCGCTGGTGGAGGCGCTGCCGGTACCGGTCCACCAGCTCCCGGCGCTCCTCGTCGGGGAGACCGCCGAAGGGCTCCCAAGGGTCGAAGCCCTGCCAGGTGCCCACGCCTTTCTGCCAGTCGGAGAGGCGGAGCTCCAACCCGTGCTCGGCATACAGCTCCGCGAAGGCCTCGAACTCGGAGGTCTCCGAGTCGAAGATCAAGCCGTCAAAGTCAAAGATCAGCGCCAAGAGCTTCACCGCTTCCACCAGCGCAGGCGCGAGATCAGGCTCCAGAACAGCAGCAGCGCGAGGGCGCCGATCTCCAGAGCCAGCGGGTAAGCGCGCAGCAGGAAGCCGACGCCCAGACCCAACAAGGCGGCGACCAGCGCCGGCCAAAGCGGTCGGCGCAGCTTGCTCCAACGACCCAGGAATTCCCTGCGCCGGGGCGCGGCGCTGCCGGCCAAGATCCAGGGCCAGCGGGGAGCCTGCAGGGCGCGCTCCAGCATGGCCAGGGCCGGATCGGCCAGCAGCTCGTCCCAACCTACCAGGGTGAGTGGAAGGGTGACTACCAAGGAACCGAACTGCAGCTCCGCCCGCGGGATCCACCAGTGCAGGGTGAAGCGAGCGCGCCGCAGGCCGCGCAGCGGGTAGCTGCTCTGGCGGCCGAATCGCCGCACCACCAAGCAGTCGTTTTCCAGCCAACAAGACGTCATCTGTACGGAAGCCTCCTCGATGAAGATCAAACCCAGCAAGGCTGCCAAGAGGATGAAGGGCCAGGCGCGGAGGCTGAAAGCCAGCCCCAGCAACAGCGCCAGCAACAGCGCGATCGCCGCGAGGAACCAGAACCCAGCGACAGCGGCGATCGGAACGCGCAGGCGATCCACCCGGTCAGCTTAGCACCGCCCCCAGACTCTTTAGACTGGGGTATGCGCGTCGCGATCGCCGATGTCGGGACCAACTCCAGCCACCTGATCATCGCCGAGTTCGATCGCGACGCCATCCTGTCGGCGCCGCGCTACCAGATCGTCGACTCCCTGCGCGACCAGACCAGGCTCGGGGAGCACCTGGAGGACGGCCGGCTCAGCGAGGAGGGCTACGAGCGCCTGCGGCTGGCCATGGAGCGGATCCGCGACTTGGCGGCCGCCAATCGGGTCACCGACACCCTGGTCTACGCCACCAGCGCCCTACGCGAGGCCTCCAACGGGCGAGCCGTGGTCGAGAGGATTCGGGCCGATACCCAGGTGCCGATCGAGATCATCTCCGGGGAGCGCGAGGGGGAGCTGACCTACCTCGGCGCCGCCGGTAGCCTGCCGTTTCATGGACCGACCCTGCTGCTCGATCTGGGCGGAGGTAGCCTGGAGCTGGTCAAGGGTAGCTCCGACCAGGTGGAGCGAGCCATCAGCCTGCCGGTAGGGGTGGTGCGGCTGCGCGACAGCTTCTTGCTGCGCGATCCCCCCAGCAAGAAGATGCGGGGTGCTCTGCAGGAACACCTGGCGCAGGCGGTGTCCCCCCACCTGAGCGGCCTGATGGCCGACGATCCCAAGCTGATCGGGTCCAGCGGGACTTTCGAGAGCCTGGCGAGCATGCTGGCGGAGCGCAAAGGGCTGGCCATCCGATCGGTCAACGGTTTCCGCATCGAACGCCAGGCCTTAGCCCAGCTGACCTCCCAGCTCGGCAGGATGCCCCTGAGTCGGCGGCTCAGGCTGGCCGGCTTGGACCCCAAGCGCGCCGACATCATCATCGCCGGATCGGAGATCGCCCTGAAACTGCTCGAGCTCAGCGGGCGGAGCGAGGTGACGGTATCCACCGGAGCACTCCGCGAGGGGATGCTGATCGACTACCTCAGGAGCCAGGTCAAGCAGGTCAGCTCGCTCTCCTCCAGGGAGTTGGGGGTCTTGGAGCTGGCGGAAAGGTTACAGGTCGATCTAGCCCACGGCCAGCGGGTGGCGGCATTGGCCAGCCAGCTCTTAGAAAGGCTGCGCCCCTTCCACCCTTTCCCGGAAGACGCCGGCGAGCTGTTGGCGGCAGCGGCAGCGCTGCACGAGGCCGGGCTCATCATCTCGCCCCGGGCGCACCACAAGCACAGCCTCTATCTGATCCAGCACGCCGGGCTGCGGGGCTTCTCGCACGACCAAGTCGACCTGATCGCCAATGTGGCCCGGTACCACCGGCGGGGTACGCCCAAGAGCAGCCACCCAGCTTTCGCAGCTCTGGACAAGGGCAGCCAGGAGCTGGTCGGCAAACTCTCCGCGATCCTGCGCGTCGCCGACGGGCTGGACCGCTCGCACCAGCAAAGCGCCCACCTGGTCCAGCTGCTCCCCGAAGAGGGCGGGTACCAGTTGATCCTGGAGGGTGGCTCGGATCTGGATATCTGGGGCGCCGAGGAGAAGAGCGACCTGTGGAAGAAGTACTTCGGAGCGCTGCGGATCGTGCGCCTAGGGGACTAGAAGATCAGTCCCCCAGGCGCTGCGCCAAGAGATCCGACCAGCGGCGCGGGCTGCGGCTGCGCCAGCCACCGCTGTGGTAGATGTAGCCGGCCAGCAGCGGAAGGGTGACGGTCATCTCGCCGAAGACCATCTGCTCGTGGGCCAAGCCGACCTTCCCCCAGGAGTTGGCCTCGCGCAGCGTCGACCCGGACAGGGCGCCGTCTCGCTCGTCAGCCACGGTGAGCTGCACCGCGTAGGCGTGCATCTCGGCCGGGTACCCCAACACCTCCGCCGACACTACTACGTCCTGGACGAAGTTCTTGGGCACTCCCCCGCCGAGCATCAGCAGGCCGGTCCGGCCGTGCCAGACCTTGAGCATGGTCAGTTCGCGGAAGTCCCGCACCGAGTCGATGCTGACGTGCCGGTCGGGGTGGGCGACCTGGTGCGCGACTAAACCGAAACCGGCCGAGCAGTCGCTGAAGGCCGGGACGAAGATCGGGACCCCCAGGCGGTAGGCCAGCGCCACCAGGCTGTCCTCGCCGAGGTTTCGGTCGGCCAAGTAGCGGCCCATCTGGGCGATGAACTGCCGCGAGCTGTAGGCTCCCGGGGGCAGGCCGTCGGCGATCTCGCGCACAGTGTCGTCGCAGACGCGCAGCGCGTCCTCATCGATGTAGGTGTCATAGATGCGGTCGATGTGCACCTCGCGCAGGGCCTGGTCATCGGCCCGGATATCCCCTTGGAAGTGCCGGAAGCCCAGCGCCTCGAAGAAATCCTGATCCACGATGTTGGCCCCGGTCGATACGATCGCGTCCACGGCGTTGCAGCGCAGCAGCTCCGCCAAGACCGCCCGCTGGCCGGCTGAGATCAGGCTACCCGCCAGGGTCAGCAGGATCGCGCAGGAAGAATCTTCGATCATCTTGGCGGCGATCTCGGCGGCGCGGGCGAGGTTGCGCCCCTGAAAGGCGGTCTTCCCCATCATCTCGATCACCGGCCGCACGTCGGTCCGCCGAATATCGTAGTGCTCCACGGGTACACCCAACTGCCTCAGCTCCATGTTTAGCCTGCCTTTCCGTCCAAGCCCCTAGCATACTCAGCTGCGATCGCGCCGGCGCAAAGCCAGCCAGAGCAGCAGCCCGCCAGCTGCCCAGATCCACCAGCGGCTCCTGCGGTGCCGGCCCTCAGCACCGGCCCCCGGCGGCACAGGAGCCGGAGAGCGCGCTGCTAGCTCGGGCGAGCGCACCGGAACAGGGGCGCCCGCCTCCCCCGAGCGCGACCCAGCGGTGACGCTGTACCCCCAAATCAGCTCCGCGCCCAGGTACAAGATCTGGGCGGAGTAGTAGACCCACAGCAAGAGAGCCAAGAGAGACCCCGCAGCGCCGTAGACCGAGCCGGTGCTGGAGCGGGCGAAGTAGAGGCCGATGGCGTACTGGCCCAGCGCGAACAGGGCAGCGGTCAGCAGGCTGCCCCAAAAGATCTCCGACCAGGGTAGCTTGATCCTCGGAAGCAGCCGGAACAGCAGCGCGAAGAGCAAGGTGAACAGGGCGATCTGCACCAAAGTGTCCAGCAACCGCAGCCATAGGGCGACGTCGCCGATCCGGTCGCGCAGGATATCCCCGAAGGCGGAGAGAGCGGTATTGGCCACCAGGAACAGCAGCACCACCAGGCCGACCACGAGCACCATCAAGAAGGTCAGCAACCGGTTGCGCACCAGCGCCCACCAGCCCAGCGGCGGGATCGCCTGGGTGCCACCCCAGATCGAGTTGAGGGCGTCTTGGAGTTGCAGGAACACCCCCGAAGAGGAGAACAGCAAAGTGACCGCCCCCACCAGTGCCGCCAGAACGCCGGACTCGGGGCGAGCGACGCTGGCTACCAGCCGGCGCAGGATCGCGGTCACTTTGGGCGTACCGATGGCCGAGATGGCGGCCAAGACCTGGTGCTGGGCCAGGTGGGGGCCCAGCACCACACCAACGATCCCGACGATCACCACGATCAAAGGAGCGATGGACAACAGGACAAAGAAAGCCAAGGCGGCCGAGAGGCGAGGGACGCGGTCTCTGGAATAGCCGGCCAGGCTGGCCTGCAGCAAAGCCAGCAACTTCGCTGCGCTCAGCGCGCCGACCTCGCTTCTCTCCAGGCTGCGAAGCAGACCGGGAAGATCGGCTCGCCCAGCTGCTCAAGAGCTTTGGCGTACTGGCGGATCTCCCACTGCGCCCCTGGGTGGTCGCGCAGCTCGAGGAAGTGGAAGAGCGCGCGCAGGTTGCAGCTGAAGTACATTTCTGAGTACATCGCCGTGGGGAGTACCCCCCGGGCTTGCTCGCGCGCGACGCCCAAGGCGAGCAGTTTCTGGTAGCAAAGGTAGGATTCCTGCCAAGCAGCCTGCCACAGGCTGGCGGCCTGCTCCTGGGGTACCTGCGGGCTCTCCACCGAAGCCTGCTTGTTGCCCGTGGCCTGGGCCCGGAAAACCTGAGGTCGGTAATGAAGGTCCTGTACTTCGCTATACCTCGCGGATATCTCGTTGTAGGAGGCGATACGGTGGCGCATCCATTGCCTCAGAACGAAGATCGGCGCTACCACCTTGAAGGTCATCGCGTTGTGCTCGAAAGGGCTTCCGTGGTCGTGGGCCAGCAGGTAGCGGATCAGCTTCGCGTCGCGCGGGGACAGCGGCCCACTACCCGGGCGGTCTTGACCGTAGCTCACCCTCGCCGCATTGACCACGCTTTGGTCGTCGCCCATGTGCTGCACCAAGCTGACGCTCCCGATCCCGTCTCCCAAGGGGTGCACTACCGAGTCCACCCTGTCACTCTACTAGACGCCCTGGACCAGGGGCGGCTCTAGGCCTTCCAGCTCCAAGACCCTCTGCCAGAAGGCCGCAGGGACGGGCAGGACCGAGAGGCGGTTGCCGCGCCTCAGCAAAGGCCAGGCGGCGAGATCTGGTTGCAGGCGCAGCTCGCAGAGGGGCAGCGCGCGGCGCAGCGGCCGCTCGGCCCTCAGGTCCACCGCCCACCAGCGCGGCGCCTCAGGGGTGCTGCGCGGATCGAAGTAGCGGCTGGCAGGATCGAACTGGGAAGGATCGGGGTAGGCTCCAGCGACCACCTCGGCCAGGCCGACGATGGCGGGAAGAGGGCAGCTGCTGTGATAGAACAGCACCCCGTCTCCGCAGCGCATCTCCTGCAGATAGCGGCGCGCCTGGTGGTTACGGACGCCGCTCCACGGCTCGCTGGCGCGCGCCATCAGGTCGGCAAAGGAGAAAGCGGACGGTTCACTTTTGACCAGCCAGCCAGCCATGAGACTAGGATAGCCGGCCTATACTGCCGCCGTGGCGCGCCCATGGGCCAGGAGGCTGGGAGCAGCCGGTTTGATCGTGATTCTCTTAGCCTTCGCGGCCGGCTGGCTGGTCGGCCGCGAGCAGGCAGGACCGGTGCGCTCAGCCCGCGCCGCGTCGTTCGAGCTGCAGCGCTACAGCGGCAAGCACCTGGCCGCCGTCACCATCGGAACCGGCTTTCTGATCAGCCACCTCGGTCTGGCGCTCACCGCCTACCACGTGGTCCGCGGTGGCAAGCTGCTGATCGCGCGTTTCGCCACCGGACCGGAGAGGCCGGCCCAGCTGCTGGCCTTCAGCACCGAGCAGGATCTGGCGCTGATCCAGATCGATCTCTCCCGCGCCCGCCCCGATCTCCGCCTGCGCAGCACTCCGGCCAGGATCGGAGCGCAGCTGTTGGCTATCGGGAACGCCAGGGGCGCCTTCCTGGGAGCGACCTTCGGCCGGCTACTGGCCAAGCACCAGCCGCCAGCGACCGGAGCAGGAGGCCTTGCAGGCGATACGCTGCTCACCGACCTCCCGCTGAGGCCAGGGGACTCCGGGGGGCCAGTGCTCGCGAGCGGCGAGGTGGTAGGGATCTCCGATTACATCGTCACCCGGGGAAGCCGGGAGCTGTCCTATGCCATCTCAGTCCATCACGACCTGACCCTGATCGCCCGGCTCATCCGCCGCGGCACCGGAGGGTCGCGGATCCGACCAGGAATTCCGCCCCCCGCCCGATCGGTCCAGATCCGGAGCGGCCGGGGGAGGGCGACCAAGGGCTGAGAGGCCGGCGCGGGAGGCTGGGCGGAGCTCGCGCCGGCACTCCCCCGAGCACACCTGCAGGTGGGGTGCCAGAGCTGGGCGCGTTGGCAGCTTGGGCGTAGCAGCTCCTGGCCAGCCGAGCTAGGCGCGCACCGGGGATCTCCGGTGGGTATGGAGAAAATGCGTTCAGCTGAGGCAAGCAGCCAGGTAGTTGTCAAGAGCGCACCAAGCGTTATATGCCACCATGACGGAAAGGTATTACAATTGCAGGCATGATCCGTTCGCGAGAGTTTTCGATCAGCATCGATCGCGACAGCGCCGTCGCGATCAGCCTACAGATCCGGGGGCAGATCGAGCTGGCCATCACCTGCGGCAGCCTCCCGACCGGGACCCAGTTACCCTCGGTGCGCGAGCTGGCCGCCGAGCTCGGGGTGTCACCGGTCACCATCTCCCAGGTCTACCGCCAGCTACAGAACAGCGGCCTCGTCACCAGCCAAGCCGGTAAGGGGACCTTCGTAGTCAACAATCCCGGCGCCAGTGCCAACGGTCCCCAGCACCAGATCGACAGCCTGATCGATCAGCTCGCCGACGCGGCCAAAGCCGCGGGGATGGACCACAATCAGCTGCTACAACGGGTCTCCTCGCATCTGGGCTTCTATCATCGACAAAGCATCCAGCTGTCCACCGCAGTGGTCGGCATGTTCGGGGAAGCCACCTGGGGCTACGTGGAGAGTCTGAGGGCAGCGGCCCAGAGATTCTCGAGCTTCGAAGCGCTCACCTTTTCCGAGCTGGAGATGATGTCGGCTAGCCAGGTCCGCTCGCTCCTGGCGCGCTACAACTTACTGGTCACCTTCCCCTATCAGGTCAGCGCGCTCAGGAAGTTGGCCGGGCCAGATCTACCCATCACCCAGCTGCGCTTCATCCCCAGCCAGGCCACCCGCTTGCAGCTGGCCAACCTGAACCCGGACGCCCGGGTCCTGGCGGTGGCCACCTTCCCGGACTACCTGCTCAGCCTGAGGACCAGCGTCGAGACCTTCGCGCCGCAGCTCCGCCACCGGGTCCAGTATCTGGTGTACGGCGACCCTGGCCTGGAAGCAGCCCTGGGAGGCTGCACCGCGCTGATCTACGCCACCGGATCCGAGCGGGTCACCCAGCTGCTCCGGCCGGGCCTGCTAGCCTTCGAACACCGTTACGTCCCCGATCCCGACAGCATCCAAGAAGAGCTGCTGCCCATCTTGCGGCTGCTGCGAGCGGGCTGGCCGGTAGCTCTGCGCCAGGAGGAGCAGTGAGGGGGAGTGCCGCGCAAGACTTCGAGGGGCGCGTCGCCTTGGTAACTGGAGCTGGCCACGGTTTAGGGCGGGCCATCGCCCTGGCGCTGAGCGGACGTGGGGCGGCGGTCTGGGCCAGCGACCTGGACAGCTCCGAGCTGGCCCAGACCGCCCAGCTAGCCGAAGAGGCCGGAGGCTCGATTCGGACCAGCAGAGTCGACGTGACCGACGCCGAGCAGGTAGACGCCTGGGTCGCCGAGGCCCGAGGAGCTGGAGGAACTATCCACCTGTTGGTCAACGACGCGGGAGGGGTACTCGGGCAGGTCGGTAGGCCGATCGAGCAGGTCACCGAGGAGGACTGGCACGCCATCCTGGAGGTCAACCTAGGGGGAACTTTCCGCTGCTGCCGGGCGGCCACGCCCGCGATGCGGGAGGGCAGGTACGGCCGTATCCTCAATATCTCCAGCGGAGCAGGGCTCTCGGTGAGCCTGACCGGCATTCAAGCCTACGCCGCAGCCAAAGCGGCCCAGATCGGCCTGACCCGCCAGCTGGCCCACGAGCTGGGCCCGAGCGGCATCACCGTCAACAGCGTCGCCCCAGGATTCATCCGCTCCAACCCCAACACCGAGGCGCAGTGGCGCTCCTATGGAGAGGCTGGCCAAGCCGCGCTGGTCGAGGGGATCGCCCTGCGCCGTCTGGGGCGCCCCGAGGATATCGCCCACGCAGCGCTGTTCTTCCTGTCCGAGGGGGCCGGGTGGGTCACTGGGCAGACCCTAGCGGTCGATGGCGGGAAATGAAAGCCTTCCGGAAAGGTCGGGGTCTTATGCCGCGCGCGCTAAGCCAGGTCCAGGAAGCGATCGCCGAGCTCAACGACCTGCTCTGCACCTTCTCCCTGCTCAGCTGGGACGCCAGGACCCAGCTGGCTAGCGGTGGGCATGTGGTCCGGGGGCAGCAGATCGCCAGCTTGACCCGGCTGATCCGGCAGCGCCTGCTCGACAGCGCCCTGGCGCGCGCCGCCGAGCGAGCTGAACGCAGCCTGGACCCAGATGACACCGAGGGGAGGCGGGTCCTCTCCGGCCTCAGATCCGCCATCGAGCACCACCGGCGTATCCCCTGGGCCCTGCAGTCCGAGCTGGCCGAGCTGGCCGTCCGGGCACAGGTCAGCTGGCAGCGCGCGCGGGAGCAGGAGGATTTCCAGCAGTTCGCACCCGACCTGCACCGGCAGGTCGAGCTGCAGCGCGAGTTGGCTCAGGCGATCGGCTTTGAGGCGCACCCCTACGACGCGCTGATGGGAATCTACGAGCCGGGGATGACGGCCGCTCGGTTAATTCCGCTGTTGGAGATGCTGCGCCAGCAGACCGCGGACCTGCGCCAACCCAGCGAAAGCGAAGTAGCCGGCGACTTCCCCGAGGACCGACAAGAAGCTTTCTTGCGGGAGCTGCTGCCGCTGCTGGGCTACGACCTAGCCCGCGGCCACTTAGCCCGCTCGGCCCACCCCTTCGAGGTCTCGCTGACTCGGCAGGACGTGCGCATCACCACCCGCTACCGCAGGGACCGGCTCGACACCGCGCTGTTCGGGGGCCTCCACGAGTGCGGTCACGCCCTCTACGAGCAGAACGTCGATCCGTCCCTGACCCGCAGCCTCTTCACTACCGACCTGATCGGGCTCTACGCGGTGGGGGGTACCAGCTACGGGGCGCACGAAGCGCAATCCAGGCTCTGGGAGAACCTGGTAGGCCGCTCGCGCCCCTTCTGGCAACGCCACTATCCGGCCCTACAGCAGACCTTCCCGGAAGCCTTGAGCGCGGTGTCCCTGCCAGCTTTTCTCAAGCACATCCACCAAGTGCGCAGGGACCAGGTCCGAGTAGAGGCCGACGAGGTGAGTTACAACCTGCACATCCTGCTGCGCGTGCGCTTAGAGCTCGCCCTCATCTCGGGAGCCCTGCAGGTCCAAGAGCTCCCCGAGGCCTGGGCAGCGCAGAGCCTGGAGCTGCTAGGAGCGCGCCCGGCTGGAGACCGGGAGGGAGCTCTGCAGGACATCCACTGGGCTTCTGGACTCTTCGGATCCTTCCCCACCTACGCCCTGGGCAACCTGATGTCCGCGCAGCTCTTCCAAGCCGCCAGCGAGGATACCCAGGTCCGAAGTGGTCTAGAGCAGGGTGAAACCTCTGCGCTGCTGGCTTGGCTGCGCGACAAGGTTTACCGTCACGGGCGGCGCTTCTCGGCCGAGGAGTTGCTGATGCAGAGCACTGGGCGCGGCCTGGATCCAGGCCCCTACCTGGCCCACCTGCGCGAAAACTACCGGCCCGGGCGCTGGAGCTGAGCAGCTCAGGGCTGGTGTACTACCTGGGCGCCAGCCGGCAAGGCCTTCAGCGCGGCCGCGCTCAGCTGGGGGTTGATCTTCCAGCTCTCAAAGCGTAATTGAGCGGCTACCCCGCCCTTCACCGCGACCTGTAGGCTGACCGGCCGCCAGGTTGCCGAGGAGACCCACAGCTCCAGCCGCTGCCCGGCTGCGACGGGAATCCCTAACTGATAGAGCACCGACCGGCCCGAAGCTTGGCTGGACAGCAGGGTGGCCGAGTGCAGGAACTGGTGGAGGGAAGTGCCGCTGGCCAGCTGGGCGACCTGGGTGAAGTTGAAGCCGAAGCCTCCTAGCTGGGTCTTGGCCAGCGGCTGGACGGTGACCTGATTGGTCAGGTAGAGGTAGGTATAGGCGGTCTGGCCGGAAACGATCATCAGGTTGTCGGCCAGAGCGCTGGGAGCATCGAAGACGACCCGGGCCAGCTGCTGGCCCGGGATCGCCGAGATCTTCAGATCCACGCGGTGCCGGCTTCCAGCAAAGTCCGCGGTCCCGACGACGCGCACCTGAAAGCTGCGCACCCCGGTCTGCTGGGCTAGGACGTGGGTGATCACCTGCTCGGCGCTCATCGCCGCAGCTAGGGGAGAGACCGACCAGACTAGGAGGAGCAGGGAAGCAGCGCGGCGCATGGGCGCATTCTGCCAGGGCCGGCAGTGAGAAACTGCCGGCCCGGCTGATCTGCGTGAGGCCTACCCTATGATGGAGGAGTGAGGCGCGGCGACCGGCGCAGCAGCCTACTCGCTGCTGCCAAGCGGGTTCTGGCTCGGCGCAGCTGGGAGGAAACCACCGTGCGCGAGGTGGTCGCAGAGGCCGGCGTGGCCCAGGGAACCTTCTACCTGTATTTCTCCTCCAAGGAGGAGTTGGCGCTGGCGCTGGCCGGGGACCTTCAGGATCAGATCGGAGCGGTCTTAGAGGGCTCGTTCGGGCGGGAGCGCTCGGCCGAAGAGATGCTCCGGGAAGGGATCGCGGAGATCTGGGCGCTGCTGCGGGGGGAGCAGGCCCTGCTGCGCACCCTGCACTGCGCTGCCGGGACTAAGCTGCACAGGCAGCAGGCGGTAGGAGCCGCCGCCAAGTTGCTGGCCCAAGGGATCCAGGCCGGTGATCTGCGCGCCGACTTGGACCCTGAGATCGCTGCCGAGCTACTGGTCGGTTTGGTCGAGCGCTCTCTAGAGCGCCAGCCGCTACGAGAAGGGTTGCAGCAAGAGCAGCGCTACCTAGCCCAGCTCACCGATTTCATCTGGGCAGCCATCCGCAAGCCGGAACCCGGAGCGGTATTAAAATGACTGACAGTCAGTCAGGAGGAGCCATGCGCGATCTACCCTTTCCACCCCTACCGCCGGCCGACCCGCAGCACGGCCATCTGGGCCAGCTCCGGGCTGACCGGCTAGGTTTCCTCACCGAGACTGCCCACACCTACGGGGACGTCGTGCAGATCCACTTCGGAGAGGCGGTGAGTTACCTGGTCAACCGCCCCGACCTGATCGAGAAGGTCTTGCTGCATACCAATACCCATTTCATCAAGGGGTACAGCGACGATCCCATACTCAGGACCCTCTTGGGGAACGGCTTGCTCAACAGCGAGGGGAGCTTCTGGCTGAGGCAGCGCCGGCTGATCCAGCCGACCTTCCACCGCAACCGCATCGCCAGCTACCAGCAGATCATGGTCGACTACACCGAGCGGGCCCTCTCCGAGTGGAGAGATGGGCAGCGCCTGGAACTGCACGGCGTCCTGATGCAGCTCACCTTAGAGATCGTCGCCAAGGCGCTGTTCGGCGAAGATCTGAGGGATAAGAGCCAGGGCATCGGCGAGGCGCTCACCGCAGCGCTCAAGGCCTTCTTCGATCGCGACGAAGAGGACGACGGCGAGCTGCCCGAGGGCTTCCTGAAGGCAGTGGCCTCTCTGGACGCCGTGGTCTACGAGCTGATAGAGCGCCGCCGCTCGCAGCCTACCTCCCAGAGCGACCTGATCAGCGTGCTGCTGGGAGCTAGGGACGACGAAGGCCAGACCATGACCGACCAGCAGCTGCGAGACGAGGTGATGACGCTGCTGCTAGCCGGGCACGAGACCACCGCGAACGCCCTCTCCTGGGCGTGGCTGCTCATCAGCCAGCACCCAGCGGTGTGGGAAGGGATGCACCGCGAGGCCAAGGCGCTGGCACAACCCCTGCAAGCGGCCGAACTGTCTCAGCTGAGCTGCTGCGAGAGCGTGCTCAAGGAGGCGATGCGGCTGTACCCACCGGTATGGGCTTTCAGCCGGGTGGCCAAGGAAGACCTGGAGTTGGGCGGCTTCGCCCTCCCCGCCGGAACCGGGGTACTGCTGAGCCAGTGGGTGACCCACCGCGATCCGCGCTACTTCCCTGAACCCCTAGCCTTTCGCCCAGAGCGCTGGCAAGCCGAGGGGAGCTGGCCCCGCCACGCCTACTTCCCTTTCGGTGGAGGGCCCAGGCTGTGTATCGGCAACAATTTCGCCATGCTAGAAGGAACCTTGATCAGCGCGCGGATCGCCCGGGAGTGGCGCCTGCGCTGGACCGGCGAGGAGGTCACCCCGCTGCCGGCCATCACCTTGCGGCCCTTCCCGGGGGTCTGGGTCACCCTGGAGCGGGTGGGCGCCTGAGTGGCGAGGGCACTCGAACAGTTGGCAGAGGGCGTGCACTACCTCCCAGGCGCCGTCAACAGCTTGATCGTGGAGGGGGCAGATGGGCAGGCGGTCATCATCGACAGCGGGCTGGACCAAGGGCAGGCCCGCCAGATCGCCAAGGCCCTTAGCTCGCTCGGCCTGCGGCCGGGAGCGCTTCTGAACACCCACAGCCACGCCGACCACTGCGGGGGGAACGCCGAGCTGCTCGAGCGCTACCCGGATATCCAGATCTACGCCCCGCCGCTGGAGGCAGAGCTGATCCGCTGCAGCGAGCTGGAGCCGGTCTACCTCTATGGGGCCCGGCCACCCGGCGAGCTGCGCAACAAGCACCTACAGGCTCAGCCGAGCCCGGCTGAGCCCATCGGCCCAGGAAGGCAGCGGCTAGCTGGCCGAGAGCTGGAGCTCATCCCCTGCCCCGGACACGCGCTGAACCAGTACGCCGTCAGGATAGCAGGGGTGCTGTACGCTGCCGATGGGCTCTTCGGGCCCCAGGTCCTGGCCAAGCACCCCCTCTGCTTCTGCCAGGACAGCGCGCTGCAGAAGCGCAGTGCGGCGGAGCTGGGGGACCTGCAGGGCGTCAGGTTGGTTCTGCCCGGACACGGAGACCCGAGCGCCGACTTGTCGGGGCTGGCAGAAGAAAACCTCAGGCACTTCCAGGAGACCAGCGCACGGATCCTGCGCTGCTGCGAGCAGCCTAAATCCGCTGAGGCTATCGTGGCCGAGCTGAGCTCGGCCAGCTCTCTGCCGCTCTGGTACCTGGACCGGAGCACGGTCCTAGCCCACCTGAGCGAGCTGATCAGCCTCGAGCGGGTGGACTGGAAGCTGAGCGGCGTGCCGGTGTTCTGCCTGCGCCTACCCTGAACGGGCCTCCCGGCCCTGACTCATAACATACTAATGAGTTTAGGGTGTAATTAAGGAGAGATCTTTGAGTTAGGTCCTGAGGAGGTAGACCATGGCAGTGAACTCCACCGGAAGTTCTTCCACTGGCCTTAGGCGAGGGATGGGGCCGATCGGCCTGCTCTTCGCCGCCCTAGGCGGGATCATCGGATCAGGGTGGCTGCTCGGCTCGCTGTCCGCCGCCCAGACCGCTGGGCCTGCCGCCCTGATTTCCTGGATCATCGGCGGCTTGGCCGTTCTCTTGATCGCCCTGATCTACGCCGAGCTAGGCAGTATGTTCCCGGTCGCGGGCGGCGTCGCGCGCTACCCGCAGTACTCTCACGGCAGCTTAGCCAGCTTCTCGATGGGCTGGATCTCCTGGCTGGCCTACGTCACCGTCGCTCCGATCGAAGTGGAAGCCACCATCCAGTACGCCAGCAACTACCTACCCAACCTCCTGCACACCGCCGGTGGCCAAGCGGTGCTCAGCCCCGTCGGCTACCTGGTCGCAGCCCTGCTGATGCTGCTCTTCACCTGGATTAACTACCTGGGCGTGCGCTCGCTCAGCCTGACCAACTCGACCATCACCTGGTGGAAGCTGATCATCCCGACGCTGACCTTCCTGGTCCTGCTGGCCGTCAGCTTTCACGGCTCCAACCTGAGCGCCCAGGGAGGCTTCGCCCCCTACGGCCTGCAGGGAATCCTCAGCGCGGTCTCGACCTCGGGAATCGTCTTCTCCTATCTGGGCTTTCGGCAGGCGGTCGAGCTGGCCGGGGAGACCACCAACCCGCAGCGCAACGTGCCGATGGCTCTGATCTGGTCGGTGGTGATCGGGATCGTCATCTATTTCTTCCTGCAGCTGGCTTTCCTGGGTGCCCTGCAGCCGGGAGACCTGGCCAAGGGCTGGGGTAGCCTGAGCTTCACCGGGTCGTTCGGGCCCTTCGCCGGCATCGCCGGAACCTTGGGTCTAGGCTGGCTGGCAGTTCTGCTCTACATCGACGCTATCGTCTCCCCGGGCGGTACCGGGCTGATCTACACTGGCTCGACCGCCCGGCTGTCCTACGCGATGGCGCGCAACGGCTACATCCCCAGCATCTTCGCGCAGATCAACCCGCGCACCGGCGTCCCGGTCTTCAGCATCCTGTTCACCTTCATCATCGGCCTGATCGTTTTCCTCCCCTTCCCCAGCTGGCAGTCGCTGGTAGGTTTCATCAGCTCGGCCTCGGTCATGTCCTACGGGGTGGGGCCGCTGGTGCTGATCGCCATGCGCAGGCAAGACCCCAAGCGGGTCAGGCCTTACCGGCTGCCGGCCGGTAACTTCTGGGCCACAGTCGGCTTCATCGTGGTGAACCTGATCATCTACTGGACCGGCTGGGCCACCGACGAGAAGCTCTTCTTGGCTATCGCCCTAGGGCTGATCCTCTTCGCCATCTCTTACAGCGGAATGCGCTCCAGCGGTAAGGCTCTGCCCAAGGTAGACTGGGTCTCCGGGGCTTGGATCTGGCCCTACTTCATCGGGATGGCGATCATCTCTTACCTGGGTACCTTCGGCGGCGGCACTGGCTTCATCTCGCTGGGCTGGTCCTTCGTGGTGATCATCATCTTCAGCCTGCTGATCCTGTGGATGGCCACAGCGAACCGGCTGAGCGACGCCCAGGCCGCGGAGTACATCGGCGATCTGAGCTGAGCTCTACGGACCTAACAGACCGGCGAAATATTTCGCCGGTCTGTTAGACTTGGGTGTGCGCAGAGTCCGCCTGATGCTCATCGCGGACTACGTGCACCCCTTCGTTTACCGGGAGAGCTTCCCTGAGGGAGTCCCCGAGGTGGCCGCGGTCTTGGCCGCTGGAGATCTTCCCGGGCACTACCTGGAATTCGTCGCTACCAAGCTGAGCGCCCCGGTGCTCTACGTCCACGGCAACCACGACAACGAGCGGTTGCGGGAGGGCGCGGTCTGGCGCGATCCCCAGGGGGTCATCGCGGTGCACGGACGCGTGGTGGAGGCGGTAGGGCTGGTGGTGGCCGGCTGGGGGGGCGTCCCCAAGTACCGCGAGGATGGGGACGGACAGTTCACCGAGGCCCAGGCGCGCTGGGGTTTTGGGAAGCTGTCACGGCAGCTGCTGCTGCGCAGGTTAGCCGGGAAGAGGCAGCTGGACATCCTGCTCACCCACGCGCCGCCCCTGGGCGAGCACGCCGGATCGGACCACGCCCACCGCGGTTGCCCAGCAATGACCCGCTTCGCTCTGGCCCAGAAACCCGCTCTGCTGGTGCACGGGCACATCCACGAGTATGAGGGAAAGAAGTTTGAGACCCGGCTGGGCAGCACCCGGGTGATCAACGCTTACGGTTACCGCATCGTGGAGCTGGAGATCCCCTGAAACCGGAAGTAGGCGTCAGCGGAGCTGATAAGGGTTCTGGATCGCGTGCATGAATTCCGCCCTGGTGCGCGGGTCTTCGCGGAAAACCCCCAGCATGCTGGAAGTGGTGGTGCTGGAGTGCTGCTTCTGAACCCCCCGCATGGCCATGCAGAGGTGGACTCCTTCTAGGACAACCGCCACACCGGATGGCTCCAAGAGCTCTTGGATAGCCTCAGCGATCTGGGTAGTGATGCGTTCTTGGACCTGGAGACGTCGGGCGAACATATCGGTGATCCTGGCGAATTTGGAGAGACCTAGAATCTTCTGATTGGGGATGTATCCGATATGGGCACGGCCGAAGAAAGGTAGCAGGTGGTGCTCGCACATCGAGTAGAACTCGATGTCCTTGACGATGACGATCTCGCTCCCCTCAGCGCGGAAGACCGCCTCGTTGGCCACATCCTCAAGGGTCTGGTTGTAACCGGAAGTCATGAAGGACCAAGCCGACTCCACCCGCTTGGGCGTCTTGAGCAGCCCCTCCCGGCCTGCATCTTCACCGATCTCGGCCAGCCAACGCAAGGTTAGGTCGGCCAATTGGGGTTTGGGTGTAGTGGTCATTAGGCTCCTCTCGGCCCGGCTTACCTGGTCTAGGCACGGGCCTGCCCACAGCTAGGTCCTCACCGGCAGCAACAGTTTAGAGAAGGCAGCCGGAGAAAACTGTGCGATTTGCTGTAGCTGAGGGCGCCGGGCACGGCTCAAGGCCAGGCGATCTGGCCGTAGGTCTGACCGCGCTCCGGACCGCAAGAGAACATCGACACTGGGCAACCCGTCTCCGACTCGATCAGGTCCAGGTAGGCCTGCGCTTCCGGGGGGAGGGTCTCCCGGCTGGTGGCTCCTTCCACGCTGGCCCAGCCCGGCAACGTGCGGTAGACCGGCCTACCGTCTTGGTAAGCCACGCAGACCGGAATCTGGTCCAAACCCGCCAAGACGTCCAGCTTGTTGACGACCAGCCCGTCCACGCCGTTGACCTCGCAGGCGTAGCGCAGCAGGACCAGGTCGAGCCAGCCTACCCGCCTCGGGCGTCCGGTGGTGGTCCCGAATTCGTCCCAGGGCTGGCTCCCGTCTCCTCTAAGGCGCAGCTCCAACGCGCCGGAGACCTCGGTGGGAAAGGGACCATTCCCCACTCGGCTGCAGAAAGCTTTGGCGACGCCGTACACCCTGGAGATCGCCTTGTGGCTGACCCCGCTGCCGATCAGGACCCCGCCCACCGTGGGGTGCGAGCTCGTCACGAAGGGGTAGGTGCCGTAGTTCAGGTCCAGTAAGGTCGCCTGGGCGCCCTCGAATAGGACCCTTTGGCCACCGGCCAGAGCCTCGCGGAGCATCCCCCCGGTGTCGCGCACGTAAGGGGCCAGCAGGTCCCGGACCGGCTCCAAGGCCGCCATAGCTCGCTCCACGCTGGTCCAATTGACCCCAGCAGTCGAATTGGGCTTGGCCTCGATCAGCCGGGCCAAGCGTTCCTCTAGGACGGAGCGGTCCATCAGATCTCCGGCTCTCAGGCCGACCCGTCTGGCCCGGTCGGCGTAGGCCGGACCGATACCCCGGCCGGTGGTGCCGACGAAATCCTTGCGCCCGTCGACGTACTTGTGGTGGGGCAACACCAGGTGGGCGCGTTCGGAGAGGTAGACCACCGGGTCGAAACCGAGTTCGCGGAAGTTGCCCAGCTCCTCGCTGAACTTCCAGGGATCGATGACCATCCCATCGCCCAGGATATTGGTGGCGCCGTGTAGGACGCCGCTGGGAAGCAGGTTGAGTTTGAAGGTGGCGTCGGCGACGCTGATGGTGTGGCCGGCGTTGGCACCACCCTGGTAGCGCACCACGTAGTCGGCGCTCTGCGCCAACACGTCGGTAACCTTCCCCTTCCCCTCATCGCCCCACTGGGCGCCGATGATCGCGATTCCCGGCATTACACCCCCCGCGGGACCTGCTGGAGGCCCGCTCCGCTCAGGACAAGAGCAACCTGACCGGGAGCGCGATCCGGGAGGCGACCTCGGCGAGCAGGGGAGCGGCCTGAGACCTAGAGGCCGTCCCAGACAAGACTAGACTGAGATCTTCCGCGCGGGCCTGCCAGGTCAGGGTCAGGCCATCCGCGGACCAGAGCACCTCTTCTGCGCCCAAGGAACTCCCGTCGA
Source organism: bacterium (assembly GCA_021810505.1). Taxonomy (GTDB): domain Bacteria; phylum Deinococcota; class Deinococci; order Deinococcales; family Deinococcaceae; genus JAJZIR01. The sequence continues at coordinate 20,101 of JAJZIR010000018.1, forward strand.
CCAAGACCAAGCCGCAAGCAGGGGCTTGGTCTGCCGACCAGCTATCCCGAAAACTGGGCAGGTGCGCCTCGCCGAAGGCCGCCCAGGCCTGCGAGAAGGATCCGGTCAAGTCCGGCAAGACCAGCGAGGAGCCGTCGGCCTGCAGCAGCGCCACCGAATCGGCCAGGCCGAGCGACGAGAGGCTCTCGGCGGCGATCTTGGCTAGCCAGAAGGCCAACGGGATCTCGCCGAACAGGGTACTCAGCTGGCCACCCAGGCGAGCGAGTTCGGTGAGGGCGCAGCTCTTCTTGAGCGACCAGAGCTGGGTCTGACGCAGAATCCGCTGCGGCGCCGCCTCCAGTGGCCCAGCCGCCTGGCCCTCCAGGGGCATCCCCGGAAGTTCTGCCGGCGCAGGGACGTCGGAGGCGAGTTGGCCGGGCCCCTCTTCTCCCTGGGCCGGCGGCTCGGCCGCCTCCGGGCTGGGAGGAGCATGCGGCGCGTCGCTCTGATCCGGCTGATCACGGTACGGCTCTTCCGAGAAGGGCTGCTCCGGAGCAGGCGGCTGAGCCGCGGTCCCGATCTGTTCGGCCGGACCGGAGGCGGCGTCCTCTAGGTCCAAGACCGCGCTCGGCTCCAGCTCTCCAGCCGCCGGCGCAACGCCTTCTACCGCAGGGATCTCCCCAGAGAATGCGTCCGCATAGGGGGGAGCGGAATCCTGGTCAAAGTCGAGAGCGAAGTCGTCCGGCTCGACCATCTCCTCGGCGGCGTCTGCGGCCTGCGGGAAGCGGCCGCCCGAGAGCTCTTCGGCCGGCTGAGCCATCAACAGCCCATCCGCCCCATCCTCTTCGGCGTCGTTCACCACCAAGGGCTCTTCCGCGGCCGGCGGCTCAGCGAAGGGGCTCTGGGGGGGAGCAGGGGCTAGCTCCGAGGGAGCAAAATTTTCCGGTGAGGCCGAGCGCATCTGGTGGGCGAAGTCGATCAGATCTGGATCTACCCCGACCCGGCTCATCTCGCTGGCATCCGGAAGATGCCCCAAGGCCTCGTCACCGGTCCAGTCCGGGGGGACCGGATCTACGGGCTGTTCCGGGGCATCGATCTCACCGCTCATGATTCGGGTCAAGTAGTTGAGGATATCGCGCTCGGTGATCCTGCCCTCGTCCCCGGTCCCCTGAATCTGGCGCCAATCGATCCCATTGTCCTCGGCCAACCTCTTGGCCAACGGCGAGATTAGCGGTTCCATAGGCTCCCCCAATCGCCGGTATTGTAGCAAATCCGGACCGGCCTCCCCTCGGGGAATCCTCAAAGTAGCCGGAGGTTATGCCGCCGCGATCGCGGAGCCGAGAGGATCTCAGGGCAGATTCATGGGATTCCCTGGTTCCGCGCCAGTAGGCCGTGCTAGGCTGCGCGGGATGGCGACGCATCCGCCGAAACACCCGGTACACCTAGACCCAGGTGGTGGCCGGCCGCCCTACTCCGCCGTCCTGACTCCAGTCCCCCGCGAGGTCCTATGCGCCGCATCCTGACCATCTTGATGTTCGTCAGCCTCATCCCAGCGCTCCTGATAGCTTGGCAGCGCATCCGCGCCGAGCAGGGCAATAAGGTCGTGGCGATCGTGATGGACTATCCGTCGCTGAAAGCCCAGGCCGGGCTGCTGGGAAAGCCGACCCAGGCGCTGCTGGCCCATTACCAGAAGGAGGGCGTCAACGGCGTGGGGGTCTACGAGGATTCGGTCCAGAGCCGAATCTTAGAGGGCAAGGCCGCGTACGCCAGCGGGAGCAGCCTACTGGCCAAACACCCAGGGGCGGCGGTGCACCCCAGCTGGACTTACCTGAGGTCGCTGGCCCCCGGTACCGTGGCCCAGCTGCGCTCCCGGTACCGATCCCCTAGCCAGGTCCTCCAGATCGGCAAGCAGCGCTGGACCGGCTGGCCGGTCGACATCCGCGGCCTACCCGCCGGCGCGCCGATGAGGCTGCTCCGCAGCCTGCACCGCCGCGGTCTTCTGGTGGTCTACCGGCCCTTCTACAGCTCGCTGGAGCGCCACCTCGGCCGGCTGCTGCCCCCAGCCCACCTAGCTCCCTTCTTGGCTTTCCTGGGCAGTAGCGTTCCCGGTGCCGGGAATCACCAGCTCCTGGCTGCCTACAGCCAGAAGCTGAGCGGGCGCACCCTGGCACCGATCGGTTTCAACGCCCAGACCGGAATGCTCAGCCTGGCCAGCCAACACCCCGCTGTCCAGCTGTTCAGCCTCCCCAGCAATTACCTGGCCACCCTGAGCCCGCAGAGCGCCAGCTTGAAGTACGTCCTGGGGGCAGCCAACCGCTCCTACCGGCTGCTCTACCTGCACCCCTACACCAGCGTCAAGAGCACCGACTTGCTGATCCGGTCCGTCGTCGCCGGCCTCAAGGCGCACGGCTTCACCATCGGGACGCCCCAGCCGGTCTCCTTCGTTCCCAACCACACCCTGCAGCGGCTCAGCCTGATCGGGCCGCTGCTGGCGCTGGTCCTGCTCGCGCTCAGTTACAGGCTGCGCTGGCTCGGGGTGGCCGTGGCCGTCCTGGTCGTCCTCCTGGCAGTGGCCGACGCCGGGCACACCCTAGCCGGCGGGGCGCTGATGGCCGGCCTGACTTTCCCAGTGCTCGGGTTGGTCAACCGCAGAGAGCGCCCGGTCGACTGGCTGACCGCCACGCTCTACACCCTCAGCGGGGCGATGTTCGCCCAGGCGATGGGGGTCAGCCGCCTGGGGATGCTAGCGCTGAGCCCCTACCGCGGCGTCGCCCTGGTACTGACCGTGCCGGCGCTGCTCTTCCTCTTCTCGCTGATCCCCAACCAAGACCTGCGCGTCACCCTGCGCCAGTTCTACTCGGTCCGCCTGCGGCTGGGGGACCTGATCCTGTTCCTGGTCGTGATCGCGTCCATGGCCTTAGTATTGCTGCGGCGCGGCAACAATACCGGCCTAGGGGCTTCGAGGTTGGAGCTCAAGGTGCGCAGCCTGCTGCAGCACCACATGGTCCGCCCCCGCTTCAAGGAGCTGATCGGGCATCCGTTGGCCCTGATCGGCCTGGACGGCCCCTTCGTGGGCTGGGTCAACGCGATCCTGTTGGCCGGCGGAGTCGTCGGCCAGAGCAGCATCATGGACAGCTTCGGTCAGTACAACACCCCCCTGCTGACTAGCCTGGACCGCACTTTCAACGGGCTCTGGATCGGTGGCCTGATCGGCTTGATCCTGATCCCGATCCTGCGCGGGATCGCCGGATGGTTCAGGGCCGAACCCGCCGGAGCCGAGGTGGCTGCCGGTTGAGAGTCCTGCTCAGCGGTTACTACGGCTTTGGGAACACCGGCGACGAGGCGATCCTACGCGCGATGGTCCTGGAGTGGCAAGCCCTAGGCCACCAGCCGCTGGCGTTGAGCGCCGACCCAGAGCGGACTAGCCGGAAGTACGCCATCCCGGCCTACGGGCGCGCAGAGCCGTGGGCGCTGCTCCGCGCCCTGCAGGGCTGCGACCTGTTGGTCTCCGGGGGCGGGGGCCTGCTGCAGGATCAGACCAGCAAGCGGACCCTGCAGTACTACCTGGGCCTGATCCGGCTGGCCAAGCTGCTCGGGAAACCAGCGGTCATCTTTAACCAGAGCGCCGGCCCGCTCAGCTCCAGCGGCCGGGCCTCAGTGGCGCGGGCCCTCCGGGGGGTGCGGGTCTGGGTGAGAGACCGCCAAAGCCAGACCCTGCTGAGGGCGCTGGGCATCGAGGCCAGGTTGGGCGGCGATCCGGCGCTGCTGCTCCGCGCCAATCCGGTCGGCCAAGATCCCCAGCAAGTGATCTTGGCTCCCAGAGGAGGGCACCCGGAACTGACCACCCGCTTGGTTCAGCTGGCCAGGCGCCTGCAGGAACGGGGGCTGCGGCCGCTGGCCCTGGCGTTCCAGCCCAGCCAGGATGATCCGGAAACCGAGCTGATCGCCCGGTCGACCGGCTGCGCGGTGCTCTCCACCTCTGACCCCCAGGTGGCCATAGACCACATCGCTGGCTCGGCCTTCGTGGTGGGCGTGCGGCTGCACGCCCTGATCCTGGCCGCCGCGGCCAGGATCCCCTTTCTGGGGCTGGCTTACGACCCCAAGGTCCGCGGTTTCTGCGAGGACGCCGGCGCGCCCTGGACTAACGTGGGCTTCGGCGTAGAGGAGGTCGCCGAACAGGTCTCCTCCCTGCAGCCGCCGGACTGGGACGAGGTGGCCGCCATGCAGGAACGCGCCAAGCGCAGCTTTCTGGAGGCGCAGCCGTGAGGCTGCCAACACCTGAAGAGATCGGCCAACTCTCCCCCCAGGAGCTGGCCGAGCGGTTGTCTCCGCCACCCGGTACCCTGGCCGCTCGGCTGGGGATCCAGCTGATCGAGGCCAGCCCCGAGCGGATGGTCGGCCGCTTGGAGGTCGAGGGTAACCGCCAGCCAGCCGGCCGGCTGCACGGCGGCGCCAGCCTAGCCCTAGCCGAAGAGCTGGCTAGCCTGGGAAGTTGGCTGAACCTGGACACCACCCAGCAGGTCGCGGTCGGCGTCGACCTCAACGCCACCCACGTGCGGGGGGTCCGCCAAGGGAGCGTGCTGGGAACCGCCCTGCGGGTCTACCGGGGGCGCAAGCTGCTGGTCTGGACGGTGACGATCGAAGATGCGCAGGGCAAGGTGTGCTGCCTGGCCCGCTGCAGCTGTCAGGTCATCCCGGCCTCGACCGGAACTTGAGATCAAGGCCCCGCCGTTCCCAGCAGCGGTAGGGGGCGACAGATCCTGCGGCGGAAGGCTGAGGCGTGCTGAGGGTCGACCAAGATGCGGTCGGCGGCGCCGACGAAACCGAAGCAGCGGGCCAGCTCCCGCAGGTAAGCGGAGTTCTGCATGGCCGTGACCCCCTTGGAGAGCACGGCGACCTGGCGTTTGAGCGCGTGCACTTGGCCCTCGGCAACACGGATCTGGCTCTCCCAGCGAAAAGTCTGATAGGCGGCCGAGCCGATCAGCAGGGTCATCTGAGCGATACCCAGCGCGAGCAGAATACCGAGCAGCCAGATCTCCAAGCGGCCGCCGCGCACGCCCACGAGTATAGCGGCCTTACAATGCAGCCATGCCGCAATGGGAGATCCCCATCCAGGTGCGCTTCGGAGATACCGATATGATGGGGCACCTCAACAACGCCGCCTACGTGCAGTACCTGGAGCTGGCCCGGCTCCACGTGGCCGCGGAGATGGAGCGCTCCGGCCTACCGCGGGTCTACACCGTCTTGGCGCACCTAGAGATGGATTACCGCAGGGAAGTCCACTTCGGCCAGGAAGTGCGGGTCCGCATCTGGACCGAGCGGGTCGGCAGCAGCAGCTGGCAGCTCGGCTGCGCCGTCGACGCCGACGGGCAGCTGGCCGCCGAAGGTAAGACCGTGCAGGTCTGCATCGACCCGGAAACCAGGCGGCCCTCCCCGATCTCCGGCAGGGTCCGCAGCTACCTGGAGGGGAGCTGAGCGGCTTGGGGGAGGAGCAGATCGCCATCTATCAGGGAGTGCGCTGGGTGCGTCTGGGGGAATACCCCCGGCTGATCGCCGAATCCCTACGGCGAGTGCTGGCTGAGGAAGGGCTGGTCTCCGCGGTCCGCACCCCCTTCCAGTGGGTCACTTTTTCCCCGGTCGTGGAGATCGAGAGCGGGAGCTATCTGGGGCAGGTAGGCCTCTACGTGCCCCAGAGTATGCTCACGGCGGCGCGAGAGCTGCTGGACGCGTCTCTGGGACAGGAACCAGATGCGGAGAGGAGCTAGCGTGGAGAGCTTGATCGGAGTGGACCTGGGTGGGACCAAGATCGCGGTAGGCGTGCTCGAGGACGGCAAGATCACGGACAGGGACGTGTCCCACACCCCCAAGGAGGGTTGGCAGGCGGTCTTGGACCAGATCGTGGCCAGGGTCAAGGCGGTCCTAGCGCAGCGGGAACCGCTGCCCAGGCTGGGCATCGGGGTTCCCGGGCCTCTAGACTTTCAGCGCGGGGTCGTCAAATTCGCCCCCAACATCTACGGTTTCAGGGACGTGCCGCTGATCCGCTACCTCTCCGAGCGCCTGGACATGGAAGTCTTGATGGAGAACGACGCCAACGCGGCGGCGCTAGCCGAGGACACCTACGGGGCGGCCAGGGAGGCCAGCTCCTCGCTGTTCGTGACCATCTCAACTGGAATCGGCGGTGGGGTGGTGCTGGGCGGCAAGGTCTGGCGAGGGGCCCACGGTGTGGCCGGAGAGGTGGGGCACATCACCGCTCTGCCTGGCGGCACGGTCAGCGGCGCTGGCTGGCCGGGTGGCCTGGAGGCGGTCGCCAGCGGCACCGCTATCGCCCGGGACGCCAGCTACGCGGTAGGCCGGCCGCTCAGCACCGCCGAGGCTTTCGCCCTAGCCGAGCAGGGGCATCCGGTAGCCTCGAAGGTGGTAGAGAACGCCCTGCACTACCTGGGCGTGGCTTTGGGTGACCTCCAGAAGGTGCTGGACCCGGAGGTGATCGTCCTGGGAGGCGGAGTCAGCGAGGCGGGGAGCTACTTCTTCGAGAGGGTCCAGGCCGCCGCCGACGCCGCCGCCGCCGGTTTCGCTCCCGTGACCCTCAAGCGAGCCGAGCTGGGGACCGACGCCGGGGTGATCGGGGCGGCGCTCTCCTCCCTGCACCCCAGGTAGCGCGGCCGTGGCCGAGATCCCAGCCCACCGCTCGCTGCTCAGCCCCCAGGCCGAGGATTACCTCAAGGCCATCTATCTGCTGGGACGGCAGAGCCGGGTAGGGACCCAGCTGCTGGCCGGGGAGTTGGGAGTCAGCCCAGCCAGCGTGAGCGGCATGCTGAAGCGGCTGAGCGAGCTGGGCCTGCTGGTCCACCGCCCTTACTACGGCGCCGAGCTCACCGGACCCGGCGAGCAGGTGGCGCTGGAGATCCTGCGCCACCACCGCCTGCTCGAGCTATACCTGTCCGAGCGGTTGGGATACACCTTCGATCGCGTCCACGAGGAAGCCGACCGCTTGGAGCACGTCATCAGCGAGGACTTGGAGGCCAGGATCTGCTCCGACCTGGGGGACCCCAGCTACGACCCCCACGGGCACCCCATCCCCCGAGTGGACGGCAGCGTGCCCGGCGAGCTGGGCCGGCCGCTATCCGAGCGGTCGGCTGGCCAGCCGCTGTGCATCAGCAGCCTGGCTGGTCCCCCGCTGCAGCAGCTGGAGCTGATAGCCTTGGGCCTGGGGCCGGGGGTCACCCTGACCGTGCTGTCCAGCGACGCAGTCCGGGGCACCCTGGAGATCCAGCTGCAGGCCGGCCGGGAGGTCTTGGGGTTAGAAGTGGCCCGCCGCATCCTGACCGTCCCGGAGACGCCGGGGAACGGCAGCGCCTAGACTGAGCGGGTGGAGCATGTCATCGACTTGGAGCACCAGGCGGCCCGGATCGCCGAGGGAGCTGACCTATGCGTGCAGTGCGGCCTCTGCCTCTCGGTCTGCCCCACCTACGCGCTGACCGGGGAGGAGATCCAGTCCCCCAGAGGGCGGGTGATGCTCTACCGGGCAGCCGCGGTGGGCGAGCTGATGGACGATCAGACCGTCCTGAAAGCAGCCTACGACTGCCTGGACTGCCAGGCCTGCCAGACTATCTGCCCTAGCGGGGTGAAGCCCGGGGAGTTGGCCCTGGAGACCAGGGCCGCCCTACAGGGCGGTCAGACCCACAGCCCGCCGCTGCGGGCCATGCTGGAGGCTTTCAAACACCCCTGGGCGATGGACCTGGTCAACGCTGCGCTGCTCGGATACCAGCGCAGCGGGCTGCAGGGTTGGGTCCGGGGAAGCGGCCTGCTGCGCGGCCTAGCCAGCCACTACGGGGGGCGCTGGGCCGACCTGCAGACCATGGAGAGCCTGTTGCCGCAGCGCCCGATCGCGCCGGCCATGCGGCTGCGCCGCCCGCGCTGGACCCCCCACCGGGGTGCCTACCGCGGGACGGTGGCCTTCTTTTTAGGTTGCGTGATGAACGCGGTATTCAGCGAAGCCTCCGCGGCCAGCTGCGAGCTGCTAGCCAGGAACGGCTACGACGTGGTGCTGCTGCCGGAGACCAGCTGCTGCGGCGCTCCCCACATCGAGGAGGGGGATGACCGGGGCTACCGGCAGTTGGCTGCCAAGACGGCCAGGCTATACGGTGATCTGGCCGTCGACGCCATCGTCACTGACTGTGCCGCCTGCGGGGCCGAGCTCAAAAAACTCGGCCGGTACTTCGCCGACGACCCTGAGCTGGCTACCCCCCTGGCCAGGGTCAGCGCGCTGGCTAGGGGCATCTCGGAGTTTCTGCGCTGGGCCGGAATCCGGGAAACCGGTGCGACCGGGCCGGGGCGACCCACCACCTACCAGGACGCCTGTCACCTCTGCCACGCCCAGGGGATCTGCAAGCAGCCCCGTGAGCTGTTGCAGGACAATCCGCAGGTAGCCTACGTCGAGTTGGAAGGGGCCGACGCCTGCTGCGGCTCGGCCGGTATCTACAACCTGAGCCACCGGGAAACCAGCCAGGAGCTGTTGAAGGGCAAGGTAGAGCGGGTACGCCGGAGCGGGGCGGAGGTTCTGGCCGCAGAGAACCCCGGTTGCCTGCTGCAGCTGGAGGCCGGTTGCCGGGAGGCCGGGCTGGCGGTGGAAGTTCGGCACACCAGCCTGATCCTGCTGGACGCCTACCTGGAAGGAGAGGCCCCGGGTGGAGCCTGACTGGGAAGGGGGCTTAGCCGAGCTGCGCGCCGCCCTGGGCCGCAAGCTGCTGGAGCGGCCAGCCGAGCGGCTGCTGTACCGCTACGACGCCCTGCTGTCCGGACCGGCCCCGCGGGCGGTGCTGCAGGCCGAGTCAGCCGCAGACGTGCAGGTGGCCCTGCGCAGCTGCAGCCGCCATCGGCTACCAGCAGTCGCCCGCGGCGGCGCCAGCGGGCTGTCCGGCGGCGCGGTCCCTACCGGGCCAGCCCTGGTGATCAGCACGACCAGGATGACCAGGGTGAGCATCGACCCGGCCGGGCGCCTGGCTCGGGTCGAGCCCGGCGTGATCAACCAGCAGCTCCAGGAACTGCTCCGCCCGCACGGGCTCTACTATCCGCCCGACCCCCAGAGCAGCCGCCAAGCCACCCTGGGGGGGAACCTGGCTGAAAATGCCGGCGGGCCGCAGTGCTTCAAGAAGGGGGTGACCGGGGACTACTTGCTGGAATTGGAGTTCGTCACTGCGGACGGCCAACTCTGGCAGATGGACCGCTCGGGGACCGATCTGCCAGGGTTGATCGTAGGGTCCGAGGGTACCCTAGCGGTGATCACCGGAGCGACGCTGCGGCTGAGCCAGCTGCCCAGCCAGGTGCGGACCGCCCGGGCGCTGTTCGGGAAGCTGGAGGAAGCCGGCCGCGCGGTGGCCGAGATCATCCGGCGGGGCCTGCTGCCGGCCAAGCTGGAGCTGATGGATCAGGCCAGCATCGCCGCGGTCGAGCAAGCTTTCCACCTGGGCCTGCCCAGCGCTGCGGCCCTGCTGCTCTGTGACTGCGACGGCGAAGACCCCGAAGAAGTCGACCGGGAGATCGCCGAGGTCGCGCTCGCCTTTCGGTCGGCTGGGGCTCTGCAGGTCGACCTAGCCAGCAACCCAGCCGAGGCCGAACGGCAGTGGTACGCCCGGCGCAGCGTCTCACCGGCCCTGGGCCGAATCAAGCCCCGGCGGATGAACGAGGACATCGTGGTTCCCAGGAGCGAATTGCCCCAGGTGATGCAGGAGATCCGGGCTCTGGGCGACGCCTCCGGCCTGCCGCTGGTCATCTTCGGGCACGCCGGGGACGGTAACCTGCACCCCAACATCATGTACGACCCGGCCGAGGGCCGCTGGGCCGAGGTGCAAGCCCTAGCCCACGCCATCGCCAAGGTGGCCATCGCCCACGGCGGCGCGCTCAGCGGCGAGCACGGTATCGGTCTGGCCAAGCGGCCCTTCATGGCCGAGGCGGTCCCCCAAGAGACGCTGCGCGCCTACCGGGCGGTCAAGCGGGCCCTGGACCCCTTGAACCTGCTCAACCCGGGCAAGATCCTGCCGGAGGAGCGGCCGCTCTAAGCCACCCGCACCTTGTAGAACACTTCCACCGCGCGGAAAGCCACCCCGAAACCGAACAGGGTCACCAGCCACATCCAGCGGGCCACCACCCCGGTCTTGAGCACCCGGCCGGGCAACAGGATCTCCTCGGCGACGACGGTCAGCACCACGAAGGAGAGGTACATCAGGTAATCACCGGTCCGCCCTGAGGCCACCGGTTGGTTGGAGAGCAGAGCGACCAGGGTGACCAGGACCTGCAAACCGACGATCACCTCGAGCACGATGAGGCTCCTGCGAAAGGCCGGTAAGGTCCGCGGGCTCCAGAACAAGAACATACTCCACAAGAACTGGATGAGGTAGAAGAACGCGCTTAGAGCACCGAAGAGCTGGTCCTTGAATAGGCTGTCGATCAGCGGCATAGTGGGATTCTAGGGCCAACCGGGGACAGCTCACCGGGGGACGCGAAACTGCGAGGAGGTCTGGTGGACAGAGTAGCCTTGATCGGATTGGAGTTTCGCGGCCGGCATGGAGTGCGCGAGGAGGAGGCCCGGCTGGGAGCCCGCTTCCTGATCGACGTGGAGCTGCGCTACGCCCTGCTCCCGGGGAACGACCGCCTGGCCGACACCGCCGACTACGCCAAAGTCCACGCCAGCGTCAGGGAGGAGGTCACCGGCACCCCGGTCCGGCTGATCGAGACCTTGGCGTTGCGGATCGCCGACCGGCTGCTGGCCGAACACCCCCAGCTACAGGCGGTTCTGGTCAGGGTCCACAAGCCGCAGGCCCCGCTGGACGGACCCTTCACCGATGTCTACGCCGAGACCCTCCGGGAGCGCCCATCCGCGCCCTGATCGGTCTGGGCGGGAACCTGGGCCCAGTGCTGGCCACCCTGCGCTCGGCCAGGGAGCAGCTGGCCCAGCTGGGAGCGCTGCGCAGCTCGAGGCTGTACCGCGGTCCGGCCTGGGGGCCGCCGCAGCCCGACTACCTCAACGCGGCGGTGCGCGTCGAAGGCCAGCTCCCTGAGCCGGGCCAGCTCCTGCTCTACCTCCAAGGCATCGAGCGAGCGCATGGCCGGGTCCGCACCGTCCGCTTCGGGCCGCGCACCCTGGATCTGGACCTGCTCGACGTGGACGGGCTGCACCTGCAGTCGGCTGAGCTGGAGCTGCCGCACCCCCGGCTGTTGGAGCGCCCCTTCGTCCTGCGGCCGGTCCTGGATCTGGAACCGGACTACCGGCATCCGGACGGCCGCACGGCCGCGTCGGCGCTCGCGGGGCTTCAGGACCTCACCGAGCTGCTGGGTTCCTGGTAGAGCGGCGCGACCGGCTGGGCCCGGCGCACCCGGCGCAGGGCCATGGCCAGCCAGGTCAGCACCGGTCCGGGGTTGCAGCGCCGGTCTAAGGCTGTCCAGGCTTGCTCCATCGTCAGCTCGGCGCCCAAGCGCTGCTCCACGGGCCAGGCCGCGGTCAGGACAGCCAGCGCCCTGGGGTGGGCGGTCAGGTCCAGGCGTTTCTCGAAGGCTTCCGCCGCCTCCAGAGCGCCCAGGAGGTCCCCATCCAGACCGGCCAGGAACTCCTCGGCCTCCTGGAGGACCGCCAGGGAACGGGTGTGTTCCAGCAGCGGACCGGGCCAGCCAGCCGCGTAGGCCAGTAGCCGAGAATCCGGGGAGGCGCCGGCCTGGAGCAGCAGAGCAGCGGCCTCTCCGGGGGGCAGCGGGGGGAGCAAGAGCACCTGACAGCGGCTGCGCACCGTGGGCAGGACCTGGAACAGGTCGCTGGCGATCAGGAAAAAGCGGGCCCGGTGGGGAGGCTGCTCCAGAGTTTTGAGCAGGGCGTTGGCGGCGGCGGCGCTGAGCAGGTCGGCGCCGCAGAGGATCACGCAGCGCTGCTGACCGGGTCTGGGGGCCACCGAGACGAATTCGATCAGGTGCTCAGGGTAGGTATGGGCGGCGTCGTGGCTGGCGCTGACTGCGGCGATCGGGATCTGAGCCCGCCCGACCCGACCCGGGGGCGGCGCGACCTCGAGCACCTCGGGGTGCTCGCCCCTAGAGATCTGCAGGCAGGTGGGGCAGCGCAGGCAGGGGCGCTCCGCCCGGGCTGGGCAGAACAGCGCGCTGACCATCCGGCGAGCGACCGCTAGGCCACCGGCCTCCGGTGGGCCTAACAGCAGAGTGGGGAGCTGGGAGGGGGCTGGAGCGCTCACCGACCCAGCTCCAAACGCTTGGCGAGCTGTTCGGGAAAGCCGGCCGCCCGCAGGCGGCGTTGAGTCTCGCGGACGTCGTAGTCCACCCGGCGCAGCTCCGCAACCAGGCCGTCCAGATCGAGCAGGGCGTAGCTGGCAGCCGGGTTACCGTCCCTGGGCTGGCCGACCGAGCCGGGGTTCAGGATGAAGCGCTCGGAATCCAGGGGAAGCTGGACCGAGCGCTCCCCGGCCGGCTGGTACTTGACCCAGCGCCCCCCTGGGCCGATGGCCGAGCGGTACAGGCCGGGAAGGTGGGTATGGCCGAGGCAGCAGCCCCAAGCCGAACAGGTCCCGAAGACCTCCCCAGCGGCGGCCGGCGCGTCGACGTAGCGCCAGGGGTCACCCGGGCTGCCGTGCGCGCAGAGCAGCTCCCCCTGCGGCCGGTCCAGTACGATCTGGTCCGGCCAGGTCCGCAACCAGTCCAGCTGCTCTGCGCGCAGCCGGTCGGCCTGCCAGCGCAGGGCCCACTCCGGGACGCTCCTAGGAGGCTCTCCTGGGGGGAGGCCGAGCAGCCAGAGCTCATGGTTACCCAGCAGCGGCTGTACCCCCTGGTCGCGCAGGCGATCGAGCACCGAGACAGGGTCCGGCCCGTAGCCCAAAGCGTCGCCGAGACAGATCGCGCGGTCGTAACCAGCTACAGCTGCGTCGTCCAGGACAGCATCCAGCGCCGTCAGGTTGCCGTGCACATCGCCGAGCAACAGCAGGCGCATGCGGCATGCTAGCACGGGGATGCTCTGCTAAGCTGGCAGCGTGGCTGCACTGCAAGACAGCTGGTATGACCTTTACGGCGCGCTGTGGTCGCTCTGGGAAGGCCTTCCGGGCGGCGATGACTGGCTGCTGGCCAGCACCGACCCCGGAGCTGTTGCCTCGCTGGAAGCGACCGACCCCCGCTTCAAAGGACGGCTGTGGTGGGTGCTGTGCCCCGAGCGCGCCGAGCTGCCGGTGGCGCGGGCGCTCCGCGCGGTGCGCCCGCGCGGCCTCTTCGCGCTGGGAGCCGACCTAGCCGGGGGACCGGCTGGCCGGCTGCCCTACCGGAGCGTCCGCTGGGAAGGGGGAGTGGGTTTCCTGGAGGGCGGCGAGCTCGCCGCCTGGCAGGGGGCGTTGTGGAGCGAAGGGGCCGGGGAGGCGCCGGACCCCTGGGGGGCCGCCGCCAGCGCCTGCGGAGTTCCGGTCTGCTGCTGCCAGCCCGGGCAGCTGCCCGGGCTGGCCCTGGCCTGGTGGCAGCGCAGCCCGCAAGCTCTGCTGGATCTGCGCGATCAGTGACCCCCATCTCCCACCTCTACCTGCACGTCCCCTTCTGCCCGACCATCTGCCCCTACTGCGACTTCCACGTGGTGCGGAGGCAAGCCGGCTGGGTAGAGGCCTACCTGAAGCGGTTGCTGGAGGAGGCCGGCCAGCTGGCCGGCCTCTGGCCGCTGGAACTGGAGACCATCTACCTGGGCGGGGGGACACCTTCCTTCCTGCGCGACCGCGAGCTGGCTGCGCTGGTAGAGGGTCTGAGGGCTGCGGTCGGCTGGGCCGGGGAGGTCACCTTGGAGGTCAACCCGGGGACGGTCAGCCGGGCCAGGGCCGAGCTGTGGAGGGAGCTCGGCTTCACCCGGGCCAGCCTGGGGATCCAGAGCCTGGACGACCAGGTCCTGCGCTTCCTGGGAAGGACCCACAGCAGCAGGGCGGCCAGGGAGGCCGCCTCCTACCTGCGGCAAGCCGGCCTGAGGCTCTCGGCCGACCTGATCACCGCGGTGCCGAGTCAGCGGCTGGAGCGGGAAGTCGCCTCCTACCTGGAGCTCGACTTGGAGCACCTCTCGGCCTACAGCCTCACCGTCGAAGAGGGGACCGAGTTCGCCAGGCGGGGTGTGGAGGTCGCCGAGGAAGACGAGCGCGAAGCCTTCTACCGGACCGAAGAGCTGCTGGCCGAGGGGGGCCTGCTGCGCTACGAGATCAGCAACTACGCCCGGCCGGGGGCCGAGTCGCGCCACAACCTGGGCTACTGGACCAACGCCTTCTACGCCGCTCTGGGCCCCAGCGCCGCCGGGCATTACCCCAGCGAGCGCCCGGGAGAGCTGGCCCAGCGGCGCACCGCAGCCACCCTGGAGGGCTGGCTGCGCGGGGAGGGCGGGGAGGTTCTCCCAGTCTCCCCAGCCCAGTACGCCAGCGACGCCGCCTTCATGGGCTTGCGCTTGGAGCGGGGGATCGACCTGCGCGCGCTGGGAGGCAGAACCGGCCTGGACCTGCTGGGCAGCTGGCCCCAGCTGCTTCGGCGGCCGCTGGAGGGCGGCCTGCTGGAGCTGCAGGGGGGACAGCTCAGGGCTACTAGAGACGGCTGGTGGGTACTCAACCAGCTGGTCACTCCCCTGGTGGAGTGGTCGGCCGGCTGAGCGGGCGCCGGCGCGCTCCGGAGAGCCGGATATCTCCCGCGCCAGCAAGCCAGCGCACCTTCCACGCCGGGCGCCGCGGTGTTACCATGGTGAAAACTGGCCGCGTACGCGGCCAGCCTTCAAGGAGGTCCCGTGCCGATCTACCGATACAAGAACCTGCACAGCGGAGAGGTCTTCGAAGTCAAGCAGAGCGTCTCCGATCCACCCCTGAGCCAGCACCCGGAAAGCGGGGATCCGGTCAAGCGGTTGGTCAGCCGGCCGGCCATCGCCTTCAAGGGATCCGGTTTCTACGCCACCGACTCCCGCAAGCCGAACGGGGAGGCAGGGGCCAAGGCGGACAGCGCACCCAAGGCTGAGGGTGCGGCGGCCGAAGGGGCCGGGGCGGCCAAAGCAGCGGAGCCCAAACCTGCCGAAGCCCCCGCCAGCGACTGAGCAGGATGACCGGAGGTGCCCAGACGCTGGGTGGTTTTGGTAGCCGCGCTATCTCTGTCTATCGGCTACGGCGCGGCGCGGTTGCAGGCTGAGCACCGCCTGGTCACTTCTGGAGAAAAGAATACCGTCCAGGTCGCCGGGGGGGCGCTCAGCGCCTTGGTCCAGGTCCGCTCCAGAATCCCCCGCCACCTGCGCCAGCCGGGAGGCCTGCGCACCGAGATCGGATCGGGCTTCTTCATCTCCAAGTATTTGATCCTGACCGACGATCACGTCGTCGCGCTCGCCAGCAGCATCTCGGTACGGCTGCGCGGCGGAAAGCTGGTAAAAGCACAGCTCCAAGCGGCCAACCCCGGCCTCGACCTGGCGATCCTCAGGGTCAACGCCCCCGCGCCCAAGGCGCTGCGCCTGAGCAGCAGCCGGAACCTGCTGCCCGGGGAGAAGCTGATCGTCTTGGGAAATCCCTACGGCATCCCTAACTTCATCGCCACCGGGGTGCTGTCGGCGGTGGCGAGGGCTGGCTCGCCGGGAGCCGGAGTCGGGGGGGCGCTGGGCAAACTGCTGATGACCACCGCTGCGGTGCTCTCCGGCGACTCGGGGGGCCCGGTCCTCGACTCCAGCGGCCGAGTGGTCGGGGTGGTGGACGCCGATCTGGGGGCTCCCCTGCTGGTTCCCGGGGCCCAGATCGGCCTGGCCATCCCCAGCTCCACGGTGCGCGGCGAGCTGGCCAAGCTGCACCTGCCCCGGCCGAGCTCTTAGCCGCGGCGCAGCCCCAGGATAAAGAACACCACGAAGGCACCGCTGAAGGGGAGGTTGTGGGTCAGGGTGGCCAAGAGCGCGCTCCAGTCGGCCTGCAGGGCGTTCTGGGTCAGCAGGGGGGCGGCCGAGCGCTGCACCTCCAGCCAGTTGATCTGCAAGTAGCCGCCGGCGGCCAGCAGCTGCAGGGCTACGAACAGGATACCTACCACCACCAAGGCGATCTTGCCGATCACCTTGACGGCGTAGCCGGCGGCGAAGCCCAAGATGGCTCCCAGGGAAATCTGGCCCAGCGCCGGCGCCAGGCGGATCAGCGACAGGCTCTGCCCGGAGGGGGGCGGCGAGGGCGGCATAGCGGCAGTCTACGGGAACCATCTGCCAAGAGGTGACGTATTGTGGATTGTGGCCGCCCTCGCCGCCGATTTCGATCCGACCGCGGCCACCACGCTGTACCGGCTGAAGCGCGGCGACGAGGAGACGTGGTGCCGGCTCATCTCCTGCTATCAGGACCGCATGCTCAACTATCTCTACCACCTAGAAGGCGATCGCGACCGGGCCCTGGAGCTGACCCAGGAGGTCTTCTTCCGGGCCTGGAAGGGGATCGGGGGCTTCAAGGAGGCCGAGGCCTTCCTGCCCTGGCTCTATTCCATCGCCCGTAACACCCAGATCGAGGGGCACCGGCGCAAGCTGCTGCCGAGCTTCAGCCTGGAGGAAGCCAGCGAGAGCGGCTACGACCCCACCTCACCCTACCCGGACCAGGCCGAGGAGGCCGAGCGGGCCGAGGAGGCCGAGCGGGTCCAGCGCGCGATCGCCTCGTTAGCACCGGACTACCGCGAGGCGGTAGTGCTCCGCTTCCTCGAGGAGCTGTCCTACGAGGACATCGCCAGGGTGCAGGGCGTGGCGGTCGGGACCGCCAAGAGCCGGGTCTTCCGGGGCAAGGAGATGCTGGCCCTGGCGCTGCGGGAGCGAGATGCGGCTTCCTGATTCGCTGCACGAGGCGCTGGAGCGCGGCCTCATCCCCCCGGGTCAGGAGCAGCTGGCCGGCGAGCTGGCCGCGGTCCAGCAGCGGCTGGCCGAGCTGCCCAGGCTCCGGGCTCCGGGCCACCTGGCCGCGGTGCTCAGCGCCGAGATCGCCGTTCAGGCGGGGCTGGAGGGCCTGAAGGGGAGGCGCCTCTCTGCCCCTCCAGCCCTAGCCGAGCAGGTGGCCCAGCGGATCGCCGAAGACGCGCACGGAGACGCGCTGGCGCGGCTGGCCGAGCTGCCCAGGCTCCGGGCTCCGGGCCACCTGGCCGCTCTCGCGGCGCACCGCATCGCCCGGTCAGCCCGGCCGGAGAGAGCGGCCCGCTCCCCTTGGCCGAGCCTGGCGCTGGGTCTAGCCGCCTGCGCCCTGGCCCTGGCTTGGTGGCTGGGCGGCCCGCTGCGCGACCTCGGCCGCCTGGCTGGCCTGGCGTCGGCTTCCCCCTGGCCGGCTCAGCTGGGCGAGGTCGGGCTGCTGGCTCTGGGCTTGTTGGCGCTGCGCGGTCGGCTGCGCCCGGCAGTCTGGAGCAGCGGCCTGGCCCTGGCCCTGGCGCTGCTGGCTCTGGGCCTGAGCCGCTCGGCCCCGGGGGTAGAGCAGCTAGGCGGCCTGCTGGCGCCGCTGTTCGCGCCCGGCCTGCGCTGGATCGCCCTGGGCTTGCTGCTGCTGACCCTGACCGCCCGGCTGCTCAGCCGGCCTTCTCCGCCGCCGAGCTGGGGGGAGCTGCGCCGCGGGCTGGGCCGGGGGGGTCTGCTGATGGGTCTGTTTTGGCCGACCTGGCTGCTGCTGCGGCTCAACCCGGCTACCGCGGCGCTGGCCAGCGCCTTGGCCCTGGGTTGGGCGGCCTGGCTGCTGGGCGGCCTGGAAGTCCTGCTGGAGCAGCTAGGACGCTGGCTGGGAAGAGGGCGGCGCTGGCCCGGGCTGTTCTGGGGCCTGACCGCTCTCGCGGCGCTGATAGCCAGCTTGGCGCTGAGCCCGCTGTCCGGCTGGCTGTGGGGAGCGCTGGCTCTGCCCCTAGCCGGCCGGCTGCTGGAACCGGTACCCCAGCTGCGGCCCAGCGCTCAGGGGGGAGAGGTCAGGTAAGCCAGGAAGTCGGGCAGGTCTGGCCACTCCGAGGCCAACTGAGCGCTCAGGCAGGCGTCTCCGGGGTCCCCGGCCGGCAAGCGACCAGCCGCGACCAGCCGCTTGAGCTCGGCCTCGACCCGCTGAGCCACCCGCCTCAGCGGCATCCCCGCCGCCGGGATCCCGCAGAAACCCAGAAAGCTGCGGTGGAAGCTGGGGAGCAGCTCCAGGGGCAGGGCTGCTTCCAGCGCCCGGAAGGAGTAGGACGCTGGGGGGCAGCTCAAACCCGGCCCACGCTTCCGAGCACGCCCATCTTGTGCTCCACGATCTTGGCCATCAAGTCCCTGGCCGGCCCCAGAATCTTGCGCGGATCGAACTCTGCCGGAGCGGCCTCGAGCACCTCCCGGACGCCCACCGTGAAAGCCAGGCGTAGGTCGGTGTCGACGTTGACCTTGGCGATGCCGTGCTTGGTGGCGCGGCTCAAGTCCTCGTCGGCGATGCCCTGGGCGTCACCGATCTCCCCGCCCGCCGCCCGCAGGCGCTCGACCACCCAGGCCGGCACTCCGGAGGAACCGTGGGCTACCAGGGGGATGGGGATCCTGGCCGCGACCTTTTCGATCCGGGCGTGGTCGATGAAGGGTCGCCCCTTACCCTTGTAGGCGCCGTGGCTAGTCCCGATGGCGATGGCCAGGTAATCCACCTGAGTGGCCTGGTAGAAGCGCTCGGCCTCGTCGGGATCGGTCAGGAAGGCGTCGGCCGCATCGACGGAGACGTGCTCCTCGACACCGCCCAGCCGGCCGATCTCGGCCTCCACGGTTACCCCCATGGCGTGGGCCGCCTCCACCACCCGCTTGGTCTCCCTGACGTTATCTTCGAAGGGCAGATGGCTCATATCGATCATCACCGAGGTGAAACCAGCGCGCATGGCGCTCAGCGCCGAGGCGTAGGAGGAGCCGTGGTCCAGGTGCAGGGCGACCGGGACCCGGACCCGGCTGGCCAGATCGGCTACCAGGTGACCCAAGTCCTCGGTGCCCGCGTACTTGCGAGCGCCCTCGCTGATCTGGACCATCACCGGCGCGTTCAGCCGGTCAGCGGTGCGCAGAATGGCCTGGGTGATCTCCAGGTCGTTGGTGTTGAACGAGCCGACGCCGTAGCCTCCCTGCCGCGCAGGGACCAGAACCTCACTGCCAGTTACCAGCATGCTTCCTCCTCAGGCCCTCAGGGCCGTTCCGCCCGCTCGGCGGCCAGGCGCTCCAAGCGGGCCCGCAACAGGTCGCGCAGGCGCTCGGGCTGGGCCGCTCCGCCAGTCCTGCGCATGACCTGGCCGAACAGGGCGTGGATCGCCTTGGGGTTGCTGCCGGAGATGACCCGCTCGGCCAGCTCGCGCTGCTCCCGAAGGGTAGCCTCGATGGCCTCCGTCAGGGTGGTCTCGTCGCGGACCGCCCGCAGGCCGCGCGCTGCGACCAGCTCCTGGGGATCCCCGCCCTCCATCACCTCCGGGAGCAGCTCCTTGGCCATCTTGCCGCTGATCTCGCCCCGGTCGACCAGGGCCGCCAGGGCCGCCAGGTGCTCCGGCCGCAGGGGGCTGGCAGCGATCTCGATGCCGGAGGCGGTCAGGGTCCCGGCGACGTCGCCGAGCAGCCAGTTGACCAGGGTCTGGGCCGGTCCGGGGTAGGCGGCGATGGCCCGGTCCAGGAAACTGCTCAGGTCCGGGCTCTGAGACAGCAGCGCCGCCTCGGCCGCGCGGACCCCCAGGGCCAGGTAGCGGGCCTCCTTGGCCGAGGGGAGCTCGGGCAGCCTGGCCCGGATCTTCTCGATCCAGGGCTTGGTGATAGCCAGGGGAGGCAAGTCGGGTTCGGGGAAGTAGCGGTAGTCCGCCTCCTGCTCCTTGCTGCGCAGCAGGTAGGTGCGCCCCGCCGCCTCATCCCAGCCGAAAGTGGCCTGCCGCACCGCCTCGCCGGAGCGCAGCTGGCGGCGCTGCACTTCGGTCTGATACTCCAGGGCGCGCTGGACGCTGCGGAAAGAGTTGAGGTTCTTGATCTCCACCTTGGTCCCCAGGGGTGCTCCCGGAGCGCGCAGCGAGAGGTTGACGTCGGCCCGCATCTTGCCCTCCTCGGGGTTGGCGTCGGAGACGCCCAAGGTCTGGGCCAGGCTGCGGAGCTGGTACAGGAAGTCCCTGGCCTCCAGGGGGCTGGTCAGGTCCGGCTCGGTCACCAGCTCGATCAGCGGCATGCCAGCCCGGTTGAGGTCGAGCAGGGAGACCGGCTCCCCAGGGGGGTGGATCAGCTTCCCGGCGTCGTCCTCCAGGTGGATCCTGCGGACGCGGACGGTGCGCCCGCCCAGGTCGAGGTGGCCCGAGCGGCCGATGGGGCTGTCGTACTGCGAGATCTGGTAGTTCTTGGGGGAGTCCGGATAGAAGTAGTTCTTGCGGTGGAACTGGGCTCTCCCCTCCAGCTGGCACCCTAAGGCCAGGCCGAACAAGATGGCCAGCTCGACCGCTTGGCGGTTGATCACCGGCAAGGCCCCGGGCAAGCCCAGAGTCAGCGGATCGGTGAAGGAATTCGGCTCGGCCGAAAAGTAGTCCGCCCGGCAAGCGCTGAACATTTTGGTCCTGGTCCTGAGCTGCAGGTGCACCTCGAGGCCGATGACCGCTTCTAGAGGCTCTGGCACTGCCATCTCCTTGGGGAACTGCGCCCCAGGCAGTCTACCACGCCCGCCGCGCCTTCCCGGAGCCGGGGCGGCCGCCCCGGGCTCAGGCGGGGCCAGCTCGGTGGTAAGGCTCACCCCGAGCGAAGGAGCTGGCTCGGTACAGCGCCTCCAGGGCGATCAGCAGAGCCAGCTCGTGGGGGAAGGTCAGCCGCGAGAGGCTCCACTGCTCCTGGCAACCGGCCAGCAGCTCCGAGCTCAGGCCGCTGGGGCCGCCCACCAAGATGGCTAGGCGGCTGACCCCGCGGCTGGGCAGCCACTCGCTCCAGCGGGCCAACTCCTCGGTAGAGCGCTCGGTGCCGCCGGGGTGGAGGGCGACCCGGTAGAAGCCGGCGCTCAGCTCGAGGAGGGCTTGGCCTTCCCGGAGCGGGGTGGCGTCGCGGACCGAGCGCAGCGCGACCTGGTGGTAGCGGGAGAGCCGGGCAGCGTACTCCTTCACCCCCTGGCCCAGGTAGCCGCTGGGGCGGCCGACTGCGGCGATCAGCAGCCGCACGGGTACGCCCAGATCGGCCAGACGGCCTTCCCTGCCGAGAGGCGGGAAAATCGGTAGAATGGGGCATGGAGGGAGCGAGGTGAACTACGCAGCCGTTCTGGCGGTGCTGATGCTCCTGAGCTTTGCCTTCCCGGGGCTGGTGCAGCTGGCACACAACCAGGGTATCCCCGCTTCGCACGCGGTGATCGCCGGCTTGGTGGTCGTGCTGGCCCTGTCGGCCTGGGCAGTGATCCGCCGCCAAGTCCGGCGCTACCGCTCGGTCCTGTCCAGCGTGCTTCTAGCCAAGCGGCAGATCGCCGAGGAGCCCCAGAATCCCGCCGCCTACTTCGTCGCCGAGCACCACGTCAGCGACCTGCTCATCCGGCTGGGCCGGCACCGGGAAGCCAAGCAGCTACGGGAGTCTTACAGCCGGCTCTCCGGGGGTGAACGGCACCCCCAGGGGGCTCCACCCCCCCTTTCCAACCGGCAGGGGGAGGCGTGAGAGCCTACCGCGGGGTGGTGCGCGGCGGCGTGGTGGTCTTGGAGAAGGCCAAGCTGCCGGAGGGCGCAGTGGTCACCGTGACCATCGGCGAGACCGAGCTGCTCAGGGCCACCCTGCAAGGAGTCTTCCGGCGGAGCCGGCGGGTGCGCATCCGGCTGCGGCCCAGCCACCTGGCTCAGCGGGACTGAGGGCTTCTCTGCTCAGCCTGGTCCCCACCCCGGTAGGCCACCTGGAGGACATCACCCTGCGCGCGCTGAAGGTGTTGACCGCCTGCGACGCGGTCGCCGCCGAGGATACCCGCCGCAGCAAGGTGCTCCTCGACCACTTCGGGATCCATAAACCCCTGCTGCACCTGGATCAGCACAGCAGCCAGGAGGCGCTGGCCCGCGCCCTGGGCTGCGGTCACCTAGCCTACGTCAGCGATGCCGGGACGCCGGGCCTGAGCGACCCGGGGGCCGAGCTGCTGCAAGCCGCCCTGGCTCTGGGCCACCGTGTCGAGGTGCTCCCCGGACCCACCGCGCTGATCCCGGCGCTGCTGCTCTCGGGCCTGCCACCGGTGCCCTTCCACTTCGAGGGCTTCCTGCCCAGGAAGGGAGCGGAGCGGCGCCGGCGGCTGGAGCAGCTGGCGCCGCGGCAGGCCACCTCGGTGATCTACGAGAGCCCGCTACGCTTGGCTGCCACCCTGCGCGAGCTGGTCGCCCTCTGCGGGGGAGAGCGCCGGGCTTCGGTCACCCGCGAGCTCAGCAAGCTCCACGAGGAGACCTTCCGCGGCAACCTGCAAGAGGCGGCGGCGCACTTCTCCGGGCGGGTCCGCGGCGAGGTGGTGCTGGTCGTCTCCCCGGCCCCCCCGGCTCCGGCGCGGCCCGCCGGCACCGACTACGCCGCCCTGGCGGCCGAGCTGGCCAGTTCGGGCAGCAGCGCCTTGCAGATCCGGCGCGCCCTGGTCTCGGCAGGGATGCGGCGCAACGACGCCTATGTGTTAGCGTTGGAGGCGGCCGGGAAACGGCCGGAGACGACCTAAGCCGATGATCAACCGCATTGCATTGCTCACCAGCGGCGGGGACGCACCCGGGATGAACGCAGCGGTTCGGGCGGTGGTCCGAACCGCCTCCTCCTGCAACATCGAGGTGATCGGTGTGCGCCGGGGCTTCGCCGGCCTGATCGAGGGGGACTCGCGCACGTTGGGACCGCGCGACGTCGCCAACATCATCCAGCGCGGGGGCACCATCTTGCTGTCGGCTAGGTCCAAGGATTTCCTCTCCAGGGAGGGGCGCGCCCGAGCCGCCGAGAACCTGCACCTCTGGGACGTCGACGGCCTGGTGATCATCGGGGGGGACGGCTCCTTCCACGGCGGCCAGCGGCTGCTCGACGAGTTCAGCATCCCGGTGATCGGCATCCCGGGGACCATCGACAACGACCTGTTCGGCAGCGACTTCACCATCGGCTACGACACCGCGGTCGAGACCGCGCTGTCCGCCATCGATAAGCTGCGCGACACCGCCGCCAGCCACGAGCGCATCTTCGTGGTGGAGGTGATGGGCAGGAACGCCGGGTTCATCGCGCTGGACGTGGCTGTGGCTGGCGGCGCCGAAGAGGTCTTGATCCCGGAGGCGCCGGTCCCGATCGATTCGGTCATCGAGACGGTTCAGGAGAGCCTCCGGAAGGGCAAGACCTCCTCGATCATCGTCGTGGCCGAGGGCGTAGACGGGGGGGCGCTGCAGGTCCGCCAGGCCATCGAGCAGGCTACCGGCCACGAGGTGCGGGCGACCATCTTGGGGCACATCCAGCGGGGGGGGACCCCGACCGCCGCCGACCGCATCCTGGCTAGCCGGCTGGGCGAAGCGGCGGTAAAGGCTCTGGTGGAGGGCCGCAGCGGCGTGATGGTAGGCATCGTCAACGGCAACGTCCACCACACCGCCCTGCCGCTGACCTGGGAGCGGCGCAAGGAGGTCAACCCCCACCTCTACGCCTGCGCCAAGACGCTCTCGATCTGAGCCGCTCGGCGGCCAGGTCCCCGCAAGTCAGGCGAATCCACTCCCCGGTTGCCCCCAGGGACTTTCACTTTTTTATTGTTTTTTATTCTTTTTTATGCTATAAATTGGATATGACCGAGGGGATGGCGGGGGGAGAAGAAGCGACAAAGGTCTTAGTGGTCGGCGGGGCGGGGTACGTGGGTAGCCACGCCTGCCTGGCCCTGGCCGAGGCGGGGTTCCTGCCGGTCACGGTCGACAACCTGGTGTACGGCCACCGCTGGGCGGTGCAGTGGGGCCCGCTGGAGCAGGGCGACCTGGCCGACAAAGCCTTCTTAGGGGCGGTGCTGGAGCGACACCGCCCCGCCGCGGTACTGCACTTCGCGGCCTACACCTACGTCGGCGAATCGGTCGAGCAGCCGGCCAAGTACTACCGCAACAACGTCCTCGGCACGCTCAACCTGCTGGAGGCGATGGTCGAGGCCGGTATCCGCAAGCTGGTCTTCTCCAGCACCTGCGCGGTCTACGGACCACCTCAACGGCTGCCGCTCACCGAGGACCACCCCCTAGCTCCGATCAGCCCTTACGGGGAGAGCAAGCGGATGGTCGAAGCGATGCTGCGCGACTTCGGCAGAGCCTACGGCCTGCAGGCCACCGCGCTGCGCTACTTCAACGTGGCGGGGGCCGACCCCCAGGGGAGGACCGGGGAGTCGCACGATCCGGAGACCCACCTGATCCCGCTGGTTCTAGACGTCGCCAGCGGCCGCAGGCCAGCCATCGCGGTCTTCGGGAATGACTACGCTACCCCGGACGGGACCTGCATCCGCGACTACATCCACGCCAGCGACCTGGCCCAGGCCCACCTGCTGGCCCTGCGCCGGTTGTTGGAAGGTACCGGAGGCGGGGTGTACAACCTAGGCAACGGCGACGGCTTCTCGGTGCTGGAGGTGATCCAGGCGGTAGAGCGGGTGACCGGACGCGAGATCCCGGTCACCCTCCAGGGCCGGCGGCCGGGCGACCCGGACCGCCTGGTCGCCGACGCCAGCAAGGCCAGGGGCGAACTGGGCTGGAACCCCAGGTACCTGGGCAAGGAGGGCTTAGAGCAGATCATCGCCACGGCCTGGCGCTGGCACCAGCGGGGCTGAGCAGCCCCAGCGGGCAACCTGTAAACTGGAGGCGCTTCGGAGGCGCCAAGGTGGCCTATAGCCAGCAGGAAAAGCGAGGTGGGGTCGCCGGGAGCTGGACCGGGGCCTTCTCCTGGGACTCGGCGCCGCAGGGCCTAGCCATGCTGGGCGCTGACCTGGTGGCGGCCTACCTGAGCTACCACGCCGTCAACGCCCTGCAATTCCAGGGCAACCGCACTCCCCTCAGCGTCGGCTACACCGGGGCCTGGATGACCTTCTGGATGCTCGCCCGGCTTTACCAGCAGCTCTACCCCGGCTACGGCAACTCCCCGGAGCAAGAGCTCAGGCAGCACGTCCTGACCTGCGGGGAAGCCGCCGTAGGTCAGTTCGCCATCTCCTTCGCGATCCACAGCTTCGCCAGCAGCCGGCTGGGGCTGGGGCTGGTCTGGGTGGTGCTTACCCTGGTCTCGCTGCTCACCCGCACGCTGACCCGGCGGCTGCTGATCCGCCTGGGCCGCTACGGCCGCCCGGTCTCGATCATCGGCGCCGGCAAGACCGGGCGGCTGACCACTTCGTACCTGCTGAGCCACCCCGAGTTCGGCCTCAGGCCGGTGGCGATCTATGACGACGACCCCGCCCTGTCCGGCTGCCAGGTCGCAGGTATCCCGGTGTTGGGCGACCTGGAGCTGGCCGGGAACCAGCCGCTGACCGTGCACGCCATCGTCAGCATCCCGGGAGCCCGGGCGGAGCGCCAGAGCGAGATCATCCGCAAGATGCTGGAGGCTTATCCGATCACCTGGACCACCCCCGACCTGTTCGGTGTCCCCAGCCAGTCGCTGCAACCGCACGTCATTGGCACCCACGCCACGCTGGAAGTCCGCAACAACCTGCGCAGCCTGCAGGCCAGGCTGATCAAGCGCAGCATCGACCTAGCCGCGGCGCTCCTGGGAGGGGTGCTGATCAGCCCCTTCCTGCTGGCCATCGCGCTGGCCATCCGAGTGGACAGCCAAGGACCCGCGCTCTACGTGGCCACGCGGCTGGGCCGGGGCGGCGAACCCTTCCGCTGCTACAAGTTCCGCACCATGCACAGAGACGCCGAGCAGCGCTTGGAGCAGGTCCTGGAAGACCCAGAGCGCCGCCGCGAGTACGAGACCTTCCACAAGCTCAAGGAAGATCCCCGGGTCACCCGGGTCGGCCGCTGGCTCAGGCGGACCAGCTTGGACGAGCTGCCGCAGATCCTCAACGTGCTGCTGGGTTCGATGAGCCTGGTGGGTCCCCGCCCCTACCTGCCCTCAGAGCAGGGGAAGGTGGGCAAACAGGGCGGCTTCATCCTGCAGGTCCACCCGGGGATCACCGGGCTGTGGCAGACCAGCGGGCGCAATCAGCTGTCCTTCAGCGAGCGGGTAGAGATGGATTCCTTCTATGTCAGCAACTGGAGCATCTGGCTGGACCTGGTCATCTTGCTGCGCACCGCCCGGGTGGTCCTGACCAGGCGCGGAGCCTACTGACCTAGCGGCGTATCCAGCAGGCCAGGGCGCAGATCGGCGGAGCGGCCGCGCTCGACCACCTTGCCGTGGGCCAGCTTGATGTAGCGGTCGGTGAACTGGGCCACCTGCATCGGGCTGTGCGAGACCAGGATCAGGGTCATGCCCTGGGCGCGCATCTGGCGGACCCGGTCCAGGCACTTCTCCTGGAACTCGGCGTCTCCGACCGCCAGGATCTCGTCGGCCAGCAACACGTCGGGGTCCAGGTGGATAGCCACCGAGAAGGCCAGGCGCAAGTACATGCCCGAGGAGTAGATCTTGATCGGCAGATCGATGAAGCTGCCCAGGCCGCTGAACTCGATGATCGCGTCCATACGCTGGCGAATCTGCCGATTGGTCATCCCGTACAGCGAGGCGTTGAGGAAGATGTTCTCGTTGCCGGTCAGCTCGGGGTGGAAGCCTGCGCCCAACTCGATCAGGGGGGCCACCCGCCCGCGCACCCGCACCTCCCCAGTATCCGGGACCAGGATGCCGGCGATGATCTGGAGCAAGGTGCTCTTGCCGGAACCGTTGGCCCCGATCAGCCCGAAGGCTTGTCCGCGGCGCACCGAGAAACTGATGTCTTCGAGGGCGGCGAAGCGCTCGGGGGTCCTGCGGTAGCGGGAATAGAAGCGGCCCAGCACCCTGGTCTTGAGCCGGTCGGATTGATTGTGGTAAAGGGTGAAATGCTTGCTGACCCGCTCGAGCTCGATGGCCAGCTCCCCCTCCCAGCTCCCGCTCGCGGCGGCGCGCTCTGGCAGGACGACTCCCTGCATCACAGCCTCTCGATGATCGCGGGGACCCGGCGGTTGAAGGTGCGGATCCCCAACCAGAGGGCAAAGGTCGACCAGAAAACCAGGCCCACCGCCTCGGGGATAGAGGGAAGGGCGCCGCGGTAAACCAGCTGGTGAGCCACTTTGAGGGCCGGAACCGCCGGGTTCAGGTAGAGCAGAGCGCGCAGGGCAGCGTGGTGGATCAAGCTGGTCGAATAGGTGATAGGGGTCAGCCAGAACAGCACCTGGATGGCTACCTCGACCAGGTGCTTGCTGTCACGGTATTCGACGTGCAGGGTCGCGAGCAGCAGGGCGATGCCCAGACAGAGCATCAGAAAAAAGACCATATAGACCGGAAACAGCAGCATAGGCCAGCTGTAGTGCCCGCCCAGAGGGACCAGAATAATCAGGAAGACGACGAAGGCCGACGACCAGAACACCGTGTTGGTCAACAGGGAGGCGATGGGGATGGCGACGCGGGGGAAGTAGACCTTCTTGAGCAGGTTGGCGTTTCCCACCAGCAGCTCGCTGCTGGTCATCGCCGTCGAGGAGAACAGGTTCCACTGGACCACGCCGATCACCAGGAAAACCGGGTAGTGGGGGATGCTGGAAGGGAAGACGACCGTGAACACGAACAGATAGGTCAGGCTGATGATCAGGGGGTTGACCATCGACCAGGCAAACCCGAGCGAGGCCCCCAGGTAGCGAACCCGTACCTCCTTGCGGACCAGGTTGAGCAGGAGGTCGCGGTACTCCAGCAGGTGTTGCAGGCCGCCGGCCTGGCGGTCAGTGCCCAGCCTATCCTTGGTATCCGTGGTCACCGAACCCCCGAGTTGGCGCTGAGAGAGAAAAAGTCGGCACAAAAGGCCATTGCACCAAGGTAGCACACCGCCACCGGCAGCGGGTTGACAGATTCTGAGCGCAGGCCAAGGAATGTACAAGGTGCCACGCACCCCGCAGCCACCTCCTGCCCAGCGTCCATTCCTGCGTGCCCGTCTGGTGCGGGAACGAGGCCGAGGGCTCTCTGCTGGCCGTGCAGGCGGCAACGATAACCGGCCAGGCTAAAGCAGGGGACAAGCCCGCTGTAGCACCTGGCGGAGCGGTCCTAAATCTCTGGCCCAGGTAATGGCGCAGAACGCGCTGTCCAAGTCCACTCAGCTGGGCTCTGGCCGAGGTCCGTAACGCTGGAGCAGCAATCCGGGTATTCGAGTGGGCTACGCTGGGGTCGCGGACAGCACCGAGGTGTCGTTCCCCGACCTCCTGCGCGGAGCACTGGATCCACCTCAAGGAGGTGCAGCCGATCAAGCCGACCTTGGCCGCTCCAGCAGGGCGTGCGAAACTGCCCCCAGGGAGCGGCCGGAAGGCAACTGGCAGGGGACTTGAGCGACCCCCGTCGGTGCGCTGCGAACCCGGCGCAGGTGGCACGAGACTCGTTCAGAAGAGAAACGGCAGGAACATCTTGGTCGAGCGCCGGTAAGCCGGATAGGAATCCGGGAACCGCTCCACCAGGTAGTGCTCCTCGACCGCCGCACTATAGAGAAAGTAGGTTCCGGCAAAGACTACGGCGATCAACCAGAGCCAGCTCAGCGCCATCGCAGTGCCAGCTCCAGCCATCAAGAGACCCGAGTAGATCGGATGGCGGAGCAGGCGGTAGGGACCGCTGGTCACTAGCTCTGGATCATCTTTCTGAGTCATCGGATTGCCCCAATTGCGCCCAATATGCACACGAGCCCAGACCGCGAGTGCCAACCCAAGGGCGAAGAAGGCGGACCCGAAGCCGACAAGCCACCAACTCGTATTTCCGATGTAACGCTGCGGAAAGACCCCGACCCGAAACAAGAGCAGCAGCGCAGCGACCATTGAAATCATCAGAATCCGGATGCGCAGCTGGTGTGCCCACGAGATATGGCCCCTCTTCGCCCAAAGGGCAGTGGCGAGCCAGTACAGCCAAAACGCCCCCCATCCGGAAACAAAGACAAGCTCGACCACTCTCATCGTCGCGCAACCCACCGTTGTTGCAGCGCGGGGTGCCTCGGTGCGATTGGCACTAGGCCGAGCCGGCGCTGCTCCGAGTCAGCCTGAAGGTCGAATGCGCTGCACCCAAACGCCAGAGCGACCCCTCTCTCACCCACCCAGGTCGCCTGATCGGCGAGAGGCTCCCAACTATCTCTGCAGCTGCTGCCATCACAAATCCAGATGGGGCCGAACCGGCGCGGCACATACCTCCCCAAACCGCTCAGCTAAGGGATCGCGTAAGCGACCAGTTGTGGGTGGCCGCCCCCGTGCAACCCCAGCTTAGGCCCTCCTGCTGGCACGAGAACGGTGTTGCCGGCGATGGCAATCGTTGAGTTGTCCGACGTAGGCAATGCGTGGCGGTAAACGACTGCGCCGGTATACCGGTTGAGCGCCACCAGAACACCGCTGTATAGCGTCGTAAAGACCAGGTTATTCGAGACAGTAGCTCCCCCTAAGGGCATTTGGGGGAACTTAGTGTCCCATTCGACTTTTCCGGTGGCGAGGCTGAGTGCCTCTATCTCACCGGTCGCCCGGGTGTGTACCGACGCGACGTTTGCTCCTGCGACCTGACGCAGGGAAGTGAAGCGGAAGGGATCGTCGACGGTCGCTACGTAGACGCTACCGCCGGCCACTGCCAGGTTGCTCAACACCCCACCCAAGGAGCCTGGCTCGTAGGTAAAAGGTGCCTTCAGCTTGTTCCGGTGGTGGAGAGCCTGGAGGGAGTCTCGGCCATGGCCATTATGCCTCCCGACCGGTGTCTTCCAGAGGAGGGCACCGGTCGCGGCGTTCATCGCGTAGACCACACCCATCTTCCCCGAGCCGATGACTGCCGGAATGCGGCCGACGGTAGCCGCGACCGGCGAAGTCTGCATGTCGTAGTCTTTGAAGTCGTCCGGAACCCCTTGGTAGTACCACCGGAGCTTACCCGTAGCTGCGGCCAGGTTCACGTCGCTGTCCGTATAGGCGAGGGTAGAAGGGTGCTGGATCGCAGAGGCGGCCGACTGGTAGGGGTTACCTGTACCGTAGGTGACCGACCCGTCCGTCCCGACGAGAGGCGTCTCCCAAGCTCCACCAGCTACGAACACACCGGGATGGGTATGGCGCAGGGTGCTGAATTTCCAGATAACCGCCCCATCCGACGCGTTGAGCGCGAGCAAAACACCTCCATGTGAGCTTTTCCCGAACGCACTCGCCAGGTAAACCCGCCCGCCAGCAACCTGAGGTTGGATGCCGAAGGTACCCTGACTCTTCCTCAGGAGATGGCGGTCCACCCAGAGGGGCTTGCCGGTCGCTGCCGAGAGGGCGAAAGCGGTCGTCGGTGAATCGCCATAGACGACCCCGCCTTCGACCGCAACGCCGTCTGGACCTAGGCTGGGGAGCGGAGAATTCAGGCGATACTCCCACTTGAGCTTCCCAGATGCCAGCGACAGCGCATAGACATTGGCGTAGAGATCTTGAAGATAGACGACACCACCCACTACGATCGGCGTCGCGGCGAGCGAACCAAACACCGAAACTCCTTTGGCTGCCTTGCCTGTGATCTTGAAAGACCAGACCTGCCTCAGGCTCGCCACATTCGCCGACGAGATCGTCGAGCCTGGCGCCACGCGGTTGTTGGCGAGGTCAGCATTGGGGTATGGCCATGAACCCGATGGCCCCGAAGTGGCCGAGCCAGCCATACCACCGATCAACCCTCCCGCAGCCACCAAGCTCGCGGCTGCAAGAAGCCCAGACTTGAAATACCTGCGCCCTAGCGAACGGACACGGCCGTAGTGTTCGCCGCGTGAGCTGGCCATGGTCCCGGCGATCCAAGAGGCACTTTCGTCCGATGACCTCATACCGCCTCCTCAGGGAGTTCGCTCACCCAACACACCGCGGGTAACGAGCGCAGGTGCAACCACTCTCATCTTACCCCCCTCCCAGCGCAAGGGCCAAGGGATAGGCGGGATTAAGGAAGGGGCGGGTGGGAAATAAGTCGGAGGAGTAGGTCAGCAAGCAGCCGACCTGATCGGCACCGGCACCTCACAGGGTGGGCAGTAAGTCAGGAGGACGGGTCAGTAGGAAAACAAGAAGGGCTAAGAGCCCCCTCCCCACTGGCTCTGCTCTGGCAGGGGAGATACCCAGGTCCCGGCCCCGGCTGATTCCGCGGATGGTGTGCAAGGTGTGGTCTCGCAGATCCTGGCCGCGCACGGATCCCTCGGATCCTGACAGCCAGGGCAGGGAGTAGGTCCAGCAGCCCTGTAGCCCGAGTCCCTGAGCTGGCCCCTCCTCGCCGCCGGGGAGCCAGCTAGGTCGGGGAACAGGTCGGAACCTACCCATCCGAGCCCACCCGAGCCCATCCGGCCCACCCGAGCCAAGACACTAAGCACCGGTGCGTGCACACGTACGCACCCACGGGATTGCTGGTCGGAACCTACCCATCCGAGCCCACCCGAGCCCATCCGGCCCACCCGAGCCAAGACACTAAGCACCGGTGCGTGCACACGTACGCACCC
This sequence comes from bacterium, assembly GCA_021810505.1. Lineage (GTDB taxonomy): Bacteria > Deinococcota > Deinococci > Deinococcales > Deinococcaceae > JAJZIR01. Next base: position 51,570 of record JAJZIR010000018.1, read on the forward strand.
ACGGGATTGCTGGTCAGAACCTACCCATCCGAGCCCACCCGAGCCCATCCGGCCCACCCGAGCCAAGACACTAAGCACCCCTCCCCCTCGCCGCCGGGGAGGGGGAACGGCTAGGAGAGGTCCGGAATCCTGGATGGCCGTGATAGCCGTGGCAAGGAACCCTGGACGGCC
>JAJZIR010000019.1 GCA_021810505.1 bacterium
TGCTCTACCAGTCGGTCACCCACTCGCGGGCTCAGGCCGCCACCGCCTACCTGCAGCGCGAGTTCGCCCGCCACCACGCCTGGGTCCCAGCCTCTCCTGGGGGGGCGAGGGGGGTGCTGGAGCGCTATCTGGCGGCCTGGGGCCTCCCGGCCCTAGCGCAGCTGCGCGGCCTGCCCCGCTCGGGGACCCTGACCCGGGGCGAGGCGGCCGCCTGGATGTGGGCCGTCTACCGCAGGATCGATCGGCGCCGCCTGGACGTCCGAGCCGGGCGCGAGCTGGGGATCGACGCGCCGCCTGGTGCACAGTCCTAGACCTCTACGCCCCGGGTAGGAGAGCGATGCCGAACTATTCTGAACTGTCCGAAGTCAGGCGTACCCTAGACCTGATCCAAAAGGCCTTGATCGTGCTCAGCGCCGCCGGGCTGCTCGGCCTGGGCTTCGAGTTGGTTTTGGTCAACCACTGGTACCTGCTGGCCCAGCTGATCCCCTTCGTGGCCATCGGAGGCGCGGTGGCCTGCATGCTGCTCTACCTGCTGCACGAGCGGATGTGGACGCTGCGGCTGCTGCGGCTGGTGGGTTGGCTCCTGATCCTCACCGGATTGGTGGGCGCCTACTTCCACCTCAAGTACAACCCGGCGCTGATCGCGGCCGGCCACCCCAACATCTCGGCGGTCCCTCTGGGCATGCACCCGTCGAGCCCCACCGCGCTCGGCCTACCCCACATCGCCCCCAGCCCGCTGAGCGGTCCCGCTCCGGTCAGCGCCCCGCTGGCGATGAGCGGCCTGGGGGTGATCCTGCTGCTGGCCTTGGTCGGCCGCCACCGCTGGCTGATCCGCTGAGGGCGCCGCCTCCCGGTACCGAGGGTGTGCTTGGCATGCGGCAGGGTAACGCGCCTAGGAAAAGCCTGCGCGTAAATCCTAAGCTCCTGTAAGCCTAGCAAACGCTGGGTTCGGTACCGGGCACTTGCGGACGATTCCGATCGGATTGTTCTGGCTATCACCGCCCTCTCATGGCCGGCGGCTAATCTCCAAGCGTTATTCAGTTCACCACCAGCGGGAGGTGGATTCGGGAAACTGAGCGATCTTCAGGGGCCGAGGTTTCTGTGACCGGCGCCCCCAAGGCTACCCCAGTGGTACAATGCCAATGTCAGGTAGGTAGAATCGGAGCTTCTCACGCAACCATAAAGATTCCCTGGCTCCGCATTCGGAAGGAGAGGTTGGATGAAACGACAAGGGATATTGGGACTCGCCGTTCTTGCCGGGTTAGCCGCGGCGCCAGCTCTGGCCCAGACCGTCAATTACGCGCTGCCCCCGCAGACGCGGATCACCTCGCTGCTGCCGATCGCGGCGGCCAACATCGAGAGCCTCTACGATGGCCAAGCCGCCGAGCTGCTGTACCGGCCTCTCCTGTGGGTCGACCACAACATCCAGATTGACTACGCCCGCTCCATCGCCAGCTCGGTGACCACCAAGGACGGCCAGCACTACTTCGTCAAGCTGAACCCCAAGTGGCACTGGTCCAACGGCCAGCCGGTCACCGCCCAGGACGTAGCTTTCTCGTTCGACCTGATCAAGGGTATCTCGGCCAAGAACGCCGCTACCTACTACGCCTGGGGCATCGGCGGGATCCCCAACAACGTGGTCTCGGTCAAGGTGCTCAGCGCGCACGAGCTGGAGTTCGTCACCGACCACCCCTACAGCAAGCAGTGGTTCGAGCTGAACGGCCTGGCCCAGCTCTTCCCGCTGCCTAAGGCGTCCTGGGACAAGTACCCCGGCCACCCCTACAAGACCCTGCTCTACCTGCAGAAGAACCAGGCCAACATCCCCTTCTTCAAGAGCAGCCCGGTCGACGGCCCCTTCATGGTCAGCCGCTTCGTCAACAACCAGAGCTACAGCTTCGTCCCCAACCCGCACTACGACGGCCACAAGCCCAGCTACAGCAAGCTGGTGCTGCGCTACTTCACCAGCTCGGACGCCATCTTCAACGCCATGCGGGTCGGCCAGCTCCAGGTCGGCATCCTACCCTTCCACCTCTACGCCGAGCGCAGCCAGCTCAGCGCCTACACCTTCCACTCCGAGCCGCAGTGGTCGATCAACTACATCTACGTCAACTTCGCCAACCCCAAGGATCCGGCCTTAAAGAGCCTGACCGTGCGCAAAGCCCTGCAGATGGCGGTCGATCAGCCGGCCATGCTCAAGGTGATCGTGAACGGCCAGGGTGTCGATCAGTACGGCCCGGTGCCCTACCAGCCCTCCACTTACCTGAGCCCGCTGCTGAAGAGCGGCTACGTCCCCTACGCCTACGATCCGGCGGCTGGCAAGGCCCTGCTGGAGAAGGCCGGCTGGCACATGGTGAACGGCGTGATGCAGAAAGGCGGTATGCGCCTGGCCTTCAACCTGCAGTACAGCGCCGGCCAGGCCATCTTCGAGCGCGAGACCCAGCTGATCCAGCAGGCCGCCGCCAAGGAGGGGATCAAGCTCACCCTGGCTCCCAAGCCTTTCGATACCCTGATCGGCGAGCTGGGCAGCCCCAAGACCTGGAGCCTGATCGACTACGGCGGTTGGATCTACCAACCCGACTACTACCCCACCGGCTTCGGGCTGTTCAACAGCCAGGGCGGCTCCAACCAGCAGGGCTACTCCAATCCGGTGATGAACCGCGCCACGGTCAACACCCACTCCTTCTACGCCACCAGGCAGCAGTCGCTCACCGCCCTGTTCGACTACGAGAACTACACCGCCCTGCAGCTGCCGCTGATCTGGCTGCCCGGGACCAACCAGCTCCAGGAGATCTCCAAGCAGCTCAGCGGGGTCTTCGCCCACTACAACCCCACCGGCAATTGGTCTCCGCAATACTGGCAGTTCAAGTGAGCGCGCTACACTACGCTCAAGTGAGCGCGCTACACTACGCCTGAGACAACGTCCTCTTGTCCGAAAGGAGATCTCTGATGAAACTACCCCGCCTCTCCCTCCTCACCCTAGCCGGCGCCCTCGCCGCCACCGGCCTCAGCTTCGCTGCCGGCTCCACCATCACCACCCAGCTCACCGCCGCCAAGATCGACTACCTGTTTCCGCTGACCACCACCACCAGCAACACGCTCTACAACGCCCAGGCCATCGGCTACATGTACAAGGGGCTGTTCCACGTCGGCAACAACGGCGCCATCGACTACGCCAGGTCGGTGGCCTCCTCGATCACCAGCTCGGACGGCGGTCTGCTCTACACCATCAAGCTGAACCCCAAGTGGCACTGGTCCACCGGCCAGCCGGTCACCGCGCAGGACGTGGTCTTCACCTGGAGCCTGATCAACGCCGACTGCAATAGGCCGAACGGCGCCGGCACCTACGCTGCCTGTGGCCAGGGCGGCATCGGCGCCCCGGGCAAGCCGCCCACCAAGACCATCATCACCTCGGTGAAGGCGGTGGGGAAGTATGAGGTCCAGGTCCGTATCGACACCAAGACCAACCCGCTGTGGTTCGAGTACAACGGCCTGGGGCAGTTCGAGCCCCTGCCCAAGTTCTACTACGACAAGTTCCCCGGCCACCCGGCCAAGACCTACGCCTACTGGACCAGCCACGGCGGGGACGTCTCCCTGTTCACCCACGCCCCCATCGACGGCGCCTTCAGGGTGGTCAAGTTGGTGCAGGGCCAGGAGTACGATTTCGCCCGCAACAGCAAGTACAACGGCCACATGCCCAGCTACCAGAACCTGGTGATCAAGTCCTTCACCAGCTCGGACGCCGAGTTCAACGCGCTCAAGGCCGGCGAGATCGACGTCGGCTTCGTGCCCACCCACCTCTACGCCGAGCACAAGATCAGCGGCTACAAGTTCTTCACCACTCCGGTCTGGGGCTTTAACTACATCTACGTCAACTTCGCCAACCCGGCTGCTCCCTACCTGAAGAGCCTGACCGTGCGCAAGGCGCTGCAGATGGCCATCGACCAGCCGGCCATCGTCAAGGCCATCTTCCACGGCCTGGGCGCCCCGCAGTACGGGCCGATCCCGCTGTTCCCCAGGACCCAGTACGTCAGCCCCAACATCTTGGCCGGCAATCCCTACCCCTACAATCCGGCCGAAGGCAAGAAGCTGCTGGAGCAGGCCGGCTGGACCATGCACAACGGGGTGATGACCAAGGGCAAGGAGAAGCTCGCCTTCACCATGCTCTATACCAGCGGTGTCACTGCCACCCAGCTGCAGGACGAGCTGCTCCAGGCTGCGGCCGCCAAGGAGGGCATCAAGATCACCCTGGCTCCCGCGCCCTTCGACACCCTGATCGGCGACCTGAACAGCCCCAAGAAGTGGGTGCTGATGGACTACGGCGGCGTCTCCCAGGGCGCCTTCCCCTCCATGCACGGTATTTTCGCCTGCCACAGCGGCTTCAACCAGCAGGGTTACTGCGACCCCACCGCCGACGCCTTGATGAAGGCGGCCTCGCAGCAGTACTACCCTTCCATCAAGCAGACCCTGCAGGCCTTCTACAACGCCGAGAACTACCTGTCGCTGCAGCTGCCGGTGCTCTACCAGCCCATCAACTTCGGTCTGCAGGAGTCCTCGCGCAAGGTGAAGGGCGTGCAGGCCAGCTTCCAGGCGCTGGCTGACCGCTTCGCCCCGCAGTACTGGAGCCTCCGCTAGGCGGCACGCTGCCTAGGCGCCCCGGCGGAAGCTCCCTGCTTCTTGCCGGGGCGTGCCGATAGGAGGCTCAAGGTGTTGATCTATACCCTCAAGCGCATCCTGCAGTCGATTCCGGTGATCATCGGGGTGGCCATCATCGGCTTCATCCTGCTGCACCTGCTCCCGGGCGGGCCGGCCCGGGCGATCATCGGGACCAACCACCCCAGCCCGGCCAAGATCGCCGCCCTGAACCACCAGCTGGGCCTGGACAAGCCCTTGGTCGAGCAGTTCCTGATCTGGTTCTTCAACCTCATCCGCGGCCACCTGGGGCAGTCCTACGTGCAGAACACCTCGGTGGCCAACCTGCTGGCCGAGAACCTGCCCCAGACCCTCTGGCTGATCGGGCTCAGCCTGGTCATCTCCTTGATCCTGGCCATCCCGGTGGCCATCTACCAGGCCACTCACCGCAACCGTTTCGGCGACCACCTGCTCACCGCGGTCAACCTGTTCCTGTTCGCGATGCCCTCCTTCTGGCTGGGCCTGCTGCTGATCATCTGGTTCGGGATCGACCTGCGCTGGTTTCCGGTGGGTGGGATCGTCAACTCCAACGCCAGCGGCCTCTTCCCGGTCCTGCTCAGCCGGCTGCACCACATGTTCTTGCCGGCTTTGGTCTTGGCCCTAGGCAGCGTGGCTGGCTGGAGCCAGTACCTGCGCTCCAGCGTCCTAGACGCCATCACCCAGGACTACGTGCGGACCGCCCGGGCCAAGGGGGTGGCCGAGCGGGTGGTGCTGTACAAGCACATCCTCAGGAACTCGCTGATCACGGTGATCTCCCTGATCGGCCTGTCGCTGCCGGCGCTGGTCGGCGGCGCGGTGATCATCGAGAACGTGTTCAACTACCCGGGGATGGGGCTGCTCTACGTCCAGTCGGCCGAGCAGTACGACTTCCCGCCCATGCTGGCCTTGATCGTGATCATCGCGGTATTCACCGTCGCGGGGAACCTGCTGGCCGACCTGCTCTACGCCGCGGCTGACCCGCGGGTAAGGTTCGACTGATGCAGCAGACCCAGACCCCCACCGGCCTGCAGGGCCAGACCGCCAGCCCCTACCGCAGCTACGCGGCCATCGTCCTCCGCTCCTTCATGCAGAACAAGCTGGCGGTGATCGGCTTCATCCTGTTGATTTTGGTGATCCTGTTCTCCTTCGTGGGTCCCATCATCTACGGGGTCAGCCCCTACCACACCAGCATCCTGAAGGCCCTGCAGCCCCCTTCGGCCAAGCATTGGCTGGGTACCGACGATCTGGGCCGGGATGAGCTGTCCAGGATGATGTACGGCGGCCAGAGCTCCTTGATCGTCGGCTTCGCCTCGGCGGTGGTCAGCATGATCATCGGGGTGATCTACGGAGCGGTCTCCGGCTACATCGGCGGCTTCTTGGACAACATCTTGATGCGCGTCATCGACATCCTGCTGGCCATTCCGGTGCTGCTCTTGCTGATCCTGCTGGTCTCGATGTTCCGCCCCAGCGAGTCGCTGCTGATCATCGTCCTGGCGGCTACCGGCTGGTTCGGCACCGCCCGGCTGATCCGCGGCGAGGCGCTCTCGCTGCGCAACCGCGAGTACGTCGACGCGGTCAAGGCCCTGGGCGGCAGCGACGGCCGGATCGTCTTCCGCCATATCCTGCCCAACGCCATCGGGGCCATCACCGTGACCGCGGCCTTCCAGATCGGGGGCACCATCCTCACCCTGGCCGGCCTGTCCTTCCTGGGTTTGGGGGTGCCGCCCCCTACCCCCAACTGGGGCTCCATGCTCTCCGGCGCGGCCACCAACTACATCTACCAGAACTACTGGTGGCTCATCTATCCCCCGGGAATCGCCATCCTGGTCACCACCATCGCGTTTTTCCTGATCGGTAACGCCCTGCGGGACGCCTTCGACATGCGCTTGCGCACCAGCGGCAACTGAGCTAGCCGGCCTGTGCTAGCATGCGTGCTCTGGGGCCCGCCCCTGAGGAGGTCTGAGGTGTCCAAAGTCTGTGAACGGTGCGGCAAGGGTCCGCAGGTGGTCAATGCGGTGACCCGCCGCGGCAAGGCCAAGGCTCAGGGAGGGGTGGGCCGCAAGGTCACCGGCGTCCACCGTACCCGCCAGCTCCCCAATCTGCAGCGGGTGCGCCTGCGGCAGGGCGGCGCGGTGCTCAAGGTCAAGCTCTGCGCCCGCTGCCTGCGCGACCTGCAGCGGACCTGAGCGGAGCGCTCGGGGGCCGGGGGGCTTTGCCCCCCGGCCCCTCGCCTATACTGCCCGGGTGTTCCGCGTCCTCCCGCTCAGCCTGATCGCCCTGATCCTGGCCGCCGACTTGGCGCTGGGAGCTTGGGCTAGGGCGACTCTGCAGCCAGGTCAGTTCCAGGTAGTGATCCCCCACGTGCTGGCTCTGGTGCTGGTGTACAACACCGGAGCGGCTTGGAGCAGCCTGAGCGGCCAGGTGAACTGGCTCTCGCTCCTGCGGCTGCTGGTCGGTTTGGCCCTCCTGATCGACCTGGCGCTGCGCCGCAGGCCTGCCAGCTGGCAGATCGGCCTAGCCCTGATCGCCGCCGGCGCCCTGGGTAACGCTGTGGACGGCCTGCTGCACGGCCGGGTCACCGACCTGCTCTACAGCGACTGGCTGTCTTGGCTGACCCTGCACCTCTACCGCCAGAGCTTCCCGGTCTTCAACCTAGCCGACAGCGCCCTGGTCGCCGGGGTGATCTGGACCTTGCTGCTCAGCGCCTGGCCTAAGCGGGCGGCTAGCCCAGAGCGGCCCGCTTAGGCCAGGGCGGCGTGCCCGCCGAGCTCAGGGCGGCGTGCCCGCCGAGCCTGCTAGAGTCTGGCCATGCCGCTGGAATCCTTTGAACTCGACCACCGCCGGGTGCGCGCTCCCTACCTCCGGGTCGCCGCCTCGGCCCCCGGCCTCACCAAGTACGACCTCCGCCTCTGCCAACCCAACCAGGAAGCCCTGCCCACCGCTCCGCTGCACACCTTAGAACACCTGCTGGCCGGCCTGCTGCGGGAGCGCCTGCCGGTGTGGGACCTCTCGCCGATGGGTTGCCGGACCGGCTTCTACTTGAGCGTTCTGGCCGAACCAGCCCCCCAAGAGGTGCTGGAGGCCTTCCGGTGGTCTCTCACCCAGGTGCTGGAGGCGGGGGAGATCCCCGGGGCCAGCCCGCTCAGCTGCGGCAACGCCGCCGATCACGACCTGGCCGCCGCCCAGCGGTGGGCAGCGAAGGTCTTGGAGCGCGGCCTCCGGGTCCAAGAGACCGTCCGCCTGGACTCCCTGGCGTGAGCCAGGAGGCTCCGTTCCGCTTCGAGCTGCAGGCTCACAGCGGGGCGGCCCGCGCCGGCCTGCTCTCCACCCCTCGCGGGCCGGTCCCCACTCCCTGCTTCATGCCGGTGGGGACTCGGGGTAGCGTCAAGGGGATCAGCCCCCGGGAGCTCCGCGAGGTAGGCTCCCGGCTGGTCTTGGCCAACACCTACCACTTGATGCTGCGCCCCGGCGAACAGCTGGTGGCCGAGCACGGGGGTCTACCCGGCTTCACCGGCTACCCTGGCCCGTTCCTGACCGATTCGGGCGGCTTTCAGGTGCTCAGCCTAGGCGCCCTGCGCCGCATCGAGGAGCGCGGGGTGTTCTTCCGCAGCCACCTGGACGGCCAACCGGTCCTGCTCACTCCGGAGCGCTCGGTGCAGGTGCAGCAGGCCTTGGGGGCCGACCTGATCATGGCCTTCGACGAGTGCCCGCCCTATCCGGCCGAGGCCAGCTACCTGCGCCCCAGCCTGGAGCGGACCCTGCGCTGGCTGGAGCGCTGCCTCCAGGTGCCCCCTAAGCCGGACCAGGCCCTCTTCGGGATCGTGCAGGGAGGCACCGATCTCGAGCTCAGGGAGGTCAGCCTTAGGGAGACGGTGGCGATGGGCCTGGCCGGCTACGCCATCGGGGGCTTGGCGGTGGGGGAGTCCAAAGAGGAGATGTACCGCACCCTGGCTTGGACCGCCCCCCGCCTCCCGGGGGACCGCCCCCGCTACCTGATGGGGGTGGGCCACCCCGAGGACCTGGTGGCCGCCTCCGCCCTGGGCATCGACCTGTTCGACTGCGTCTACCCCACCAGGACCGGCCGCTTCGGCTACGCCCTGACCGACGCGGGCCGGTTGAACCTGCGCTCCTCGGCCTGCCGCAGCCAGCTGGGGCCGGTCGATCCCAGCTGCGACTGCGAGACCTGCCGCAGCTTCAGCCGGGCCTACCTGGCCCACCTGATCCACGCCGGCGAGCTGCTGGCCCCGCGGGCGATCTCGCTGCACAACCTCCGCTACCTGCACCGCCTGATGGAGCGGGTCCGCTCGGCCATCGCCCAGGGCGCGCTCCGCGCCTGGGCGGAGTCCTGGGGGGAGGCCTACTTCGGGGCGGCCCCGCCGACCTGGTTCTGCGCGGCCGTCCGGGCGGCTTGAGCACATCCCTCGCCTTTATCGGCCAGTCATGTTAAGTGTTTCTTCATGACTTGACCGCACAGACACCGGAGGGTCGGGGGGAGTGTCCCATAAAACTGTGTCTCACACGCCATTGGTTTTGAGATCCCCATTGGACTGCTCCCCTAGAAGCTTGCCCCGGCGCTCAGGAAGTCTGTTCTGAGCGCTTCTGGGTGTTGACCGCCCGCGTCTCACCTGTGTATCATCACGCTGGTTTGCCCTGCTGCCTCCTATCAAGGTCCCCCTGGGGGAGCGATGGAGGGCAGGAGAGCGCCGCAGGCGCGAGAGCAGTGTGCGGCCTGCTGAGGGGAGAGGAAACTCGGGAACTCGCCCCCAGACGCAGCCAAGCGATGACTCGGACGCCACTCAGGGGGTAGGAAGCATGAAACTACGGTCCGTTGTGGCACTCACCGCCGCGTTGGCGTTTGGAGCCGCCTTTGCGCAAGGCTCCACGTCCGCGCCCACCTTCAGCGACGTCCCGGCTGGTTTCTGGGCGGCCGCTGCGGTGAACCAGCTGGCTGCCGATGGGATCCTGCTCGGCTTCCCGGACGGCACCTTCCGCGGCAACCAGCCCCTCACCCGCTACCAGGCCGCCGAGCTGATCCAGCGCGTTTTGCAGTACATCGCTGCCGGCAAGTTGCACTTGAACTCCCAGCAGCTGAGCACGCTGCAGAAGGCGGTTCAGGAGCTCTCCGCCAACCTGGCTGCTTTGGGAGTGCGCGTCTCCAACCTGGAGGCCAACTCGGTCAGCAAGGCCGAATTCGACGCGCTCTCCTCCAAGGTGTCCAACCTGCAGTCTGAGCTGCAGTCTGGGATGGGCCAGATGCACACCCAGATGCAGCAGCTGATGCGCCAGATGCAGAAGCGGGTACCGGGCGCCAGCACCCAGGCCATGACCGACCTGAGCAACCAGGTCGAGGCGGCCAGCATCACCGCCGACTCGGCCCTGGCCAAGTCCCAAGCCCTGCAGTCCAAAGTCAACGCCCTGAACGGCAAGGTGTCCAAGCTGCAGAGCGAGCTGGGCGCCCTGGGCAAGAAGGTCGCTACCAACGCCGCCAACATCGCCTCGCTGAACAACCTGACCGTCCTGCTCAACCAGGACATCCTCAACCTGCAGCAGCGGGTGGGCGCCCTGGAGTCCCAGAAGGCTCCCTCGGCTCCCAATCTGAGCCAGTATGTCACTAAGAGCCAGCTCAGCAGCCAGATGAGCCAGTACGCCACCCAGGGCGAGCTCAGCCAGTACGCCACCCAGGGCGAGCTCAGCCAGTACGCCACCCAGGGCGACCTCTCCTCGCTGCGGGCCTTCGACACCGTCACCCGCAACGAGGTCACCGCGCTGCAGGGCCAGGTCAAGACCCTGCAGGGCCAGGTCAACGGCATCCTGACCGGGCCGCAGTACAGCGTCTCCGGGACCCTGTCGGCCACCTACGGCCAGATCGGCTTGACCAAGGGGACCACCGAATTCAGCTCGGGCCGGCTCTTCCCCAACGACAACTTCTCGCCCAGCTTGAGCGCGACCGACACGGCCCAGACCTTCACCGGCGGTAGCGCCAGCGTGACCTTCGGCCTGAAGAACCTCAACATCGCCAACAGCGGCGTGACCGTGACCTCGGCTTCGGCCACCGCCAACATCGGTACCACCTTCCCTTCGCCGGCGGCTGGTAGCACCGCCGCGGCCAGCCCGATGGTCACCCTCTCCAATGTCACCGTGAACGGCACGGCCAACAAGTCCAACTTCAGCATCAACTACAACGACGGCGCGACCAACGAGAGCAACTTCAGCTTCAACCCCTACCTGTTCAACAACAACATCGACACCAACACCCAGCGCCAGGGTGTGGTGGCCATGTTCACCGCCGGCGACCTGCCCTTCGCCCCCAGCCTGGAGTTCGTGACCGGCACCAGCTACCCCTACGATCTGAGCAGCAGCTACGTGGTGCCGCTGTACGGCTCCTACTACGGCGTGCGCGCGGTGGTCCACCCCGGCGGCATGAACAACAGCCTGGGCCTCTCCTACGCCCAGGACTACCTGCCAGCCTCCAGCGCGGCGGCGGGTTACGCGCTCAACAACCGGGACGCCGGCGGCGTGGACGGCAACTTCAACGTCGGGCCGGTCAACCTGAGCGGCCTGTACATCGCCAGCTTCGCCCAGGGCAGCGGCGTCAACAACGGCGCCGGCTACGTGATGGCCAACGTCAAGCTGGGCGGCCTGACCCTGTCCGGTAACTTCCGGGCCATCGACCCCACCTACGGCAACGGCGTCGCCAGCATGTCCAATAACGCTTCCTACTACGACGGCGGCCTCAGTTCGGGCAATGACCCGGGCGCTCCCTTCGGCAGCAACGAGGTCGGTTACGGCGCTAGCCTGAGCGGCAACCTGAGTATCTTCAGCGTCGACGCCTACTTCCGCAGCTTCTCCAACTACTCGCCCACCACCAACAGCAACTTCATCAATCCCTCGGTCAACTTCGTCCAGCAGACCGCCTACGGCGTCAGCCTGAACGCCAACCTGTTCCGCGGCTTCAGCCTGGGCGGCTTCTACGACAGCGCCAGCGTGGGCGGCAGCCAGGCCACCCAGCTGTTTGGCAACAACCCCGGCCTGAACTACAACGCCGGCGGCTCGATCTACGACAACAACTACAACACCTACGGCTACGCCACCGGTGTCGACCAGCAGAACAGCAGCAACTTCGGTCTGGCTATCGCCCACAACGGCTCGGCGGCCAACGCGCTGATCCCCAACCTGAACCTGGGCCTGACCTACATCCGCTTCTACGACGACAACCCCAACGTCGCCGCCTACACCCTGGGTGACCTGCAGGCTTACGCCAGCTACGATCTGAACGTCGGGGCGCTTACCCTGCAGCCGATCGTCCGCTACCACTCCTTCACCAACCCCAACGGCGGTGAGGCGGTCGCGGCCAACCCCTACTCCTCGATGGCCAGCTTCAGCGGCTTCACCAACGAGCCTTACAGCTTCAATACCCTGAAGTTCGGCGTGGCTCTCTCCACCAAGCCGCTCAGCTTGCCGCTCTCGCCCAGCTTCAACGCGGCCATCTACGACCGCAACACCAACTTCCTCACCCCCGGGTCGACCCCAGCCAGCGAGCTCTACTACACCGCCGGCATCACCCTCAACAACTTCTTCTCGCCGGCCAGCGTGCTCAGCGCCGCCTACGCCTACTACTCGGGCAGCGGCCTCAGCAGCGACTTCTCGACCGGCAACGGCAATAACTACGCGAACGCTACCGGAGCGGGAGAAGGCTACATCTACAACACCCCCGGCGGCTTCCTGGCCACCCCGTCCTCCTTCCCTTACAGCGGCAACGAGAACGGCATCTACCTCAACTACGGCTACCTGGGCTTCACTACCTCCTACGGGCTGTTCTTCTTCAACGATACCAGCACCGGCAACAGCTCCATCGCCCAGGCCTTCCGGGTGGCCTACAGCCTCAACTTCTAAGCCTCCTCTCTCCGAAATCCCCCGGCAGCGCCCGGGGGATTTTTCATGTGCAGCAAGCCGGTTCGTGATAGCCTGCCGGGGTGAAGTGGGCCCTCCTGTCCGCGCTGCTCTGGCTGAACTTGGCCCTGGCCGGAACGCTCAGCTACGCCAGCCAGCTGCTCTCCGAAGGAGAGCCCAGCTTGGCTGCTCTGCAGATCGCCGAGTACTTGAAGGCGCACCCCGGCTCGCAGCGCGGGGAGATCCTGCTGGCTAGGGCTGAGCTGCTGCAGGGACACCCGGCTAGGGCCAGCCGGGAACTGGCCAAGATCCCCACCATCACCCACCCCAGCGGCTGGTGGGTGAAGGGCCTCACCCTCTACGAGCTCGGCCACAGCCGCGCCGCCCTGGTCTGGCTGGGGAAGGCTGCCCTGCAGGGCCAGCGCTACCCCTACGCCATGGACTGGGGGACGGTGGCCTGGCAGGCCGGCCAGGTCGCCTTAGCCGAGCAGGCCTACCTGCTGGCGCTGCAGCTGGAGCCCACCCAGGCCTGGCCGCTGATCGACAGCGCCATGATCGCCATCTCGCAGCGCCAGCTGTCCCTGGCGGCCACCTTCCTGTCCCAGGCGGCGGGTATCCTGCGCGCCCACCCCAACTCCGCTGCTCTGCCCGAACTGGATTACTGGCAGGGCGAGCTGGCGGCCAAGCAGGGCCGGACCCAGCAGGCCCGGGCCGACTGGAAGCGGGCGCTGCGGCTGGAACCCGGCGACTTGGAAATCGAGCGAGCTCTGGACGGTTTGGGGAATTAGTGTTAGACACGGTCCACAGGGCCATCCAGCGCACCATGCGGATCTCCCTCCTAGAGGGGAGCGTCACCCAGATATTCCTGAATTGGACCACCGGCAGCGTGCTGGTCGGCTACATGGTCTACCTACACTCCAGCCCAATCGACCTGGCTCTGATCTCCAGCGTACCGCTGTTGGCTCAGATGGTCAGCCCCTTGGCCGGCTGGTGGGCCGGTCTGCTGGGGCGCCGCAAGGGCCTGACTGCTCTGACCGCGGTGATCGGCCGGGGGGTGTGGGTTTTAGCGGCCACGCTGCCGCAGCTGGGGATTCCCCCCCATCTGGAGCCGGCCTTCATGGTCTTGCTGGTGCTGGTCTCTAGCCTGTTTCAATCCCTGACCGGGGTGTTGTGGACTTCCTGGATGGGGGACGTGGTCCCCGGGGAGCAGCGCGGGCGCTACTTCGGTTTCCGTACCGGCTGGACCAACCTGGTCGGGATGCTGGGCAACTTAGCTGCTGGGAAGTACTTGGACCACCACGTCGCCCCGATGAGCTTCCAGGTCCTGCTCTGGATCTCGGTGGGGATCGCTGCGGTGGGGATCGGGCTCTACTTCCTGCACTACGAGCCCCCGGTGCGCACCGGCCCCACCTCGCTGGCCAAGAACCTCAGCGTCCCCCTGGCCGATCCGGACTTCCGCGTCTTCCTGCGCTTCGCGGTGTTCTGGCAGCTGGCGGTGATGACCGGCTCCCCCTTCGTCTACCCCTATTTCCTGACCCAGCTCAAGCTCAGCTACGAGGACATCGCCATCTGGAGCGCGATATCGGCCAGCTGGGGCCTGCTGGTGACTTGGCTGTGGGGTCGAGTCGCCGACCGCTTCGGGAACAAGGCGGTGTTGGCTATCGGCAGCTTCCTGGCCGGAACCGCCCTGCCGCTGTCTTGGGTCTTGGCCGGCTTGAGCGGGAATATCGGCTGGATCTGGGTGGCCGGCGTCCTGGACTCCACCTGCTGGGGCGCGATCAACCCGGCCATCTTCAACCTGGCCCTAGTCAACTCCCCGCGGGAGGACCGGATGGCCTACGTCGGCGTCTACAGCCTGACCAGCGGCCTGGCTGGCTTTCTGGGTGGGCTGATCTCGGGCCCGCTGCTCTCGGTGCTGCTCCGGGCCCACCTCACCCTGCTGGGTATCCCGTGGACCGGCTATTACAGCCTGTTTGCCATCTCCGGCCTGCTGCGCAGCCAAGCCTGGCGGCTGCTGCGGCCGGTCAAAGAAACCCACGCCTGGCGGACCAGGGACGTCCTGCGGGAGCTACGCCCCTGGAAGTTCCTGGGGATGCCTTGGCGGGGATCCTGAACCCGCTGGCCGGGCCGCTGCGCGCAATGTAACTATTCTGCTACTTCGGCGCGGCGCTTTGCGGGAAGATGCGGCCCGGTTGACCTACCTATCCGGTTGGTCAGCAGATACGCCGATGGAGGAACCCGTGGACATGCCCGCCCGCTCCGGTGGATCCCTAGCGCCCTTTCCCGCCGGCCGCAGCTGGTGGGCCGCAGCCGCCCTGGCACTGGCCTTAGGGGCTACGGCCCGCGCTAGCGGCAACCCCTGGCAGCCGCTGTGGAGCAGGTTGCGGCGCGACCCCTCGGTGCAGGCGGCTGGCCTGCAGCTGCAGGCCGCCCAGGCGGCCCTGACCGCCCAGGAAAGCCCCGTGTCCCTGCAGCTGCAGGCCAGCCGGGACAGCTTCTCCTACCAATCAGGGGGTTGCCCTTACCCCAGCAACCTGGCGTTCCTCTGCCAGAGCGGACCGGCCCAGGAGGAGCAGCTAGGGGTCAGCCTGGTGCTCACCCCCTATCCCTACGGCAGCGTGGCCGACAGCATCCGCTCGGCCGAGCTCTCCCTGGCCCAAGCCCACTATGCCCAGCGCCAGGCGGTGGTGGCTGCCCAGGTCAGCGCGGTGACCGACCTGTTCCAGCTGCACCTGGCTGAGCGCAACTTGCAGGTGGCGCTGCAGGGCCTCCAGGTGGCGGTGGCCAGCGATCGGGCCAGCCGCGCGGAAGAGAAAGCCGGCCTGATCACCTCTCTGCAGCTCGGACAAGCTGGTCTCTCCCTGGCCCAGGCCCGCTTGGCGGCTGAGCAGGCCGCCCAGAACTTGCGCCTGGCCAAGGTCGATCTCAGCGCGCTGATCGGGCACCTCCGCCCCCCGCTGCCGCCCTTCCCGCCGCTGCCCAGCCCGGCCCCGTCCTCGGCGCAGCTGCAGGCCCGGATTTCCCTGGACCAGGCTGAGCTGCAGGCCGCCGCCGCGCTGCGCAGCGTCTTGCCGGTGGCCAGCCTCAGCTACACCGATAACTTCAGCAAGACCTCCAGCTTGAGCCTGTCTCTTAGCTCGCAAACCCTCCAGCCCACGGTGAGCTTGACCTACGCCAACCCCTCGCTGCCTAGCCAGGGCACCGTCCCCATCCAGCAACAGCTGCAGCTGGCCCTGAGCGTGGGTCTCTCCGGCGGCGCCTTGTCGGCCTTGGGTGCAGCCAAGGCGCAGGTTCAGGGAGCTGAGCTGCAGCAGAGAGCTGCCGATCAGCAGGCCGCGCAGCAGCGCTACGCCCTGCAGCTGGCCGACCGCCAGGCCCAGGCTGAGCTCCCCTTGGACCGCGCCGACCTGAAGCAGGCCGAGCAGTTCTTGGCCGCTGCGAGAGCCCAGCAGCAGCTGGGGCTCACCACCCCCCTAGCGGTCTCGCAGGCGGCGCTAGCGGTCTCCCAGGCCCGCTTGTCCCTGTCCAGCGCGGAGCTCTCCGCGCTGAAGAGCCGCTTGGCGCTCTACCAGTACTTCGCAGTTCCCCTCTCCGAGGTGCTCAAATGAAACGGATTCCCGCTGCGCTCGGCCTCCTCGCCGCCTCGCTGGCCCCCGCTCTGGCGACCAAGGCTCCCCCCTTCACCCTGCAGTCCGCCCTCGCCTTGGCCGCGCAGCAGGGAGCGGTCAGGATCGCCCAGCTGGCCCTGCGCAACGACCGAGCCGACCTCAAGAGAGCTCAACTGAACCCCTTGGAGACCCGCCTGCCCCTCTTGCAGGCCGAGCAGGCGGTGGCCTTGGACCAGGCCAAGCTCGTCGGCGCCCTGAGCCAAGCCCGCTCCCAGATCGTCACCGCTTACTGCGGCGTCCTAGAAGCCGAGCAGCAGCAGTCCTTGGCGACCCTGGCGGCCTCAGTGGCCGGCGAGAGCGTGAAGATCGCCCAGATCCAACTGGCCAACGGTAGCTCGACCCAGCTCAACCTGCAGAGCGCCGAGCAGAGCCTGGCCTCCAGCCAGAAGAACCTGCTGGCCGCGCAAAACGGCCTGGCCCTGGCGGATGCCGACCTGGTCAACCTGATCGGCCCCTTCTTGAAGCTGGCTGGCTTAGGCCCGCTGCCGCCCCTGCCCGATTCGGGCGTCCTGAAACCCCTGCTGGCCCAGAACAGCTCGCTGCTGCAGGCCGAGCAGCAGGTCGCGCTGGCGAAAACCCAGCTGGCCATGCTGAATCCGGCTTACTCCTCCCTGCAGCAGATCGCTACGGCCAAGAGCGCGCTATCGCAGGCCAGGCAGGCCAGGAGCGACGCCCAGAGCAGCCTGCTGCTGCAGCTCAAGAACCTCTATGACCAGGTGGTCTCGGCCCACAAGGCCCTCAAGGTGGAGAGCGAGGCCCTCTCGGTCGCCCAGGCCCAGCTCGCTACCGACCAGCAGCGCTACCGGGGCGGCTTGATCAGCCAGATCCAGCTGCTGCAGAGCCAGCTCTCCGAGGCCCAGGCGGCCGTGGCCGAGCGCCAAGCCAAGGACGCTTACCTGGAGGCGATCTACGCCCTGCAGGCTGACGGTGGGCAGGGATGAAGCCCTACCTGCTGGCCCTGGCGGCGCTGGCCCTGCTGGCCGCCTGCAAGGGGCCGGTGCAGCGATCCGAGAAGACCCAGAACCCCCTTTCCAGCGCGCTGCGGGTCACGGTGGTATCTGTTCCCGCCGGGACGCTCTACAGCTCGCTGCGGGTTCCGGTGACACTGAGACCCGTGCTGCAGAGCGACGTGGCTGCCCGGGTCGGCGGGGTGGTCCGCTCGGTCTTGGCCCACGCCGGCGACCAGGTGGCGGCCGGCCAGCTGGTGGTGGCGCTCTCTAACGGCAGCCAGCAGGACGCGGTGCAGTCGGCTTCGGTCAACCTGCAGACCGCCCAAGTCAACCTGCGCAAGGCGCTGGACCAGCGCAGCAGCGCCCAG
This sequence comes from bacterium, assembly GCA_021810505.1. Taxonomy (GTDB): domain Bacteria; phylum Deinococcota; class Deinococci; order Deinococcales; family Deinococcaceae; genus JAJZIR01. The sequence goes on from JAJZIR010000019.1 coordinate 17,545, forward strand.
GCCCAGGCCCAGGCCCAGCTGCAGGCTGCTCAATTGGCCCTGCAGCTGAGCCAGCAGCAGGCAGCGCAGGACCGGGCCCTCTACGCCCAGGGGGGGTTGGCCAAGCTGGCGCTGATGCAGCAGAACAGCGCGGTGGCCCAGGCCGAGCAGTCCCTGCAGGCGGCCCGCAGCGCCCTCAATCAGGCCACCGCGGTGCAGGGCCAGGACCTGGCCCTGCTGCGCTTGCAGGTCCAGGCTGCCCAGGTGCAGCTGCACTCCGCCGAGCTGTCCCTGCGGGATACCCAGGTGCGCGCGCCCTTTGCCGGGGTGATCTCCCACGTCGCGGTCAGCCAGGGCGAGTACCTGCCAGCTGGCGGCACCGCGTTCACCCTGGCCGATCCCAGCCGGCTGGAAGCCCGCTTCGACCTGCCCACCGCCCAGGCGGCCAAACTCAGCGCCCAAGTCCCGCTCACCATCTCGGGAGCGGGCCAGAGCGTGCCGGCCAAGCTGCTGCGCAACGGCCGCCTGCCGCTGAGCAGCGGGCTGGTCCAGCTGGTGGCCGAGCCGGCCGGCCCCCTGGCGCTGCCGGCCGGCTCGGTGGCCAACCTGCGCTTTCGCCTGCCCCAAGCCAGCGGCACGCTGGTTCCGGACAGCGCCCTGCAGCAGGTCGGTGGCCAGACCGTAGCCTATACGGTCAGGAACGGCAAGGCCGCGGCCGTCCCGGTGGAGGTGCTGGCCGACAACGGGAGCCGCTCGGCGGTGCGCGGCCTGCCGGCCGGCAGCCAGGTCATCGACCCGGTCTCCAGCCAGCTCAGCTCCGGCCAGCCGGTACAGGTGGTGCGGTGAGCCGGCCCGGCCCCCTGGAGGTGACCTCGGAGCGGGTCAGCCCCATCGTCAAGTTTTTCGTCGACCGCTTCGTGCTCTCCATCGCCGTCTTCGGGGCGCTGGTCCTGTTCGGCCTGATCACCCTCCCTAGGCTGGGCGTCGACCTGCTGCCCAGCTTCAACGTCCCCATCGTGGCGGTGACCATCAGCGATCCCGGAGCCGCCCCCTCGGTGGTGGCCAACCAGATCTCCAAGCCGGTGACCAATACCTTGGCTACCCTGACTGGGGTGAGGAACATCACCTCTCAGAGCACTGAGGGCTTCTCCACCGTGGTGGTCCAGTTCCACTCCGGCCAGAGCATCAACCAGCTGGCGGTGAACGTGCAGCAGCACCTGGCCGGGATCCGGGCCAGCCTGCCCCCCGGGACCAAGTCTCCGGTGGTGAGCAAGTTCAACCCCAACGGCGCTCCGATCCTCTCGGTGGCGCTGAGCGCCCCGGGCGTGCCGCTGACCCAGCTGGCCGACTACGCCAGCAACACCCTGCAGCCGACCCTGCAGCGGGTCCCTGGGGTGGCCGATATCCAGGTCCAGGGGGCCCCGCAGCGCCAGATCCAGGTGCTGCTGAACCCGGACACCTTGACCGTTTTCCACCTGACTCCCACCCAGGTGGCGAGCGCCATCGGGGCGGCCAGCGTGTCCGAGGCGGCCGGCAACGTCAACGAGGGCGGCCAGCAGGTGCTCTACGCGGTCGACAGCAGCGCGCATCGGGCCAGCCAGGTAGCGGCCCTGCCGGTGGACCCCCAGCTGGGCATCTCGGTCGGCGACCTGGCCACGGTGACCGACCGGGGTGCGGTGGCCACCAGCTACGCGCGCGTGAACGGCCAGCCGGTGGTCCTTTTGGGCGTGATCAAGGCGGCCGGCTCCAACGCGGTGGCGGTGGCGGCCGGCGTCAAGGCGGTGGTAGCCAAGCTGCCGCTGCCGGCCGGCTACCACGCCCAGATCGTCGACGACACCACCAGCTTCATCAAAGCCTCGGTCAACAGCACCTTCGCCGAGATCGTCGCGACCGTCTTGGTGGTCTCCTTGGTGGTCCTGATCTTCCTGGGTCGGCTGAACACCGTCTTCTCGGTGATTCTGGCTATCCCCATCTCGCTCTCCGGGGCGCTGGTGGTCTTCGGCCTGCTGGGTTTCACCTACAACATCATCTCGCTGCTCTCCCTGGTGGTCGCGGTCGGGATCGTCGTGGACGACTCCATCGTGGTAGCCGAGAACATCGAGCGCTACCGGGCGCTGGGTTTCTCCAACAAGGACTCGGTGCTGCGCGGCGCCGGCGAGGTGGTCAGCGCGGTCACCGCAGCCAGCCTCTCCCTGCTGGCGGTGTTCCTACCCATCAGCTTCCTGCCCGGGGTGATCGGCCACGTCTTCCGGCAGTTCGGCATCGGCCTGGCCGCCAGCGTGTTCTTCTCCTGGACCGAGGCCCTATTCTTCCTGACCGTGCGCATGGCCTACTTGCCCGACCTGCCGCTGCTGCCTTGGAGGGAAGCCCTGGGCCGCGTCTTCTCGCTGCGCCCTTTTCGCCTGGCCTTCTCGGTCTGGTACCGCAGCGTCTGGTCCTGGCTGGGCTTCCTGCTGCTAGGCGCCCTGCTGCTGCGGCTGGGAACTCCCTGGCTGCTGCTCTTGCTGGCCTATCCTCTGTGGCTGGGCGTCTTCCTGTACTTGGTAGGGCTGCTCTACGCCCTGCTCTCGGCCCTGGCTGGCAGCCTGCACCGCGCCTCGGAGGCCGGTTTCCTGGCCCTGCAGCGCGGTTACCTGCGGGCGCTGCGCGCGGTGCTGCGGGCCCCGGGGGTGACCCTGGCCGTGGCCGGCCTGCTGCTGCTCAGCGTGGGGATCGTAGCCCCCCGGATTCCCTTCAACTTCATCCCTAACACCGACAGCGGGACCATCCAAGTCCACCTGACCATGCCGCGCGGCACCGCGCTGGCCCAGACCAACCGCTTGGCCAGGGAGGCCGAAGCCTACTTGCTGGCCCAGCCCGGCGTCAAGACCGTGCAGTCGGCGGTCGGCGTCTCCAGCAGCGTGCTGGCGGCCCCGAACAGCGCCAAGGCGACCCTGGTCACCACCTTGACGCCGCTCGGGACCCATCCGCCGATCGCCCAGCTCATCGCCCGCTACCGGGCCGGCCTCGCCCGGGTCTTCGCGGCCGAGCCGGCCCTGCGCCTGAGGGTCTCGGCCACCTCCGGGGCTCCCGGGGTGAGCACCAATCTGCAGCTGGTCCTGAGCGCCCCCACCCCCAGCCTGCTGTCCCAGCGCAACGCCGAGGTGATCGCCTACCTGCGCAGGGATCCCAGCCTGGTCAACGTGCGCTCGGCGCTGAGCCAGACCACCCCCGAGCAGGCCTTCCTGCCCAGAGCGGCCAGCTTGCGAGGTACTGGGCTGAACGCCCTGGACATCGCCCAGGCCCTGCGGACCTACCTGGTGGGTAGCCGGGCCGCCCTGCTGCGCCAGAACGGCCAGGACTACCCCATCTTGGTGATGGCCGCTCCCCGCTTCGTGGCCAACCAGTCCGAGCTGCTCTCGCTGCCGATCTACGCCCCGGCCCTGGGGACTACCCTCCCTCTGGGTGACCTAGGTCACTTCCAGATCCGCCAGAGCCCGGCGGCGCTGTCCCAGACCAACCAGGCCTACTCGGCAGCCATCACCGCCACCTTGGCCCCCGGCAGCAAGGCTGGGCTGCTGCAGGTGCAGTCGGCCCTGATCTCCAAGCTGACCCAGCGCGGGGTGGTGGGCGGAGCGGTGACGCTGGGCCCACCGGCTGGCAGCAACTTCGTGGGCCAGCTGGCCACCGACGCGCCGATCGCCTTCGGCTTGGCCCTGCTGCTCAATTTCTTGGTCATCGCCAGCCAGTTCAACACCTTCCGCTACCCCCTCTACATCCTGATCCCGGTGCCTTTGGCCTTGGTGGGCGCCTTCTGGCTGGCCTACGCGGTCGGGACCGGCCTGGACGTGATCAGCGCCTTGGGCACGGTGCTCCTGATCGGTTTGGTCACCAAGAACGCCATCTTGCTGCTGGACTTCGCGGTCCGGGAGGCCCAGAACCTGGAGCTGGTAGACGCTTTGGTGGAAGCCGGCCGGTTGCGGCTGCGGCCGATCCTGATGACCACTGCCACGGTGGTGATCATCAGCTTCCCGCTGATCTTCGGTGCCGGTCAGGGCGCGGCGCTGCGCAGGCCGCTGGGCGTGATCACCTTGGGCGGTCTGCTCAGCTCGACCCTGCTGACCCTGTTCGTGGTGCCGGCCGCTTTTTACCTGTTCGAGCGCCGCCGCCGGCAGCCCTCAGCCCAAGCCGCCCTTCCGGTGGCCGACGCCGGAGGCTAAGGCCGCTGCCGGAGTCGGGTGCCCGGTGGCGCTAGCTCCGCTCGCCGATCCGCCGCTCGCTCCCCGACTGCAGCCGGCTCAGGTTGCCCCGGTGGGTCCAGAAGATTAAGCCTCCCAGGACCGCCACCACCAGCAGCTCGGTCACCGGCCGATCGCCGATCCAGGCCAACAAGACCCCGCTGATCCCGGTGGTCAGGCTGCCCGCTGAGACGTAGCGGGTCAGCGCCATCACGCTCAGGGCGATGATCAAGACCGCGCTGCCCAGCGCTGGATCCAGGAAGATCAGCGCCCCCAGGGTGGTGGAAACCCCCTTGCCGCCGCGGAAGCGCAGGAACAGGCTGTAGTTGTGGCCCAGCACCGCGGCCAGGGCGGTGGCGGCCAGCAGCAGCGGCGCGCCGCCCAGCAGCCTGGCCGCTTCCACCGCCACCCCGCCCTTGAGGCCGTCGAACAGGGCCACCAGAACCGCTGGGCCCCAGCCCAAGGTCCGCAGCACGTTGGTCGCCCCGGTATTGCCCGATCCCACCTGGCGCAGATTCCTCTGGTAACGCGCGGCGATCCAACTCCCCGGAGAGAGGCTGCCCAGCAGGTAGGCGGCTAAGACGATGAACCAGATCACCCTGCCATCATAGGCGGCGGATCAGTTGCGGAACAGCACCTCCTCGCGCTGGAAGCTGCGCAGCGCGGAGCGGAGCGCCAAGGCGCCGTAGGCCAGGGTGGTCGACCAGGTCAGCAGCAAGGGGCCTAGCTGGCCGCGGCCCAAGATAAGCCGCTCTAGGCTCAGCAGGGTGTTCAACACCGGCAGGGCCGACCACCAGGCCGCTGGGTGCAGGAAACCGGCCAGTTCCAGCAACAGGGCCGGCAGCAGGGTGATCAGCTGCAGGGGGGCCAGAGCGCTCTGGGCTTCCTTGTAGCTGCGGCTGCGCAGGGCCAGCGCCACCTGCACCGCCGAGGACAGCGCGGCGAAGCTGAGCGCGGTGACCAGAAGCCCCAGCAGGCTGGATAGGCTGAGGGACAGCCGCCCGGTCAGCTGGGTTGCCGAGCCGGCCAAGCCCAGCAGCGCGCCTCCCAGAAGCAGCCCCAGCAGGCCGGTCAGGGTAGCCAGGGCGGACATCACCCAGGTGGCGGTGAACTTGCCCAGAGCGATCTGGGAGCGGCGGACCGGAGCGGCCAACAGGGCCTCCAGGGTACCCCGCTCCTTCTCGCCGGCGGTGCCGTCGATGGCGACACCCATACCGCCTAACTGCACGAAGACCAGCAGGAAATAGGGGATCAAGAAGGCCAGCGGGCCAGCCCGGCGGGCGGCTGGGCTGGAGAGGTCGACCACCCTGAGCGCGAAGGGGTGGAGTAGCCCTGCCGGCAGGCCTCTTTGGCGCAGCGCGGAGCGGAGCAGCTCCCGGCGGTAGGCTCTGAGGGCCGAGCGCAGCTTCTGCACTGCCAGGCTGCTCAGGCTCACCTCGTTCGCCAGCCGGCCCAAGATGGTGACCGACCTCCCCGAGACCAGCAGGCCGGCCGGGAAGCGGCGCTCCCGGACTGCCTGGGCCGGATCCGGCGTGTTCACTGGCCGCAGCCGCTCGGCCAGCAGAAGCTTCCGGAGCCCCTTGGGTGCGCCCTGGATCGCGACTGGCTGGGCGGCGCGCAGTCCCCCGGACACGGTGGATCCCAGCAGCAGGGCCGGCGCGTAGGCCAAGACCGGGATCAGCAGCAGCGGCAGCAGCAGGGTGAGCACCAGGGTCCGCCGCTCCCGGAGAGCCGAGAGCAGGTCGCGCTTGGCCAGGGCCCAGATCACCGCACCCGCTCCAGAAAGGCCCGCTCCAGGCTCCCGAAAGCCGCTACGGCCTCCTGCACCGGACCCTGCCAGATCAGGCGGCCTTGGTGGAGGAAGCCGGCGGCGGTGCAGACCTCCTGGGCCTCCTCCATGGCGTGGGTGGAGTACAGCACGGTGTGCCCAGCTTCCCGGTAGGCGGTCACGAAGTCCAGCAAGGCCCGCCTAGCCAAGACGTCCAGCCCGGAGCTGGCTTCGTCCAGCAGCAGGGCAGCCGGCTCGTGCAGGATCGCCCGGGCGATCACCACCTTCTGGCGCATCCCGGTGGACAGCTCGCGCACCGGCCGGTCCATCACCTCCCCTAAGCCCAGCCAGCTCGCGGCCCAGTCCAGGCGCGGTTTGGTCCTGGGACCTAAGCGGTAGAGCGCGGCGAAGAACTCCAGGGTCTCGCGCACGCTGAGCCGGTCGGCCACCCGCATCCCGCTGCTCACGATCCCGATGTTGGCCCGCACCTGCAGGGGTTCGAGCAGCAGATCGGCGCCGGCCACCTTGGCGGTCCCCGAGCTGGGCCGGACCAGGGTGGAGAGCATGCGCAGCGTGCTGGTCTTGCCCGCCCCGTTGGGGCCGAGCAGCCCGTAGCTCTGGCCCGGAGCGACCTGGAAACACAGGTCTGAGACGGCCTCCACCTTGCGGTAGCGCTTGCCCAGGTGGAGCACCTCGATCACCCGCGCACTATAGCCCCTGCTGCTATACTGCGGCCATGATCCTGCAGGCGTAAGTCCCGATCGGCCGAGGTCCCACCAGCTATTAGACGCGTTGGGGGTGAGCGATGCAGGAGCAGGCGCGGTTTCAGAGCGAACCCGAGACCAGAGATTTTTTGCTCAAGCGGGCCTTGGAGCGCTTGCGCGCGGCCATGTGGGAAGGCCGTTACGCCATCTTGGAGCACGCCCAGTGCCACGCCCGGGCCGAGGGCTTCGCCGAGCGCGACGTCATCTGGGTGCTGCAGACCGGTCGGGTGCGGGCGATCTACCCCGAGGAGGACCGCTGGCTGGTAGGGGGGGAGTTCGCGGTCGCTGGGTTGCGGCTGCCGCTGCACGTGGTGGTGGATTTCGATATCCAAGATGGCTGGATCGACGTGGTCACCGCCTTCATCCCCAAGCAGCCCTACCAGATCGTCTCGCGCGGCCGCCTGGCCCTGATGCTGCGCCACGATCAGAGCGACCTGCGCGCCAAGCTGGTGGGGCCGGGCCGGCGGCGGCGGCGCTGGCACAGCCTGCGCGGCCGGGCCTGAGCGGGGCGGCTCAGGCCGCTCCGGTTCCCAGGTAAGCCTGCTGGACCCTGGGGTCGCCCATCAGCTCGCTGCTCCGCCCCGAGAGCAGGATGCGCCCGGCCTCCAGGACGTAGGTGCGGTCGGAGCGGCGCATGGCCAGCTGGGCGTTCTGCTCGACCAGCAGGATGGAGACCCCTTGGCGGTGCAGCTCGGCCAAGATGTCGAAGATCTCGCGCACGATCAAGGGGGCCAAGCCTAGGCTGGGTTCGTCCAGCAGCAAAAGCTTGGGCCTGCTCATCAGCGCCCTGGCGATGGCCAGCATCTGCTGCTCGCCGCCGGAGAGCGTCCCGCCCAGCTGCCTGCGGCGCTCGCGCAGCCTGGGAAACAGCTGGTACTGCCGCTCCAGGTCGGCGGCGACTTCCTTGTCCCGGCGCAGGTAGGCTCCCAGCCGCAGGTTGTCCTCGACGTTCATCCGGGAGAGCACCTGCCGCCCCTCCGGGCAGTGGGCGATCCCCAGGCCGACCACCCGGTCGGGCGGCAGGCCGAGCAGGTTCTGGCCGCCGAAGCGCAGTCCCCCGCGCAGCGGCCGGAGCAGCCGCGAGATGGCCCGCAGGGTGGTGGACTTGCCCGCCCCGTTGGCCCCGATCAGGGTGACCAGCTCGCCGGCCTCCACCTCTAGGCTGACCCCCTCTAGGGCGGCGATGGCCCCGTAGTTCACCGAGAGCCGCTCGACCTCCAGCAGGGCCATCAGCTACCTCCTAAGTAGGCCTCGATCACGGCCGGGTCCTGCTGCACCTCGCCGGGTTTGCCCAAGGCGATCAGCTGCCCGAAATCGAGCACCGCCACCCGGTCGCACAGCCCCATCACCAGAGGGACGTGGTGCTCGATCAGCAAGACGGTGAGGTCGAAGCGGCGGCGGATCTCCTTCACGAAGGCGCTGAGCTGCTGCTTCTCGCTGGGGTTCATCCCCGCGGCCGGCTCATCCAGCAGCAGCACGCTGGGCCGGGTAGCCAGCGCCCTGGCGATCTCCAGGCGCCTTTGGTCGCCGTAGGGCAGGCTGGAGGCCGGATCCCGCTGCCGGCCCAGCAGGCCGACCAAGCTGAGCAGCTGGTCGGCCTGCTCCTGGGCGGAGCGCTCGCTGCGGGCCGCCCCCGGCGTGTTCAGCAGGCTGGCCAGCGAGCCGGCCTTACCCTGCAGGTGCAGCCCGACCAGCACGTTCTCCCGGACGCTGAGGTTGGGGAACAGCCGGATGTTCTGGAAAGTCCGGGCCAGGCCGGCCCGGGCCACCTGGCTGGGCCGCAGCCCGGTGAGGACCCTCCCGCGGAAGCGCAGCTGGCCGGAGCTGGGCGGGATCATCCCGGTGATCAGGTTGAACAAGGTGGTCTTGCCGGCGCCGTTGGGCCCGATCAGGCCGAAGATCTCCCCCTCCGAGACGGTGAAGGAGACCCGGTCGACCGCCAGCAGGCCGCCGAAGTGGCGGCTCAGAGCGTCAATCTCCAGGCTCACGGATCGCCCTGTTCCGCTTGGGCGCCCCTCTCCTCAGGCGCAGGCCGCTGATGCCCCTGGGCAGGAAGATGGTGACCAGGACCAACAGGGCCCCGTCCACGATCAGGCGGAAGTTCTGCAGGAAGCGCAGCACCTCGGGCAGCAAGGTGAGCAGCGTCGCGCCCAAGATGGGCCCCAGGAAGCTCTGCGAACCGCCCACGATCACCCAGGACAGCTCGTCGATGGAGCCGTTGAAAGTGCCCTGCGAGGGGTTCCAGGTGTTCAGGAAGTGGGCCCCCAGCACGCCGGTGATGCCGGCCAGGATAGCGCCCAGGGTGAAAGCCATCACCTTATAGTGGGTGGTATCCACCCCCATGGCCTCGGCCGCCACCTCGTCCTCGCGGATGGCCCGGAAAGCGCGCCCCACCCTGGAGCGCTCCAGCCTCCACAGCAGCAGCGCCGCCACCAGGAGCACCGCCCAGATCTGCCAGGAGTTGCTGAGTCTAGGGATGCTGAAGATGCCGGTGGCGCCGCCGGTGACGATCAGGTTATTGGCCACCACCTGCACGATCTCGATCAGGGCGATGGTGGCCAGCGCTAAGTAGATCCCCCGCAGCCTAAGCGCTAGGATGCCCACCACCAGCCCGACCACCCCGTCGATCAGGATGGCGAGCACGAACTCCAGCAGGTAGACCCCACCTAAGCCCAGCTGCTGGTGCAGCCAGGCCAGCGAGGCGGCGTGGGCCGGGTTGACCGAGAGGATCGCCGCCACGTAGCCGCCGATGGCGAAGAAAGCCGGGCTGGCCAGGCTGAGCTGCCCGGTGCTGAAGGGTAGGTAGAGGCTCAGGGCCAACAGCGCCGACTGGGCCACGAAGAACAGCAGGTCGGGGTTGTTCTGGAAGAAGGTGAGGACCGCCATCAGACTCTCTGCACCAGCTTGCGCCCCAGCAAGCCCTGGGGCCTGAACAGCAAGACTAGCAGCAGGATGCCGAAGGAGATGGCGTCTTGGTAGCCGGAGCCGACTCCGCTGATGTAGAAGTCCAAGACCCCCACGGTCAGCGCCTCGATCACCCCCATCACTAAGCCGCCCACCACCGCTCCTGGGATGTCCCCCAAGCCGCCCAGGACGATCACCGCCAAGCCGATCAGCCCGTAGTTCTGCCCGAAGTAGGGGCTGATGCTGTAGCTCAGCCCCACCAGGGTGCCGGCGATCCCGCCCAACAAGCCGGAGAGGAAGAAGGTCCAGACGATGTAGCGGCTCACCGAGATGCCCAGCAGCGAGGCGACGGCCGGATTCTCGGCCACCGCGAACAGCGCTTTGCCGTAGCGGCTCCTAGAGAACAGCCACAGCGCCGCCAGGGCCAGCAGGGTGACGCCCAAGATGATCAGCTGGATGCTGCGCACGATCACCGGCCCCAGGTAGACGACCGGAGGCAGGCTGCCCAAGGCGTGGAAGGGAAAGTTGTGGTTCTGGGCGCCGTAGATCAGCTGCAGGGCGTTGACCAGCAGGGTAGCCAGGCCGATGCTGGCGACCAAGGCCAGCAGCGGATCGGCTCTGCGGCGGCGCAGCGGCCGGAAGACTAAGAACTCGATGGCCACCCCCAGCAGTCCGGAGATCAGCGCGCCCGCCGTAAAGGCCAGCCAGAGCGGCAGGCGCAGGCCCAGGTGCAGGTGCAGCTGCCCGCCGCCGATGTGGCCGGTCATCAGGCTGTAGGTCAGATACGCCCCTACCGCGAAGACGGCCCCCTGGGTGAAGTTGAGGATGTCCAGGATGCTGAAGACCAAGGTGTAGCCCAGCGCGAAGATGGCGTAAACGGCCCCATTGCTGAGGCCGTTGGCGAGTTGCTGCAGCAGGTAGCCGGCGGTCATCCGGCTCTACTTGACGTAGACGAAGCTACCGCTCTTGCCGCTGCTGTTCATGTGGATCTGGGCGACGTAGAAGTCCTTTTGGTTGAGCTCGCCGCCGCCGTTGGGAACCTTGTAGATGCTGATCGCTCCCAGCGGGGTGACGAAGTTGGTGGTGGTCTGCACCGCCTGGTTCAGCTTGACCCGCAGCGCAGCCAGGTTCATGCCGACGATCTTCTGGTGGGCACTCGCGGCGACCCGGCTCAGAGCGTTGGCGAAGACCAGCACGCCGGTGAAAGCCTGGGCGGTGAGCTGGGGTACGGCGGCGTGGTACTGGGCCCGGTAGTGCTGGCCCAGCCAGCTGTTGACCGCGTTCTTGAGGCTGGGGCTGTAGGCCTCGGCGATGTAGATACCACCGCAGTACTTCTGGCAGACCGGGAAGATCGCCGGGGTGTTGAGCCCGTTGCCGCCGATGATCTGGCCGGTGTAGCCGAACTGCCGGAGTTGCTTGACCAGGTTGGCCCCGTCGGCGGCCAGGGTGGAGATCTCGATCAGCTGGGGGTGCTTGGCCAGTGCGGTGGTGATCTGAGAGGTGAAGTTGGACTGCCCGGTCTTGGTCTTCTCCACGTCGACCAGATTGAGCCCGACCTTCTTGAAGGCCTGGCGGAAGGTCCCCGCCTCCGACTTGCTGAAGGCGTCGTTCTCGGCGTAGAACTGAGCTACCCGGGTGATGCCCTTGTGGAAGGAGAGCACGGCCTTGAGCGCGTCAGGCGCGTAGGCCGAGACCGGAGCCGAGACCCGGCTGACGTAGGGGCCGATCTCCGGGATCCCGTTGGCGGTGTCGCTGGGCCCGATCACCGGGACCTTGGCTTGCACGGCGATGGGGTCGGCCCCGAAAGCCTGCTGCGACAAGGTCGGTCCGACGATCCCGACCACGTGATCCTTGTTCATCAGCAGCTGGAAAGCGTTGATCGCCCCGGTCACGTTGCCGCCGGTGTCTTCCAGGATCACCTTGATGGGGGTGCCGTCCACGCCGCCGTGGCTGTTGACATAGCTTTGGGCCAGCTTGACCCCGACGACCTCTTCTTGGCCCAGCAGGGCCACGTTGCTGGTCTCAGCCAGCGCCGCCCCGATGGGGATAGGGGAGCTGACGGTCTGGGCCAGTGCAGCGGGGAGGGCGAGGAGTGCCGTGAGCAGCGCGATGCGTTCCAGTTTCATAGCTTTCCTCCGGTCTTGCGAGGCGGCGTAGCGCGAAAAAACCTGAATTGCCAGCGTCCAACTTGTTGCTGGCCCATTATCCCCAGACCAGCCAGCTGCTGTCAAGCGCTCTATCATGAAAATTCCATCTTTTCTGAAGGCTCTATTCGGGTTTCTCGGCCTCTCCGCCGGCTGATTGGAGCGCGCCTACCTGCTCCTGGTAGAGCGCGCCGGCCTGCTCCTGGTAGAGCGCGACCACCTGCTGCAGCAGCTCGCGCCCCCGCTCCAGGCTGCCCGGATTGACCCACTCGTCGCGGCGGTGGGAGTGTCCGCCCTGATAGACCCCCAACCCGACGGCTGGGATCTGATAGAGCGCGGCGGCGTTGGCATCGGTGGAGCTGGCCCCGGCCCGCAGCTCCAAGCTGCAGCGCTTGGCAGCTCGCCGGACCAGGCTGGCGAGCCCAGCGTTGTGCAGGGACCCAGCCGGCCTATCGCCCACCAGCTCCAGCTCCAGCTGGGCGCTCACCTGCTCGGCCGCGCCCTGCAGGGCCCGGAGCGCGGCAGCCTCCAGCTGCGCCAGGTTCTCTGCGCTGAGCGAGCGCAGGTCGAGCAGCAGCTCGGCTTCGGCGGCGATGCTGTTGACGGTAGTGCCGCCGCGCACCGTGCCGACGTTGAGCGTGCTGCGCTCCCCCTCGGGTTTGGGCAGCTGGTAGAGCCAGCTCACCGCCAAGGCCAGGGCGTGGACGGCGCTGGGCCCGCTGTCCCCCCAGGAGTGCCCGCCGGGAGTGCGGAAGGTGGCCCGGTAACGGCGCACCCCCACCGGCTGCTCGACGATCTGTCCCAAGTAGCCGTCGACAGCGATCAGCGCCCCGATGCGCCCCCCGCGTTCCGCCAGCAAGTGCTTGATCCCCCGCAGGTCGCCCAAGCCCTCCTCGCCGACGTTGCCTACCAACCAGAGCGGGAACTTTAGGCTGCCCCGGTCCAGCTCGGCCAACAGGGCGGTCAGCACCGCCAGGCTGGAGCTGTTGTCGCCGATCCCCGGCCCGACTAGGCGCTCTTCCTCCCAGGTGAAGGTCAGGGGTACCTCGGGGCCGAAGACGGTGTCTAAGTGGGCGGCGAGGACCAGAGCCTGGCCTCCCGCCGGCCCCAGCTCGGCGATGACGTTGCCGACGCCGTCCTGGCTGACCTCGGCGCCCAGCTTCTCCCACAGCGAGCGGACCAGGGCGCCGCGCGGCGCTTCCGAGAAGGTGGGGGCGGGGGTGCGCGCGATCTCTAGCAGGTAATCGAGAGCCATGGTGCGGCCAGTCTACCTGGGCTGGACCAGGTAGTGTGCTGTCCATGGACTTCCGCATCGGCTTCGGGGAAGACGCCCACCTGCTGGTGGCCGGCCGCCCGCTGATCCTAGGTGCTGTGCGCCTGCTCTCCGAGCGCGGTCCGCGCGCGCACAGCGACGGGGACGCCCTGCTCCACGCCCTCTCGGACGCCCTGCTTTCGGCTGTCGCCGAGGGCGACATCGGCGACTGGTTCCCGGTCGGCGCCGAGCGGACCAAGGACCTGAGCAGCCAGCAGATTCTGCGCTTCTGCCTGGACCGCGTCGCCGCCCAGGGTTGGTCCTTGGTCAACCTCAGCGCTGTGGTCACCCTAGACCAGCCCAAGCTGGCGGCGCGGCGCGCGGAGATCGCCGCTTCGCTCGCGGCCCTGACCGGCCTGGCACGAGGTCGGGTGGGCCTCGGCTTCAAGACCAGCGAGGGTCTGGCCCCCGACCACCTCCAGGCCCGGGCTACCGTCCTGATCGCTGCGCGGGCACCGGCCCGGACTGGATAAAGTGACTTTGTTTACATAAATCCCCACAGCGGTGTGGTTGAGTTGGCGTTTGGAAGTGATTCCATACGCGAGGCCGCTGGCACGGCTGTGCCGGAAGGCCGGTGCTCCTGCGCTGGGCTCACGACCGACCCAGAGGGGAGGGTGGGGTGTGCGATTCCGATCTAGAAACCTCCTAGCAGCGCTCGCTCTTTTGGCCACCGTAGCTCTGGTGGGTTGCGGCCAGGTGGCCCAGCCAGCCAAGCCACCGCCCAGCCCACCCCCCGCGGCGCCGAGCTCGCCCTTCCCCAGCCTGGCAGCTGGCAAGACCGCGGCCGACTTCGGCGCCAAGACGGTGTTGATCGTGCACTATTACCGCTACGACCACAGCTACAGCGGCTGGAACCTGTGGGTCTGGCCCAACGCCCCCCAGAGCCTGGCCGGCGCCTCCTACACCTTCACCCAGTCGGACAGCTTCGGCCCAGTCTCCGTAATCAAATTCCAGCAGAGCTACACCCAGCTCGGCTTCATCGTGCGCCTTTCGACCTCTTCAAACCCTTGGGCGGCCAAGGACGTCTCGGAGAACCGCTACGTCGGTATCCCCCATTCCGGCGTCGCCGAGATCTGGGTTTTAGAGGGCCAGCCCAGCTTCTACACCAGCCCACCCCCGGCCAGCGTGCAGCAGAACCGGGTGACCGCCGCTTTCCTCGACTCCTTCGACCTGATCCACGCCAACCTCACCGAACCAGATCCCAGCCTGACGGCCCAGCAAGTCAGCCTGACCATCGCCGGGGTGCCTGCCCAGGTCACCCAGGTGTCTCAGAACGGCACCGACCCCAACGTCCTCGACATCACCCTGGCTCAGCCAGTCACGCCCGCGCAGATCGACCAGCCCATGCAGCTCTCGGTTGCCGGTTACCAGCCCGCGATCGTCTACGCCAGAGACGTGCTCAACGCTTCCCAGTTCTTCTACCCCGGCCAGCTCGGTCCGATCTATAGCCCGGCTGAGACGATCTTCCGGCTCTGGTCGCCGCCTAGCTCAGCCGCGTCGGTGCTGCTCTACAGCAGCCCGGGGGCGACCACCCCCTACGCCAGCTACCCGATGGCCCAGCAGGGCCAGGGGGTCTGGCAGGTCAGCGTCGGCGGCAACCTGAACGGGGCCTACTACCTCTACCAGGTCACCCGTTACGGCAAGACGGTGACGACCCTGGATCCCTACTCGCTGGCGGCCAGCGCCGATAACACCAAGTCGGCGGTGGTCGACTTGGCGGCCACCGATCCCCCCGGCTGGACCCAGGACGCCTACCAGGGCCCGGCGCACCGCAGCGGCGTGGTCAGCTACGAGCTCGATGTCCGAGACTTCACGGTAGACCCCAGCGCCAACCTCCCGGTACCCGCGGACGCCGGGACCTATCTGGGCCTGTTGCAGACCGGCAGCAACGACGGCCAGCCGACCGGTCTGGGCCACCTGCTGCAGCTCGGCGTCAACATGGTCGAGCTGATGCCGGTGCAGGACTACTGGAACGTCCCCTTCAGCGCCTACAATTGGGGCTACAACCCTCTGCTCTACAACGCGGTAGCTCCCTATTACTCCACCAATCCGAGTGACCCGGCGCAGACCATCTCCGAGTTCAAGCAGATGGTGCTAGGCCTCCACCAGCAGGGTATCGGCGTGATCATGGACGTGGTCTACAACCACACCTATCAGGCTGGCCCGGGCTCTGGCTCCCCCTTCCGGGAGCTGGTGCCCTACTACTACCACCTCACCGACAACGCCGGAAACTTGATCGACGAGACCGGGACCGGGAATACCCTGGCTACGGGAAACACCATGGTCCGGCAGTTCATCATCCAGTCGCTGCTCTACTGGGTAGATCAGTACCACATCAACGGCTTCCGCTTCGACCTGTTGGGGACCTTCGACCCCGCGACGGTGCACGCCATCGTCGCCGCCCTGACCGCGGCCGATCCGCAGATCGTCCTCTACGGGGAGCCCTGGACCGGTGCCGGCCCGGTCTCCTTCGGGCCCGGTGCCCAGCAGGGCCTCAAGCTGGGCGTCTTCAACGGGACCTTCCGCGACGCTATGGCCGGCTCGGTGTTCGACATCGCCGCCCCTGGCTACATCGAGGGGGCGCCGGGGAATTTAGCCAATATCCAGACCGGCGTGGTCGGCAGCCTGCAGGGCTACCCAGGTGTCAGCGGCGGCTTCACGCTGAATCCGGGTGAGAGCGTCAACTACGTGACCAGCCACGACAACTGCACCCTGTGGGACCGCATCGGCGCCGCTGAGCCGAGCTGGACCACTGCCCAGAAGATCATCCCCCAGAAGTTCGCCGGGGCCATCGTGATGACCGCTCAGGGCCTGGCCTTCATGACCGAAGGCGTCGAATTCGCCCGCACCAAGGGAGGTAACTGCAACAGCTACAACGCCGGGGACGCGGTGAACGAGCTGCGCTGGTCGCGAGTGGCCCAGTTCAGCGGCCTGAATGCTTACTGGGCCGGCCTGATCCACCTGCGCCTGGCCCACCCAGTCTTCCAGTTGGCCACCGGGGCCGCCGTCCAGCAGGACCTGAGCTTCTTATCCGGCCTCCCTGCCCACGTGCTCGGTTTTACGCTGAATGGTCAAGCCGCCGGGGACAGCTGGAGTGAGGTATTGGTCTACTACAACGGATCTACCGCCCAGCAGGCGGTGACCCTACCCTCCGGCAGCTGGACCGAAGTGGTGGACGGCAGCCAGGCCGGAACCGCCCCGCTGGTGTCCGGCCTCAGCGGATCCTTCCAACTGAGCCCGCTCTCCGCCTTCGTGCTCTACCAGTGAGGAGGCTTGCCATGCACCGCTTTGCCCTTCCGGTCACCCTGCTGGGCTGCTGCCTGCTGGTCGGTTGCAGCCAGCCGCTGAGTCCCTCCTCGCCGAGCTCGGCCACCTCCTCGGCGGTCACCCTGGCCTTCAATTTCGACAGCCCGGCTTTCTCCAGCTTGCCCAGCGGGATCCGCGCGGTGGCTCCCACCGTCCTGTCCGATGGCCAGCCGCTGACCTTCCAGAACGGTCAAGTCTCTGCGGCAGGTACTGCGCTCCCGCCCCTGACCCCCTCCTCGCCCAGCGAGACGGTCCAGCTGCCACCCGGGACCTACAGCTTCTCGGAGTCGGCTCAGAACGCCTCCGGGCTGGAGCTGGCCTGGGGGGAGGTCAGCCAGCAGATCCAGGCCGCGGCGACGGTAAGCCCTACCCTCTACCCGGTGATCGCCAAGGCGGTGCTCAGCCCCGCCCAGGGCCCCTACCAGACCGGCCAGGGGGTAAACCTCGCGCTTACGGTCTTCGACGCGGCCGGCGGGGTGATCCCGCCGGTGGGCGGCAACTACGCCGTCACCTACAGCGCCACCCCCTCGGCCGCGGCCACCCTGGCCCCGCTGGGCTCCGGTCTCTCCGGGGCAGTCGCCAGCTTCAGCAGCCCGCAGAGCTACCTGGTCAGCGCGGCGGTGACCGGGACCGGAGCCAACCACCAGGCGGCCGACATCTTCTCGGCCCAGGCCGGTCCCTTGGCGGTCAGCGCCCCCCCGCTTCCCAAGCTGCCAGCCCTCCAGGGGACTTGGAATCCCAGCGGGACCGGAGTCAGCGAGTTCGCCGCTAGCAGCTGCACCACCCAGATCGAGCCGACCGGGTTCGGTTCGTCTAACTCCATCAGCCGAGTCTGCCTCGCGGGGGGTACCAGCCACCTCTACCTAGCGGTCCAGTACGATCAGTCCGGCAACGACTTGATCAACTACCTCTCGGTCGGGAGCACCCCCTCCCAGGCCGCCGTCTCGCTCGCCGGCCTGAGCAACTACCCTACCGACACCACCTACCAGGCCGGCCTGGTCCCCCCTAGCTTCTTCCTGGTCTCGGGGGCGCACGCTGCCACGCCCGGGATCTATAAGATCTCGGGCACGACGGCGACGTTCCAGAGCGGCGCCTCGATCCAGGTCAACTCGGCGAACGGCGGCTACACCCTCAAGGCCGAGGTGCCCTATACCACCTTGGGGGTCTCTGCCGGGCAAGCGCTGTCCTTCGCCGGAGGGGTTTACGGCGGTGGGCAGAACTATGCTTACGGCGCGGGGACCATCTACCCCTACACCTCCAGCGACGGCAACGGCTTCGACAGCAGCAACAACTACGCGGTGACCTTGGCCAGCTTGCTGGGTTACTCGGTGCCCTGAACGGCCGGCCCCTGCTGCTGTGGCAGCGCCCCTGAGCAGATCGAGGTGGAAATATGCGCTCCTCTTCCCTGATACCCCTGGCCGCCCTGCTCCTGCTGGGACTGGTCGGCTGCGGCCAGCCCGCTGCCCCGGTGAACCCGCCCGCGGGCGGTTCCGCGGCGAACGGCGCGCCGGAACCGCTGGCAGCCGTCGACTGGCGGGCCGGCTCCATCTACTTCCTGATGACCGACCGGTTCTATAACGGCAATCCAGCCAACGACAACGGCGGCCCTGGGGACAACCAGCCTGCCCAGACCGATAACCCCATGGCCTGGCAGGGCGGCGACTTCCAGGGGGTCATCGACAAGATCAACGCCGGCTACTTCAATAAGTTGGGGGTGACGGCTATCTGGATGACCCCCGCCTACCTGCAGGGTCCACCCCAGCCCGGACCCAGCACCGATAATCCCCAGAACCTGCTCAATTACCCCTACCACGGCTACTGGCCCTGGAATTTCCAGTACCCCGATCCCCACTTCGGCCGCCCGGCGACCTTGCAGGCTCTGGTCCAGGACGCCCACCAGCACGGCCTGGCGGTGATCCTGGGGCAGATCGTCAACGACGCCGGCTACGGCTATCCCGCCTATCAGCGGGAGCGACAACAGATCGCCTCCGGCCAGCTCACCCTGAGCAACAGCGCCCAGGCCCTGCAGACTTTCCAGTTCCACCACCGGGCGGCCAGCGGCCTCTGCGAGCCCTACAGCGGCGCCTACAACGCCAGGTTGGACTGCCCGCTGTCCAATCTGCCGGACTGGAACTCGGACAACCTGCAGGTGCAGCGCTACCTCGACCAGTCCACCTCCTACTGGCTCTCCACCTACGGCTTAGACGGTATCCGCTTGGACGCGGCCATGTACGTGCCGAACACTTTCTGGGCGCAGTACTTCAGCTACCTGCACGCCCAGGGCGAGCACCCCTTGGCTTTCGGCGAGGTCTTCAACGGCTCTCCCAGCTTCGTCGGCAGCTTCACCCAGCCCCAGGTCGGCTTCAGCAGCGCCGAGAACTATCCCCTCTACTTCGCCATCACCCAGTCTGGCCTAGTCCCTGGCCAATCCGCTTTTTACGGCTACAGCAACCTGGCGGCGGTCAACTACGCCGTCGAGCAGAACCTCAAGGCCGACGCCCACCCTAACTTGATGATCAACTTCATCGACGATCAGGACGTGCCCCGTTTCACCAGCTTGCTCAGCAACAACGGGGTTGCGCCCGGGCAGATCCTGCCCCGCTGGCAGATCGCCGAGCTGCTCAGCTACACCCTGCCCGGTATTCCGGTGATCTACTACGGCGACGAGGCCGGCATGACCGGGACCTATGACCCCTACCAGGCGGTCGCTTCCGGGGACCCTTCCAATAACGATCGCCAGCCGATGACCGTCTGGACCTCTGCCCAGCGCCAAGCGGCCGGCGTCCAGGATTACTACAGCTGGCTGCAGGATCTGAACGGCCTCAAGGCCAGCCAGGCTGCCCTCCAGACCGGGAGCTATGCGCCGCTGTTCGTCCCGAGCAGCTCGGATCCCAATCTGTTCGTCTACGCCCGCAGCAGCGGGAGCCAGACTCTGGACGTGCTGATCAACGCTACCGGGAACGCGGTCACCCTGGATCAGCTCCCCGGTGAGGGCAACGGAATTCCAGAGACCGGTCTTCCCGCCGGCCCCACCACCGACCTGCTCGGCGGCAGCTCGCCTGTCACCGTGACCGCCAGCGGCTCCGGGACTGCGCTCAACGGCACCCTGCCAGCTTGGAGCGCTCTGGTCCTGAAGTGAGCGGTTCGGGAGGTGGGGGCGGGCGCCCGCCCCCGGCCGCTGCTGCCGGCCGCAGGACGCCCTGCCCGGCGATCTCCGGAGGGCGGGTGGGCAGCGGCGCCCTTCGGCTTCGCCGCCGGGGCTCTGGTAGGGGCGCGCTCCGCGGCTGAGTTGGGGAGAGGCGAGCGCTTCAGCTGGCTCCTGGGCGCCGCCTGGGGATGCTCAGCGAGCGGAAGCCGCTGCCAGCTGCGCATTTAGCCAGGTACACGATCTGCCCGACGTGGTAGGCGGTGTGGCAGGCTGAGCGGGTGAGCCCCTCGAGCAGGCTGAGCGGCTGGCCGCGGATGGTGATGGTCTGCCCCAGCTGCTCGTCTCTGAGCTGGCCCAGAGCGCCGAACAGCACCGAGAACCCCAGGTCCCACTGCGCGCGGACCGAGCGGACGCTGTCCTCCGGAAGGAGCTCGAACTCCTGGTCGCGCTCGCGCCCCGGCTTCTCGCCGTCGCTTCTTAGGACGTCCTGCCAGCGGGAAGCCAAGTTCCCCCCCACGTGCTTCATCACCAGGGCGATGGAGTTGGACTCCGAGCCGAACTGGGCGAAGTAGTCGGCAGGGGAGATCTGCTCCAGGGCGGCCTCAGCCAGGCTGCGGTACTTGGAGAACTCGGCGGTGACGGCGGATAGGGTGGACATGCCCGCAGCTTATACCCGGCCGAGCGGCCGTCCAGGATTCCTTCCTCAGGGAGTGAAGCTCTGGTAATCGGCGCTGAGTTCGAGGGTTTGCCCCAGCGCTACGTTGGTGGTCAGCGTCTGCTGAGAGCTGGTGGAGCCGAAAGAAGTTCCGCTGCTGCCGACTTGCTCGAGCACGACTTGGTAGTGTCCGCTGGCGCCTTGCGCGTAGGTGGTGGCAGCCAGGGTGTAGGTGCCGGGGAGGAGCGCCAGGCCGACCACGCTCCCGTTGCTGGCAGCGCTGTAGACCGGTAGCGAGCCGCCCTGTTCGGTCAAGCTGACCGTGGGATAGCTGACCGGGTTGCTGGGGATTCCGCTGATTTCCAGGTCGAATCCGGCGACTGGGTCGACCCGCACTGCCAGTTCCTGCTGGGCGCTCGGGTACCCGCCGTTGCCCAGCGCGCGCAGCGTGAAGCGGTAGGTGGCGGCGGCTTGGGCGATGTCGACCGGCAGCTGGATAGTCGCTGAGCTCGCGCTGCTGGAGAGGTTCTGGACCTGGGGCGAAGCGCCGCCTGGCGCCTGTTCGGTCAATTGGTACCCGGAAGCGTTGCTGGCCTGCCAGCTCAGCGTCACCGGAACGCTGGCGTTCCCGGCCTGCTCGGAGGCGGTCACCCGGCTCAGCGAGTCGGTCAAACTGGCGACTGCTGGGCCAGGCCCCACGGTGACGGTCAGCGACTTGCTGATTGCCGGCCCCCCGCCCGGGCTGAAGCCGGTCAGGATGATGGTGTACACCACGTCCTGAGCGGAGCTGCTGGCCGGCAAGGTGAGGGTGGTGGACTGCTGCGAGACCGGCAGCTCGCCGCTAGGCAGGCCCTCCACCCCCTCGGATGGGGAAACGCTCAGCGCGTAGCCGGTGAGTGCCGTCCCCTGCCAGTGCAAGCTGACTTGTCCCGGCTGGTCCAGGGCGCCGATGACCAGGCCACCCTGGACTTGGGTCGCACCGGACAGATCGGCGCGGAAGGAGGTGACCTGGCTGGCCGGGATCCCAGAGAGGCCGCAGCCCACCAGGGCAAACAAGCTGGCGCCGCAGAGTGCCGCTAACTGTACTGACCGAGCCCGCATACCACCCCCTCGAAGCCCTACCAACACTTTGGGATGAGATTACCCCGCTCGCTTGGGAGTTGCAAGCTCAGAGGCCCTAGCGCAGGGGCCAGCCGGGGAGTTTCTTGCTCCCCGGCCCAGAGAGCAGCTTGGCTAGCCCCTTCATCTGCTCGTGCATCCTGAGCAGCTGATTCACTTCCTGCACGGTGGTCCCGGACCCGGCGGCGATGCGCTTGCGCCGTGAGCCGTTGATCACGCGGGGTTCGCGGCGCTCTTTTTGGGTCATGGAGCCGATCATCGCCTCGATCCTGACCAGCTGCCGCTCGTCGACCTTGGCGTCCTTAGGGACCATCCGCGACATCCCTGGGATCATCTTGATCACGTCCCCCAAGGGCCCCATCTTGCGGATGGTACGCAGCTGCTGGACCAGATCCTCTAGGTCGAACTCGCCCGGCTTCTTGGGCAAGCTGGCGCTCAGCTCAGCCTGTTCGGCTCGCTCGATCAGGGTGAGAACGTCGCCCATGCCCAGGATGCGGCTGGCCACCCGGTCGGGATGGAAGGGCTCTAGGCCGCTGAGCTTCTCGCTGGTGGTGGCGAAGTAGATCGGTACCCCGGTGACGCTGCGGGCGCTCAGCGCCGCGCCCCCGCGGGCGTCGCCGTCCAGCTTGGTCAGGATCAGGCCGCTGAGCCCGATTTTTTCCTGGTAGGTCTGGGCCACCGAGAGGGCGGCCTGGCCGATCATGGAATCCACCACCAGGACCGTCTCGCTGGGCTGCAGCGCCGCCTTGAGCGCGGCGAGCTGCTCCATCAGCTCGGCCGAAGTCTCCAGCCTGCCGGCAGTATCCACCAGCACCAGGTCGCGGAAGTCGCTCTCCAGCTGCGCTTTCAGCCTCCCGGCTGTGACCGAGGGCGCCTCCTGATCGGCGACCTCCAGGACCGGGACGCCGACTTCCGCGGCCAAGACCTTGAGCTGCTGGCGGGCGGCTGGCCGCTGGGTATCCGCAGCGACCAAGAGCACCCGGCGCCCTCTCGACTTGTAGAACTGAGCCAGTTTGCCGGCGGTGCTGGTCTTCCCGGCCCCCTGGAGGCCCACCAAAAACCAGACGTTGCGGTCCCCCTGCAGGACGGGCTGTCTGGACTCGCCGCCCAGCACCAAGGTCAGCTCGTCGCGGACGATCTTGACCACCTGCTGGGCGGGGTTGAGGCTGCTGAGCACCTCGCTGCCGACCGCCTGCGCGCTGACCTTGGCGACGAAGTCGCGGACGACCGGCAGGCTGACGTCGGCTTCCAGCAGCGCGACCCGGATCTCGCGCGCGGCCGAGCGGACCTGGGCCTCGGTGAGCCGCCCGCTGCGCCGCATGCCCTCGAAGATGTCTTGGAGCTTCTGGCCGAGTGCTTCGAACATTCCTGTATTTTAGGCGGCCCCAGCCTAGAAGAACGGCCCGATGCTGAAGGTGAACAGGCCGGTGGGGTTGGCGGCGCTGAAGCCGTAGTCGAACTGCAGGGCGGGCAGCAGGGCGCTGCCGAAGCCCAGGTTGAGCTCCACGCCGATCCCGTACCCCAGGTGCAGGGCGAAGTTCTGCGGGCCGGTCCAGGCGTCGCCGGCGTCCAGGAAAGCCACGCCGTAAAGCCCTTGGGCGATTCCGGCCTTGAGGTGGAAGTTGTAGCGGTACTCCAGGCTGCTGCTCAGGAAGTTCTGGCCGGTGAAGGCGTTGGTGCTGTAACCGCGCAGGGTGTAGATGTTGTTGGGATCGACCCCGCCCACCGAGAATAGCCGGCTGGTCGGCGGGTTTCCCGGCAGCGTCCCGGCGTCTAGGCGGAAAGCCAGGACCTGCTGGCTGTGCCCGTTGCTGAAACGGTGGCCGAAGCCCAAGTAGGTGCTCCCTCCGCCGGTCAGCTGGAACCAGGACAAGGGCTGGCTGCCCTGCGCCCCAAAGCCGTAGCCGACGCTGGTTCCGGCCCGGTAGCCGGAAGTGGGGAAATTGACGCTGTTGGTGCTGTCGAAGCTGTAGGAGTTGGTCACCAGGGTGGTGAGGCCGTCCTGGGGGAGGTTTTGGGTCACACTGGGCGAGCTCGGGCTGGGAGCGCCGGGCGAGCTGGAGGGCTGCAGGTAGTACTGGTTGTACTGGGTGTTGACCGACAGGCTGCCCTGCAGGTCAGGGGTCAGCTGGCGCCCGATCCCGAAGCTGGCTCCGGTGGCGCGCTGGCTGTAGTCCAGCCCCACTTGGCTGCCACTGGAGTTCACGACCGGCAGGTTGGGGGTGACCAGGCTGAAGACCGAGAAGCTGAGCGAGGTGGGGACTTTGCGGAAGTCCAGGAAGTGGATGTCCAGCCAGGGGATGGTCAGGGAGGCCTGGCCGCCTAGGTCCTGGCCGGTCGGATTGGGGGCGGCGGTGAGCTGGATGTTGGTCCCGTAACCCAGGCCGAACAGGTCCTTGTCAATGTAGGCGATCTGCCCGCTCAACCCGCTCAGGGTGCTGTAGGAGATGGAGGGCTCGAAGAAGCGGGTGTTGGCCTCTCCCAGGCTGAGCACGGCGGTGAGATCCTCGGGTTTGCTGGCTGCCTTGAAGGTGTAGGTCGGTGAGGTGACCAGCCCGGTCCGGTACAGGGTCAGCAGGCCCTTCTGGAAGGATCGGTCGTTGAAGACCGAGCCAGGGGAGGGCAGGTAGCGGGTGATTACCCGGTTATGGGCGCGGTGCGGCCCCAGCCAGTGCAGCTGGTAGCCGGCGATGCGCACTTCCCTGAGGTGGTAGGTCAGCACGCCGTGGCGAAACTGGATGGGGTTGGGGCGGGTGCTGAGGTCGTAGCCGTGAGCGTTGAAGACCTTGCGCATGGCCAGGTAGTCCTGCTGGGCCAGCTGCAGGTTGAAGATGTCGCCGGCTCGCAAGTGCAGGGCGCTGGTCAGGTCGCGCAGCGGCAAGACGGTATCCCCTTCGATCACCACTCGGCGGATCGGCCCGGTGGCTTGCGCGCTGGGGACGAAGCGGACATCGACCCCGGCGGGATCGTTGGGGTCCTGGCTGAAACGCACTTTGACGTAGCGCTTCAGGCTGTCTCCGATGGCCTTCAAGGCGGCGTTGATCTCTTTAGTGTTGAACAGCGATCCCAGCCGCAGGTGGCCATAGACCCCTAAGCCCAGCGCGCTGGTGTCCACCGCGACGATGCGGAGCTCCCGCATCGGGATGGTCAGCACGCCGTTCCTCAGGCGCACCCGGTTCAGGGCTGGCCCGCTGCCCTGGTAGCCTAGCTGGCTGTAGTCGGCGAACAGCGCCTGCAGGGCCTGGTCGTAGAGCTTGGCTCGGAAGTGGCGGGCGTTGGCCAACGGCTGCAGCGCGCTGCGGATCTGAGCGTTGGACAAGACGGTGTTCTTGGTGGCCAAGATCTTGGTGATCTTGGCGTCGGTCTTGATCTGATAGTGCACGGTGACGCCGTGCTTGCCGTAGCTCAGGCTGGTCTGTACCACCGGTGCGAAGGGCAGACCGGCACTCTGGTAGGCCTGGACCAACAGGGTCTTCGACTGGGCGATCCGGGCGGTGTTGAGCTGGGTTCCTGGAGTGATGTTCAGCTGTTGGGCCAAGGCGCTCTTGAGCTTGGAGGCCGCGATGAAGCTGCCGGCCTGCACCACCACGTTGCGGATGGTGGGGTTGTTGACTACCGTGATGATCAGGACGTTTTTGCCGTTCTGGGAGACCAACTGGTCTTGGACCGACTTGAAGAAACCCAATCCCAGGGTAGTTCGGTCGATGGCCTTGAGGTCAACCTGGCTCAGCGGGCTGCCCTGGCTGACCGGCAGGTTGACGGTGATCAGGTCGCTGAGGATCTGGTCGGTCCCCTTGACCACGATCTGGTTCAGCACCGGGGCGGAGGCGGCCCGGGCGGACGCCAGGGCCAACAGGCCAGCCAGGGGCCAGATCCTGCCCAGGCGCTTTCTGGACCGTAGGTGGCGCAGCGGCGAGATCGGTCGTGGGTGTGGCAAGCGAGACTCCTTGGGAAGTGGCTGGGCCCTAGCCCTGGCCTTACTATCTCCGCCCCAGGCAGTGAGAAGGGTGAAGCACGCCTGGCTTCCTAACTGTCTCCTTTCGGTCAGGCGGCGGCTGGGGCGGCTTACCCCTAGTGCTATACTCCGGACGCGTCCTTCCGTATGGCTACCTCGACCGCTCTTTCCACCACTGAAGCCCAGAGACGCCGGGCCCGGCGTCTGACCGGCGAGGTCTTGGCCTCTTGGCTGTTCCTGCTCCCGGCAGGCCTGCTGCTGCTGGCCTTCGTGTTCTACCCCTTGTTCTACTTGCTCTACGTCAGCCTGCTGCACTGGAACCTGATCGGGCGGGCGCGCTTCGTAGGCCTGGCCAACTACAGCTCGTTGCTCCAGAGCGTCTACTTCTGGCAGGCGGTCTGGAACACGGTGTGGATGACCGCGGGGACTCTGGTGATCACCCTGCCCCTGGCCTTCTTCACCGCCCAGTTCGTCCACTTGGAGCTGAACCGCCGGCTCTCCGGTCTGTACCGCAGCGCCGCCTTTGCCCCCTACGTCTTCCCTCTGGTCGCCTCGGGGGTGGTCTGGAACCTGATGCTCCAGAAGCAGGGGATCGCCAACTGGGCGCTTTCCCTCCTGCACCTAGCCGGCCCCCACTGGCTCAGCCAGGGGGTCTGGCCGCTGGTCTCGATCATCCTGGTGACCACCTGGCAATTCTTCGGCTACTACACCGTGATCTTCCTCTCGGGGCTGCAGGGAGTCCCGCCCACCCTCTACGAGGCGGCGGCCATCGATGGGGCCAGCGCCTGGACCAGGCTCACCCGCATCACCTTGCCGATGATCTCGCCGACCCTCTTCTTCGCCACGGTGATCCTGGTCCTGCAGGGCTTCCAGACCTTCACCCAGGCCTACGTGATGACCAGCGGCGGCCCCAACGGCGCCACCACCACCCTGGTCTACTACCTCTACCAGGAGGCCTTTCAGTTCTTCAATATCGGCCGGGCCGGCGCCGTCTCGGTGATGCTGCTGATCCTGCTGGTCGCCATCACCCTGGTGCAGTTCTGGCTCTCGAGGAGGTGGGTCAACTACGATCAGCTCTGAGCTGCGCCCCGAGCCGCCGCGCGGCCCCGGCCTGTCCAGGAGCGCCTGGGCGCTGTGGGGAGGGCGGGCTTTCCTGACCCTGGTCGCGCTGTTCAGCCTGTTCCCGCTGTACTGGATCGTGGTCAACTCGATCGAGCCGCTCCGGCACGTGCTCAGCGTTCCCCCGCACTTCCTGCCGCTCCACCCGGAGGTGGGGCCCTACGCGGGGGCCTGGAACTCCGCTCCTTTCGGCCTGTTCTACCTGAACACCCTGTTCATGGCCAGCGCGATCGTGTTGGGCCAACTGGTGACCTCCACCTTGGCCGCCTACGCCCTGACCTGGCTGCGGATTCCGGGCAGGCAGGCGGTGTTCTTCCTGATCCTGATCGGCCTGATGGTGCCCGAGCAGCTCACCGTGGTCCCGGTCTTCCTGGAGATGCGCACCCTGGGCTGGATCAACAGCTACCAGGGACTGATCGTCCCCTTCCTGGGCAGCGCCTTCGGGATCTTTTTGCTCCGGCAGAGCTTCCTGCAGATTCCCCTTCCCCTGATCGAGGCGGCTAAGGTGGACGGGGCCAGCCGGCTGCAGATCCTCACCAGGGTGATCCTGCCCAACAGCAAGTCGGCCCTGATCACCCTGGCTATCCTCAACTTCATCTGGCACTACAACGACTTCTTCTGGCCGCTGATCATCACCAATACCAACCACTACCGCACCCTGGCGGTGGGGCTCAGCATGTTCTTCCAGTCTGGGAGCGGCCTCACCCCCTGGAACCAGCTGATGGCGGCCGACGTCTTCATCGCGGTGCCGCTTTTCCTGCTATTCTTCCTGGGACAACGCTACTTGGTCCAAGGGGTGATGACTTCGGGCATCAAGTAGCGGCTGCTCCCTGCGTTACGGAGGAACCATGGGTAGAAAATGGTGGTGTCTCGCTTCGGCGGTCGCGCTCTCGGCCTCCTTCTCCGCTTCCGCCTCCCCGGTCCAGCTCAGCTTCTGGTACGGCCTGGGGGGTAACCTGGGCCAGACCCTGCAAGCCATCGTGGCCAAGTTCAACGCCAGCCAAAGCGCCATCCACGTCACCGCTACCTACC
>JAJZIR010000007.1 GCA_021810505.1 bacterium
CCGCCCAAGCTGCGGTGGCGGGCCAACAGCAAGACGCTGGCTCCCCCCTGGGCGGCGGCCACCGCGGCGGTCACTCCCTGGGGGGTGGCGCCGTAGACCAGGACCTGGGGGGAGGTGGCCTGAGCGGCCAGAAGCTGCGGGGCGGCTGTCTGAGAGGCAGCTCGGGGGGAGCGGCAAGCGGCTAGGAGCAGCAGCGGAAGGAGCAGGAACCAGGCGGGCCGCACCGCTGCAGTTAAGCGCAGGGTAGTGAAATCTGGGTGAAAAACACCTGCACTTCTTGCAGCCGCACTCAGCTAGACTCCGGGATATGGATCCGAGTTCGGCGATCCCCCTGCGGGAACTCCTCAAGGCGGTAGGCAGCTCGCTGCGCCAGGCCGTTCCCGGAGCGCTGTGGATCCAGGCCGAAATCTCAGCGCTGCGGGACCACCGGCACCTCTACTTGGAGCTGAGCCAGCTGGAAGGCGGTAAGGAGGTGGCCCGCTGCCGAGCCAACCTGTGGGCGGCAGACCGCTCCCGCGTCGAGGGGAAGTTCTGGGCCGCGACCGGCGGGCCGCTGCAAGAAGGCCAGCAGCTGCAGCTTCTGGCCGAGGTGAACTTGCACCCCCTGTTCGGCTTCTCCCTGACCATCCGCGACCTAGCGCCCGGCTACACCGTGGGGGAGCGGCTCCTGCAGCTGGCCGAGCTGCGCAGGGAGCTGCGGGAAGAGGGGCTGTGGGGGCGCAACCAGGCTCTCCCCTTTCCCGAGGACTTGCGCAGCGTCGCGGTGATCAGCCCGGAAGGCGCGGCCAGCCTAGGTGACTTCCGCAACACCGCAGCGCCCCTGGAAGCCTTAGGGCTCTGCCGATTCCACTACCACCGCGCCACCTTCCAGGGCAGGGAGGCCGCCGCTTCGGTCCTAGCGGCGCTGGAGGGAGCGCTGACCGGGAAGCTACCGGACGCGGTGGTGATCATTCGCGGCGGCGGGGCGAGCGGCGACCTGGCTTGGCTCAGCCAGATCGACCTGGCCCGAGCGGTCTGCCGCAGCCCGGTCCCGGTGCTGACCGGAATCGGGCACGCCCGGGACGACACGCTGCTCGACGAGGTCGCCCACCAGCGCTTCGACACCCCTTCCAAGGCCGCGGCCTTTCTCCGGCAGCGCGTCCTGGCCAGTGCACAGCGAGTGGAGCGGGCCTGGCAGCAGGTCAGCTACCTAGCCGGCGGTGTCCTAGCGGGCTGGGAGGGGTCCTGCGCGACCCTGCGGGGCAGGGTGTACCGATCCGCCGAGCGCAATCTGGAGCGCTGGGAACAGTCCACCTCGGCCCTGGGCCAGCGGTTGGTGGGCTTGGGGCCCGAACCGACCCTGCGCCGCGGCTACGCGCTGGCCGTCCGCCGAGACGGCCAGGTGCTGCGCAGCGCGGCCGCGGCGCGCAGCGAGCCCAGCTTCGAGCTGCGCTTCGCCGACGGCCGGCTCCGGGTAGCCCCGCTACCCGGAGCCGAGCCAGGAGAGACATGAGCAGCTTCAAGCAGGCTTATCAGACCTTAGAGCGCATCGTCTCCGAGCTGGAGTCGGGAGAGGCCGACGTCGACCAGTTGATCCCCTTGCTCGAGGAAGCCGCTAGGGCGTATCAGTCCTGCCGCGCACAGTTAGAGGCGGTGCGCAAATTGCTGGAAAGCAGCGACCAGTCAGGGGAAGCTCCGGAAGGCGGGGTGAGTCGGGAACCCATGTAGCCACCGGGTCACGCAGGGGATAAAGTGCCCGGGCTGAGGGCGAGATCTAAGGATACACTCATGGATTTGGTCTAGCTTGAGGTAGGCAACAGTTTGGACCCACCGGTTCGATGGACAGGGGAATCGCCGGGTTCAAAGCTGACCCAGGAGGTTAGCATGAAGCGTACTGCACTGCGTTCCGCTCTGAGTCTGGGCGGGGGAATCGTTCTGGCCGCGGCTATGTCATCCGGCCTAGCTGCTACCGCCAACATCGTCTGGGCCGCCTCGCCCATCGCCAACGTCGGGCTCAGGGCCAAGCTGGTCCAGATGTTCGAGGCCACTTACCCGAACATCCACGTCACCATGGTCTCGCAGCCCACCAACACCAACACCAATAGG
Organism: bacterium; assembly: GCA_021810505.1. Classification (GTDB taxonomy): domain Bacteria; phylum Deinococcota; class Deinococci; order Deinococcales; family Deinococcaceae; genus JAJZIR01. The sequence continues at coordinate 2,086 of JAJZIR010000007.1, forward strand.
GCCACCCTGGTCACCGAGATCTCCTCAGGGTCGAGCACCCCGGACGTGTTCATGGGCGACGTGATCTGGCCGGCCCAGTTCGGCGCGGACGGCTTGGCTCTGCCGCTCAACAAGTACCTACCCTCCTCGTTCTTCAGCCGCTTCGCTCCCGGGCTGGTCGCCGGCGCCACCTACAAGGGCTCGGTCTACGGCGCTCCCTTCTTCATGGACGCCGGCTTCCTGTACTACCGCAAGGACCTGCTGGCCAAGGCGCATCTCCCGGTACCCAAGACCTGGGCGCAGCTGAAGTCGGAGGCCCAGACCCTGCAGTCCAAACACATGGTCAAATACGGCTTCGTCTGGGAGGGGAACTCCTACGAGGGCCTGACCTGTAACTGGATGGAGTATCTCACCGACGCCGGCGGCTCGGTCTTCAACAAGTCCGGCAGCAAAGCGACCATGGACAGCCCGGCCGCGGTCAAGGCCCTGACCTTCATGAAGAGCCTGATCACCAGCGGGGTCTCGCCCGCCGCCGAGGTGACCTTCCAGGAGCCGCAGGCGATGAGCACCTTCCAGGCCGGCAACTCCGCCTTCCTGCGCAACTGGGACTACGCCTACGCCGCTTCCCAGAGCAAGGGCTCCAAGGTGATCGGCAAGGTCGGGGTGGCCCCGCTGCCCACTTTCAACGCCGCGAACTACCCGGGCTACTCCAATATCGGAGGCTGGAACCTCTACATCAACCCCCACAGCAAGAACATCAAGGCCGATCTGACCTTCATCAGCTGGATGACCGGCGTGAAGGCCCAGACCACCATGGCCACCTTCGCCTCGGAGATCCCCTCCAACTACGCCGTCCAGAAGAACGCCAAGGTGCGGGCGCTCAACCCGGTCCTGCGCATCGTCTCCACGGTCCGCCTGATCGCCAGGCCCTCCCAGACCCCGCAGTACCCCAAGATCTCGGCGGCCATCTACCACAACATCAACGCCGCGCTGGCCGGCAGCATGAGCGTCAGCCAGGCGCTCAAGACCGCCAACAGCCAGATCCAGCAGGCCCTCAACCCCAACGCGCTCTAATCCGGGCAGCCAGCCAGTTCTCCTCCCCCCGTCTGCCGGCAGACGGGGGGCAGCTGTAAAGGAGGGTGGGTATGCGAGAGGCGTCCAAACCTGCAAGACCCTTCAGCCTGGAGCGGGGCTACGCGCGGACCGGTTACGGCATGCTGGCACCGGCGCTGATCGTCATCGCCCTGGTCACCCTGTTCCCGATCCTCTACTCGATCTGGATGAGCTTCAACAAGGTCGCCCTGACCTCCAGCGGGATCCACTACCACTTCAACGGGCTGGCCAACTACGGGCTGATCTTCCAGTACGGCCCCTTCTGGTACTCGCTGATCTTCACCGTGCTGTACGCCATCATCACCGTAGCGGTGGAGTTGGTCCTGGGGATGCTGCTGGCGCTGGTGATGAACTACCCGATCCGGGGAAGGGGCGTGGCCATGGCCATCATGCTGATCCCCTGGTCGCTGATCACGGTCATCTCCGCCGAGATGTGGGGTTACATCTACAACGGCACTTACGGCCTGCTGGACTACCTGTTCATCCACCTAGGGCTGACCAGCCAAAACATCGTCTGGCTGGGCCACCCCAATCTGGCGATCATGTCGATCATGGTGGCCGACGTCTGGAAGACCACCCCGTTCGTAGCCTTGATCCTGCTGGCCGGGCTGCAGCTGATCTCGCCGGACCTCTACGAGGCGGCGGCCATCGACGGGGCGACCTCTTGGACCATCTTCTGGAAGATCACCGTCCCGCTGTTGACCAACAGCCTGCTGCTCTCGGTGCTCTTCCGGATGCTGCAAGCTTTCGGCCTGTTCGACCTACCCTTCGTGCTCACCGGGGGCGGGCCGGGGACCTCGACCAGGTCCATCGCCATGCTGGTCTGGGACGTGATGTTCCGAGACTTTCAGTTCGGACCAGGAGCCGGGATCGCGGTGCTCACCGTCCTGGTGACCACAGTGATGGCGGTGGTGTTCATCCGCTCCTTCGGTTCCGACCTGATCGGTGGAGGTAAGAAGTCATGACCACCAAGCCTGCCGCTGCGGTCCAGACCCGCTCCTCCAAGACCAACTTCCGGCAGCGCACCGCCTTCCTGCGCTACCTGGTGGTGATCGTGGCCTGCCTGCTGATCATCTTCCCCTTCTACTGGATGGTGATCACCTCGCTGAAGCAGCCGGCTTCCATCGGTTCCTGGCCCCCCAAGCTGTGGGGGTTCCACGTCACCTGGAGCAGCTACGCACAGGATTTCATCCACTACACCTTCGGGAATTACATCTTCAATTCGGTGTTGGTGGCGGTCGTCTCGACGATACTGATCCTGATCCTGGGCAGCCTGGCCGGTTACGCCATCGCCAGGTTGCCGATCCGGGGTAAACCCTTCCTCTTGATCGCCACCTTGGTGATCTCGCTGTTCCCGGAGATCGCGGTGGTGTCGCCGCTGTACGTGATCTTCCGGCAGCTGCACTGGCTCAACTCCTACCAGGCACTGATCATCCCCTACACCGCCTTCAACCTCCCCTTCGCCATCTGGATCATGAACAACTACTTCCTAGGGATCCCCAAGGAGCTCGAGGAGTCGGCCCGGATGGACGGGGCTAGCACCGGGACCATCCTGATCAAGATCATCCTGCCCTTAGCGGTCCCCGGGATGTTCACCGCCGGCATCTTCTCCTTCGTGGCGGCCTGGACCGAGTTCCTGATGGCGCTCACCTTCAACTCCCAAAACACCATGCGGACCATCCCGGTGGGCATCGCCCTGTTCGGGAGCCAGTTCACCATTCCTTACGGCAACATCTTCTCGGCCTCGGTGGTGGCGGTGGTCCCCATCATCGTCTTGGTCTTGGTCTTCCAGCGCTGGGTGGTCTCGGGTCTGACCGCGGGGGCGGTCAAGGGCTAAGGCTATACTTCCTCCGTGCACCGCGGCCTACCCTCCCGACTCCTGCTGTCCCTATTCCTATCCCTGGCTTGGATTCCCTGCGCCGCGGCGGCGCTCCCTAGGCCGCTCCTGGGGCTATGGGTCGACAGCTTCGGCCCGGGGCTGGACAGCCCAGCCCAGATCCGAGCGCTGGTCACCTCGGCCCACCGCCTGGGGATCAACACCTTGTTCGCCGAGGTGGTGCGGCGGGGGGACTGTTTCTGCAACCTGGCCAGCGTCCCGCGCAGCAGCGACCCCTACCTGGCCCCCGGCTTCGACCCCTTGGCCACCCTGATCGCCGACGCCAAGCCCCTCCACCTGAAGGTGGTGGCCTGGATCAACCTCACGCCGGTCGCCAACGTCCACCTGCGCGCCCCTCAGGGAGCCAGCCAAGCTTTCAACGCCCACGGCTTGGCCCACCTGGGAGCCGGCAACTGGCTGAGCTACCGCGCGGACGGCGTAGCGCTGAGCGGCGGCAACTACAATTTGGATCCTGGAAATCCGTCGGCCGAGCGCTACATGGTGCAGCTAGTGCGCAGCATCGCCGCGCACTACCAGGTTGCCGGGGTGATGCTCGACCACGTCCGCTACCCCAGCGCCACCAGGGGGCGCTACAACGACTGGGGCTACAACGCGGTCGCCCTGGCCCGCTTCCAGCGCGAGGCCGGTTTCCCCGGCGTGCCCTCGCCGAGCAACCCCAGCTGGCTGCGCTGGAGGCAGTCCCAGGTCACCGAGCTGCTGCGCAGCGCGGCCCTGGCGGTCAAAGAGGTGCGCCCCAGCGCCTGGGTGAGCACCGCCACGCTGGCCGCTGGGCGGGCCCCGGCTGACTTGGCTGCCTTCCAGAACTCCCCGGTACTGCTGGGAGACCTGCAGGACTGGCCGCGCTGGTCGGCCCTAGGTCTCAGCGATTTCAACGTCCTCATGGACTACAAACGGGCCCACACCGGGTACCGCAGCTGGATCAGCTTCCTGAGGTCCAGCGGGCTTCTGGCCAAGACCCTGATCGGCAGCGCGCTCTACCTGAACGCGCCCTCGGCCAATCGCAGCCAGATCCAGCAGGCCCTGGCCAGCGGCGCCCTGGGCTGGGTGGGGTACTCCTATAGGAGCCCGGGGGGCGCTGGGAGCACCCTGGCCTCCGACCTGAGCGGTCTCCCTGCCAGCGTCCTGGCCGACCCAGCACCGCTGCGCATCCTGGCCGGCCAGGTGACTCGCGGCGGCCGTCCGGCCGGCTACCTGCCGGTCAGCCTGTGGCAGCACGGCCACCGCATCGCCCTGATCCACAGCGATGGCAACGGCAGCTACGCTTTCTTCCAGGTCCCTAGGGGGCCGCTCCAGGTGGTGGTCGGGACGGTCACGCTGTCGGCTTCGGCCCAGAGCGGCCGAGTGACCCAGCTGCCCAGCGTGCAGCTGAGCGGAAACTGAGCGAGGCGCCCACCGAGGGCTCTAGCCGTCCGGTACCCTCTGGTCTTCCCGGCGCGGGTACTGGACGGCAGCTGCGGGGCGAGCCTGCGCGAACTCGCGCTGGAGACGGTAGCCCGTGCCTCTCGGCGGCGCGGCGTTCAGCGCCCCGCTATGGAATCTTGCGAGCGCAGCTCGGCCGGGCCGCAGCGGCACCCGCCTGCCGCTCCCGGCATCCCGCCTCGGCCGGCGACGCCTGCGCCCTTTCCGGGGTGCCGGTGGGCGCAAGACGCCTACGGCACAGGCCAGGGCGCGGTAGGGGCCTAAGATGACCGGGTGCCTCTACGACCTATCTGGGGAGCCCCCCCCACCTCGCTGCTCTGCCTAGCACCCCACCCCGACGACGCCGAGATCGGTTGCGGCGGCACGCTGGCCCTGATGGCCTCTCAGGGGCAGCGGGTAGGGGTGCTGGAGCTGACTGCGGGTGAGCTGGGCACGCTGGGGGACCCCGAGACCCGGATAGCCGAAACCCGAGCGGCCGCTCAGGTACTCGGGCTCTCCTGGAGGGGAAACCTGGGGCTTCCCGACGGCGGCCTGGCGGATCTCCCGGGGGCGGAGCTGGAGCTAGCCCAGGCTCTGCGGGAGCTGCAACCGGGCGTGCTGCTGCTCCCCCACGCTGAGGACCGTCACCCCGACCACGTCGCGGCGCACCAGCTGGGGCGCCGGGCCGCCCACTTAGCTGGCCTGGCCAAGGCCCCCCTGCAGGGAGCCCCTTTCCGGGTGCGCCGGCTGCTGTGCTACCCGGGCAACGCACCTGTCCGGGCCGAGCTGCTGGTCGACGTGGGGTCTATGGCCGAGGTCTGGAGGGCGGCGGTGCTGTGCCACGCCAGCCAGTTTTCTGGCCCGACCGTCTCGGAGACGGTCGGGCCAGAGATCGTCGAGCGGCGCCTAGCCCGGATGATGTACTGGGGGACCTTCGCTGGGGTGCGCTACGCCGACGCTTTCACCACCCTGGGACCGCTGCTGCTCCGCGCGGAAGCCCTGCTGCCCTGAGGCCCTCAGCGCCTGCGGCGGCGCTGCTGGGGGCGGTGATCCCCCCGCCGGCTGCCGCGGAAAAGCTGGGGGCTGACGGCGTCGGAGAGGTCGCCGGGCTCTGGACGGGGTTGGTGCGGGCATCGCCGTCGTCTGGAGGGTGTAGATCATGATGGTGCTCCTCCCCCGCGTGGGTTCTTGGGCGCGACGGGATACCGTCATGACGGAATAGTGGTAAACTCAAGTCATGGCAAAGAAAAAGACCACCGTCTACCTCGACTCCGACGTGCTCATGGCGGCGAAGGCTGCTGCGCTCACGTCCAACCAGTCCGAGAGCGCTGTCATCGAGGCGGCGCTGCGGTCATATCTTCGGAGCGGCCACGGCAATGCAGTGTGGGACAAGCTGGGAGAGCTGCTGGAGCGTGTCGCCTCGACGAGCAACCTCGACGAGGACGCAGCGCTCGCGCAAGCAGTGACCGAGGTGCGTGCGGTCCGTTGGGAGCGGCGGACACGAACGGTGAGCGGTGGATGATCCGCGTCGGATCGTCTTCGACACGAATGTCTTCGTAGCGGCCGTCACGTCGCGAGAGGGTGTGTCCGCTCGCCTGCTTCTTGCTGCGAAGGCTGGGCGGGTTCAGTTTGTTGTCTCGCCGTTGCTGATCGACGAGCTGTCGGACGTGCTGGCACGCCCGAAGTTCCGGCGGTATCTGAGCGTCGAGGAGGCGCACGAGTTCGTGGATGCGATCCGGGAACTGGTCGTCATCGTGGATGATCCCCCAGAGAGGGACGATCCCATCACTGGTGATCCCGACGACGACTTCCTCGTCCTCCTGGCGGAGGCGGCGGGTGCTGGCATACTGGTATCGGGGGAGACCCGGACCTCACCGCGGTGAGGCGTCCTGGACTTGTAGTGATGACGCCTCGGGCGTTCCTGGAGGCCCTGGGCGACGCGTGATCACCGACATCCCGGCAGGGCTCAGCAAGCCCCGCCGGGAGCGGGCCCGGGCGTTACGTCGCCGGGATAGCCGGAGTGCTCTTCGAGGAGAGTGCCTGGAGCCGGCTGCCGACGATCTCGGTGGTCCGTCGTGTGCTGCCGTCGGTGGTCCGCCACTGGTGGCTCTAGAGCCGACCCTCGATGTAGGCGAGGCGCCCCTTGCCGAGGTACAGGCGAAGGTGGCGAGCTGGCCCCAGAGGACCACGTCGTGGTCCTCTGGGTGGTTCTTGATGCCGTTCGTGGGGATCGCATTGCCCGCCAGAGTGGGCAAAGGGCGATATGGCGGCTTGTGCTGAAATTTGACGGTGGCACAGTGGCTGTGGGGTGAGGCAACTCAAACTAGCTGGCCTGGCCAAGGCCCTCCTGCAGGGAGCCCCTTTCCGGGTGCGCCGGCTGCTGTGCTACCCGGGCAACGCACCTGTCCGGGCTGAGCTGCTGGTCGACGTGGGGTCTATGGCCGAGGTCTGGAGGGCGGCGGTGCTGTGCCACGCCAGCCAGTTTTCTGGCCCGACCGTCTCCGAGACGGTCGGGCCAGAGATCGTCGAGCGGCGCCTAGCCCGGATGATGTACTGGGGGACCTTCGCTGGGGTGCGCTACGCCGACGCTTTCACCACCCTGGGACCGCTGCTGCTCCGCGCGGAAGCCCTGCTGCCCTGAGGCCCTCAGCGCCTGCGGCGGCGCTGCTGGGGGCGGTGATCCCCCCGCCGGCTGCCGCGGAAAAGCTGGGGGCTGACGGCGTCGGAGAGGTCGCCGGGCTGAGGAGCCCAGTCGCCGAAGTAGAGCCGCTGGACGGTGACGCTGACCGGCCGCAGGTGCTCGTTCTTGGGCCGCTCCATGGTGACCACCCTCCGGGCCTGCGGCGCAGCCGCCTGGGGCTGGGCCCCGGAGTGCTCCCGGCGGGGGTGGCGGGCCGGGTGGTTCCTGGGCTCCTCCGGCCTGGGACCCCGGGGCTGCGGGCTGGACGCCGGCCGCGGGCCGGCTGGGGCGCCCTGGGTCTGGGCGGGCCGAGCTGTCTGGGTAGCCTGGGCGGGCCGGGCTGTCTGGGTAGCGGGCTGCCTGGCCGGGGCCGGCTTGCGGTCCCCGGGACGGCGGGCTCTGGGCTTGGGTGTGTCTGCGTTTTTATCCACTGTGGATCCCTCCAGGGCCAGGTCGATCTGCCTGGCCAGCGGGTTGACTTGGGCGATGACCACCCGGAGCTGGTCTCCTAGGCGGTAGGTGCGGCCGCGGGAACGCCCGCGCAGGAGCATCGACTCCTCCACGTAAACGTAGTAATCGTCCTGCAGGGCGCTGATGTGCAGCAAACCCTCCACGCCGTTCTCCAAGGCCACGAACAGGCCAAAGCCCGCCACCCCCGAGACGCGGCCCGAGTAGGCCTCGCTGAGGTGGGCCTGGGCCCACTTGGCCTGGTAGTAGCGGGCCAGGTCGCGCTCGGCGTCGGCAGCGGCGCGCTCCCGCTCGGAGGTGTGCTCGGCGGCGGCTGGCAGCGCAGCGAACAGGCGCTCGGCCGCGGCCCTGGTCAGCTTGCCGGCCAGGTGCAGCTTGAGGGCCCGGTGGACCAAGAGGTCCGGATAGCGGCGGATCGGGCTGGTGAAGTGCAGGTATTCGGAGAAGGCCAGGCCGAAGTGGCCGAGGTTGTCCGGGGCGTAGCGCGCCTGCTTGAGCGAGCGCAGCAGCAGGCGGCTGACCACCGACTCGTGCGGCGTCCCTTGGGCCTGCTTGAGCACGCCCTGGTAGGCGAGGGGGCTGGGTTGCTCTTCCAAAATCGAGAAGCCGAAACGCTGCATCGCCGCAGCCACGTCCTGGAAGCGCTCCTGGCTGGGCTGCTCGTGCACCCGGAAGAGCGCCGGTATCCTGTGCTCCAACATGTAGCGGGCGACCGTCCGGTTGGCCAGCAGCATCAGATCCTCGATCAGGCCGCGGGCCGTCTCCTCTCGGATGGGCCTCAGGTCCAGCTGGCCCCCGGGGCCCACCTCGACCCGGACCTCTCCCAGGTGGAAGTCGAGGCTGCCCTGGTTGAGCCGGTGCTGGTGGAGGCGGGTGGTCAGCTTGAGCAGCAGGTGGAGGTCTCCCTCCAGCGCCCGCGCCTCAGGGGCCAGGGCCGAGCGCCCCTGGCTGAAATCCTCCACCTGATCGTAGGTCAGCCGAGCCCGTGAGCGGATCACCGAGGACACGATCCGGCTGCCGACCACCTCGCCGGCCGGCGAGAGCTCGATCAAGGTGCTGAGCGCCAAGCGGTCCTGACCGGGGACCAGGCTGCCCAAGCCGTTGCTGATCTGCTCAGGCAGCATCGGCAAGACCTTGCCCGGGAGGTAGACGCTGGTGGCGCGCAGGTAGGCCTCGGCGTCCAGGGCGGATCCCTCGGGGACGAAGTGAGAGACGTCGGCGATGTGCACGCCGACCAGGAAGTGACCGTCCCCTAGGACCTCGATGTGGATGGCGTCGTCGAAGTCCTTGGCATCTGCGCCGTCCACAGTGAAGACCGCCCGGTCCCGCAGGTCGGTCCGCTTGGGCGAGACCCGCAAGCCCTTGCGGAGCAGCGCGTCCAGCTCCGGCTGCAGCTCCGGCGGAAACTCGGCGCGCAGGCCGTAGGTCGCGATCACCGCGGCGGTCTCGGTCTCCGGGCTCTCCTGGTCTCCTAAGAGCTCTTCGACCTCGGCCTCGGCCTCGGCCGAACCGGTCTGCTCCGGCCAGCGCAACCTGGCGATCACCCGGGTGCCGCTCCTAAAGCGCACCCCCTTGCCCACCAAGCGCAGCGGGCGGCCGCGGGCCAGGTCGGGGAGCAGCCAGCGCTGGCCGGCCTCTAGGGAGACGGTGCCGACCAGCCGCTCCCGGCCCCGCTTCAGCACCGAGACCACCCTGGCCCGCGGCGAGCCGCCGGCCTGCTGGGCCTCTTGCGGCTGGACCAGGACCTGGTCGCCGTCCCAGGCCGAACCGGTGTCCGCGGGAGCGATGTAGAGGTCCTGGCCACCGCCCAGCGGGATGGCGAAGCCGTAGCCGCTCTGGCCGGAGGAGGCCTGGAAGCGGGCTAGGACCAGGTCGCCGGCGCGGGCGTAGCGGTCCCCCCCCAAGCCGAGCAGCCACCCCTCCGAGGCCCCAGCGGCGAGCAGGGCCTCCAGCCCTTCCGGGCCGCCGAGCTCGGCCCGCTCCTCAGGGCTGAGGACCTCCCACAGGGAATCCGCCGAGAACCAGCTGCCTTGGACCCGCGCCAGCAACCGGTCGCGCGGGTCCTCCGGCGCTCTGGGTTCTGGAGCCCCAAGGTCCTCCGGGCCGGGCCCAGGGGCGCCCTGGGCAGCCAGCCTGGGGAGTGGGCGGCGCTCCGGGAACGACCGCCGGCTCGGCGCGCTCGGCAGCGAAGGAGCAGTGGGTTTGGAGAGCGCCGTGCCCGGACGGAGCTGAGGCGGCCAAAGGGGGGGAGGTGGGTTCACCATGGGCACGCGCCTGGGGTGGGATCAATCTGCATCGGTCATCCGGTTGTTCTCGTCAAAGTGGCCTCTCCCTAGGCCCCAGCAGCGCCGGGTTGGGGCGTCCTCGCGGCCTCCTGGCGGACAGGGACCGCGGTTTCCCCCAGTGTAGCATGCAGCCAGACCAGGGGGCGGGGAACGGGGCAGCGGCTATACTTGGAAGCATGTTCGCTCTGATCAACCGGCTCTTCGATACCAACGTGCGGGACGTCAATCAGCTGCGCCGCTCGGTGGTCGAAGAGGTCAACCGGCTCGAGGAAGCCACCTCAGGCATCCAGGACCTGGCCGCGGAGTTCCTCAAGCTGCGGGAGGCTGTCCAGTCCGGCGAGAAGGGCCTGGACGAGGTGCTGGTCCCAGCTTTCGCCCTGGCCAGAGAGGCGGCCAAGCGAACCATCGGCAAGCGGCCCTACGACGTGCAGCTGGTCGGGGCTGCCGCGCTGCACCAAGGCCGGATCTCAGAGATGAAGACCGGCGAGGGCAAGACCCTGGTGGCGGCTGTCGCCATGGCGCTCAACGCCTTAGAGGGCCGCGGCTGCCACCTGGTCACGGTCAACGACTACCTGGCCAGGGTCGGCGCCGAGGAGATGGGCTTGGTGCTGCGGGCCCTGGGGCTCACGGTCGGCCTGATCCAGCACGACCTGCAACCGCCGGATCGCCAAGCCGCCTACCGCTGCGACGTGACCTACGTGACCAACTCCGAGCTGGGCTTCGACTACCTGCGCGACAACATGGCCCAGAGCGCCGATCAGCTGGTGCTGCGCGCCGACCACCCGCTCAACTTCGCCATCGTCGACGAGGTCGATTCCATCCTGATCGACGAGGCGCGCACGCCGCTGATCATCTCCGGGCCGGCCGAGCGCGCCACCGACCAGTACTACGTGATGGCCAAGCTGGTCAAGCGGCTGAACCAGGGCGAGCCGGCCGAGCCGGGAGTGCGCAGCGAGCCGACCGGGGACTACACCTTGGACGAGAAGTCGAAGGCGGTCCACCTGACCGAACAGGGGATCGTCCGGATCGAGAAGCTTTTGTCCATCGACAACCTGTTCGGACCGGAGAACATGGAGCGGGCCCACATGATCGTGCAGGCGCTGCGGGCCAAGGACCTGTACCACCGCAACAAGGATTACATCGTCAACGAGCAGGGAGAGGTGGTCATCGTCGACGAGTTCACCGGGCGGATGATGCCGGGACGCCGCTACGGTGAGGGGCTCCACCAGGCCATCGAGGCCAAGGAGGGGGTCAAGATCGAGAACGAGAACCAGACCTTGGCTACCATCACCTACCAGAACTTCTTCCGGCTCTACCACAAGTTCGCCGGGATGACCGGTACGGCCAAGACCGAGGAGAAGGAGTTCCTGGACATCTACGGATCGGATGTCCTGGTGGTCCCCACCAACCTGCCGGTGATCCGCAAGGACTTAGAGGATCAGGTCTACCGCAGCCGCGACGGCAAGCTCTACGCGGTCGTCGATGAGATCGTCGAGCGGCACCTCCAGGGGCAGCCCATGCTGGTCGGGACGGTCAGCATCGAGGGGAGCGAGCGGCTCTCCGCGCTGCTCAGCCAGCCGTCCGCCTTCTTGCCGGCGGTCCAGAGCGCCTATGAGGGCCTGAAGAAGGCTTTGGGGCGGGGCAACCAGGAAACCCTAGACGCCCTGGAGGCCTGGGCGGAGAAGCTCGTGGAGCTGACCCCGGAGCAGGTGGAAGCTCTGGGCCAGCTGCCCAAAGCCGCGCAGGAGGCGCAAGCCCGGTTGCTGCGCCGCGCCCGCAGCCTGCAGGCCATCCGGCAGGGGATCCCCCACCAGGTGCTCAACGCCAAGTACCACCAGCAGGAAGCCTCCATCGTGGCTCAGGCCGGGCGCAGCGGGACGGTGACCATCGCCACCAACATGGCCGGGCGCGGCACCGATATCATGCTGGGCGGCAACGCTGAATTCCTGGCCGGGGAGCTGCTGGAGGGGGTCGGGCTGTCCCGTTTCGACCCGGCGGTGGAGAACTTCACCAAGGCGCTGCTCCGCAAGGACAGCGAGGTCCGGGAGCTGGGCAGGCAACTCCCCGGCTTGGACGACGCCCTGATCGAGCGGCTGGTGGCCATGCGGGAGGAGGTCGAGCGCGACCGCGCCAAGGTCAAGGAGCTGGGCGGCCTGCACATCATCGGGACCGAGCGCCACGAGTCGCGGCGGATCGACAACCAGCTGCGCGGGCGCTCGGGGCGGCAGGGCGATCCCGGATCCAGCCGCTTCTACGTCTCCTTCGAGGACGAGCTGATGCGGTTGTTCGCCAACGAGCGGGTGGTGGGCATGCTCGACCGCATGGGCATGGACGACAGCCAGCCGATCGAGGCGAGGATGGTCACCGGAGCGATCGAGCGCGCCCAGGCCAGGGTCGAGGACCGCAACTTCTCCATCCGCAAGCAGCTCCTAGAGTTCGATAACGTGATGAGCGGCCAGCGCGAGGTGATCTACGCCCAGCGCCGCGAGATGCTGCTGGGCAGCGATGAGGAGATCGCGGCCAGCATCGAGGGGATGATCCGGGACCACTTGGAGGTGCTGGTCGACCGGCACATCGTCGGCGAGGAGCCGGACCTCGAGGCTTTCCGGACCGAGCTGCTCGACGCCATCCCCCAGCTGGAGAGCTTGTCCGAAGGCGAGCTGAGCGGCAAATCCAGGGATGAGGTCCTGGACCTGGTGTTGGCCAAGAGCGCCGACCTGCTGGACGCCCGCAGGCAGGAGTTCGGTCCGGAAACCTTCCAGGCGGCCAGCCGTTTCATCCTGCTCCAGCTGGTCGATCAAGCCTGGAAAGAGCACCTGCACGGGATGGACATCCTCAGGCAGGGGATCGGCCTCAGGGGCTACGGCCAGCGCGACCCCTTCACCGAGTACAAGTTCGAGGGGACCAACATGTTCAACGAGATGATCGACGCCCTCAAGGCCGACGTGACCCGCTACACCTTCCGGATGCAGCTGAATCCCCGGGCGGCGTGAGTCAGCCGGCGTCCGGCTGGCACTGGGCCAGGTGGTTCCTGGCCCAGTGGTCGACTGCGGCCACCACCCCTTGCAGGGCGATCCCGGCCTCGGTGAGCTGGTAGCTGGTCCTGGGCGGCATGGTCGAGTGCACCCTGCGCAGGACGATTCCCTTGGTCTCCAGGTGTTCTAGGCGCTGGGACAGGGTGACGGCGTTCACCCCGCCGACCAGCCGGCGCAGCTCGTTGAACCCTGAAGGCCCGGGGAGTAGGGCGCGGATGATGTGCAGAGTCCACTTCTCCTGCAAGAGGTTGATCGCCTGGTAGACCGGGCAAAACCCGCTCTCGGCAAGGGCCGGGCGCAGATCTGATTCCTGGTCCGAAACCCTAAGCATGCCTTAGTGTAGCACGCGGCCATTTCATGGACCGGTCTGGCCCGAGGGGGCGCGGCTGCTAGACTGGTAGGGATGTGGGCCGCGGGCAGCCAGGAGGGCGGAGGGCGCACCCCACGCGGTGGTTTCGGGCAGCGCGCCTACCTGTTCGCCCATCCGGTCGGGCACTCCATCTCGCCCGCGCTGCACGCGGCGGCCTTCGTCCACTGCGGCATCCCCGGAAGCTACGCGGCCGTGGACGTCCCCCCGGAGGACCTCCCGGCGCGGGTCCAGTCGCTGCGGGGGGAGGGCGTCTTGGGGGCCAACCTCAGCTTGCCGCTCAAGGAGCAAGTCCTGGAATTGGTGGACACCTGCGGCGACGAGGTCCGGGCCATCGGAGCGGCCAACACCGTGGTGCACCGCGGTGGCCGGCTGATCGCCCGGAACACCGACGCCTCGGGCCTGCTGGCCGCCCTGGAAGCAGCGGGCTGCTCCGGGGCCGAGCAGGCTCTGGTCATCGGCGCGGGGGGGGCCGCCCGGGCTGCGGCCTACGCGCTGGCGTCCTGGGGAAGCTGCGTCCACCTGATCAACCGCGGGGAGCAGCGGGCGGTCCGGGTGCGGGAGGAGCTGGGGCTGCGCGGCCTGGCCACCAGCCGCCCGGAGGAGCTGCCCTGGGCGGAGATCGGCCTGATCGTCCAGGCCACCAGCGCCGGCCTGAACGATCCGGAATCGGCCCCGCTGGAGCTACCGGCGCTGCCGCAGCGGCCGGTGGTCATGGACATGATCTATCGCCCCAGGTGGACCAAGCTGCTCCGCCAGGCCGCGGCCCAGGGCTGTCCGCTGGTATTCGGCCTGGAGATGCTGCTGCACCAAGCCGCCGGTTCCTTCGCCCTGTGGACCGGCCTCCAGGTACCTACCGCGGTGCTGCGGGAGGCGGCGCGCGCGGAGCTCGGGCCCGGTCAGCTGTGACGGCCTGCCCGGCGTGCTAGAATAGAAGCTTGTCTGCGGCCCAGACGCTAAGGGTCCGCGGCCCAGCAGCCACCAAGGGGGCTAGATGGCGGAGAGCAAGGCCAAGGAGAAGAAGGGCGGCGAAGCGGAAGTCAAGAAGGGTGAGCGGGCGTACTTGAGCCACCCGGCCATCGCCGAGCTGGTCCAGAGCGGCAAGCAGAACGGCTCGGTGACCAGCGAGGAGGTGGCGGCGGCGCTCAGCCTGGCGGTGGAGAGCAGCAGCGAGCAGGAGAGCGCCGAGGAGTTCGAGGAGCTACAGCTCTACTTGCAGGGGCAGGGCATCGAGGTCGCCGATACCGCCGAAGGCGAGGACTTCGGGGAGCTCGAGGAGGAGGCCGAGGAGGATTCCGAGGAGGAGGAGCGCTCGGCAGAGGACGTCCCGCGCTCGGTCAGCAACGACCCGGTCCGGCAGTACCTGCACGAGATCGGGCGGGTCTCCCTGCTCAACCTGGAGGAGGAGATCAGCCTGGCCCGGCGGATCGAGGAGGGCGAGGCGGCCAAGGCCAGCCTGGAGGCCGGCAAGTTCGGCGGCGACGACCGGGCCCGCCGCGCGCTGGAGCGGCGCGCCGAAGACGGCGCTGCCGCCAGGCAGGCCTTGATCGAGGCCAACCTGCGGCTGGTGGTCAGCATCGCCAAGAAGTACACCGGCCGGGGCCTGGGTTTCCTGGACCTGATCCAAGAGGGCAATCAGGGGCTCATCCGCGCGGTCGAGAAGTTCGAGTACCGCAGGCGTTACAAGTTCTCCACCTACGCTACTTGGTGGATCCGCCAGGCGATCAACCGGGCCATCGCCGATCAGGCCAGGACCATCCGGATCCCGGTCCACATGGTGGAGACCATCAACAAGCTGACCAGGACCTCCCGGCAGCTGCAGCAGGAGCTGTCCCGGGAGCCCAGCTACGAGGAGGTCGCCGAAGCGATGGGGCCGGGCTGGGACGCCAGCAAGGTCGAAGAGGTCATGAAGGTCTCTCAGGAGCCGGTCTCGCTGGAAACGCCCATCGGCGACGAGAAAGACAGCTTCTACGGCGACTTCATCCCCGACGAGAACCTGGACAGCCCTGTCGATAACGCCGCCAAGACCCTGCTCAGCGAGGAGCTGGACAAGGCCCTCAACAAGCTGACCGAGCGGGAGTCGATGGTGCTCCGGCTGCGCAAGGGGCTGGTCGACGGGCGCGAGCACACCTTAGAGGAGGTCGGTCAGGCCTTCAACGTGACCAGGGAGCGGATCCGCCAGATCGAGAACAAGGCGCTCCGCAAGCTGAAGTACCACGAGAGCCGCACCCGCAAGCTGCGCGACTTTCTGGACTGAGCCTGAACCGGGCAATGAAAAGCCGGCTGGGCTCTGCCCAGCCGGCTCGCGAGCGAGAGATCAGCGCTTGCTGAACTGCGGGGCCCTGCGGGCCTTCTTGAGGCCGGCTTTCTTGCGCTCGACCATGCGGGCGTCCCGGGTCAACAGGCCCTTGGGCTTGAGGACGGCGCGGAAGTCGGGATTGGCCTTGAGCAGGGCGCGGGCCACCCCCAGGCGGATGGCATCGGCCTGGCCGCCCGGACCGCCCCCGGCCACGGTGATGTAGGCGTCGTAGCGCCCCACCGTCCCGGTCTCGCGGAAAGCCTGCACGGCGTTGACCGCTTTGAGGATCCCGCGGAAATAGGACTGGAATTCGACGCCGTTCACCTGGATGCGGCCCTCGCCCGGGCTCAGGAATACCCTGGCTACCGCGGACTTGCGGCGCCCGGTCCCGTAGTACTGTTCCTTCATCTCCACTCCCATAGAGCCGGCTGCTGAGCCTGGTGCGGGTGCATACCGCCGGCGTAGACCTTGAGGCGGGTGTGCAGCCGGCGGCCCAACCGGCCCTTAGGCAGCATGCCGAACACAGCGTGCTCGATGACCCGCTCCGGATGGCGGCTCAGGGCGACGCGGGCGGTCTCGACCTTGAGCCCCCCCTGGTAGCCGGTGTAGCGGGTGTAGCGCTTGTCGTCCAGCTTGTTGCCGGTAAGGACCACCTTATCGGCATTGATCACGATGACGAAGTCACCCATAGCGACGTTGGGGGTGAAGTCAGGGCGGTGCTTCCCACGCAGCAAGGTGGCTAGCAGCGTGGCCAAGCGCCCCAGCGTCTGGCCCTGAGCGTCCACCACCACCCAATGGGCCTCGAAGTCCCTAGGAAAATAGGTCATGTACACGCGAACTCTCCTGAATCCGGGATACCGCTCTGCGATCGGGGAGCAGTCGGAAACCCCTGGCCCTACCAAGCCTCGGGCAGTGTAGCACACCGGCGCCGGAGGGACGAGTTCAGAGGCGCTCCAGCAACACCTCCATGGCCAAGCGGTAGCCCAGGGGGCCGAAGCCGCTGACCTTGCCCAGGCAGACCCCGGCGGTGACCGAGACCTGGCGGAAAGCCTCCCGGGCATCGACGTTGCTGAGGTGGACCTCGACCACCGGAAGCGGTTGGCCGGCGACGGCATCCCGCAGCGCATAGGAGTAGTGGGTCAGCGCCCCGGGATTGAGCACGATCCCGGTGAAGCCGTGCCCTTCGGCGTCCTGGATCCACTCGATCAGCTGGCCCTCGAAGTTGCTCTGGCGACAGGTCACATCGGTTCCCAGCTCGGCCGCGTAAGCTTCGCAGAGGCTCTCTAGGTCGCTGAGGGTCAAGGTGCCGTAGATCTGAGGTTCCCGCTTACCCAGCGCGTTCAGGTTCGGGCCGTTCAGGATCAGGACCATGCTCCATTCTGACACCGCTCGCCCGGGGAGCCGGCGGATCGCCGCTCAGACCAGGCCCAGCTGCGCGGACGAGCGCAGGAAAGCGGCGTAGGTGGAGGCCAGGAGCCCCTGCGGCACGCGCTCCAGATAGGGCTGGCCGGGGGCCCGGAGCAAGGTAAAGCGCAGACCCTGCAGGTCGGCCTTCTTGTCTCTGGCCATCCAGGGCAGCAGGGGGGCGAGCTCGGGCGGGCAGAGCAGGGGCGGCCGCAGCCAGCGCAGCAACGCAGCCGTCTCGGAGGCGACACCGCTCCCCCCTAGGGCCTCGGAGAGTAGGGCCATGAAGTGCAGGCCGAGCGCCACCGCCTGGCCGTGACTGAGCCGGTGCCCCGACCAGGCCTCCAGGGCGTGGCCCAAGGTGTGCCCCAGATTGAGCTGGGCGCGCAGGCCGCTGCGCTCCTGGGGATCGCGCGCCACCACTCCGGCTTTGAAGGTCACCGAGGCGGTGATGGCCCGCTCCAGCTGCTCGCTGGCCACGTCTTCCGGGGAGAAGAAGCGCCCGGGCCAAGCCGCCCCGTCGAGCAGGCCGTGTTTGAACATCTCCACCTGGCCGTCCTTGAAGGCGGCCTCCGGCAGGGTGGAGAGGAGCAGGGGATCGATGTAGACCGCCTCAGGGGGCCAAAAGGCCCCGACCAGGTTCTTTCCCTCGGGGAGGTTGAGGGCGGTCTTGCCCCCGACCGCGGCGTCGACCATGGCCAGCAGGGTGGTGGGGATCAGGCGGAGAGCCACCCCGCGCAGGTAGGTCGCCGCGACGAAACCAGCCAGGTCGGTGGTGCACCCGCCTCCTACCGCCAGGAGCTCGGCGCCGCGCGGCAGCGCCCAGTCGGCTAGGCGGCGCAGCACCTGCTCGTAGACGGCCAGGGTCTTGGCCTGCTCGCCGGCCGGAACCGCCAGGCGCTGCTCCAGGGCGGGCAGGGCGGCCGACCAGCTGTCCGGCAGTCCGGCGTCGTAAAGCAGCGCCCCGCGCTCCGGGAGGGGAACACCGGCGAGCAGGCCCCGGCCGATCAGGACCGAGGTCTTACCGGCGGACAGCTTGGCGGCGGGGGCGAGGCTCCCCGGGCGCAGCTCAGACCGGCTGCTCATAGATATCCCGAAAGACCACCCCGCGCAGACCGTAAGCCACCCAACCGGCCTCCATGGCGAACAGGACGGCGGTGATGGTGAAAGGGAGGTGCAGCGAGTAGTTGGCAATCAGGGCGCCGACCAGCGGGCCGACCGAGAAACCCACCGCCGAGGCGCTGGAGGCGTAGCCGAAAGCCATACCCCGCTGGGGAGCCGGCGTCAGCTGGGTGAGCAGGGTGTTGGCCGAAGGGATGGTGCCGCCGATGAACAGCCCCATCAGGCCGCGCAGCACGGTGAGCGACCAGACCGAACCGGCGAAGGTCTGCAGCAGCGAGAACAGCGCGGCGCCGCCGGCGCAGAAGATGATGATGGCCTTGGGACCCAAGCGGTCAGCCAAGCGGCCGGTCACCACCGAGGAGAGGGTAGCGGTGACCGCGACCACGCCCAGCACCAGGCCGGTCAGGGTGGCCGCGCTGCTCAGGCCGCCGGACAGCTTGGCGATCAGCAGCGGCAGGAAGGGGGCGGCCATGGAGTTGGCGAACTGGTCGAGCAGGTTCACCACCACCAGCGGAGCGATCCCGCTGCTGCGAAAGCGCAGGCGTTGCTGGCGGGGAGCGCCGCCCGGAGCTGACCTGGGGGCCGGCCGGGTCCAGGTCTCCTTGACCCCGTAGATCACCAGCAGGCCGGCGACAGCCAGCAGGGCGGCGGTCAGGGTGAAGGTCCAGCCGTACCCCAGGCTGTCGGCCATGATCCCGCCGATCAAGGGCCCCGCTGCCGCTCCGATAAAGACCGCAGTCTGCATCAGGCCCATGGAGTAGCCCAGCTTGCGCTCGGGGACCAGGCCGGAGACCAAGGCCACGCTGGCCGAGACCGTCCCGGTGAGCAGCCCCTGGACCAGCCGCAAGACCAGCAGCAACCAGACCGAGTGGGCTAGGCCCATGACCCCGACGATGAGCGCGCCGGCCAGGGTGGCCCGCACCACCATGGGTTTCCTGCCGTAGCGGTCGGCCAGCATCCCCCAGACCGGAGCCATCACCGCCATGGCCAAGCCGCTGAGCGTGGCCATCAGCCCGGCCCACAGCGCAGCCTGGCCGACGTTGTGGATCCCGATGTGCTCGACGTAGAGCGGGAGGAAGGGGAGGACCAAGCTGAAACCGATCTGGCTGATCGCCTGCGAGACCACCATGACCCAGAGTGCCACTGTCCAGGAATCCGCGGGAACCTCCAGCCGCCAGCGCCTCACCGGGCGAGTATAACAGCCAGCTGACACAGAGCCTAGAGCAGGAACTTTGTGGGGTGACTAGCCTTCTGGCCGGCGGGAGCCGCCTAGACTCAGGGCATGGAAACCACTTCCGTCTACGTCGATTACCTGTGCCCCTTCGCCTGGCGCGGCGCCGAGTTGGCCAAGCTGCTGGGCGGGAAAAGCAGCTTCCGGCTGCGGCTGTTCAGCCTGGAGAGCGGCAACCACCCGGACAACGCCAAGGACCGCCACCAGCTGAACTGGAAGCTCTGGGAGCAGCCCTTGGAAGGCAGCCGCTCGCTGCCCCAGTTCCTGGCCGGCCTGTCGGCCAGGCGGCAGGGAGAGGAGGCTTTCTGGAACTACTCGCTGGAGCTGTTCCGGCTGCGCCACGCCGAGAAGGCCGACTTCAGCGAGCAGACCCTGGCGCTGGCAGCTCAGCGGGCCGGGCTGGACATCGCCCGCTGGGAGTCCGACCGGCGAGACCAGCAGGGCTTGCGGGCCGAGCTGAAGGCTGAGCTAGAAGACGCCGCCCAGATCGCAGTCTTCGGCACCCCGACTTTCCAGCTACCCGGCGGGGACGCCGCCTACTTTCGCTTCACCGGCGACCCCAGGACCATGGCCGAGAGCGAGCGGGAGGCCCTCTGGAAGGTCTACGCGGCTGTATTGGCTTCGGGAGCGCACATCGAGACGGTCAAGCGCCCTAGGTAGGGCTGCGGCCGGTCGCGGGGGGACGCCGCGGAGCCGCAGCTAGGCGGAGAGTGCGGCCGGCGGGGTTGGGCGCGGCCCCCTGAGGGAGAGCGCGGCCCGAGCTTCCCCCGGCGCAGTCCGGGGGCCGCTCTGCAGGTCGCCGCCGAATCCGGGAAGCGGTTTGGGGCGGCGCTGCCGGCCTCTCTCGCCAAAATCCGCCCGGTCCCGGCAGAGGGGCGGTAGCGTCCCAGCCGCTCCTTCGGCCTCTGGGCCAGGGAGCCAGGTCCAGCCTCCCTCAGCGGCCGCGCGCGCTCGGGGTTGGGGCGGCCGCGCGCGCTCGGTCTGGACCCGCTCCGCCGCGGCGGCCAGCAGGCGGGGGACTTGCCCGCAAGATTTCCCTCAGGTGGGCTCGGCCTGTGTTAGGCTACAGGAACCGACCGATCACCCCGGGTCTGAGCTGGCTGGGGCAACTGGACCGGTAAGGCGCCGCCGGCCCGGGGCCGGCCGAGGAGGAGTTATGAGAAACAGGTTCAGGTTCCGAGCGCTGGGGTGCGCCGCCGCAGCCGCGGCGCTGGCCTTGGGAGCGGCGCTGGCGCAGCCGGTGACCCTGGGCTTCTCGGTGGGAATCCCCGGAGACGGAGCGGTCCCCTACGACGCCGCCCTGACCGTGCCGCTGCGGGCGCTGCCCCAGACTTTTCCGGTCCAGCTATTCGCCCGCTTCGACGTCACCGGTTCCAAGCTGGCCCAGGTCATCCCCTCGGCGGCCGCCTCGCTGCTGCTGGCCCCTCGGAGCGGCTACGCCCTGGGCGGGTTGCTGCTCACCCCTTACGCCGGCTTGGGGGAGGTGGAGCTCTCCTACCCAGCCGACGTCACCGCCCCCTCGTGGATGACCCTAGCCGGCTTCAATCTGATCTGGAACAGCGAGACCTACGTCCACTACGGGATCGACCTCGAGGGCTTCCTCTCCGAGAGCGGGGTGGGCGCCCAGCTCGGCTTGATCCTGCAGTTCCCTGGGGGTGAAAAATGAAGCGGTTGTGGCTCCTCCCTCTGGCCGCCGGGTTGCTGGCGGGTTGCCAGCAGTCCCTGCTGCCGCTGGGTGCCAAGCCGGTGATGGGGGCGGGACACATCACCGGCGTCACCTCCAGCCCGACCCCACCGCAGCCCCCTGAGATCGTGCAGTTCGCGGTCAGCCCGCAGGAACTGCCGCTAGGGGGCAACGACACCCTAACTTGGACCGGCAAGAACGTGGTCTCCTACAGCTTGGCCGTGACCCCCAGCAGCGGGTCGGTATTGAGCCCCACCGCCATCCCCAGCGCCCAGCTGAAGAGCCAGGCTGCCTCGGGCTCCCTCCAGCTGGGGAGCGCGACCTCGGCGAAGGCCTATCTGCCCTGGAACCCCAACGCGCTGGAGACCGTCACCTTCACCCTGACCGGCACCGGAGCGCCCGGGACCACCCCAGCGACCAAGACGCTGCAGATCACCGTCCCGGCACTGACCTTCAAGAGCTTAGTGCCCACCCTGACCGTCTCGCGGGCCGGTGCGGTAGCCAACACGCTGCCGAATGGGCAGGTGCTGATCTCGGGCGGGGTGACGCCCTCGGCCGCAGATGTAATAGCCTCTACCAAGACAGCCCCACTGTCCAGCACGGGGCCGGACAGTGGGGGGGCGTCCCTGTTCCCTATCTTCGGGGAGGCCATCTTGCAGTCCTCGGAGCTCTACAGCGGCTCAGGCTTCTCGGCCGCCGCCAACCTGCAGACCCTCAGGGACGGCGCCGCGGAGGCGCCGCTGCCGGGGGGCAACTTGTTGGTGGCCGGGGGGATCTCGAGCTTTTTGCTGCCCGTAGCAACGCCCAAGCTCAGCCCTCTGGATACCGCCGAGATCTATGCAGCGAGCAGCGGGGCGTTCTCCGCCATCAGCGCCACCCTGACCGAGCCCCGCTACGGCGCGGTGGCCGCGCCGTTGCCGGGAGGGGACGTGCTGATCGCCGGAGGAGTCAGCGCAGCGACGTTTGGTACGACCCTAAGCGTGGCGTTCCTAGCTAGCGCCGAGCTGTTCGTCCCCAACGCTGCCGGGACGGGGGGAAGTTTTCAGGCGCTGAGCCATTCCATGCAGGCCGCCCGCTTCAACGCGGTGGCCGCGCCGCTGCCGGGAGGGGACGTGCTGATCGCCGGGGGGGAAAACCAGAACGGCTACCTGAGCAGCGCGGAGCTCTACGATCCGTCCACCCAGACGTTCACCGCGACCGGGTCCATGGCGGTCCCCCGCAGCGGGGCGGTGGCGGTCACCCTGGAAAACGGGGAGGTTCTGGTCATGGGCGGGCAGTCCACCTCGAAGGTAGGGCTAGCGCTGGACAGCGCCGAGCTGTACAACCCGGTCACGGGCAGCTTCAGCTCCATCGACGCCACCTTGCCCACCGCCACGGTGAACGCAGCTGCGGCCCTGCTCGCAGACGGCAACGCCCTGATCGCCGGAGGGCAGAATTACTACCCGGACTTCCTGCAGTCCCAATCGGAGCTTCCCGCCGCGCAGCTATCCATCTTCAATCTGAACCAGGAAGCGGTTCCCTGAGACGGCTCTGGCTGCGGGCATGCGTCCCCGCAGCTAAGCTGAGGGCATGCGCGCGGGAGATCCCTGGCTCGCCGACCCCTATCCCGGGATCGTCAGCGTCTGGGCCGAGCCTTCGGGGAGAGCTTGGGTCTGGCGGAGGCTGGAGGGGAGGCTGCGCTGCGAGCTGGCCCACTTCCGGCCCTGGTTGCTGGCCAGCCACCTCCAAGACTTCCCCCAAGGGGAGCTCTCCGCTGACCCGGAAGCGCCCCTCACCTACCAGGAGCTCGGCGGGCCGGAGGGTTCGCTGCGCTACCTGATCCAGGCCAGGGACGGCCTGGATCTGAGCGCGCTGCTGGAGAGGGGGATCGCGCGCCGGCTGGGGCGGCGCCTGCGGCTGGGCCAGCTGAGCGACTACTACCAGGTCGGCTGGGTGGAGCAGTACCTGATGCAGTCCGGGCGGACCTACTACCAGGGGCTGACCTTCCCGGAGCTGCGCCGGCTGCAGCTGGACTTGGAGACCACCGCGCTGGACCCTGGGCAGGGCCGCATCTTCCTGGCCGCGCTGAGCGACGCGTCCGGCTGGCAGGCCGTTTTGGAAGCGCCCGGTGAGGAGGACGAAGCCGCCCTGATCGCGGGGCTGGTCCGGGCGGTGCAGCAGAGAGACCCCGATATCATCGAGAACCACAACCTGATGGGCTTCGATCTGCCCTTCCTGGTGGCCCGGGCGGCGCGCTGCCGGGTGCCCCTGGCTCTGGGCCGCTCCCCTAGGGCCAAGCTGCTGCAGCGGATCCAGTCGGGCCGCAAAGTCCGCTACAGCTTGGCCGGCCGCGAGCTGCTCGATACCCTCGACGCCACCTACCGGATGGACTTCGTGGTGCGGGCGCTGCCCAGCCACAGCCTCAAGGACGTGGCCCGCTTCTTCGGGGTCGCCCCCGCCGGGCGGGTCTACCTGGAGGGAGCGCAGGTCCACGCGACCTACCGGAGCGACCCGGAGCTAGTCCGGCGCTACGCGCTGCAGGACGTCCTCGAGGTCGAGCAGGTCTCGAAACGCCTGCACACCGGCGCTTTCGCTCTGGCCAAGATGGCCCCTAGGCGCTTGGAGCGGGTCGCCTACGCCGGTACCGCCACCGGGATCCTAGAGCCCCTGCTGGTGCGCGCTTACCTGCAGGCCGGGAAAGCCCTCCCGGCCAAGGCCAGCTCTCCGGGCGGCCTCCCGCACGCCGGCGGCGCGGTCACCCTGTTCGCCTCCGGCGTGGCCGAACGGGTGGTCAAAGCTGACGTCGCCAGCCTCTACCCCTCGCTGATCCGCAGCCGCCGGTTGGGTCCCAGCTCGGACCGCCTGGGCGCTTTCGTGGGGCTTGTCGACCAGCTCACCGCCCTGCGGCTCCGCCACAAGGCGCAGGCCCAGCGCCAGGACCTTCCGGCAGAGCAGCGCGGCGAGCACGAGGCCATGCAGGCGGCGATCAAGCTGCTGATCAACTCCGCCTACGGCTACCTGGGGGCCGGCGAGCTGGCCTGGTTCGCCGACCGCGCGGCCGCCGACATGATCACCAAGCTGGGCCGGGAGACGCTGGAGCAGATCTGCGCGGGGCTGCAGGCCGCGGGTGCCACCCTGATCGAAGCCGATACCGACGGCGTCTACTTCTGCGTCCCCGCGGAGCTCGGCGAAGCGGGGGAGCGCGCCCTGGTCTCCCAGGTGGGGAGGTCGCTCCCCGAAGGCCTGCAGCTGGAGCTGGACGGGCGCTACGCGGCCATGTACAGCTACGAGGTCAAGAACTACGCCCTGCTGGGCTACGACGGCCGCCTGACCGTGCGCGGAGGGGCGCTGCGCTCGGCCCGGGCCGAGCGCTTCGCGGTGGCCTGGCTGCACCGCGCGCTGGGCCAGCTGCTCAGAGGCGACCTGGCGGGCTTGCAGGAGGGCTACCTGCGCGCCCGCAGGGCGCTTAGGGAAAAGGCTCTGCCCCTAGAAGACCTGGTCCTGCGCACCAGGGTGACCAAGAGTCCCAGCGAATACACGGCCAGCGGCCGGAAAGAAGCGGCCTACCAAGCCCTGCTGGGGGCCGCTCGGAGCTGGCAGCCCGGCGACCGAGTAGCCATCTACCGCAGCCAGGCTGGCTGGCAGCTCTGGGAGGAGGGCGGTGAGCTGCCCGGCTACGACCTGGGCCACTACCTGGGCCTGCTGCGCTCCTACGCCGAGCGGCTGCGCAAAGCCTTTCACCCCGACGACTTCGAGCAGATCTTCGGCAGCGGGCAGGCACCGCTGCTCGGCAGGCCGCTCTCCGAGATCTCCCCGCTGCGGATCTAGCCGCCCGCGGGCCGGTAACCCCCAGAGCACCTCCCCGCTGCGCCCCGGGTAGCCGGGGGTCAGCGGCCTCAGCCACCTCGGGGCAGGGGCTGGCCAGCGTCCTGAGTCACCCGGACACCATCCGGCCGGCATGTTCCGGGAGCCCACCAGGGCCTTGCCGGGACCGCGGGCGGCTATAGAAATCCAAATTACAGTATGAAGATCCGAAATCCTCTTTACTTTGAAATGCATTTCAGACGCACGAGGCAGCTCTATCGGCTGGCCTTTGGGGTAGGTAAGTGCGATCGGGTGGAGGTGAGCGGGGTTTGGCGGTGCAGCGAGGAGAGGGACAGGTCGGCGAGGGCGCCCGGATCCGGGACGTGGCCAAAGCCGCCGGCGTCTCCCCGGCCACCGTCTCGCGGGTGCTCAACAACAGCGCTGGGGTAGGTGAAGCGCTGCGCAAGCGGGTGCTCGGGGCCGTCGAGAGGCTACAGTACCGCCCCAACCCCCACGCCCGGGCGCTGCTCAGCGGCCGCTCCCACACCGCCGGCCTGCTGGTGGCCGAGGTCGACGGACCTTTCTACGGCCCGCTCTACCGCGGGCTGGAACGGGTGCTCTCCGAGCACCGCTTGCACCTGATCATGGCCAGCGGCAGGCGGCGGCACGAGGTGGAGTGGGAGGTGGTGAACAGCCTGCTGGGCAGGGGCCTAGACCTGCTGTTCCTGTGGCCGGAGGCGCTCAGCCAAGAGGAGCTGCGCTGGGCTGCCGCGCAGGGGCCCAAGGTGGTCATCCTGGGCCAGGAGGTGCCCGGCCTGCCCTGCGTGGCCCTGGACCACGCCCACGGCGGCTATCTGGCCACCCGCTACCTGCTGCAGGCCGGGCACCTTCGGATCGCCCACGTCGCCGGGCCCCAGGGGATGCAGGACGCGGTCAGCCGGCTGGCCGGCTACCAGCGAGCGCTGGCCGAGCGGGGGTTGGAGGTCGACCCAGAGCTGGTAGCCTACGGAAATTTCCGCGAGAGCGGCGGTTACCGGGCAGCCAGGGAGCTGCTCAGCCGCGGCCGACCCTTCAGTGCGCTGTTCGCCGCCAACGACCAGATGGCCATCGGGGTCGCGGCCGCTCTGGAAGAGGCGGGGTTGCGCGTCCCGCAGGACGTCTCGCTGATGGGCTACGACGACATCATCATGGCTCGCTACGTCCGGCCGGCGCTCACCACCATCCGCCAGCCCCTGGAGGAGGTGGGCAAGGCAGCGGCCCTGCGCGCGCTGCAGGCCCTGGGCTACGCCGCAGGGACCCCGCAGGAGCTGGCCCTGGAGGTGATCGAGCGGTCCTCGGTACGGCCGCTGGACAGCTCCTGAACAGCGGTACGCGGTCCCCCTGAGCCTCTCGCCGCGGAGCCCGTTTCCGCGAGACCATTTAAGGAGTTGTGATGCGCACCAAACTCGCCCTAGGGTCTGTTGCCAGCCTGCTGCTGGCCTCCGCCGCTCTGGCCGCGCCCACCCAGATCACCATCTGGATGGTCTCCAACGGCCCGATCGACAACATCTGGAAGGCAGCCACCCAGTCCTTCGACCACAGCCACCCCAACATCGACGCCCAGATCAAGTTCCTGAGCAACGACGCCTACAAGCAGAAGATCCAGATCGCCCTGCTGGCCCACAACCCGCCCACGGTGTTCTACGGCTGGGGCGGCGGCTTGATGGCCTCCTACGTCAAGGCCGGCGAGGTCCTCAACCTCACACCGATGCTGAAAAACAGCGGCAGCCGCTATTTCCCGGCAGTCTTCGACCCGATCCGCCTGAACGGCAGCTATTACGGGATCCCCAACCAGGGCAGCCAGCCGGAGGTGGTCTTCTACAACAAGGCCATGTTCACCAAGTACCACCTCAGCGTGCCCAAGACCTACCCCCAGTTCCTCGAGGTCGCCAGCACCCTGCGCGAGCACGGCGTAGCGCCCTTTGCGGTCGGCGGCCGCGACCAGTGGCCGGAGCTGGAGTGGTTCATGTACTTCGTCGACCGTCTGGGCGGTCCCGCGGTACTCCAAGGGATCGTCGACCACAAGGCGGAGGCCTGGTCCAACCCGGCCGTCCTCAAGGCCGGGCAGATGATCCAGCAGCTGGTCAAGGCCGGCGACTTCATCAAGGGCTACGCCGGGGTCAGCGCCGACGAGAACCAAGACGTGGCGCTGGTCTACGCCGGAAAGGCGGCCATGCTGCTGCAGGGCAGCTGGGTCTACCCCACCTTCCTGAGCAGCGACCCCAGCTTCACCAAGCAGGACCTGGGCGAGTTCACCTTCCCCAGCATTCCCGGCGGCAAGGGCAACCCCAACGACTTGATGGGTAACCCCAGCACCTACTTCTACATCGCGGCCAGCGCCAGCAAAGCCCAGCAGCAGGCGGCCAAAACCTACCTGGCCGACGTGCCCTTCACCAAGACCATGAACAAGCAGCTGCTCTCCGAAGGGGTGGTCCCGCCGGTCAAAGGCATCGACAGCCAGGTGGCCGGAGCTCCCCACGCCGCCTACCTCTCCTTCATCTACCACATCGCCTCTAAGGCACCGGTCTTCCAGGAGGGCTGGGATCAGGCCCTCTCGCCCAGCGTGGCTCAGTCGCTGCTGAGCAACCTGAGCGAGATGTTCCTGCTCAAGATGACTCCAGCGCAGTTCGCGGCGGCGATGAACGCCACCCTGAAGTGAGCTAGTCGGCTGCCGGGACCGGGACCCCCGGTCCCGGCGCGCAGGAGTCCCCCATGCACACACGCAACCGCTCAGGCTTCTGGTACCTCCTGCCCGCCGCCGCCCTGTTCGTCCTGTTCGCCATCGGGCCGATGGCCTACGGCATCTACGTCAGCTTTCTCAAGTGGAACGGCCTGACCGCGCCGCTGTGGGTGGGCCTGGCCAACTGGGCTCGCTTCTTCCGCGACCCGGTGGCGCTGCACTCGCTCACCTTGACCATCTACGTGATGCTGCTCAGCTGGGTGGTCCAAACGCCGCTCAGCATGGCCTTGGGAATCTACCTGGCCGGCAAGCAGAAGCACCGCCAAGTGATCGCCGTCGGCTACTTCCTGCCGCTGCTGTTCTCCTCGGTGGCCATCGCCCTGGTGTGGTCCTCGATCCTCAACCCCAACTTCGGCCTGCTGGACAACCTGCTGAATGCGGTCGGCCTGAGCTCCCTGGCCCTAGACTGGCTGGGCAGCACCAGGCTGGCCCTGCCGGTCCTGATCGCCATCGTCTCCTGGCAGTACATCCCCTTCCACACCCTGCTCTACCAGGCCGGGGCGCAGCAGATCCCGGCCTCCCTCTACGAGGCGGCCCATCTGGATGGGGCCAGCCCGGGGCAGCGCTTCCTGCACATCACCTTGCCGCAGCTGCGCTACACCCTGGTGACCTCCTCGGTGCTGATCCTGTCGGGGTCGCTCACCTTCTTCGACTTGATCTACATCTTGACCGGGGGTGGGCCCGGGCACGCCACCCAGGTGCTCACCCTGATGATGTATCAGAAAGCTTTCCAGAGCCAGAACCTGGGGTACGGCAGCATGATCGGCGTGCTCCTGGCGCTGATCGGTTTGGCGCTGACCCTGGTCACCCTGCGCTTCAGCGGCTTCCGGCGGATGGAGAGCCAAGCCGAAGGGGCAGCGTGACCGCGGCAAACCGCCGCCAGGCCAGAGACCCCTGGACCGGGGTCGCGCTGGTCTTGGGCCTCATCTGGCTGGTGCTCTCCTTCTACCCGGTGCTGTACCTGGTCTTCACCAGCTTCCGCACCCAAGCCACCTACATCAGCGGCCAGACCTGGTTCCCGCCGCTGCACCCTACCTTGGCCAACTACGCCAGCGCCTGGGAGGCGGGCTTCGCCAGAGCCTTCCTCAACAGCGCGGTGGTCTCTTTGGGAGCGCTGATCCTGATCCTGCTGACCGGGCTGATGGCCGCCTACGCCATCACCCGGATGCAGAGCAAGTTCAGCAACGCGGTCTTCACCCTGCTGCTGGCCGGCCTAGCCATCCCGGCCCAGGCCGCCATCATCCCGCTCTACCTCTGGATCAGCCACATCGGGCTGTACAACACCTATCTGGCCCTGATCCTGCCCTCGGTGGGCTTCGCCATGCCGCTGACCGTCTTGGTCTTCAGCAACTTCCTCAGAGACATCCCCAGCTCGCTGTTCGACGCCATGATGATCGACGGGGCCGGCAGCTCGGGGATCTTCTGGCGGCTGGTGGTGCCGCTGTCCCGCCCGGCGCTCACCGCCATGGGCATCTACAACTTCATCCAGGTCTGGAACAACTTCCTGTTCCCCTTGGTGCTCACCCAAGGCGGGCACCTCACCGTCTTACCCCTAGCCCTGCAGCACTTCGAGGGGGCCTACACCATGAACGTGCCGGGTATCCTGGCAGCCGTGACCCTCTCGGCCATCCCGCTGATCGTCGCTTATATCGTAGGCCGCCGCCAGCTGCTCTCCGGCATCACCGCCGGCTTCGGGCGCTGAGCGGCAGCTGCAAGGAGCTAGCATGCCTGCACCGAACAGAAACGCACCCTTCCACTTCGGCGTCGCCACCTCCAGCTACCAGATCGAGGGGGCGGTCCACCAAGACGGCAGAGGGCCCTCCATCTGGGACCGCTTCTGCCAGGAGCCGGGACGGATCATCGACGGCAGCGACGGGAGCGTCGCCTGCGACCACTACCACCGCTACCCCGAGGACGTGGCCCTGATGCGGGAGCTGGGGGTCAGCGCCTACCGCTTCTCGGTGGCCTGGCCCAGGCTGTTCCCGGAGGGCAGGGGCAAGCTCAACCGAGCCGGCCTGGCCTTCTACGACCGGCTGATCGACGCCCTCTTGGAAGCGCAGATCACCCCTTTCGCCACCCTCTACCACTGGGACCTGCCCTTGGCCCTGCAGGAGCGGGGCGGCTGGCTCAGGCGGGAGACGGCCTTGGCTTTCGCCGACTACGCCGCGGCGGTGGCCGGCGCACTGGGCGACCGGCTGCGCTGGTACTCGACGCTGAACGAGCCCTGGGTCAGCGCTTTCGTCGGCCACCTGACTGGAGAGCACGCACCCGGGACGCAGAACCTGGCCGCCGCGGTCTCGGCGGCGCACCACCTGCTGCTCGGCCACGCCCTGGCCAAGCAGGCGGTCAAAGCCCAGGGGGACCACCAGGTGGGGATCGTGCTGAACCTGAGCACGGTCTACCCCGGCACCGAGCGGCCGGAAGACCAGGCCGCTGCCCAGCGGGTCGACGCCTACCACAACGGCTGGTTTTTGGATCCGCTGCTGCGGGGCAGCTACCCCAAGATCTTCGGCGAGACGCCCATCCCCATCCAGGACGGGGACCTGGAGGAGATCCAAAAGCCGCTGGACTTCCTGGGCGTCAACTACTACCGCAAGACGGTGGTGACCGCCAGCGAGAGCGGCCTGCTGCGCGCCCGCTACCTGCCCGGCGTCGGAGAGGTCACCCAGATGAACTGGGAGGTCTCCCCCGAAGGGCTCTACGACCTGCTGCTCCGGCTGGGCCAGGAGACCGGGGGCAAGATTCCGCTCTACATCACCGAGAACGGGGCGGCCTACCACGACGAGCTGGTCGGCGGCCGAGTCGACGATCCCGGCCGGGTTCACTTCCTGCAAGTCCATCTCGACGCGGTCCAGCGGGCCAGGCGGGACGGCGCCTGGGTGGGCGGCTACTTCGCCTGGAGCCTGATGGACAACTTCGAGTGGGCCTACGGCTACAGCCGCCGCTTCGGCATCGTCTACGTCGACTACGCCACCCAGAAGCGCGTCCCCAAGAGCAGCTACGCCTGGTACCAGCGCTACATCGCCGAGCAGCGCCGCCTGGAAGCGCGCTGAAGAGGGCCGGGCGACAAAGCT
This sequence comes from bacterium, assembly GCA_021810505.1. Classification (GTDB taxonomy): domain Bacteria; phylum Deinococcota; class Deinococci; order Deinococcales; family Deinococcaceae; genus JAJZIR01. Next base: position 32,684 of record JAJZIR010000007.1, read on the forward strand.
CCCAGGGACCCACTCGCGGGAAGCTCGCGCTCCCGCCGCCTAGGAGAACTCGCGCTCCTCTTGGCGGCGGTAGGCCCAGACCGCCAGGAGCAGCAGGGCGGCCGAGTAGGCGGTCAGCACCAGCACCAGCTCCCCTAAGGGCTGGGTTTTCGCCCCCAGGCTCTGCACGATCAGCTGGGCGTACCAGTAGCCCGGCAGGACCTTGGCCACCCCCTGGACGAAGTGGGGCAAGGAGGCCAACGGTACCAACAGGCCGGACAGGAAGGAGATGACCAGGTTGACCAGGTTGATCACCGCCTGCCCGGCGTCGGGGTTGGCCGCCTGGCCCAGGGCGAAGCCTAAGAAGACGAAAGGCAGGGCGCCCAGGAGCAGCCGGACCGCCAAGTCCAGGAGCTGGCCGAGGGGGAGGTTGAGGCCGGTGGCCGAAGTGCCGTAAATCACCATGACCGCGATCAGGATCAGGGCGTAGAGCAGGGAGCTGGCCAGCTTGGCCAGCAAGTAGGTCAAGGGGGAGATCGGGCTAGCCTTGAGCAGCACGTTGGCCCTCTGCAGGCGCTCGTTGGCGATGGCGACCCCGAAGTTGGAGAGCATCACCGAGACGCAGCCGTAGCCGGCGTAGACCGCCATCAGGTACAGGCCGAGGTTGGCCCCGAGCAGGTGACCTTTGAGGTTGGGCAGGGCGAACAGGGTGTAGAAGATCAGCGGCAGCAGCAGGCTGAACAGGGTGAAGCCGCGGTTCCTGCGCAGCCGGAGCACCTCGGCCCGGAACTGGGCTCGGAACATCCTGCCGAAGGGGGCGAGACTGGGTCGGTCAAGCACGGCTTTCCTCCTGGTTCGTCGCATCGGTGAGGTACAAGAAGGCCTCCTCTAAGCTGCCGCCGGCGACTTCCAGCTCGCGCACCCGGATTCCCTTGGAGAAGAGCGCCCAGAGCACCTCTTCGGGTTCGGTGGAGACCAGGCTGACCCGGTTGCCGGTCAGCTCCAAGCGCTGGACCGGCAGGCCGGCCAGCTGGGCAGCGTCCAAGGGGGCGTCGGTGCTGAAGCGCACCTGGCGCAGATTCACCTGGCCCTTGATCTGGCTGGGGGTCCCCTCGGCGATCAGCCGGCCGCGGTCGATGATCCCGATGCGGTGGCTCAGCGCGTCGGCCTCCTCCAGGTAGTGGGTGGTCAGCAAGATGGTTCGGCCCTGGTCGGCTAGAGACCGGATCTGCTCCCAGAAGTGCCGCCTGGTCTCGACGTCCATCCCCACGGTGGGTTCGTCCAGGTAGAGCAGCTCGGGGTTCCCTATCACCGCCAGGGCGAAGTAGAGCCGCTGGCGCTGGCCGCCGGATAGGCCGCCCACCTTGGAGTTGGCCTTGGACTCCAGGCCGGCGCGGGCGATCGCCTCGGAGACCGGTATGGGGTTTGGGTAGTAGCTAGCGAAGGTCTCCACCACCTCCCGCACGGTCAGGGTCTGCGGGACCCCGGACTCCTGCAGCATCACCCCGCTGCGCGAGCGGACCCGCCGGTCGTCGGGCGCGCAACCCAGCACCCGCACCGTCCCAGCGGTCGGGCGCCGGAGGCCCAGCATCAGGCTGACCGAGGTGGTCTTCCCGGCGCCGTTAGGACCCAGGAGGGAGTACACCTCCCCCCTCCGCACCTGGAGGTCAAGACCTCTGAGCGCTTCGACTTTGCCGAAGCTCTTGCACACGTCCGTCAATTCCACAGCGATATCCACCAGCACCTCCTGAGCAACTCCCCCAGGGTAGCAGCGAGGTCCCCGCCGCTCCTAGGCGCAGCCGCCACCTTCGGGCCATGACAGCTGTCACTGAATCTGGCGCAACCCCCTGCGCGTAGAATAGCGCTGTGGAAAAAGACACCCGGTTCGTGGAGGGGACACTGGCTATCCTGCACGAGATCGCAGAGGGCGGTCAGCCGGGGGAGCAGACCTTTTTGTTGGATGGTACTGCAGCAGACGGCAGCGGCAATCACGGGCTACTGGCAACCCTATCCGCACTGAACCCCCAGCAGGCATCCAGCAGAGGCCCGCTGGGCCTGAGCGTCGCCGCGCACGCAGCGCACGTCGCTTTCTCCGTGGAGGTTCTGATCCGCTGGGTGGGAGGTGACAGGGGACCATTCGACTGGCCGGATAGTTTTCGGCCCGCAGAGGTCGACGCCGCCGGTTGGCTTGCGCTGCAGCAGCGGCTGACCTCGGCGTACCAGGAGCTGGAGCGGCTAGCCCGCTCTGCGGCCGATTGGGACCAGGACGCGGTGAGCGGTCTGGTCGCTGCCGTGGCGCACGTGGCCTACCACCTGGGGGCTATCCGGCAGGCCATCAAGCTGGTCTGAGCACGCCCCTAAGGTGTACGTCCGTGCATCTGGATAGGTCCTGCGCCCACTCGAAGTGCCCACGGCCGCAGCGGGTGTCGGTCAAGGGAGGACCCGCCGCGCATCCTCTGGACGGATTATCGGTGTCTCCTCGGGTGAGCGCGCGGCCTCCAGAAACCCGGACCTATCGGCGTCACAGACGTAGACTTACTTCCGATTCCTGCGGCAACATCTTCAGGGCGAAACGAGAATGTTGGTTCCCACCCATCAACAGGAGCCGTCAGGACGCCAAAGCAAGCTGCAGCAGCAGCTCGGAGCCCTGCACCCAGGTGAGGGGTACCGGATTGATCCGGTAAAGGAGCCCGGCGACCCCTATCCCGAGCCCCAGAGCGTGTTGGTCGATCCGACCGGAGCAGCTCGGAAGCTTGTTTGGTAGGCGGCAAGGCTTTCTTGCTCCCTCCAGGCTTGCCGCTGGCTAGCCGCGTAGCGGTGTCCCCGCGCGGGGAGCTTCGGCAGAGCTTGAGCCAGCACCCGCGGACCCGGCTGGTTGGCGGCGATCGCTGCAGGGCACTGAAAGCGCCAGAATGGAATTGGCCGCAGCCAGCCACCGCCACCTTCTCGGCCGCAGCCGGTGCGGACTCGACCGACAACCCCTCCACCCTGGCAGGCCCTTGTTGTCTGCCCTAGTCCTTTGTTGTATTTTCCCCATCATACTATAGAATGTTAGAATGAATGCAGTGCGGGAGTTCAAAAACAATCTCTACGAATACTTCGCGCAAATCGGGAAGGCGATCAGCAGTCCCCGGCGGCTCGAGATCCTTGATTTGCTCTGCCAGGGAAAAAAGAGCGTCGAAGACCTCGCAAAACAGGCGCAGCTCAATGTGAAGAGCACGAGTGCACACTTGAAAGTGCTGCACGCCGCGCGGCTCGTCGTCCCACAGCGCAGCGGTAAGCGGGTCTACTACGCGGTTGCCGATCCCACCGTGGCGGACTACTGGCTGAAGACGCGAGCAATGGCAGAGCAGCGCTTTGCCGAGATTGAACACGCCGTGCAATATTTCTTCGAAGGCCGCGCAGCGATGGAACCGCCCGACCGCCAAGCTCTCCTGGACGGAGTGCAGCGAGGCGAGATCGTCGTCCTCGACGTGCGCCCCGCATCCGAATACGCACAGGGGCATCTCCCGAACGCGCGATCGCTGCCACTTGCGGAACTCGAGCAGCGGCTGGCGGAGTTGCCGCGCAATAAACACATCGCGGCCTACTGCCGCGGGCCCTACTGCGTGCTTTCAGCGGAGGCCGTGCGGACCTTGCAGCGCCACGGGTTCAAGGCCACACGCCTCAGCGACGGCACCTTGGAGTGGCAGGCCGCAGGCCTCCCCATCGTGCGCGAAATGGCGTGGGAGCGTTAATATGGCAACGCTCTTCATCCTCAACGACCCACCGTATGGAACCGAACGGAGCTACAACGGTCTGCGCCTGGCGTCATCCCTTTTGAAGATTGGGGAGGGAGTTTCGGTATTCCTCATCGGCGATGCAGCCGCTTGCGCGAAGAGCGGGCAACGCGTTCCGCCGGGTTATTACAACATCGAGGTCATGCTCCACGCTGTGCACAGGGCTGGTGGGGCCATCGGTGTTTGCGGGAGCTGTATGGACGCGCGTGGCATCAGCGACGAGAACCTCATCTCGGGTGCGCACCGCAGCTCGATGGAGGAGTTGGCGCAGTGGACCACACAGGCCGAGAAAGCCTTGGTGTTCTGAAGATGGGACGCACTGCTCTAGTGCTCGGCGGCGGTATCGGTGGCATAACGGTCGCCAACGAGCTGCGGAAACGCCTCAGCCCGCAGGACCGGGTGATCGTCATCGAGCGCAATGGGGAGTACGTTTTCCCGCCCTCGCTCCTGTGGCTTTCGGTTGGATTGCGCAGCCTACAGCAGATTCAACGTCCCCTGCGCCAGCTGCTGCGGACGGACATCGAACTCGTGCAGGGAAATGTAGAGGCGATCGATCCGGCCAACCGCACCGTGACAGTGGGCACAGAGCTGATGCGGGCCGATGCGATAGTGATCGCACTCGGCGCAGAGCTCTCAGCAGAAAGTATCCCCGGCTTGGCGCAGGCCGGCTATAACTTCTACTCCCCTCCAGGATCCGAGCGGCTGAGCAAAGCGCTAGGTAGCTTTACCGGCGGCAAAGTTGTCATCCTCACGGCAAGCCCGTCGTACAAGTGCCCGGCCGCACCCTACGAAGAAGCCATGCTGATCGAGGACGCGCTGCGGAGGCGCGGCCTGCGCGAGTGCTCGACTGTAGAAGTCCACGCTGCGGAGGCGGCGCCTATGCTGACTGCTGGGCCTAAGGTGGCCGCGGCGTTGGTCGAGATGCTGCGTACCAAAGGGATCGCCTACTTCCCTAACCACCAGGTCACCTCAGCTGACCCAGTTGCACAGTTACTCAGCTTTGCAGATGGGTCCACAGCGCCGTATGACCTCCTAGCTTTCGTCCCAGTTCACTATCCGCCACCCTTGTTAGCCGACAGCGGCTTGGGCGGCGACGGGGGATGGATCTCGGTCGACCGCTCTCTGTTGCATACGCAGTTCGCTGACATCTACGCCATCGGGGATGTGACGAGCATCCCCCTCAAGATGGGCAAACCGCTGCCCAAGGCCGGCATCTTCGCTGGAGCACAGGCTAAAATCCTTGCCCGCAACATTGCAAATGCCTGGGCCGGGAGGGCGGCATCCGAGCATTTCGACGGCCGCGGCGCCTGCTTCGTCGAGACCGGAGGCTCCCGTGCCGCTCTCGGCGCAGGGAACTTCTTCGCGGAACCTACACCTGCAGTTGCGCTGCGCCCACCATCCCAGCTCTGGCACATCGAGAAGGTCCTCCTCGAGAAGAAGTGGTTGCGGCGGTGGCTGTGACCACAGGCTAGCCCGGCCTCTTTGGCGCCGTGATCGCCGAAGATGCGCGCGGCGGTACTGCCGGCGTTGCCGAAGCCCTGCACCGCCACCCTAGCGCCTTCCAAGCGCAGCCCTCTGCGCTGCATCGCCTCGCTGGCGGTGACGAAAACCCCCCGGCCGGTGGCGTCGCTGCGGCCCATGTTCATGGAGTAGGTGTCCATCATCCAGGCCATCACCTGGGGGTTGGTGTTGGCGTCCGGAGCGGGGATATCCTTATCCGGACCGATGAGCAAGCCGATCTCGGTGGTGTAGCGGCGGGTCAGCGATCATCGCCCGCTCACCCCAGATCGGCCCGCCGCTGCCGCCGGGCTGGTGGATGACGCGGTAACCGTAAGCGGCCCTGCCGCCGCCGTTCTTGCCAGCTTCCGCCCGCCCGCGCTGACCTCCGTGTGTCTCGGCGAGGTCCTTGCAGGAGTAAAGCTTCATGTCGGCCCCGCCCCAGGACAAGGTGAGAAACACCCGCGAAGCGCAGGTGCTTGAACACGGCGGTCACGTCTTCCTGGTCGCGGCGGACGCGACCCAAAGCTTCGGGCAATACCATACCAAAACGTCCTGTCTGGGCGCCCGCGAGCAAAGCCTGAATGCCGGGACGGGTCATCGATGGGCCGGAGGCAGCCTGATCGGAGTAAGTTTCCACCACGGCCTAGCTCTCGCGCGCCGCACGCTCGCGGCACTGGCGCGACTGGTTCCCGCCCCCCACGCCACGCTGGTTTTCGGCGAAATAGCGGGCGTGGGGGGCGACACGGGGCATGCTGGCTGGCCCTTCCTCTAATCGGTCATTTGCGTTGCCGAACTTTCGTTCCCCGCGATTTCCAGGGCCTTGGCGATGACCCCGAAGGGCAGGATCAGGCTGGGCGGGCTGCTGTCGAGCAGCTTCATTGCGCCGAAGCGTTCGTACCAGCGCGCCGCCTTGTCATCCTTGGCGTCGATCGCCAGCGCCATCCCGCCGACCTGAGCCGCCACGGCGAGCGCTCTCGCCCCCGCCGCTAACAGGAGCTCGCCCCCAAGTCCCTGTCTCTGCATCGAAAGCGCCACGGCCAGACGAGCGAGCCGGAACACAGCGACCTCATAGCGCCCCAATCCTTTGGTCAGAGCGGCGGGAACTTTTTCGAAAGGATCGAGGCCGGGCTGATGGAGTAGTAGCCGAGAATGATTTTTGGTGCGGCTACGCCCACCGCGACAAAGGTTTTCGAGCCGCCGCCCCCGTGGTTCTGGCGGGTGTGCCGGCGCAGATAATCATTCAGTTCCTGTGAGTCACAACCGAACGCCTTGCGATCATGATCGCGCCTGATGGGTTCTTCCCGCCAATCAAGCACCCTTGTGGCCAATTAGCCGCTCTTGGCAACACGGCGGCGCGCGGCGGCAAGCAGGGCCGGCGTCGGGGCCGGCGGGTTCTCCAGAAGATCGAGCACGCGCAATCCATCCCGCTCCGAGAGCGAGATGGAGATGCGTTCTGTCTTCCCGACGACATCGCGCGCCGCCGGCAGCACGGTGCGCATGATGAAGCTGGGCACGTCTAACTGCTCATGGGCGGCGGCGTCGGTGAGAAGCTGCTTCTCGTCCCGCGTGGTGCGCAACTCGATGCGGTCGTCACGGTTAGGTTGTACCTGGGCCATCGTCATCCCCTCCGCGTACGGATAACATCCGCACTTATTACACAGCAAGATGGCGTTTCTTGGTCTGGCTGCTTCGGCACGCTGTCATGGGCGGCGATATGCGCGGCGAAGTCCTCGCGCGCCATGCGGCGGGCCCGTTGCAGGATGACGGCATCGACCTCACGCAACCTTTCGGGATCAAGGTCGTCCGCGCCGCCATCATCGTTGGCGGCAACGGAACACCCCTCGGGATCGGGCGGGTCAGCCGGCGCTATGGCTACCCACCAGGCCGCCCGGGTCTTCATCGTCGTTGGCAGCACGCCATCCGACGGGATTGGCGACCCACCAGTTGATGTCGGATGCATGCCATCCCGCGCCATTGGCGCTGATCTCGAGCCGGGCAGGGAATGCGCCCTCGGCGATCTTGCGGTAGTCGATTTACAGTTTGACAACCATTCCGTCCAAGGAACCCACCGAGAAAGCAGCAAGTCCGCGACAAGATCGACCGCCGCTCGGTAACGGTAGTGTGAACCGCCTCCAGCAAGTGGTTCATAGGCTAGCCAGCCAGGGCAGCGCTCCGGGGCGGGCAGGGGTCCCCAGCGCGCCGCGGCTCAGGGGTAAAGGCCGCGCAGCGCCCGGGCCTCGAGCACTCTGGTGCAGGCCACGATGTAGGCGGCGGTCCGGAGGGTGACCCCGTGGCGCTCGGAGACTTCCCAGAGCGCCGTGAAAGCCTCGCGCATCAGGCGATCGAGCCGGGCGTTGATCTCGTCCTCGGTCCAGTAGTAGCTGGAGAAGTCCTGGACCCACTCGAAGTAACTCACCGTCACGCCGCCGGCGTTGGCCAGGACGTCCGGAACGACCAGGGTACCCTGATCGGCCAGGATGTCGTCGGCAGCCGGGGTGGTGGGACCGTTGGCGCCCTCGACCACGATCTTGGCCTGGATCTTCCCGGCGTTCTCGGAGGTGATCTGCCGCTCCAGCGCCGCTGGGATCAGCACGTCGCAGGGGACCGACCAGAAGTCGGCGCTACCGATCTCGCTTACCCCCGGGGTGGCCCCCAGCTTGCCTCCGTGCTCGGTAGCCTTGAGGGCCGCCCGGGGGTCGATCCCGTTCTCGGCGTAGATGGTCCCGGTGATGTCCTGAATCGCCACCACCTTGGCGCCGTGGTCGCTGAAGATGCGCGCGGCGGTGCTGCCGACGTTGCCGAAGCCCTGCACCGCCACCCTAGCGCCTTCCAAGCGCAGCCCCCTGCGCTGCATCGCCTCGCTGGCGGTGACGAAAACCCCCCGGCCGGTGGCGTCGCTGCGGCCCAAGGAACCCCCTAAGGCCACCGGCTTGCCGGTGACCACCCCGGTGGAGGTGCGGCCCATGTTCATGGAGTAGGTGTCCATCATCCAGGCCATCACCTGGGGGTTGGTGTTGACGTCCGGAGCGGGAATATCCTTGTCCGGACCGATGAGCAAGCCGATCTCGGTGGTGTAGCGGCGGGTCAACCGCTCCAGCTCGCCGCTGGACAGGGTGCGCGGATCCACCCGGATGCCGCCCTTGGCGCCGCCGTAGGGCAGGCCTACCGCCGCGTTCTTGATGGTCATCCAAGCCGAGAGCGCCATCACCTCGGAGAGGTTGACGTCCTGGTGGAAGCGCACCCCGCCCTTGCCCGGACCCCGGGAGGTGTTGTGGTGGACCCGGTAGCCCTCGAAGTGGGCGACCGAGCCGTCATCCAGATGAATCGGCACGTCCACGATCAGGATCCGCTTGGGGCGCTTGAGCGATTCGGCCCAGTAAGCCAGGTTGCCCAGGTAGGGGATCACCCGGTCGATCTGCTCCAAAAAGATCTCCCAGGGGCCGAGGTTGTCCTTGCTCAAGTAGCTGGGTAAGTCGTGATTCTTCACGGGTAGACTCCTCTCAGGTGGGTAGCTTGGTTGATCCTCTGCATGGCGATGACGTAGGCCGCGGTGCGCAGGTCGACCCCTAGGCGGTAGGCCTCTCCCAGGACGCTCCCCACCGCCCGCTTCATGTGCGCCTCTAGGGCGCCGCGGATCTCCGCCTCGGTCCAGAAGAAATTGCTGGCGTCTTGGACCCACTCGAAGTAGCTCACCGTCACGCCGCCGGCGTTGGCCAAGACGTCCGGAATCACCACCACCCCGCGCTCCTTGAGCAGGTCGTCGGCCTCGCGGCTCAGCGCCGCGTTGGCTCCCTCCAAGACGAAGCGGGCTCGGACCTGATCGGCGTTGCCGGCGTGGAGCATCTTGCTGTCCACCGCCGGGAGCAGCACTTCGGCCTCCAGGCCCAGCAGGGCCTCCTGGGGGAGGTGCTCTGCGGGAAAACCCTGCAGCGCGCCGGTCTTCTGCTTGTGCGCCAGCACCGCCGGGACATCCAGCCCGGAAGCCGCGTGGAGGCCGGTGCTGGAATCGCTGAGCGCTACGACCTTGGCTCCTAGCTCATGGAAGGCCAGCGCGGCGTGTCGTCCCAGGTTGCCGAAACCCATGACCGCCACCCTGGCGCCGGCTAGGTCCTGGCCGTACGCCGGCAGGACCCGGGCGGCCGCGTAGGCCGCGCCCCGGCCGGAAGCCTGCTTGCGGCCCAGAGAACCCCCCAAGGCCACCGGCTTGCCGGTGACCACCCCGGCGTTGGTGGTGCCGCGGTTCTCGCTGTAGGTGTCCAGGATCCAGGCCATCACCTGCTCGTCGGTACCCAGGTCCGGCGCCAGCACGTCCTTATCCGGGCCGATCAGGTCGAGCAGCTCGCTGGTGTAGCGGCGGGTCAGCCGCTCCAGCTCGCCCCTGGAGAGCTGCTTGGGGTCGACATCGACCCCGCCCTTGGCCCCGCCGAAGGGCAGGTCCATCACCGCACACTTGACCGTCATCAGGGCGGCCAAGGTCTCCACCTCTTCCAGGCTGAGGCCGGGCTTGTAGCGGACCCCGCCCTTGGCCGGGCCCCTGGCGATGGAGTGCACCGTCCGAAAGCCCCGGAATACCTGCACTGCGCCGCTATCTAAGTCGACCGGCAGGGAGAGGATGACGCTGCGCTTGGGAAAGCGGAAGTAAGCCGCTGAAACGGGATCGGCGCCGCTGAACTCTAAGGTCCTCTCGACGAAGGCCAAAAAATCCTTCCCGCTGATGCGCTGCGGGTCCGGGGGAGCTTCCATGATGGACCTCCTGAACGAACGTACGTTATCTACGCCCACGGGAGGCGATTATACTCCCCGGTCGGGTGAGAGGCGTTGCGCTAGGCCGTGAGTAAGTGGCATGTCTTAAAAATCACGAGGGGGGATGATCTCCGCTACCTGGAGCGAGAAGCCAGCGGCGCCGGGGAGGGCGCCAGCCCCCCTGCCTCCCACCTATATGCTGCATTTGCCGCAGGCTGCGGCCCAGGAGGGACCATGGAGACAGAAGCTTCCGCCACCGAGCTGAGCGCGCTGCTGGAACAGGGAAAGATCACCAGCCTGGCGCTGCTGGAGCAGTACCTGGCCAGGATCGAGGCCCACAACCCCAAGCTGCACGCGGTGCTGGAGCTGGCCGCAGACGCCAGGGAGCAGGCCGCCAGGCTGGACGCCGAGCGGGCCCAGGGGCAGGTCCGCTCGGCGCTGCACGGCCTGCCCATCCTGCTCAAGGACAACCTGGACACCGCGGACACCTTGCACACCAGCGCCGGGTCGCTGGCGCTGGCGGAGCACCGCGCTTCCGCTGACAGCGAGGTAGCCAGACGGCTCCGGGCCGCCGGCCTGCTGATCCTAGGCAAAGCCAACATGACCGAGTGGGCCAACTTCATGACTACCGGCATGCCCAACGGCTACAGCTCTAGGGGCGGTCAGACCGTGAACCCCTACAACCCACAGGTCCACACCGGGGGATCGAGCTCGGGCAGCGCGGTCGCGGTGGCCGCAGACCTGGCGCCGCTGGCGATCGGAACCGAGACCTCCGGGTCCATCCTGAGCCCGGCCAGCCAGAACTGCCTGGTGGGGGTCAAGCCGACCGTCGGCCTGGTCAGCCGCCGCGGGATCATCCCGATCTCCCACTCCCAAGACACCGCGGGGCCCATCGCCAAGACGGTGCGGGACGCCGCGGCGCTGCTCTCGGTGATCGCCGGCCCGGATCCAGCCGACCCGGCCACCGCCCGGGCGCTGGAGGGGACCGACTTCACCAGCGCCCTGCGCGCCGACGCGCTGCCGGGGGTCAGGTTCGGCCTGGTCCGAGGGGTCCTCGCCCGGCTCTCGGAAGATGAGCGCAGCGTCTACCTGGGGGCCGTGGAGACCCTGAAGGGTCTGGGCGCCGAAGTGATCGAGGTGGACTTCCAAGACCCCGGCGCGCTCCATTCAGGCTTTGAGGTGCTCGTCTACGAGTTCAAGCCCGGCCTCAACCGCTACCTGGCCGGGACCGAGGGCCCGCGCAGCATCGCCGAGCTGATGGCCTTCGGCGATGCGGACCCGGAGCGGCGGCTGCGCTACGGCCAGGTTCTGCTCCAAGCCGCCCAGGGGACCCGGGGGGACCTGAGCGAGGGGGGCTACCGCTACGCCCGGGCCAGGGACCTGAGGATCTGCAAGGAACAGGGCATCGACGCTTTGCTGTACGGGCAGCAGTTGGAGGCGCTGCTGTTCCCGCAGAACTGGGGCGCCGGGGTGGCCGCCAAGGCGGGGTACCCCAGCGTGACCGTCCCGGCCGGCATGGGCGCGAACGGCGTCAGCGTCAACCTGACCTTCACCGGCGACGCCTACAGCGAGATGCGGCTGCTGCAGCTGGCTTACGCCTTCGAGCAGGCCACCCGGGTGCGCCGGCCTCCGGCGCTCTAGGGGCCCCCTGGCCGCAAGCCTCTAAGTAAGAAAACAGTAAGAAGGGGTCTGGGCAAGATGAGGGTTACCAGCGCCGGAACGCGCGGTAACCAGGGGGACACATGCGCCGAATGTCTGGAGGCTTCACCCTCATCGAGCTGTTGATCGTCATCGCGATCATCGGGATCCTGGCCGCCGTGCTGATCCCCAACCTGCTCAACGCCCGCAACCTGGCCATCAAGCGGGCGGCCCAGGCCTACAGCTCCAACGTCGACTTGGTCCTAGCCGCCGCGCTGAGCGGCAACTCTCAGCTCTCGGTCTCGGACGTCACCGCCAGCAACCTGGGGCTGGGTTCCAGCAAGGGCTGCGGGCCCAAGGGCAACTCGGGGGCGGCGGTCTCGCAGCTGGTCTTCAGCAGCGTGGCCGCGACCGGCGCCTCGCTGACCACCAACTTCGGCTGGGGCCCGGCCCCGACCGACGTCACCGACTGCACCATCTCGACCGACAAGGCTACCGGCGAGATCAGCGTCAGCGTGGTCACCAAAATCGGCCCCAGCATATTCGTCAACGGGGTCAGCCAGTAGCGGCGGGGCAAGCTCGGTGGCTCTTAGAGCCGAGGGGCTGCGGGCGCAGAGCGTACAAGGGTTATTCTGGAAATATGCAAGGGCCGCCGCCTCAGTTCGGTCCGCCGCGCGCGCGGCTGCAAATCCGCCCTCCAGGAAGGCTAGCCGGGGACAGTGCCCTTGGGGAACAGCCGCCCTGCCGAGAGGCGGGAGGTGCGCGTTGGCGCTAGACACCGGACCCTTTGAAAGGGCGATCGCTCGCTTAGCCGAGGGGATCGCTCGCTACCAGCGCGATCCCGCGGACGCACAGATCCGTGACGGCCTCATCCAGAGGTTCGAGTTCACCTACGACTTGGCCGTCAAGACCTTGCAGCGCTTCCTCGAAATGTCGCTCCCGGCCTTCGGAACAACGCCCTACTTGGACTTCCAAGACCTGATCCGGTCGGCCAATGCCCAAGGTCTGCTGCCCGGAGATTGGCCGCTGTGGAGGGGTTACCGGGAGATGCGGAACAGGGCCAGCCATACCTACGACGAGGACCAAGCTTTGCAGGTAGTAGCCGGTATCCCGGCGTTCCTGTCGGAGGTTAGCTCGCTGCGGGAGCGGATCAGGCACCGCCTGGCTGGGAGCGCGGGGTGCTCCAGGTAAACCCAGGTCAGCGGGAAATCGTCCAGGGCGTCCTGCGGCAGCATGTCCCGCGGGATAGCCTGGGCCTTCGGCTCGCGGGTCCAGGGGACCGCGCGGCCTTATTCCGACCTCGACCTGGTCGTGATCGCCGGGACGCCGCTACCGCTCACGGCGCTCGCGGCCCTAGCAGACGACTTTTCCAGGTCGGATCTCCCCTGGAAGGTGGACGTCTGGGGTTGGGCAACCACCGGTGAAGCCGGGCTGTCATCGCCCGCGACTAAGGTGGTGCTGCAGGGGAGCAGGGAGGGCCGCATGGGAGCTGCCGGCGGGTAGCCCCGGTCAGGCGCGGTGGCTCTGGACCGAACCGGGAGCAGCCCGCGGCCGAGACCTCCGCGACCGCCCGCTGGGACCGGCGGCGCCGGATTCAGTCGGCCGGGCCGAGAGGGCGCCGCGGCCCTGGGCAACTGCCCTACCCACGGAGCCTTCTGGGCGGCAGCTCGCGCATCCCAGGCGGCAGCGGCGGTCCCCGGAGCGCGGCCGGGCAGAAAATCCATGGCGGGGGCCGCCCGCGTCCCCGAGGGAGGCGAGCCGGCGCCCGAAGGCCTACCGCCCCAGGGACCCAGCGAGGCGCCCCGCTCCAGCTACCCAGCCGGGCCGAACATTTTCCCAGCCCCCTGGCCGGTAAGCTTGAACCCGGAGGTGACCGTGACTCAGCCCAACCCACTCACCAGCTCCCAGCTGGAATCGCTCTGCCGGGGCGTGGCCAGCCGGGCGGCCGCCGCCGACCGCGAGGGGCGCGTCCCCGAGGCGGACCTAGAGGCGCTCCGGGGATCCGGCTACCTGCTGCTCTCCCTGCCCAGCCGCCTAGGCGGCTTAGGGGCTGACCTGAGCGCCTGCACGCAGGCCCAGCTCGAGTTGGCCGCGGCCAGCACCTCGACCGCGCTGGTCGCGGCCATGCCGCTGCAGCTCTTCGGCCACGCCGCCGAGGCCGGGTCCTGGAGCGAGCGGAGCTTAGAAAAGCTGGCCGCGCTGGCCCGGGAAGGAGCCCTGATCAACGCCGCCGCCAGCGAGCCGGATCTGGGCAGCCCCTCGCGCGGCGGCCTGCCGGACACCTATCTGGAGCGGACCGGGAGCGGGTTTCGCCTGAGCGGCCAGAAGTCCTGGACCACCGGCGGCCCCAGGCTGACCCACCTGATCGTCCGGGCCCGCCTGGAGGATCAGGTGGTCAACGCCCTAGTCCCCAACCACCTGCCCGGTATCACCTGGGATCAGGAGTGGCCGGGCAGCCTGGCCCTGCGCGCCTCGGAGAGCCGCAGCGTCCGCTTTGAAGCGGTGGAGCTGCCGCGGGACGCCCTGGTGGAGCCGGGACCGGGGGGCGGAGAGCGCAACCGCTGGTTCCCGGCCCTGATCGCCGCGACCTACTTAGGGACCGGCCTAGGCGCCTACCGGGCCGCGCTGGACTACGCCCGCTCCCGGGTTCCCACCGCGCTGGGACGGCCTATCGCCACCCTGCCGGCCATCCAGCGCCAGATCGGGGAGATGGGGATCCGCCTGGAAGCGGCCAAGACCCTGCTGGGCCGGGCCGCAGCCGGCAGCTACCCGGAGGTAGTGGCCGCCAAGTACCTGGCCACCGAGGCGGCTTTGGGGATCACCGAGCTGGCCCTGAGCGCGGTGGGGGGCGCCGCGGTCAGCCCGGAGCTGCCCTTCGAGCGCTACTTCCGCGACGCCCGGGGCGGCCGGATGCACCCGCCCTCCGGGGACGCGGCGCTGGAGCTGGTGGGCAAGGAAGCTCTGGGCGCGGTGTAAGAACGCTGTAAGAAAACACTGGGCAGAATAAACCTGCGCGTGGAAGAACTCGGGGACCCCGGGCACCGCAGGAGGATTTCATGAAGAACCGCGTCCAGCAAGGTTTCACCCTCATCGAGCTGCTGATCGTCATCGCGATCATCGGCATCCTCGCCGCCGTCCTGATCCCCAACCTGCTCAACGCCCGCAACCTGGCCATCAAGCGCGCCGCCCAGGCCTACAGCTCCAACGTCGACACCGCCCTGACCGCGGCGCTGAGCGGGGACTCCCAGCTGTCGCCCAGCGACTTCTACAACGGCAACCTGGCGGGACTTACTACTTCAGGCTGCGGAACCGGCACCAACGGGACCGGCGCGGTCAGCCAGATCACCTTCACTTCCCCCGCCATCACCGCCAACTTCGGCTGGGGCCCGGCGCCGGCCGATATCAGCAGCTGCATCATCAGCGGTGACACCACCACCGGCACCATCAGCGTCAGCGTGATCACCTCCATCGGCCCCACCACCTACGTCAACGGCGTAGCGCAGTAAAGCAGTTCCCCGCCAGCGGACCCGGTCACCCGGGTCCGCTGCTCTTTGGGAAGCGGCCTCAGCCCTCTCTGAGCCGCTCCAGAGCCCGCTCCGGGAAGGTCAGGCCGGCTTGGGCCAGCTCCGGGCGGCCGCCACCCCGGCCGCCGGCGGCCCCGGCCAACAGGGCGGCCAGCCTGCCGGCGTGGGCACCCCGCCCCACCGCTTCCCGGCTGGCTTTGACCACCAGGCCCCTATCGCCCACTACCGCCGCCAAGTCCGCACCGGAGCGCTCCAGCAGCCGGTCGGCGGCGCCGCGCAGCGCTTCTCCCTCCAGGGAGACCCTCAGGGCCGCCACCTCGAAGTCGCCGAAGCGGAGCCGCTCCTCCTGGGCCTGGGCCAGCTCCAACTCGGCGACCCGCTGCCGGGCGCCCTGCAGCTCCCTGCCCTGCTCGGCGAGCTGGCGCTGCAGGGCGCCCAGGCGCTCCTCGACCTGACCCCCCAGGGCCTGGGCCAGGTCGCTCAGCCGGGCCAGCTGGGCGCGCAGGTAGCGGGTCGCCGGGGGGCCAGCCAAGGCCTCCAGGCGGCGCACCCCGGAGGCCAGCGCCTCCTCGCTGACGATCACGAAGGCTCCCAGCTGGCCGGTGCGCCGCAGGTGGGTGCCGCCGCAGAGCTCGCGGCTGATCAGGGTCCGGCCCAGCCGGCTGGGCCCGGGGATCTCCACCATCCGCACCACTTCCCCGTACTTCTCGCCGAACAGGGCCATGGCCCCCAACGCCTTGGCTTCGGCCTGCGGCAGCTCCCGCCAGCTGACCTCCGCGTCCAGGGCGGCCCACTCCGAGACCAACTCCTCGGCGGCGGCCAGCTCGGCGCCGCTCAGGGGGGCGGGGTGGGTGAAGTCGAAGCGCAACCGGGTAGGGGTCACCAAGCTGCCGGCCTGGTGGACGCCCTCTCCCAGCACTTCTCTCAGCGCCGCCTGCAGCAGGTGGGTGGCGGTGTGGTGGCGCTCAGCGCCGTTCCGGAGCTCCGAGACCTGCACCTCCACCTCCTGGCCCAACTCCAAGCCGCCGGCCAGGACCCTGAGCTCCTGCAGGATCAAGCCCTGGCCGCTGCGCCGGGTGGCGAGGACCTCGGCCTCGCCCCCGGGCCAGCGCAAGCTGCCGCTGTCCCCTACCTGGCCGCCCCCTTCGGGGTAGCAAGGGGTCTGGTCCAGCACGACCTGGCCCAAGACCCCTTCGGGCAACCGCGAGACCTCCTCGCCGGAGACCAGCAGGGCCAGCACCTTGGCCCTGGCCGAGCGCTGCGCGTAACCCAGAAAGCGGGTCTCCCCTGCCTCCCGGAGCACCCGGTCCAAGACCTCGCTGACCTCACCGAAGAGCTGAGCCTTCCCGAACTTGCTGCCGGCGCGGGCCCGCTCCTGCTGGGAGCGGAGCGCTTCCTCAAAGGCGGCGCGGTCCACCTCGACCCCCCGCTCGGCAGCCACCTCCTCGGTGAGATCCAAGGGAAAGCCGTAGGTGTCGTAGAGGGTGAAGGCCGCTGCGCCGTCCAGGACCGACCCCCTGGGCAGATCGGCCAACCGGGCCTCTAGGCGGGCAGTCCCGTGCTCCAAGGTGGCCAGGAAGCGCTCCTCTTCGGCGCGCACCGCGCCGGCCACCGCCAGCTGGGCCCGCTCCAGCTCGGGGTAGGCGTCAGCCAAGGTCTCCACCACCAGCGGCACCAAGCCGAACAGCAGCGGCTCCTTCTGCCCCAGCAGGTAGGCGTGGCGGGAGGCCCGCCGGAGCAGCTTGCGGATCACGTAGCCCCTCCCGGTGTTGCTGAGGACCACCCCGTCGGCCAGGGCCACCGTCACCGCCCGGATGTGATCGGCGATGACCCGGTGGGACAGGCTCTGCGCCCCCAAGTAGGGCCGCCCGCTCAGCTCGCAGACCGCCAGGATCAGCGGCTTGAACAGGTCGGTCTCGTAGAGGTCGGGGACGGCCTGCGAGATCGCCGCCGCCCGGTAGAGCCCCAGGCCGGTGTCGATGTTCTTGTAGGGCAGGGGATTCAGAACGCCCCCGTCGGCGCGGTCGAACTGCGGGAAGACCAGGTTCCAGACCTCGACGAAGCGGTCCGATTCCCGCGTCCGCGCGTAGTCCTGCCAGGTGTCTGAGCCAAAGGCCGGGCCGCGGTCGTAGAACACCTCGCTGCAGGGACCGCAGGGGCCGTTGGGGCCCTTGCTGGGGGCGTCGGCCGGCCAGAAGTTCTCGTCGGCCCCGAAGCGCAAAACCCGCTGTTCGGGGAGCCCCAGCTCCTCCACCCAGATCTGGTAGGCCTCCTGGTCGTCCTGATAGACGGTGGCGTAGAGCCGCTCGCCCTCCAAGCCCAAGCCGGCTTCCGGAGAGGTGAGGAATTCCCAAGCCCACAGGACCGCCTCGCGCTTGAAGTAGTCGCCGAAGCTGAAGTTGCCCAGCATCTCGAAGAAGCTGTTGTGGCGGGCGGTGCGGCCGACGTTCTCGATGTCGCCGATCCGCAGGCACTTCTGTGCGGTCACCACCCTAGGCCACTCGCCTTGGATACCTGGAAAGCGGGGGGTGGCCCCCAGGAAGTAGGGTTTGAACTGGACCATTCCGGCCACGCTGAACAGCAGGGTGGGATCCTTGGGGATCAGCGAATCGGAAGGGTAGCGCAGGTGCCCCCGGGCCGCGAAGAAAGCCAGGAAGCGCTCGCGGATCTCGGAGGAGCTCAAGGCATGGGGCATTTCCCCAGTATAGAGGGCTATTCCAGCCTGGCGATGCCCTCTCGGATGGCGAACAGCGCCGCCTGGGTGCGGTTGTTGAGCTGCAGCTTGGCGAAGATCTCGGAGAGCCTATTGCGCACGGTCTTCTCGGAGATATCGAGCTGCATGGCGATGTCTTGGTTGCTGGAGCCCTGGGCCAATAGCCGAAGGATGGTGGTCTCCCGCTCGTTGAGGTCGTGGTGCTTGCCGCTGGGCAGGGTCTCGCGCTTGTGGCGGAAGTCGTCCAGAACGCTCTGGGCTAGGTCACCCTCCAGCAGCGCCTCGCCGTCGGCCACCCGGCGGATGGCCTTGAGCAGGGCGGCCGCGTCGGCGTCCTTGAGCACGTAGCCGCGCGCCCCAGCCTTGACCGCCTCGAAGACGTAGCTGTCCTGCCGGTACATGGTGATGATGATGACTTTGGCCGCCGGGTCGATCTCCAGAATGCTCTGGCAGGCCTTGACCCCGTCTACCTCGGGCATCTGGATGTCCATCAGGATCAGGTCCGGACGGGTCTCGGCGGCGTAGCGGATGGCTTCGCGGCCGTCGGCGGCCTCCCCGATCACCCGGATGTCGCCCTCGCTCTCCAGCAGGCTCTTCATACCCTGGCGGAACAGGGCGTGGTCATCAGCCAGCAGGACGCGGATCATGTGTGCATTGTAGGAACTAGACGTAGGGGATACCTTGCGCTAGGCTACCTTCTGAGTGGGCTTTCTGCTGTCTTCCAACATCACCTGGTTCGACGGGCTGCTCATCACCCTCTGGGGGGCGCTGGTGGCGTTGGGCTTCCGCAAGGGGCTCTCCGGGCTGGCCTGGGTGCTGGGCCTGCTGCTGATCTGGCCGGTCATCACCGCTCTGGGCGGGCGCGGAGGCATCCTGGCGCTGCCGATCGGCCTGTTGCTGGGCTTCCTGATCAGCTGGGTAGCCCAGCGCTTTCAGCCCTCGGAGCTGGAGCTCTGGCAGGCGCTGCTGGGGGCGGTTTCCGGGCTGGTGGTGGGCGGCCTGACCGTGGCCGCCCTAGCGCTCAGCTTCCCCATCCAGCTGGGCAGCTATCCAGGGGCCGACATGCCCAGCTCCCTTTACGACGCGGTGGGCAACTCGCTGGTCCAGCGCAGCCTGTCCTTCGTGTGGGGCGGCCCGGTACTGCTCAAGCGCTACCTGGTCCCCGACCAGGTCAGCCGCTGAGCTTCAGGGGCCCCCTGGGCTAGGGCCAGGCATAGACGTAGCGGCGGGGAGGCTGGTAGCGCCCAGCCTCAGCCGCTGCGACCACCGTCCGGATCTGGCTCAACACCGAGCTGGGCGTCGCGTTCCAGACCCCCACATCCAGCCGGGTGAGCCGCAAGGGGTCGGCGCCGGGCAAGACCGGCCAGCCCAAGGTGGTGAACAGGTCCTGGTAGCCGGCTTCCCTGGCCAGGCGGAGAAAGGTGCTGGTGTACTGACCGTAAGGGTCAACCATGGCTAGGACCGGCTGGCCGGTAGCGGCCGTGATCACCCGCCTGGCCCGGCGCAAGTCGCGCAGGACCAGGCGCCGGTAAACCGGCTCGGGCTCCGGCTGGCCGTCCGGCAGCAGCGGCCGCCCTACCGTGGCCGGAAGCGTCTGGGTGGAGCTGACCGCCACCGCACGGTGCAGGTTATAGGTCTCCGCGCCGAAGCTGAAAACCCCGCTGGCCTGCATCCTACGCACCTCCTTCCAGGTCAGGTCGTTGGCCAACCGACCCACGTAGGAGGCGATCAGGAACACGGTGGCCGGAATCCGCTCGCGCCGGAGCAGCGGCAGGGCGTAGCGGTAGATGCCCCGGTAGCCGTTGTCGAAGACCAGCAGCAGCGCCCCCGGGGGAACCGGACGCCGCGGCCCCCCCTGGCCTAGGAAAGCGCGCAGCTGGGAAAGGGTGATGAAGCGGAAGCCCTTGTGCAGCAGCAGCTGGATCTGGGCTCTGAAGGTAGCCGGCGAGACGGTGTCGGTGTACGGGGGGACCACCTTGGCGACGTCGTGGTAAGTGAGCACCACCACCTGGTTGCGGTAGGGGACGGAGGCGGCCAGCGCCCAGACGAAGAACCAGGGAAGTAACCAGAGGCTACGGGGCACGCCCACCTCCTTGGACTCTTTGTAGCGCGCGGAGATGAGCGCTGGTTCAGCGATGCACCCCGGGCGGGCGCCCGGCCCGCTCCGCCTGGCGGCGCCAGCGCCACAGCTCGGCGATGATCCGCCTGGCCACCTCCTGGGACTGCCGGCCCTCCGAGGAGACCCGCAAGTCGGCCAGGGCGTAGGTTCCGGCCCGCTCGCGCATCAGCCGCTCGATGGTGCCCAGGGGGTCCTCGGTCTGGAGCAGCGGCCGCTCGCTGCGGCGGGTGCGGGCCAGCACCGTCTCCGGGCGGGCTTCCAAGGCCACCACCGGACCCCTGGCCCGCAGCAGCTGGCGGCAGGCCGGCTGGATGAAGGTCCCGCCGCCCAAAGCCACCACCAGCAAGTCCGCGCCGGTCACCCGGCGGACCAGCTCCAGCTCCAGCTCCCGGAAAGCCGCCTCACCCTGCTCGGCGAAGATCTGGGAGACGCTCCGGCCGGTGGCCCGCTCGATCAGCCGGTCGGTGTCCACGAAGTACAGGCCCAGCTGGCGGGCCAGCTCCCAGCCGACCCGGCTCTTGCCGGTCCCCATGAAACCGGTCAGGGCCACCCAGGAGGTGGGCCTGGGGCGCCGGGGGTTGGGCAGGAAATGCCCGGCTGGAGGCAGCTGCAGCTCAGAGATAGCGCCGGGCATAGGTCAGGTCGGCCGCGAAGCGCTCGCGGATTTGCTCCATGCTGTCGCCGCCGAGCTTCTCCAGCAGCGCGTTGGCCAGGGTCCAGGCCACCACCATCTGGACGATCACCGCGCAGGCCGGGACCGCGGTGGTGTCCGAGCGCTCGATGGCGGCGTCGGCCGGCTGGTGGGTGACGATGTCGACCGCCGGCAGCGGCCGCATCAGGGTGGCGATCGGCTTCATGGCCGCGCGCAGCAACAACTCCTCGCCGTTGGTCATGCCACCCTCGATGCCGCCGGCGCTGTTGCTGCTGCGCGCGAAGCCCTGCTCGCCGTAGAGGATGGGGTCGTGGACCTGCTGGCCGGGCAGCCGAGCGGCCTGGAAGCCCAGGCCGATCTCCACGCCTTTGATCGCCTGCACGCTCATCACCGCCTGGGCCAGCAGGCCGTCCAGCTTGCGGTCCCAGTGCACGTGGCTGCCCAGGCCGATGGGCAGGCCGCGGTAGCGCACCTCGACCACCCCGCCCAGGGTGTCGCCGCGCTCCTTGGCGGCGTCGATCTCGGCCACCATGGCCGCGCTGGCCTCGGGATCGGGGCAGGAGACCGGGCTGTTCCAGATGGCCCCGGGGTCGTCCCAGTCCAGGGAGGCGTGCGAGGTGACACCGCCCAACTCGCGGACCAGGCTGGCGCCGCCGATCCCCAATTCCCCCAGCAGGGCGTGGGCCACCGCGCCCACCGCCACCCGCGCAGCGGTCTCCCTGGCCGAGGCGCGCTCCAACACGTCGCGCAGATCGGAGAGCCGGTATTTGATCCCGCCAGCCAGGTCGGCGTGGCCCGGCCGGGGGCGGCTGACCCGGCGCTTGCGCGGCCCCTCGCTGGGGGAGGGATCCATCACCTCCAGCCAGTTCTGGTGATCGCGGTTGAGGATGGCCAAAGCCAGCGGCGCGCCGGTGGTGCGGCCCTGGCGGACCCCGGCCAGCAACTGCACCCGGTCGGTCTCGATCTGCATCCTGCGGCCGCGGCCGTAGCCGCCCTGGCGGCGGGCCAACCAGATATCGATCTGCTCCGCGCGCAGCGGCAATCCGGCCGGCAGGCCCTCGATGATGGCGGTGAGCTGGGGACCGTGGGACTCCCCAGCGGTAAGAAATCGCATGGGCCGAGTCTAGCACTGACCCGGCCGCCGCTCGGCCAGCTAGGGCTGGATTGCCGCCTTCTGGAGCGAGACGGTGTTGGCGCTCACCACCAGAAGCAGCTGGCTGCGGTCGGTGCTGGTCTGGGTGGTGCGGAACAGCGCGCCGATGATCGGGATATTGGAGAGCACCGGGATCCCGTTGGTCGACTTGGTCACGGTGGTGGCCAGCAGGCCGCCCAGCAGAGCGGTCTGGCCCGACTTGAGCAGCAAGGAGGTGTTGGCCTCGCGGTTGGGGATATTGATGGTGCCGTTGTTGACGATGGGGGTGTCCTTGACGCTGGCGTCGATCTGCATGCTGATGGTGCCGTTGGAGTTCACCTGCGGGTTGGTGATCTGCACGATCACGCCGTAGGGCAGGGTTAGGGTGGTGGGCGGGGTCCCGGGCAGGGTCAGGGTCAGATTGCCGCCGGAGTTGATGAAGGCCGGGGTGGTCTGGCCGCTGGCCAGGGTCAGGGTGGTGTCATCCACCTGCTTGGAGAGGCCCTGCTGCTCCAGGGCGGTCAGGGTGGCGCCGACATTGAAGCCGGTCAGGTTTTGGGTGGCGTCGAAGAGTACGCTCAGGTTTCCCGAGAGCAGCTTGGTCACGAAGTTACCGATACCGGCGCTCCAGTTGAGGCCCAGGCTCTGGGCCGCGGTCTGGGTGATCTCCTCGATGCGGACCTGGACGTTGATCTCCGGGACCGGCGCGTCCAGCACCGGGATCAACTTGGCGATCTGCGCCACCTGGGAGGGGGTCCCGCGGACGATCAGGGTGTTGGTGCGGGGGTCGGCGATGATGTCGGGAGCCGGCACCTTGGAGGTCGTTGTAGACGCAGACGGCGTCCGGGTCGGGGCGGTGACCGTGGCGGCGGAGACCGCCCCCGGAGCGGTCTGGACCGTCCCGGTGTTGAAGTTTGTAGCGGTCAGGTTGGTCTGCAGGGTGCCCTGCAGCTCGGCCTTGACCTGCACCGCGCTGGCGTTGGCGAGGTGGAAGATGGCCTGCACGATGGTGGGCCCGCTGGCCGCCTGAGCCTTGGGGGCCTGGTCCAGCGAGGGCAGCAGGGCCCGCACTTGGGCCTGCTGGGCGGCGGTACCCACCACCGCGATCACCTGGCTGGCGCCGATCTGGTGGATCTTCAGGCCGGGAATCGCCTCGGAGAGCAGTTTCTCCACGGTGGAGACCCGGTCGACCAAGGTGTAGAAGCGCTGCTCGGTGGCCGGCGGTGACTGGATCCGCACCGCGGACTTGGGCTTGGCCGGGGCCAAGGCGGCGATCACCGAGGTGGGGCCGACCACCACGATGCCGTGGGCGTAGAGCCGGTAAGACAGGCCGTTCAACCTGAGCAGCAGCTTCCAGACTTCCAAGAAGGGCTTGCCCTGGATCTGGTAGTCCACCGAGACCTTGGGGATCTGCTCGGTGACGACGGTCAGGCCGACGCTGCGGCCCAGAGCCTGGAGGACGGCGGCCAGGGGAACGGGGCCCTGACCCACCTGGATGGTCACCGGCGCGGTGAACTTCCCGCTGTTGGGGAGGGTGGCGGAGGAAGCCAGCGCCAACGAGCCGATCAGACCGAGGAACAGCAAACCGCGCTTCACCATATTCAGGTCACCGCCTGGCGAGTCTTAGCTCGACGCGTGAGGTACCGAGCTCGAGGATGACTTGGGTGGAGGTAATCGCCTGCACGACGATCTGCGAGTTGGGCAGGGTCTGGCCCAAGCTGAGGACCAGATCGCCCTGGGCAGCTGCGAACACCGCGTTGTCGATGGGGCCGAAAACCGCGGCGACGTAGCGGAGCGGGTGCGCTGCCAGGTAAGTCTGCACCGGATTGGCCGGCTTGACCGCAGCTGGAGCTGGCTGGGGCTTAGGGGCCGGCTTGGCCTCGGTCTTCACCGGCTGCGCCGGGAAGCCCAGCAGGGCGCCGGCCTGGGCCAGAATGGTCTGCGTGGAGGTGGTCAGGCGGGGCGGCGGGGTGAGCTGGCTCGCGGGAGCGCTGAGCGCGACCACCGGCGAGACGGTCGGCTGGACCTGGGGGGCCGGCTGGACCAGGCCCGGCATCAGGTTAGGCACTACCGGCAGCACCCCGGCCGCCGGCTGGCTGGAGACCGGGCCCACCAGCAGCGCAGCGGGGGTCTGCAGCGGGGCCAGCGCCCCGCGCACTTGGGCGACCGAAACGGCCGGCGAGGGGGTCACGGCGCTGAGCTGGGGGAGCGGCACACCGCTCTGGGGGGACAGCGAAGCGCTGGCCACACCCGGGAAGGTCTGGGACGGCTGGATCACCACCGGCTTGCTCAGCACCGGCGCCGAGGCGACCGTGGGCGGCGTCACCGCCGCGCTGGTCGAGCTGGGCGCCCGGGCCGCCGCTGCCGGCAGGGCCGGCAGCGGGGCAAAGGGATCGGGGACCGTCCCGGAGGTGACGCCGGCCACCACCGGGCTGGCCACCGGTTGACGCGCTGGGCTGGGGCTGGGCACCACCGCGGAGGCGGTCACCAGGAAGGGGATCGAGATGACCTGCAGCGGCCTCTGCACCTGCACCGAGGTGGTGGTCGGGCTGGGAGTGCGGGCAGCTACCGGCTGGCTGGCCGGGCGGCTCAGGCCGAAATACCAGACCAGCGCCGCCGCGATCACCAAGATGGCGATGAGCAGGTAGCGGGCCTCGCGGGACCTCAGGAAGTTCCCCAAGTTAAACTGCCTCATCGCCCACCCGCGCTGGCCGACGCGGCGGTCGGCAGAGAGGTCGCGGCCGAAGGAGACAGGCGGGGGAGGGTGACGCCGGCCTGCTTGGGGAGAAAGCTGTACGCGCTCAGCGACAGCTGGACCTGGAGCAGCGGCGAAGCCCCGATGGACTTGCCGCCGGAACCGCCCAGGCTCAGCGAGTTGATCACCGCGAAGCGCTGCATGTGCTGCACCTGGTGCAGCAGCGCGTAGATCGCTTGAAAAGTGCCTTTGAGCGACAGGCTGATGCCGATCGGCTCCACGCCCCTGGCCACCGAGGTCCCGCCGACGCTCTGGCTGATGTTCTGCAGGACGGCGCCGACCTGGTTGATCCGGGTGTGGAGGGCGCGCACCAACGGCCCGGACTGGACGGTCAGCGGCAGCGCCTTCAGGAACAGAGCCTCCTGGACTTTGAGCTGCGCGATGCTGGCCCGCAGCTGCGGCAGGGAGCGCTCGGCCGCCTCGGCGGTGAGCACCTGGGCCTTCAGCGCGGCCAGCTGGTTCTGGGTCTGGGAGATCTGGTTCTGCACCGGGGTGTAGAGCAGGTAGTACCAGAGCAGGGCGATCACGACCAAGAGCCCCAAGACCAGCAGGGCGATGTCGCGCTGCCTCAGCCTAGCGAACACTGGACACCCCGGTCGCCTGGGAAGGCGTCACGTCGTTCATCCCCACCAGCGCGCTGAAACTGTAGCGCCCTCCCTTGCTCCTGGAAGCGCTCTGGAACTGCACCGAGAAGATCTTGGAATCCTCGAAGGAGTTGAGGAAGCGCACCAGCGCGGCGTTGGTCAGGGCGGTGCCCTGCA
The DNA here is from genome assembly GCA_021810505.1 of bacterium. Taxonomy (GTDB): domain Bacteria; phylum Deinococcota; class Deinococci; order Deinococcales; family Deinococcaceae; genus JAJZIR01. Next base: position 57,979 of record JAJZIR010000007.1, read on the forward strand.
TGCTGAACTGCTTGGTGACCTTATGGCCGTCGAACTGCGACGGGTTGGGGGCCGCGCTGGTGGGTGTCATGCTCAAGTTCTGCAAGGAGATCTCCTGCACCGAACCCCTGGGGATCTGCCGGGCGAAACGGGCCAGGTCCTCGCTCCAAGGGGACTGCAGGGCGCTGAGCTTTTTCTGGATCCCGGCGATCACCAAGAGGTTCCTCTGCTCGGCCAGCAGGCGGCTGCGCTCGGCCACGAAGGGCTGCAGGACGTTGAGCTGATTCTGGGTGCTGGTCACCTGCGCCTGCAGCGAGGAGAGCTGGCTGTCGGCGCCCAGCTGCAAGAAGATCAGCACCAAGAGGACCACCACCGGCAGGGCGATGGCGATCAGCCGCCACCAGCTGGGCTCTTGGCGTTTCCTGAGGTTCTTGGGGAGGAGGTTGATCCTAATCAAGGCGGTCCATCCCCCTCAGGGCCAGCCCGATCGGCACGGCCAAGGCTTCCCCCAGCTGGTTGGCCAGCTCGGTATCTGGGTGGTTGGGGTCGACGCTCAAGGCCGACAGGGGGTGGGCCAACTCGACTTTCATGCCCAGGGCGTCGCTCAGCGCGCCGGGCAGGCCGCGCAGCTTGGCCCCGCCGCCGGTGATCAGCATGCGGCTGAGGATCACCTCTCCGGACTGCACCCGGTAGAACTCCAGGCTCCGGCGCACCTCGTTGATCAGGTCGCTGAGCACCGGGCGGGTGAGCTCGTAGAGCCGGGCCGTGGCGTAGCGCTCCCGATCGGCGTCGAAGTTGAGCAGGTCTTCCTCGCTCTCGGTCTGCGAGGAGACGGTGGCGTAGCGGGTCTTGACCTCCTCGGCTTCGGCGAAGGAGAGGTTGTAGCCGCGCTGGATAGCGACGGTGAAGTCGTCGGCCGAGACGGTGATGTTGCGGGTCATCAACACCCGCTGCCCCCGGACCAGGGTGATCGAGGTTCCGGAAGCGCCGATCTCCAGGATCACCGCCACGTCGCTCTCCGAGGTGAGGTGGGGCTCGGGAGACTTCTGGGCCGCGTACACCGCCCGCAACGCCGCGAAGGGCTTGAGGTCGATGATGAGGGGCTCCAAGCCGGCCAGCCGGATGGCCTCGACCTGCCGGGCGATCACCTCCTGGGGGGCGGCGGCGATGACGATCTCGATAGGGCTGTCCTGCGGCAGTCCGGCCGGTTCGTCGAGCAGGTCGTAGTCCAACACCACCTCATCGATCGGATAGGGGATGTAGCGCTCCGCCTCCCAGCGTACCGCACCGTCCAGATCCTTGCGGTCTACCCTGGGGACCGAGATGTTGCGGGTGATGGCCGACTGGTTGGGCAGAGCGGTGACCACGAAGCGGGCCTTGATGTGCTGGGCGGTGAGGAGGTTGCGGATCTCCTGGGCGACCAGCTGCGGCTCCACCAAGGCGCCCTCTTTCACGCTCCCAGGCGGCGTAGGTGCAGAGACCGAGCGGACCAAGGCAGGAGGGGACCCCGGCCGGAGCTCGACCACCTTGATCATGCTGGTACCGATCTCCAAGCCGATCGTACTGACCCGCTGGTTGAGAAGTCTCTTGAGGGCGTTCTGCATGAAGCCTCCGGGGATGCTCTTCGGCAATTCTAATACAAGAAGCAGAGGGCGTGCGCAACTTGCTCTCTGAGATCCTACCGGAGGAACTAAGCTCGCGTTGGCGGAGAGGGCGGGATTCGAACCCGCGATACGGCAAGACCGTATACACGCTTTCCAGGCGTGCCCCTTCAACCTCTCGGGCACCTCTCCCAGCGGCCCCCCCAGGCTACATGAGCTGGGCGGGCTTTGCAAGGTGGCCGCCGGCCACCCCAGCGCAGGGAGAGGCCGTGGTAGAGTGCGGCCATGTGGAGGCGCCCGCGCCAGATCGGCCGCTTCGCGGTCACCTCGCTGACTGACGGCTGCTTCGCCCTGGACGGCGGGGCGATGTTCGGCACCGTCCCCAAGACGGTGTGGGAGCCGCTCACCGGCAGCGACGCCCAGAACCGGATCCCCCTGCGCATCAACCCGCTGCTCCTCGAGGTGGACGGCCTGCGGATTCTGGTGGAGACCGGTTTCCACGACGGCGGCGACCGGTCCTGGCAGGAGCGCTTCGCGGTCCGCAGGGAGGAGACGCTGCTGGGCGGCCTGGCTGAGCTGGGGATCGCGCCGGCGGACATCGACCTGATCGTGCACACCCACCTGCACTTCGACCATGCCGGCGGCAACACCCAGGCGGGGCAGCGCCGCTTCCCCAAGGCCAGGCACTTGGTCCAGCGCCAGGAGCTGTACGACGCCAACCACCCCCACGAGCGCAGCCGGGCCTCTTACCTGCAAGAAGACCTGGAGCCGGTGGAGCGAGCCGGGGCTTTCGAGCTGCTAGACGGCGAAGCCGAGATCCTGCCCGGTCTCAGGGTGGTGCCGTTGCCGGGGCACACCCTGGGCCAACAGGGGGTCTTCTTGGAGTCCGAAGGGCAGCAGCTGGTCTACGTGGCGGACTTGCTGCCCACTGCGGCCCACGCCCATCTGCCCTACATCATGGGGTACGACCTCTACCCGGTCACCACCCTGGAGGTGCGCAGGCGCTGGTTCGCGGACTGGCTGGAGCAGGGCGCGCTGCTGGCCCTGCCCCACGACCCCGAGGTGGCCTTCGCCCAGTTAGAGCTAGACCCCAAGGGCCGCTACCGGCTACGGCGAGAGGGCTGACTTGCGGCCGGACGCGCCGGGGTGCTAGACTCCCCTGCGCGGGGCTGTAGCGCAGCTGGGAGCGCGTCTCGTTCGCAACGAGAAGGTCAGGGGTTCGAATCCCCTCAGCTCCACCAAGCCGCCGCGCGCGGGCTTCTAGCTGCGGCGCGGGGAAGTGTCAGGAGAGAGCGGAGAGAAAGCGGAAGTACGGGGTGAAACCCGCCGGCGCTTCCTGGCCGGGAGGGCGGCAGCGCCGTTGCCCGCGGCCTCCTGGCTCCTTCCGGAAGGGCAGCGCGGTACAGGGAGCTAGGGCAGGCGCAGGCCCAGCGCAGCGCGCAAGCCCCGGGCGCCCTCCGGCGTCACGCTGACCGCCCGGCTGTCGAGGTGCCGCTGCACCCAGTCCAGTTCAAAGCAGCGCCGGCAGATCGCTGCGCCGAGCGGGCCGGATAGGTGATAGCGGCGCTCGCTCCAGTCGGTACAGGTCCTAGAGACTGGATGGCGCTCCAGAGCCCTGGTATCCAGCCCAAAATCGGCTAGAAGCGAGAGGCCGCTCGGCGTAAGGTGCGCGATATCCTCCGCGACCCACAGCGCAGCTCGCTCGGCCAGCGCGTCCAAGATAGCCACGCCCAGGCGGCCGGCGAGGTGGTCGTAGCAGGTCCGGCCAGCTCGCAGGGCGGGGTCGACGCGGGATACCGGACGGCCCGCGCCCTGAGCTGCCACCAGGGCCAGCGCCTCTAGCAGCGCAGCTACCTCGGGCGAGGCTATGCGGTGATAGCGGTGCCGCCCGCTGCGCGAGACCGCCAGAAGTCCAGCCTCGCGCAGCTGGCGCAGGTGTTCGCTGGCGCTGGCTGCACCGATGCCGGCGCAGGCTGCGAGCTCGCCGCAGGGCAGGGCGCGGCCGTCGCCGAGCGCCCGCAGCATGGCGGCGCGAGCAGGATCACCGACCAGGGCAGCGATCCGGGCGATGTCCAGGTCGCAGGTCTGGGAGGGATCGGAAGGGTCCACCGAGACACCTTACGCCGGTCACCCGCCGCGCATTTCGCCGCCCGCCGAAACCCGGGGGCCAGGCCCCGGGCAAGGTGGTGGTATGCCCAGGCCCAACTACCCTCCGCCCGCCACCGCCGGCCACCGCGGGGCCCTTCTCCTGCTCTGCTCCGCCGTCCTGATCGCGCAGATAGATACCTCGGTGGTCAACCTGGCGGTCCACGCCATCGGCACCAGCTTGCACGCCCCGCTGCCGGCGTTGCAGTGGGTACTGGACAGCTACAACTTGAGCTACGCAGCGCTGCTGATGACCGGTGGCACCCTGGCTGACCTGCTCGGTAGGCGCCGCACGCTGCGCGCAGGCGCGGCGGTGTTCCTGCTCGGCTCGCTGCTCGCCGGTCTCAGCCCCAGCATCGGCTGGCTGATCGCCGGCCGGGTGCTCGCTGGGATCGGGGCGGCGCTGCTGTTGTCCGCAAGCCTGGCGCTGATCCCCGCCATCTGGGACGCGCCGCAGGCCCGGGCGCAGGCCACCGGCGTGTGGGCGGGAACCAACGGCGCGGCGGTGGCGATCGGCCCTACGCTGGGGGGCTGGTTGATCCAGTCGGCCGGCTGGCACAGCGCCTTCTTGCTGACGGTACCGATCAGCGCGGCGCTGTGGGTTGGGGCGCCGCGCGCCCTCCCCGAATCGCTGGGTGGCCAGCGCCGCCTGGACCTGAAGGGGCAGATCTTCGCCGGCTTGGCGCTGACCAGCCTGGCCGGCGCGGCCATCGTGCCCCGCTACGCTCCTCTGGGCCTCGCCGCGGCGCTGCTCAGCGCCTGGCTCTTCCTGCGGAGCGAGCAGCGGGCGGGGAGCGGGGCGATGATCCCGGTAGCCCTGCTGCGCAGCCGCCAGCTCAGGTCCGCGAGCGGCGTCGCCATGGCCATGACCTTCGGCATGTACGGGGTGCTCTTCCTCCTGCCGCTGACCTGGCAGCGACTAGGCACCTTGGACGTGGCGCAGGTGGGCCTGGCCCTGCTGCCGATGTCCTTGACCTTTGTGGCCCTCTCGCACCGCTCGGGGGCCTGGAGCGGGCGCTTGGGGAGGCGGCAGCTGATCTGGGAAGGGATGGCGCTGATCGGGAGCGGCATCCTGCTGCTCGCCTTCAGCCGCTCCGGGCGGCTCCTCGGAGAAGACGCTCTGGGCTTGGTCCTGACCGGCGCCGGCATGGCCCTCAGCACCGGCCCCTTGTTGGACGTGGCGGTATCCGCCGCGGAGCCCGCGAGGTCCGGAACGGTTTCCGGCGTGATCAACACCGCGCGCATGGTCGGTGCCTCTCTGGGGGTGGCGGTGCTCGGCAGCTTGTACGCCGTCCAAGGCTTCGGCGCGGCCATGGGGGCAGCGGCGGTGGTAGCGCTGGCCGGAAGCCTGCTGGCCTGGTCCACCTTACCGGCCTGAGGGCCACCCCTGACCGCGCCGCCCCGGCCCGGCTGCTCGGCCAGGTAGCCCCGCCCGGGCTGACACTGGGGTAGGCCCCGCTCGAGCCGCCGCCGGGCCCAGACCCGCTCGGCCGCGCAGCTTCTTGGCGGCCGCTGGCAGCTAGGAGTAGCTGAACACCTCCAAGCCCGCTTCCCTGAGCATCCCGGCCAGCTGGACGCAGGCCTCCGGAGCGGCTCTCAGGCCGCTGTGGGCCGGGGCCCGGTCGATGGAGTAGATCTCGGTAAGCCGCGGCCTAGCCCGCTTCAGGATCTCCACCATCCCCAGCAGGTCGGCTTCGGAGGTGTTGGAGATGGGGCCACCGAAGAGGCAGCACTGCACGCAGACCCGGCTACCCAAGCGCTCCAGCAGGGCGGTGAGCCGCGCCAAGCTCCAGGGAACGGTCGGCCGGGCCACCTGCTGGAAAGTCTGCTCGGTCCCGGCGTCCAGCTTGATCTCGATCTGCTCGGTCCTAGCCAGGACCTGCTCGGCCAGCGGGGGATCCGCCAGGCGGATGCCGTTGGTGAGCAGCACCCGCTTAGCGGCCGGCGCGTAGCGGTCCCGGAGCTGTCCGACCCGGTCTAGGATCTCCACCAGCTGGGGGTGCAGGGTGGGCTCGCCGTTACCGGCCAGCGTGATCGCGTCCACCTGGGGATCTCGCCGCAGAGCTTCCTCCAGCGCCGCAGCCAGCTCCTGCGCTCCCGGCATCCCTCCCCCGCTGCCGCTGCCAGCTCTGGTCCAGCCGCACTCGCAGTAGGGGCAGTCGTAGCTGCAGACCTTGCGGGCGACCGGGAGCAGGTTGAGGCCCAGACTCCGCCCCAACCGGCGCGAGCGCACCGGCCCGTAGACCGCCGTAGACCACAGGAACACTTGACCCCCTAGGGGCGACCACCGGCCCCGCAGGCAGTCTAGCGCGGCCTTCAGGCCAGCGGGGTCAGGCGCATCACGCTCTGGTCCCCGCGCAGCACCACCACCTCGATGCTCTCTGCGATCAAAACCCTGGCCTGGCGCTCCAGCGCCCGCACCGCGTCGGGGGGCGAGGACCACAGCGGCCTGGGCCGCTCACCGGGTTCCAGGTAGAACCCCTCGGGCAACAGGATCAGCACCACCCGCCCGGCCCGGTTCCTGGCCCGAATGCAGCTGGAGAGCAGCTGCTCCGAACCCAGCTGGCTGATCACGATCAGGTTGAAGCCGGCCGGCGGGAGGGGGATCTCGCCGCCCTCCCCCAGCCGCAGCCTGGCCAGCAGCGCCAGGGCGGCCTGGCGGCTGCTCAGGTCCCGTCCGGCCGGGCTCTGCCGCCCGCCCGCGCTGGCTGCGCAGGGCAGCTGGGTGCTCTCCGCCTCGGTGAGCAGGCTGGCCGCTAGGCGGACCGCTGCTTCCAGGTACTGAGCATCTCCCCGGGTGTCCACGTGGACCTGGAGCCCGCTGGCGGTCATGGCCTCCAGCTCGCGCACGAACAGCTGCTGAGAGTGGGCGTGGTGCGCGGACTGCTTCCAGTGGATCAGGTTGGGCGGATCGCCGGCCCGGTACTCGCGCACCCCGCGCAGGCTGGCCGGGTCCTGCAGCCCCACCCGCCGGTCGGCCGGGCCCTCCTGCAGCAGCGGCCTCAGCAGCTCGGGCAGGGCCAGCGGGTGGTTGCCGGGAAAGACCAGCAGGGTGCTCTGCGGCCCTGCGGCTTTGGCTCTCCAGAACAGGCCCAAGGGATCGCTCCAGCGCAGCTCCAAGGGCGGCCAGAGCAGCTCTCCGCGCCGGTTGCAGCTGAGCTCGGCGACCAGCTCCACCACCTGCCTCCCCAGGATCAGGCCGCCGAACTGCAGGGGCTTGCTGGCGATCAAGGTCCTGGGGGGCTGATCGGTGACGACCACCCGGGTAGGCAGGCTGCAGCGCAGCTCCACGCGCAGCTGCAGGGCGACCTTACCGCCCTCCGAGGCGACGCCGGGAAGCTGCCTGACGGCGCGCAGCCTGGGGCCTGGGCGGTACAGCCACCAAATCGCCGCGGCCAGCAGGGCCAACAGGACCACCCAGGGGAGGCTACTCAACCGGCACCGGCACCGCGCTGAGCAGCTCAGAGGCCACCTCGGAGGCCGCCCGGCCGCGCAGCCTAGCCTCCGCGCTGAGCCGCAGGCGGTGGGCCAGGACCGCTGGGGCAGCCTCCTTGATGTCGTCCGGTAGGACGTAGTCGCGCCCGCTCAGGCCGGCCAGGGCCTGCGCGGTGACCTGCAGGGCCAGGCTGGCCCTGGGGCCCGCGCCCAGCAAGACCCCTTCCAAGCTCCGCGAGCGCTGGGTCAGCGCCACGATGTAGGAGCGGAGCTCCCCCGAGACAGGGAGCGCGCGCACCGAGCGGCGCAGCGCCTGCAGCTCCCCGGCAGAAGCGACCGGCTGCAGGCTGTCGATAGGGTGCGCGCCCTGCAGCCGCAGCAGCATGGCCACCTCCTCTTGGGGGCTGGGGTAGCCCACACCGATCCGGAGCAGGAAGCGGTCCAGCTGCGCCTCCGGCAGCCGGTAGGTTCCCTCGAAGTCGATGGGATTTTGGGTCGCCAGCACCACGAAGGGATCCGGCAGAGGGCGGCTGATCCCCCCCTCGCTGACCTGGTTCTCGGCCATCGCCTCCAGCAGGGCGGACTGGGTCTTGGGTGTCGCCCGGTTGATCTCGTCGGCCAGAAAGACCCCGGTGAAGATGGGGCCGCGCTGGAACTCGAAGCTGCCCTCGCGGTAGATGCTCACCCCGATCACGTCGCTGGGCAGCAGGTCCGGGGTGAACTGGACCCGCTTGAAGTCCAGCCCCAAGCTGACCGCCAGCGCCCGGGCCAGCATGGTCTTCCCGGTCCCAGGGACGTCTTCGAGCAGGATGTGCCCGGAGGCCAGCACGCCGGCCAAGGCCAGCCTGCCTACAGCCCGCTTGCCGACCAGGACCCGGTCCAGGTTATCCAGGACCCTCTCTCCGAAAGCTTGAATCTCCACGCGACTCCCCCTTCAAGGACCGGTACTCCTGCTGCGCGCGCTCCAGCCCGGAGCTGTCCGCGTCCCCACGGTAGCGGACCGGCAGGTAGGCCGAGGTGATCCCCTGGATCTGCCGCTGCTGCCCCGGCAGCTTCCGGCCGGCCCGGTCGGCCAGCTCGCTGGGGGTCTCCCCGGGGGCGCGGGAGAGACCCTGGGCGCCCAACCAGGCCAGCAGCTGCCGGTAGAGCGCCCGGATGCCGGGCGCTTCCCCCTCCGGGCCCGCTTCCGGGGTGGGGAGGAGGGCGGCGCCCTCCTCCGGACCGGATCCCTGTCCCCGGAAGACGGCCACCACTAAGACCAGCAGGGCCAGGGCCAGGAAGATCAGCAGGCCGATCAGCAGCAGGGCCAGTTCGGGCAGGAAGGTCGGCTTGGGCAGCTTGGACGGCAGCAGCCTCCCCAGCAGGGTGGTGACGAAGCTCAGCAACCTGGCCAGCCCGGCCAGGGGGTTCCCGCCAACCCGGCCCCGCTGGCCGCTGGCCCCGTAGACCAGCAACATGGCCACCACCGAGAGCAGGGCCAGCGGCAGGACCAAGTCGGTCCAGCTGAAGGCGGGGCGGTGGCCAGGGGATCCCCTGGCCCGCACCAGCAGCGCCATCCCGCTCAGGACGGTGAGGACCATCAGGGCGAAGCCGGAGCCGATCAGGGCGGCGCCCAGCCAGCGCGGCAGGGCCACTGCCCGCCGGGTGACCCGGGTCCCGGGCGCGGCCTCCCGGGGGGGCGCCTTGCGGGCGCGGACGACTTTGGCGCTGCGGTGGCTTACCGCCCCAGCCGCCGCAGCCGCCCCAGCCGCCGGAGCCGGCCGGCCGCTGGGGAGCAGCGCCGAAGCGGCGCCCAGGGCCAAAATAGCCAGAGCCAAGGTCAGAGCAGCCCGCCAGCCCGGAGCCGGGGTCGCCGCGAAGCGGCGCTGCCGGCTCTCCCCGAACAGCACCCCGCTGGCCAGCAGCGCCACCAAGCCAGCCGGGGAAGGGCCGATCAGCCACAGGGCGACCAGCAGCGCCAGCCCCCCCAGGGACCCCTCCCGGATCCGGTCCACCGCGAAGCCCAGAGCCAGCCCCAGCGCGGCGATGGACCAGAAGGACTGCAGTGCCGCGCCCAGGCCCTGCCCGCGCGAGATCGCCACCCCGGCGGCCAGCAGGATCGGCAGCGGCCAGGCGTGCAGCCTGGCCCGCTCGCTGGAGCGGACCAGCGCCAGGGTCGCCATCAGGGCCGGCAGGATCCACCAAGGGATCGCAGCGGAGACCAGGCCCAGGGCGGTGAGCGGCGCGCAGATCAGCAAGCTGGCTTCGGTCCAGTCCAAGGTTGCTCCAGCCACATTGTCCCCCCGGGCGGGCGGCCGGTCTGTAGCGGCGAGCGGCCTCAGCGGCTGCGCGGAGCGCTCAGCTCAAGCGGTGCGGATCGGCCAGGTCCCTGAGCCCGTCCCCCAGAAAGTTGAAGCACAGCACCGCCAGCGCGATGCATCCGCCTGGGATCAGGATCCAGGGGTGGGCGGCCAGCGAGTTGGAGTTGAGCGCGGCCGAGAGCAGCAGCCCCCAGCTGGTCAGCGGCGGGTGGATGCCCAGACCCAAGAAGGAGAGGGCCGATTCGGCCAGGATGTAGCCCGGGATGCTCAGGGTGGCCGAGACGATCAGGTAGCTGGCCAGGTTGGGGGTGATGTGGCGGATCAGGATCCGCAGCCTGGAAGCCCCGATGGCCTGGCTGGCCGCCACGTAATCCAGCTGCCGCAGGGCCAGGACCTGGCCGCGCACCACCCGGGCCAGCCCCGTCCAGCCCAGCACCGCCAAGATTGCGGCGATCTCCAGAAAGCTGTCCACCGGAGGGGTGTTGGCGGGAACCAGCATGGAGAGGGCCAGGAGCAGCGGCAGGGTCGGAACGCTGAGCAGGATCTCCAAGAGCCTCTGGATCAGGAAGTCGGTCACCCCGCCCAGAATCCCGGAGAGCCCACCGATCAGGATCCCCACCGGAAAGGTGAAGGCGACGACCACCAGCCCAATCCCCAGAGAGACCTCCGAGCCCTGCAGCGTGCGGCTGAACAGGTCGCGCCCCAGGGCATCGGTCCCGAAGGGGTGCAGGGGCCCGGCGGAGCCGAACAGGTGCAAATCGCTGGGGAAGATGCCGAACAGGCGGTAGTGCCAGCCGCGCACCAGGAAGTACACCGGGTAGCGCAGCTGGGGGTCGACCACCTGCTCTTCGGCGAAGGTGACCGGATTCCTGCGGCGCTGGATACCGAAGACGTAGGGGCCCACCCAGCGCCCCTGGTAGAAGAAGTGCACCGCCGTGGGGGGCAAGTAGCTGTAGCGGCTCTGCGCGGTGGGGTTTTCCGGCTCGAGAAAGCCGGAGAAGGCCATGATCAGGTAGAGCAGGATCAGGACGATCAGGGAGACCAGGGCCAGGCGGTTGCGGCTGAAGCGGGCCAGCCCCCTCACGCGAAGGAGATGCGGGGATCCAAGCGAGCCAGCAAAAGGTCGGCGATCAGGTTCCCTAGCTGGAGCAGAAAGCTGTAAAAGAGGAGCATATCCATCACCACGTAGAGGTCCTTGTTCAGGATGGCTTGGTACAGGAACGGCCCCAGGGTGGGGAGGTTGAGCACGATCGAGACGATCAGCGATCCGCTGAACAGGTAGGGCAGGCTGAGCCCGGCGATGCTCACGAAGGGGTTGACCGCGTTGCGCACCGCGTGCTTCCAGACCACCCGCCGGTTGGCGAGGCCCTTGGCCCGAGCGGTCTGGACGTAAGGCTCGGAGAGGACGTCGAGCAGGTTGGCCCGCATCACCCGGGTCAGGCCGCCGATTCCGGGAAGCCCGATGGCCAAGATGGCCGGCCAGAGGTGGGCCAGCAAATTCCCGACCAGAGCCCAGCTGAGCGGGGCCCCGATGTACTGGGCCGAGAGGATCCCGCCGACGTCGCCCGAGCCGGTCAGCAGCAGGAAGTAGATCAGCAGCAACGCGATCAGGAAGTCCGGCACGGCTTGGGCCAGGTAGGCCAAGAAGTTGGCGACGTAGTCGAACGGCGTGTTGGGATGCAGGCCGGTGTAGACCCCCAGCGGGATAGCCACCAGCCAGGTGAAGGCGGCGGCCAGCAAGGTGATGAAGAAGGTCCAGAACAGCTGCTGCCCGATCAGAGAGACCACCGGAACCTGGTAGAGGAAGGAGTAGCCGAAGTTGCCGCGCAGGATGCCGCCCAGCCAGTCCAGGTACTGCACCCAGACCGGCTTGGTCAGGCCGTACTGGACCTCCAGTAGGTGCAGGGTGCGGGGGCTGACCCGGGGGTTGGCCAGGTACTGGGTCAGGAAGCCCCCCGGTGTCAGCTGGACGATGCCGAAGCTCAGCGCCGAAACCACCACCAGAACCGGGATCATGGACAGGATCCGGCGCAGAGCGAAGGCGAACATCAGAGGGTCACTTCAGGTAGAGCGCGTAGTTGGCAGCCCAGAGGTATCCCCCGCGGATGAAGACGTTGCCGACGTTGCTCTGCACCGCGCTGAGCGCGGCGTCGGGCCAGACCAGGAAGGTGGCCGGCTGCTCCTGGGCGTAGATGCGCTGGATTTTGTCCCAGAGGGCGCTGCGGGCCGCGGGGGCCGTGGTGGTGTCCAGGGCGACGAAGTCTTTGTAGAGCGCGCGCTCCCAGGGGAACATGACGCTGGGATCGGCCTTCTTGTTCACCCGGTCGGAGAGGTGCCAGAAGTAGAGCGAACCGCCGGGCTGCCAGATCGGCTGGCGGAACTGGTTGTTGGGGGTACTCCCGAAACCGAACAGCGAGGCGTCGAAGTTGCCCCCGAAGGACTGCTGGATGAGCAGGCTGAAGTTGAGCAGCTTGAGGTTGACCTTGATCCCAACCTTGGCCAGATCGGCCTGGACCACCTCGCCCATCTTCTGATCTGAGGAGTTGTGCCCGTAGGTGATCAGGGTGAACTGAACCGGCTTGCCGTCCGGGAAGTGCAGGATGCCGCTGCTCCCCGGATGGAGCCCCAAGCTGGCCAGCAGCTTCTTGGCAGCGGCGGGGTCGTACTTCCCGTAGTCCCCGCGGTACTTGGCGCTGTAGTCCACCGAGGCCGGGCTGATCCAGCCGACCGGCTTGGCCGCCAGGGTGTGGAAAACCTGGTCGATGATCCTGTGGTAGTCGATCGCCTCCCCGACCGCCCGGCGGAAGCGGGCCTTGCTGAAGAGGCTGGCCAGGTCGGGGTGCTTGTCGTTGTAGTTGAAGTACATGGCCAGGGCCGAGGGGTAAGGGTTCTTGGCCAGCAACACCTGGAAGGGCGCGCCGGCGACCTGCTTGGCCTTGAGCGTGCTGAACTGCGAGGCGTTCAGGCCCAGCAGCGAGAGCTGTTTGCTCTCGAACATGGCCACCTGGACCTGCGGGCTCTTGACGATCAGGTAGGTGAGGTGGTTGGCGTAGGGCAGCTGCTGGCCATAGGTGGAGGCGTAGAAGGAGTAGGGGTTGCGGCGCAGGACCACTTCCTGGCCCGGAACGTATTTAGCCAGCTCGAAGGGTCCGGTCCCCACGATGTCCTTGGGCGGGGTGTTGATCGACCAGGCCGCATTGAACTGGGCGTTGGTGGCCTTGGGGTTGTAGAAAGGGCAGTCGGCGGCCAAGACGTGCTTGGGGATGACGTCGACCTCGTTGAGCAACCGGAGGAAGCTGCCGTCCGGCTTAACCAGCTTGGCCACCACGGTGTAGGGATTGGGGGAGCTGAAAGCCACGGTCTTACCGCCGATGGTGAAGGCCCCGGCGTTATTCCCTTGGGCAGCGGGGTTCTCCTCGGCGCAGCGCATGGTGAAGATCACGTCCTGGGCCGAAAAGGGGGCGCCGTCTGACCAGCGCACCCCTCTGCGCAGGTGGATGGTGTACTTCAGCCCACCTTTCGAGGAGCTCCAGCTGGTGGCCAGACCCGGCTCCAAGGCACCGGTGACCGGGTTCTCCCGGATCAGCGGGCTCAAGACGTTGTGCATCATCACCGTGTAGGTATGGGGATTCAGCGTGCCATAGATATTGAAGGTGGCCGGCGCCCCCCCCAGCACCTCGTAGAGGGTCCCGCCGTAGCGCCCTGGGCTGGAGATGGTGGAGTGCCCGACGATGAGGGGGTGCGGCGGGACTTGGCCGCCCGGGCCGGCGACGACCGTCTTAGCCAGGGCGAAGGGGGCCAGCGCGGAGAGCGCCGCGGCGATCAGGCTTGCTCGAAACATGGGTCGCATCCTCTCACCTCCCGGCCCACAGCGCGCGGGGCTCACCCGCGGTTGTGAGCCACTTCAACACCAGTTACCCGGATACCCTACACCAATCCATGACCAATGGTCAAGCTTCCCCAGCGTCCGCGGGCCGCAGACCCGAGGGCAGCCTCCCCTCGGGTCTGCGGCCCGCGGACACCACCTCGGCCAGAGCTTGCAGGCTGTAAGGGTCGGCCCCGTAGCTGATCAGGGCGGGGAGACCCAGCCTGGGGGCGTGGTAGGGGTTCCAGACCGCCAGGTGGAGCAGCGGCCGCTGCTCGGCGAGCCGGTGAGCCAGCGCCAAGTCGGCCGCAGGCAGAGCGGCGTGCCCGGTGGTGGCGAAGAGCAGGTAGTCGGCCAGGGGCTCACTGCGCAGCCGGCCAGCCTGGTAGCCGACTAGCTGGAGACCGGGGAAATAGGCCCTCAGCAGGGCGTGCAGCCGGAGACCGGCCGGGCTCGGCTCGAAGATTTCGGCCGTCTCCCCGGAGATCTCCGGGACCAGCAAGGCCAGCCGCTGGCCCGGGCTGGGCAGAGGGGGGAGGCTCCCCCAGGCGGTCACCGCCGCCCTGGCCACTTCCAGGAACAGCGCGCGGTCGGCCTGCTCCTGGGCGGCCGGGTAACCGCCCGGCCGGGCCGGGAAGCGCCGCGCCGCCGCAGCCGCCCGCTCGGCCTTGGGCGCCAGCAGCGCCTCGCCGAGAGAGCGCGCCGCCTCGGCCGCCTCGGCCTGCGCTTCCATCGGCCCCAGGGCCAGAGCCAGATCCGCCCCGGCCAGCAGCGTGCGGCGCACCGCTTCCCCCGGGGAGAAGCGGTCCGAGATCGCCCGCATCTGCAGCGAGTCGCTGACCACCAGGCCCAGGTAACCGATCTGGCCGCGCAGCAGCTCGGTGAGGACCCGGTGGGACAGCGTGGCTGGCAGCTCGGGGTCGAGCTGCCTGGTCAGGATGTGGGCGGTCATCACCGCCCCGATCCCCGCCCGCGCGGCCGCGCGGAAAGGCAGGAGATCCAGGGCGAGCTGCTCCAGGCCGTCCTCCAGGGCCGGCAACTCCAGGTGCGAGTCGGTATGGGTGTTGCCGTGTCCCGGGAAGTGCTTGGCGGTAGCCATCACCCCCTCCCGCTCGCTCCCCTCGGCGAAAGCCAGGCCGAGCCGGATGACCTCCGCGGGGTCGGCGCCGAAACTGCGCTCGGCGATGACCGGATTGTCCGGATTGCGGTTGACGTCCAAGACCGGCGCGAAGTTCCAGTTGACGCCCAAGGACCGCAGGCCCCGGGCCACCGCGCCCCCGACCTCCCTGGCCCACTCGGCCGATCCAGCGGCGGCCAGGGCCATGGCCGCCGGGGGGTGAGGGAGGTCGGCGACCCGCCAGACCGCGCCGCCCTCGTGATCGATGGCGATCCAGGCGCCCTGGCCGAGCAGGGAGCGGACCTCGCCGGTCAGCGCGGCCAGCTGCGCCCGGCTCGAGACGTTGCGCCGGAACAGGCAGACCCCGCCGAAGCGGTAACGCCGCAGGTGGGCGCGCCAAGCGGCGTCCAGCTCCGGACCCGGCAGGTCGATCAGCAGCGAGCGCTCAGGGTCCAAGCGTCCTCCCCGGGAGGCGGAGCGCGGCCAGGTGCTTAACGGTAGGACCAGCGCTGCGGCGCCCAGACCCCGGTGGCCAGATCATCGTTGCGGGCCACCCCCTTCAGGCTGGTCGCGAACTCTCCCAGGATGTCGGCGTTAGGCAGGTAGAGGGCGGGCAGCACCTGGGCGGCGTAGTCCTGGTAAGCGTTCATCGCCGCCTGCTGCTGGGCGGAGGTGCCGAAGGCGTGGGTCTTCAGGGTCAGAGCGCTCATCTTCGGGTCGTCGAAGCCTTCTAAGTCGGACCCACCCTGGGGGTCGAAGATCCCGTAGCCGCTGGGGTAGGGCCCGTAGGTCCAGTCGATGGAGAGGATCATGGTCCAGCCCTTGGGGTTGGCGTACTCGGCGTCGACCACGCTCTGGGGCTGGGGCCTGAGCTGCAGCGAGATCCCCTCCTTCTTGGCGTCCGCGGCCAGCAGCTCGGCCTGGGTGCGGCTGACCACCGATCCGGAAGGGTAATCCAAGTTGAAGCTGAGCTTGGATCCGCCCTTGGCCATCACCCCGCCCTGCAGCTTCCAGCCGGACTTCAGCAGCAACTGCTTCCCCTTGGCCGGGTCGTAGGGGTAGGGGACTGCGCCCCCGGCCAGCTTGGGGCTGAGGTAGGTGGGCGGCTGGGGGGGCACCGGACCGTACTGGGGACCGGCGTAGCCGTGGTAGATCTGAGAGATCTGGGTGGGCTGGTCGATGGCCATCTGCAGCGCCTGGCGGACCGCCAGCGACCGCAGGGCCTTGGCCTTGGCGAAGTTGAGGGCTACGAAGTTCATCGCCCAGGACGGGGTGCTGACCAGCCGGTAGCCGCTCAGCTTGCCGGCGCTGAGCAGGTGGGTGGGGAGGTACCCCACCTGAACCTGGCTGACCTTGAGCGCGTTGAACTCGGCGTCGGAGGATGTGAAGTAGACCAAATCCAGCTTGTGGTAGTCAGCCGGGTGGCCGGCGTAGGTCGGGTTCACCGAGAAGCTGAAGCCGCGGTCGGGGTGCCAGCCGCTCAGCTTGAAGGGGCCGTCGACCGGGCTCCCCATCAGGAAGCTCGGGGTACCTCCTAAGCGCTGCAGGTAGGCCAAGGTCTTCGCCGGGCTGGCAGGGTCGTGGTTCCAGGCCTGGGCGGGCAGGGGGTAGATCTGGCTCAGGCCGTTCAGGATGAACCAGCTGGGGTTGTAGGCTCGGGTCAGCTCGACCTGGAGGCTGTAGTTGCCGGTCACCTTGACCTTGGCGATGGCGTTGGGGATGCCGCCGATGCCGAAGTTGCCGTCCTGGGAAGCCTGGGAATTGCCGATGCTGCGCAGCAGGGCGAAGTCGAAGGCGACGTCCCGGGCTGTCACCGGCTGGCCGTCGCTCCAACGCCACTTGGGGTTGAGGGTGATGGTGTAGGTGCGGCCGTTCCTGGTCTTGACCGAGGAGGCCACCGAGCGGGCGTAATCGACCTGCTGCTTGGCGTTGAGGTAGAGCAGCGGCTTGTACAGCAGGCTGATGGCCTGGAAGTTGACCAGGGTGGTGTCACTGGCCGGGGTGATCGGGATCAGGAAGGTAACGTTGGTCTGCGGCGGCAGGGCGACCCGGATGGTCTGGGGCGCGGCCAGGGCGGCGCTGACAGCGAAAACGGCGAGCAGGGCGGTTCCTTTCATGGCTCTCCTCCTAAGGGGCGGCCGGCTCTAACCGCGCGGCCCGGGGCGGCCCTTCCCCGGGCTGGATGGCTGCAGCGTCTTCCTGCAAGCGGGCTGCAGCGTCTTCCTGCAAGCGGGCTGCCGCGGCCTGCAGCTGGCGCCGCGTCTCCCCCTCCGAGGGGCCGCCCCAGGTAGGGTGGCTCTCCAAGATGGCCTGCGGATCGGTGGCGGCCCGGAGCTCCTCAGGGGAGAGCTCTGGAGCTCCCACCGCCGCCAGATCCTCGGCGGTCAGCTCGCCGAGCTGCCGGCCTTGGCGCCCCAGCCGCTCCAGCAGCAGCTGGGTGAGGTGGTGGGCTTGCGGGTAGGAGCCGAGGTGGAGGGCCAGCTGCTCGGCCAGGCCGCTGGCCGCCACCGCGCTGTGGTCGAGTGCCGAGCGCCACTCCCCGGCCCGCACGCCGAGCTGCGCCAGCGCCAGGGCCAGCAGCTGCAGCGCGGAGCCGAGCCGGCTGAAGAGTTCGTCCAGCAGAGGCAGGCTCGGCGCTCCGGGATCGTTGACGTCGCTGTAGGGGGTGTTGTGCCCAGCCAGGATCAGGGCGCTGGCCAAGCCGAGGGCGCCGCTGATCCGGGCCCGCACGTGCTCGAAGATCACCGGGTTACGCTTCTGGGGCATGATGCTCGAGCCCTGCACCAGCCCGTCCGGCAGCTGCAGGAAACCCGCTGCGGCCCAACGGACCAGGTTGTCGACCAACCTGGAAAGGTCGACCGCCAGGACCTGGCTGCAGGCGGCGACCTCGCAGACCCAGTCGTAGGCCGAGACAGCGTCGTAGGTGTTCTCCATGGGCGCCGCGAACCCCAGGCGCAGGGCCATGCGCCGCCGGTCGACCGGAACGACCGATCCGGCCAGGGCGGCGGCGCCCAGCGGGCAGAGGTTGACGCGGCCGAAAGCCCCGGCCAGCCGGGCCTGGTCCCTGGCCATCAGGCAGGCGGCGGCCAGCCACAAATGCCCCAGCCGCTCCGGCTGCGCGGGTTGGTGGTGGGTCTCTGCCGCCATCAGCGTCCCTACGTGCCCGGCAGCTAGACCGAGCAGCTGGCCGCGCAGCTGGAGCAGCTGGCCCTGGAGCCGGCCCAGGCCCGCCCTAGCCCACATCCGGTAGGCGGTCATGTCGACGTCGTTGCGGCTAATACCCAGCCGCATCGAGGCCGCCGCAGCCGGGCCCACCCGGCTCTGCAGCTCGGCTTCGATGGCGAAGAAGAGGTCCTCCTGCGGGAGTTCCGCTGGCCAGCGGAACTCCCGCAGGTCCTCGGCAGCGGCCAGCGTCTCCCCCGCTCCCGGAAGGCCCAGGGCAGCTAGCTCGGCCAAGTGCGCGCAGAGGGTGGCCAGCAGGTAGGGCCCGAGCTCCGCCCTGGCGAAGCTGTAATCGGGCTGCAGCACCAAGGCGGAGTAGCTGGGGTGGTAGGGCACCTCAGCCTCCGGCGCTCGGCAGCTTGAGCAGGCGCAGGGCGTTGCCGGAGAAGATCATCTCCAAGTCCCCCTCGGGGATACCCGCCTCCAGGGCGGCGCGGAACTGCTCCTCCAAGTAGGCCTGCACCCAGCCCCTGGGGAAGTAGGAGGAGTCGGTGCCGAACAGGATGCGGCTGGCCCCGACGGTGGAGTGGAACAGCGCGAACAGCTCGGCCAGGCTGGCTTTCGGCCACATCCACATCCGCCAGCGGTTGGTGCCGCAGGTGTCCACATGGACGTTATCGCAGGCCCACATCAGGTGCAGCAGCTCGCGGACGTAACCGGTCCCGAAGTGCGGGACGATGAAGGGAACGTCCGGGAATCCCTTGGCCACGTCGTGCAGGACCAAAGGATCCAGGTTCTCCCCGGCGGTGATCCCACCCACCCCTCCCAGGGGGCCGAAGTGGATCAGCACTGGGACCGAGAGCTCTTCGCAGGCGGCCCAGACCGGGTCCAGCTCCGGGCTGTCGATGCGCCCGGGCAGGCTGGGCGCGATCACCTTGTAGCCGACCAGGCCCAGTTCGCGCACCGCCCGGCGCAGCTCGTCGGCAGCGCCGGGCGAGAAGGGGCTGTGGTGGGCGAAACCGTGCAGTTTGGGGTAGGGAGCGATAGCTCGGGCGAGCGCGTCGTTGCCGCCGCCGGTCATGAAGGTGAGCCCCAGCAGGCCGTGGTCCTCGACCTCCTCGGCGTAGCGCGCCGCAGCCTCCGGACCGCTGAGCGGCGTGGGATCGGGCGGGGGGACGTTGTAAGCCCGGTACTTCCAGGCTTGATCGCCCTGCTGCCGCTGGGCCAGGTGGCGCAACTTCTCTTCGCCGAAGCGGGCGGCGTAGCGTTGCCCCCAACCCCCGAAAGGTAGGCCTCCGCCCGGCGGCCGGACCGGCAGGTGGGCGTGCATGTCGAAAACCTCGATCGGCAAAGCCAAGGGGACCTCCAGCCCCTAGATTCTAAGCTCCACCGGTCGGTGAACTGGATGGCGGGTTAGAATCGAGCGGTGAAGACGGTGGTGATCACCGGGAGCAGCCGGGGTATCGGGCTGGGGTTGGCGCGCGAGTTTCTGGCTAGAGGCCATCAAGTCGTGCTCAGCGGCCGCGACCCAGCCAGGTTGCAGCAGGCCATCGAGCAGCTGCAGTCCCCCCAGCGCAGCTTGGCTCTGCCCTGCGACGTGGGCAACCCCGAGAGCCTGCAATCGCTCTGGGACGGCGCAAGCTCCTACTTCGGGCGCATCGACATCTGGATCAACAACGCCGGCCAGAACCACCCCCAAGGACCCCTGGCCAGCCTCTCTCCCGAGCAGATCGGCTCGGTGCTCACCGCCAATCTGACCGGGCTGATCCTGGCCAGCCGGGTGGCGGTCCGCGGCATGTTGGAGCAGGGGGCGGGGAGCCTGTACAACATGGAGGGGCTGGGCAGCGACGGCCGCAGGATCGCAGGGACCCTGGTCTACTCCACGACCAAGCACGCGGTGCGCTACTTCACCGAGGGGCTGATCGCCGAGCTGCGCGGGACCCCGGTGCGGGTCGGCACCCTCAGCCCCGGCATGGTGCTCACCGACCTGCTGCTGCAGGGGCAGGATCAGGCGGGGTCAGCCAGCCGCCGCCGCATCTTCAGCCTGTTGGCTGACCGGGTCGAGACGGTGACCCCTTTCCTGGTGCGCGAGATCTTGCGGGATCCCGGACACGGCGCGCGCATCGCCTGGCTCACCAACCGCAAGATCTTCTGGCGGCTGGCGACCGCCCCGCTCTCTCGGCGCAAGCTGCCCGGGGACGGTGGCTGAGCCCTACCCGGGCCGCCGGCCGGCCTGAGGCGGTGGCCGCGCGATGAGCCGCTACAGCAACAGCAGCGGTATCGTCACCTGGAGGCAGCGCCAGGTGAACGGAGATCTGATCGTCCACCTGCTCACCCCCGAGGGTCAGCTCCGGGCGGTAGCCCGGCGCAGGTCTCGCGCCACACCACCGCCCATCGACCTGTTCCAGCACGTCGCCGTGCAGATCTACCGCCGTCCCGGCGAGGAGCTGGGCCTGCTGGTGCAAGCCCAGCTGGAAGGGGCCCTCCCCACCCTGGCCGAACCGGGGCGCTACCCTTACGCCCACCTGCTCACCGAACTGGCCGACCGCCTGTTCGTGCAGGGCGAGCGGGCCGAGGCCGGCTACACCCTCTACGCGGCGGCGCTCCGGGGAATCGCCGCCCGACCCGATGCCCGCTGGGTCGCCCTGGTCATGGCCTTCAAGCTGCTCCAAGGGGCAGGTTTTTTGCTCCAGCTGCGCTGCAGCTGCTGCGGCTCCAAGGAGGTGGTGGCCTTAGCCGGCCTAGAGCCCCGCTGCGCCGCCTGCCGCGGAGGAGCGGGGCTTCTGGCCGAGGGCAGCCGGGAGGCCCTGCAGGCCATGGCGGCCAAGACGGTGCGGCAGCTGATGGAAGCGCCCAGCCAGCCGCAAGCTGCGCTTTGGCGCTTCCTGGAACTGCTGGTCCTGCGCGAGGTCGGGCCCTTACGCAGCTTGCAGCTCCTGCCAGCTCAGTAGGGGGAGCGAGGCGCCGCCCGCAGCGGAACGCCCGTGGACCCGATCGGGCGAGGTCAGGGGAGCAGACCGGCCCAGCGCCCCCTGGGGCCGCAGCTTCTTTGGTCCTTCAGCCGGCCGCCCGCTTCAGGAGCGCAACTATCTCCGCTTCCACCTCGGGGGTCAGCTCCTTGAGCGCGAAGGCGGTCGGCCACATAGCCCCTTGGTCGAGGTTCGCCTTGTCGCTGAAACCCAAGGTCGCGTACCTGGTTTTGAATTTCTGGGCACTTTGAAAGAAGCAGACG
The DNA here is from genome assembly GCA_021810505.1 of bacterium. Lineage (GTDB taxonomy): Bacteria > Deinococcota > Deinococci > Deinococcales > Deinococcaceae > JAJZIR01. The sequence goes on from JAJZIR010000007.1 coordinate 78,815, forward strand.
ACGTGGCCACCCTTGGCGTAAGCGGGCATCCCGTACCAGGTCCTCGGCGCGAGGTCTGGCGCGCTAGCCCGGAGGAGGGCGTGGAGCCGCGCGGCCATGGCGCGGTCCGGTTCCGGCATCTCGGCGATCTTAGCTAGCAGGTCGCTTTCCCCGTCCGCCCCGCGCCGCGCGGCGGCCCGGACCTCTCGGGCGCGCTCCCGCATCGCCGCGCGCTCCTGATCCGTGAACCCCCCGGGGGACTGGGGGGCAATCTCCCCTTTGGGCTCCGGGGCATTCCGCTGAGAGCGCGTAGCCATCACCTCCTGCCGAGCCGGGTCGGCCAGATCTCGGACAACTCGCAGTTTAGCGCACCGAGGAGATAACCGGCCCTCTTGTCCGCCGCGCCGAGGGTTGGTATAGTCCAGTGCGGCAACCTTCGAGATACAAAGGTCCAAAAGGAGTGAGCATGGGTGGGTTTAAACAGTTCATCCTACGCGGCAATGTCGTAGACCTAGCCATCGCTGTGGTCATCGGAGCAGCTTTCGGCGCAGTCATCGCCGCTCTGGTGCGCGACTTCATTACCCCCTTGATCGGCATCTTCGGTCAGGTGCCCAGCTTCAGCGCCCTGACATTCACCGTCAACCGCAGCGTCTTCCACTACGGGGACTTCATCAACGTGCTCCTCTCCTTCCTGATCCTCGCCGCGGTGGTGTACTTCCTGGTCGTTCTCCCGGTCAACCGGCTGCTAGCGGCGAATAAGAAGCCGGCCCCCGCGCCGGCTACCCAGCCCTGCCCGGAATGCCTCAGCCAGGTCCCTATCGGCGCCAAGCGCTGCCCCTACTGCACATCCGTTCTGGCGTCCCCCGCTCCCCAGGCCCAGGGATCGGACTGAACCCGCCGGCCTCACCGGGATCCAGAGAGGGGGCGAGCCCTCTGCGGGTTCGCAGGCCGCAGGGCTAGCGCGCTAGCCCTGCGGCTCCTCGGTGGGGGCGTCCTCTCGGGCAGCCGCCTGCTCAGCCTGAGAAACCTCCGACTCCGCGGCCGCGCCGCGCGGCGCGGCGATCTGGGCCACCGCGACGACCAAGGCCTTGTCGCGGACGAGCGCGCTCTCCAGGCCCCGGAGCCCGTCGGCCCCTAACCTGCGGCGCAGCTCGGCCGGGCTGACCTTCTCCGCCCGGGCCTGGCTCTGCAGGTAGTCATCGAGCTCTGCGCTGCTGACGCGGACGCCCAGCTCCCTGGCCAACTCCCCCAGCAGCAGGTCGCGCTTGACCCGGGTAGCGGCCTGCTGGCGGGTGTTGGCCAGGAATTCCTCCCACTTGCCCTGGTCGCTCAGGTATTTCTGGTAGGTCTCGAAGGGGATATTCTGCTGGGCCAAGCCGCTGGCCGTCTCCTCCAGGATCAGTCGAGCCTGCTGCTCGGTCATCGCCGACGGGATATCCAGCGCGGTCTGGGCGCTGAGCAGCCCGAGGAACTCCTCTAAGCGGGCCATCAGGCTGCGGCGGCGAGCCTCCTGCTCCAGCTCGGCGCGCAGGGCGGCACGCAGCTCCTCCAAGCTGGCGTGTCCCAGCTCTTTGGCCAGCGCCTCGTCGACCTCGGCCGGGAGCTTCTGGCGCACCTCCAAGATAGTGAAGCCGACCTGCTCGGCCGGGTGGCGGTGGGCCTGCTCCCCCTCGCCGTGCACGGTCTCGGGCAGAGCGACCACCACCTGCTCCCCGGCGGCGTGGCCGGATAGCCCCTGGCGGATCTGCGGGTAGGCCTCGGCCAGGTCGATGGAGTAGCTCTCCTTCTCGCCGTCCTCCAAGACGACCAGGATGTCCTCCTCCTGGGCGGGCCGGTCGCGCTTCTCCGACTTGGCCACCTTGTTGGCCAGCTCGCTCAGGGCTTCTCCGACCATCTCGTCGGTGACCGCGGAGTCCTGCTCGGTCAGGGTGAAGCTGCGCCAGTCCGGCAGGGTGAACTCCGGGTAGAGCTGGGCTTTGACCCCGAAGCTGAAGTCGCTGTCCTCGCTGAGCGGCCCCGGATCCGAGGTAGCCGCGACCACCCGGAGGTTGAGCTCGCGCACCGCCTCGCTGTAGGTGCGGTCGATCAGCCGATCTTGGACCCGCTGCTCGACCGCCTCGGCCCCCAAGCGGCGGATCAGCACGCTGCGCGGGGCCTTCCCGGGACGAAACCCCGGCACCTTGACCTGCGCGCGCAGCTCCTGGTAGACCTCGGCGTAGGCGGCCTGAACGTCCTGGACGGGAATCGTGACCCGAAACTCTACCTCGTGACCCTCGCGGCGAACCAATTCTGTCATGCTTCTCCCGTCGTCCCGCGCTCGTAGGAACCCAAGGCCTGCCGCAGGGTTGCCTGCTCTAGCCGCCGGTGGGCCCAGTTCTGGTGCGAGGAAAGGGACTTGAACCCTCACATCTTTCGATACTAGATCCTAAGTCTAGCGCGTCTACCAATTCCGCCATCCTCGCCAGCCGGGCGGGTTTTTTGGGGTGGATTATGGGATTTGAACCCATGGCCTTCGCTTCCACAGAGCGACGCTCTAACCAGCTGAGCTAAATCCACCAAGGTGCCCAGGCGCAGCGGCGCAAGGAATCTTAGAGCGTGAGCAGCGGAGCTGTCAAGGAACCGAGCCGGTTGGCCGGCCGGACAGCTGCTGGGCAGCCAGGGTCAGGTCGCTCTCCTTGTCGACATCGGTACCGATGGCGGCGTGCTGCGTCACCAGGGCGCGGACGGGGACCGCCAGGATCTGGGAGACCCGCTCTTCCAGCTCGGCCAGGCTGAGCTGGCCGGCCAGCAGGCGGTAGAGCACCTTCAGCCCGATCAGCCTGGCCAACCCGAGGGGATTCTTGCGGAGCCGCACCACCTGCTGCAGCAACGGCCAGGCCCGCTCCAGCAAGGCTGGATCGAAGGCGATGACGTTGCCGCCGGTGAAGGTCCCGTCGCGGAGCCGTACGTAGGTCCGCTTGACTCCGGGGTACTCCCGGTCGCAGGCCTCTTTGGGGACGATCGGATAGACCAGGCCAGCTTCCCCGGGCAGCGCGCCGATCAGCTGCGCCAACTGGTCCGGGCGCAGCATCGGGATGTCCGCCGAGACGGCCAGGATCCGGTCTCCCGGCGGGCAGCGCTGGGCCCCCTGGCGCAGGTTGGCCAGCAGGCTCCCCTGGTCGGGCAGCTGCTCGTCGAAGAGGCCGTCCAGACCGGGGTCGCTCGGCCCGACGTAGTGGATCCGCGCGATCTGCCCGCTTTCCCTGAGGCTGCGCAGGACGTAGGCGGCCATCGGCTGGCCGTGGATCGGCACCAGGGGCTTGACCAAGCTGGAGTGGGCGCGAGCCAGCGGGTCGTCCGGATCCCCTCCCCCCAAGACGACGGCGTGCCAGCGGGCTGGGTGGGCGGGTTGCATACCCCACTCTACCAATCCCTGCCGCGGCAGGCTGGTAAGCTGGCCGGCGTGACCTTCGATACCCTGCAAGTCCATCCGCACGCCGCGCTGCTGACCGGGGGGCAGGCCGCCCTGGAGATCAGCCAACCCTTAGGCGGGATCTGGAGGCTGCGCAGCCGCCCGCTGTCCGGAATGAACGGCTTCCCGCCCAAGCACAGCTTCGCGGTCGTCGGCGCGCAACCCCTCCCCTTCACCTCCGAGCGCCTGCCCGGCAGCTTCCAGTTCTCGGCGGGCGCCACCCGGCTGCAGATCACCGAGCAGGGCAGCTGGCAGCTCTGGCAGGAAGACCGCCCCGTCCTCTCCGGCAGCGGCAGCTCCGGGGAATGGCTCCCCGGGTCCGCGACCAGGGTGTACCGCAGCCGCTTGAACCTGGATGCCCCGGCCGCGGAGCGCTACTTCGGTCTGGGCGAGAAGACCGGACCGCTCAACCGCCGCGGGCTGCGCTACACCTTCTGGAACACCGACACGCTGCCACACCTGCCGGACACCGATCCGATGTACCAGAGCATCCCCTTCCTCTTGGTCTGGTCGCAGGGGCGGGTGCACGGCCTGTTCCTGGATGAACCGGCGCGCTCCCAGATCGACCTGGCCTGCAGCGACCCCGAGCGGTTGACCTGGGAGGTAGAGGGCCCGGAGCTGGACCTCTACGCCATCTTGGGGCCGACCCCCCAAGAGGTCCTGGAGCGCTATACCGCCCTGACCGGCCGCCCAGCCATGCCGGCGCTGTGGGTGCTGGGAGCGCACCAGTCGCGCTGGGGCTACTCCTCCGCGGAGGAGATCCGCTCGGTCATCGAAGGCTACCGCCGCCACGCGCTGCCTCTGGACGCCGTGCACCTGGACATCGACTACATGAACGCCTACAAGGTGTTCACCTTCGACCCCCAGCGCTTTCCGGACCCCTTGGCCCTCGCCGAGCAGGCCGCCGAGCAGGGCGTCCGCTTGATCACCATCATCGACCCGGGGGTCAAGGCCGAGCCCGGCTACACGACCTACGATCAGGCGCTCTCGGCCGAGTACCTGGTGCGCACCGACCGCGGTGAGCCCCTGCTCGGCGAGGTCTGGCCCGACCCGGCCGTCTTCCCCGACTTCACCAGGCCGGAGGTGCGCAGCTGGTGGGGGGAACAGCACCGCCCGCTGCTGGAGGCCGGGATCGCCGGGATCTGGAACGACATGAACGAACCTTCCTGCGCCAGCTTCCACAGCGCGGTCGACCTGAGCGAGGTGGTGGGGAGGACCCTGCCCGACAGCGCCCGCCACGGGACGCGCCGGCACCTGGAAGTCCATAACGTCTACGGGCTGACCATGAGCCAGGCCACCTTCGAGGCCCTGGAGCGGTTGCGCCCCGGGCAGCGCCCCTTCGTGCTGAGCCGGGCGGGTTTCGCCGGCATCCAGCGCTATTCGGCGGTGTGGGGAGGGGACAACAGCTCCTACTGGGAGCACCTGGAGGCGAACCTGACCATGCTCTTGAGCATGTCCCTCTCCGGCCTGTCGCTGATCGGCTGCGACGTGGGCGGCTTCGGGGGCCACAGCAGCGCCGAGCTGCTGGTCCGCTGGACCCAGCTGGGGGCTTTCTACCCCCTGATGCGCAACCACAGCGCCCGCGGGACCAGGCCGCAGGAGCCTTGGACCTTTGGGCAGGCCACCACCGATCTGGTCCGGGGAGCGCTGGAACTGCGCTACCGCCTGCTGCCGCTGCTCTACACCCTGATGTGGCGGGCCAACCAGACCGGGACGCCCCCGATGCGGCCGCTGCTGTGGCACTACCCCGAAGACCCCATCGCCGCCTCGCTGTCCGACAGCTTTACCTTAGGCCCCTCGCTGCTGGTGGCCCCGGTGCTGCGCCCCGAGCACCGCCATCGGGCGGTGTATTTCCCCAGCTCCGGCTGGGTCAGGGTCGACCAGCTGGACGGCCAGGTGTATCCGGCCGGCTTCCGGGTAGTGGAGGCCGAGCTGAGCACCATCCCGCTGTTCCTGGCCCCAGGCGGGATTCTCCCGCTGGCCGAGGTCGCCCAGCATACTGGGACCGCCCATTGGGACAAGCTCACCTGGATGCTCAACCCGGCCACCGACGGCCGCTTCGACCTCTACGAAGACGCTGGAGACGGGCCCTTGGAGGGCGAGCTGGCCAGCCTGCGCATCGAGCGCCACCCTGACCGGATCCGGCTGCAGCGCAGCGGGGTAGCCCATCCCGGCGAGCAGCTGGTGCTGCTGGGTCTGCCGCACGGAGCCTCGGTCTCGGCCAGCAGCAACGAGACCGAAGAAGCCCTCTACATCGAACCGGACAGCGACTGGAGCGAGCTGGAAATCCGCTTCTGAAGACCCGCCCCGGTGTTAGAGTGGCGCCGTGGATTCCAGCTGGCAACGCACTCCGCTGTACGCGGCGCACCTGCGCTCGGGCGCTCGGATGGTCCCTTTTGGCGGCTGGGAGATGCCGCTGCACTACCAGGGCATCCTGGCCGAGCACCGCTCGGTCCGGGAGCGAGCCGGGGTATTCGACGTCTCGCACATGGGCGAATTCCTGCTGAGCGGTCCGGCCGCGCTGGAATTCCTGCAGTGGATCACTCCCAACGACCTGGCCCGGCTGCGGCCGGGGCGGGCCCAGTACAACTGGCTGCCCAACGCCCAGGGCGGCTTGGTCGACGACGTCTACATCTACTGCCTGGCCGAGGACAGCTACCTGATGGTGGTCAACGCCGCCAATATCCGGGCTGACTGGGATCACCTGAACGGCCTGGCCGAGGGCTTCGCTGGGCGGGGTCTGACCCTACAGGACCTGTCCGCGGCCACCGCGCTGCTGGCGGTGCAGGGCCCCCGGGCAGCCTCCTCGCTGCAAGAGATCACCGACACCGACCTGTCCGCGGTCCGCAAAAACGGGGTCATCCAGGCGGCGGTGGCGGGCTGGCCGGTCCGCCTAGCCCGCACCGGCTACACCGGCGAGGACGGCTTCGAGCTGTTCTGTCCGGCGGAGAGCGCCGAAGCGCTCTGGGCGGCGATCTGCGTCCTGGGCGTCACCCCGGCCGGCCTGGGCGCGCGCGACACCCTGCGCCTCGAAGCTGGATTCCCGCTGTACGGCCACGAGTTCCGTCCGGACCGCTCCCCCCTGACCACCCACTACGGCTGGGTGGTCAAGGACAAACCCTGGTACGCCAGGGAAGCGCTGCTGGCCGCCCCGCGCGAGCCGCACCTGGTCGGCCTCCTCCCACAAGGGGCCATCGCCAGGGAGGGCAGCTCGGTCTACCGGGGAGATGAGCTGGTGGGCGAGGTGAGCAGCGGGACCCAGTCCCCCAGCCTGGGCCGCCCCATCGCCATGGCCTTCGTGCGCGGCGAAGCGGGCCCGCTGGAAGTGGAGGTGCGCGGGAGACGGGTACCGGCGCAGCTGGTGCGCCTCCCCTTCTGGCCGCCCTCTCCGCACTAGCACACTCTCCGAGCAGAACCCTGCATCTAGACTGAGCCGGTGACCGCTCAGCTCTCGCCCGACGAGGAGTCCAGATGAACGTTCCAGAGAATCTCAAGTACACCGGGTCCCACGAGTGGGTGCGCCAAGACGGCGCCGACGTGACCGTCGGGATCACCGACTTCGCCCAAGATCAGCTCGGAGACATCGTTTTCGTCGAACTCCCCCAGCCCGGCCAGCAGGTCCAAGCCGGCGCCCAAGTCGCGGTGGTGGAATCGGTCAAGACCGCCAGCGACATCTACGCCCCGCTCTCCGGGACGGTGACCGCGGTGAACCCGGCGCTGGCCGAAACCCCCGAGCTGGTGAACCGCAGCCCCTACCAGGATGGCTGGCTGTTCCGGCTGAGCCCTCGAGGGGGAGGAGAGGACCTGCTGGACGCCGAGGCTTACCTCGCGCTGACCCGGGACGCCTGAGCGTGCGCTACACCCCCCATACCGAAGCCGATCTGCGCCGGGCCTTGGAGGTGATCGGGGTCCCAGACGCGCGGGCGCTCTTTGCCGACGTTCCGCCCGACCTGCTCGGCCCGGAGTTGGACCTGCCGCCGGCCATGGATGAGGTCACCCTCACCGAACACGTCCGGGAGCTGGCCTCCCGCAACCGGGTTCCCGGCCGCCACTTCTTGGGCGGGGGTTGCCAAACCCACTTCCGCCCGGCGGTGGTCGACGCCTTGGCTCTGCAGAGCAAGTTCGTCACCTCCTACACCCCGTACCAGCCAGAGGTCGCCCAAGGGATCCTTCAGGCCATGTTCGAGTTCCAGAGCGTCATGGTGGAGCTTACCGGCCTGGATGTCAGCAACGCCAGCCTCTACGACGGGGCCAGCGCGGCCGCCGAGGCCGCGCTGCTGGCCCTGCGCCAGACTGGCCGGGACCTGGTGGCTATCTCCGAGGGGGTGCACCCGGAATACCGCCAGACGGTGGCGACCTACCTGGAGGCGGTGGGCGCCCGCCTGGTCACCCTCCCGCTGGAGGGGGGTCTGACCCCGGTGAACCCAGTTCCCGAGGGGTTAGCTGCTCTGATCGTGCAGAACCCGAATTTCCTGGGAAGCTTAGAGGCGATGGAGCGCCTCTGTGCCCAGACCCACGCGCGGGGCGGCCTGTTCGTCGCGGTGGTCGACCCGCTCAGCCTGGCGGTGCTGAAGGCTCCCGGGGAGTACGGCGCCGACGTGGCCGTGGGGGACGGCCAGACCCTGGGCAACGCGCCGAACTTCGGCGGGCCGGCCTACGGCTTCATGGTGGTCCGCGAGGCCCTGCTCCGGCAGCTGCCCGGACGGCTCAGCGGCGCCACCCGGGACACCCAGGGGAGGCGCGCCTTCGTCTTGACCCTACAGGCCCGGGAGCAGCACATCCGCCGGGCCAAGGCCAAGAGCAACATCTGCTCGAACCATCAGCTGATGGCCCTGCAGTCCCTGGTGCAGGTGTGCGCCCTAGGTCCGGCCGGCCTACGCGAGGCGGCGACCGTGGGGGCTCTGCGCGCGCACCAGCTGGCTGACCGGCTGGAGAGCCTGGGGCTCAGGGTGCTCAGCGCCCCCTTCTTCAACGAGTTCGCGGCGCAGCTGCCGGTCCCGGCCGCGCAGCTGCGCCGCCAGCTGGCCGAGCGCGGTCTGCACGCTGCGGTGCCGGTTCCGGAAAGTTACCGCCTCGGCCAGGCAGCGCTGTTCTGCTGCACCGAGCTCACCCGCGCCGAGGACTTGGAGCTGCTCAGCAGCGCGGTCTCCGAGCTGCTACCAGGAGAGAAGCGTGCCTGACTTCCCTTTGATCTTTGAGCGCTCTAGCCCCCAGCGGCGCGCAGCCATCCCGCCGCAGGCCGAGCTGGCTTCCCAGGTCGACCTCGGGCAACTGCTGGGCGAGGAGCACCTCCGCAGCCGCCCGCTCGACCTTCCGGAAGTCTCCGAGCTGGAGCTGGTCCGCCACTTCACCGGCTTAGCGCACCGCCAATTCAGCGTGGACGGCAACTTCTACCCTCTGGGTTCCTGCACCATGAAGTACAACCCCAAGGTGCACGAGCTCCTGGCCCCAGAGTTCCAGGAGCTGCACCCCTACCAAGCTCCGGAGACCGTTCAGGGCGCGCTGGAGCTGCTCTACGCTTTGCAGCACGGCCTATCTTCGGTCACCGGGATGGACCAGACCACCCTGCAGCCGGCCGCGGGTGCCCACGGCGAGCTGACCGGGATCCTGATGATTCGCGCCCTGCACCGCTCCCGAGGCGATACCCGGCGGCACATCGTCTTGGTTCCCGACGGAGCGCACGGGACCAACCCGGCCACGGCGAGTATGGCCGGCTTCGACGTCTTGGAGGTGCCCAGCCGGGACAACGGCGAGGTGGACGCGGACGCCCTGATCGCTGCGCTGAGCGACGAGGTGGCCGCCATCATGCTGACCAATCCCAACACGGTCGGCGTCTTCGAGACCGAGATCCTCAGGATCGCCGAGGAGTCCAGGCGCAGGGGCGTCCAGCTCTATTACGACGGGGCAAACGCCAACGCCATCGTCGGCCAGGTGCGCCCCGGCGACATGGGCTTCGACGTGGTTCACCTCAACCTGCACAAGACTTTTACCGTTCCCCACGGCGGAGGCGGACCTGGAACCGGGCCGGTGGGCGTCAAGGCGCAGCTAGTCCCCTTCTTACCCCACCCCTTGGTGGTGCGCGCGGGAGCAGGCTACGCCCTGGAGGAGGACGCTGAGCGGCCCCAATCGATCGGTCGGATGCGCAGCTTTTACGGCAACTTCGGCAACCTGGTGCGGGCCTACTGCTACCTGCGCAGCTTGGGAGCAGACGGCCTGCGCGACGTCAGCTACAAGGCAGTGCTCAACGCCAACTACCTGCGGGTGCGCCTCCAGGAGGCGGGCCTGAAAATCCGCTACCCCAGGATCAACATGCACGAGTTCGTGGCTCAACCCCCGGGAGGGATACGCACCCTCGACCTGGCCAAGGGCTTACTGGACCACGGACTGCACCCGATGACCGTCTATTTCCCCCTGCACGTCAAGGAGGCGATGATGGTCGAGCCGACCGAGACCGAGACCCTGGAACAGCTCGACGCTTTCGCCGACGCGGTAGCTGAGCTGCTGGCGCGCGCCCGCGAAGACCCGGAATACCTGGCGCAGGCTCCTAGGCAGACCCCGGTGAGCCGGCTGGATGAGGTGGGGGCGGCCAAGCGACCGGTGCTCAGCGCCCGGCAGCTGCGCCAGTCCTCCGTAACCTCAAGCTGAGGACCCCGAAGGGACGCCGCTCCAGCTGCGCTGGGCCGCTGGGCTGCTCCAAGAGGTCGGTGGCGCTATCGACCTCCCAGATGGGGCTTTCCAGGCGGAAACGCCCGCTCCCCCCCAGCTGGTCGTAGATCCGCAAGATCCAGCCCTCCCCGTCCTCGGCGCGCTTGAGCGCGCTCAGGACCGGGGTGTGCTCAGAGTGCACCCCCTCTAGGCGCAGCCAACCGAAGCTGACCGGTCGCTCCGCAGGGGTCTCTTGCAAGCAGACCCGCAGCGGCGCGTTGAGGTCCAGAGCCTCCTGGAAAGCCGAGGCCAAGCCGTTGCCCCGGTGGGGATAGAGCGCGTAGCAAAAGCTCTGCCCCCCCTCGTCCGCCAGGGGATCCGGCTGGGTGGGGCTGCGCAGCAGGCTGAGCGACAGCACCGAGCCCTCGGCGGCGTGCCCGTACTTGCCATCGTTGAGCAGGCTGACCCCATAATCCCCCTCGCTGAGGTCGGCCAACCGCAGGGCGGGGACCTCGAACTGGGCAGCGTCCCAGGAGGTATTGCGGTGGGTGGGCCGGGTTACCAGGCCGAAGGCGGTCTCAAAGCGGGCCTGACGGCTTTGAATCGCCAGAGGAAAGTGCGCCTGGACCCAGGTGCGGCGCCTAGAGCAGGTGACCTCGGTCTCGATCGCCAGGCGCCGCGATCCAGCCACCAAGCGGTAGCGCTGCTGGATACTCAGGCCGGGAGCCTGGCGCAGAACCTCCACCGACCAGCGGACCGGCCCGCTCTCCAGCTGGCGCACCGAGCTGGCCACTAGCTCCTCCCCGCTGCGCTGGTCTACGGGATCGACGTCCCAGGCCTCCCAGCTGCGCGGCAGATCGGGGTGGATCCAGATCTGGTTGCCGCGCCCAGACAGCAGCTCGCGGTCGACCTCTAGATCTCTGACCTGGACCGTCCCGTCCTCTCCCACGACGGCGCGGAGCAGCCCGTTATCGAGGACGCAGCCTTGCTGGATCTCCCCTGCCTGTGGCGCCGCCCCCGGCCGCAACTCGATGGACAGATATCCGACCGGGGGGACTTCCAAATCGGCCGCGATCACCCAGCCTGACTCGGTGGCCTGAGCGGGCAGCCGTACCCCGGCGTGCCAAAACTCCAGGTCCCCGCTCCCCAAGGCCGGGATCTCGAGGCGCAGCGGTCTAGGAGTCAAGCTGAGATTCCAGACGGCCAGCCCAGGCGGGCACAGCGACGCGCTGAGGCGCTGCAGCACCTGATCCCTCAAGCCCTGGGCGATCTCTAAGGCGCTGGACAGCTCGCTGCGGGCAGTCTGATAGACCGAGGCCACCCCGGAACCGGGCAAGATGTCGTGGAACTCGTTGCGCAAGAGGATCGTCCACAGGGCCAGTAGCCGCTCGGAGGGGTAAGCACCTCCCAGACAAGCCTGCTCCAGCGAGGCGGCCAATTCGGCCTCGACCAGAGTGGCTTCCAGCTGCCGGTGCAGCTTCTTGATGGCCGACTGGGTGGTGTAGGTGCCGCGGTGCAGCTCCAGGTATTGCTCCCCAAACCAGGTGGGCAGCTGCTTCCGGCGGGCGAGCCGCGCCATGAAGTCTTCCACCCGGCCGTGCTGCAGGGAGGGCAGGCCAGGGAAGCCTTGCAGCTGGCGAGCGCGGTCCAGCATCTCCTCGCTGGGACCTCCGCCGCCGTCACCGTAGCCGAAGGGAAAGAGGCAGGTCGCTCCGTAGCGCTGGGCTCTATAGCCGGACCAGGTGCGCAGCAGCGATTCCGGATCGACGACGCCGTTGTAGCCATCTACCGGATTCTCCGGCCCGTGGGAGAGGATGCGGCTGCCGTCGATACCCTCCCATAGATAGGCATCGAAGGGGAAGCGGTTGCTTTCGTTCCAGTGCATCTTGGTGGTGAAGAAGCCTTGCAGGCCCCCGCCCAGGAAGATCTGGGGAAGGTTTCCAGCGTATCCGAAGCTGTCCGGCAGCCAGGCCACCCTGGCCATCCGCCCGAAACGCGACTGAAAGTAGCGCTGCCCGTAGAGCAGCTGCCTGGCCCAGGACTCTCCGCTCGGGAGGTTACCGTCGGGTTCGACCCACATCCCCCCTACCAGCTCCCAACGCCCTTCTGCGACCCGCTGGCGGATCCTCTCGAAGAGCTCGGGATCCTCCTCTTCGATCCAGCGGTAGATCTGGGCGCTGGACTGATTGAAGTGGAGTTCCGGGAAGCGCTCCATCAGCCGGATGACCGACCAGAAGGTACGCCTAGCCTTGCGGCGGGTTTCGTCAGTCGGCCACAGCCAAGCCAGGTCGATGTGGGCGTGTCCGGTAAGCAGCAACTGCCCTTCACCGGGATAGCGCTGGCTCAATTCCGCCTGCGCAGCCTGTAAACGCTCCAGGGCGCGCTCTAGAGCTTCGCGCCGCTCCGTCCACGGCAGGGGCTCACCCCCGAACTGCCAACCTTCCCACAGTTGGCTGCGGGGATCCCCGGTAGCTTGCAGCCGCGCCAGGTATCTATCGCTGGGCCACCGGGGCGGCTGCAGCTGCCCTAGGACCTCGCCGAGCAGGTCGCAGAGCTGGCCAGCCAGGTGGGGGTGGCTCGGCGCCAAGGTCCGCGCTGCGGAGACCCACAGGCTAGCTAGGGCGTGGAGCTGCCTGACCTGAGGATCTGGGCAGAGCAGTTGCGCCACCTCTAACCTCGGGGAAGCTACCCTGTTTCCAAATAACCCATGGGGCACCGCCTCCAGCCGGATCTCCAGGTCAGCCCCGGGCTGCGCACAGCTTGCGAGGTCAAATTCGCTGTGGAAGGGGTTAACCCCTCCGAGAACCTGGCGATTGACCGTCAGCAGGGCTTCCCCGCCGACCGACAGCCGCAGCCTAGCCGCGGGCCACTGAGCCGGCCAGGTGGCCTGAAAGCCCATCCAGGCTCGTTCGCAGTCGACCGGCCAGGCCTCCCCAGGCTGCAGCGCGAGCGAGCGCTGCCCATCGCTGAAGCTCCCCGCAGGAAGCGGCTGCCAGCCGGCGTCCCGCCAGCTGGACAGCTCGCGCAGCAGGGCGTCTAGGTGTCCAAGTCGTCTCTCGAGTTCGCTGCTCGTCGCCATGGCGACTCCCTTGTACCATGCCGTGCCCGTACCGGTACCGCGGGGGCTGCGGTAAGATCGCGGAAGTGCTGCGATCTCCCGCCCCCTCCCGCCCCATCCAGATCAAGATCTGCGGCCTCTGCCGCGCCGAGGACGCCTGGCTCGCGGCTCAACTCGGCGCGGATCTGCTGGGCTTCGTGATGGCCCAGAGCCCCAGGCAGGTTACCCCACGGGAAGCGCGGCGCCTGCACCAGGGACTGTCCACGCCCAGCGTCGGTGTCTTCGTGGAGACTGACTTAGACGCTGTCCTGCGCGACGCAGAGGCTGCCGGTGTCGAACGCGTCCAGATCCACGGGCAGAGGAGCGCCGCGTGGCTGCGCGACCTGGGGCAGTTCTATCCCGTACTCCAGGTCCTGGGACCCGGCGAACGGGGACCTGCCTCCCCAGTGGGAGAGCTCATGCTCGACGCCTCTCAGCCCGGGTCGGGAGAGCCGCTCAACTGGTCAGCGATCCAACAAGATCCTCCAGCCGAGCGTTTCTGGCTGGCTGGAGGACTCTCGGCGGAGATCGTCGGCCGAGCGATCGCCGAGCTAGCCCCCCACCTGATCGGGGTAGACGCCTCCAGCCGCTTGGAGCGCTATCCCGGCGCCAAGGACCCAGCGCGGTTGGCCCAATTCATCGCCGCCGTCCGCAGAGAGTCAGCGAAGTTATCCACCGAGTTATCCACAGGTTGAGCGCTCTTCTGTGGATAACTCGGCACACCGCCGTCCGGGGCGCAGTCAAATAGATCGTCTGGGACAATATATACCAGAAAGTACTGATGTGGACGTAGTTTTCCGGAGGGGCCTTTCCTGTGGATAAATTGCGCGCGGGGCCAGGCTGCGCTAGCTGACCTGGAAGCCCAACCGCCCCAAGATCTCCTCCAGCTCTTCGGCCGAATCGTAATAGATCTGCAGGACCCCACGGTCCAGCGCCGAGACCAACACTCTGGTCCCGAGCTGGCGGGATAGCTCGAGCGAGGTGGACGTAGTTTTCCGGAGGGGCCTTTCCTGTGGATAAATTGCGCGCGGGGCCAGGCTGCGCTAGCTGACCTGGAAGCCCAACCGCCCCAAGATCTCCTCCAGCTCTTCGGCCGAATCGTAATAGATCTGCAGGACCCCACGGTCCAGCGCCGAGACCAACACTCTGGTCCCGAGCTGGCGGGATAGCTCGAGCGAGAGGGCTTGGCCTTCTGCCCGGCCAGCGTGGCTCCGGCTGGGCCTAGCCTGCTCCGGGAGCTGGTTTCCGCGGTGCACCAGCTGCTCGGCCTGGCGCACGGTGAGCTGGTGCCGGAGGATCTGTTCCAGGGCCCACTCCCGGTCTTCCGCAGCCTGAGCCAAGATGGCCCTGGCGTGCCCGGGGGTGATCCGGTCCTGCTCTAAAGCCTCCAGCGCCCCATCCGGCAATTCCAGCAGCCTCAGGGCATTGGTGATAGTGCTCCGCGCCTTGGAGACCGACTCGGCGATCTGGGCATGGGTCATCCCCTGCTCGGCCAGCGCCTGGTACGCCCTAGCCTCCTCGATCGGCGTGAGATCCTCTCGCTGCAGGTTCTCGACGATGGCGATCTGCAGGGCCTCCAGGTCAGAGAGCTCCTTCACCACCACCGGAACGCTGCCGAGGCCAGCCATCTTGGCCGCCCTCCAGCGGCGCTCGCCAGCAACGATTTCGAAGCGGTCCGCGACAGGTCGCACCAGCAATGGCTGCAGGACGCCCTGCCGGCGAATGCTCTCCGAGAGGTCGGTGAGCGCAGCAGCGTCGTAATGCTGCCTGGGTTGATAAGGAGACGGGAGAATCTGATCGATCGCGAGTACCTGGGGTTGCAAACTAGGACCCGGGATCAACGATTCAAGGCCGCGACCCAAACTCAAGCGCTTTGACACGCGAGATAACCTCCTCGGCGAGCTGCTGGTAAGCTATCGCCCCAGCCGTGCGCGGTGCGTAGGCACCGATGGGCGCACCGAAGCTGGGCGACTCGGACAGCTTGGTATTCCTAGGAACGACGGTGCGGAAGACCAGGTGGCGGAAGTGATCCCTGACGTTCTGCTCGACCTGCCTGGCCAGGTTCACCCGCCGGTCGACCATGGTCATCAGGATCCCCAGCGTACCCAGGGAGGGGTTCAGGGATTGGCGCACCCGCTGGCTGCTCTGTAGAAGGTGCGCGATTCCCTCCAGGGCGTAGTACTCGGCCTGAACCGGCACCACCAAGCTGTCGGCGGCTGCGAGGGCGTTGATCGACAGGGGGCCTAGGCTAGGGGGTGGGTCGATGATCGCGTACTCGAAATCTCGCTTCTGATCCACCGACTCGAGGACCCTGGCCAGGGCCAGCGGCTCTCGGGCTAGGTCGATGGTCGCGCCGGCTAGGTCCGGCGTAGCCGGCAGGATGCTGAGCCGGGGATAGCTGGTGGTCTCGACGCAGCTCGTCGCCGACTGCGGGTCGAGAAGGGCTCGGTAGGTTCCGGAATCAGCCTCGGCTGGGCGCACCCCCAACCCGCTGCTAGCGTTCGCCTGGGGGTCTAAATCGACCAACAGCACTGTATGGCCGGCCATAGCTAGGAAGTGGGCGAGGTTGACGGCGGTGGTGGTCTTGCCTACCCCGCCCTTCTGGTTGACCAGAGCGATCTTCTTCACAGCAGCGCCTCGGCTGGCTCAGAGAACTGCAGGTGGATCAGCGCGCTATCGCCGGTGACAGCCGAGGCAGCCACGACCAGGGCAGCCGCTCCAGCTGCGCTGCCTGGTCCCAGCTCCGAGAAAGGACTCCAGGCAAGCGGCCGCCGGATGAGCAAGTGCCAAGGCGGCGCGGTCACCCCGCCGAGGGCTTGCAGCAGGGCCTGTAGGCTGCCGACCGCCTGCGCGGTGATCCAGTGGAACTGCCTGCCACAGCGGCGCGCCTCCCTGGCGATGACCCAGGCGTTGCTCAGCCCCAGCTGCCCGACTGCCAGCCTTAGAAAAGCTGCCCGGCGCTGCCGGATCTCGCAGAGGTAGATCTTGAGGTCCGGTCTGAGTTGGGCCAAAGGAATCCCTGGGAGCCCGGCGCCCGATCCCAGGTCCAGGACCTCAACCCCCAGGGGGAGCTGTTCGGCGCAGAGCCTGGCGACCGCCACGGCGCCGTCCCAGTCGGCCAGCAGGCTGGGTCCGACCAGGTTCAGCGTTCCCGAATAGCGCGCCACCAGCTCCTTGAAGGAGGGTTTCACGTGCAACCCCGCTGCGGCCAGCCGGAGGCCACAAAGCTCTCGGGGATTCGCCCCCACAGCGAGGCCGGGTATATCGGGGGGTTTCTCTGGACCATGGAGGTCCAGTCTAGCCTGCCAGCTCCGGATTTTCCATGATCGTCCCGGTAGGGCCTACTCCGCCGGCCAACCTGGCAGCGGGTTGGCCAAAAACGCCTTGATCGTCCGGGCAGCCGCCGAGTTCATCCCAGGTAGTCCGGAGATGTCCTCTAGAGACGCACCGGCGATGTCATCGAGGCTGGTGAAGTGCTCGAGCAGGATCTTCTGGCGCTGTGGCCCGATCCCCGGCAGGCCGCTTAGGCTGCTCTGGAACATCCCGGTTCTGCGCAGCGCCCGGTGGTATTCCACAGCGTGGCGGTGGACCTCATCTCGGACAGCGATCAGCATGCGCAGCGCTGGGTGGGTGAGCGCCAGGTGCAGCTCCCGGTCTTCGGCGAGCCTGTGTCCGCTGCCTAGCCACCACTGGGCCCCTAGGGGCGAGGGGAGCACGATGGTCTCGGCTCGCTTGGCTAGCCCCACCAGCGGGATCTGCAACTTCAGCTCCCGCAGAGCATCCAAGGCGGCGCGCACCTGCCCGTGCCCCCCGTCGATCAGAATCAGGTCAGGGAGGGGAAGCTTGTCGCCCAAGCTTCCCGCAAATCTGCGCAGCAGGGTCTGGTGCATGGCCTGGTAGTCGTCAGGATGCTCCAGACCGCGGACCTTGAAGCGGCGATGCTGCCCACGGCGCGACCGCCCCCCCTCGAACACCACCATTCCAGAGACGATGTGTTGGCCGAACAGGTTGGAATTGTCGAAACCCTCGATCCGCCAGGGCCGTTCCGCCAGGGCCAGTTCCTGGGCTAGAGCTTCCAGGCCCGGATGCTCTCCCCGCCGCTCCAAGACCTGGAGCTCGCTGTCCAGGCTGGCTTGGGCATTTTTCTGGGCCAGGTCGAGCAGATCTCGCTTTTTCCCCCGAACGGGGTAGTGGATCCGCAGGGAGGACCCTCGCTGTTCGCTCAGGACAGCTTCCCAGAAGTCGCGCTCGCTGAGGCGAGCTGGGAGGAGCAGGGTCTCGGGAAGCTGGGTGTACTGGCGGTATTGGTCGCGCAGGAACGCCCCCACGATCTCTTCAGGGGCCGCTTCTTCCGCTCCGACCAGGTAGTGTTTGTCCCTCCCGACCACGCGGCCGTCGCGGACGCGGAAGAGCTGGACCATAGCGTGGTGGCCCGCCGATGCGAAACCCAGCACATCCAGGTCCCCTAAGTTCGATGACACCGCGGCCTGCTCTGCGGTGAACATCGCCTCGACAGCCCTGAGCTGATCGCGGATCCTAGCCGCCTGTTCGAAGTTCCTGGCCTGGGCAGCCGCCCGCATCTCGGCCTGCAGGCGGCGGACCAACAGATCGACGTGACCCTCCAGCAGCTTGTGGACGTCGTCGACAGCCGATCCGTAAACTCGGGGGTCGGCCCGACCGTTGCAGGGTGCCAGGCAGCGTCCCATGTGAAAGTTCAGGCAAGGCCGGGCGCGGGATTGCATCGGCAAACCGCTGTTCTTGCGCAGCAGGAAGTGCGTGTCGATCAGGGCTTTGATCCTCTTGACCGCACTCCCATCCGGATAGGGACCGAAGTAGCTGCCTCCATCCTTGAGGACCCTTCGGGTGATGACCAGCATGGGGAAAGGTTCGTAGGTAAGTTTGAGAAAAGGGTAGTGCTTGTCATCCTTAAGCAAGACATTGTAGTGAGGTCGGTATTGTTTGATCAGGTTGGCCTCGAGGACCAAGGCCTCGACCGGGTTGCGGGTAGTGATGAAGTCGAGGCTAGCAGCTTCCGCGCTGAAACGCGCCGACTTCCCACCAGCCTTGAAGTGCTGGTGGACTCTGGCCCGCAAATCTTGCGCCTTGCCGATGTAGACAGGCGCCCCGTCGCTGCCCTTGAAGAGGTAGACCCCGCTGTGGTTGGGTAGGACAGGCAAGTCCTCGACGCGCATCGGCATTTACTCTTCTGGACCAGCGCGCAGTTGTCAAGGACGCGGATCTCCGAATCAGGGACTCCAGGGACTAGGGGGTACCGCCTTACTCCAGTTGGAGCAGGTTAGGGCCTTTCTCGGACAGCTCGCGGTTCTTGGCCACGTAGGCGATCCACTTCTCGGGGAGGTCTTCTTCGGGGTAGATCGCCGAGACCGGGCAGGCGGGGACGCAGGCCCCGCAGTCGATGCACTCGTCGGGGTGGATGTAGAGTTGGTCGCTGCTCTCGTAAATACACTCCACCGGGCAGACTTCCTGACAACTCCGGTCCTTGGTCCCGATGCACGGCTCCGCGATGATGTGTGGCACTATAACCTCCTGCCTCTTACCCTAGGGGGTGCGGCCCAGCAAGTCCATGACCGCGGTCAAGGGCCAGACCAAAACCTTGCAGTAGGCTGACTGCGTGCGGGTGACACCGGATTCGCTGGCTCACATCCCTCTCCTGCGCGAGCTGCCAACGGCAGATCTGCTCTGGTTGGCCGACGTTGCGCAGCGGGTCGACCTATCTTCCGAGACACTGCTGCTCAGCCAGGGGGAGCCAGCGAACCACGTCTATGTGGTCATCCGCGGCCTGTTTCGGGTCTTTAAGCAGGATGTCTACGGCAACCGGACATTGGTCCTACAGTTCGCCGGGGCCGGCGAGCTCTTGGCAGAAATGATCGTCTTTGGCCGGGAAGAGCGCTACCCGGTCAGCGTGGAGGCCGTCCAAGACAGTCAGGTTTTAAGGATCACTAGGGCCGACTTCGAGGTCAGATCGGAGGTCAGCCCGCAGCTGAGCAGAGTTCTCACCGGCTACCTGGCGCGCAGACAGCTCGAGCTGCTATCGCTGCTCGAGCGCCTGGTCTTTCTACCGGTCACGGCTCGCCTGGCCATCCACCTGCTCCGCTTGCAAGCCGATCAGGGGACAGCTTTCCTGTTACCGACCAACGGCCAACTCGCCGAGCAGCTCGGCACCGTCCCTGAAGTGGTCAGCCGCCGGCTGGGTCAGCTCTATCGCTCCGGCTGCATCCAACTGGACCGGCGGCGCGTGATCGCGCTGGACCTTCCCCGGCTGCTCGAGCTGGTCGAGGCCAGCGGCTTTTCGGCCAGCGACCTCGTAGATGCGCAGCGGCGCTGGTATGATGCGGAGCGATGACCTCGGTCCATGCGGCATTTCGAGATGAGACGATCTTGGCTGCACTGGAGCGATCTGGGTGGGTGAGGGCCAAAGAGGTGGCGGCTCGCCTGGGGGTATCGGCAGTGACGATCCGCAGCGACCTGCAGCGGCTCGAACAGGCAGGTCTACTCCGCCGTACCCGAGGGGGCGCAGTGGTGGTAGCCGGGCGGCGGCTGGAGTTGCCGCTGGAGGCGACCAGGCGCATGCACAGCGCCGAGAAAGCGCGCATCGGGCGGTACGCTGCCGGCCTGGTCTCGGACGGCCAGACCGTGATCCTGGACGTGGGTAGTACCGCTACCGAGCTAGCCAGGGCCCTACCCCTCACCGTACGCGACGTGATCATAGTGACCAGCGCCCTCAACATCGCCCTGATGTTGGAGAGCCACCCGGGGGTCAAAGTAGTGGTAACCGGGGGGACCTTGCGCGTCCTCCAGCACTCCCTGGTGAATCCTTTCGGAACCCTGCTGCTCGAGCACCTCAATGCGCACCTGGCCTTCTTGGGCTGCAACGGGATCCATCCCGAACGCGGGATCACCAACGCCAACCTCGAGGAGGCTGAGATCAAGCGGGCCATGATCCGCTGCGCGGCCAACACCGTGGTGCTGGCCGATCACTCCAAGCTGATGGAGGTGGCGACCGCTCCGATCGTGCCGATCGGCCAGATCGGGCAGCTGATTACCGGAGAAGAGGCGTCCCCCGAGCACATCGCCGCCTTGGAAGCGGCCGGCATGAGCGGGCGGATCGCCCTGGTCTAGGATTCGCCCGCCTGAGCAACCTGCCATACTGGCGCCATGAAGATCTTGGTCGCCAACGATGACGGCATCTTTTCCCCTGGGATCAAGGCTCTGGCCCTAGCCCTCAGCTCGTTGGCCCAGGTCTACGTGGTCGCCCCGGATGCCGAGCAGTCCGGAGTGGGCCACGGCATCACTTTCCGCAGGCCGCTGCGCTTCACCCACACCGCCGCTGCGGGTCTGGGGGACCTCCCCGCTTACCGGGTCGATGGAACACCAGCCGATTGCGTGGTGCTGGGCGTGAGCCTGCTGGGACGCCCCGATCTCGTGGTATCTGGCATCAACTTGGGGGCCAACCTAGGCCATGACCTGACCCGCTCGGGGACGGTCGCTGTAGCCATAGAAGGGACCCAGCTGGGAATCCCGTCTATCGCCATCTCGCTGCGCAGCAGCAACGGGGAGTTCGATTTCGCTCCGGCAGCGAGCTACGCCGTGCAGCTGGCCAGCTGGGTCCTGCAGCACGGCCTACCCAAGAGGACACTGTTCAACGTCAATGTCCCAGAGGGGCAGCCCACGGGGGTATCCCTGACCGCGCTCTCAGATCACCGCTACCGCGATGAGATCGTTGAGCACATCGACCCAGAGGGGCGCCCCTACTACTGGGTGACCGGTCGTCCCGGCGCCGAGCACTTGGAAGGCACCGATTTCGGCGCAGTCGAGGCCGGGCGGATCAGCGTGACTCCGATTCGCTTAGACCTGACCGATCACCGAGCCCTATCCGATCTGACTGGGCAGCTTCCCCCTTACCCCCGCTGAGCGAGGCCCCGGCGCTGGCAGCCATCACCAAGGCTATCGACGCCAGCTGCGCCCCGCTCAGCCCCTCTCCCAGCAGCAGTAGACCCATCAGGGCGGCGATGGCCGGCTCCAGGCTGAGCAGGATCCCGAAGAGCTGAGGCGAGAGCGAGCGGAGCGCCTGCAGCTCCAGGCCGTAGGGCAGCGCCGAGGACAGCAGCGCGACCGCCAGTCCGCGAAACAGCACCGGCACCGAGAAGATGGCGCCGTGGCCGATAGCGGCTGGGATCAGCAACAGCGCCGCAGCCCACATGGCCAGAGTCAGGCCGCTCAAGCCCGGGAAGTGCCGGCCGATCCTGGCGCTCAGCAGGATGTAGAGGGCCCAGCAGCCACCGGAGGCTAGGGCCAGGGCCATCCCTAGGGGACTCAGTGGGCTGGAAGCTCTCGGCCACAGCAGCGCGATGCCCAGGGCGGCCAAGGCGGGCCAGAGCAGGTCCAAAGGCCGCCTGGGCTTGGAAGCGGCTACGGCCAGGGGGCCCACGAACTCCAGGGTGACAGCGACCCCTAAAGGGATCCTGGCGATAGCCAGGTAGAACAGGCTATTCATGGCCGCCAGCACCAGGCCGAAGAGCAGGGCGGCCAGGAGCGCCCGGCGCCCGGCGCTAAACAATCCGGCGCGACCGAAGGGGGTCAGCAGCAGCGCGGCGAGGACCACGCGCAAAAAGGCGGCACCGACTGGACCGATCTCCCCGAACAGGCCGCCAGCCAAGGCGGAACCCAGCTGGACCGAGGTGGTGGATAGCAGGAGCAGCGAGGCGGCCCGCAGGCGCTGCGTGCGCGCAGCCTGCGGGTTCAGCGGGCCACCTTGGACAGCAGTTCGGGAAGAACTTCCTCGAGGGAGCGGAGGGGAAGATCGAAGGTATGGCTGGCTGGCTCCGGGTTACCGGTGTTGCCCTGGATCAGCATGGCGTACTGGTCTCTGGTGATGGGCGGCCGGGGCAGGAGCTGCATCAGCGGCACGGCGAGGCGCATGGCGGCTAGCGGGATGGGCAACAGCGCCTTGTTCGGCATCTTGAGCGCTCGCAATTCTAACTCCAGCAACTCCCTGAAGCTGTACTCCTTGGGTCCTACTAGCGGAAAGGTGCGGCGCAGGCAGGCTGGCCTCTGGAGCGCTTGGACGAAGGCCAGGGCCACATCACCTACCCAGACCGGCCGGAAGGGGAAGTGGCCGTCGCCGATCAAGGGGACCAGCGGACCGCTGACCAGCTGGCGCAGCACTTTCCCAAAAAACTCGTCGCCTGGACCGAAGATCAGGCTGGGCTGGAAGATGGTCCAGTCCAGCCGGCTAGAGCGGACCGCCTCCTCGGCCTGAGCCTTGGTCCTGAAATAGGCGCTGGCACTGTGCAGGTCAGCCCCGAGCGCACTCATCTGCAGGTAGCGCACCGTCTTCGGTAGCGCCCCGGCAGCCTTCAGGACATTCTCGGTACCGATCCGGTGGACCCGCTCGAAGGTTTGCTCACCCCGCTCGGCAATGATACCCACCAGGTGGATCAGCGCATCTGGCTCAGCTTGCACGATGGCCTCACAGCTCTCCCGCTCCGTCACGTCCAAGGCCAGGTTCTGGGCGCCGGGAAGCTCGCTGCCCCGCCGCGAGGCCGCCAGGACCGTGTGACCCTGGCGGACTAGCTCCGTAGTGACCGCTTTGCCCACAAAACCGGAGGCACCGGTGACCAGGACTTTCACTGCGCCCCCACAGCTTGGGAACTGTGCAGCAGGCCCATCAGGGCCGGGAGGTCGAGCAGGGTGATGTGGCGGTAGCCGCTCTCGATCCAGCCGGCTGCCCGCAGGTCGGTGATCACCTTGCTGACGCTCTCGCGCGTCGATCTCGTCCCTTCGGCCAACAATTCGTGGGTAGCCCGCACGTAGAGTCGGTTGTCCGGGTCCTCGCTGCCGAGCGGCGTGTCAGCCAACTCCAACAGATAGCGCACGATGCGCTGGCGCAGGTCGGCGGTCTGTAAATCGTACTCGGCCTGCACCAGGCGCTGGAGCTGCCCACCCAGCGATTCCAGCAGGGAGCGCAGCGCGCTGCCCGAAAGGTCGCTCGGTTCAAAGCGGCGCAGCGACGAGCGGATTAGAACTTCAGCCTGGTGGCGATAGGTTTCACAGGTCAGGGCCTCTTCGCCGAAGAAATCCCCTGGAAGGATGTGGCGCACCGTCACCGTACGCCCCCGCTGGGTGAGCTCGGTCAACCGCAACAGGCCGGTCTCAGCGCGGTAGAGCGAGCAGGCCACCTCGCCCGGGCGAAACAGGATGTCTCCCCGGTCTCTGCGGAGGGGCTGTCCGGTCCCTTCCATCACTCTCCAACCTGGCCGGCTAGCAGCGCGCGCAGCGCACCGACCACTTCCCTGGGGTCGTTGCCCAGGAATTGGCCACCCAGCTGGGTGGCCAATTCCGGGTGGTCTCCGATCAAGCTGCCGCCATAGACGACCGGGAGATCCAGGTCGCCCAGGTCCTTCAGTTGAGCGCGGGTGGCGGCCAGAGCGGCCCCGCTGCCCAGGCTGATCAGGATCGCTCGCGCCCCGACCTGGCGGCTGTAGAGCCCCAAGTCGGCCAGTGGCGTGTCAGCCCCCAGGTAGTGGGCTCGGATCCCAGTCCTGCGCAGCAGGACCGCGAGCATCAGCGGCCCCATCTCGTGCAACTCACCCGGTCCGCAACAGACCACGACGCTGGGCCCATAGCTGGGCTGGCCTACCAAGTCCAAGAGCATCTGGACCCGACCGCGCAGATAGGCGCTGGCCTGGTGTTCGTGGGCGATGGTGATCTCGCCGCGCTCCCAGAGGTGCCCCAGATGGACCAGCGCCGGCGCGACCACCATGGTCAGGACGTCTTCGACTGAGAAGCGGCGGTGGCAGTCCGAGAGGATCTGGCTGGCCCGGTCGTGCTCGAAGTGCAGCACCGCCTCCAAGAGCGAGCGGCTGGCCAGCTCTAGCCCGGACGGATCGCCTACCAGCCCGGGCTGGGGTGTCTCGCGCTCTCGGCACAGCTCGACGGCGCGGCCTACCGCGATTCCTTCGGTGGTACAGCTCTGAATGAATTGGATCTGCTCTAGCTCGCGCAGGCTGTAGAGCCGGTAGCCGCTGGCGTTGCGCTGGGGGTTGGGGATCCCGTAGCGGCGCTCCCACTGCCGCAGGGTGGACGCGGGTACGCCGGTCCGCTGTTCGACCTCGCGGGCGGTGTAGCGGGCAGACACATCGATGGGGAAGCTGGCTTTGGTCGGCAACCTGGCCATGTACAACCTTTG
This sequence comes from bacterium, assembly GCA_021810505.1. Taxonomy (GTDB): domain Bacteria; phylum Deinococcota; class Deinococci; order Deinococcales; family Deinococcaceae; genus JAJZIR01. The sequence continues at coordinate 103,196 of JAJZIR010000007.1, forward strand.
TACAACCTGGCGCTGCGCACGACGGTGGCATGCGTCACAGCCGCGCCGCTGGAGTCCGCGCGATATACTCGGGCTCGTGAGGTATGTGGAGTGCCCCAGGGATTCGTGGCAGGGCCTCCACCACACCCTGCCTACCGAGGTCAAGGTGGCTTATCTGCGCACCCTGATCGGCAGCGGTTTCCGGTGGCTGGATCTGGCGTCCTTCGTGAGCCCCAAGTGGGTACCGCAGATGGCCGACAGCGAGGCGGTCTTGGCCCAGCTACCCGCCCCAGCTCCTCTGGGCGCCGATTATCTGGCCATCGTGCTCAACCGCCGCGGCCTAGAGCGCGCTCTGGCTTGCCCGCAGGTCACCTCGCTGGGCTTCCCGCTGTCGCTGAGCGAGACCTTCCAGGTGCGCAACAGCGCTATGGATACCGCTGCAGCCTGGGCTTTTCTAGAGGAGCTGGTCGTGGAAGTGGCTGCGGCCGGCCGCAGGCTCGTGGTCTACCTGAGCATGGGCTTCGGCAACCCCTACGGCGATCCCTACCAGGTCAGTGACCTGCGGCCGGCCGTGGCCCGCGGCCTGGACCTGGGAGTGCGCGACTGGGCGGTGGCCGACACGATCGGCCGAGCTAGCCCGCAACTGGTCGATCAGGTCGCGCAGAGCCTGAGCCGCTGGTTTGAGGGGCTGCACTTCGGTCTCCACCTGCACGCCCGCCCGGAACACACCGGAGCGCTGGTCACGGCGGCTCAGCGGGCGGGGGTGCGCTGGATCGAGGGAGCCCTGGGCGGCGTGGGAGGTTGCCCTTTCGCCGCGGACGCCCTAGTCGGCAACCTCGCCACCGAAGAGGTCGCGCGGTACTCCGACCTGGGTTTCGCGGTCTCTGAGCAGCACCTGAGGGAATTGGCCGCCCTGGCCAAGCGCCTCAGCACCTCTGGGACGCTGTGACCCTGCAGCAGGCCGCCTCGGCTTCGGCGGGGTTCTTGCGGTTGCTGCTGATCTCCAGGCCGGTGCTGTGGATCAACACCGTGGGCGTGGCGGTGGTCGGACTGTGGCTGGGTGGCCAACTTTGGAGCTGGTCCCTACCTTGGACGCTGACTCTGGTCTGGTTGACCCTGCCGTTCAATCTGCTCATCTACGGCCTCAACGACCTGTCGGATGGACCTGAGGACGCCCTGAGCCCGAGGAAGGGCGGCCTCCAGGGCGCCAGGTTACGACCCGGGGAGTCGCGTTGGATCGTCGCCGCGATCGCCGCGCTCAACGCTCCCTTGGGCTTTTGGTTGCTGGTCCTCGCACCGGCAGCGGCGGCTTGGATCCTGTTGGGAGCGCTGATCTTCGCGGCCTACTCCCTCCCGCCTCTGCGCCTCAAGTCCAGGCCGCTGCTGGACTCCCTAAGCAACGCCGCCTACGCGCTCCCGCTGCTGGCCGCGCTCCAGCTGACCGGGCGCGCGGTCCCCTGGCCCGACCTGCTCGGCCTGATCTGCTGGGCGGTGGCGAAGCACGCTTTCGACGCTGTCCAGGACCGCAGCGCCGACCAGAAATCCGGTGTGCGCACCGTAGCGGTTCACCTGGGAGTGCGGGGGACCGTTCTCTGGAGCGCAGCCTGGCTGCTGGCCTCCATCCTGCTGCTAGGCAGCCAGAGCCTCTGGCTGGGAGCTGGCATCACCCTGGTCAGCGGCGGCCTGCTCGCCTGGCTGTGGATCCACCCCGACGAGCCCACCGCGGCCCGCCTGTACCTGGGCTCGCTGCTCAGCCCGTGGATCCTGGGGACGATCTGCGGGCTCCCTCTGGTCGCGCACCTGGTCCAGAGGTGGTGACGGTCCTGGGCGGCGGCCTGGCCGGCCTGGCCAGCGCAGTCCTAGCGGCCAGCCGGGGAGAGCAGGTCGTCCTCTACGAAGCCGATCGGCTGGGCGGCAAGAGCGCCCGGCCGGAGCTCCAGGGGAACCAGATCGACCTGGGCCCCTCGCTCTTCGCATTCCCGGCGGTGTGGCAGCAGCTGGCTGAGCGGCTGCAGCGCAGGGGTACCCAGGTCTCCAGCCCGGACTTCCTCCCGTTGGGCAGCCTAGGCCTGCACCTCTGGAGGGGAGAGCGCATTTGGCTGCCGGTCCAGCCAGGGCAGCGCTACTTCGCGGACTGGCAGCGCTACGCGGCAGCGACCTCGGCTCTGGGGGAGCCGCTCGAAACCCTGTTGGTCACCCCGCCGGGTCCCGACCGCCGCTTCCTGCAGGCCAGCCTGGCGCTCGGCCTGGGCCTGCGAGCACTGCGCCCAGCCGGCTTCCTGGGCCGCTTGGACCTGCCGACCGCGCTGGAGGTGGCGATCGGGATCCACGGCTTCAATGCCGGCGTCGGCCCGGAACAGGGCAGCGCCTTGCACGCCGCCCTGCCCGGAGCCATGCTGGCGCCCGGCCGCCTGGCTGTCCCTCAGGGCGGCGTCTACGCCCTGGTGGAGAGCCTGCGCAGCGCGGCCAGCCGACTGGGCGTCACGGTGCTAGAGGGGAGCCCGGTACGCGCCGTCGACCTGCACCGCCGGCGCCTGGAAGTGCGCGGGGGCAGCGATCCTTTCGACCTGCTGATCGCGGCGATCGATACCGACCGCTGGCGCCAGCTGGTGGGCAGCCCGCTGAGGCGGGAAGCTCTGAGCTGCTCGGGGGTCAGCTTGCACGGCCTGACCCCCGCTCTGGACCTGCCCCATCAGACCGTCCTGATCCCGGACTCGCCCCAGCGCGCGGGCCGCGATCTCCTGGCGGGCCGCGAACCCCACCAGACCTTGGTCGTCATCCAGTACTGGCCGCCCGGCAGCCCCGCCCATCCCCACAACAGCTCGGGCGTGCTCTCGGTCCTGCTCACCGCTCCCCCCAACGGGAGGCACTACCGGGGAGAAGAGCCCTGGCTGCGCCGCCAGCTGGCCTGGGCTGAGCTGGAAACCGGCTGGCCGCTGCGCTCCTGGCTCGACCTGGGCGTCCTGCTCTCGCCGGGCTCGCTGGCGAGAGCAGGGGCTCCGGGCGGCGCGATCTACGGCCGGAGCTATCCGCCCTGGCGCTCCGGCCCTCTGCACCCGGAGCCCTGGCGCTGGCCTGGAGCGCCCGGAGTGGTGCGGGTCGGCAGCGGCCTGCATCCAGGCGGCGGGGTGCCGGCGGTCCTGGGCGGAGCGCTCATGCTCGACCAGCGCCTGCAGAAGTGGTCGCCCCGGAAGCGCCCGGGCAGGTCCAGCCCGCTCGAGGCGCCGCCATAGCCAGCACACCGGTCGGTGGTGCTCGGGTCCCGGTCTACCATCGATCGCCGCGATCAGCAGGTCGAAAGGATCGCTGCCCCCGCGCACTTCCAGGCGCCGGCGGTGCAGGTCGACGGCGCGTACCGGGCTCCCCTCTAGCACCGTGACGCCCAGTCGGCTGGCCGCGCTGCGCAGGCTCTCTACCAGGGCGTAGGCAAAGAAAGCGGACCGGAGCGGCAGGATCCCCGGTGCGCTTTCTAGCGACAAACCCGTCCCAGATTTTGTTTTCTGTGGTGCACCCGAGAGGATTCGAACCCCTGGCCTTCTGATCCGTAGTCAGACGCTCTATCCAACTGAGCTACGGGTGCATGGACCAACTTGGCGGAGAGGGAGAGATTCGAACTCTCGGTACCTTTTACAGTACGCAGTCTTAGCAGGACTGTGGTTTAAGCCACTCACCCACCTCTCCAGCTCTGGCGTCGTTTTTGGCGGAGGGTGAGGGATTCGAACCCCCGGTAGGTCACCCCACTGCAGTTTTCAAGACTGCTGCCTTCAACCGCTCGGCCAACCCTCCTGAGGCTCCGGTCGGATGCCACGAGGCCGGGCCGGTCCTCGACGCCAGGCGAGTATAGGGTGCTGGCCGGGAACTTGTCAACGCGTGGGGTCAGCCCGGCGCACCTCAGGCACCCCCCAGAACCTCGAACTCCTGAAAGGCGAAACGGTCCGTCATCCCGGCCACGTAATCGCACAGCGCCCGCGCGAGGCCCACGGCACCGAAGCGCTGCTGCACGCTCTTAGGCAGCATGACCGGGCGCTGCGCGTAGGCGACGAAGATCGCCCGCAGCACCTGCTCGGCGCGGTAGACCTGTTTGAGCACCCTGGGGTGCCGGTAGAGGTGCTCGCCCAGGAAGCCGCGCAGCTGCTCCAGCTCCGCCGAGGTCTCGCTCCGGTGGCCCACGAGGGGAACCTGGCAGGCTCTGACCTGCTCCAGGCTGGTGATGGCCCCACGGCGCAGGCGCTGTTCGGTCTCGGCCAGCAGGTCTTCGATCAGATAGCCCAACAACCTGCTGCTGCGCACTTTGCGGGCGGCCGGATGCTCGCTCCAGGCCGCCTCGGGCAGGTCGACGCTGCGCCATAGGCGGAGCTCCGCCACCTCCAGATCCCGGATCAGACCGCTGCGCAGGCCGTCGTCGAGGTCGTGGACCACGTAAGCTGTCTCGTCGGCGACGTTGGCGACCTGGGCCTCCAAGCTGGGGCGCCATTCGGGGCGGAAGCGGTCAGCCAAGGAGGCGGCGCCCTCCGCTCTGGTGGCTTCGTGCTTGGCGATGCCCTCCAAGGTCTCGAAGCAGAGGTTGAGGCCGGAGTACTCCAGCGCGTGCTGCTCCAGCTCGGTGACCACCCGAAGAGCCTGCCGGTTGTGCTCGAAGCCGTCTTCCCCGGCCTCCCGCATCAGCTGGTCCAGCGTCGCCTCGCCGCCGTGGCCAAAGGGGGGATGGCCCAGGTCATGTGCCAGCGCCAGCGTCTCGGTCAGCGTCTCGTGCAGGCCCAGGGCGACCGCCAAGGAGCGGGCCACCTGGGCCACCTCCAGGGTATGGGTCAACCGGGTGCGGTAGTGATCCCCTTCGCCGTTGACGAAGACCTGGGTCTTGTATTCCAACCTGCGAAAAGCGCTGCTATGGATGACCCGGTCGCGGTCTCTCTGAAAAGCAGTCCGGTGGGAACCCAACTCGACCTCGGGATGGGTCCGGCCCAAGCTACCCTCTGACCTGGTCGCGTAGCCCGCCAGCCAAACCTTCTCCCGAGCGCTGAGCGCTTCCTGGTCGTAGAGCATCGCTCGGCGCCTCACCTCCACCCGCGAACAGCTTGCACTTCATCTGCCCGGGCTGCACACTGGTAGGGAAGGAACCCTGGTCCAGTTCCCCGGCAGCCCGTCTGCCCCTGACCACCTACCTGTGGAGGATACCCATGGCCGACCACGATTTGGTGCAACACCTGCGGCACGCTCCTCAACCCAGCTTAGCCGAAGTCCTGGCCGAAGCGGCCGGGCTCCCCGACGCCGGCCGAGTCCTGGATCTGGGCTGGATCCAGCTGGTCCTCAGGATCTGGGAGTACAAAAATCCTTTCGAGTTCCTCTGCCTGCATCCGGCCAGGCTCCTGGGCGAACCAGCGCCCTTTCCCCACCAGCTGATCGCGGCCAGGGACCTCATCGGCCACCTGCACGAGCGCATTTTCCTGCAGGAGGTCACCCTACCCAGCTCGGAGCAGTCGGCAGATCGCCAGTTCCTGGTGGGGGAGTGCCAGGTCTGCCAGACGGTTTACTGGTCGCCCTCCCCGCTGCGCGCCGCGCTGTGAGCTGAGGTAAGCCGGGCCTGCAGGCGGCGGGCCAGCTGCAGGGAATCGGACTGGCCCAGCCTGACCTGCTCCAGCTCTTGGACGCCTAAGCCGGAAATTTCTGCATTCCACCACTCCCGCCCCCACTGGGCTACCTCCAATCGAGCGCGCTCTAGGGCGCGCTTTTCGGCTTGCTGCGGCTGCCAAGCGCTCTCCACCGCGGCGAACAGCTCGCCGACCCCCTGGTTGCTCGCGGCGATGAGGGAGTAAACCTGAACGGCCGGCCGGCCCTCGCTGAGGAAGCGCAGATCCCTGGCCAGCTGACCCGCCCCCGGCAAGTCGGCTTTGTTGATCGCCACCAGGTCGGCGATTTCGAGGACCCCAGACTTGACCACCTGCACGCCGTCGCCCTGGTTGGGGTTGAGGACCAAAACCACCAGGTCGCCGACCTGGGCGACATCCACCTCGCTCTGGCCTACCCCCACCGTCTCGATCAGGATCCAGTCGAAGCCGAAGCACTCCAGCAGCGCGGCGATCTGCGGTGTTCTCGGGGACAGACCACCCAGCAAGCCCCGCGAGGACAGCGAGCGGATGTAGACCCCTTGGTCCTGGAAGTGAGCGCCCATGCGGATTCGGTCCCCCAGCACCGCACCTCCCCCGAAGGGGCTGCTGGGGTCGACGCAGAGAACTGCGGCGCGCTCGCCCCTGGCCCGGATCAGCTGGATCAGCGCAGAGATCAAGGTGCTCTTGCCGCTGCCTGGGCTACCGGTGATGCCCAGGATCCTCGGCCGAGGGCGCGCCGCAGCTGCTCGCCTGGCCGCCTGCAGGATCGCCGAGGCGTCGGGGGCGCCAGACTCGATGCGGGTCAGCAGCTTGGCCAGGGCCAGCTGGTCCCCAGCCGCGTAAGCTTCCAGCAGCGCTGCGCTGCGCGGACTCAAGCCGTACACACCGCTCCCCAGCACTGCGACCCAGACATCCGGGCCGCTCTCAAGGGCCGACCATCGTCACTGCCGCCGCCCTGCCCAGCCACACGGCCAGGTAGCCCAACAGCAGGTTACCCAGGATATAGAGCGCCGCCCTGCTCCACTCGCCGCTGCCCAGCAGCGCGCTGCTGTCCAGCTCGAAGGTCGAAAAAGTCGTGAAGGCCCCCACGAAACCGATCCCCAGGCTGATCCGGAGCGCCGGCGAGATGAGCCCGCGCAGGCCGATCTGGGTCAGGAAGGAGAGCAGGAAGGAGCCGGCTACGTTGATCACCAAGGTCCCCAAGGGGAAGCCAGCTAGGCTGCCGACCAAACCGGACTGAATCCAAGAGCTGAGCAGATACCGGCTCAGGGCGCCCAGAGCGCCCGCTACCATCACGCCAATCCAGATCATGCTGTCACCTACCCCCCGCGCCCAGGCTGTCCGGGCGGCCGCCCGGACAGCCTACTACCCTAGCCCGGCGGGGCTCTCCGAGCCAGCCGGATACGGGGGAGCCCAGGTATCCAGCTCCAGGTGGGCGGTGTCGTTGAAAGAGACTAGGCGGTGCCCCGCCGGGCTCAGGATCAGCCGAGTGATCGAGGTGTTGTCGACCTGCAACCGCAGCGTGGACGCCTGAGCTGGACCTAGCGCTAGGACCGTGAGCGCCCGGACCACCCCGCCGTGGGTGAAGGCCAGGACCCGCTGGCCCGGGTGGCGGGCGGTGAGATCGGCGGCCAGCTGCGCGCAGCGGGCGAACAGTTCGGCCATGCTCTCGCCGCCCGGGCGGTGAGTATTCCAGGGATCGGCGCGCAGGGCGGTCAGGTACTCCGGGTGATCCCGCTCGATCTCGGTGAGGCTGAGGCCACCCAGGCGACCCACGTCGATCTCGCGCAGGCGCCGGTCGGCCGTGATTTCCAGCGCCGGGTCCAGTTGGCAGAGCCGCTCGGCGGTCTGCAGGCAGCGGGCCAGATCGCTGGAGTAGGCGGCAGCGAAGGAAAATCTGATCAGGCGCTGCGCCAGGCGGTCGGCTTGCCAGGCCCCCTTGGGGCTGAGCGGGACATCGATCTGCCCCTGGAAGCGGCCGCTGGAGTTCCAGGTGGTTTCGCCGTGGCGGACTACCCAGAGCTCCACCCCAGCCCGCTCGGCTTCCAAGGACTCCGGTGGGCGCGGCGTCATCGCAGCCGAACCCCCTGCCCTAGGCGCAGCTCACCGCAGACCCAGGCGGTCTCGCCGCAGCTAGCTAGGACATCCAGGGCGGCAGCGGCCTGGGCAGCCGGAAGGGCGATGAGGTAACCGATCCCCATGTTGAGCACCCGGAAAGCCTCCTCTAGCTGCAGCTGCCCCGCTTCGAGCAGCCACTGGAACAGCGCTGGGGGGGTCCAGCTGTTCAGGGCGATCTCGGCGCCTATGCCTGGCGGGAGGACCCTGGGCAGATTGTCGATCAGACCGCCTCCGGTGATGTGCGCCATCCCGCGCAGGTCCAGGCCAGCCTCCATCAAGGCGCGCACCGACCCCAGGTAGCAGCGGTGCGCTGCCAGCAGCGCGCCAAAGAGGTTTTGCCCTCCCAAGCGTGCCTGGGAGGCGTTCCAATCTTCTCCGGCGAAAACCCGCCGGGCTAGGCTGTAGCCGTTGGTGTGTAGCCCGTCGCTGGCCAAGGCGATCAGGAGATCGCCGCTCTCCAAGCGGCGGCCGTCGACGATGCGGTCTTCTTCCACAGCGCCGACCAGGGTGGCGACCAGGTCGATCTCGCCGGCCTGGTACACCCCGGGCAGCTCAGCAGTCTCACCGCCCAGCAGCGCCACGCCGAGCTCCCGGCAGGCATCGGCCACTCCCTCCACCAGCGCAGCCACCCGGGCCGGCACCAGCTCGGCCATGGCCAGGTAATCCAAGCAGAACAGCGGGCTGGCTCCTTGCACCAATAGGTCGTTGACGCCGTGGTGGACGATGTCCCTACCCAGGCTCTGCAGCCTTCCCGCCCGTACCGCCACCACGGTCTTGGTACCGACACCGTCGGTGGTGGCCACCAGCACCGGCCTGCGCATCGCCCGGAGCTGGTCGGCTCTGAATAGGCCGCCGAAGCTGCCGATACCGGCCAGCACAGAGGCGGTGTAGGTCGAGCGCACCCGATCACGGATCAGCTCCAGAGCGGCCTCGCTGGCCGCCAGATCCACGCCAGCCTGTCGGTACGCCTCTCCGCCCATGCTTCCGAGTCTACCAGGCTGGCCCGCTGGCCTCGGGCCGGGCGCAACCTCGCGCCAGGATTCCGAGGTCACCGCTGGCAACCACCTGCTGGCTATCGCGGCGCAGCCGGGTATGCCGCCAAGCAATCTCGCTGGGGCGAAATCGCCACCCGCTTCCCGGTTCGGACGCTGCCTCCAGGGCAGCGCAGGTTGCGGCGCTGCGCGCGCTGGCATCACGGATGCACCACCCCACCTGCGCCCAGGACGGCGCAGGGCCAGCCCCCCGCGGGGGGCTGGCCGGCTAGACTGGAGCGATGCAGCCCTTCTGGCCTTATATCGACGCCCTGCTGCCCAAAGGCAGCCCCGTCCCAGGGATCGACCTGCTCTGCCAGATGATGCGCGACTACCCGGCGCGGGGTGGCAAGGGGCTGCGCGGCCAGCTGCTCCTGGAGTGCGCGGCCGCCTTCGGGGTCGGGAAGGAGCGGGCGCTGCCCCTGGCCGCGGCCCTGGAATTATTCCAGAGCTGGGTCCTCATCCACGACGACATCGAGGACGCTTCTGAGGAGCGCCGAGGCGGACCGGCCCTCCACCGCTTGCACGGGATCCCGCTAGCCATCAACGCTGGGGACGCCCTGCACGCCTACATGTGGCAGGCGGTGCTGTCCAGCGCAGTGCCAGGAGCGGCCGAGGAGTTCCTCGCGACCGTCCAGCGCACGGCAGAGGGCCAGCACATCGAGCTGCTCTGGATCAGGTCCGGGACCTGGTCGGTCAGTTCGGCCGACTATCTGCAGATGGTACAGCTCAAGACCGCCCACTACACCGTGGTGGCGCCGTTGCGCTTGGGCATGCTGGCCGCCGGCGTCCAACCCGACGCCCGGTTGCTCCCGGCAGGCCTGGCCCTAGGGGCGGCCTTCCAGATCTGCGACGACGCCCTAAATCTGACCGGCGGCCCGACTTACGGCAAGGAGCGGGCGGGCGACCTGCTGGAAGGCAAGCGCACCTTGATCCTGCTAGACTGGCTGGCCAGCGCCGGAGAGGCCGACCGGCAACGAGCTCTGGACTGGCTGGGGCGGCCCAGGGCCGAGAAAGACCAGGCAGGGCTAGCCTGGTTGGAAGGGCAGCTCAGGGGGAGCGGCGCGGTGGAGCGGGCCATGGAAGTCGCCGCGACCGAGGCCCGCAGGGGCCTCGGGATCCTCGCCGAGGTGTGGAAAGCCGCCCCCCACCCCGAGCGAACCCTGGCGCTGCAGGAAACGCTGGCCGGCCTGGCCGACCGGACCCACTGAAGGGGCGCTCTGCGCTAGACTCTGCGCATGCAACCCACTGCAAACGGGTTCACCCGGGCCCCGGGTAGCCTGGCCCCCTCGGCTGCGCCCAGGAGCGTCCGTGCGCCTGCTGCTGGCTAGCCTGACCCCCTCCGAGCGGCAGCTGGCCGGTGGACTCTTGGCCAGAGTCCCCTCGCTGCAGCGCCGGGAGGCCGAGACGCCTGAAGCCCTGGCCAGCGCCCTAGCGGAGCCCTTCGATCTGGCTATCTTGGGCCTGCCGCTGGCCAGCGACCCGGTCAGCGCCCTCAGGGCCCTGCGAGAGCGGCCGGGCTGCTCGGTGATCCTGGTCGGCCTGGTCGCGGAACCGGAGCTGGCTGCGCTGGAGTCTGAGCTGGACGGGTCGGACCTGTGGTGGCGCTGGGTCCGGGAGGAGCCGGGCAGCGAGGGGGCGCGGGCGGGCTTGGCCACCGCGCTGTGGGAAGTGCTCAGGTCGCAGGGACCACCGGGCGCGCAGCGCCGCAAGCTATCCGCCGAGAGCGCGGCGGTGATCCTGTTGATCGACCCTGAGACCGGCCGGATCGTCGACGCCAGCCGCGCAGCCAGCCGGTTCTACGGCTACCCGCTGCGCGAGCTGCGCGGCCTGGAGATGGAGCGGATCAACACCCTCCTCCCAGAGGAGATCGCCCAGCGGATGGAGCGGGCTGTAGCGGGCCGCCAGCAGCTCTTCCACTTCCGCCACCTGCGCAGGGACGGCCAGATCAGGGAGGTGGAGTGCTACAGCGCCCCTCTGCAGAGCGGGGACCGGATTCTGCTCTACTCGGTGATCTTCGACGTCACCGGGCGCCGCCGGGCTGCGCAGCGCGCTGGGGACCTGCAGCGGATCTATCACCTCCTGGGGGAGACCAACCGGGCCATGCTCTACCAGGAGGATCCGGCCGAGCTGGCCGCCGAGATCTGCAGGGTGGTGGTGAGCCAGCTGGACCTGGCCCTGGCCTGGGTCGGCCTGGTCGCAGGAGACCAGGTACGGGCCCTAGCCCACGCCGGACCCGCCGAGGGCTACTTCGCGCTGCTGGTCCAGCAGCAGGAGGCGGCCACCCCGCAGGGGAGGCTGCTGCGGAGGATGCCCCAATTGGTCGACCTGCTGAGCAGAGGGGAAGTCTGGGAAGAGACTCTGCTGATGGTCCCGACCCTTCCGCTCACCTGGCGGGCCCACGCTCGGCGCTACGGCTTGGGCGGCCTCTGCCTGCTGCCGCTGCGCCGCGGCAACACCAGGGGCGTCCTGGCTCTCTACCCCAAACAGCCGGTCTCCATGGAGCTGGAGCTGCAGCTGCTGCTCCAGCAGGTCGCCGGCGACCTCGCCTTCGCGCTGGAGGCCGCCCAATACCGGCGCGAGGCCGAGCGCCTGCTCCGCATCACCGAGCAGAGCCCCAGCATGCTGGTAGCCACCGACGCGCAGGGGGAGATCACCTATCTGAATCGGCGTTTCAGCGAGGTCAGCGGGTACAGCAAGGGCGAGCTGCTGGGCGCCAACGGCTGGAAACTTCCCGAGCGGCACCCGGCTTCCTTGCACCCCGGCTCGCCGGGCCCGGACGGCGAGCTCTTCTGGGAGGGTGAGCTAGAAGTCCTGAACAAGGGTGGCCGCAGCTACCACGAGCAGGCCACGCTGTTCTCGCTGCACGAGGACCAGGCTCTCTCCGGCTTCGTGAAGCTGTCCGAGGACATCACCGAAAAGAAGGTCCTGGGGGAGCGGCTCACCTATCTGGCCCAGCACGATCCGCTGACCGGCCTACCCAACCGCAGCCTGCTGCTGGACCGGACCGCTCAGGCCCAGGCCGCGCTGAGCCGCAGCGGCCGCAGCTTGGCGCTGCTGCTCTGCGACCTGGGCAGTCTGGGTTCGGTCAACGAGCTCTACGGCCACCGAGCCGGCGACGCGGTGCTCGCCGAGCTGGCCAGGCGGCTGAACTCCTGCGTCCGTGAGGGAGATACCGTGGCGCGGGTGGACGGCGACGAATTTGCCCTGCTGGTAACCGGCTTGGTGCGGCCCCAGGAAGCCGCCGCGGTAGCCGACCGGGTGATGGCGGCGGCCCGGCAGCCGGTCCTGATCGGGCCACAAGCCATCTCGGTGGACCTGCGCATCGGAGTGGCGCTGGCCCCAACCGACGCGCAGCGCCCGGAACTGCTGCTCCAGTACGCCGGCGTCGCCCTCCAGCAAGCCCAGAGCAGCAGGCAGCCGCTCTGCTTTTTCCAGGAAGAGATGAACCGGCGAGTCCAGGAGCGCGCCGCCCTGGAGCGCGATCTGCGCGCCGCCCTGAGCAGCGACCAGCTGTTTCTGGTCTACCAGCCCAGGGTCCGTCTAGCTGGCGGCGCGCTGCACTCCGCCGAAGCGCTGCTGCGCTGGCGCCACCCTCAGCAAGGCCTGATCCCGCCCGATCACTTCATCCCCTTGGCCGAGGAGACCGGCCTGATCCACCCGTTGGGACGGCGGGTGCTGGAGATGGCCTGCCGCCAAGCCCAAGCCTGGCGCGGCCGCAACCTGCCCATCGCCGTCAACGTCACCTCCCAGGAGCTGGAGCGCCAGGGGTACGCAGCCGAGCTGCAGCAGCTGCTGGCCGAAGCGGACCTGCCGGCCAGCGCCTTGGAGCTGGAACTCACCGAGAGCGGCCTGATCCAAAGCCCGGCGGCGGCCAAGGTACAGCTGGCCGAGCTGCAGGCGGCGGGAATCGCCGTGGCTATCGACGACTTTGGGACCGGGTACGCCTCGCTGTCCCAGCTGCAGCGCCTGCAGGTCCAGACCCTCAAGATCGACCGCTCCTTCGTTCAGGCTCTGCCCCAGCTGGGGGGCGCGGAGGGCAAAGAGGTCGCGATCGTGCGGGCCATCTTGGCGATGGCCGGGGCCCTGGGCCTAGAGGTGATCGCCGAGGGGATCGAGAACCCGGCGCAGCGCGCACGGCTGATCGAGCTGGGTTGCCGTCTGGGACAGGGTTTCTTATTTGCTCGCCCCGGACCGCCCGAACAGATCTGAGCCGCTCCCCTACCCGCCCGGGACCGGCAGGCCATCCGGTATACTCCGCGCATGCCCATCGCAGTCTTCGGCCATCAGAGCCCGGATACCGACGCGGTCAGCTCCGCCCTGGTGTGCGCTGGCTTGCTGGAGCGGCGCGGCCAGCAGGCCAAACCCTACCGGCTGGGCCCGCTCAACCCCGAGACCGAGTTCGTCTTCGGCTGGGCGAAGGCGCCCGTCCCCGAGCTGCTCACCCGGCTGGAGCCAGACCAGCCGGCCTTCTTGGTCGACCACAACGAGGCGGCCCAGTCCCTTCCGGGCTTGGCTACCCAGCAGGTCGTGGGGATCGTCGATCATCACCGCATCGGCCAGCTCAGCACCCCTGCGCCGATCCTGCTGCGCACCGAGCCGGTGGGCTGCAGCGCCACCCTGCTCCTGGCCCTGCAGCGCGAGTGGGAGGTCGCGCTGCAGGGCCAGGAAGCCAGGTTGATGCTAGCGGCGATTCTCTCCGACACCCTGGGCTTTCGCAGCCCGACCACTACCGAGGCAGACCGCCGCGCCGCGCGCCAGCTGGCTCAGCTGGGCGAAGTCGAGGACCTCACCGCCCTGGAGGAGGCGCTGTTCGCCGCCAAGAGCGACGTCTCCGGGATCCCGGCGGACGCCCTGCTCAAGATGGACTTCAAGGTCTACCGCTTCGGCGGCAGGCCGTATGGCTTGGCGGTGCTGGAGACCACCCACCCGGCCAGCCTGCTGGCCAGGAAAGGGGAGCTGCTGGAAGCGATGCGCGAGGAAAAGGCCAAGAGCCAGCTGGCTGGCATCTTCCTGGGGGTAGTGGATATCCTGTCCGGGACCAACCAGACTCTGGTCCCCAGCCCCGAGGAGGCCCAGCTGCTGGAACGGCTCTTTGGGGCCCCGGTCCATGACCACCTGGCCGATCTGGGAGACCGCATCTCCAGGAAACAGCAGATCGTCCCAGTCTTTGAGCGCCACCTCTCCTGAGTGGAAGGCGAGCTGCTGGACTGGCTCTACGCTCGGCAGGCCATCCAGCCGGGGCTGGAGCGGGTGCGGGCGCTGATCGGCGCTCCTCCTCCCTTCCGAGTGGTCCTGGTGGGGGGTACCAACGGCAAGGGCAGCGTCACCGCCAGCCTGGACGCAGCCTTCCGAGCGGCCGGGATTCCCACCGGCCGCTTCATCAGCCCGCACCTCAGCCGCTTCTCGGAGCGCTTCCAGGTGAACGGCGAGGAGGTAGCGGACGCCGCGATCGCGCAGGTCTTAGCCGAGCTCAGACCGCAGGCCGAACAGCTGGGCGCTAGCTTCTTCGAGATCGTCACCGCCTGTGCCGTGCGGCTGTTCGCGAAGGCCGCTGTGCGCTGGGCAGTGATGGAGGTGGGCCTAGGCGGGCGCCTGGACGCCACCAACGCGCTCGATCCGGCCCTGAGCCTGATCACCCAGATCGGCCTCGACCACACCCAGCTGCTGGGAGGGACCCTGGCCAGCATCGCTGGAGAGAAGGCCGGCATCCTCCGGCCGGGCCGCCCGGCCCTGACTGCGGCCCGCGGCGAGGCCCTGGAAGTGATCGCCCGCCGGGCCGCCGAGCTGGGGGCTCCTCTGCACACCCCGGAGCGGACCACCTGGTCGGCCCGCTCCCTGGGTTGGTCCGGCTGGGAGGTGCAGCTGGAGAGCGCGGCCGGCCGACTGCGCTACCGCACGGCGCTGCTGGGGACCCATGGGCTGGAGAACTCCTTGTTGGCCGCGCTGGCCGCCCAGCTGCTCGGGCTTCCGGGGGCGGCGATCTCCAGCGGCCTGGCCGCCACCCGCTGGCCGGGGCGGTTGGAGCGGATCGCCTGGGGGGAGCGCGAGCTGATCTTGGACGGTGCCCACAACCCAGCCGGAGCCGCCGCCCTGGCTAGAGCGCTGATCAGCTTGGCTCCCCTACCCCTACCGCTGATCTTCGGGGCCTCCTCGGACAAGGACCTAGCCGGCCTGCTGAGGCCGCTGCTACCTCTGGCCAGCCGGATCATCCTCACCCGAGCCCTCCACAGCACCCGGGCAGCCGATCCAGCCGACCTGCTCCCGCTGTGCCAGGGTAAGCCGGTCCAGGTGGCTGCCAGCCCGGAGCAGGCGCTGCAACTGCTCTCCCCCCAGGAGCACCTGGCGGTGGTAGCCGGCAGCCTCTATCTGGTCGGAGAAATCCGGGCGTTGCTGCTGGGGGGAGGGACCGATCCGCGCCGGCGCAGCCAGTGAGCGGCAGCTGCTATAGTGACCTCAGTTGCCCTCCCGAGATCGCGGCGGTTTTCTCGGTGTCGCCGCGCGGAGAGCCCAGGACGTGACATGATCAGTTCCAGCCTACCCTGGCGGCGTGACCGTCTTAAGTACGTCCTTCCGCTGCTCAGCCTGCTCGCCCTGACCGAATTCGTCCGCACCGGATTCTACGCCGCCTTCCTCCCGGTGTACGGCACCCACCACCTCGGGCTGAACCTGGCGCTGATCGGTCTGGCCATGGCTCTGCACTACGGCGCGGACAGCTTCAGCAAGAGCGTAGGCGGCTACCTGGCTGAGCACCTGGGTCTGGGCCGCATGGTGCTATTGGGCGCCTTGGTGGGCCTGGTGGTGGTGTTCGGGGTAGTGTACCTGCATAGCGCCTGGCTGCTCCTGTTGCTGGCCATGGTCCACGGGGTCTCGCTCAGCCCGCTCTGGCCCGGGGTGATGACCCTGGCCAACAGCAGCGCAAGGCCTGGCGAGGAGTCCCGGGCCATCGGCTTTGCCAACATGGCGGTCAATCCTTTCATCGGCGTCGGCTTCCTAGCCATCAGCTTCCTGGTCCACCCCACCCTCTCGGTGGGGCATGAGCCTCTGGCCTGGCTGATCCTGCTCGGCCTGCAGGCGGTGATCGCCCTGCTAGCGGTGAGCCAGTGGAAGCTAGGGGGGCACCAGCTGCGCCACTCCGGGCGCAGCACCCAAGAGGCCTACCGCTGGACCCAGCTGATGCCGCTGGTCCCAGCAGCGCTGGTGCAGACCCTGGCCATCACCCTGCTCGGCCCGGTCATCAACCTGTTCTCGGCAGCAGTGGGCCTCTCCACCTTGCAGCTGGCGGCGATGGTCCTGCTGGGCGGCCTAACCGCCTACGGCTTTCTGAATCTCAGCGGCCGCCTGGCCGACCGTTACAACCCCCGCTGGGTCCTGGTCTGTGGCCTGGTCCTAGTCAGCCTGGCCTTCTCGGCGCTAGCCGCCCTGCCCAGGCTGCACTGGTACTACCCCATCGCCATCCTGGCCGGGCTAGGTTATTCGGCAATCGTCCCGGGCTGGGGCGGTCTAGTGGCCAAGAGCTTACCCAAGGCCAACCGCGCCGCTACCTGGGGGGCGCTGATGACCGTAGAGAGCCTGGGAACCGCCAGCGGCCCGCTAGTAGGCGGCTTCGCCTGGACCACTTGGGGGATCCGATCGCCTTTCGTGATCGCGGCCAGCTTGCTCTTCTTGGCAGCGCTGTTCTACTTGGTGACCTCCCGGTCACGGTGGGTAGGGCGCAGCGGGGCTGCCCAGTAATTCGGCCAGGTCGGCGGCGATCTGGCTCAGGGCCCCGGCCGGCCCAATCCGCCTAAGGCCCTGGACCGAAGCTCTGGCGTAATGACCGGGCCGGCAGAGGAGTGCACGCAAGGCCGCGCGTATCGCCCCCGGCTCGGGTGCCACCAGCTGCAGAGCGCCGCCCAGCAGCCGGGCCTGGCGGGCCGCAAAAGAGGCGGTGTACTGGGGGCCGGGGGTGGGAAAACCGACCGCGGGCCGGCCCAGCCCGGCGGCCTGCTCGGTCGCAGTCCCGGCGGTGGCCAGTACCAGATCGGCCGCGCGCAGAACCGCGTGGAAGTTGCCGAATTCGACCAGGACCTCCGCGGGCCCCCGCAGCCAGGCGCCGCCCGGGTGCGACCGGAGCTCCCAGCTAGGCGGCGCCCGCAGCTCGGCGGGCGGCCTGGCCCAGGCGACGACCGCCTGCAGCTCGGGCAGGCCGCAAACCGCCTCCAGCATCCGCGGCAAGCTCCAGGCGGCGTCGGCCCTGCTGCCCGGCAGCAAGGCCAGCACCGGTTTGGCCCCCAACCCAGCGCTGAGCTCCCCGGTCCCCTGAGCGGGCAAGATATCCATGGCGAAGCTGCCGTAGTAGCGGGCCGGCACCCCTATCCGGCGCAGCACCAGGGCGCTCGGAGCGTCGCGCACGTAGACCGCGTCGGCTCGCCGCTGCAGCGCCGTCTCCCAGGGCAGGAAGTGGCTGGACCCCAAATCGACCGGACGGCGCAGCAGCTGCAAGGGGCTCAGTCCCTCGGCGTACTGAACCGATACCAGCGGCTGGAGGTGGACGAGTTTGGTCTTCCCGGTCCCCACAGCCGCCAAAGCCCCGACGGCCAGAGCGTAGGCGTCCCCGCTGACCACCACCAGGTCGGCGCGGCCGCGCTGGGTCAGGGCGCAGCGCCACTGCCGAACGCTCATGGCCAAGAAGCCGGAGCGCAAGTCGGCGATCAGGTTAGCCCAGCTGTTGAGCAGGAAGCCCGCCGAGGGCATCGTTACCCTGGGTCCCAGCAAAGTGGCCAGACCCTGGTAGGCCGACCCGCTCCCGACCAGCGGCAAGGCCCAAGCCCGCAGCTGCAGCCGAGCCGCGAGTCGGCTCAGCACGGCAGCGCCGAAGAGGTCTTCGGCGCTGCCGTTGGAGACGAGCAGGACCTGGGGTTCAGCTCG
The DNA here is from genome assembly GCA_021810505.1 of bacterium. GTDB lineage: Bacteria > Deinococcota > Deinococci > Deinococcales > Deinococcaceae > JAJZIR01. The sequence goes on from JAJZIR010000007.1 coordinate 120,840, forward strand.
GCTGGGCAAGGCGCTCCAGAACTCCCTTGCTGGCAGCCTTGAGTGACTCGAAGACGCCACGACCCTGGCCGGCAATGGCCTCGAAGTGAGGATAATGGCGCACAGGGTCGATGACCTGCAGGATCATGTCCAGCGGCAGAGCGTCGGGAAGATCGCGCTTGTTGACCTGGATCACCAGCGGGATCTCCTGCAAGCTCATCCCATATTCGGAGAGGTTCTCGCGCAGATTCCGCATACTCTCGGCGTTGGCGCGTAGGCGGTTAGGAGCCGAGTCGGCGACGAAGACGATACCGTCGACCCCGCGCAGGATCAGCTTGCGGCTGGCGTTGTAGAAGACCTGGCCCGGGACGGTGTAGAGGAAGAAACGGGTGCGGAACCCCTGGACCGTCCCCAACTCCAGGGGCAGGAAGTCGAAAAAGAGCGTCCGCTCATCCTCGGTGGCCAGGCTGACCATCTCGCCGCGCAGCGCCTGAGGGACCGTCGAGAAGACGTGCTTGAGGTTGGTGGTCTTGCCGGAAAATCCAGGACCGTAGTAGACGACCTTGCAGTTGATCTCCCTGGCAGCAAAATTTATCACGCTCACGCGCTTCCCCCCGCATCCTTTCCGAACAGATCGTCGAGCAGGGCGCTAGCACTGGTCGAGAATTCCCGATCGAGCTGTACCGGAGCGGGGCTGTGCGCCGCCTGCTCCAAGATCTCTCGGAGCTCGGCCACGACCCGGCGGGCAAACAGCTTGATCTTGCCGACCAGGGCCTCGTGGTCGAAGACCACCGCCAGCAGGGTCTGCTCCGAGACCGACTCGAGGTAGAGCCCCACATCCTCGCCCTGTTGGATCAGCTCGTGGAACTGCACCTCTCCCACCAGCCGGGCGAGCGCCGAGGTCGCCGCCGCGCTCCCAGCGATCAGGGTAGCCATAGAGTCGAGCGACGGTGGGTTGGGGGCCCAGAGGGCTTCTCGGTGAGCCAAGACGAAGCCCTTCTTGTCCACCAAGAGGGCGTAGCGAGCTCTAGCCGACTCCAGCAGACCAGCCAACTGGCCGTTGACCAGCTCGTAGGCATCCCCGAACAGGGCCACCGACGGTTCGATCATATTTGACAGTATAACAGCCCGGCGGGAAATCCCTGGGCCCCTTGGGGTATTCTGCTCCGGTGCTGCGCTGGCTATTGGCCGCGACCTTGCTCTGGGCGTCCTCGGCCCTGGCCTCCACCAGGATCCTGAAGGTCGACCATCTGGGGTTTCGGCCCCCTCTGGTGATCCCGATCTTGTCGGACAGCCAACCCGGCTTGCCGGTATGGTTCTTGCCGCACCTAGGGATCTCAGTCCAGCGCGCAGGAGACCAGCTGATCCTGCAGCTGGGAAAAGTGACATTGCGCTACGGCCGGCAGGGTTGGAACCGCCCCGGGCTAGCTCCCCCCCAGCTGTACCGCGGCGTGCTGCACCTGCCGCTCTCGGTGGTCTTGGCGCTGGGGATCCGGGTGCTGCCCAGCGCCGAGGGCGTCCTCGACCTATCGGCCCCGCGCCCCGAAGCGCTACCCCCCAGGAAACCGCCGGTCTTGCTTTTGGCCTACCCCCCGCCGGCTGCCCAGGGCGCGTCCCGGCTCACCGCGGTCACCGATAGCGTCTTGGACCGAGGGGCGCTGCAGCGGAGCCGGCTGGTCCTGCAGTTCAGCGCCCCGACTCCTTTCCGGGCCAGCTTAGCTGGCCGCTGGATCCGGCTACAGCTCCAAGGAGCCCGGCTTCCTGAGCTGCGGGGCGCGCTGCCGGCCGCGGGCGCTCTGGGATACGAGACCTCCCCGGCTTCGGCGACCGCGGAGCTGGAGGTGCGCCCGGGATCCCGCACCCGCGTCTTCTGGCTGAGCCGGCCCTTCCGGATCGTCTTGGATACCCGACTCCGCCTGCCGGCCCTGACCCCGCCGGTCCCAGCCGATCTCCCTGGGGGGATCCGGCTGATCCGCTCTGGAAGTCTCAGCCTGGTCGCCTTCAGTCCCAAGCGCTACCGGCTCAAGCTGGTCAGCCAGCCATTGGGGCAGCGCGGAGAGGTGGGCCAGGGTCGTTGGGCCCGAGGTGGGGTGGCGGCCGTGAACGGCGGCTACTTCAACCCGCCCACTGGGTGGCCAGTCGATCTGGTCTTTCTGCGAGGCCTCCCCTGGTGGCCGAGCCTGGACTGCCGAGCGACGCTGGGGATCACTGCTGCCGGCAGCCTGCTGTTCGGAATTCCCCACCCCACCACCCATATCCTGAGCGGCAGCCGGCCGCTTTGGAGCGGCGCCTTGGGGCCAGCGGGCTCTCCGGCACCCGTCAGCTTGGCGGTATCCAACGGCTTCCAGGCCTTAGGGAGGCCAGGACAGACCACGCTCTTGCTGGCGGGCGGCTCCGTCTGGGCCGTCCACCAGCACCCCTCGGTCTACCCGGCCGGTCAGGTGGCACTGAGCTTCAGCCCGGCGGCAGCGCGGCTGCCCGAGAGGGTGGGGGTGCCTCTGCGGCTCAAGACTTCCTGGGGGCTACCCGGCTGGAGCCGAGTGACCTCAGCGCTCGCGGCTGGTCCCTGGTTGGTACGGGCCGGTCACCTGGCCCTGGACGCAGCGGCCGAGGGCTTCGCGCGAAGCCCTCGTTTCTGGCAGAGCAGCCGCCAGGTCGCGGTGGGCTTGCTCGGCGACGGAGACTTTTTCCTCGCCTACGACCGCGCGGCAACCCCTGAGGCTTTCGCGGAAGCGCTGCTGGCTTCGGGTGCGCGCTCAGCCATGCGCCTGGACTCCGGGGCCAGCGCCAGCCTAGAGCTCGCTGGCGGTTACCTGAATCGGCGCTGGGGCCGCCCAGTCCCCAACTCCTTGGTGGTAGTGCCGCGCGGGAGTTCCCCTAAGCGATAAGCGGCGCGCCGGCGGGGGCGTTACCTCGCCGGAACCCCGAGCGCTCCTACCCCCTTGACACCCTTCCCTCAGCGCCGTAAGATTCTCTTCGCCCTTCCGCGAGGAGGGGTGCGCAGAATGACAGCTTGTGACGCAGGACCATATTTCCGGTCAGTGGGAGCGAAGCGCACGCG